>NZ_JAUTAE010000001.1:2320000-3520000 GCF_030818415.1 Sphingomonas sp. SORGH_AS_0950
GGGCGAATATGTCGCGCGCATGGACGGCGACGACGTCGCGCTGCCCGAGCGTTTTGCCCGGCAGGTCGCCTTTCTCGATGCGCATCCCGATCATGGCGTCGTCGGCACCCGCGTCCTGCGGATCACCGAGACCGGCGAGCCCAAGCGCGGCGCGGCGATCGATCACCCCCTTTCCGCCGAATCGGTGACGGCGGCACTGGAATCGGGGCCGCTTCTTTGCCACCCCTCGGTCATGATGCGTCGCGACCTGTTGCGAGCCGTGGGTGGTTATCGCCCGGCCTATCGCCATTGCGAGGATTACGACCTCTGGCTGCGGCTTGCCGAGCGGACGCGCATGGCCAACCTGCCCGACCGCCTGCTCCTCTATCGCTATTCGGGGACCCAGGTGTCCAATCGCCATGTCCTGGTGCAGCATTATGGTGCCGCCGTCGCGCGGCAGGTGCGGATCGAGCGGCTGGCGGGGCGGCCCGATCCCTCCGACGGCTGGCAGGAATTGCCGCCGATCGAAGGGCTGGACGCCGCCTTTGGTCGTGACGGCGTGGCGCGGGCGGTGCGCAGCGAGGTGGTCACCGGCATCCTGTTCGATCCTCCTTCGCTGGCGGGCGCCGGGCTGCCGGTGATCATCGCGCATCTGGCGGATACGCACGGGCATCCGGCCGGGCGGGTGCCGGGCCTGTGGCGCGCGGTAGCGCGGCTGGCGCGGACCGGGCGGCCGCTGGCGGCGGTGCGGCTGGCCCGCGCGCTGGCCCGCGACAGGATCCGCCGATGAGCGGGTCGTCGATCCGGGGCGCCGCGCTCTGGTCGATCGGGGCGCAATATATCGCCTTTGCGATTCAGTTCGTCGTCAGCGTCCTGATCTCGCGCTTCTTCCTGTCGCCGCCCGAAATGGGGCTCTATTCGATCGCGCTGTCCGCCGCGATGATGGTGTCAGTGGTGCAGGATTTCGGCATCAGCCGGTTCGTCGCAGGCGAACGCAACCTGACCGATGCCCAGGTGGAGACGTGCTTTTCGGTCTCGCTGATCTTCGCGCTGGGGATCGGGCTGCTGATCCTGATGCTCGCCTGGCCGCTCGCGCAATTCTACGACAATGCGCGGCTGACCCCGTTGCTGGCGATCATCGCGGGTTCCTATCTGGTCGTCCCCTTCGGCATCGTGCCCAGCGCCATGTTGCAGCGGCGCATGGACTATCATTCGCTGTTCCTGGTCAATGTCGGCGCGGCGATCGTCAATGCGGGCTTTTCGCTGGGGCTGGCCTGGGCGGGCTATTCGGCCTTTTCGCTCGCCTGGGCCGCCGTTGCGCAGCAAGCCACGCGCGCGCTGATCGGCCAGTGGCGCTCGGGCCTTCGTCCGCCCTTTCCGCCCCGGCTGAAGGGCGTCGGGCCGATCCTGCGCTTCGGCTCCAACAGCTCGCTGCTGCATATCAGCGGGGGAATCGGGATGCGCAGCCCCGATCTGGTGATCGGCCGTGTCCTGACCCTGACCGCGGTCGGCCTGTTCGGTCGCGCCTCCAGCCTGGCCGCGCAGTTGCAGATGCTGGTCAGCGGCGCGGTCGACGGCGTCTTCTATCCCGCCTTTGCCCGCCTGCGCGACTCGGGCGCCGATCTGGCCGCGCCCTATCAGCGGGTGGTCGCCGCCTATAGCGCGGTGACCTGGCCCGCCATGGCGTTCCTGGCCGCCGCCGCGACGCCGATCGTGCTGATGCTCTATGGCCCGCGCTGGGCGGGGGTGGCGCCGCTCTTGGTGTGGATCGCGATCGGGCAGATTTTCATGGCGGCGCTGCCGCTGCATATCGAGCTGCCCATCGTGCTTGGGCGGATTCGCAAGCTGGTGGTGTTCAACATGCTCGATACCGCCGCGTCGATCGGGCTGCTGCTCCTGGGCGCGATGGCGGGGCTGGAGGCGGCGGCGGCCTCGCGCGTCGGCTATGGCATCGCCTGGTTCCTGATCTATGTCGGGCTGATGCGGCGGCTGACCGGCTTTGCCTGGCGCGCGATGCTGGTCATCTATGCGCAGAGCCTGGTCGGCGCGCTGGCCACCGTCGTCCCGCTGCTGGCGCTGTACCACTGGGTCGCGGCGCCCGAGGCGATGGGGCTGGGCCTGCTGGGTCTGGCGGCGGCGGCGGGGGTGCTGGCGTGGCTGGCAGTGGTCTATGCGCTGCGGCATCCGATCCGGCTGGAGATCAACGCCATTGCCGGCGGCGTCCTGGCGCGGTTGCCGGTGCGGCGGTCCGGGCTGGGCGCCTGACCGACGCGGCCGGAGCGGCTTGTCCGGACGCGGCGCTGCACCCATAGTCGGGCCATGGCCCCTCCCCCATCCGGTCTGGACGATCCCGAGCAGGCAGCCTTCGCCTGGGCGCGGTTCCGCGCGATCATGGCATGGATGACGCTGGCCGCCGCCGTGGCGGTCTGCTTCGCGCTGGTCGTGCTGGCGGAGGTCTATGGCCCGCTCAACCCCGTCACCATGCTGGGGGTGGTCGGTGGGATCGGCGGCATGGTGATGCTGACCGGCGCGCTGATGGGGCTGGTCTTCCTCAGTTCGGGCAGCGGGCATGACGAGGAGGTCGACCGGCGCGATTGAGTGCCCCGCGCCCGCCATTCCATGAAAAAGGCCGGCCGTCGCGGGGTGCGACGACCGGCCTTTTCGTTCCGTCCGGGCGGTATCAGCCCGCCGCGGCTTCCGGCTCGACCGGAGCGGCGGCGCGGACACGGCGACGGCGGGGCTTTTCCTCGACGGGAGCCTCGCTGTCGGCCACCGGGCTCAGCGCGGGCGGCAGGCGATCGGCGTCGAAGCCGGTCGCTTCCGCGCCGTCCTGAGCCTGCGCCTCGACCGGGCGTTCGCGACGCGGGCGACCGCGACGGCGGGGCGCTTCGGCCTCGGCGGTCGGCTCGGCGACCTCGGCGCTCGCGGCAACGACGGGCTGCGCCTCTTCGGCCATCACCGGCTGTTCGGTGCGGGCCGGGCGGCGGTCGTCCCGGCGCGGGCGATCCTCACGGTCGCGGCCCTCACGGTCACGGCTCTCACGGTCACGGCGGGGGCGATCGTCGCGGCTGCGCTCCTCGCGCGGCTGGCGTTCGCGACGCGGCTCCGCCTCGCCCTGCATCTCGCCGGGACGGATGGGATCGCCCTCGTCGCCATAATCCTCGTCGCCGCCGTCGAAGCCGTCGTCAAAGCCGTCATCGCGCGATTCCTCGCGCTGGCGACGCTGATTCTGCTCCTCGAAGCGCGAGCGGCTTTCGCTCAACACCCGGAAATAGTGATCGGCGAACTGCCAATAATATTCGGTGTTGACCCGGTCACCCTGACGCTGCGCCTCGGCCGCCAGATTCTTGTACTTTTCGTACAGCTGGTTGGCGTTGCCGCGCGCGCGGTTGTCGATGCGATTGCCATTGTCGGGACGACCGGGATTGCCACCCGGGCGCTGCCCACCATTATTGCCGCCACCACGACCGCGACGGCGGCCGGCCTGCCGATTATTGATCAAGCTGTTCGTCCTTAGTCGTCAAACCAACAAGGTCCACTTTTCCCGGCACCGCGCGCGTCCCGCACGATGCGAAGCTCTGGCGCCCAACGGGCGCTTGCCACGGCCGCCGGACAGCAGCGACTGCATGACGAAGGGTACGGGCATCGGCCCGACATCGACGATGCCCAACCACGTCGTGTCCCGAAAACACGGTGCAAGCCGTCGATGTTCGCGTGCCCCTGTGCGCGCTGTAGCGGGTCGGGGGCCGGTCCTACAAGTGAAATATGGGGCATCGTCGGGAATGTTCAATGCGCCAGCAGCGCGCGCGGGCGACCGCCCAGATCGCGGTGCAGCGCCACCCGGAATCCCTGCGCTTCCAGAAGCATGGTCACGGCGGGCGCCTGTTCGTGCCCGATCTCGACCACCGCCGCCCCGCCGGGGGCAAGCAGGCGACGCAGTTCGGGGGCGAGCAGACGATAGTCGTCCAGCCCCTCGGGCCCCGCGAACAGCGCCGAGCCGGGCTCGTAATCGCGCACCTCGGGCGAGAGGATCTCGTCGGTGCCGATATAGGGCGGATTGGTGACGATGCAGTCGAACGCGCCGGTCAGCGCCGCCGCCCAGTCGCCCCGCACGAACCGCGCGCGATCGGCCAGCCCGCAGGCGGCGGCATTGGCGAGCGCATAGTCCAGCGCCTGCGCAGAGCGATCCACGCCCAGCCCGACCGCGGCCCGCCACTCGTCGAGCAGCGCCAGCAGCAAAGTCCCCGGCCCAGTGCCAAGGTCCAGCACCGTGGCGGGCGGGCGCCCCTTGAAATGGGCCAGCGCCGCGTCGATCAGCGTTTCGCTGTCCACGCGCGGCACCAGCGCGCCGGGGCCGACCGCCAGGTCCAATGTCCAGAAGCCGCGCGTGCCGGTGATATAGGCGATGGGCTCCTGCGCGGCGCGACGCTCGACCAGCGGCCAGAAGCTGTCGGGGACGGCGCGGGTCAGGTCGAGCAGCAGCGCGTTGCGCTCGATCCCCAGGGCATGAGCGAGCAGCAGTTCCGCATCGAGCCGCGCGGTGGGGGAAAAGGCGAAACGCTCGGCGGCCTGTAGAAGCGCGGTGCGGGCGTCCACTAAACCGTTCCTACCGCCCCGGCGCAGGCCGGGGTCCAGTCTCTACCGGCCCTTGGTCGACACCCATCGCGCATCTCAGGCGACAGGGTAGCTGGACCCCGGCCTTCGCCGGGGTGGTGTGAATGGAGGAAAGAGGAACGTCTGCCCTCACCCATCGAGCGCGGCGAGCCGTTCGGCCTCATCCTCCGCCAGCAGCGCGCCGACCAGTTCGTCCAGCTCGCCCTCCAGGATTTCGGGCAGGCGGTGGAGCGTCAGGTTGATCCGATGATCGGTCACGCGGCCTTGCGGGAAATTATAGGTGCGGATCCGTTCCGACCGGTCGCCCGATCCGACCATCGAGCGCCGCGTGCCCGCCCGCTCCGCCGCCAGCCGCTCGCGCTCCGCCTCGTAGAGCCGGGTCCGCAGCACCTTCATCGCCTTGGCGCGATTCTTGTGCTGCGAGCGTTCGTCCTGCTGGATCACCACCAGCCCGCTCGGGATATGGGTGATGCGGATCGCCGAATCGGTGGTGTTGACGTGCTGCCCGCCCGCGCCCGACGAGCGGTAGATGTCGATGCGCAGATCCTTGTCATCGATCTGGAGGTCGACCTCCTCCGCTTCCGGAAGCACCGCGACGGTCGCCGCCGAGGTGTGGATGCGCCCGCCCGATTCGGTGACCGGCACGCGCTGGACCCGGTGGACGCCCGATTCGAACTTCAGCTTGGCGAAGACGCCCGCGCCCGCGACCGAGGCGACGACTTCCTTGTAACCGCCCGTATCGGGGACCGAGGCGGAGATGACCTCGACCCGCCAGCCCTGCCGCTCGGCATAGCGCTGGTACATGCGGAACAGGTCGCCCGCGAACAGCGCCGCCTCGTCGCCGCCGGTCCCGGCGCGGATTTCCAGCATCGCCGCGCGCTCGTCGGCGGCGTCGCGGGGCAGCAGCGCCAGCGCCAGATGGCGATCCGCCTCGGCCAGCGCGGTGCGGTTGGCGTGGAGTTCCTCCGCCGCCAGCTCGCGCAATTCGTCGTCGCCGTCCTGCGTCATGAAGGTCAGGCTGTCGGCCTCCTGCCGCAACCGACGCACTTCTGCGGCGGCGTTGGCGACCGGCTCCAGCTCGGCATATTCCTTCGACACCGCGACGAAACGGTCCGAGGGCAGGTCGCCGGTCGCCATCATCGCCTGCAATTCGTCGCGCCGCGCCTCGATCTGCGCGATGCGTTCGGCGGAGATGGTCTTCATGCGATGGTCAGACGCTGCGCCAATGGAGGGAGCGTCTCGCCATGAGCCTCGGCGATCTCGTCCTCGAACAACAGGTCGAACAGGCCCTGCGCCGCCCCGTCGAGCGAGACGGTCGCCTGCTCGCCGGTCTTCAGCGCCTTCACCTGCACCTGGCCGTTCGCCAACTCGTCATCGCCCAGGATCAGCGCATAGCTGGCGCCCTGGTCGTTGGCCTTGGCCATGCGGCGCTTCATATTGCCGCGAAACGCCATGTCGGTGGCGACGCCCGCGCGGCGCAGTTCCGCGACCAGCCCCGTCGCGCGCAGCTCCGCCGCCGCGCCCATCGGCACGACAACCGCGTCGATCCCCAGCTTGGCCGGCTCGTCGAGCAGCATCGCCAGCCGCTCGACACCGGCCGCCCAGCCCACGCCCGCCGTGGCGGGACCGCCCAGCGACTCGATCAGCCCGTCATAGCGACCACCCGCCAGCACGGTCCCTTGCGAGCCCAGCCGGTCGGTCACGAACTCGAAGGCCGTGTGGCGATAATAATCGAGCCCGCGCACCAGCCGCGCATTGCGCGTCCAGGCCACGCCCGCCGCGTCCAGCCCCACCGTCACCGCCTCGAAGAAGGCGCGCGCCTCGGGCGTCAGATAGGCGTCGATATCGGGCGCGGCATCGGCGATCGGCCGGTCGCGCGGGTCCTTCGAATCGAGGATTCGCAGCGGATTCTTCTCCAGCCGCACCAGACTGTCCTCGGACAGCTGGTCGCGATGCGCCTCGAAATGCGCGACCAGCGCGTCGCGCCAGGCATCGCGGGTCTCGGCATCGCCCAGCGTGTTGAGCTGGAGCGTCACGCCCTCGGCGATGCCCAGGTCGCGCAGCAGCTGGTCGGCCATCACCAGCAGCTCGACATCCGCCGCCGGTTCGGCCGCGCCGAGGATCTCGGCGTCGATCTGGTGGAACTGCCGATAGCGCCCCTTTTGCGGGCGCTCGTACCGGAACACCGGGCCCGAGGTGACGAGCTTCAGCGGCGCATATTGCTGCCACCCCTCGGTCAGATAGGCGCGCGCGATCCCCGCGGTAAATTCGGGGCGCAGCGTCAGCAGGTCGCCGCCGCGATCGGGGAAGGTGTACATCTCCTTCGACACGACATCGGTCGTCTCGCCGATCGAGCGGGCAAAGACCTGCGTATCCTCGAACACCGGCAGGTCGAGCCGCTGAAAGGCGTAGAGGCCATGGACATGCTCGAAGGTGGCCAGCACCTGCGCAAAGCGGCGCTGCTCGTCGCCGAAGATGTCCTGCGTGCCGCGCACGCGCTTGGGGGTTTCGATCCGTGCCATAGAGGTGGCGCTATCTAAGGTAGCGAAGCCCCGCGCGCTAGAGTGCGATCACGCCCCTTGGGATAGCCAGTCGGCCAGCGCCAGTTCGTCGGTCGGCCGGGTCTCCGCGCACATGCTGTGCCGCATGATCTCCAGCGCCCAGCGGCGATGCGCGTCGCTCTCGCTCGCCACCGTGTCGCCCGGCACCCACAGGTCATACTCGCGCATATGCGCATCGGCGGCGGTGAACAGCACGCAGATGTCGGCGGCCACCCCGGTCAGGATGACGCGCGTGACGCCCAGTTGCGGCAGCAGGACGGGCAGGTTGGTCGCGTAGAAACCCGAAAATTGCGGCTTCACCACGAAATAGTCGCGGTCGCGCGGCCGGAGCGCGGCGATCAGCGCGCGGCCCGGACTGTCCTCGCGGTCGCAATGCGCGATGATCGAGGAGCGTTCGGAATGCCAATGGCCGAAATTGTCGTTGACGTAGATCACCGGTACCCCGGCCTCGTCCGCCGCATCGCGCAGCGCCACGATCCGCTGCGCCGCCGCCTCGGCCGGTTCGCGCAAATCCTCGCCGCCCTCGAAATCGAGATCGTTGATCATGTCGATGACGATCAGCGCGGCGGCATGGGAAGCGGACGTGCCGCTCGGCAAGGGGGTGGCGGGTTCGGACATGCCCCCTGCATGTCATACCGCCAGAGGCAAGGCGTTGATCTGGCCCAAGTTCCGACCCGAAAGCGCCGTGACCGGAAGCCGCCTCGAACAGAATAGCGGGTCGCCCGTTCGTCGCGGCCGGACAGGACCGGATTCACCGGCGCGAAAGCCAAATCTGTGTCTATAACCTATGGTTTACCGTCGTCCCCCTAGGACGCGGTCAGCCGGAGTGCCTGATGCCCGATCGACCCGCTTTGGAGGATGCGCTTTCCAGGCTGACGTCCTCGATCCGCCTGCCCCCGCGCCTCGAGCGGGACTTCGACCGCTATCGCGCCGATAGCGTGCGCAGCCAGGTCGTCTATGTCCTCGCCACGCTTCTGGTCCTGACGCTGTTCGGTGTGATCGTGGACATGCGCGTGGGGGTGCTGGCGCTATCCCTCTATTGGAAGCTCAGCGTACAACTGCCGTCCATCGTGCTGGCGCTGATCCTCGTCGGGCAGCGGCGGATTCCGCCCCATCTGATATGGCTTGCCGGTGCCATCCCGTTCGTCATCACGGTCGGCCTCGTCACCCGGCTTTCGCTGGCGGTCCCGTCGCCCATGGCCGAGCAGTTGAGCACGACGGCACTGGCGACGGCCTTCACCGCCAATCTGATCCTGCCGATCAAGGTGCGTCCCGCGATCCTCGTCGCGCTCGCCAACATCGTCGTCTATCTCGGACTGCCGCTTGCCATCGCGCCACGGACGCTACTTTTCCAGTCGGTCGACATCCTGGCCTTCCACGGCGCCATGATCCTGGCGACACCGATCGGCGCCTATTTCAACGAGCGGGTGCAGAAGCAGAGTTTCCTGCTGACCCTGATCCAGCAGCGCCAGAGCAGCGAGCTGGAGGCGGCGGTCGAGGAACTGACCCGCATGTCGCATCGCGATCCGCTGACCGGCGCGGGCAACCGGCGCAGCATGGACATACGCTATGCCCGACTGCGGCAGACCGCCCGGATGCGGGGGGACGCGATCCGCCTGATCCTGATCGATGTCGATCATTTCAAGCTGTTCAACGACGCCGCCGGCCACGCCGCCGGCGACCGGTGCCTGCAGGCCGTGACCAAGGCCATTGCCCGCGGCGCGAACTGTCCGATCGAGATGGTGACGCGGTTCGGCGGCGAGGAATTCGCGCTGCTGCTGCCCTGGGAAGAGATCAATATCGCGGAGGGCATCCGCCGCCAGGTCGAGGCCATGGCCCTGCCGCATCCGGGCCTGCCCCCCGGCCGGGTCGTCACGGTCAGCATCGGGCAAGCCTGTCTCGACCCGGGGCGTAGTGACGCCACGCAGGACGACCTCTTCCGCTGGGCGGACGAAGCGCTCTATCGGGCCAAGCGCGACGGACGCAATCGGGTGGCGATCGCAGATGAGGGCGCGCGCGCGGCGGGTTGACGCCTGCGGCGCATCCGGGCCGTGCCGGGATTTCGGACGGCCGCGACAGGCGTCGCCTTTGTCACTGGCCGACCCCGCCCGCGTCCGGGTAGATCGATCTTATGACCATCACACGCTGGCAACGGCTGCAACGTCGTATCGGGGACCGGATCGCACCGCCGCGATTCGTGCTGTTCGGGTTCGTCCTGATCGTGGCGGCGGCGCTGCTGATTCCGCGGCTGGGTCTGACGCGGGGCATTCTTGCCGGGTTCGATGCCGCCGCGATCCTGTTCATCGGGTCGCTGGTCCCGCTGCTGAAACAGGGACAGGCGGCCACGATGCGCCGCCGCGCCGCACGCAACGACGCCAATCGCGCGGTGCTGCTGGTCTTTTGCGGGATCGTGCTGTTCGTCGTCCTGGTCGCGGTCGGCGGCGAGTTGCGCGGGCGGAGCAGCCTCGTCACCATCGCGCTGGTCGTGGCCACGCTGATCCTGGCCTGGCTGTTCTCCAACATCGTCTATGCGCTGCATTATGCGCATCTCTTCTACAGTGCGGGCGACAAGGGCGATGCGGGCGGCCTGCAATTCCCCGACACTACCGAACCGGATTACTGGGACTTCCTGTATTTCTCGGTGACGCTGGGCATGACCTTCCAGACCAGCGACGTGTCGATCGCTTCGCGCCGGATGCGCCGCGTGGTGACGGGCCAGTGCCTGGCGGCGTTCATCTTCAACCTCGGCGTCATCGCCTTCACGGTCAACGTGCTGGGCGGCGGGAGCTGAGGCGGGCAAAAGGGTCTGGACGACTGGCCTATCGGGTGCCTAACCTGCCGGCGTCTCTCTTCGCCGCAAAAGGCTCTCCATGATCCGTACCGCGTTTCGTTCGATTGTCGTTGCCTCGCTGCTCGCCTCGGCCGCTGCCGCCCCGCTCTACGTGGCGAACGCCCAGGTGCCGCCGGGCAATTCCGCGCCCGCCGCGCAGGCCCCGTTCGTCAACACCATCCCCGACGCGGTCGACACCCCCTATCCGGGCACGATCAAGCTGGTGGTCGACGCCACCGACACCGACCGCGGCATCTTCCGCGTGAAGGAGACGATCCCGGTCGCCAAGGCCGGGCCGATGGCGCTGCTCTTCCCGAAATGGCTGCCCGGCGCGCATTCCCCGCGCGGCGAGATCGAGAAGCTGGCGGGGCTGGTCATCCGCGCCAACGGGCAGATCCTGCCCTGGACCCGCGACCCGGTCGACGTCTTCGCCTTCCATATCGACGTGCCCGCGGGCGCGGCGCAGCTCGACCTGGAGTTCCAGTTCCTGTCGGCGACCAAGCCCGACCAGGGCCGCGTCGCGGTCACCCCGACGATGATCTCGCTGCAACCCAATTCGGTCAGCCTCTATCCGGCGGGCTATTATACCCGCCAGATCCCGATCCAGATGACCGCCACCTTCCCGACCGGCTGGACCGCCGCGGGCGCGGTGCCGTCCAAGGCGTCGGGTTCGACCTACACCTATGACACGACCAATTACGAGATTCTGGTCGATTCGCCGGTGCTGGCGGGCAAATATGGCAAGGTCTTCCCGCTGACCCCGCGCGTCAACCTGAACGTCTTTGCCGACAATCCCGCCGAACTGGCCGCCAAGCCCGATCAGATCGAGGCGCACCGGCGGCTGGTCGAACAGGCGGTCAAGACCTTCGGCGCGGAGCATTACGACCATTATGAATTCCTGCTGTCGATCAGCGACCAGCTGGGCGGCATCGGGCTGGAGCATCACCGCTCGTCCGAAAATGGCGTGACGCCGGGCTATTTCACCGAGTGGAATGCCGGGCCGGGTCGCCGCAACCTGCTGCCGCACGAATTCACCCATAGCTGGGACGGCAAGTTCCGGCGCGGCGCGGACCTGTGGACCCCCGATTACCGTTCGCCGATGCGCGACTCGCTGCTGTGGGTCTATGAGGGGCAGACCCAGTTCTGGGGCTATGTCCTCCAGGCGCGGTCAGGCATGGTGTCGAAGCAGGATACGCTGGACCAGTACGCCTCGATCCTCGCCATCTACGACACCGCGCCCGCGCGCCAGTGGCGCAACCTGGTCGACACCACCAACGACCCGATCATCTCGTCGCGCAAGCCCAAGGGCTGGACCAGCTGGCAGCGGTCGGAAGATTATTACAACGAAGGGCTGATGGTCTGGATGGAGGTCGATGCGATGCTCCGCCAGAAGTCGAACGGCACCAAGTCGATCGACGATTTCGCCAAGGCCTTTTTCGGCATCCGCAACGGCGATTGGGGCGAGGTGACCTACACCTTCGACGATGTGGCGGCCACGCTGAACAAGATCGTCCCCTATGACTGGGCCGATTTCCTGCGCCGTCGCATCACCGAGACGGGCCAGCCCGCCCCGATCCAGGGCTTTGCGATGAACGGCTACAAGCTGGTCTATACGCCCGAGCCCACCGCGACCTTCAAGCAGGGCGAGAAGAACAGCACCAATGTCAGCTACTCGCTGGGCATGATCGTGTCGAACAGCGGCGAAGTGACCAGCTCGATTTGGGACAGTCCGGCGTTCAAGGCGGGAATCGATGTCGGCACGCAAATCCAGGCGGTCAACGGCGAGAGCTATTCGGGCGATCGCCTGAAGGCCGCGATCCTGGCCGCCAAGGACCCGGCCAAGCCGGTCAAGTTGGTGATAAAGAACCAGGATGTCTTCCGCGACGTCACGCTCGCCTATACCGGCGGTCCGCGTTATCCGCGTCTGGAAAAGGTCGGCACCGGCGAAACCGGGCTCGATCGTCTTCTGAAGGCGCGCTGAGGACATCTATCGACAGGGCATGGCGGGTTGCGCTATCGCGCCCGCCATTGTTTTTGCACCGGAACTTGTATCCGGCCCCCTGGCAGAGAAAGACTGACCATGCGTATCGACCTCATTCCCGTCGGCAAGAGCCCGCCCGATGACCTCAATGTCGTGATCGAGGTGCCCACCGGTGGCGAGCCCGTGAAGTACGAGTTCGACAAGGCGAGCGGCGCCCTGTTCGTCGACCGCATCCTGCACACGCCGATGCGCTATCCGGCCAATTACGGCTTCGTGCCCCACACCCTGTCGCCCGACGGCGATCCGCTCGACGCGCTGGTCGTGTCGCGCTCGCCCTTCATCCCGGGCTGCGTCGTGCGCGCGCGTCCGATCGCGGTGCTGAACCTGGAAGACGAAGCCGGCGGCGACGAGAAGCTGGTCTGCGTGCCGGTCGACTCGACCTTCCCCTATTATTCGAATGTCGGCGGTCGCGACGACCTGCCCGAGATCGTGTTCCAGCAGATCGAGCACTTCTTCACCCATTACAAGGATTTGGAGAAGAAGAAGTGGGTGCGCATCGGCACCTGGGGCGACCGCGACGAAGCGCGCCGCATCACCCTGGAAGCGATCGAGCGTTACGAGGCCGCCAAGGCCAAGGGCGAAGAGCCGCACGACCACGACGTGCCCGGCCGCGAATAATCCCTTTTCGGATTTCGGTTTGAAGGACGCCCCGGTGCCACCCGCACCGGGGCGTTTTTTATCGTCGGCGGGTGAGGCCGGGACTTGGGAACGGCGTTCCGATTCCCCTCCTCCGTTCGCGCTGAGCGAAGTCGAAGCGCACGCACCATCCGCGCGGCTTGGCGACGGCAATCCCTTGGCCTTCGACTTCGCTCAGGCTGAACGGAGCGGACAGGGTGGGGCGGCCAGGAAGAATGGTTCGCGCGGAGGCGCGGAGAACGCGGAGGTGTCTTGCCTGCCGCTACCCCAATTTCCGAACAATCGGCCAGAGACGACATAGCGAGGCGCGCCTCCGGACGAACCCGATCACCGCCCCGCAAGCCGCTCCAGCGCCTCGCCCGACACGCGCTGCACCGTCCATTCCGCCATCGGCTGCGCGCCCATCGCGCGGTAGAATTCGACCGCGGGCGTGTTCCAGTCGAGCACCGACCATTCGAACCGCGCCCAGCCCCGATCGCGCGCAATCCCTGCCAGATGGACCAGCAGCGCCTTGCCCACCCCGCCCCCGCGCGCGGACGGCGTAACGTACAGGTCCTCCAGATACAGGCCCCGCCGCCCGGTCCAGGTCGAGAAATTGGCGAAGAACAGCGCAAAGCCGATCGCCATGCCGTCGCGCTCGGCGATTATCGCCTCGGCGGCGGGACGTTCGCCGAACAGCGCCTCCGCCAGCATCGGCTCGGTGGCGTGGACGGCATCGGGCTCGCGCTCGAACGCCGCCAGTTCGCGCACAAAGCCCAGGATGGTCGCGCTATCGCTGGGCCGGGCGGCCCGGATGGTCGTCGTCATAGTCCCGCCTCGCTCTGCGGCCCCGGTCCGGGCCGCCGCACCGCGACGACGCAGCCCCCGATGATCGCCGCCGCCCCGACCAGCGTGAACGGCGACACGCGCTCGCCGAACACCGCATAGCCGAGCAGCGCGGCCCAGACGAAGGCGGTATATTCGACCGGCGCGAGGATTTGTGCCTCCGCGCGCGCATAGGCCCAGGCGAGCAGCAGCGCCGACAGGCTGCCCAGCGCCGCCGCGACGACGATGGCGGGCCATTGCGCCGTGGCGGGCCAGCCCGAGACGAAGGGTGCGGCGGGCAGCATCAGCACCGCGATCACCAGCATGGTGAACAGCGCGACCTCGACCGGCCCCGCCACCTGCGCCTGCCGCCGCAGCAGCACCAGGCTGACCGCATAGAGGATCGAGGCGGCGAGGATCGCCAGCGAGCCCAGCACCGTCTCGGTTGAGGCCTGCGCCTGCACCTCGCCCGCCGCGATCACCAGCACCCCCACCCCCGCGATCAGCGACCCCAGGATCGCGGCGCGCCGGATTCGCTCGCCCAGGGTGAAGGCCGCCAGGAACAGCGCGATCAGCGGCGCGAGAAAGGTCAGCGCGATGCTCTGCGCCATCGGCACCCGCGCCAGCCCCCAGAAGAATAGCAGTACCGACGCGCCCCCGGTCGCACCGCGCGCGACATGCAGGGCCAGCGCCTGCCGCCCCGGCCAGCGCCCGCCCCGCGCCAGGAACAGCGCGCCGGTCAGCACCACCCCGACCCAGGACCGCCACAGCACCGCGCTATAGGCCCCGCTGTCGATCGACAGTCGCTTCATCAGCGTGTCCATCACCGAATAGATGGCGATGCCCAGCGCCGCGGCGCCGAAGGCGATGACGGGGGACGTGCGCGCGCTCATGCCCGTGGCGATAACGGGGACGGCCCCGAAAGGCGAGAGGAGCCGATTGCCGCCCTCCCCCGACGGAAGCGAGAGGGTGCACCGATGATCGGATGAAATCCCATCCCGCATCCGTTGCCTCCGCAACACCGATGCAAAAAGGGATGACGGGCATGAGGACGGCATGGATGGCAACGGGTCTGGCCATGATGCTGGCGGCACCGGCGGGGGCACAGGTCACCGCGACGGTCGGGGCGGACTATGCCTCGGGCCGCTATGGCACCGGACAGCGTGTGGATACCGCCAGCACGTCGCTGGGCCTGCGGGCCAAGCGCAAGCGGGTGACGGTGTTCGCCGCGCTGCCGGTGGTGCAGGTGGACGCGCCGGGCAATGTCGTCGCGCCCGGCGGGCCGCTGGGCCTGCCCATCTTCGTCGACCCCACCCGCCCGGCCACGCGCGTCCGGCGCAGCGGGCTGGGCGATGCGGTGGTGGGGGCGTCGGTCCAGCTGGTCGCGCCGCGCCCGCACCATCTGGCGCTGGCCCTGACCGGCAGCGCCAAGCTGCCCACCGCCTCGGCCTCGCGCGGCCTGGGGACGGGCAAGACCGATTATTCGATCGGGGCGGAAGCCGCGGTGCCCGGCAGGGTCACGCCCTTTGCCGCGATCGGCCACAGCTTCGTCGGTCAGCCCGACGGCTATGCCCTGCGCGACGTGACCAGCGCGCGGGGCGGCGTGGCGGTCCGCATGGGCAAGGCGAGCGAGGTCAGCCTCTCGTACAACTATGCCTCGCGCGCGAGCGACCAGAGCGCCGACCGGCAGGAGATCGGCGCGGGGCTGGACACCGCACTGTCGCAGCGTCTGTCGCTGGGCATCCAGGGCAGCGCCGGGGTCAGCCGGGGTGCCCCCGATGCCGGGGCGGGGGTTCGGCTGGGCCTGCGGCTATAGGCCGGATCGACATTCAGGACTGCTTTTTCCCCTCTCCCCTGGACAGGGGAGAGGGTTAGCGGAGCTTGCCAGCCTGCTGGCTAGCGCAGCTTGGGTGAGGGGTACAGCGAGCCCAAAGGCTCGCGCGCTCGCGAAGCGAGCGCCCACCCCTCACCCAGCTCCGACTAAGCCTTTGCTCTCGCAAAGACCAAGTCTGCGCAACCCTCTCCCCTCTCCCCTCTGCGAGGGGCGAGGGACGGAAAGGCATCGCGGAATGGCGATCTGCCCTGGTCAGGCGTCGGGCTTGGCCGGGTCCGGGTCGGGGCCGAAATATTCATATCGATAGCGTTTCAGGCCGCGCCCGATACATTCGACGCTGGGCGCGGCCCGGATTTCGGTTTCCTGCGCGGCATCGGTGTAGCGGAAGCGGACATAGGGCAGGCCGCTGCGCGCCGTCTTGAACTCGGTCGGGGTCACGCCGCACCGGGCGGCCAGTCGAGCAAAGGCGCGCTTGGTCAGCAACGGCTTCTCGGTCGTGGTCGTGACGCAACCCGACAGGATCAACGCGCCCGCCATCATCGCCACGCCCCGCCGCATGTCATTCCCTCCTGCCCGTGCCGCCCCGCCACCATGGCAGGATATGGTCGCGAAGCAACGGTGCCAGCGGCAGGGTTTCGACCGAGCGGCCATCGATCCAGATCGCCTCCTCGATCTCGGCGGCGGGCACCGGGTCATGGTCGACGGTCAGGTGAAAGACCGTGGCGTCGACCCGGTGCCCCGGCTCATTGGCCGCCGCCGCCGAGAATCGCCCGATCAGGCGCAGCGCCGTTTCGGCGACCGTCAGCCCGATCTCCTCGTCCAGTTCGCGGATCAGCGCGGCGGCGGCGTCCTCGCCGGGTTCGATCTTGCCGCCCGCCTGCATGAACCAGCGGGTGCCCGCCTTGCGCACCAGCAGGATGCGCCCGCTTCCGTCTTCGATCAGGGCGGCGGCGATGCGGAGGACGGTCATGCCCGCATCGTAACGAAACCCATTCCTCCCCCGCAAGGAGAGGAATGGGCCCAGGTCATTCCGCCGCGATCGCCGCCTTGGCGACGTCCGCCGCTTCGAGCTCGGCGGCCTTCGCCTCGACCAGCTTGACGATATGGTCGACCATGTCGGCGTCCTCGACCGTATGATCGGTCAGCCCCGACAGATAGACCATGTGCTTGCCATTGCCGCCGCCGGTCACGCCGATATCGGTCTCGCGCGCTTCGCCTGGCCCGTTGACCACGCAGCCCAGCACCGACAGCGACATGGGCGTGCGGATATGCTGGAGCCGTTCCTCCAGCACCTGCACGGTGCGGATCACGTCGAAGCCCTGGCGCGCGCAGGACGGACAGGACACGACGCGCACGCCGCGATTGCGGATGCCCAGCGCCTTCAGGATTTCGAAGCCGACGCGCACCTCTTCCTCGGGCTCGGCCGAGAGCGAGACGCGGATCGTGTCGCCGATCCCGAACCACAGGAGCGAGCCGATGCCGATCGAGGACTTGACCGTCCCGCCGATCAGTCCGCCCGCCTCGGTGATGCCCAGATGCAGCGGGCAGTCGGTCGCCTCGGCCAGCCCCTGATAGGCCGCCACCGCCAGGAAGACGTCGGACGCCTTCACCGCGACCTTATATTCGTGGAAGTCGTGGTCCTGGAGCAGCTTGATATGGTCGAGCGCCGATTCGACCAGCGCCTCGGGACAGGGCTCGCCATATTTCTCAAGCAGGTCCTTCTCCAGGCTACCGGCATTCACGCCGATGCGGATGGCGCAGCCATTGGCCTTGGCCGCACGGACGACCTCGGCGACGCGCTCGGACGATCCGATATTGCCCGGATTGATGCGCAGGCAGGCCGCGCCCGCATCGGCGGCTTCCAGCGCGCGCTTATAGTGGAAATGGATGTCGGCGACGATCGGCACGCGCGCCGCCTTGGTGATCTTGGCCAGCGCGGCGGTCGAATCGGTGTCGGGGCAGGAAACGCGGATGATGTCCGCCCCCGCCTCTTCGCAGCGCCGGATCTGGTTGATCGTGGCGACCGGATCGCTGGTCGGCGTGTTGGTCATGGTCTGCACGGTGACGGGGGCGTCGCCGCCCACGGGCACTTGGCCCACCATGATCTGACGGCTTTGGCGGCGGACAATGTCTCGCCAGGGACGAATGGACATGGGCCCTATATACGCGCAAGCGCGTTGCGGTTCAAAGTCAGTGCTGTACCAGACCGGGCAAAGAATGACCGCCGCCGCCCCCATCCCCCGCCATTACGGACTCGACTGGCTGCGCATCGGCGCCTTCGCCATCCTGATCCTCTATCATATCGGCATGGTCTTCGTGCCGTGGGGCTTCCATGTGCAACTCGCCCGGCTGCCCTGGGTCGCGATCCCGATGCTGGCGAGCAATCCGTGGCGGCTGATGCTGCTGTTCGTCGTGTCGGGCTATGCGACCCGCGCGCTGGCGGTCCGGCATCCCTCTATCGCCAGCTTCGCGCGAGGGCGGAGCATCCGGCTGCTCGTGCCGCTGGCGTTCGGGGTCGCGGTGCTGGTGCCGCCGCAGATCTGGGCCGAGCTGGTCAGCAAATATGGCTATCCGGGCTCCTATGCGACCTTCTGGCTGCACGACTGGCTGGGCTTCCGGCTGATCGGCGGGGTGGTGCCGACGCCCGCCTGGAACCATCTGTGGTTCGTCGCCTATCTGTGGGTCTATACCATGGCGGTGGCTGTGCTGCTGGCGGTGGGCGGCCGGTTCGGCGGCAGGGCGCAGGCGCTGTTCGACCGGGTGTTCGGCGGATGGGGCGGCGCGGTGCTGCCGGTGCTGTGGCTGCTGCTGGTCGATATCCGCCTGTTCCCCGGCGGGCTGGAGACGCATGGCCTGATCGACGACTGGCTGGCGCATGCCATCTATTTCCCCGCCTTGCTCTTCGGCTTCGGCATGGCGGGGTCGGAGCGGGTGCTGGGCAGTTTCCGGCGCGGCTGGATCGTCGCGGCGGGCATCGCGCTGGCCAGCTATGCGGTCGCCGCCGCGCTGGAGTGGCGCTGGCCGGGGCTGGCGGGCGCGCCCGCGGGGCTGGGCACCGTCTTTGCGGGCGCACGCGCGGTGCAGGGGTGGATGGCGGTCGTCGCGCTGATCGGGCTGGCGGAGCGTTTCTGGAACCGCGACCATCCGTGGCGCCGCACGCTGACCGAGGCGGTCTTCCCCTTCTATCTGATCCACCAGACGATCATCATCCTCGTCGCGCTGGGCCTGCGCAGGCTGGGCTGGCCGCTGGCGGTCGATGCCGCGATCCTGGTGGCGGCGACGGTGGCGGGCTGCTGGGCCTTTTATCTGGTCGGCCGCAAGCTGCGCTGGCTCCGCCCGCTGATCGGGCTGCGTCCGGGGGATGGCGGGAAAGCGACGATCTGATAGGGGCTCGGGCGCAAAGCCTGTCCCCTTCAAGTATCGGAGTTTCCCCATGTCCGCATCCTGGTCGCTGGTCATCCATGGCGGCGCGGGCCGGATCACCCGCGATGTCCTGACCCCCGAACAGGATGCCGGAGCGCGCGCCGGGCTCGACGCCGCGCTGAAGGCCGGGTCGGCGGTGCTGGCGGAGGGCGGCAGCGCGCTGGACGCGGTCGAGGCGGCCGTGCGCGTCCTGGAGGACGATCCCCATTTCAACGCCGGGCGCGGCGCCTGCTTCACGCAGCACGGCACCAACGAGCTGGACGCCGCGATCATGGACGGGCGCGACCGGCGGGCGGGTTCGGTCGCGGGGGTGACGCGGACGCGCAACCCGGTGACGCTGGCGCGCAAGGTCATGGAGGCCAGCCCGCATGTCCTGCTGGCCGGGCAGGGCGCGGACCGATTCGCGGTCGACCAGGGGCTGGAGCAGGTCGACCCCGCCTGGTTCCACACTGACGAGCGCCGCCGCCAGCTCGACGAGCTGCTGTCGCGCGGCGCCGATGCGTTCGACAGCGACATGAAATACGGCACGGTCGGCGCGGTCGCCTGCGACGCGCAGGGCCATGTCGCCGCCGCCACCTCGACCGGCGGGGTGACGGGCAAGCGCTGGGGCCGGATCGGCGATTCGCCGCTGATCGGCGCGGGCACCTATGCCGACGACCGCGCCTGTGCGGTATCGTGCACCGGCTCGGGCGAGGTCTTCATCCGCGTCGGCGTGGGGCATGAGATCGCCGCGCGCCGCCGCTTCACCGGCGACAGCCTCCAGGCCGCCGCCGACTCGGTGCTGGCCGAGGTGAAGGCGCTGGGCGGGACCGGCGGCACCATCCTGGCCGGGCCCGACGGCGCGATCGCCTGGAGCATGACGACCGCGGGCATGTATCGCGGCCGTGCGACGAGTGGCGGCGAACACAGGGTGGCGATCTACGCCGACGAGGGATAAAACCCGCGTCATGAAGCACTTGCGCCTGTTCGTCGCGATGATCGCGGCGTCGTTCCTCACCTCCCCCGCCGCCGCCTATTGGGACTATGGACATCAGACGGTGGCGGCCATTGCCTGGGCCAACATCACCCCGCATGCCCGCGCCGAAATCCGCCGGATCCTGCGCGCGCAAGGCGAGCTCGACACGCCGAGCTGCCCGGTCCGGACGATCGAGGAGGCCAGCGTCTGGCCCGATTGCGTCAAGCCGCTGAAGGACGGAAACGGCAAGTCGCGCTTCGGCTATGCCTATAGCTGGCATTACCAGAATGTGGACATCTGCCAGCCCTTTCGCCTGCCCCCCGCCTGCGACAGCGGGGACTGCGTATCGGCGCAGATCCCGCGCCAGCTCGCGATCCTGAAGGACAAGCGCGCCAGCGATAAGGACCGGGTGATGGCGCTGGCCTTCCTCGTCCACTTCGTCGGCGACCTGCACCAGCCGCTCCATGCCGGGGACAAGGGCGACAAGGGCGGCAACGACACCCATGTCGATTATGGCGACTATGCGACCGCGCGGCTGAACCTGCATTCGATCTGGGACGGGCTGCTCGCCGAGCGGGCGATCTCGACGCCCCCCAAATTGGTCCGCGCCTATCCGGCGGCCGAGCGGCGGCGCGAGGCGGCGGGCGGCGTGATGGCCTGGAGCCGCGAGAACTGGGCGGTCGCCAAGCGCGCCTATGCCGCCGCGATGGGCGGCAATCCCTGCCAGCCTACGCCCGCGCATATGACGATGGATGACGCCGCGATCCGGGCGATGGCCCCGGTCGAGCGCGAGCAGGTGAAGCGGGGCGGGTTGCGGCTCGCGAAGCTGCTGAACCAAGCCTTCAGAGGCTGAACGCCCGCCATCCGTTCGCACTGAGCGAAGTCGAAGTGCACGCGCCGGACCTTGCCGAGAGCCGAGTCCCTTGGCCTTCGACTTCGCTCAGGCTGAACGGGGGTTTTGGGGTACGGCGCCGACCGCACTCCATTCCTCCCCAAGCTATGCTTGGGGAGGGGGACCGCCGGGCGTCAGCCCGGTGGTGGAGGGGCAAAGACGGACGGGCCAAGCCCCTCCACCACGCCCTTCGGGCGCGGTCCCCCTCCCCATCAGAGATGGGGAGGAATGACGATCGTCAGCTCAGGACCACGGTCACCGCGCGGCGGTTCTGCGCATAGCTTGCCTCGTCCGAGCCGAGCGCGATCGGGCGTTCCTTGCCATAGCTGATGACGTTCATCCGGTCGGGCGAGATGCCGCGCGCCGCCAGATAATTCTTGGCCGCGTTCGCGCGACGATCGCCCAGTGCGAGATTATATTCGCGCGTGCCGCGCTCGTCGCAATGCCCCTCGATGGTGATGCGGACATTGGGATAGCGTTGAAGCCAGGCCGCCTGGCTGTCCAGGATCGCGCGCGACTCGGGGTCGATGTCATATTGATCGAGCCCGAAATGGATGGTGTTCGACGTCACCGAGCGCTTGAAGTCGGCGTCCGAGCCGGGGACGATCGCGCCGTCGGTCGGGGTGGTCTGGCCCGCATTGGGGTCGGTGGCCGCATTCTGGTCGACCGGCGCGGGCGGCAGGACGGCGGGCCGCTTCTTGGCGCAACCGGCGATGGCCAGCGCCATCGTGGCGACGAGCAGGGTGGTCTTGATCTTGGTCACTGGACTGTCACTCCCTTTTGGTTCGTTTCGCCCCCGAAACTGAAACCCCTATACCCCATTACGGCCGCAACGGCCCCCAGGCCGGGTCCGAGCCGTCGAGCGGCGTCGGAATGCGACGTTCGTTCACCCCGGTCAGGTCGACCATCCACACATCCGCCTTGCCCGACGCCCCCTGTGTCGAGCGCTGGAAGGTGATGACGCGGCCATTGGGGGACCAGCTCGGCCCCTCGTCCTGCCAGCTGTTGGTCAGCAGCTTTTCGCCGCCGCCCGAGGGATTCATGATGCCGATGCGGAACGCGCCGCCCAGCTTGGTGAAGGCGATCAGGTCGCCGCGCGGGCTCCAGACCGGGGTCGCATAGCGGCCACCGCCGAAGCTGATCCGCTGCTGGTTGGAACCGTCCGCGTTCATGACATAGATTTGCTGCCCGCCCGAACGATCGCTCTCGAACACGATCTTGGAGCCGTCGGGCGAATAGCTGCCGCCGGTATCGATGCCGGGCGCGTTGGTCAGCCGTTGCGGCGTGCCCCCTTGCGCCGAGACGCGGTAGATGTCGGTATTGCCGCCCTGCGCCATCGAGAACAGGATCCAGCGGCCATCGGGCGAGAAGCGCGGCGCGAAGGTCGTCGCGGCATTCTGCACCACCAGCCGCTGACGGCCCGAACCGATGTCATAGACATAGATGGCGGGCCGCTTGTCGACATAGGACATGTAGACGATCGACTGCTGGTTCGGCGCGAAGCGCGGGGTCAGCACGATCGACTGGCCGTTGGTCAGGAAGCGGTGATTGGCGCCGTCCTGGTCCATGATCGCCAGCCGCTTGATCCGCCGCGCCTTGGACCCCGTCTCGGAGACATAGACGATCCGGCTGTCGAAATAGGGGCCTTCGCCGGTCAGCTTGGTATAGATGGTGTCGGCGCATTTGTGCGCGGCCCGCCGCCAGTCGCCCGGCGACACGACGAAGCCCTGCCGCGCCAGCTCGCTCTTGGCCAGCACGTCATAGAGGTAGCAGCCGACCGTCAGCGTCCCGTCGCCATTGGCGCGGACATAGCCCTGGACCAGCGCCTGCGCGCCGGTGCCGTTCCAATAGTCGAAGGCGGGCGCGGTCACTTCCGGGAAGGACACGGTGCGCAGCTGCGCGGGCGGAACCGGCGTGAACAGCCCCGAATTGCGCAGGTCGTTGGTGATGATCTTGGACAGTTCCTGCCCGACGACATCGGTCGTGCCCGCCGCCGTCTGCACCACCGCGCTGGTCGGCATCGCCGGGATCGCGATCGGCATCGGCGCGGAGATGCCGCCCTCGACATCGACGACCAGCCCTTCCTGGCCATTGGCGGGCGCGGCCGCGGGCTGCTGCCCGGCGGGCGCGGGGGCCGCGGGCTGTTCCTGGGGCGCGGGCGCGGGCACGTCCTGCGCGCCGACGGCACTGGCCGCCAGGGCCAGCGTGAGCGGCAGGGTCAGCAGGGAACGGGGCATAAACAGATCCTCAACCCGGGTAACTGAAACGGAAACGCGTGTCGCTCCAGCCGCCTTGCGCTCCATAAAGCGCGGACGGCCTGTCATCCAATGGACAGTTTCTGAAAACTGTCGTCATCATGCCAACGATCCCACGCCCCGTTTTTTCGGGGGCGCGGCCACCGCCGGACGCGGGCGAAGGGACGGACCGGCCATCCTCAACCCGGCAACTTGTAGCGCAGCGTGAAATTGCTCCACCCGCCCGGCACGTCGTACAGCTCGGCGGGAAGCCCGCGCAGCGGCGAGCATCCCTTGAAGGTGGCGATCGCCAGATCGTCGACCCGGTCGACATAGCGTTCGTTCTCGCCATCGACACCGCTATGCCCGACCACACGCGGGGCGGCCGCCAGGCTGCCGTCCTTGTTGAGGTGCAGGTTGATCGCGACGCGGATACGCTCGGCGCCCGGCCCCGGCGTCACCTGACGGTTCGCACAGGGCTGGACCTGACGCAGGATCGCCGAGGCGATGTTCGCCAGTTGCTGCGCGCCGATCCGGGCGGCGGGCGCCGCCTGCGACTTGGAGGGCGACGGATCGGCCGACAGCCCCTTCAGGAAGTCGGCGCCCAGATGCGAGCCGCGCGGGCGGGTCGTGGTCGCCGTCTCGCTCTTGCCGCTGCCGCGCGCCGGGGTGGTCGGCCTGGTCGCGGCGGGCTTGCCCTCCGATCGGCTGGGCCTCGCCGCCGGTGCGGGCTTGGCCGCTGGCGTCGGCTTGGCCGGAGCGGGCCTGGCGGGCGCAGGCTTGGCCGGTTGCGGCCTGGGGCGCGGCTCGGGCGGTTTGGGCTTGGGCTTTTCCGCCGGTCTGGGGGCAGGCTTGGGTTGCGGCTTGGGCTCGGGACGCGGCTCGGGCTTGGCCGGTTCGGGTTTCGGCTGTGGACGCGGTTGAGGCTTGGGCTGCGGTTGCGGCTGGGGCGCGGGCGGTGGCGGCGCAGGCTGCGGCGCGGGCTCGGCCTCCACCGGCTCGGGGGGTGCCGCGTCTTCCGGCGCGCCCTCTTCGGGGGCGATCGACTGGGCGGCCTGCTGGTTGGGGGTCGGCGACGCCGCGTCCAGCGCGACATCCTTGACCAGCGAGATGTCGATCGGCGTGACCTTCAGCTTTTCCGGATTCGGCGTCGCCAGAAAGCCGACCGACAACAGGCCGAACAGGACGAGATGCCCTGCGACCGCTATCGCCAATCCCGTCCGCTCGCCACGCTCCATCAGCGCTGGCCCGTTCCCTCGCCCGCGCCACCTTCCACGGTGACCAGCGACACGCGGTTCAGCCCGGCGCGGTTCAGCTCGCCCATGACGCGCATCACCCGACCGTAATCCAGCGCCCGGTCGGCGCGCAGATAGATTTGCGGCGCCTGCCCATCAGGGCCTTTCCGCGCGGCGATCGCGTCCAGCCGCGCGGGCAGGTCGGCATCGCTGATCTCATCGTCGTTCAGGAACAGCCGCCCCTGCTCGTCGATCGCGATCTGCTCGGGCTTCTGGTCCTGGTCCAGCGCCTTGGCCCGGCTGTCGGGCAGGTTGACCGGCACGCCCGTGGTCAGCAGCGGCGCGGTCACCATGAAGATGATCAGCAGCACCAGCATCACGTCGACCAGGGGCGTGACGTTGATGTCCGCCATCGGCGCGCGGCGCCCCCGGCCGGAGCGGGAGGGAAGGTTCATGGCCATCGCCCGTACCCCTTCAGCGTGCCGAGTCGAGCTGGCGGCTGAGCGTGGTGTGGAACCCGTCGGCGAAGCGGTTGAGCGACGCCTCCACCTTGTTCACCCCGTGGCTGAACCGGTTATAGGCGATCACCGCCGGGATGGCGGCGAACAGGCCGATGGCGGTGGCGAACAGCGCCTCCGAAATGCCCGGCGCCACGACCGCCAGCGAGGTGTTCTGCGCCTGCGCAATGCCGGTGAAGCTGCGCATGATGCCCCAGACGGTGCCGAACAGGCCGACGAACGGCGCGACCGAACCGACCGTCGCCAGCACGTTCAGCCGGTCCGACAGCTTGTCGATCTCACCCGCGACTGCCGATCCCATCGCGGTGGCGAGGCGCTCGCGCGTGCCGTCGCGGTCGATATGCCCGCCCGCGGTCGAGCGACGCCATTCCTGCACGCCCGCCGAAAAGACGCGCGCGGAGGGCAGTTCGCTGTCCTGCTCCATCCGGTGAAAGGCGTCGATATCCTCCGCCTTCCAGAAATCGCGCTCGAACCGGGTCATGCCCTTCTTCGTGCGGGCCAGCTTGCGCGAAAAGGCGACGATGATCGTCCAGGTCCAGATGCTGGACAGCAGAAGTCCGATCATCACGAACTTCACCACCCAGTCGGCGTGGAGGAACAGCGCGACGGGCGACAAACTGGCGGCATCCATGTTGAAGACGGGATTCATGGGTGTTGGGTGTCCCCTTGCCAGACAAGGCGTTGGTAGATGGCGATCCAGTCGGCGGGCTGGCGTCGCGGGCGGCCGTTCGGGCCGACCCATGCGACGGTCACACGCGCGTCGGCCAGCATGACCGCGCCGCACCTGACTGTCTGATGAATGACGACGCGAACCGCACTGACCTGGATCAGCCGCGACGTGACGACCAGATCGTCGTCGAGCCGCGCGGAAGCGGCATAGCGGATGGCGATGTCGGTGACGGCATAGGCACCCTGCCCCGCCTCATGCGCGGCGCGCTGGTCGATCCCGGCGACCCGCAGCATGTCGGAGCGCGCGCGCTCCATGTAGCGGAGATAGTTGGCGTGATAGACCACGCCCGACAGGTCGGTATCCTCGAAATAGACGCGCACCGCAAAGCGATGCTCGTGCCCCTCGAAGCGGCCGCCCCTCGGCTGGTCGTCGTCCGTCACCGTCATGGTGACCGCCCGTTAACCCATCCGTCCGGGGGAAGGAAGGCACTTGCTCGCCTGTTACCTACGGGTTACATGACACCTATAGGTTACAGGAAGTTGTGATGAATCTGGTGGAAAAGGCCGAGCGCAAGAGCCGGGCAAGAGCCATACTCGGCTATCTGCTCGCGGCGACGCTCCTTGCATCCGCCGTGCTGGCGATAGCGGGGCATAGCGAAGGCGCATCGCGGCTCGCACCCTGGTTCGTCATGATCGGCCTTACCGCACTGAACCTGACCAGCCTCCCGTTTCGATGGCGCAGCTATGGTGAGGTTTCGAAGCTGATGAATGACGAAACGACACGCGATCATCGGCGGTCGAGCTTTGCGGCAGGGTTCTGGGCGATGTTCGCAGCGGCTGTAGCGGTGATGATCGTCGCCTGCTTTCGCCCCATGGATGCCGTCGCTATCGGACGAATCATTATCACCGCCGGGCTGATCGCCGCGCTGATATGCTTCTCCACGCTGGAGCTGCGCGCCAGCCGATGAACGAGACGCTTTGCAACGACCTGAAGGCCGCGCGCGAAGCCGCCGGGCTGACCCAGGGCGGCCTCGCCGAGGCGATCGGGGTCAGCCGCAAGACGATCAACACTGTGGAAAACGGCGTCTTCCAGCCATCGACCCTGCTCGCGCTCAAACTAGCACGCGCCTTGGGTCGGCCGGTCGAGTCGCTCTTCTGGATCGCGGAGTGAGCCGCGCTTATTGCAGCGCGGCGGAATCGACCTTCAGCGACGGCGGGTTGATGACCGGTGGCGCATAGGGCTTGGCGGCGGGGACCGGCTGGCTCGACAGCACGGGGCCACTCGCCCCAGCCTGCGCGACCGGCGGATTGGCCTGTGCGGCGATGGCGAGCGGCGCGGTCGTGCGCTGCACCGGCACCATCGTCCCCGCACGCCACGCATCATAGGCGCGGAAGAAGGCGATGAACGGCGCATCCAGCCGGTCCAGCCGCGCCGCCGCGCCGGTTTCGAAATCGTCGGTGGGCGCATTGCTGATATCGGCGAGCACCGCATCGGCGGCGGCGCAGAAGCCCTTGCGCACCGGAGTGGTCGAGAAGAAATTGTACAGCCGGGTCATCGCATCGTCATAGCGGTCGCGCCAGTCGCCGCCCTGCGCCTGATATTCGGCCGAATAGCGTTTCTCGGCGGCGGCCAGCGCGATCTTCCGCGTGGTCAGCATGGTGTTGTAGCGGGTGACGATCAGCCCTTCGTCCGGCCCGCGACAGGCCAGCGCCGCGACGTTCAGCGCCGAGCGCAGATGCCAGATCGTCGCCGCGCTGGTCAGCGCACGGTTGGGCGTGGCGTAATTGCCGTCGGGCAGCAGCGCAGGGATCCGCATCCCCGGCGTGGCGCCGGGCGGCAGCGGCGCGCGCGCAACCTGCGGCGGGGCGGGCACCATCACCGGCGGCGGCGCGACCTTGGCGGTCTCGCGCGCGGTACATCCCGCCAGCGAGAGACCGATCGCGATACCCGATACAACACGCAAACTCGCCATGACCCTGATCCTCGGAAAACCCCGCCCCCGGCTGTTGGAGACGTCATGCCGAATCAAGGTTAACGCGTCGTAACCCGTGCGATGAAGCGAGCCTTATGTCCGAGGGTTGGAAATCCTCCCCGGCACGGGGAGGATCAGGCCGTGCGCGCGACCAGCGCGGCGGCGGCCTCGGCCATCAGTTGCGCCAGGATGTCGGCGATCGGCTCTTCCTTCGTGACCATGCCGACCGACTGGCCCGCCATCACGCTGCCATGCTCGACATCGCCCTCGATCACCGCACGGCGCAGCGCGCCCGCCCAGTAATGCTCGATCTGGAGCTGCGCCTCGGCCATTGCGACCTTACCCTCGTCGAGCGACTGGGCGACTTCGCGCTGCTTGGCGGTGAACAGCTCGCCGCCCGCATTCTTGAGCGCGCGGACCGGGATGACCGGCAGGCGCGGGTCGATCTGCACGCTCGCCACCGCGTCGCGGGCGGAGGCGCGGATGAACGCCTTCTTGAAATTGGGATGCGCGATCGATTCGGTCGCACAGACGAAGCGCGTGCCGAGCTGGACGCCCGCCGCCCCCATGTCGAGATAGGCGGCAATCGCCTCGCCCCGGCCGATGCCGCCCGCGACGAAGACGGGGACTTGGGCCGCGATCTCGGGCAGCATTTCCTGCGCCAGCACGCTGGTCGAGACGGGGCCGATATGGCCGCCCGCCTCCATCCCCTCGATCACCAGCGCATCGACCCCCGAGCGGATCAGCTTCTTGGCCAGGGAAAGCGCGGGCGCGAAGCAGATGACCTTCGCGCCGGTTTCCTTGATCGCCTCCAGCGCGCCCTTGGGGGGCAAGCCACCGGCGAGCACGACATGGCCGACCTGGTGACGGCCGCACACCGCGATCAGATCGAACAGCTGCGGGTGCATGGTGATCAGGTTCACGCCGAAGGGGCGGCTGGTCATCGCCTTGGTCGCGGCGATTTCCGTGTCGAGCAGTTCGGGCGTCATCGCGCCGCACGCGATCACGCCGAAGCCGCCCGCGTTGGACATGGCGGAGACGAGGTTGCGCTCCGACACCCAGGACATGGCACCCGCCATGATCGCCATGTCGGCGCCAAGAAATTCCGCGCCGCGCGCCATGCGGGTGGCGAGACGCTGTTCGCCGGTGGTGGTGGTGGTGGTGAGGGTGTCGGTCATCGGCGCTCCATGCCGTGGAGCGCGGCGGACGGCAAGATTTGGTTCACGCGAAGCCGCGATGACGCGAAGAAGAAGGGGTTCGCGCAGAGGCGCAGAGGACGCAGAGAGGTTTCGCGCGCGGCAGCGCAATCGAAGCTCCAACAGACCGTTATTGGAGGACACCAATAGCGGCTGCATACGCCACCTCTGCGCCCTCCGCGCCTCTGCGCGAACCAATCTTCCTGAATACGCTTCGCGTCTTAGCGGCTTCGCGCGAACCCATCCCTCCGTCATCCCAGCGAAGGCTGGGATCTTTGGCGAGCGGGATCGTATCCGGGCCAGAGGCCCCAGCCTTCGCTGGGGCGACGGGGTATCGGTCGGGTCGTTACGCCGCCTCGGCGTCCAGACCATAAGCGGTGTGCAGCACGCGCACCGCCAGTTCGGTATAGTCCTCTTCGATCAGCACGCTGACCTTGATCTCCGAGGTGGTGATCGCAAGAATGTTGATCCCGCGCGCGCCCAGCGTCTGGAACATGGTCGACGCCACGCCCGCATGGCTGCGCATGCCGACGCCGACGACCGAGATCTTGGCGACCCGCGTGTCGTGGACCATCTTGGCATAACCGATGTCACCGCTCGCCTTTTCCAGCACGTCCAGGGTGCGGGCGAGGTCCGCCGAAGGGACGGTGAAGGTCACGTCGGTCGAGCCGGTCGAATGCGCGATATTCTGGACGATCATGTCCACATTGATGCCTGCATCCGCAAGCGGCGCGAAGATCGCGCCCACCGAACCGGGCCGATCCGGCACGGCGGTCAGGGTGATCTTGGCTTCGTTCTTGTCATGCGCGATGCCGGTGATGAGCTGGCGTTCCATATCGTCGATTTCCTCTTCGCCCACGATCAACGTGCCGCGATGTCCGTCTTCGTCCCGTGCGTCGTCGAACGAGCTCAAGACCCGCACGCGCACCTGTTCCTTCATCGCCAGACCCACCGATCGGGTCTGGAGCACCTTGGCGCCGACGCTGGCGAGTTCCAGCATCTCCTCATAGGTGACCTTCGACAGTTTCCGCGCGCGGGGCACGATGCGCGGGTCGGTGGTGTAGACGCCGTCGACATCGGTGTAGATGTCGCACCGCTCCGCCTTCATCGCCGCCGCGACTGCGACCGCGCTGGTGTCCGATCCGCCGCGACCCAGCGTCGTGACCCGGTTGCCCTCGGCCACGCCCTGGAAGCCGGGGATGACCGCGACCACGCCCGCCGCCAGGCTCTCGTCGAGCGCGGTGGTGTCGATCTCGCCGATCCGCGCCTTCGCGAAGGCCGTGTCGGTGTGGATCGGCAATTGCCACCCCAGCCACGAACGGGCGGGGACGCCCATCGCCTGGAGCGTGATCGCCAGCAGCCCGCTGGTGATCTGTTCGCCCGCCGAGACGACGACGTCATATTCCTGGGGATCGTAGAGCGACGAGGCCTCGCGGCAGAAACCGACCAGCCGGTCGGTCTCGCCCGCCATCGCGGAGACGACGACCGCGACCTGATGCCCAGCCTCCACCTCGCGTTTGACCCGCGCCGCCACGTTGCGGATGCGCTCGATTCCGGCCATCGAGGTGCCGCCGAACTTCATCACGATACGGGCCATGCGGTTTTTGCCAATCTCCTTGGGGTAAAACGGCGGTCCTGATAGGTAGCCCCCATGACGAACGCAAGCCATTTGAACGATTCTACCATTATCGGCGCCGAAGCCGCACATTTCGGAAAGATGGCGGCCGAGTGGTGGGACCCCAAGGGGTCGAGCGCGATGCTGCACCGGCTGAACCCGCCGCGCCTGCGCTATATCCGCGAGCAGATCGATCTGCACTGGGATGCCGACGGACAGGGCTTCACCCCTCTGACGGGCAAGCGCGCGCTCGATGTCGGATGCGGGGCGGGGTTGCTGTGCGAGCCGCTGGCGCGTCTGGGCGCCGAGGTGACGGGGCTGGACGCGGCGGCCGAGAATGTCGCGGTCGCCGCCGCCCATGCCGCGCAATCGGGACTGGCGATCCATTACCGCGCGGGCAGCGTCGAGGGGCTGGCGGGCGAGACGTTCGACCTCGTCACCTCGCTGGAGGTGATCGAGCATGTTGCCGATCCGGCGCGCTTCGTGCGCGGGCTGGCCGATGCGCTGGCGCCCGGCGGGCTGATGATCCTGTCGACGCCCAACCGCACGCCGCTGTCGAAACTGGCGCTCATCACGCTGGCGGAGGGGACGGGCGCGATCCCGAAGGGCACGCATGACTGGTCGAAATTCCTGACCCCCGACGAGCTGACCGCCTTGCTGACCCAGGCGGGACTGACGGTGCGCGACGTGCGGGGGCTGAGCTATTCGCCGACCAAGGGGTTCATGGTCAGCGACTCGACCGCGCTCGACTATTTCGTCACCGCAACGCGGTAATTCCCTTTCCTCCCCTTGCAGGGGAGGTGGCAGGCCGCAGGCCTGACGGAGGGGTGTCCCGGCCCGAGAGGACAGGGATATCCTCGCCACCGGGGACACCCCTCCACCATGCTTCGCATGTGTGCGAGCGAGATGGTGCCCCCCGGGCACCATCTTGACGTGCCGGGGGGCACGGCAAAGCTCGCCCACCCTCCCCTTGCAGGGGAGGAATGATTCTGGACCTATCCGAATGTCGAGACTGCCTAGCAATCGCCCCGCCACGGCGAACCACCGCCTCCTGATCCTCCTCGCCGTGGCGATCCTCGCCCGCATGGCGACCTTCGGCAATCCGGTGGTCCATGTGGACGAGGAGTTCTACTTCTTCACCGGCCATGCGATGTGGCAGGGCGCGTGGCCCTTCGTCGATGTGTGGGACCGCAAGCCGATCGGGCTGTTCCTGCTCTATGCCGTGCCCGCCGCATTCGGGTTTCCGGCGGGTATCTGGGCCTATCAGGCGATGGCGCTGGCCAGCGTGGTCGCGACCGGATGGCTGATCACGCGGATGGCGGAGCGACTCGGCTGGGGCGCGGGCGCGACGGCGGCGGGCATCGCCTATATCCTGTGGCTCGGTCTGCTCGGCGGACAGGGCGGGCAGGCGCCGGTCTTCTACAATCTGCTGATGATGGGCGCGGCCTGGGCGATCTTCGAATCGGATCGGCGGGGAGTGCGCAGCCTGGGGCTGGCCACGATGGCGCTGGTCGGATTGGTCCTCCAGATCAAATATTCGGCGGTGTTCGAGGGGATGGTCTTCGGCCTCTGGCTGCTGGGCGGCGAGTGGCGGCGGAGCCGGAGCCCGGTCGCGCTGATCCTGTACGGCGCGGCGCTGGTCCTGGTGTCGCTGGTCCCGACCGCGCTGGCGGCGGGCGTCTATGCCGCGATCGGCCAGTGGGACGCGTTCCTTTACGCCAATTTCCTGTCGATCTTCCGTCGCAACCCCGATCCCCTGCCCGAGCTGGCGGGCAATCTGGGGCAGATGGTCCTGATCCTGTCGCCGGTCGTGACGCTGGCGGTGCTGGGCCTCAAGCGCGCGACCCGCAATCGGGAGCATGGCTTCCTGGCGGTCTGGCTGGCGGCCGCGATCGTCGGTGTGCTGCTGTTCCGGCCCTGGTTCGACCATTATGGCCTGCCCATCCTGCTGCCCGCCTGCACCGCCGCCGCCGCGATGCTGGGACGCGCGGACTGGCGGCGGCGCTACACGCCAGCGCTGCTGCTCACCGCCGCGCTGGCCGGGCAGATCGTACTGGTCGCGCTGCGCCACGAGCGGGGCGGCCCCGCCGAGTTCGCCGCATTGTCCCAGGCGGTCGGCAAGGGGCCGGGATGCCTCTATGTCTATTCGGGCAGCACGATGCTCTATGTCGTGACCGAGCGTTGCACCCTGTCGCGCTATATCGTGCCCGCGCATCTCAGCCGGGCGCGCGAAGCGGGTGCGACCGGCGTCGACCAGGATGCCGAGATCACTCGCATCCTCGCCCGGCACCCCGCCGTGGTCGTGATGCGCCCGCCCTATAAGGGCGAGCGGCCCGCCGCCCATGCCCGCATCATGGCAGCGATGGCGGACGGATACCGGCTGACCGCGAAACTGCCGATGGGCAATGAGATGATCAGCGTCTATAAATCCACGCGATGAAACGCCTTCTCGCCTCGATCCATGACGTGTCCCCCCGGTTCGAGGGGGCGGTCGATGCGCTGTTCGACCGGCTGTCGGGGCATCTTGGCGGGCCGCGCCTCGCCATGCTGGTCATCCCCGACCATTGGAACAGCGCGCCGATCGCGCCGGGCACCCCCTTTGCCACCCGCCTGCGCGACTGGGCGGACATGGGGATCGAGATGTTCGTCCATGGCTGGTCGCACAAGGACGATATGGTCCACACCGACCAGAAGACCGCGCTGAAGGCCAAGCACATGACCGCGGGCGAAGGCGAGTTCGTTGGCTTGCCCCACGCCGAGGCGCTGCGCCGGATGAAGCGCGGCACCGCGCTGATCGAGGACATCATCGGCCGCCGCGCGACCGGCTTCATCGCGCCCGCCTGGCTCTATTCGGATGAGGCGCGGGCAGCGCTCGGCGATGCCGGGTTCGGGCTAGCCGAGGATCATTTCCGCGTCTGGACGCCCGCCGACGGCCGGATCGTCGCGCGCGGGCCGGTCGTCACCTGGGCGAGTCGCTCACGCGGGCGGCAACTGAGTTCGCTCGCCGCCGCCGCCGTACTGCGCCACGGCCTGCGCCCGACGCCGGTTGCGCGGGTCGCGGTCCATCCGGGCGACAATGGCGTGCCCGCGCTGCTCGACAGCATCGACAAGACCTATTCGCGACTGGCGAAGACCCATACGCCGTCGCGCTATGCGGATTTGCTCGCCGCCTGATCAGCGCGCGGCGAGGCTGTGAAGATATTGGTGCCTCGCGTCTGACCCGCGTGGATAGCGGGACAGCGTCTTCACCTCGGCGCGCGTCAGGGTGAAGCGGTGATAGCCCTTGCCGGTCAGGCATTGCTCGACATCGCTCACCTGAATCGCCTGAAGGTCGCGCTTCTGCCGGTCGGGTTGCGTTCGCCGGACCGAATCGCCCCAGCTATCGCTTTCGGAAGCGCTGGGGAAATTCAAAAGGCGATCCGCCGTCTCGAACCCTCGGATGAAACGCTTGGCCGGTTCGTCCTGCGAGACATCGCGGAAATAGCCGGTCTTGGCACATTCGATCGCGTCGGCGCGGTATTGGGCAAAGCTGATGCCGGGCTTACCCCAGCTTTCGATCGGGGGACGGTCGGCGGCCTGGGCCGTGCCCGTGGACACCAGCATGATGCCGATCACGACTGCGAAGCCCCGACTCATCGACCATTCCCCATGACATTTTTGTCATGGTGACAGACTCCCGAGCGGTGCGAAAGGTCCGTTTCGGCTTAAGCGACGGCCCGCTGCTGCTCGCCTTGGTCGAGCAGCCGCTGGTAGCGCGCGATCAGCGCCTCGGCATGGTCGCGGTCGCTGAACACCTTGCCCGCCGCGACTCGCGCGGCGTTGCGCAGGACGCGCTGGTCGCGCGACAGGAGCCGCTCGATCGCCTCGGCGCAGGCTGCGCCGTCGCGGGCGCGGAAGGTCTCGGCGAACAGCGGATTGGCGACCTCGGCGCACCCGCCATAATCGGGCACCACCAGCGGCAGGCCCGAAGCCAGCGCCTCCGACGCCACCAGCCCGAAGGTTTCGGTCTCGCACCCATGGACCAGCGCGTCGCAGCTCGCCATGATCCGCGCCAGGCGCGGGCGGTCATAGACCGGGCGGAACAGGCGGATATGCGGGCTGCCCGCGATCCGCTTCTCCAGCGCGCGGCTGGCGACGCCGCCGCCGATCAGGACCAGCCCGACCGGACGGCTGGAGGCCACCCGCTCGACCGCGTCGATCACCATCGTCCAGCGCTTTTCGGGATGATGCCGCCCCAGCCCCAGCAGCAGATGCGCATCCTCGGGCAGCGCGCATTGCGCCAGCAGCGCCGCACGCAGCCGTTCGTCGCGGTGGTCGGGCGAGAAGAAATGCCGCTCGATCCCCAGCGGGATCCCCTCGTCCACCCGCACGCCGCGCTTGCCGAGTCGCTTGACCAGCGCCGGGCCGTTGGACAGCACCAGGTCGTAATGGTCGAGGAAGCGGTTCATGTAGCGGCTGTACCAGCTGAACCAGTCCTCCACCCGCTCCTGCGCGACGATGCCGTCCAGCCAGCGGACCGGATAGGTGCCGACATTGTCGTTGTGCATGAAGAAGACCTTCTTCGCGCGCCCCTGCCAGTTGGCGACGAACCAGGCGGGCTTGGCGGGCGACGACACCTCGACGATGTCGGGGTCCAGCTCGTCGAGCAGGCGGCACACCGGCGCGCCGTCCCAGAACATGCCGTAATTGGTGTCCAGGATCAGGCGCGGCGCCTTGATATAGATGATCTTGCCGCCGCCCGGACGCTCCTCGACCATATCCTCGGTGCCGGGGGCGAGCACGATCAGCTCATGGCCCATCTCGGCCAGGATCGACATCTTGCGGTCGATATAGGTCCGCACCCCCCCGCCGGTAGGCGAGTAGAATTCGTTGACGTCGACGATACGCATCGTCTTCCCCTTATTCGACCGGGCCGAAGCCGCTCAGGCCACGCAGATATTGGGCGCGAATGGTCACCGTCGCCACCCCCGACGGCACGTCGATCAGCGCCGATTCGAGCGGCGGCTTGCGGCGGCCCAGCTTGGTGTTGGCCGGGAAGCCCGCACCGTCGCTCCAGAAGTTGAACTTGTTCTTGCCATCGCGGTCATGCGTGAACAACAGCGCATAGCGGCCCGGGCGCGGCACGCGGATGCACATCGCGATCGGCCCGCCGCCCGTCGGCGTCGGCACCTGGACGCGGCGGAACGTCTTGCCCGCGCGGACCAGCACGCCGTCGTCCGCCAGGAAATCCTCCTCGTTCGCCGGATAGAGTTCCAGCTTGAGATTGCCCTTGCGGTCCTTCAGCCCCTCGATCCGGGCCAGGATCGCCGGACCGCCGCCGCCGGTGCAGGCCGCCGCATCGCTGCCCAATACCTGCGCGCCCGCCGCCTGCGGCACCACCGCCAGCGCGACCGCCGTCACCGCCATCATCTTCATCACGCGAATCATGCGCGCACCTTCCGAACCAACGCCGTCAAACCGAACCCGGCGATCAGCACGACATGGACCAACAAAGTTAGCGCCGCGGTGAACGCGATCAGTTCGCTCAATTCCTGATCCTGCCCGATCAACAGGATCGCGAAATTGGCGAAAAGAAGGTCCTTGTTGGGCACCAGCGGCAGGCGCGAGACCAGCAGCCGCGCCGCCGACAGGAACAGCCACATGCCGAGCGACACGCTGGGCATCCCGTAATGCCAGGCGAGCGCCACCAGCAGCGAATTGGCGATCAGGCGGACGCAATGGACCATGAAGACCCACCAGAGCGTCCTGCGATCGAGCGAGAAGACCCGGCGCGAGAAGATCAGGAAGGGCAAGGAGGTCGCCATGACGATCGCGATCGATCCCCAAACCAGCCGCAACTGGTCGGCGGTCAGCAATTCGCGCCCGACCGGCAGCGCCAGCCCGATCATCAACAGGGTGATCGCATTGCCCGCGATCGCCGACAGGATGCCGACATCCTTGACCGCGCCGAAGGGCGCCGCGACCATCTTCGCGTTGGCGCGCGCCCAGGCATAGAAATAGGCCTCGCCCGAATAGCTGAACGCGACCTCATTGGCGATCCGCTTGCGGATCAGCGCGGCCATGCCGCTGATCGGAATGCCCCACAGCCGCCGGAAAATGATGTAGTCACCGATCGGCAGCGCCATGTAGAGGCCGAAAAAGACGACGTAGAACATCGGGTTGGCCGGCACCGAATGGCTCAGCCCGACCAGCCCGCGCCCCAGCAGCTCATGCCCCAGCCCCACGATCATGGCGAGCGTCAGCGCCCCGCCGATAATGGCGGGCCAGCGGCTCTTCACGGTCTTCAACGGCTCCAGCGCGGCCATATCGCGCGCCACCGGTCCGCTCGTCGCAGACGGGATCGCCTGTTGCGGGGTCATGGGATCATCTCGTTCATTCTGCACGTTAGGGAGATTCCTCGGCGGCGGCGCGCCGGCGGCGCCCGCTAACCTCAACACTGCTTTCTCGCACCTGAATAAGAATTCATCTCTGTCCGGTGATTGTGTCCACCATAGGGCTGATCCTGACATAATTGAGCGACAAGCGCCGATTATCGCCGCATCCCATTGTCGCCATCGTCCCCGTGGGAGCCCATGCCAGCCGATCATATCCTGACTTACGCGCTGGCGATGCGCGGCGGCGTGGAAGCGGCGCTGGGCCGGATGTTCCAGGGCTGGCTGGACCGCGGCCGCCGGGTGACACTGGTGCTGGGCGAGGAAAGCGGCCAGTTCCAGGCGGGCGTGCCGATGGGGGTCGAGACGGTGACGCTGGGGCATCAGAGCTATGCCGGGCTGTGCACCACCCTGCCCGCGATGATCGGGCGGATGCGGCCCGACATCATCTTCTGCCCCGGCAACCATTATACCAGCATGGCGGCATGGAGCCGGTTGCGGCTGGCCGGGGCCTGCCCGCCGATCGTCGCCAAGATGTCGAACGCGGTCGATCGCGGCGACCATCATCCCGTCCTCGCCTGGGGCCAGCGGCAATGGCTGGCGCGGCACCGGCTGTTCCTCGACGCCCTGGTGGCGATGACCCCCGCCACCGCCCGCGCGGCGCAGGATGCCACCGGGCTGTCGGTCGCGGTCATCCCCAACCCGCCCGCCGCGCTGCCCGACCTGGCGCTCGACCGGCCGCGCCCGCCCGGTCGCCGGATCCTGGGTGTCGGACGACTCGAGCCGCAGAAGCGATGGGACCGGCTGATCACCGCGATGACGCATCTGCCGCCCGATATCGGGCTGACCATCCTGGGCGAAGGCAGCCTGCGCCCCGCGCTGACCGCACAGATCGCCGCGCTGGGCCTCACCGGTCGCGTGACGTTGCCGGGACATAGCGCCGACGCCCCCGCCGCGATGGCGGCGGCGCAGGTGGTGGCGCTGGCGTCGGATTATGAAGGCGTGCCCGGCGTGCTGCGCGAGGCGCTGGCGGTCGGGACCCCGGTCGTCGCGACCGATTCGAGCCCGGCGGTGCGCGAGATCGTCCGCGACCCTGCGCTGGGCACGGTCGTCGCGCGCGAGGATCTGGCGGGACTGGTCGCGGCGCTCCGCCATTGGCTGGACCCGGTCGCGCCGCGCCCCGATCCCGTGCCGCAGCCGGGACAGGATTCGCCCGACCGCTATCTGGCGCTGTTCGATTCGATCGTCACCGCCCGGCACAACCGCCAGGCGCTGGCGTCAGGCAATGTCCGCTTCGGCGCGCGCGCTGTCGCCGTCGCGCGCCGCCTCGCGCTCCGACCGGCGCTGTAGCGCGGACTTGGCCATCGCGGTCATCGGGTCGGCCAGCGCCAGCCCGAGGATGCCGAACAGCGCGCTCGCCATGATCTGGGTCGACAGGGTCAGCGCGGGGGGCAGGTCGACCGTCCGCTTGGCGACCATCGGCACCACGACATATCCGTCGAAGGTCTGCACGACCAGATAGGTGCCGATCGCCCAGAAACCGGCATCGGTCCCCGCCGAAAAGCCGACCGCGATCATCAGCGTGCCGGTGATGATCGCCCCGATATTCGGGATGAAGGCCAGGATGCCCGCGATGATGCCGAGCAGCAGCGCCATCGGCACGCCCCCGATCATCAGCGCGATGCCGGTCAGCACCCCCTCCACCGCCATGCCGAGCAACCGCCCGGCGAGCAGCTTGCGCAGCGTGCTCATGACGCGCGCCTGGGTGATCGCGAACTCGGCGCGCGCGGCGCGCGGGACCATCCATTGCAAGCCGCGCGCATAGCCCTCCGGGTCCATCGCCAGGAACAACCCGATGATGAGGATCATGAAAGCCGAGGTGATCGCCCCCACCGCCGTGCCCACCCACGAGGTCAGCCGCCCGATCGATCCCAGCGACTGTTTCACCAGCCCGTTGATGTCCGAGGTGCCGGGCATCAGCCCCTGCGACGCCAGCCATTCGGTCAACCGCCCGACCTGGGTCTCCAGCGTCGAGCGAAGCTGCGTCACCTGCTGCGTCATCTCGACGCCGGTCAGGAAGAAGGTGCCGAACAGGAACGCCGTCACCGCCAGCACGACGATCAGCAGCCGCCAGCCCGCGCCCGATCGGCAACACCCGCCCGAGCAGCCGCACGCCGCCGTCGAGCAGCGTGGCGAAGACCAGCCCGGCGAAGATCACCAGCAACGGCTGGACCAGCAGCACCGCGATCGCCATGCCCGCGATCAGCCCCAGCCAGATCGCCGCGCGCGTCAGCTCCCGCCGGACGAAGCCCTCGCGAAATTCGATCGGTGCGGGGGCGTCGGTCAGCGGGGCGGGGTCGGTCATGGCGCTCAGTCCGCCTTGGCCGGATGCAGCGAGGTGCCCGCCCGGCCCGAGCGCAGCGATCCCCACCAGGTCAGCGGGTTCAGCGTCGCATCGCCGTCCAGGCTGAACGTCACGAACTCGGCCCGCCCGCCGATATTCTCATAGGGCACCGCGCCGCCCAGCCCCAGTTCGGCCAGCGAGAAGCGGCTGTCCGCCGAACGGTCGCGATTGTCGCCCATCAGGAAGACATGATTGGCCGGAATGGTGATCGGGCCGTAATTGTCGCCCGGGCTCCAGCCCAGCTCGACCGTGTCGTAGCGGCGGTTGTTGGGCAGCGTCTCGGTCACGATCGGCAGGTGGCAGACCCATTGGCCGCTCGCCAGCCGCACCTTGGCTCCGTCGCCATAGTCGGACGCGTTGCACGGGCTGTTGGTGTCGACCGGGATGTCGACATAATGGAGCGGCCCGCGCTTCACCGGCTGGCCGTTCAGGATGACGGTGCCGTCGCGCACCTCCAGCCGGTCGCCGGGCAGGCCGATGACCCGCTTGATATAGTCGTTATGCGTCCCCGGCGGCGTCACGATCACCACATCGCCGCGCGTCGGCAGCGAGCCGAAGAGGCGGCCATGGATGAAGGGCAGCTGGAAGCTCCAGCTCTCGGTCGGCTGGTGCAGCACGACCGATTTGAAGATCGCCACCGGATTGGGGATGGTCGGCGAGACGAAGGACCAGCCATAGGCGAATTTGCTGACGACCAGCCGGTCGCCGACGCGCAGGCCCGGCAGCATCGATTCGGACGGGATGTAGAAGGGCTTGGCGATGAAGCTGTGGAAGCCCAGCACGATCAGCAGCAGCCAGAACAGCCCCTTGACCTCTGACCACCAGTCGGTGCGCTTCCTGGGCCGGGGCGCGGAATCCGACGGCTGCGGCCCCGGCTGGTCCGTGGGCGAGCCCTGGTTGGTATCCAACACCGCGTCCTTCATGCGGAAACTTCCGGTCTTGCCTCGATCACCACAAAGGCCTGCGCCCAGGGGTGATCGTCGGTCATGGTCAAGTGAATATGCGCGACGTGGCCCGGCGGGGTCATCGCGTCAAGTCGTTCGCGCGCGCCGCCGGTCAGCACCAGCGTCGGCGCACCGCCGGGCTGGTTGACGACGCCGATGTCGCGCATGAACACGCCCTGCGCGAAACCCGTGCCCACCGCCTTGGAAAAGGCCTCCTTGGCGGCGAAGCGCTTGGCGTAGGTGCCTGCACGGGTGAAGGGGCGTTTCGCCGCCTTGGCCTGCTCCACATCCGTAAAGCAGCGCGCCTCGAACCGGCCGCCATGCCGGTCGAGCGCGGCCTGGATGCGCTCGATATTGCACAGGTCCGAGCCCATGCCGATGATCATGACATCCTCCCCGGCACGGGGAGGGGGACCGCCGCGGAGCGGTGGTGGAGGGGGTTCTCCACCACACGAGTCATTTGGGGCGCTCCCCCTCCACCAGCCTGCGGCTGGTCCCCCTCCCCGTGCCGGGGAGGATTCACCGCGCCACGTCCATCGCGGCGCGCATCTTGCGGACCACTTCGTGTAGGCCGACGAACACCGCATCGGCGATCAGGAAATGGCCGATGTTCAGCTCGCGCACCTGCGGGATCGCCGCGATGGGGGCGACATTGTCATAGGTCAGGCCGTGACCGGCATGGACCTCGATCCCGTTCTTGGCGGCCAGCGCGGCGGCGTCCGACAGGCGGCGGAGTTCCGCGGTCCGGGCCTCGCCGTCCAGCTCGGCATAGCGGCCGGTGTGCAGCTCGACCACCGGCACGCGCAGGGCCAGCGCCGCCTCGATCTGGCGGGGATCGGGTTCGATGAACAGCGAGACGCGGATGCCCGCCTCGCCCAGCTGCGCCACCATCGGGGCCAGCCATTCGCGCTGCCCGGCGGCGTCCAGCCCGCCCTCGGTCGTGCGCTCCTCGCGCTTTTCGGGGACGATGCAGGCGGCGTGCGGGCGATGCTTCAGCGCGATGGCCAGCATCTCTTGCGTGGCCGCCATCTCCAGGTTGAGCGGCACGGTCAGTTCGGCCGACAGCCGCGCAATGTCGTCGTCGGTGATATGCCGCCGGTCCTCGCGCAGATGCGCGGTGATGCCGTCGGCCCCCGCCTCGGCCGCGAGCAGCGCCGCCTTGACCGGATCGGGATAGCCCGCCCCGCGCGCGTTGCGCACGGTCGCGACATGGTCGATATTGACCCCCAGCCGCAGATGCCCGCTCATGCCGCCGCGCGGCTCCCCGGCTTGATCGCGGGGATCGCGGCCAGTTCGGGCGGCAGCTCATCGGGGCTGTAGCTGGGCACGTCGAGCCGGATCAGCGGGAAGAAGGGCACGCCCAGATCGGCCGCGCCGTTGGAACGATCGACCAGCGAGGCCGCCGCGATCGTCTGCCCCCCTTCGCGCGCGATGGCGGCGATCGCCTCCCGGCTCGACAGCCCGGTGGTGACCACGTCCTCCATCATCAGCACCTTCTGACCTGCATCAAGCCGGAAGCCGCGACGCAGGTGGAAGGTTCCCTCGGGCCGCTCCAGAAACATGCCCGGTACGCCCAGCGCGCGCGCCATTTCATGGCCGACGATCACGCCGCCCATGGCCGGGGCGACGACCGCGCTGATCTGTGCGCGGATCTCGGCCGGGATCTTGGCCGCCACCGCCTCGCACAGCCGCGCCGCGCGCGCCGGGTCCATCAGGACGCGCGCGCATTGCAGATAGCGGGGGCTGCGCAGGCCCGAGGACAGGATGAAATGCCCCTCGAGGAGCGCCTCGGCGGCGCGGAACTCGGCAAGGACGTCGTCATCGGTCATGCGGGGCAACTCCGGCAGGTCGTTATCAGATGACCCGGCCTCATAGGATCGCGCCTGCGCGGGCGCAATCATGGTCGCGACAGCTATGGGTTGAGGGGGCGCGGTCCCGTGCTATAGTCCATCTAACAAGAACGACATGACGCCCCGCCCGCGACCCGTCGGACCACGATGGGCGGGCGAGGGAGATGGGAGACGAGAGCGGGATGAGCGAGGCCAAGCGCATGTCCGGACCCCGGAGGATGAGGATGCCCAGACGGATGAAGGCGATCGTGATCGCTGCCGGGATGGGATGCGCCGCGCTGTCGGGAACCGCCCTTGCGACTCCGGCCGTGCCCGCCCGGCCCGTCCCCCAGGCCGCGGCCGAGGGTGCGGGCGTCGCCAACACTGCGCCGACCAGCGCCGCCGCGCCCGCCACCGCCGCCCCGACCAGCCCGCTGCTGGCGCAGGACGGCGCGCCCGCGACCACCATCGACCCGAAGGTCGGACTGCCGATCGACGGCCGCATCGGGCTCCAGCCGCAGGTGACGAAGAACGGCGAGTTCGCGCACTGGATGCACAATGGCGTGCTGGTGCCGGTCATCACCGCCATCTGCGTGCTCGTCCTGCTGCTGCTCGCCTGGGTCGTCTTCCGCTATCGCCGGGCCGCCAATCCGGTGCCGTCCAAGACCAGCCACAACACGCTGGTCGAGGTGCTGTGGACGCTGGGCCCGGTCGTCGTCCTGGTCCTGATCGCCATCCCCTCGATCGGGCTGCTCCAGGCGCAGTTCAAGCCCGCGCCCGCCGGTGCGGTCACGCTCAAGGCGATCGGCAACCAATGGTATTGGACCTATCAATATCCGGATCATGGCGGGATCGAGATCACCGCCAACATGCTGAAGGAAAAGGATCAGGTGGCGCCGGGTGAGCGGGCGCGCACCGATGCCGACGGCCCGCGCCTGCTGGCGGTGGACAATCGCATCGTCCTGCCCGTGGGCGTGCCGATCCGCCTCATCACCACCTCCAACGACGTCATCCACAGCTGGGCGATCCCGGCCTTCTGGATGAAGCTGGACGCGGTGCCCGGCCGGTTGAACGAGACGAGCTTCACCATCGAGAAGCCGGGCCTGTATTTCGGGCAATGTTCGGAACTGTGCGGCGCGCGCCATGCCTTCATGCCGATCGCGGTGCAGGCGGTGCCCCCGGCGCAGTTCGCGGCATGGGTCGCGGCCAAGGGCGGCAAGATGCCGGGTTCGGCCGCGCCCTCCTCCTCGGTCATCCCGCAGCCGGGGGCCGAGGGTTCGGCCGCCGAAGCGGCGCAGGCCAATGCCGCCGACGCGGTGACGGGTCCGGCCGAAAACGCCTCCACGCCCGCCCAGTCCCCCTCTTCCGCGCAAGGCGCCACCGGCAATCCGGCGGGCCCCGGCAACGCTGGACAATAAGCCATGACCGACACCGCACTTCACCCCGGATCGGCTTTCGTCGGTCATGACGACCATCACCACACGCACCATGACGCCGATCACAAGCCCGGCTTCTTCGCGCGCTGGTTCCTGTCGACCAACCACAAGGATATCGGCACCCTCTATCTGATCTTCGCGATCGTGGCGGGGATCATCGGCGGCGCGATCTCGGGCCTGATGCGCGCCGAGCTGCGCGAACCGGGCATCCAGTATCTGGGCATCTGGGCGGGGATGCTGCACGGCGGCGCGCAGAGCCTCGACCAGTCGCTGCATCTGTGGAACGTGCTGATCACCGCGCATGGCCTGATCATGGTGTTCTTCATGGTGATGCCCGCGATGATCGGCGGGTTCGGCAACTGGTTCGTGCCGATCATGATCGGCGCGCCCGACATGGCGTTCCCGCGCATGAACAACGTGTCCTTCTGGCTGCTGATCCCGGCCTTCACGCTGCTGCTCGCCTCGCCCTTTTTCGGGTCGGGCGCGGGGGTGGGCTGGACCGCCTATGCCCCGCTATCGACCTTCGGCGAGCCGGGGCCGTCGGTCGACATGGCGATCCTGTCGCTCCATCTGGCGGGCGCCTCGTCGATCCTGGGCGCGATCAATTTCATCACCACCATCTTCAACATGCGCGCGCCGGGCATGACGCTGCACAAGATGCCGCTGTTCGTGTGGTCGGTGCTGGTGACGGCCTTCCTGCTGCTGCTGTCGCTGCCGGTGCTGGCCGCCGCGATCACCATGTTGCTGACCGACCGCAATTTCGGGACGACCTTCTTCGACCCCGCCGGGGGCGGCGACCCGATCCTGTACCAGCATCTCTTCTGGTTCTTCGGCCATCCCGAAGTGTACATCATGATCCTGCCCGGCTTCGGCATCGTCAGCCAGATCATCGCGACCTTCAGCCGCAAGCCGGTGTTCGGCTATCTCGGCATGGCCTATGCCATGGTCGCGATCGGCGTGGTCGGCTTCGTCGTGTGGGCGCACCACATGTTCGCCACCGGCCTGAGCGTGAACACCAAGATGTATTTCACCGCCGCGACGATGATCATCGCGGTGCCGACCGGCATCAAGATCTTCTCGTGGATCGCGACCATGTGGGGCGGTTCGCTGACCTTCAAGACGCCGATGGTCTGGGCGATCGGCTTCATCTTCATGTTCACGGTCGGCGGCGTGACCGGCGTGGTGCTCGCGAACGGCGGCATCGACGATTACATGCACGACACCTATTATGTCGTCGCGCATTTCCACTATGTCCTGTCGCTGGGCGCGGTCTTCGCGCTGTTCGCGGGCTTCTATTACTGGTTCCCGAAAATGTCGGGGAAGATGTATAGCGAGCTGCTCGGCCAGCTGCATTTCTGGGTCTTCTTCGCGGGCGTGAACCTGTTGTTCTTCCCGATGCACTTCCTGGGGCTCCAAGGCATGCCGCGCCGCTATCCCGACTATCCGGATGCCTTCGCGCTGTGGAACAAGGTCGCGACCCACGGCTATGAGATCATGGCGGCGGGCATGGCGATCTTCTTCATCAACCTGATCTGGTCGCTGATCGCGGGCAAGCCGGCGGGCGACAATCCGTGGGGTGAAGGCGCGACGACGCTGGAATGGACGCTGTCCAGCCCGCCGCCCTATCACCAGTTCGAGACGCTGCCGCGCATCGACTGACCCCCCGGCTCCCCACCGCCCTTGCAAGACCCCGGAGCATCGCCTCCGGGGTCTTTTGCATGTCCGCTATGCCGATATGGACCCCGTGATGCCGCCAGCCGCCCCTGGGCTGCGACGAACGGCGGAACCTTTCACCGATTGTTATCCACAGATGCGGCACATATCGTCCTGCCGCGACGGGCGGCGGGTTGGCGGGATAGCGCGGCGATGCAGCGGGACGAACCTACGGTCAGCATCCGACCGGCGGAGGCGACCGGAGACAGGGACGCGGACTCCCTCCTGTCCGATCATCCGGCAGGCGGGCCGGGTCCGATCGCGCGACACGGGGCGAGCGGCGCGGCGATGCTGCCCCTGCTGGCGCTTGCGGCCTGTGGCGGCGGGGGCGGCGGAAGCGCGGGGGCCACCGGCACCGGCGCGGGCGGTTCGACCACCACGCCGGTCGTCGTCGTCACCCCCTCTCCCACCACCACCGAGGCGAGTCGGTTCCTGGCGCAGGCGACGATGGGCGCGACCCGCAGCGGGATCGATGCGGTCGTGTCGCGCGGCTATGACGGCTGGCTGACCGACCAGTTCGCGATGACGCGGGCGACCAGCCATTGGGACTGGCTGACCGCGAACGGCTATGACGCGGCGGCCAATCGCAACTCGCTCGCCGGGCTCGACCCGACGCTGTGGCGCCAGATGATCGTCGAGCCCGACCAGCTGCGCCAGCGGGTGGGCATGGCGCTGCTCGACATCCTCGTCGTCGGGGTGGACGGCATCAACGATGCGTGGCGCGCCTTCAGCATGGCGGCCTATGTCGACATCCTGCTCGACAACGCCTTCGGCAATTATCGCGACCTGCTGGGCGCGGTGACGACCAGCTTCGCGATGGGCAGCTATCTGACCTATCTGTCGAACCGCAAGGCCAATGCCGCGACCGGCGCGCAGCCCGACGAGAATTACGCGCGCGAGCTGATGCAGCTGTTCACGCTCGGCCTCTATCAGCTCAACATGGACGGATCGCCCCGGCTGAACGGCGGGCAGCCGGTCGAGACCTATAACCAGGCGGATGTATCGGGACTGGCGCGCATCTTCACCGGGCTGGTCCCCGCGACGAACGACAGCTCGACCCCGGCACGCTATCGCCAGCCACTGGTGATGAACGCCGCGCTGAACGAAACCGGCGCGTCCAGCTTTCTGGGCACGACCGTCTCGGGCGGCGGCATGGCGGGGATCAAGGCGGCGCTGGACACGATCTTCGCGCATCCCAACGTTGCCCCCTTCATTTCGAAGCAGCTGATCCAGCGGCTCGTCACCAGCAATCCCTCACCCGCCTATGTCACCCGCGTCGCGACCGCGTTCGCCGACAATGGCCAGGGGGTGCGCGGTGACATGAAGGCGGTGATCCGCGCCATCCTGCTCGACAGCGAGGCCCGCACCCTGTCCAGCGCCACCACCGCGGGCAAGCTGCGCGAGCCGGTGCTGCGGCTGACCGGCTGGGCGCGCGCCTTCGGTGTCACCTCGCCGTCCAATGGCTGGGCGATCGGCGACACCTCCAATCCCGCCAACCGGCTGGGACAGAGCAAGGGCCGCAGCCCCTCGGTCTTCAACTTCTACCGCCCCGGCTACACCCCGGCGGGGACCAGCATCGCCAGCGCCGGGCTGGTCGCGCCCGAGTTCCAGATCACCAACGAACAAAGCGTCATGGGCTATGTGAACTATATGTACGGCCTGATCGCCAACGGCACCGGCGATGTGAAGGCGGACTATAGCGCGATCCTGACCAAGGCGGCCGATGCGCAGGCGCTGGTCGACGAGGTGAACCTCGTCCTTGCCGCCGGGCAGCTCTCCACCGCGACGCTGGCCGCGATCCGGGGCGCGGTCGACAGCGTGTCGGCCACCGCGACCAACGGCGCGATCAACCGGGTCGGCATCGCGATCCTGCTGACCATGGCCTCCCCCGACTATCTGACCCTGCGGTGATGAGCATGATCCACGATCAATCCCGACGGGCCTTTCTGAAGCGCAGCGCGCTGCTCGGCCTGGCGGGTACGGCCACCCCCTTCGTCACCAGCCTGGCCGCGATCGGCGAGGCGGCGGCGGCCACCGCGTCGGACTATAAGGCGCTGGTCTGCGTCTTCCTGTACGGGGGCAACGACTATGCCAACACGCTCGTCCCCTATGACGAGACCAGCTTCGCGGCCTATCGCGCGGCGCGCGCCAATATCGCCTATCAGCGCGACGCGCTGGCGGGCAGCGTCCTGAATCCCGCTATCGCGCTGCCGGGGGGCCGCGCCTATGCGCTGTCGCCATCGATGCCCGAGATGAGCCAGCTGTTCGCGGCGGGCAAGATGGCGGTGGCGCTGAACGTCGGCACGCTGGTCGAACCGACGACCAAGACGCAATATGCCAACCGCACCGTCAGGCTGCCGCCTAAGCTGTTCAGCCACAACGACCAGCAGAGCTTCTTCCAGGCCTCGACCCCTGAGGGCGCGACGAGCGGCTGGGGCGGGCGGATCGGCGACGTGTTCCAGAGCGGCAACGGCGCCGCCGCGCTGACCTGCATCAACACCAGCGGCAATGCCGTCTATCTGACCGGGCGCAGCGCGATCCAATATGCGGTGGGCACGGGCGGGCCGGTGGCGCTGCTCGGCGGCAGCCGGACGCTCTATGGCTCGTCGTCGGCGCTCGACACGCTGCGCGGGCTGATGACCACCGAGCCGGGCTTTGCGATGGCTAGCGAACATGCCCGGATCAGCAAGCGCGCGCTCGACATCCAGGCGCAGTTGAGCAGCGCGCTGGCCGGGGCGCCCGCCGCCAATTTCCCGCTCTTCCCCTCCGGCAACGCGCTGGCCGACCAGTTGAAGATGGTCGCGCGGATGATCGCGATCAGCCAGACGCTGGGGCTGAAGCGGCAGGTCTTCTTCGTCTCGATGGGCGGGTTCGACCTGCACGACAATCTGGTCGCGCAGCATCCGGGGCTGCTCGCCAAGGTGTCGGCGGCGATGAAGGCCTTTTACGACACCACCGCCGCGATGGGCGTCGCCAACCAGGTGACCAGCTTCACCGCCTCCGACTTCGGGCGGACGCTGCAATCCAATGACGACGGTTCCGACCATGGCTGGGGCGGCATGCATTTCGTGGTCGGCGGCGCGGTGCGGGGCCAGCGCTTCTATGGCAAGGCGCCGATCGTCGGCATCAACAGCAGCGACGATGTCGGGCAGGGCCGCTTGCTGCCCACCATGTCGGTCGACCAATATGCCGCGACGCTGGCCGGGTGGTTCGGGATCGACTCGGGCGGCTTGCGGACCGTGCTTCCCAATATCGGCAATTACGACGCCTCGACCTGGAACCAGGGATTCATGGGATAGGATCGGGGCCGGAATACCGCCTTTCCCGGCCGGTTCCGGACAATCTTTGCCCCCCACAGCATGGCCGCTGATAGAATAGTGATAATATAACATCCTGCATTCCGGCGATTATCCGATCATCAACGATCGGAAAAACTTGCCCTTCTCTTGGCTGGCACGCGACTCCGCCCGCCCCATATGGGCGCCGCGATCCTTCGGTCGCGTCACAGATTTCCAGAGGAGCTTCCATGCCCACTCCCGCCAAGGGCTATGCCGCCCAGTCGGCCGAGACCCCGCTCGCGCCCTTTTCCTTCGAGCGTCGCGATCCGCAGGGCGACGATGTCGCGATCGACATCCTCTATTGCGGGGTCTGCCATTCCGACCTGCACACCGCGCGGAGCGAATGGGCGGGCACCCAATATCCGTGCGTGCCGGGCCATGAGATTGTCGGGCGCGTGACCGCCGTCGGCGATGCCGTGACCAAGTACCAGGTCGGCGATCTGGTCGGCGTCGGCTGCATGGTCGACAGTTGCGGCCATTGCCCGTCCTGCCATGACGGCGAGGAGCAATATTGCGAGACGACCGGCTTCGTCGGCACCTATAACGGCCCCGACCCCGTGCTGGGCGGCCATACCTTTGGCGGCTATTCCGACCATATCGTGGTCAAGGAAGGCTTCGTCCTGAAGATCAACCATGACGATGCCGATCTGGCCGCCGTCGCGCCGCTGCTGTGCGCCGGGATCACCACCTATTCCCCCTTGCGCCACTGGAAGGTCGGGCCGGGCCAGAAGGTCGGCATCGTGGGCCTGGGCGGCCTGGGCCATATGGGCGTGAAGATCGCCGCCGCGATGGGGGCTGAGGTCTATGTCTTCTCGACCTCGCCGAACAAGGCCGAGGATGCCAGGCGGCTGGGCGCCAAGGACCTGATCGTGTCGAAGGACGCCGATCAGATGGCCGAACATGCGAACAGCTTCGACTTCATCCTGAACACCGTGGCGGCCCCGCACGACCTGGACCAGTTCCTCGTCCTGCTGAAGCGCGACGGGACGATGACGCTGGTCGGCGTGCCCGACTCGCCGCACCCGTCGCCCTCGGTCGGCAATCTGGTCTTCCGCCGCCGGTCGCTGGCGGGCTCGCTGATCGGCGGCATCGCCGAGACGCAGGAGATGCTGGACTTCTGCCACCAACACGGCCTGACCGCCGATATCGAGATGATCGCGATGGACGAGGTCAACACCGCCTATGACCGGATGCAGAAGAGCGATGTGAAATATCGCTTCGTCATCGACATGGCGACGCTGAAGGGCTGAGGCCGGTTTAGGCTACGCCCTCAATGCTGGGCACGCCCCTCCCGCAGGCGGGAGGGGATGGGGGAGGGCAGGCCACGGGCGGTGGTCTCGGTGAGACCTCCGGCCCTCCCCCCGTCCCCCTCCCGCTTGCGGGAGGGGGTGCGCTCTTGGCGGGCGAGTTCATATTCTTCTCCCTTCCCGCAGGCGGGGGAGGGAATGATCCAGGGGCTGACCTTGATGGGACTCCCCCCAGCCCCGGCAAAGACGCTTCGATTGCCCCCCTCCCCGCCAAGCCCTATATGCGGGACTCCCATGTCCAGCATTCCCTCTTCCGTTTTCGTGCCCGCCGACTGGCGCGACTTCCTCGCCCTGACCAAGCCGCGGGTGATGACGCTGGTCGTGTTCACCGGCCTGTGCGGAATGCTGGCCGCGCCGGTGGGGGTCGATCCGGTGATCGGCTTCACCGCCATATTGTGCATCGCGCTTGGCGCAGGGGCGGCGGGGGCGCTCAACCAATGGTATGAGGCGGACCTGGATGCGCTGATGAAGCGCACCGCCAAGCGTCCCCTGCCTGCCGGTCGGATGACCCGCGAGTCGGCGCTGCATTTCGGGGTGGGGCTGGCCTGTTTCTCGGTGTTGCTGATGGGGCTGGCGGTCAATTACGTCGCCGCCGGCATCCTGACCGTCTCGATCCTGTTCTATGTCCTCGTCTATACCGTCTGGCTGAAACGGCGGACGCCGCAGAATATCGTCATCGGCGGCGCGGCGGGGGCGTTTCCGCCGCTGATCGGCTGGGCCGCCGCGACCGGCGAAGTGGCGCTGCTGCCCTTCCTGCTGTTCAGCCTCGTCTTCCTGTGGACGCCGCCGCATTTCTGGGCGCTCGCGCTCTTCGTGAAGACCGATTACGCCAATGCGGGCGTGCCGATGCTGCCCGTCGTCGCAGGCGAGCGGGTGACGCGGGCGCAGATCGGGCTCTACACCATCCCGATGGCCATCGCCGCCGTCGCCCCCTGGCCGCTGGGCCTGACGGGTGCGATCTATGGCGCGATCGCCAGCGTCGGGACGGCGATCTTCGCCGCCTATGCCGCGGTGGTCGCCTTTCGCCACACCCGGCCCGACGATGCGATGAAGCCCGAAAAGCGGCTGTTCAAATATTCGATCCTCTATCTTTTCCTTCTCTTCGGCGCGCTGGTGGTGGATCGTTGGGCATGACGCCTGACGATTCGAATCGGATTCGCGCCAAGCAGCGCGCCCGTGCCATGGTGATGGCCCTGCTGCTCGGCTTCCTGGTCGTGCTGATCTTCTTCATCACCCTGTCGAAGATCCGGTCGGGGATGCACTGATGCGGCTGACGCGCCAGGCCCGGACGGTCGCGTTCGCGCTGTTCGGCGTGGTGTTCATGACCGGCCTCGCCTTTGCCAGCGTCCCGCTCTACCGCATGTTCTGCCAGGTGACGGGCTATCAGGGCACGACCCAGCGCGGGGCCGCCGCGCCGGGCAGCGTCCACCGCCAGATCCGCGTCGATTTCGACGCCAATGTCTCCTCGCGGCTGGCCTGGACCTTCAAGCCCGAAAACCCGCACGAGACGGTCGATATCGGCGCGCGCGACATGGTGTTCTTCACCGCGACCAACAATGCGAAGGTGCCCGTCACCGGCACCGCGACCTTCAACGTGACGCCCGACCAGGCGGGCCGCTATTTCACCAAGATCCAGTGCTTCTGCTTCACCCAGCAGACGCTGCAACCCGGTGAGACGGCGCGGATGCCGGTGATCTTCTTCATCGACCCCAAGATCCTGAACGACCCGGACGCGCGCGACATAGAGACCATCACCCTGTCCTACACATTTTACCCGGTGGATTCGGGGAAGAAAGCGGGTTAGCCTCCCCTTCAAAAGAGAAACATAGGGACGGGATCATGGCTGGCGCGAAGAACCACGACTATCATATCCTGCCGCCGAGCCCCTGGCCGCTGGCCAGTTCGATGTCGGCGCTGCTCATGGCCTCGGGCGCGATCATGTGGATGCACAGCGCGCCCGGCGGCGGCTGGGCGTTCCTGGCAGGGCTGGCGGCGGTGCTGTTCTGCATGGGCAGCTGGTGGGCCGATGTCGTGCGCGAGGCGCATCATGGCGACCACACCCCGGTCGTCCAGCTGCATTTCCGATACGGCATGATCCTGTTCATCGCGTCGGAGGTGATGTTCTTCGTCGGCTGGTTCTGGGCCTTTTTCGACTTCGCGCTGTTCCCGACCGCGATGAGCTTCGTCGACGGACAGGTGGAGCGCGCGACCGAGGGCGCCGCCGCCATCGCCGCAACCTGGCCGCCCAAGGGGCTGGAGGTGATCGACGCCTTCAAGCTGCCCTTGCTCAACACGCTGATCCTGCTGACCAGCGGCACCACCGTGACCTGGGCGCACCATGCGCTGATCCACAACCAGCGCGGCGGCGAGAAGCGCGGCCTGTGGGGCGTGCTGGGCGTCGGCGACCGCGACGGGGTGCTGAAGGGGCTGTGGCTGACGGTCGTGCTGGGCCTGATCTTCAGTTCGATCCAGGCCTATGAATATGTCCACGCGCCCTTCCCCTTCAAGGGGATCAACTATGGCGCGGCCTTCTTCATGGCGACCGGGTTCCACGGGTTCCACGTCATCGTCGGCACTATCTTCCTGATCGTCTGCCTGATCCGCGCCTATCGCGGCGACTTCACCCCGCGCCAGCATTTCGGGTTCGAGGCGGCGGCCTGGTACTGGCATTTCGTCGACGTGGTGTGGCTGTTCCTGTTCGTCACCATCTATGTCTGGGGTGGCTGGGGCGCGCCGGTCCATAGTGGCTGAGTTTACGCCGCCCACCATCGCGCAGGCCGCATTCGGGGGGCTGTGTCCGCGTTGCGGCCAGCCCCATTTGTTTGCCGGGCCGCTCTTCTCGAAACAGGTGACGACCTTCGCCGAAACCTGCGCGGCGTGCGGGCTGGATTTCACCCGCTTCAATGTCGGCGATGGGCCCGCCGCCTTCCTGACGCTGATCCTGGGCACGGTCATCACCATCGCGGCGATCGCGGTCGAGCTGACGCTGCATCCGCCGCTCTGGCTGCACATGCTGATCTGGCTGCCGCTGACCGCCATCGGCGTCGTCTATACCCTGCGCGTCGCCAAGGGGGCGCTGATGGCCGCCGAATATCGCAACGAAGCGCGCGAGGGCGCGGTCGCCAGACCCGACGCGGACGACGACGCATGAAGCGGGTGCCGGTCCTGCCCACGCTGGTCGTCGGGCTGGCGGTCGCGGCGATGGTCGCGCTGGGGCTGTGGCAGTTGCTCGACCGGTTGCCGCAGAAGCGGGCCTATCTGGCGCAGCTGGCCGCCAACCCCGCCAGGCCGCCCATCGCCTTTCCGCTGTTCCCCGACGACAGCCTGCTCTTCCGCCGCACCGTCGCCGAGTGTCGACCGCCCGTCACGGTGCGCCGCGCCGGGGCCGGGGCGGCGGGGTTCCGGCTGATCGCGACCTGTTCGGTGCAGCACGGCGCGATGCAGGTACAGCTGGGCACCACCCATGATCCGCGCAAGGCGATCGCCTGGCCCGGCGGCCGGGTGACGGGCTATGTCGCCCACGCCCCCGACGGTGGCTCGCTGATCCAGTCGGCCTTCGACCACCGGCCGCAAGCCATGCTGCTGGTCGCGGACAGCCCGGCCGCCGGACTGGAGCCCAACCCCAGCCCCGATATCGACGCGGTGCCCAACAATCACCTGGCCTATGCCGTGCAATGGTTCCTGTTCGCCGCCATCGCCGCAATTATCTATGCTTTGGCGGTCGTTCGGCGCAATCGAATGGTTGTGGTGACCGACACACACGGTTAAGCCGCACCGCATCATGCGCTATCACAGTACCCGCGGCTCCGCCCCCGTCCTCGATTTCCGGGGTGCGACCCTGGCCGGTCTCGCCAGCGATGGCGGGCTCTATGTTCCCGAAGCCTGGCCGACCCTGACCCCCGAAGAGATCGAGGGGCTGGCGGGGCTGTCCTATGCGCAGACCGCCGCGAAGATCATGGCGCCCTTCGTCGGCGACAGCCTGACGCCGCAGGAACTCCAGGACCTGTGCGACGCCGCCTATGGCCGTTTCTCGCACGCCGCCGTCACGCCTTTGGTCCAGCTCGACCATGACCAATGGCTGCTGGAGCTGTTCCACGGCCCCACGCTGGCGTTCAAGGATGTGGCGCTCCAGATGCTGGGGCTGTTGTTCGAGCGGTTCCTGCGCGGCACCGACACCCGGCTGACCATCGTCGGCGCGACCAGCGGCGATACCGGATCGGCGGCGATCGACGCGGTGGCGGGGCGCGCCAATATCGACATCTTCATGCTGCACCCGGCGGGCCGCGTGACCGAGATCCAGCGGCGGCAGATGACCACGGTCCTCGCCCCCAATGTCCACAATATCGCGATCGAGGGGAATTTCGACGACGCGCAGGCGCTGGTGAAGGCGATGTTCAACGACCGCGCCTTTGCCGATCGCCATACCCTGTCGGCGGTCAACTCGATCAACTGGGCGCGGTTGATGGCGCAGGTCGTCTATTATTTCTACGCCGCCGTCCGGCTGGGCGCGCCGGGCAAGCGCATCGCCTTTTCGGTGCCGACCGGCAATTTCGGCGACGTGTTCGCCGGCTATGTCGCGGCGCGCATGGGCCTGCCGGTCGAGCGGCTGATCGTCGCGACCAACGTCAACGACATCCTCCACCGCGCGCTGTCCTCGGGCGACTATTCCAAGGGTCAGGTGCAGGCGACCGCCACGCCGTCGATGGACATCCAGGTCAGCTCCAATTTCGAGCGGCTGTTGTTCGATGCGAACGGCCGCGACGGCGCGGCGCTGGCGGCGCAGATGAAGGGCTTCGAGTCGTCGGGCGCGATGCGGCTGACCAATGCGCAGAGCCAGAATATCGCCCCGCTCTTCACCAGCGCGCGGGTCGATGCCGACGATATGAGCCGCGCGATGCGCTGGGCCGCCGAGTCGACCGGGCAGATCCTCGATCCGCACACCGCCATCGCGCTGTCCGCCGCACGGGCGAGCGACGTTGCGGTGCCCGTCGTGACGCTGGCCACCGCGCATCCGGCCAAGTTCACCGACGCGGTCGAGCGCGCGACCGGGGTGCGGCCCCCGCTGCCCCCCCGCGTCGGCGACCTGTTCGAGCGCGAGGAACGCTTCACCACCCTGCCTGCCACCTTCGACGCGGTGACGGCCTTTATCGACGGGCATGGTTTGCGCTAACGCGCATCCCATGAAACTCGAAACGATGATCGGCGAGCCCTGGGCGGATTACGGGCTGGTCGACTCCGGCCATGGTCGCAAGCTGGAACGCTATGGCCGGTTCCGCTTCATCCGCCCCGAACCCCAGGCGATGTGGGCCCCGGCGACCAGCGACTGGCGCGCGGCGGCCGAGTTCGTGCCCGGCTCCGACGAGGATGGCGGCGGCCGCTGGAATTTCAACGAGCCGGTCCCGCGCGAGGGCTGGCCGCTAAAGTGGAACGAGGTACGCTTCACCGCGCAGAATACACCGTTCCGCCATCTGGGCTTCTTCCCCGACATGGCCCCGGTCTGGAGCTGGATGCGCGAGCAGGTCGACGGGCTGGCCGAGCCCGAATGCATGAACCTGTTCGGCTATACCGGCGTCGGCACGCTGGCGATGGCCAGCGCGGGCGCGAAGATGGTGCATGTCGACGCGTCGAAGAAATCGGTCGAGGCGGCGCGGAGCAATGCGATGCTGTCGGGCCTGGGCGATGCGCCGGTCCGCTGGATCATCGACGACGCCGCCAAGTTCGTCGCGCGCGAGGTGCGGCGCGGACGGCGCTATGACGGCATATTGCTCGACCCGCCCAAATACGGACGCGGGCCGGAGGGCGAGGTCTGGCGGCTGGAGGAAGACCTGCCCGGCCTGATCGCCAATTGCCGCCAGCTGCTGGACGGTGATTCGCGCTTCCTGTTCCTGACGGTGTATGCGGTGCGCATGTCGGCAATGGCGATCGGCGAGATGATGCGCCAGGTGATGGCCGACCTGCCCGGCAAGGTCGAATGCGGCGAACTCGGCGTGCGCGAGGAAGCCCGCGGGCTGACCCTGCCCACCGCCATCTGGGCGCGGTGGAGCCGGTAAAGACACACCCTCCTGCCCCTCACGCCCCTTCCCAACCTCCGTTCAGCCTGAGCGAAGTCGAAGGCCACGCGCGGTCATAGCGGCGGGGCGTGCGCTTCGACTTCGCTCAGCACGAACGTAGCGAGGGTTGCGGGGCGACAATTTCGATCAGCGCCACCTCATAGGTCGCCACCGCACCCCCAGCCTCGAACCGCTTCGCGATCCGCCGCATCGCGCCCGGCGGGATCGGTCGGTGCCCTTCGCGCGGCGTTCCCGCACCGATCGCCCGGAGCGCGCGCATGAACGCGGCCGCAGAGCCGTGCCGCTGCTCGAACCGCCGGGTCTCGACCGGCCAACCCAGCGACCCGACCGGCGGATAGACCGGACTCCCCGCCGCGAATCCCTCCGCCCGGTGCGCCTCGTGCCAGGCCGCGAACGTCCCCTCGACCAGCGTCGTCACCAGCATCCGCCCACCGGGGCGCAGCAGGCCCGCCAGCCGCTGCAACCCACTGGCCAGATCGGCGAACCACTGAACCGCCAGACTGCTGACGATCAGGTCGAACGGCGCTTCGTCGGGCAGGTCGGGATGCTCGCCGTCCATCACCCGCCCCCGCGCGCCCGGCTGCCCCGCCAGTCCGCGCGCCAGCATGGCGGGGGCGATGTCGGTCATCAGCCAGTCGGCCCCCTCCAGCCGGGGCCGCACCGCGCCAGTCAGGAAGCCGGTGCCGCATCCCACCTCCAGCACGCGCGGGCCGGGCGGCGCGACCGCGACGATCCGCTCGGCCAGCCAGTCGGCGACCTGCCGCTGCACCACCGCATGCGCGTCATAGGCCGCCGCCGCGTCGAAGGCCCGCGCGATCACCTGGGCGTCTGCCATGATGTCAGTCCCGCACCGACCGGACCGCCGCCGCCGCCAGCCAGGGCGCTCCCGCCACCAGCAGCAGCGAACAGGCCGCCAGGAGCTTCATCGCCCCCATATCGCCGCCGCCCGCGCCGAAGATCAGCAGCGGCAGGGCGAGCGGCAACAGCAGCAGCCCCGCCACGCCGCCCGCGCCGCGCAGCCCGGCGGTCAGCGCGCCCGTCGCCACCGCCAGCGCGGCCAGCCCCGGCGTGCCGAGCAGCAGCCCCGCCTCGACCCGGACCAGCGCCGCGCCGTCCAGCCCGAACAGCCCGGCCGCGAGCAGCGCCGCGAGCATCAGCGGCGGCGCAAAGGCCAGCCAGTGCCCCATGATCCGCACCCCCATGACGAGCGGCAGCGACAGGCCGCGCACCGCGACTTGGTCGAACCAGCCCGATTCGCAATCGGGCGCGACCAGCCGCTCGACCGGCAACAGCGCCGCGAGCAGCGCCGCCACCCAGATCGCGCCCGCACCGATCCGCGCCAGCATCGCCCGGTCGGGCCCGATGGCGAAGGGAAAGAGGATGACCGCCAACAGGAAGAAGCCGCTGACCAGCCCCGCCCCGCCCCCGGCATAGCCGCGCCGCACATCGCGCGCGATCAGCGTGCCGATGATCGTCATGCCGGAACCCTCTCGGCCAGCAGGACCGGCTCGGCATCGGGCAAGGCGAGCGTCTGATGCGTGGCGAGCAGCACCGCCCCGCCCCCGGCGCGGTGGCGGGCAATGGCCTGTTCGAGCATCGCGATCCCGGCGGCATCCAGCCCATTGCCCGGCTCGTCCAGCAGCCAGAGCGGCGCATCGGCCGCCAGCACCCGCGCCAGCGCCGCGCGCCGCCGCTGCCCGGTGGACAGCAGCCGCACCGGCACCTCGGCCAGTGTCGCCAGCCCGACCTCGGCCAGCGCCGTGGCCACCCGCGCGGATGTCTGGTCGCCGCCATCCAGCTTCGCCCAGAAGGACAGCGCATCGACGAGGCGCCTGTCCAGGTCGAGCGCCAGATCCTCGGCCATCAGCGCCGCCCGCCCGCTTCGCACGACATGCCCCTCGAACGGGGCGATCAGCCCGGCGGCGAGACGTAGCAGGCTGGACTTGCCGATGCCGTTTGGGCCGGTGACGAGCGCTGCGCCGCCGGGGCCCAGCGCCAGCGAAAGCCCGGCGAACAACAGCCGCCCGCCGCGCGCGCAGGCGACTTGGGACAGCTGCAATATCACGCGGCCGGACCGTCCATCGCCTCTTCGAGCGCGTGCATATCCTCGTCCGACAGGCCGAAATGATGGCCGATCTCATGGATCGTCACATGCACGACCAGATCGTCCAGCCGCACCCCCGTCTCGACCCATTCGTCCAGGATCGCGCGGCGATAGAGATGGATGCGGTCGGGCAGCGCGCCCGAATCCATGCTGCTCTTCTCGCCCACCGGCCGCCCGTGATACAGGCCGGTCAGGTCGAGCGGATGGTCGAGCCCCAGCGCGGCCAGCGTCTCGTCATCGGCGAATTCCTCGACGATCAGCACCACATCGCCCAGATGCGCCGCGAACGCCGCGGGAAGGCGCGCGATGGCGTCGCGCGCGATCGCCTCGATCACATCGGCCCCCGGTGCCGCGCCGATCCCGTCTTGCCCGCTCATGCGCGTCGTCATACCGCTGTGCCGGTCAAAAGAACAAGAGAAGCAAGGGGACGGCAATGGTGGAGCGGCTGAGCGAGCTGGACCGGGACGAGGCGCTGGACGGCCTGCCCGACTGGGACTGGGACGAGGGACGCGACGCGATCAGCCGCCGTTTCGTCTTCGCCGATTTCAACGAGGCGTTTGGCTTCATGACCCGCGTGGCGCTGCTGGCGGAGAAGGCGGACCATCATCCCGAATGGTCGAATGTGTGGAACCGGGTCGACATCGTGCTGACCACCCATGACGCGGGCGGCCTGTCGGCGCGCGACATCGACATGGCCGAGGCGATCGACGCGCTGGTGGAGTAAGTCCAATCCTCCCCAAGCTGTGCTTGGGGAGGGGGACCACCGCGAAGCGGTGGTGGAGGGGCGCCGTCGCCCCTCCACCACCCGGCTGTGCCGGGCGGTCCCCCTCCCCATCCAAGATGGGGAGGATTGGGATCAGCCGACCGTCTGCTCGATCGCGCCGAAGATCGGATGGTGGCGGTCGTCCTCCATCCAGATGCGGACGGTATCGCCCTTCTTCAGGAACGGCGTGACGGGCTCGCCGCCCCGGATCGTCTCGATCATGCGCAGCTCGGCGATACAGCTATAGCCGACGCCGCCCTCGGCAACGGGCTTGCCCGGCCCGCCATCGGCGTCGCGGTTGGACACGGTGCCCGAACCGATGATCGTCCCCGCCCCCAGCGCGCGCGTCTTCGCGGCATGGGCGACCAGCGTGCCGAAGTCGAAGGTCATGTCCTGCCCCGCATCCGCGCGGCCGAAGGGCTGGCCGTTGAGATCGACCTTGAGCACCCGGTGCAGCTTGCCGTCGCGCCACCAGTCACCCAGCGACTCGGGCGTCACGAAGACCGGCGAAAAGGCCGAAGCGGGCTTGGACTGGAAAAACCCGAAGCCCTTGGCCAGTTCGCCGGGGATCAGCCCGCGCAGCGACACGTCGTTGGTCAGCCCGACCAGCCGGATCGCCGCCAGCGCGTCCTCGCGGCTTACCCCCATGGGCACGTCGCCGGTGACGACGATGACCTCGCCCTCCAAGTCGCAGCCCCAGCTTTCGTCGGCCAGCGGGATCGCGTCGCGCGGCGCCAGGAATCCGTCCGACCCGCCCTGATACATCAGCGGATCGTGCCAGAAGCTGTCGGGCAGTTCCGCCCCGCGCGCCTGGCGGACGAGCGCGACGTGATTCACATAGGCCGATCCGTCCGCCCATTGATAGGCGCGCGGCAGGGGCGAGGCGGCGTCATGCTCATGGAATCGCTCGCGCGGGATCACCTCATGGTCGAGGTCGGTCGCCAGATTGGCCAGCGCGGGGGCGACGACATTCCAGTCGTCGAGAGCGGCCTGCAAGGTCGGGGCGATATGGCCGGCATCGGCATACCAGGCGAGATCGCTCGACACGACGACCAGCTTGCCGTCGCGACCACCCTTGAGACTGGCGAGTTTCATGCAGGACTCCTCTTCGCTAACTGGTATCGGATGTAACCATCCGCCCGCGGTTGTCACGCACCGTGACAATGATCCTGCCCGAAACTTGACTTTTCGCAAGGCGGGGCGCACATGCTCACCCGTCGAAGGCGTCCACTTGCAGCGTGAACGGACTCTCCAGTCCCGGCTCCGCCCCGACCCTGTCTCCAGGCTTCCCTTGTCACGCGGGGTGTCATCAACCCCGGCGCCGCCTCTCGCGGCCCTTCGTGACTCGCGCGCCCATGTCAGAAAGTCATTTCATGTCGTTTTCCGAACTCGGCCTTGCCGAGCCGCTCGTCCGCGCGCTCGAAGCCAAGGGCTATTCCGAACCCACCCCGATCCAGCGCGACTCGATCCCGACGCTGCTCGAAGGCCGCGACCTGCTGGGCATCGCGCAGACCGGCACCGGCAAGACCGCCGCATTCGTGCTGCCGTCGATCCAGCGGCTGGTCGAGGCGAACAAGCGGGTCCTGCCGACCCATTGCCGGATGCTGGTGCTCGCCCCGACCCGCGAACTGGCCAGCCAGATCGCCGAGAATGCGAAGGGCTATGCCAAATTCTCCAAGCTGGCGGTCGCGACCGTCTTTGGCGGCACCAGCCTGAACAAGAACCGTCAGGACCTGTCACGCGGCGTCGACATCCTGGTCGCGACGCCGGGCCGCCTGATCGACCTGGTCGAGCAGGGCTTCCTGAACCTGTCGATGATCGAGATCCTGGTGCTGGACGAAGCCGACCAGATGCTCGACCTGGGCTTCATCCACGCGCTGCGCCGCATCGTGAAGATGATCCCGCGCAAGCGCCAGACCTTGTTCTTCTCGGCCACCATGCCCGCCGCGATCCGCGACCTGGCCGACAAGTTCCTCGACAATCCCGCGACCGTCACCGTGACCCCGGTGTCGACCACCGCCGAGCGCGTCGACCAGTCGGTGACGTTCGTGACGCAGCAGGAAAAGCAGGCGCTGCTGACCATCCTGCTCGCCGATCCCGCGATCGAGCTGGCGCTGGTCTTCACCCGCACCAAGCATGGCGCCGACCGCGTCGTGAAGCTGCTGGCGGGCAACGGCATCGCCGCCAACGCGATCCATGGCAACAAAAGCCAGGGCCAGCGCGAGCGCGCGCTGGGCGAGTTCCGCTCGGGCCAGACCCGCGTGCTGGTGGCGACCGACATCGCCGCGCGCGGCATCGACATTCCGGGCGTCAGCCACGTCTTCAACTTCGAGCTGCCCAATGTCGCCGAGCAATATGTCCACCGCATCGGCCGCACCGCGCGTGCGGGCCGTTCGGGCATGGCCATCGCCTTCTGCGCCGAGGATGAGCGTCCGTATCTGAAGGACATCGAGAAGCTGACGCGGCAGAAGATCACCGTCGTCCCGCTGCCCGCCGATTTCGTGAAGCGCGCCGAGACGATCAAGTCGCAGCGCGTCAAGGCGATCGGCGCCGATCCCGCGCCGCGCGTCGACCGTCCGCGTGATCCGGCGCGGCCGCGCGCCACGCATTCCCCGCGCGCGACCGACTCGCGCGCACCCCAGGGTCGCCAGCCGCGCCGTCGTGGCGGCGGTGGCGGAGCTGGCGGTCCGGGCGGCGGTGGCCGCGGTCGTGGCGGCCGCTCCGGCGGCGGTGCGGGTCGCGGCGCCCAGGGCTGACCGCCTTCTTGGCCCCTCCCGCAGGCGGGAGGGGTTGGGGAGGGCATGGAAGTCTCACCGAGACTGTCGCTTGTGGCATTCCCTCCCCCATCCCCTCCCGCAAGCGGGAGGGGCGTGCCCGGCCCCAGCCGCTGGCACCATTCCCGCCTCTCCCGCGTTGATCGCGTAACGATTTCCACGCGTCAGGAGAGATTGCCATGGATATTGCCCACACCCCCGCCGCCGAACGCATCGCACGCGTGCTGTGCGGCCAGCGGCTCAGCGCCAATGCGGGGGGCGATGCCGAGTCCGCCGGGCGTCTCGTCGACGATCACTGGCGCGAGCATATGGCCGATGCGCTGGCGGTGCTGCGCACGCTGCGCGAGCCCGATCAGGCGATGGCCGATGCGGGCGATCCCGCCATCTGGGAAAAGATGATCCTCGTGGCGGTCGAGGCCGCCAAACCACCCAAGGTCACGCTGTAACCGCTGGCCCTCCCCAGGCGAGCCTGGGGAGGGCCAGACCCTAGACCGTGACCTGCTCGCCCAGTTCGAGGACCTTGCCCGGCGGAATCCGCAGGAAGTCGGTCGGGTCGCTGGCGTTGCGCTGCAGGAACATGAACACCCGGTCCTGCCAAGGGGGCATGCCCTTTTCCGCTTCGGGCTTGAGCGTGTTGCGGCCGATGAAATAGCTGGTCTTCATCGGGTCCAGCCCCGAATGCCGGGTCTCGACGCCCAGGTCCTTCAGGTCGCGCGGTACGTCGGGCGTTTCCATGAAGCCATAGGTCAGCGTGACGGTCGCGAAATTGTCGTCCAGCCGCTCGACATGCGCGCGCCGCTCGGGCGGGACCACCGGACGGTCGGCGGTGCGGATCGTCACCACCAGATTCTGCGCGTGCAGGATCTTGTTATGCTTCAGATTGTGGAGCAGCGCGCCGGGGGCCGAGGCGGGGTTGGCGGTCAGGAACACGGCGGTCCCCGCCACCCGCTCGGGCGGCCGCTTGGCGAGCGCGGCGGCAAGGTCGGCGAGCGGAATCGCCTGCCGCTTCTCGAAGGCCGAGACGATGCCCCGCCCGCGCACCCAGGTGTGGATGATGAGCCCGACGCCCACACCGACCAGCAGCGGCACCCAGCCCCCCTCGATCACGCGCAGGATGTTCGCGCCGAAGAAGACGAGGTCGAGCGCCAGGAAGGGCAACAGCGCCGCCACCGCAACGCCGCGCGACCAGCCCCAGCGATGCCGCACCACCAGATAGGCCAGGCAGGTGGTCACGACCATCGTGCCCGTCACCGCGATGCCATAGGCCGCCGCCATCGCCGAGGAGGTCTTGAACTGGATCACCAGCACCAGCACGCCGAACAACAGCATCCAGTTGATCGCGGGCAGATAGATCTGCCCCCGGAAATCGGCCGAGGTCTGGCGGACGCGCAGGCGCGGCAACAGCCCCAGCTGGATCGCCTGCTGGGTCAGCGAGAAGGCGCCGGTGATCACCGCCTGCGCCGCGATCACGGTGGCAAGGCCCGCCAGCACGATCAGCGCGGGGCGCAACGGCTCGGGCGCCATCAGGAAGAACCAGTCCTGGTTGGCGAAGGGCTGGCCGCTCGCCGCCGCCTGTTCCAGCGTCGACAGCGCGAACGCCCCCTGCCCCAGATAGTTGAGCGCCAGCGCGGGCAGGACCAGCGAGAACCAGCCGATGCGGATGGGCAGCCGTCCGAAATGGCCCATATCGGCGGTCAGCGCCTCGGCCCCGGTCACGGTCAGGAACACCGCGCCCAGCACGAACAGCCCGACCAGCCCGTGGCTCGCCAGGAAGCTGACGCCGTAGCCCGGCCAGACAACCCGCGCGATCGAGGGCTCGTCGGCGATATGCCAGACGCCCAGCCCGCCGATGACCAGGAACCACAGGATGCAGATCGGGCCGAACAGCTTCGACACCTGCGCGGTCCCGCGCGACTGGATGCAGAAGAGCACGACCAGGATGACGATGGTGCACAGCCGGATGATATTCTCGTCGAAGATCGTCGCGGCGGCGGGAATGGTGCGCAGCCCCTCCATCGCCGACAGCACCGACAGCGCGGGCGTGATGATCGCGTCACCATAAAAGAGCGAAGCGCCCGCCGCGCCCAGCACCAGCGCGACGCGCGACCGCACGCCGGTCGCGCGCCGGGCGAGCGCGGCCAGCGCCAGCACCCCGCCCTCGCCCTGATTGTCGGCGCGCATCAGGAAGACGACATATTTGATCGTCACGACCAGGATCAGCGACCAGAGCGCCAGGCTGAGCACGCCCAGAATCTCGCTGGGGTCGATGCCGTCGCCCGCCGACTGGCCCAGCGCCTCGCGAAAGGCGTAGAGCGGGCTGGTGCCGATATCGCCGAAGACGACGCCGATCGCGCCGATGGTCAGCGCGACCAGCGCGGGATGGGGCGCATGCGACGATGCGCCGCTCTCCGCCGACTCTACGGATGCGGTCTGGATGCCCGTCATATCGGTCGCCGTCCCCGTCATGTCCGCCGGAACCCCCTGTGCCAAAAGGACGGCGCGCTTTACGCTTCTGCGCGCCCGACGCAAGGGCTTTCCCATAGCCGCTGCAATCGCTTGATCTTGCCAGGCGTCAAGCGCATGGACAGGAAATGGTTCCCTTTTCGTTCGGCGGCCAGGCGTTCAAGGCCCTGGCCGATGGCGCGCTGTTCTGGCCCGCGCGGGGAGCGCTGCTGGTCGCCGATCTCCATCTGGAGAAGGCGAGCTGGTATGCCGGGGGCGGGCAGATGCTGCCGCCCTATGATTCGCTCGCCACACTGACCGAGCTGACCGCGCTGGTCCGCCAGACCGGCGCGCGCGAGGTCTGGTGTCTGGGCGACAGCTTTCACGATGCGGAGGGGTGCGACCGCCTGCTGCCCGAGGCGCGCGCGATGCTGCTGTCGCTGACCGGCGCGACGCGGTGGATGTGGATCACCGGCAATCACGATCCTGTGCTGCGCGATCGCTGCGGCGGCGCGGTGATGGACGAAGCGGTGGTCGACGGGCTGATCCTGCGCCACGAGGCCGATCCCGCCGAGACGCGGCCCGAACTGTCGGGGCATTTCCATCCCAAGCTGCGCCTGCGCGTCCGGGGCAAGATGGTCGCGCGCCGCTGTTTCGTCGGCACCGCGCGCAAGCTGGTCCTGCCCGCCTTCGGGGCGCTGACCGGGGGGCTGGACGTCGACCACCCCGCGCTCGTCCAGGCGGTCGGTCGCCCGGCCGAGGCGCTGGTGCCCGTGCGCGACCGGATGCTGCGCTTTCCGGTCGCGGCCTGAAGCCTATCCCGCGCGCGCCAGATCGGGGAAGCCCGCGCGGAAGCCCGCCACCTTGGGCTTGTCCCAGCGGACGATATAGGGATGGCCGGGATTGCGGTCGTAGAAATTCTGGTGATCCGCCTCGGCGGGGAAGAAACGCCCCTGCTCGATCCGCGTGGTGATCGGCCGGGCAAAGGCATGGGCCTGGCTCAGCTGCGCGATATAGGCGCGTGCCACCCGCGCCTGTTCGGGCGACTGGGCGAAGATCGCCGAGCGATAGCTGGGACCGCGATCGGGCCCCTGTCCGCCGACCTGGGTCGGGTCGTGCGCGATCGAGAAATAGACGCGCAGCAGCGTGGCATAGGAGACCTGCGCGGGGTCGTAGGTGATCCGGATCGCCTCGGCATGGCGGGTCCGCTCGGTCGAGACGGCGGCATAATTGGCATCGGCCGCCCCGCCCCCGGCATAGCCCGCGGTGACGCCGCGCACGCCCTTCACCCGCTCGAACACCGCCTCCATGCCCCAGAAACAGCCGCCCGCCAGGACCGCCACCTGCGGACGCCGTGCGGCGGGCAGGTCGAGCGTCGCCTTGGGCAAGGGCACGGCACGCTCGGCGTGCGCGGGAAGCGAGGACAAGGCGACCGCTCCGAACGCGGTCGCGGCCAGGGCGATGCAGAGGCTATTGCGCATCGCCGGGATATGGGGTGTTTTTGGGGTTCGGCCAGGGGCTGGCGTTGTAGCGTGGGCTTTGACTTCGCTCAGCCTGAACGGCTGATTGCGTCATGCTTTCCCGGCCTCCGTTCCGCCTGCGCGAAGTCGAAGGCCAGGCCCGTCGCTTAGCGAACCGCCTCGACCGGGGCCGAACCGTAACGGCTGGGCGCCTCGGCGGGGTGAAGCACGATGAGGCCCAGAGCACCCAGCGCAAATCCGCCGGCGAACTGCCACACGAAGCTGGACTTGAGGAGGGCACGCATTCGTCTTCACCTGTCTAAAACGGGTCGCCCCCAAATGGGCGGCGATCTTCCGGGCGCCATCTGGTCGATCCGCGTCCTTCCGACAATGGCATTTATAGAAACACAGCATTAACGGCACGTGGACGTGTCGTTCATGCCACAGTTAGGCCTTATTGCTGCGGCGCACATGGGGATAGGAAAAAGCCCGCAGGTACAGCCTTTTGGCCATACCCACGGGCTTTCGCACCGCCGCAAGGGCGGGAAATTATTTCAGCGCGGCGCAGGCCGTCTGGATGCGGGTGCACGCTTCCTTGAGCAGGGCGTCCGAGGTCGCATAGCTGATTCGCATCGCGGGCGAGAGGCCGAACGCCGCGCCCTGCACCGCCGCGACCTTCGCATCGTCGAGCAGATAGCCGACAAACGCCTCGTCGCTGTCGATCAACCGGCCCGAGGGCGTGGTCTTGCCGATCAGCGGCGCAAAGGACGGATAGACGTAGAAGGCGCCTTCGGGCGTCGGGCAGGTCATGCCGTCGATTGCGTTGAGCATCGACACGACCATGTCGCGCCGCGCCTGGAACGCCAGATTGCGCTCGGCCAGGAAGCTCTGGTCGCCGGTCAGCGCCGCGGTCGCCGCCGCCTGCGCGATAGAGCACGGGTTGGAGGTCGACTGCGACTGGAGCTTGGCGATCGCCTTGATCAGCCAGGGCGCGCCGCCCGCATAGCCGATTCGCCAGCCGGTCATCGCATAGGCCTTGGAACAGCCGTTGACGGTCAGCGTGCGCTCGTACAGCTCGGGGCAGACCTGCGCGATGGTGGCGAAGCGGAAGCCGTCATAGACGATATGTTCGTACATATCGTCGGCGAAGACCCAGACATGCGGATGGCGAAGGATCACCTCGCCCAGCGCCTTCAGCTCGTCGGCGGTATAGCCAGCGCCCGTCGGATTGGACGGCGAGTTGAGGATGACCCACTTGGTCCTGGGCGTGATCGCGGCGTCGAGCGCCTCCGGGGTCAGCTTGTAACCCTGTTCCGGCCCGGCCTTCACGATCACCGGCACGCCGCCCGCGAACTGGACGACGTCCGGATAGCTGACCCAATAGGGCGCGGGGATCACCACCTCGTCGCCCGCATCGATCGTCGCGACCATCGCGTTGAACAGGGTGTGCTTGCCGCCGACATTCACGCTGATCTGATCGGCCTTGTAGGTCAGGCCGTTGTCGCGCGCGAACTTCTGTGCGATCGCGGCCTTCAGCTCCGGCGTGCCGTCGACGTTCGTATATTTGGTCTTGCCGTCGCGAATCGCCTGGATCGCGGCCTCTTTCACGAAGTCGGGCGTGTCGAAATCGGGCTCGCCCGCGCCCAGCCCGATCACATCGACGCCGGCGCGCTTCAGCTCCATCACGCGGCTGGTGATGGCGAGCGTGGGGGACGGGCTGATACGGCCGAGCGCGGCGGAGGGCTGCATGGAACGGAACCTTTGCGACAGGAGAGTGCGGGCGCGCTTTAGCGCCCTCCTGCCTCAATCCGCAACCATCTGTGCACGAAACAATCCGCGAAGCGCGTTGCCAAGCAAGAATCCGTCTTGCAGATCGGCACGGGTCAACGGCCCCTCGACCGCGCGACCGCTCTCGATCAGATGGCCGCGCAGCACGCCCGGCAGCAGCCCCTGCGCCAGCGGCGGCGTCACCAGCTTGTCGCCGCGCGCGACGAACAGCGAGGTATAGCTGCCCTCGGTCAGATAGCCGTCGGGCGTCTCGAACACGACCTCGGCCGTGCCCGCCGCCGCCCGCGCCGAGTCGTAGAAGCCGCGCGCGCTGGTCTTGTGGCGCAGCCGCAGGTCGGACGTGGCGACGGGCAACGGCACGATCCGCACCGGCACCACCCCGTCGAACGGCGCCGGACGCGGCGCGACCTCGACCACCACCGCGCCGCTGCGCGCCAGCAACAGCCGGATGCGCCGGGTATCGCGCAGTCGGAAGGTCGCCGCCTGCAACTCGTTGCGCGCGTCATGCCGGTCGAAGGTGAAGCCCAGCGCCGCCGCGCTCGCCTTCATCCGGGCGAGATGCTCCTCCAGATGCTGGATCCCGTCGACGGGATCGAAGGCCATGGTCTCGATCAGATCGACATCGCTGCGCCCGCCGTCCAGGAAGGCGGCCTTGGCGAGGCATTCGTCCCACTCGTCCGTCGCCACCGAGTCGGCGACCACCCCCGATCCCAGCCCCAGCGTCGCATGGTCGGCGCCGTGCGGCCAGGTCAGGGTGCGGATCGCGACGTTGAACATCGCATCGCCATCCGCATCGAGTCGCCCGATCGCGCCGGTATAGAGGCCGCGGGGCGAATCCTCGATCTCCGCGATCGCCTGCATCGCGCGGATCTTGGGCGCGCCGGTGATCGAACCGCAGGGGAAAAGCGCGGACAGCACGTCCAGCGCGTCCTGCCCCTCGGCCAGATCGGCGGTGACGGTCGACACCATCTGGTGGACGGTCGGATAGGGTTCGACCGCGAAAAGCGCGGGCACCGCGACGCTGCCCGGCCGCGCGACTCGCGACAGGTCGTTGCGCATCAGGTCCACGATCATCAGATTCTCGGCGCGCTGCTTGGGGTCGTCGCGCAGTTCCTGCGCCGCGCGCGCATCGGCGGCGGGGTCGTCGTCGCGCCGTGCGGTCCCCTTCATCGGCCGCGCGGTCAGGCGGCCGTCCTCCAGCGCGAAGAACAGCTCGGGCGACAGCGACAGGATGGTCGCCTCCTCCGTCGCCACCACCGCGCCCCAGCCCGCGCGCGACCGGGCGCGCAGCCCCGCATAGAGCGCCAGCGGATCGCCCGCGACCGGCACCTGCGCGCGAAAGGTCAGATTGACCTGATAGAGATCGCCTGCCGCGATCAGCGCCTGCACCTCGGCGAATTGCCGGGCATGACGCTGCGCATCGCCCTCGGGAATCAGATCGCCCGCCCAGGCGCCGGCGGGGTCGGGCAGCAGCGCCGCGACATCGACCGTCGCATGATCGCGGAACAGCCCGAACCACAGCAGCGGCCCGTCGACCGCGCGGGCCGCCACCCCCGGCTCGAACGCCGCTCCCGCCTCATAGGCCAGATAGCCGGCGGCATGCAGCCCCTGTCGCTGCGCGCGGCGTAGCGCAGCCAGCGCGGGGGCGACCTGTTCGGGGCGATGCGCGGTGACGATGTCGACCGGCGCGGTATAGAGACGCGCGGCCGCTCCCCCGTGGCGGGCATCGTCCAGCAGGACGAACGGAGGGGGGTTCACGATCATGAAGGGCCATGCATGCACGGCCCGCCCCCGCACATGCAAGTATCGATTGGCCGATCCTGTGCCATTGCCTATCTCGGGGGGATGACCGACCCCTTGCAAAATCCGCCGCTGCGCGCCGCGATCGTCCCCGTCACCCCGCTTCAGCAGAATTGCTCGATCGTCTGGTGCACCGCGACGATGAAGGCGGCGGTGGTCGATCCCGGCGGCGACCTGCCGCGCATCCGGGATGCCATCGCCAAGACCGGCGTGACGGTGGAAAAAATCCTGCTGACCCATGGCCATATCGACCATGCGGGCGGTGCCAAGGCGCTGTCCGATATGCTGGGCGTGCCCGTGGAGGGTCCGCAGGAGGAAGATCGCTTCTGGCTGGCGCGGCTGGACGAGGACGGCCAGGCTTATGGCATCCCCGCCCAAGTGCTGGAGCCGACCCGCTGGCTGTCGGAGGGCGACACGGTGACGATCGGCGACCTGACGCTCGATGTGTACGAGACGCCGGGGCATACGCGCGGGCATGTGATCTTCCACCATGCGCCGTCGCATTTCGCGCTGGTCGGCGACGTGCTGTTCCAGGGCTCGGTCGGGCGCTCGGACCTGCCCGGCGGGGATCACGACACGCTGATCCGCTCGATCGTCGAGAAGCTCTGGCCGCTGGGCAACGAGACCGCCTTCATTCCCGGCCATGGCCAGCCCAGCACCTTCGGGCATGAGCGGCAGAGCAATGCCTTCGTGGCGGACCGGGTCCTGGGGCTTTGACCCGTCGCCCCAGCGCAGGCTGGGGCCTTTGTCATCTGGGGTGAGGTGAGGTGGGGCGTGGGCTTCGACTACGCTCAGCCTGAACGGAGGTTGAGAAGAGAACCCACTCCCTACCCCCGTTCAGCCTGAGTGACGTCGAAGGCCAAGGGAATCACCTCACCGCCGGGCTGACTCACTCTCCGCCCGAATCGCCTTGAACTCGGACCCCGCGCGCCATTCCGGCCAGTCCCGCCCATCCGCCAGATCGCGCCCGATCCGGTAGAACAGGCCGACATCCGCCGCCGCGCCGCGCAGGTCCCAGGCCGAATCCCAGGCGTCGCAGGTCTGGTGGTAGCAACGCATATAGCCGTCGAGCCATGCCTGCCCTGCCGGGCGTCCCCCGGCCACCAGATCGGGCGCGCCGCTGATCGCCATCAGCAACAGCGTCGGCACGCCGCGCCGCGCGACCGAGAAGTGATCGGCGCGGTAGAACAGCCCGCGCTCGGGCAGCGCCTCGGGCGTCACCGTGCGCCCTTGCGCGGCGGCGGCGACCTTCAGCCGGTCCTCCAGGTCGTTCTGCCCGTCCCCGACCAGCATCACGTCCCGCGACGGTCCCGCCGTCTGGAGGATGTCCAGCGTCAGGTTCGCGACTGTCTTGGCCAGCGGCGTGACCGGATTGACCGCATAGGTCTCGGACCCCAGCAGGCCGCGCTCCTCGCCGGTCCACAGCGCGAAGACGAGGCTGCGGTCGGTGCGCGGCGCCGCCTTGTACGCGCGCGCCAGTTCCAGCACGCCCGCCACGCCCAGCGCATCGTCATTGGCGCCCGGCCGGATCACCCGGCCCTGCGCGTCCGGCGCGCCCTTGCCATAGGCGTCCCAATGCGCGCCGAACATCACCACCTCGTCGGGGCGCGTCCTGCCGGGCAGCCTGGCCAGCACGTTGCGGCTCTCCGCGCGCACCGTCTTGACCGGCAGATCGGCGGAGAATCGCTGCCCCTCCAGCGTGACGGGGCGGAAATCGGCCCGCCGCGCGCGGGCGCGCTGCTGCGCCAGGTCGAGCCCGGCGGCGGCGAACAGCTTCGTCGCCGCCTCACCCGACAGCCAGCCCTGAAGCAGCACGCGCGAGCTCGGATCGGCGCGGACGATATCGTAATTCTCGCCCGCCGGAGCCGTCACCGTCGCCCAGCCATAGCCGGCGCCCGGCGTGTCGTGGACGATCAGCGCGCCGATCGCGCCCTGTCGCGCGGCCTCCTCATATTTATAGGTCCAGCGGCCATAATAGGTCATCCGCCGGTCGCCGAACTTCCCCTTGGCGTCGTCGCCCGGAGCAGCCTCGAAATCGGGATCGTTGACCAGGAAGACGGCGATCTTGCCCTTCAGGTCGACGCCCTTGAAATCGTCCCAGCCGCGCTCGGGCGCATGGACGCCGTACCCGACGAACACCATCGGCGCGTTCGCGATCGCCACCCGGTCGACGGGCCGCACGGTCGAGACATAGACGCCCTGCCCCTGGACGAGCGGCATCGTGCCCGCGCGCATCGTCCCCTGCCCGATCTGAGTGCGGATCAGCGGCACCGGCTGGGTCCATTGTCCGTTCGGACCGCCGGGTTGCAGCCCCATTGCCTTGAACTGCGCGACCAGCCAGTTGACGGTCTTCGCCTCGCCGGGGGTGCCCGGCGCGCGCCCCTCAAAGGCGTCGGAGGCGAGCGTCTTCACATCCGCCGACAGCCGCGCGGGCGAGATGGGGTCGGGGGCGGCGGCGGTCAGCGCGACGGCGGCCAGGCCGATCAGGGGAAGGCGAATCATCAGCGGTCGATCCTCACGACGGTGGTGGTAGCGACAGGCACGGCCTGCGCGGTATAGACGATCCCGATCGCCCAGCCGGCCAACAAGGCCAGGATCGCCCAGGTTCCGATCGCCCCGCCCGCGCGACCGACATTGGGCGCGGGCCGCGTCATGCCCCAGCCATGGCCGATCCGCGCGACGATGAACGCGCCGCCCAGCACCCACAGCCAGAAGCGCGCGCCGCCCGCCAACTCGATCAGCCCCATCAGGATCAGGACGAAGGGCGCATATTCGACGAAATTGGCCTGGGCCCGCATCCCCGCCACGAGTCGCGAATCGCCCCCGTCGCCGATCAGGATCTTGCCGCGAAACCGCCCGACGACGATTCGCAGCGCGAGCCACAGATTGACCAGCGCGGCGGCCGCCGCGATGCTGAGCGTGACCGGCAGGACCATAAGCGCCATATTCTCCGTCGATTGAACCCGAACACCGCGTGCCATTCTGCGGCGATGCTTGCAACATCGGCAAAACTCGCTATAGGCGCGGGGCTTCGCGATGCGTCCGGCTGGGTGCTCACGCGGCCGGGTCTTCGATCCGGGCGCGCAATGGGTGCTGACCGTGGCGTATTCCACCCATTGTTCGAATTGATAAGGTGCCGCAATGGCCGTCCCCAAGAGAAAGACTTCGCCCTCCAAGCGCGGCATGCGCCGTGGCCACGACTCGCTGTCGATCGCCGCGTTCCAGGAATGCCCGAACTGCGGCGAGCTGAAGCGTCCGCACAATCTGTGCACCGCTTGCGGCCACTATAACGGCCGTGAGGTCGTGTCGGTCGAGGGCTGATCCCCTCTTCCTGGCAATAACGACCGTTAGAGGAACGCATGGCCGATAACGCCTGGATCGCCGTCGATGCGATGGGCGGCGACGACGGGCTGGCCGTGATGCTGGCCGGTGTCGCCAGAGCGCGACGCCGCTTCGAAGGCATGCGCTTCCTGCTGGTCGGGGACGAGACGCAGATTGCGGAGGGGCTGAAGTCCCATCCCAACCTGTCCGCCGCGTCCGAGATCGTGCACGCACCCGAGGTCGTCGGCTCGAGCGACAAGCCGAGCCAGGCGATCCGGCGCGCGCGCGTCACGTCGATGGGCATCGCCATCGATTTGGTGAAGCGCGGCCGCGCCGCCGCCGCCGTCTCGTCGGGTAACACCGGCGCGCTGATGGCGATGGCCAAGCTGTCGCTGCGCACCCTGCCCGGCATCGACCGGCCCGCACTGGCCGCCCCCTTGCCCACGCTCGGCGACAATGACGTCGTCATGCTCGACCTCGGCGCCAATACCGAGTGCGATGCGCGCAACCTCGTCCAGTTCGCGGTGATGGGCGCGGCCTATGCCCGCACGCTGCTCGAACTCGACAATCCGCGCGTCGCGCTGCTGAACATCGGGTCCGAGGACCAGAAGGGCACCGACGAGATTCGCGACGCCGCCGCCGTGTTGCGCGGGCAGAGCCATCTCCCGCTCAACTTCACCGGCTTCATCGAGGGCAACCAGCTTGCCCGTGGCGAGGTCGATGTGATCGTGTGCGACGGCTTTGCGGGCAATATCGCGCTCAAGACCGCCGAGGGCACCGCGCGATTCGTCGGCGACCTGCTCAAGCGCGCCTTCCGCTCCTCGACCCGGTCGAAGATCGGCTTCCTGATCTCGCGCCCCGCCACCCAGCTGCTGCGCGACCATCTCGACCCCAACAACCATAATGGCGCGGTCTTCCTCGGCCTGAACGGGCTGGTGGTGAAGAGCCATGGCGGCGCGACCGAAGTGGGCGTCGCCACCGCGATCGGCAATGCGGCCAAGATGGTCCGCGCCGACCTGACCCGGCGGATCGCCGAGGATCTCCTGAACTTCGAGGCTGCGGCATGATACGCTCGATCGTCACCGGCACGGGCTCGGCGCTTCCCACCCGGCGGGTGTCGAACGCGGAACTGGCGCAGGAGATCGACACTTCAGACGAATGGATTGTCGAGCGGACCGGCATCCGCTTCCGCCATATCGCAGGCCCCGAGGAGACGACCGCGACGCTGGCCGCCGACGCCGCCAAGGCCGCGATCGCCGCCGCCGGCCTGTCGGCGCAGGACATCGACTTGATCGTCCTGGCCACCGCCACCCCCGACCAGACCTTCCCCGCCACCGCGACCAAGGTCCAGGCGATGCTGGGCATCAACGACTGCGTCGCGTTCGACGTCGCCGCGGTCTGCTCGGGCTTTCTCTATGCGGTGCAGGTCGCCGACGCGATGCTGCGCAGCGGCGTGCAGCGTCGCGCGCTGGTGATCGGCGCGGAAACCTTCAGCCGCATCCTCGACTGGGAGGATCGCACCACCTGCGTCCTGTTCGGCGACGGCGCGGGCGCGATGGTGCTGGAGGCGCGCGAGAGCGACGACGCCCAGGGCCGCGGCATCCTGGCGACCCGGCTCCATGCCGACGGCCGCCACAACGGCCTGCTCTATGTCGATGGCGGTCCCTCGACCACCGGCACGGTCGGCAAGTTGCGGATGAAGGGTCGCGAAGTCTTTCGCCACGCCGTCGTCAATCTGGCGCAAGTCATGGAAGAAGCACTGGGTCTTGCCGGTCTGTCGTCGTCCGATGTCGACTGGGTCGTGCCGCACCAAGCCAATGCCCGCATCCTCGATGCGACCGCGCGCAAGTTGGACCTTCCCGCCGGAAAGGTTGTCGTCACGGTCGACCAACATGCCAACACCTCCGCCGCCTCGGTTCCGCTGGCGCTGGATACGGCGGTCCGGGACGGACGAATCAAGGAAAATGATCTGATCGTTCTGGAGGCAATGGGCGGCGGCTTTACCTGGGGGGCAGCGGTAATCCGCTTCTGAACAATCGATTTTGCTTAACCGAGATAAATCCCTTTCGGTCGCATATTGCGCTGTGTTAGGCGCAATCTGAGACACCATTGGGGGATGGACATGACTAAAACCGGAACTTTGACCCGCGCCGATCTTGCCGAGTCGCTTCATCAGGAAGTGGGGCTCTCGCGCTCCGATTCCGCCGAAGTGGTCGAACAGATCCTCGTCGAGATGTGCGACGCCCTGTCGCGCGGCGAGAATGTCAAGATTTCCGGTTTTGGCACCTTCGTGCTGCGTGACAAGGGAGAGCGGATCGGCCGCAATCCCAAGACCGGGATCGAGGTGCCGATCGCACCCCGCCGCGTCCTGACCTTCCGCGCCAGCCAAATGATGCGCGATCGCATTGTCGCGGCGGGATAGACCCGAGCGTCCTTCCGACGGCGGAAAGGCCGATGGTGCCCTGCGCACCATCGGTGAGGCGTCGCGTGAGACCGGCGTGGCGCAGCATGTGCTGCGCTATTGGGAAGGCCGCTTCCCACAGCTCAAGCCGGTGCAGCGGGCGGGCAATCGCCGCTATTATCGCCCCGACGACCTGACGCTGATCCGCCGGATCGACCGGCTGCTCAACCAGCAGGGCTATACCGTGCGCGGCGTCCAGCAGCTGTTCGAGGGCGAGGCCAAGGCGAAGGACGATCCCGCGACGATGCTGCGTGCGATTCGCGACTCGCTGGCCGAGGGATTGGCCTGGGACGACCGGGCGGAGCGCTAGGCGTGAGGGCGTGGCCTTCGACTTCGCTCAGGCTGAACGGATAATCGTACCTTATCCGAAACCCCGTTCAGGCTGAGCGAAGTCGAAGCCCACGCCCTGCCCTCGCCTCAAGCGGAGACGACCACCCCGCCCTGCTCGCCTAGCAGCAGATCCCGGCAGGCCCGGTTATAGGCGTGCGCCCGCCACCAGAACCATCCGCCATTGCCCACGCCCCAGGCCGCGACGCCCAGCGCCGCCCAGGGCACCGCGCGCGCCACGCGGCCGCCGCGCGCCGCGACCCGGCCCGCCGCCAGCCCGCCCTGGCCGATCCGCCGCGCCGTCTTGGCAAGCTTCCCGGCTGCTCGCGCCTGCGACAACAGCCCCGATCCGCCGCGCAGGTCGCCCAGGATCGCGGCCGGGCCGACAAAGCCCTTGAGCTTGCCGACGATCTCCTGCGCCTCGATCGCCATGCCGGGTTCCAGCTGGCGCCGCTGCGCGCCGGTCAGGGCATAGGCGTCGGCGATCTGGTCGATCGTCTCGGCCAGGCTTTCGGTGCCGATGGTCAGCGCCTTGGCCCCCGCCTTCAACGCGCGGCGGCGGATCAGCTTCTCATTGGCCTCGAAGGTCGCTTCGATCGCGGTACGGTCCATGATGGGTCCCTGTTCGTGCATGGACCGTTGAAGCCGCGAAACGGCCCGCCGGTTCCCTTATCGTTCACGCGTCGCGAGGAAACGGACCTTGGGATAGCGATCGGCGACATAGCCGACCTCCCAGGCGCTCTTGGCGAGGAAGACGGGGTTGTCGTCGCGATCCTTGGCCATGGCCGAGCGGTTCAGGTCCATGAACGCCTTGAGGTCGGCGGGGTCCTCGGCGGTGATCCAGCGCGCGGTGTCGAACGGCGCGGGCTCCAGCCCGGCCGCGACCTTATATTCCGCATCCAGCCGCGACAGCAGCACGTCGAGCTGGAGCTGGCCGACCACGCCGATGATCCAGTTCGACCCGATCTCGGGATAGAAGACCTGGGTCACCCCCTCCTCGGCCATGTCGTCCAGGGCTTTCCGAAGCTGCTTGGTCTTGGTCGGGTCCTTCAGCGCGACGCGGCGCAGGATTTCGGGCGCAAAATTGGGCAGGCCGGTGAAGCGGACGTCTGCCCGTTCCGACAGCGTGTCCCCGACGCGCAGCGTGCCGTGATTGGGGATGCCGATGATGTCGCCCGGAAACGCCTCGTCCGCGACTTCGCGATTCTGCGCGAAGAACAGGATCGGCGAGTGGACCGCGATTGGCTTGCCATGGCCCGTCGGGGTCAGCTTCATGCCGCGCTTGAAGGTGCCCGAGCAGAGCCGCATGAACGCGATCCGGTCGCGATGCTGCGGGTCCATGTTCGCCTGCACCTTGAAGACGAAGCCGGTGACTTCCTTATTCTCCGGCGCGACGGGCGCGGGCTCGGCAGGCTGGGGCCGGGGCGGCGGCGCGTGGCGGCTGAGCGCGTCGATCAGCTCGGCGACGCCGAAGTCCTTCAGCGCCGATCCGAAATACACGGGCGTCAGGTCGCCGTTGCGATAGGCTTCGCCATCGAATGCGGCATAGCCCGCCTGGGCGAGTTCGACCTCCTCGGCGATCTCGGCGGGCAGGGTCGGCGCGTCGTCGACCTTGCCCAGGAACGCCCGGCTGTCGCCCTCGGGACGGCTGACCTTGCCGGTGGTCAGGTCGAGAATGCCCTCGAACAGCCCGCCCATGCCGACCGGCCAGCTCATCGGCGCGACGTCGAGCGCCAGGATGTCGGCGATCTCGTCGAGCAGTTCGAAGGGCGGACGGCCCTCGCGGTCGACCTTGTTGACGAAGGTGATGATCGGCACCGAGCGCAGGCGGCACACCTCGAAGAGTTTGCGCGTCTGCGCCTCGATACCGCGTGCCGCGTCGATGACCATCACGGCCGAGTCGACCGCGGTCAGCGTGCGATAGGTATCCTCCGAGAAATCCTCGTGGCCCGGCGTGTCGAGCAGGTTGAAGGTCACGCCGTCCTTCTCGAACGTCATGACCGACGACGTGACCGAGATGCCGCGCTGCTGCTCGATCTTCATCCAGTCCGACCGCGCGCGACGATTCTGGCCCCGCGCCTTGACCTCGCCCGCCAGATGGATCGCGCCGCCGAAATAGAGCAGCTTTTCGGTCAGCGTCGTCTTGCCGGCGTCAGGGTGCGAGATGATCGCGAAGGTACGGCGGGGGGAAGTCATGGGCGGCTCTGTCGAATAGGGAATTGGCGCATCCGAGCGCCCGAGATGATCCGCCTGTTACAGCAAATTGTGGCACAAGACAGGCCCCGGATTTTGGGGGTCGATCATGCCGCCCCTCCCCATCAGCCTCACCCCGGCGAAGGCCGGGGTCCAGTTGCCAAGCGGGTCATGATAGGACGTGAAACTTCGCCACGGACGTCATAGCAACTGGACCCCGGCCTCCGCCGGGGTGGGGGCCAAGCGGTTGAGCGAGCCCTTACCCCGCCAACGTCACCGTCATCTGCATGACCTTTTCGCCGCCCACGGGCACGACGAAGACGCCGGGCTTGTCGACGAACTCGCCATCGAATCCTTCCGGATCGGCGATGCCGTGCCAGGGCTCAACGCAGACATAGGCGGCGCCCGGCTTGGTCCAGATGCCCAGCTTGTCGGTGTCGGGGAAGGCGATGCGCAGCTGCGGCGCGCCGTCCGCGCCGTAGGTGACGTGGCGGCTCTCAACCGGGTCCCAGACCAGCGCGTCGTTGGCGAACAGATCGTCCGCCAGATGCAGCACGCGCCCGTCGAGCGGGCTGTCGCGGAGCGGCTTCGCAATCAGGCCGTCGGGTGCGATTTCCCGCAGCCGGGCGGGCTCTTCCTTCTCGAAGACGATCCGGTGCTCGGCACGTGCCTGGCCATAGGGCAGCGGCCAGGCAAAGGCGGGGTGGAAGCCGAAGCTGGCGGGCATCGCCACCTCGCCCCGGTTGAGGACGCGGACCTCCATCACCAGCGTCGCCCCCTCCAGCCGGAACTCCGCCTCCAGCCGGAAGGCGAAAGGATAGGAGGCGCGGGTTTCCTCGCTGTCGCCCAGCGAGAAGACCGCGCGGGTGGCCTCGTGCGTCACCAGCTCGAACATGGAATGGCGGGCAAAGCCATGCTTGGCCATCGGATAATGTCGCCCGTTCAGGCGGATGCCGTCGCGGGTCACGCCGATCACCGGGAACAGCAGCGGCGCGCGGCCGGTCCAGAAGGCCGGGTCCGCATTGGTCATCAACTCGCGGCCCGCTGCGTCCTTCAGCGAGGACAGCTCCGCGCCAAACGGATTGATCGCCGCCGACAGATGGTCGTTGCCGATCCGGACCCAGTTTTCCTCATTAGCCACGGAGTTGCGCTCCCTGCTTGGCGGCCGCCGCGACGATCTTGTCGGCGATGGCCTTGAGTTCCTCGTCGGTGAAGCTCTTCTGCGACGGTTGCAGCAGCACTTCGACCGCGACCGACTTGTGGCCCTCGGGCACGCCCTGTCCGGCGAACACGTCGAAGACGCGCGCAGCGGTGATCGCGGCCTTGTCCGCGCCGCGCACCGCACGGATCAGCTGGTCGGCCGCCAGATCGGTGGGCACCAGGAAGGCGAAGTCGCGGCGGACCGATTGCAGCGCGGGCGGGGTGTAGGCCGGGCGCATGAAGCCAGTGGCCCGCTTGGGCGGAATGGCGTCGAGATAGAGTTCGACCGCCGCCACCGCGCCGTCGAGATCGAACGCCTTGAGGACCGACGGGTGGACCATGCCGAACGCCGCCAGCACCGTCTTCGGCCCCAGCCGCAGCGTGCCCGACTGGCCGGGATGCCAGGCCTCGCCCGCTTCGCCCATCACCTGGAGATTGTCGACCGGGGCCCCTGCATGCGCCAGCAGCGCGATCGCCTCGGCCTTGGCGTCATAGGCGTCGAAGCCCTGCGCCTTGCCCGAGCGCCAGTTGCGGGGCGCCTTGTCGCCCGCCAGCACCACGCCCAAAGTCGGCCGCTCGGCCTCTTCCAGGTAGCGACGGCCAATCTCGAACAGCCGCACGCTGGTCGCGCCGCGCTTGATGTTGCGCTCGGTCGCGGCGAGCAGGCCGGGGAGGAGCGAGGGCCGCATGACCTTCAGATCCTCGCTGATCGGGTTGGCGAGCGTGAAGGCGCCGCCACCGAAGGGCGCGGCCTGCGCCTCGCTGATGAAGCTCCACGTCACCGCTTCGTCGAGCCCACGCGCGGCGGCGGCGCGGCGGGCGCGACGCTCCAGCTTCTGCTGCGGCGTGGCGGTGGGACGCGCGACGCCGGGGGTGCGGGGCAGCGCCACCGGGGGAACATGGTCGATCCCCTCGATGCGGATCACTTCCTCGACCAGATCGGCAGGGCCGTCCACGTCGCGACGCCAGCTCGGCGCCGTGACCTGCCAGTCGGCGGTGACGGTGAAGCCCAGCGACTCGAGGATCGCCTTTTGCCGGTCGGGCGCGATGGCCAGGCCGCCCAGCGTCTCGGCGAGATTGGGGTCATAGGCGATCGTCTTCGTCACGACCGGCGGCTGGCCCGCGCGGGTCACGCCGCTGGCCGTGCCGCCGCAATATTCCAGGACCAGGAAGGTCGCGATGGCGAGGCCGTCGTCCAGGAACGCCGGGTCCACCCCGCGCTCGAACCGCGTCCGCGCGTCGGAGGTCAGGCCGAGTTTCTGGCCCGTCCGTGCGATCGCCTCGGGCGCGAAATAGGCGCATTCGATGATGACGTCGGTGGTCGTCTCCGACACGCCCGAATGCTCGCCACCCATGATGCCGCCGATGTCGTGGACACCTGCGTCGTCGGCGATGACGGTCATGCCTTCCGACAGGGTATAGGTCTTGCCGTTGAGCGCCTCGACCGTCTCGCCGTCCTTGGCCTTGCGCGCGACCAGCGCGCCCGACAGCTTGGCCTTGTCATAGACGTGCAGCGGGCGGCCGAGATCGACCGTCATGTAATTGGTGATGTCGACCAAGGCCGAGATCGGCTTCTGCCCGATCGCGGTCAGCCGCTGGCGCATCCATTCGGGGGCGTCGCCATTGGTCAGGCCCGACACGCCCTGCGCATAGAAGGCCGGGCAGCCCTCCGCATCCTCGATCCGCACATCGGGACCGGCGCCCTCGCCCGCGACCGACGGCACGGTCGGCGCAATCAGCGTGCCGAGACCGGCGGCGGCGAGGTCGCGCGCGATGCCGTGGACGCCCATACAGTCCTGGCGGTTGGGCGTGATCGACACGTCGATGACCGGATCGTTGAGGCCCGCATAATCCGGGAAGGACGTGCCGATGGCTGCATCCTCGGGCAGTTCGATGATGCCGTCATGGCCCTCGCCGATCTGCAACTCGCGCGCCGAGCACATCATGCCGTTCGACTCGACACCACGGATCGCCGCGACCTTCAGCGTGACGTCCAGGCCGGGGACATAGGCCCCCGGCGCGCCGAACACGCCGACCAGCCCTGCGCGGGCGTTGGGCGCGCCGCACACGACCTGCATCGGGCCGTCACCGGCATCGACCGACAGGACCTGCAACTTGTCCGCCTGCGGATGCCGCTCGGCCGACAGGATGCGCGCGACGCGGAACGAGGACAGCGCCTCGCCCGGATTGTGCACGCCCTCAACCTCCAGGCCGATACGGGTCAGCCCCTCGACAATGGCGTCGAGCGAGGCGTCGGTGTCCAGATGGCTCTTCAGCCAGCCCAGGGTGAACTTCATGCGCCGACTCCTCCCGACAGCGTGGGTACGTCGAGGCTCGCGAACCCGTAATGCTTCAACCAGCGGATATCGCCGTCGAAAAAGGCGCGCAGATCGTCCATGCCGTATTTCAGCATGGCGAGGCGATCGATGCCGCAACCGAAGGCGAAGCCCTGCCACTCATTGGGGTCCAGCCCGCATGCCTCGATGACCTTCGGGTGCGCCATGCCGGAGCCGAGCACCTCCATCCAGCCGCCGCCCGAGCCGCCGATGACGCGCTTGCCCTTCTCGATGGTGTAGCCGACATCGACCTCGGCCGAGGGTTCGGTGAAGGGAAAATAGCTGGGGCGCAGGCGCAGCACGATGTCGTCGCGCTCGAAGAAGGCCTTGAGGAAGGTCTCCAGCGTCCATTTGAGGTGGCCGAGCGTGATGCCCTTGTCGATCACCAGCCCCTCGACCTGGTGGAACATCGGCGTGTGGGTCGCATCCGAGTCGGAGCGATAGGTGCGGCCCGGCGCGATGATGCGGATCGGCGGCTTCTGGTCCAGCATGGTGCGGATCTGCACCGGCGAGGTGTGGGTGCGCAGCACGCGGCGCACCGTACGCTCGTCGCCGCCCGCCTCGACTCCGGCCAGATAGAAGGTGTCGTGCATCGCGCGCGCCGGATGCGTCTCCGGAATGTTGAGCGCGGTGAAGTTGTGCCAGTCGGTCTCGACCTCCGGACCCGTCGCGACCGCGAAGCCCAGATCGGCGAAGATCTCGGCCAGTTCGTCCATCACCTGGCTGACCGGGTGGACGGTGCCGAAGCCGCTTCCCTCGACCGGCAGGGTCATGTCCAGCCGCTCCGAGGCGAGGCGCGCGTCGAGCGCGGCCTGCTCCAGCGCCGCCTTGCGGGTGCCGAGCGCCTCGGTCACCGCCTCGCGCAGGCCATGGATCTTCGGCCCTTCGACCTGGCGTTCCTCGGGGCTCATCTTGCCCAGCGTCTTCAACAGCTGGGTGATGCGACCCTGCTTGCCCAGCGCGTCGACGCGGATCGCCTCCAGCGCGTCGAGCGCGGGCGCATCGGCGATGGCGGCGAGCAGGGGCTCACGCATTTGTTCGAGTTCGTTGCTCACTCTTCACTCCGTCGGCCCCATCGGCCGCGCTGACGGGGCATCATCCGCCCCTTTGCGATATCGCGCCCGCCGTAGCGGCTGGGGGCGGCCGGGATCAATCCTTCGTGACGAATCGCGTGCGATCGGATCGTCCACGGCCCAGAAAATCCGATGCGGCCCCAATGGACCGAGGAGCGAAATGATTTTCTAAGCTCTGTCGTGCTAGGCCCCGGTCGCAACGGCCCGACATGTCGATCGCGCCAGCCATGAGATGGGAATGCTCGCGCTCGATATCGCCAGTCTGCAGGTCGTGGGGGCGTTCAGCAATCTGCTGTCCGGGGCGATCCATCTGATTCCCGGCGTGACCGGGTCCGAACGCCGCAAATGGGCGCTGTACTGGGGCAGCGGCAAGCTGCTGATCGGGGCGTCCAACGTGCTGATCCTGGCGATCGGCAACGGCAATACCGCGTTCTTCGAGCGGCTTCTCAACATCGTGATGATGATCGGCCTGTGCCTGAGCCTGCACAGCGTCGCGGTGTTCGGCGAACGCGCCGTACCGCGCCTGCTGGTCGCGATACTCGCCGCGCTGATGCTGGCCGCGGTCGCGCTGACGATCGGCGATGCCGAGGAATTCCGCTGGACCTTCGTCACGCTCGGGCTGACGCGCGGCCTGAGCTATCTGGGAATCATGGCGCTGGCGATCGGCATCGCGCGGCGCGAGCGGTTGCGGACCGGATGGATCATGGCCACCCTGTTCGCCGCGGTCGCGCCGATCTTCCTGCTGCGTGCGGGCACGTTGATGGTCACGCTGATCGTGCCGTCCTGGTCGATCGAGGGCCAGCTGGTCGAGGAATGGATGATCGGCGTCGGGCTGATCCTGCTGACGCTTACCCATTTCTCGCTGCTGCTGATGGAATCGGAACGGACCCAGGCCCTGTTGCGCGAGCAGGCCAGCCGCGACAGCCTGACCGGCGCGCGCAACCGGTTCGCATTGGGCCGGATTGAGGCGGGGTTGCAGGGCCCCTGCGCGCTGGCGCTGATCGACATCGATCATTTCAAGGCGCTCAACGACGGACAGGGGCATGCCACGGGCGACGCGGTGCTGCGCCTGCTCGCCGATCTGGCGCAGCGCGAGCTGGGCGAGCGGGGCATGGTGATCCGGCTCGGCGGGGACGAGTTCGCCTGTATCCTGCCGGGGGCCTCGCAGGCGGCGGCGCAATCCCTCGCCGCGCGGCTGTCGGCCCGGTTCGACCGGGCGGTGGCGGCGACCGTCGACGGGCCGCTCTACCCCTCGCTCAGCATCGGGGTGGTCGCAGGCGTGGTCGACCGCGACCTGGACCGGCTGATGGCCGAAGCGGACCGCGCGATGTACGCCGTCAAGCGCGCCCGCCATCCTGCCCACCATTCCGCCCGCCAGCCCGAATGCCGGCGGATGGCGGCGGCGGGCTGATCGATCCGCCGCCGCCAAGACATCACACCGCCTTGGCCGAACCCGGCGTGTTGACGCCCATGGATTGCAGATAGCGCTTGATATTGCGCGCCGCCTGGCGAAGCCGCTGCTCGTTCTCGACCATGGCGATGCGCACGAAGCCTTCGCCATTCTCGCCATAACCGACGCCCGGCGCGACCGCGACCTTGGCCTCGGTCAGCAGCTGCTTGGAGAATTCCAGGCTGCCCAGATGCGCGAGCGCCGGGGGCAGCGGGGCCCAGGCGAACATCGAGGCGCGGGGAGAAGGAATGTCCCAGCCTGCGCGGCCGAAGCTCTCGACCATCACGTCGCGGCGCTTGTGATAGAGCTGGCGGTTCTTCTCGACGATATCCTGCGGCCCGTTGAGCGCCGCGCAGGCCGCCGCCTGGATCGGCGTGAAGGCGCCGTAGTCGAGATAGGACTTCACCCGCGTCATCGCCGCGATCAGCTTGCGGTTGCCGACCGCGAAACCGATTCGCCAGCCCGCCATCGAATAGGTCTTGGACAGCGAGGTGAACTCGACCGCGACGTCCTTGCCGCCCTTGACCTGAAGGATCGACGGCGTCGGATTGCCGTCATAGTAAAGCTCGGAATAGGCCAGGTCGCTCAGCACCCACAGCTCGTGCTTCTTCGCGAACGCCACGAGGCGCTCGTAAAAGGCCAGGTCCACCGTCTCGGCGGTCGGGTTGGACGGATAGTTCACGACCAGCACCGAGGGACGCGGCACGGTGAAGTGCATCGCGCGCTCGAGGCTCTCGAAATAGGCTTCGTCGGGCGTGGTCGGCACCGCGCGGATCGTCGCGCCCGCGATGATGAAGCCGAAGGTGTGGATCGGATAGGAGGGATTGGGCGCCAGGATCACGTCGCCCGGCGCGGTGATTGCGGTCGCCAGCGACGCCAGCCCTTCCTTCGAGCCCATGGTCACGACCACCTCGGTCTCGGGATCGAGATCGACGCCGAAGCGGCGACCATAATAGTTCGCCTGGGCACGGCGCAGGCCGGGAATCCCCTTGGACTGGGAATAGCCGTGCGCGTCGGGCTTCTTGGCGACCTCGACCAGCTTGTCGAGGACATGGTCGGGCGGCGGCAGGTCGGGGTTGCCCATGCCCAGGTCGATAATGTCCTCGCCGCCCGCGCGCGCCGCGGCCCGCATCGCGTTGACTTCGGCGATGACATAGGGCGGCAGGCGCTTGATGCGGTAGAACTCTTCGGACATGGGTCCCTCTGTGTAACGATTTGGGACCCGGACCTTAGCGTCTTTCGTTTCCCGACGCGACCCGACATGACGGCGCAATATCCTGACGCTAAGACGGGGTCATACGAACGAGAGGATGCGATGACGGCCCGCCCCGCGACAGCCCCCACCCTTCCCACGCTGGAGGAGTTGCAACACTGGACCTGGGTGATGGGCCGGGCGCAGCAGATGATGATGGAGGCCGCTCTCTCGCCCCCCCCGCAGGGGGTGCCGGTGGTGCCCGGCTTCAACGATCCCGCGACGATGGGCCGGGTGCGCGACTTCTGGTCCGATTCGATGAAGCTGTGGCAGCGATTCGTCGACCCCGCCGCCGAGCCGAGCGTCGCCCCCAGGCCCGACCGCCGGTTCAAGGCCGAGCAATGGCAATCGCCGCTCTTCGACTGGATCCGGCAAAGCTATCAGGTCATCTCCGACCATATGCTGCGCGGCGTCGATGCGATCGAGGGCGTCGAGCCGAAGCAGAAGGAGCAGATCCGCTTCGCCGCGCAAGGGTTCATCGACGCGATGAGCCCGACCAACTTTCCCGCGACCAATCCGGAGGTGCTCGACAAGATAGTCGAGACGCGCGGCGAGAATCTGCTGAAGGGCCTGCAGAACATGCTCGCCGATCTGGGGCGCGGGCAGCTGACCCATAGCGACGCGCGGGCGTTCGAGGTCGGGCGCAATCTCGCCGCGACGCCGGGCAAGGTGGTGAAGCGGACCCCGCTCTACGAACTGATCCAGTACGCCCCCACCACCGACCGGGTGGCGGCGGTGCCGATCCTGATCTTTCCGCCCTGGATCAACCGCTTCTACATCCTCGACCTCGCGCCCGAGAAGAGTCTGATCAAATGGCTGGTCGACCAGGGGTTCAGCGTCTTCATGGTGTCGTGGAAATCGGCCGACGCGACGATGAAGGACGTGATCTGGGACGATTACGTCACCGCCCAGGTCGATGCGATCGACACGGTGCGCGATCTGCTGGACGTCGAGTCGGTCCACACGGTCGGCTATTGCGTGGCGGGCACGACGCTGGCTGCGACGCTCGCCTGGCTCGCCGCCAGGGGCGAGGCGGAGAAGGTCGCCAGCGCCACCTTCTTCACCGCGCAGGTCGATTTCTCGAAGGCGGGCGAGCTGCTCCACTTCGTCGATGACGAGCAGCTGAAGCTGATCGGCACGCTGTCGCCCGAGGGGTATCTGGACGGGCGCTATCTGGCGATGACGTTCAACCTGCTGCGCGGGCGCGACCTGATCTGGAACTACGTCACCAACAACTATCTGCTGGGGCGCGATTATGTGCCGTTCGACCTGCTCCACTGGAATGGCGACGTCACCAACCTGCCCGCCAAATGGCATCTGAGCTATCTGACCGACCTGTACCGCGACAATCTGCTGGTGAAGCCCGGCGCGATGGCGGTGGCGGGGGTGCCGCTCGACCTGAGCCGGGTCACGACCCCCGCCTATGTCCAGGCGGGGCGCGAGGATCATATCGCCCCGCCCGAAAGCGTGTGGAAGATCACCGACGCCTTTGCCGGCCCCTTGCGCTTCGTGCTCGCCGGGTCGGGGCATATCGCAGGCGTGGTCAACCCGCCGGCGGCGGGCAAATATCAATATTGGACCAACGACCAGCCCGCCGCGACGCTCGCCGAGTTCGTGGCGGGGGCCCGCGAGACCAAGGGGAGCTGGTGGCCGGACTGGGCCGGATGGCTGCGCGAGCGCGACTCGGCGACGGTCGATGCCACCGGCGCGCGCATACCCGGCCAAGGCCCCCTGCCCGCACTGGACGACGCACCGGGACGCTACGTCCGACAGCGCTAAAATCGATTGCTGCGCTGCACAAAGGCTGTTGATAACTTCGGTCGAAACCATTATTGTGCAGCGCAGCAAATCGGGAGAGTGGTGTTGGATAAAAGCAAGCCGACCGTTCCCGCCGCCAAGGCGGCGGCAAAGCCGCGTCGCACGACCAAGCCGGTCGCGGCCAAGACACTGCCCGGCCTTCCCTCCGACACCGCTGTCGACGCCCCCGCCGCCAAGCCGGTGGTCGCCGCCCCCAAGGTCGCGGTTCGGGCGCCCAAGGCTCCGACGGTCGCCCAGGCGCCCGAGCCTGTTCCGGTGACGCCCGAACCGGCGCCCGCAGCGGTCGCGCTCGAGGCTCCGGCCGAAGCGCCCGCCCCCGCCCCGGCGGAGCCCGCGCCCGACGCCGCGCCGACCGCTTCTGTTTCTTCCCCGACCGCCGCGGTTTCGGCGGACTCAAAGCCCAAGGAAATCATCATGGACGCCACGAGCACCATCGAAAACGCGACTGCCAAGACCCAGGCGATGTTCGGCGACGCCCAGGCCCGCACCCAGGCCACCGTGGAGAAGAGCGCCAAGCTGTTCGAGGACATGGTCGCCTTCAACAAGGGCAATCTGGAAGCGGTCGTCGAATCGTCGAAGATCGCCGCCAAGGGCGCCGAGACGCTGGGCCAGGGCGCGGCCGACTATGCCAAGCGCGCGTTCGAGACCGCGACCCAGACGCTGCAGACGCTGTCGTCGGTCAAGTCGCCGACCGAGTTCATGAAGCTTCAGTCGGACTTCGCCCGCTCGTCCTTCGACTCGCTGGTCGCCGAGACCTCGCGCTCGACCGAGCACATGATCAAGCTGGCCGGCGAGATCGCCCAGCCGCTGAGCAACCGCTTCGCGGTCGCCGCCGAGAAGATGAAGACCGTCGCGTAAACGCTGCGGTTTCCTTTGCGGAATGGAAGGGGGCGGTCGCTGCGGTGGCCGCCCTTTTTCGTGCTGTTCGAGGCGGCATGGCCCGGGGCCTTCCCTCCCCCACCCCCTCCCGCCTGCGGGAGGGGCGTGCCCAGTTCGACCCATGAGCGCCTCCGCGAGCACCCGCTTCTTTGCTTATGCGGAGCGCCCGCCCCACAACGCTCCCCTCCCGCAGGCGGGAGGGGATGGGGGAGGGCAACGGGTCTCACCGAGACCGCCCCGTCCCCACTGGCGTCCCAGGCCCGCAACGCCTATCTTCCCCCGCATGTCGTTCTTCGGCCGCTTCTCGCCCGTCCGCGCCATTCGCGACCTGCGCCTGTTCCTGTCGCAACGGCATCCCTATGAACTCGTCTTCCTGATGATCGCGGTCGGCATCACCGGCTTCTTCATCTATGCCTTTGCGCGCGACGATTATGTGCCGGTTCCGTACAAGCCCGACATCATCTATGTCGAACAATGGCCCGCCGACCGCACCGATGTGCAGATCAAGGCGCAGCAGAAGATCGACTATGTGAAGAAGAAACAGCGGATCGCCGAGGAAAAGGCCGCCAGGGATCAGCGGCAGGCCGAGTTCAAGAAGGTCGACGACGCGCTGAACAAGTGGGGCATCTGACCGATCATCGCTGGATGGGGGCGGCGCTGGCACTGGCGGATCGCGGTGTCGGACGGACCGCGCCCAATCCCAATGTCGGCTGCGTGCTGGTTCGCGACGGGCAGGTCGTCGGGCGCGGCTGGACCCAGCCGGGCGGCCGCCCCCATGCCGAGGCGATGGCGCTGGCACAGGCGGGCGCGGCCGCAAGGGGCGCGACGGCCTATGTCACGCTGGAGCCCTGCGCGCATGTCTCGACCCGTGGCCCCGCCTGCACCGACCTGCTGATCGCCGCCGGAGTCGCGCGGATCGTGGCGGCGATGGGCGACCCCGATCCGCGCACCGACGGAATCGGCTTTGCCCGCGCCCGCGCCGCCGGGATCGCCGTCACGACGGGCGTGCGCGAGGCGGAGGCACGGGGCATGATCGCGGGCTTCCTGACCCGCCGCGCGAAACGCCGCCCCTTCGTCACGCTCAAGCTCGCCACCTCGCTCGATGGCCGGATCGCCCGCCCCGATGGCGAGAGCCGCTGGATCACCGGGCCGCAGGCGCGTGCGCATACCCATCTGGAACGCAGCCGCCATGAGGCGATCCTGGTCGGGCGCGGCACGCTGGAGGCCGATTCGCCCCGGCTCGACGTCCGCCTGCCCGGCCTGGAGCCGCGCAGTCCGCGCCGCATCCTGTTGTCGCGCACGCCCGCGCCGGGTTGGGAGACCATCCCCTCCCCCCATGCCATCGCCGGTCTGGCGGGTGTCGACCGGCTGATGGTCGAGGGGGGCGCGCAGACCGCATCCGCCTTCCTCGCCGCCGATCTGGTCGACCGGCTGCTCCTGTACCGCGCACCGATCCTGATCGGCGAGGGCCGCGCGGCGATCGGCGCGATCGGGCTGGCCCGGCTGGCCGACGCGCATGGCCGCTGGCGCATGGCCGACTCGCGGATGCTTGGCAGCGACCGGTTGGAGGTCTACGAGCGCGACTGATATGTTTACCGGGATCGTCACCGACATCGGCTCCGTCACCGCCGTCGAGGCGCGCGGCGACACGCGAGTCGTCATCGCCACCGCCTATGATACGGCGACCATCGACCTGGGCGCGTCGATCGCCTGTTCGGGCGTCTGCCTGACCGTGGTCGAGAAGGGCCCCGACTGGTTCGCGGTCGACGTCTCGGCCGAGACGATCGGGCGCACCGCCGACCAGTGGACGCGCGGCCGGCGGCTGAACCTGGAACGCGCGATGAAACTGGGCGACGAACTGGGCGGCCATATCGTCACCGGCCATGTCGACGGCGTGGGCACCGTGGTATCGGTGGCGGAGGAAGGCGGATCGCACCGCGTCTTCGTGACCGTTCCGTCCGACCTCGCCCCCTTCATGGCGACCAAGGGATCGGTGACGGTCGACGGCGTCTCGCTGACCGTCAACAGTGTCGAGGACGGCTCCGACGGCACGGTCATCGGCCTGAACATCATCCCGCACACCGCCGCCGTCACCACCCTGGGCGGCATCGCCGAAGGCCAGCGCGTCAATATCGAGATCGACGTGCTCGCCCGTTACCTGCAGCGCATGGAGCATTATCGTGGCCGCTGATCCCGACGCCTTGGCCGGTCTGCGGCGTGGGTTCCTCTCCAGCCCCGAAGAGATCATCGACGAGGCGCGCAACGGCCGGATGTTCATCCTGGTCGATGACGAGGACCGCGAGAATGAAGGCGATCTGGTCATCCCCGCGCAGATGGCGACGCCCGAGAAGGTCAACTTCATGGCGCGGCACGGGCGCGGGCTGATCTGCCTGGCGATGACGCGCGAGCGGGTCGACACGCTCGGCCTGCCGCTGATGAGCCCCAAGAACGGGACGCGGCACGAAACCGCCTTCACCATCTCGATCGAGGCGAAGGAAGGCGTGACCACCGGCATCTCCGCCGCCGACCGCGCGCGGACCATCGCCGTGGCGATCGACGCGAGCCAAGGCCCTGAGTCGCTGGTGACGCCGGGCCATGTCTTCCCGCTGGTCGCGCGCGACGGCGGCGTGCTGGTGCGCGCCGGGCATACCGAGGCGGCGGTCGATGTCGCGCGGCTTGCCGGGCTGAACCCCTCGGGCGTGATCTGCGAGATCATGAACGAGGACGGGACGATGGCGCGGATGGACGACCTCGTCTCCTTCGCGCAGCTCCACAACCTGAAGATCGGCACGATCCGCGACCTGATCGCCTATCGCCGTCGCTACGACCATCTGGTCGAATTGCAGTCCGAAGCCACGTTCGAGAGCGAATGGGGCGGCACCTGGACCGCGCGCGCCTATCGCAACAAGGCGACGGGCACCGAGCAGGTGGCGCTGGTCAAGGGCAAGCTCAATACCGACCAGCCCGTGCTGGTGCGGATGCACGCCCTGTCGCCCTTTGCCGATGTGTTCGGCGAGGCAGGGTCGCGCGGCGCGCTGCTCGCCAAGTCGATGCGGATGATCGCCGAGGAAGGCTCGGGCGTGATCGTCGTCATCAACCGCCCGCGCACCGACGCCTTCACCACCGCCGTCCGCCTGAAAGCGGGCGAGGAAGTGCAGATCGACATGGAGGAACTGCGCGATTACGGCGTCGGCGCGATGATCCTGGCCGAAATGGGCGTGCAGGACATGGTGCTGCTGACCAACACCCATCACACGCTGATCGGGCTCGACGGCTATGGCCTGTCGATCGTCGGCGAACGTCGCATCGCAGATTTTGAGGGAGACGCCTGATGGCGCATGTGTTGATCGTCGAGGCACGCTTCTACGAGCATCTGAACGACCTGCTCCTGTCGGGCGCGCGCGCCGCGATCGAGGAGGCTGGCCATAGCCATGAGACGATCACCGTCCCCGGCGCGCTGGAGATTCCCGGCGCGGTGGCGATGGCGGCGGACACGGGCCGCTACGACGCCTTCGTCGCGATCGGCGTGGTGATCCGCGGCGAAACCTATCATTTCGAGATCGTGTCGAACGAGAGCGCGCGCGGCCTGATGGCGCTGACCATGGACGGGCTGCCGATCGGCAACGGCATCATCACCACCGAGAACGAGGCGCAGGCCCTGACCCGCGCCAAGCCGACCGAAAAGAACAAGGGCGGCGAGGCGGCCAAGGCGGCGCTCGCCATGCTGGCGCTGAAGGGTCGGTTCGGGTGACGTCGCCCGTCCTCCAGACCGAGCGGCTGACCCTGCGGCTCCCCTCGGCGGAGGATTTCGAGGCCTGGGCGGCCTTTCATGCCGAGGAGGACACGATGCGCTTCCTGGGCGGCGTGCAGGCGCGCGGCGCGGCGTGGCGAAGCCTGTGCACCATGGTCGGCGCGTGGAGCGTGCGCGGCTTCGCGATGTTCTCGGTGATCGAACGCGACACCGGCCGCTGGGTCGGGCGGATCGGGCCATGGCAGCCCGAGGGCTGGCCGGGGCGCGAAGTGGCCTGGGGCGTGGCGCGGGAATTCGCCGGGCGCGGCTATGCCCATGAGGCGGCGGTCGCGGCGATCGACTATGCGGTCGACGTGCTGGGCTGGGACCATGTGATCCACACCATCGACCCGGAGAATATGGGCTCGATCAAGCTGGCGCAGCGACTGGGCGCGGTGAATGAGGGGCCGGTCCGGCTGCCCGCACCGCTGGAGAGTTTCCGGGTGGACGCCTGGGGCCAGAGTGCCGACCAGTGGCGCGCCCGGCGGGGTACAGCCACCGCATGACCGACATGCCGCCCACCCGCTTTCGCGTCGTCGAGCGGGGCTGGCGGCTGGAGGTGATCGACACGCAAGGCGGCAAGCCGTCCCCTGTGCGCAGGACCGGAACGCCACGTCCGGCCACCATAGCGGGAAAACCGCGCTTCCGGCTGCCGCAGAAGTTGCGCTTCGATGGCGGGGGAAGCTGGGCGACCGATAGCTTCTATGACGCCAAGGGACCGCGCACGCTGACTCTGGATTCGGATGCCATGCAGAAGCTGCGCTATGCCGGGGCCGGGTTGGTGGCGCTGGTGGTCATCTGGGTGGGGCTGGCATTCGCCATTCCCATAGTCTGGGGAGCGCCGCTGCTGCTGTTCAATCCCAAGACCCGCGAGACGGTGCGCGATCAGGTGACCGTTTTTCTCGACGGGCTGGACTCGTCCGAATAACCCCCACCTCCGTTCGCGCTGAGCGGAGCAGGGATGCTGCGGGGGCGGGAGGATTGCCCCCCCCCCCGCCCTCGTCCATCACGCCGCCCGTGCGGTCTCTTCGAGCGTGGGGTAATCGATATACCCCTCCGGCCCCTGGCTGTACCAGGTCTTCATGTCGCTCTCGTTCAACGGCGCATCGGTGCGCAGCCGTTCGGGCAGGTCGGGATTGGCCAGGAAGGTGCGGCCGAACGCGATCCCGTCCGCCACACCCGAATCGAGCGCGGCTTGCGCCTTTTCCCGGCTGTCGAAATCGCTGTTGAGGATCAGCGGACCCTGGAACACCTGACGGATCTGCGGCGACAGCTTGGGCACGTCGGTGCTGCCATAGGTGCCGTCCGGGCCGATCTCGCGCAGTTCGAGGAAGGCGATGCCGAGGTCCGACAGCATTTTCGCCGCAGGCACGAAGACCGAGGCCGGATCGCTGTCGTCCACGCCCTGGCTGTCGCCATTGGGCGACAGGCGGACGCCGACGCGCTCCTTGCCAGCAACCGCGATCACCCGCTCGGTGATCTCGCGGAGCAGGCGGATGCGGTTCTCCGGACTGCCGCCATATTCGTCCTCGCGATGGTTCGCACCGTCGCGCAGGAATTCGTCGATCAGATAGCCGTTGGCGGCATGGATCTGCACCCCGTCGAACCCGGCGGCCAGCGCATTGCGGGTCGCATGTTCATAATCCTCGAGCAGATGCGGAATCTCGGACAGTTCGAGCGGCCGGGCGGTCTCGAAATCCTGCTTGCCCTCGAAGGTATGCGCCTGCCCCTCGGTCCGGGTCGCGGAGGAAGAAACCGGCTGCATCCCCGTCACCGAGCTGTGCACCTGGCGACCCATATGCCAGAGCTGCGCGACGATCCGGCCGCCCGCCTTGTGCACCGCCTCGGTCACCGGCTTCCAGGCCGCAACCTGCTCGTCGGTCCACAGGCCCGGCGCATAGGGCCAGCCCAGGCCTTCGCGGCTGATGCCGGTCGCTTCGGAGATGATGAGGCCCGCGCTCGCGCGCTGGGCATAATATTGCGCCATGATCGGCGTCGGCACCGCCTGGCGGGTGGCACGGGCGCGGGTGAGCGGCGCCATCAGAATACGGTTGGGGGCGTGGATCGCCCCGAGATCGATGGGATCGAACAGCGTTGGCATCAAAATGCAATCCTTCTGCGGCCTTTCCGGCCTGACGCAACGCAGATAGGGCGTTAAGAGAGCCCATGCCCGTGTCCGCCCCCGCAAGAAAAAGTGAACAGACTGAAAGCGATCGTCTGTCGGACCGGTCCGGAACCAATGCGCCCGCGCCGCTGGCCTTCGCCGCCGTCATCCTGGCCAATGTCGCGCTCGCCTTCGGCCCGCTGCTGGTGCGGATGGCCGATACCGGGCCGGTCGCCTCCGCCTTCTGGCGCATCACCCTGGCCGCGCCGGTGCTGGCGCTGGTCGCGCTGATCGGCCCTGCCCGCCCCCGTATGCCGGGAAAGACGCAGGCGGGGCTTTGGGGGCTGCTGCTGATCGGCGGCATCGCCTTTGCGGGCGATCTGGGCGCCTGGCATATCGGCATCCGCCAGACGACGATGGCCAACGCCACGCTGTTCGGCAATTCGGCGACCTTCATCTTCCCGCTCTACGGCTTTCTGGTCGCGCGCGCCTGGCCGTCGCGGAGCCAGGGGATCGCGCTGATCCTGGCGGCGGCGGGGGCGGGATTGCTGATGGGGCGCAGCTATCAGGTCGATCCGCGCCATCTGGTCGGCGATCTGCTGTGCGTGCTCGCGGGGGTGCTCTATGCGGTCTATTTCATCCTGATGTCGCGGGTGCGGGTCGCGATGCCGCCGATGCCCGCGCTCGCCTGGTCGACCATGGCCAGCATCGTGCCGCTGTTCGTCTTCGCGGTCCTGCTGGGCGAGCGGGTATGGCCCGATCATTGGAGCCCGCTGATCCTGCTGGCGCTGGGGAGCCAGATCATCGGCCAGGGGTTGATGATCTATGCGCTGGGGCTGCTGAGCCCGCTGGTCGTCGGCCTGGCGCTGCTGGTCCAGCCGATGGTGGCGACGGCGATCGGCTGGATCGTCTATGGCGAGACGCTGGCGCTGCCCGATCTGGCGGGTGTGGCGATGGTGGCGGCCGCTCTGGTATTGGTGCGGCGTGGATCGGCCAGGGCGGTTGCCCGGCCGGACGATAGGAACGACGGGAAACGCATATGACCGAGGCTGCCATGACCGATGTTCAGGACCTGACTCTCGACGAGGTGCGCGTCGCTCTGGCGGAGGGCATCGCGTCCAATGCCGCGTTCGACGGATGGGGCGACGAGGCGCGCGACATGGCGGCGGATGCGGCGGGTATCGACCGCGACATCGCCCGCCTCGCCTTCAAGGACGGCGCGGTCGCGATGATCGACGCCTGGTTCGCCCGGATCGACCAGGCGATGATCGAGGCCGTCCCCACCGAACAGGCCGCCGCGATGAAGATCCGCCAGCGCATCACCGCGCTGGTCGAGGCGCGGCTGGCGGCGGTCGCCCCAAATCGCGAGGCGCTGCGCCGCGCGCTGACGATCCTCGCCATGCCGCAAAACGCCGCGAGCGGGGCGCGACTCGGCTGGCGGACGGTGGATGCCATCTGGGCGCAGGCGGGCGACACCGCCACCGACTATAACCACTATACCAAGCGCGCGACGCTGTTCGCGGTCTATGGATCGACCATCGCGGTGTTCCTGAACGACGATAGCGAGGATCATGCCGACACCCGCGCCTTCCTGGCCCGCCGGATCGAGGGGATCATGCGGTTCGAGAAATGGAAGGCGGGCGTCGCCAAGCGGGGCGAGAATATGCCCAGCCTGTCGCGCTTTATCGGGCGGCTGCGCTATCCGGCGGTGTGATGTGTCGGGGGGGGGATTCCCTTGGCCTTCGACTTCGCTCAGGCTGAACGGAGGTGGGGGGTGCCAAGCTTCCAAACCTCCGTTCACACTGAGCGAAGTCGAAGTGCACGCCCCGAACCCCGCCTCAAGCCTGCCCCCCGACCAAACACCCATTTCATCAACGGGTAATTGATAATCAATCGCATGGCGGTTATGTATCGTCCATGGCGATGCTCAGCAGTCTCGAAACCCTTCCCCGGCGGCAACCGGCGACCGTGGCCGCGATCGACTGGACCCAGCTGGCGCTGCCCGAGGCGCGCCGCCTGCGCGAACTGGGCTTTGACGAGGGCGTGGGGGTCGAGGTGCTGCACCGCGCCTCGCTGGGCGGTGGTCCCATCGCCTGCCGGATCGGCCGGATGACGGTGGCGCTGCGTCGCCGGGTCGCCGCCTCGATCCGTGTCGCGACCGGCGCCTGAATTTTTGAGGTTCGCCTGATCTGATGAACGCCGCACCGCTGGTCGCGCTCGTCGGCAATCCCAATGCCGGCAAAAGCGCCTTGTTCAACGCGCTCACCGGCGCGCGGCAAAAGGTCGGCAATTATCCCGGCGTCACCGTCGAGCGGCATTCGGGCCGCCTCGTCCTGGACGATGGCCGCCCGATCGAACTGGTCGACCTGCCCGGCGCCTATAGCCTGGACCCCGGCAGCCTGGACGAACAGGTCACGCGCAACGTCGTGATGGGGTCGCAGGCGGGCGAGCGGCGTCCCGACGCGCTGGTCGTGGTGGTCGATGCCGCCAATCTCGACAATCACCTGCGCTTCGCATTGCAGCTGATCGCGCTGGGCCTGCCGGTGGTGGTCGCGCTCAACATGGTCGATCTGGCCGAGCGCGACGGCCTGACGCTGGATGCCGACATACTGGCGCGCGAGCTGGGCGTGACGGTGATCCCGACCGTGGCGGTGCGCCGCCGTGGGCTTGATACGCTGAAGGCCGAGATCGACCGGCTGGTAACGCAGGAACGCGCGCACGCCGTCGCCGCCCCCGACCGGATCGACGACATCGTCACGCTGCAACGCCGCGCCCGCCAGATCGCCGCAGCCGCGACCGTCGCGGAGACGCCGACCCGTCGCTGGACGCACATGCTCGACTCGGTCGCGCTGCATCCGATCTTCGGCCCCGTCCTGCTGGTCGGCCTGCTCTTCATCATGTTCCAGGCGGTCTTCGCCTGGTCCGAAGCCCCCATAGGCTGGATCGAGCAGGGCTTCGTCTGGCTGGAGGCACAGGTCGGTGCCGCCTTGCCGGAAGGCTGGTTGCGCAGCCTCATCACCGACGGCCTGATCGCCGGTGTCGGCGCGGTCATCGTCTTCCTGCCGCAGATCCTGATCCTGTTCCTGTTCATCCTGGTGCTGGAGGCGAGCGGCTATATGGTCCGCGCCGCCTTCCTGATGGACCGGCTGATGGCGCAGGTGGGGCTGTCGGGCCGCGCCTTCATCCCGCTGCTGTCCTCCTTCGCCTGTGCGGTGCCGGGCATCATGGCGACGCGGACGATCGATGACGAGAAGGACCGGCTGACCACCATCCTGATCGCGCCGCTGATGACCTGTTCGGCGCGGTTGCCGGTCTATACCATCATCATCGGCGCGTTCATCCCGGACCGGCAGGTGCTGCCCTTTGTCGGGCTGCAGGGGCTGGTGCTGCTGGGCCTGTATCTGATGGGCATCGTCGGCGCGTTCGTCGCCGCGCTGCTGCTGCGCCGCACCGTCACCAAGGGCGCGTCCTCGGGCTTCATGATGGAGATGCCCAAATATCAGTGGCCGCATATCCGCGACGTGCTGCTGGGGCTGTGGAGCCGCGCGCTGATCTTCCTGAAGCGGGCAGGCACCACCATCGCGCTGACCACCGTGATCCTGTGGGCGCTGCTCTCCTTCCCCAAGCCGCCCGAGGGGTCGGGCATCTCGCCGGTCGACTATTCGATCGCGGGCCGCATCGCCAATGGCATCGAGGTGGCGGTCCGCCCGATCGGCTTCAACCGCGACATCGCGCTGGCCCTCGTCCCGGCCATGGCGGCGCGCGAGGTGGCGGTGGCCGCCATCGGCACCGTCTATGCCATCGACGATACCGAGCATGAGGGCGGGCAGAAGGCGATGACCGAGAAGCTGAAGCGCAACTGGTCGCTGCCCACCGCGCTCGCCTTCCTGATGTGGTTCGTCTTCGCGCCCCAGTGCATCTCGACCATCGCGGTGACGCGCAGGGAAACCAATGGCTGGAAGTGGCCCGCCTTCATGGTGGCGTACTTGTTCATCACCGCCTATGTGATGGCAGGCATCACATATTGGCTGGCCGTTTTCGCCGGCCTCTGAACCAAGCACGGGACTGAATACATGGCGGGCAGCGTCAACAAGGTGATTCTCGTCGGCAATCTGGGACGCGATCCCGAGAGCCGCTCCTTCCAGAATGGCGGCAAGGTGGTCGAACTGCGCATCGCCACGTCCGAATCGTGGAAGGACCGCAACAGCGGCGAGCGCAAGGAAAAGACCGAGTGGCACACGGTCAAGATCTTCAACGAGGGCCTCGCCAACGTCGCCGAGCGTTTCCTGCGCAAGGGTTCGAAGGTCTATATCGAAGGCGCGCTGACCACCCGCAAGTGGCAGGACCAGCAGGGTAACGACCGTTACTCGACCGAAGTGACGCTGCAGGGCTTCAATTCGGTGCTGACCATGCTCGACGGCCCCGGCGGCGGTCAGGGCGGCGGCGGCGGCCGTGGCGGCAGCGACTTCGGCGGTGGCGATGATTTCGGCGGCGGCGACTTCGGTGGCGGGTCGAGCGGCTTTGGCGGCGGTTCGTCGGGCGGCGGCTATGGCGGCGGTGCGCGCGGCGGCGCCTCTGGCAATCAGGGCGGCGGGAACGGCGGCAATCGTGGTGGGTTCGGACAGGGCGGCGGCTTTGCCGACGATCTGGATGACGACGTGCCGTTCTGATCGGTCGCGTCCATGAGCCACGGTGCGAGGAATGGACGAACAGGAGTTTAGGACCAGCGCGTTCACGGCCCAGGAGGATGGCGAGACCCGAATGCTCCATCCCCTGGCCTGTACGGAGACGCAGCGCACCGAAGTGATCGGGGCCTATGACCTCGCCGGCTATCGCGAAAGCGGTGGGCTGGACGATCTGGCCGCCTTTGCCGCCGAGTTGTGCGATACCCCCGTGGCGCTGGTCAGTCTGGTCGAAGCCGACCACCAGCAGTTTCTGGCGGCGGTCGGCTTCGACCAGCCGCAAACGGGGCGCGACACGTCCTTTTGCGCCCAGGCGATGATGGCCGCCGATCCGGTGACGGTGGTCCCCGACGCGCGCGAGGATGCGCGGTTCGCCGGTTTCTCGCTGGTGGTCGGCGCCCCCCATATCCGTTTCTATGCCGGTGCGCGGCTGCTGTCGCACGAAGGCGTGCCGCTGGGCGCGATCTGCGTCATCTCGCCCGAGCCGCGTCCACAGGGCCTGACCGATTTCCAGCGGCGCGGACTGGAAATACTGGCGACCGCCGTGATGGGCCGGTTGCAGGATCGCCGGGCGCAGCGCGAACATCTCCAAACGGTCGAGGAATCGGACGCGCGCATCGCCGACAGCGAGCGGCGCTTCCGCACCCTGGCCGACACCATGCCGCAAATGGTGTGGTCGACGCTGCCCGACGGCTATCACGATTATTACAATGCCCGCTGGTACGATTTCACCGGCATGCCCGACGGATCGACCGATGGCGCGGCATGGAGCGGCGTGTTCCATCCCGAGGATCAGGACCGGGCGCGGGCGCGGTGGCAGCACAGCCTGGCCACCGGCGAGCCCTATCAGATCGAATATCGGCTCCGGCACCGGGACGGCACCTATCGCTGGGTGCTGGGTCGCGCGCTGCCGATCCGCGACGCCCAGGGGCAGATCACCCGCTGGTTCGGCACCTGCACCGATATTCACGAACAGAAGCTGGCGCTCGAGGAACGCGAGATCGTCAGCCAGGAACTCAGCCACCGGATCAAGAACATCTTCGCGGTGATCTCCGGCCTGATCGGTTTCGCCGCGCGCAGCCATCCGGGCTTTGCGGGCATCGCCAGCGACCTGCGTGACCGGATCACTGCACTGGGCCGCGCGCATGACTTCGTCCGGCCGCACAGCGAACAGTCGCGCCCCCGATCGCGGCAGGATTCGCTCCACGGCCTGCTGGACGATCTGTTCGAGCCCTATCGTGGCCGGAGCGAGACGCGCATCCGCGTGTCGGGCGACGATGTGCTGGTCGACGACCGGTCGGCGACGCCGCTGGCGCTGCTGTTCCACGAACTGGCGACCAACGCCGCCAAATATGGCGCGCTGTCGGTGATGACAGGCATGGTCGACCTTCAGGTCCAGCGGCAGGGCGACATGGTGCAGATCTGCTGGATCGAGCGCGACGGCCCGGTGCTGGAGGCCGCGCCGGTCCATGCGGGCTTCGGGTCGCAGCTGGTCGAGCTGTCGGCGGTGCGCCAGCTAGGTGGCGAGGTCGAACGCGACTGGAACCCGACCGGGCTGGTCGTCACGATCCGGGTGCCGCTGGCCTCCTTTCGCCGTCCGTAGGGGACGGGGCCGTGCCGTTTACGGCAAAAGGGCTGCCCGACCCTGGTCGCGGCAGCCCCCTGATCGTCAGACCGGCCTGGTCAGCCGACCATCCCCAGCGGAATGACCTCCTCGCGCGCCTCGGCCTGTCCGCCGGTCGCCATGGCCGCCGCCGCCAGGATCGCGCGTTCGCTGAACGGCTTGCGAATATAGCCCAACGCCTCGACACCGGCATCGATCTGCGAAGGGTTGGCGGTGACGAAGACGACCTTCACCCCGTAATCGGCGGCGATCCGGCGCGCGATCTCGGGGCCGGTCGCGCCGTCGCGCAGGTTCACGTCGACAAAGGCGAAGGCGCAGCCGGGTGCGGTCTCCATGGCGGTGCGGCTATCTGCCGCTATGCCGGCCACGTGGTAACCAGCGTCGGTCAGGATGCGCTCCAGATCAAGAGCCACGAATATCTCGTCTTCCACGATCAGCGCGGTTCGGCTCATGTCAAAATCCCGTCACTTTCCCGCACAACAGCCTTGATCCAGATAAAGTTCCGAAATGGATACGATATTGTCGTCAGCGCCGTAACAGAAATACGGCATGCTCGGCCCGGAAGTTCGCCGCCGCCGCGCTGGTCGGACGGCCGCGCGAGAGGAACCAGCTGCCCTCCACGGTGATCCGCCGTTCGCGGACGAAGGCGCGGAAATCGTCGATCGTCACATGGTGGATGTTGGGGGTGTCATACCATTGTTCGGGCAACAGCCCCGTTACCGGCATCCGCCCGCCCCACAGCAGCGACAGCCGCACCCGCCAATGCGCGAAATTGGGAAAGGAGACGAAGGCGCGCTTGCCGATCCGCAACAGATGGTCGAGCACCTGGTCGGGCGCGCGCGCGGTCTGCAGCGTCTGGCTGAGGATCGCATAGTCGAAGCCCTTGTCGGGATAGCCCGCCAGATCGACATCGGCGTCACCCTGCACCACCGCCAGCCCGCGCGCGACGGCGGCGGCGACATTGGCGGGATCGATCTCCAGCCCGCGCCCGTCGACCGCCGCCCGGTCGCGCAGCGCCGCCATCAGCTGCCCGTCGCCGCATCCGACATCCAGCACGCGCGCGCCGCGCGCGACATGGTTCGCGATGATCGCCAGATCGGGGCGCAACGTCGTGTCGGTCATGGCTCGGCCCGCAGGAAGCCGTCGATCACCCGGTTCATCTCGGGCGCTTCGAGCAGGAAGGCGTCATGGCCATAGGGGCTGGACAGCTCGACGAAGCTCGCCGCCGCGCCCGCTGCGTTCAGCGCCTGGACCACGGCACGCGACTCGGCGGTGGGATAGAGCCAGTCGGTGTCGAAGCTGACGATGCAGAAGCGCGTCCTCGTCCCCCGAAAGGCGTTGGCGAGCAGCCCGCCATGCTCCTCGGCCAGATCGAAATAGTCGAGCGCGCGGGTGATGTAGAGATAGGAATTGGCATCGAACCGGTCGACGAACGCCAGCCCCTGGTGCCGCAAATAGCTTTCGACCTGGAAATCGGCGTCGAAGCCGAAGCTCTTGGCCCCGTCCGGCCGGTCGGGCCGCGCCTGGAGGCGGCGCCCGAACTTCTCGGTCAGCCCCGCCTCGGACAGATAGGTGATGTGCGCCGCCATCCGCGCCACCGCCAGCCCGGCGGCGGGAGGGTCGTTCGCCTCATAATAGGCGCCGCCGCGCCATTTCGGGTCGGCCATGATCGCCTGGCGCCCGACCTCGTGAAAGGCGATATTCTGCGCCGAATGCCTGGCGGTCGAGGCGACCATGACGCAGGCGCGGACGCGGTCGGGGCAGGTCGCGGCCCAGCTGATCGCCTGCATCCCGCCCATCGACCCGCCGACCACCGCCTTCAGCTGTCCGACGCCCAGATGGTCGAGCAGCATGGCCTGCGCGCGCACCATGTCGCGGATGGTGAGGACCGGGAAGCGCATCCCCCAGGGCTCGGCGGTGGAGGGGTCGATCGTCGCGGGGCCCGACGACCCCATGCAGCTGCCGATGACGTTGGAACAGATGATGAAGTGCCGGGCCGGGTCGATCGGCTTGCCCTCGCCCACCAGCCGGGTCCACCAGCCTGGCTTGCCGGTGCGGGGATGGGGCGAGGCGACATGCTGGTCGCCGGTCAGCGCATGGCAGATCAGGATCGCATTCGACCCCTCGGCATTCAGCGTGCCATAGGTTTCATAGCCGATCTCGACCGGCGACAAGAGGCCGCCGCCGTCGAGCCGCAGCGGCCCCGGCAGCACGACATGGCGCGACAGACCGAAACGCCGGTCGTCGCTGGGGGGAGAAGCGGAAACGGAAGCGGCCATGGAGCCCTCTCCGCTAGGCCGCGATGCTTGGCAACGCAAGGCCATGGCCGCTATGGCGTTCGCCATGACCGAGCTTACCGCCCCCGAACCGATCTCCTGGGTCAAGGCGATCGCGCCTTACGTCCCCGGCCGCGCGACGACCGATGACGGTCGCAAGGTCGTCAAACTGTCGTCCAACGAAAATCCGCTGGGCACCAGCGACAAGGCGCGCGCCGCCTTCGCCGCCGCCGCCAACCATCTGGAGCGTTACCCGGACGCGGGCGCGACCGCGCTGCGCCAGGCGATCGGCGAGGTCCATGGGCTGGATCCGGCGCGAATCATCTATGGCACCGGCTCGGACGAGATCCTGCATTTGGCGGCGGGCGCGTTCGCCGGACCGGGGGACGAGGTCATCCATGTCCGCTACGGCTTTGCGGTCTATGAGATCGCGACCCGGCGGGTGGGCGCGGAGCCGGTGGTGGTCGCCGACCATGACTATGCCACCGATGTCGACGCGATCCTGGCGGCGGTGACCGAAAAGACCAAGCTCGTCTTCGTCGCCAATCCCAACAATCCGACCGGCACCTATGCGGGCGCGGACGAGATTGCGCGGCTCCATGCCGGGCTGCCCCCGCATGTCCTGCTGGTGCTCGACCAGGCCTATGCCGAATATCTGGCCGAGGGCGAGGACGATGGTGGGCTGGCGCTGGCCGAGCGCGCGCCGAACGTGCTGGTCTCGCGCACCTTTTCCAAAATCCACGGCCTGGCCGCCGAGCGGATCGGCTGGGGCTATGCCGCCGCCCCGATCATCGACGCGCTGCACCGCATCCGCGCGCCGTTCAACGTGACGATCGCCGGACAGAATGCCGCGATCGAGGCGATCCGCGACCGCGCCTTCGTCGAGTCGTCGCGCGCGCACAATGCGACGTGGCTGGCCTGGTTCGAGGCGCAGATCGCGGCGCTGGGCAATGGGGGGCTGCGCTGCGTGCCGTCGCACGCCAATTTCTCGCTGGTGCTGTTCGAAGGGCCGCTGACCGCCGAGCGCGCCTATCACGGGCTGATGGACGCCGGGTACATCGTCCGCTGGCTGCCGGGCCAGGGGCTGGGCCAGGCCCTGCGCATCACCATCGGCACCGAGGACGAGGTGAAGGGCGTCGTCGCCGCGCTGCGCCAGATGGTCGAGTCCGAGGCAAAGGGGGCCTGATGCTGCCCTTTGCGCGGATCACCATCATCGGGCTCGGCCTGATCGGCTCCTCGGTCGCGCGCGCGGTGCGCAAGGCGATGCCGACCGCGCGGATCACCGCCTATGATGCCGACCCGCAGGTGCGCGAGACGGTGCGCGCGCTCGACCTGGCCGATGACGTCGCCGACACGGCGGGCGCGAGCGTGATCGACGCCGATCTGGTGATCCTGTGCGTGCCGGTCGGCGCGATGGGCGCGGTGGCGGCCGAATTCGCCGACGACCTGCCCGCCGAGGCGATCGTCTCCGACGTGGGCAGCTGCAAGGCTTCGGTGCTGGCCGCGCTGAGCGAGGCGCTGCCCGGTGCCACCATCATCCCGGCGCATCCGGTCGCGGGCACCGAGCGCAGCGGGCCGGAGGCGGGCTTCGCCACCCTGTTCCAGAAACGCTGGTGCATCGTCACCCCGCCCGAGGGCGCGGACGCGCTGGCGGTCGAGCGGGTGGCCGAATTCTGGCGAAGGCTGGGCGCCGATGTCGAGCAGATGGCACCCGACCATCACGACCGGGTGCTGGCCGTCACCAGCCATTTGCCGCACCTGATCGCCTATACGATCGTCGGCACCGCCAGCGACCTGGAGGAAGTGACCCAGTCCGAGGTCATCAAATATTCGGCCGGTGGCTTCCGCGACTTCACCCGCATCGCCGCATCGGACCCGACCATGTGGCGCGACGTGTTCCTGACCAATCGCGAAGCGGTGCTGGAAATGCTCCAGCGCTTCTCCGAGGATTTGAGCCAGCTTCAGCGCGCGATCCGCTGGGGCAAGGGGGACGAGCTGTTCGACCTGTTCAGCCGCACCCGCGCCATCCGCCGCTCGATCATCGATCAGGGCCAGGACGACGCGCGCGAGGATTTCGGGCGGAGCCACGAGGGCTGACGATCCTCCCCGGCACGGGGAGGGGGACCATGGCGATAGCCATGGTGGAGGGGGATCGCCACAGGGGACACACCTTGCGGAAGCCCCCCTCCGTCAGGGCTTACGCCCTGCCACCTCCCCGTGCCGGGGAGGATTCCAGCGCATTCATCGCCGCATGGACCCGCGCCTCCGCCTCGGCGCGCGGCAGGCCCGGCGGGATCACCTCGCCGAAGCGCAGCGTCACCACCCCCGGCCGCTTCAGGCCCTTGCGCGGCCAGACCAGCCCCGAATCGGTCGCCACCGGCACCACCGGCAGGCCCAGCATCCGGTAGAGCCCCGCGAAACCGGGCTTGAGCGGCGGCGTCTCGCCGGGCTTCACCCGCGTACCTTCGGGAAAGATCATGATCGCGCGGCCCTGCTCCACCGCCACCTTGGCGTCGCGCATCATGCCGCGCATCGCCCTGGCCGAAGCATTGCGGTCGACCACGATCGCGCCGTACTTGCGCACCGCCCAGCCCCAGATGGGGATATTGGCCAGCTCGCGCTTCAGGACCATGGCGGGCGCGCCCAGGATGCGTTGCAGCTCCATCGTCTCGAACATCGCCTGATGCTTGGCCGGATAGAGCGCCGGCGTCGTCGGCCGCGTCCCCTCCACCACCACGCGGATGCCCAGCAGATAGCGGGTGCAGATCCGGTGGAGCCGGGTCCAGCTCGTCGCCCAGTGGATCACCGCGCGCCGCCCGCTCAGCGCGATGACCGGCGACAGCAGCGCCATGATCGCCGACAGCGGATAGAAGATCGCCACGAACACGATGTTGCGAAGAAGAATCACGCGCCAATCCCCGTCCAAAGCGCGATCCGTCGCAGGATCAGCTTGTTATATTCATTGACCAGCGTGCCCAGCCGGGGCTCCGACGGCACGCCGTCGCCCAGCACCAGCACCTGTTTGCCCAGCGCCGCGGTCAGCTCCATCCGGGCGCGCGGCAGATGCCAATCGGAGGTGACGAGCCGCACCGTGCGATAGCCATGGGCGCGCACCCAGTTCGCCGTTTCCTCGGCATTGGAGCGCGTGTCGACCGCCTCGCCCCCCAGATCGATGCAGCAGGCAAAGAGTGCGGGCGAGGTGCGATAGGTGCGCGCCAGGTCGATCGGCCGCACGCCGGGCGCGACCCCGGTGACCAGCATCCGCTTGGCCTGGTGCGCCTGGAGCAGCGCGATGCCGCGATCGATGCGCCCCGGCCCGCCGGTCGGCACCACGATCGCATCGGTGGTGTTGTGCGCCAGCGGGTGCGGCAGGGTCAGCATGAAGGCCGCGAAACCCAGGCACCAGCTCAGCGCCGCCAGTCCGATCAGTCGCACCATCACAGCATCCGCCGCATCTGCGCCAGCACCGCCGCGCGCGCCGCCACCACCGCCAGCAGGACGAAGGCGAAGGGCAGCAGGACCAGCATCCCCATATCCCCCGCCCCCAGCCGCAAATTGCCGAGCAATTCGGATTCGAGCGCGCCGACCTGTCGCGCGATCAGCAGGATCGCCCCCGCCGCCGCGATGCCGCCCACGGCCGCGCCGATCCCCGCGTCCAGCGCGATCCGCCGCTGGAACAGCCGCGCGACCTGCCGATCGGTCGCGCCCAGCATATGGATGACCTCGATCGTGCCGCGATGCGCCTCCAGCCCAGCGCGCGCCGCCAGCATGACGACCGCCGTGGTCGCCCCCAGCATCAGCAGGATGATCGCCCCGGCCAGCCAGGCGGCGGTGTCGAGCAGCCGCCCGACCGGCCCCAGCCAGGTCGCATGCGCATCCACCCGCGCCGCCGGGCTGGCCCGCGTCACCGCGGCCCCGACGCGGGCGACCGCGCCCGAATCGTCGCTGGTCAGGTCGACATCGATCAGCGCGGGCACGGGCAGCCCCGCCGCCTCGGCATCGGTGCCCAGCCAGGGTTGCAGCATCCGCGCGAGTTCGGCCTGCGGCACCGGCGTCGCGCGCGCGACATCGGGCAGCCGGCGCAGCACCGCCAGCACGCGCGCGGCGGCGGCATCGCGGCGTCCGGCCTCGCCCTCGACGATCTGCACGGTCAGCCGCCCCGCCATCTGGCGGTCGGAGCGACCCCGCCGCGCGCGCCGTCGCCAGCCCCGCCGCGCCCGCCAGCAGGGTCAGGAACAGCATGATCGCGATGACCCAGCTCATGACATGCGCGCCGCCGACATCGTCCAGCGCCCGCGCCTCCGCGCCCCCGCGCCCCCGCGCCCGCGTCACAGCCCGCTCCGCACGATCGTCGAGCGGCGCGGCTCGGGCGGCGGGGGGGCGGGCTCGGGCGGAACGGTCGGGTCGACCAGCCGCCCGCGCTCCAGATGCATATGCTGCGCATCCGGCACCCGGTCCATCAGATGCCAGTCATGCGTCGCCATCACCACCGTCGTCCCCAGCCGGTGGAGCGAGTGGAAAAGATGGAGCAGCCGCTCGGCCATGACCGGATCGACATTGCCCGTCGGCTCGTCGGCGACCAGCAATTCGGGGCGCGCGATCACCGCGCGGGCGATCGCCACCCGCTGCTGCTCGCCGCCCGACAGCGTGGCGGGGCGGGCGCCCGCGCGTTCGGACAGCCCGATCCAGGCCAGCATCTCGCGCACCGCGCGCGCAATCTCCGGTTCGGCCATGCCCGCGACGCGCAGGGGCAGCGCGATATTGTCGGCGGCGCTGAGATGCGCGATCAGCCGGAAGTCCTGGAACACCACCCCGATCCGCCGCCGAAAGCCGGGCAGCCGGTCGCGCGGCAGGATCACCGCATCCTCGCCGAACAGCCGGATGATGCCCCGGCTGGGCCGCTGCGACAGATAGAGAAGGCGCAGCAGCGAGGTCTTGCCCGCGCCGCTCGCGCCGGTCAGGAAATAGAATTGCCCCGGTCGCAACGCGAAGCTGACGTCGCACAGGGTCTCCTCCCCGGCGCCGTAGCGCAAGCCGACATTCTCGAACTGGACGATGTTCGCCATGCCCGCATGGCCTTGGCATGGCCCGCCGCGCGCTTCAAGTTCCACGCTTCAAGCTTGCCACGGCCATGGGCGGCGTGCTTACTGGCCTTTCATGGGGACCTGAACCGGATGGTCCCGTCCACCGACCCTTTCCATCCGTTGAAGTGCCGTTCCGCATGATCCTCGAATGCCCTGAATGCCGCACCCGCTATCTGGTGCCCGACAGCGCGATCGGGCTGGAGGGGCGCACCGTGCGCTGCGCCAATTGCCGGCACAGCTGGTTCCAGTCGCCGCCCGATCCCGACGAGGTCGCCGCGCCGGAGCCGGACGTTGCGGTGGAACGCGACAGGGCCGAGGAGCCGGTCGCCGAACCGCCGCCCCCGCCGCCGCCCGTCATCGCTCCGCCACCCGCGCCGCCGATCCTGAAGGCGGACGAGCCCGAATTCGACGCCTTCGCGCACCGCCCGCCCTTTCGCGCGCGGCGCAATCCGGTGCGTCGCTGGACGATCGGCGCGGTCGCCGCGTGCCTGGCGCTGCTAGCGGCGACGGCGGCGATCCTGTGGACCGGCATGCCGGGCATCGGCGGCTGGCTGGGGTTCGGCACCACCGAATCGCCGCTGGAGCTGCGCTCCAACCCGATCGAGCGGCGCGAGCTGGAGAACGGGTCGGAACTGTTCGCCATTTCGGGGCAGATCATCAACCCGTCCTCGGGCGCGCAGCGGGTTCCCGACCTGCGTGCCGAGTTGAAGGATGCGCAGGGTCGCGTCGTCTTTTCCTGGGCGATCGCGCCGCAGCAGCGGACGCTGGGCCCCGGCGCGTCGATGGACTTCAACTCGGCCAAGCTCGACGTGCCGCCCAGTTCCAAGCGGCTGGACCTGAGCTTTGCGGGCGAGGCCAACCCGGCGAACTGATTGCCGACGTGTCCGCGTGGCCTTCGACTTCGCTCCGTTCAGCCTGAGCGAAGAATGCCATGCGATGCCCGCAACCGCTGCGCGACGATCGCGAAGCGCGATCCGTGCAGGACGGCGGCGACCAGCATCCCCGCGCCCGACGCCCAGGCGAGCGCCGGGGCGCCCCATCCGGCGTCGACCAGCCACCAGCCGACCCCGCCGGTGACGATGAAATAGGCGATGATGCTGTTGATCCCCGCCGCCACCTGGTCGCCCAGCGAACGCAGCGCATAGACCAGCACCACCTGCATCCCGTCGAACAGGATGAAGGGCGCCCAGATCACCAGCATCGCCACCGCCACCGCTTTCGCCTCGGGCAAGGCCGGGAACAGCCCGACGACCGCACCGGGCCAGAGCGACAGCGCCAGGCCGCACGCCCCCATGGCCAGCGCGGCGAGCCCGACCGCGACCAGCGTGCGCGGGACCGCGGCCCATGCCGCCCCCTCGCCCACCGCATTGCCCGCGCGCACCCCCGCCGCCGATCCCAGTCCGAGCGCCAGCGCGAAGGTGACATTGTGGAGCGAGAAGACGATCTGGAAGCTATGCGCGGTCGCATCGCCCAGCCGGGTCGACAGCGCGATCAGGATGGCGAACCCCGCCAGCTCCAGCCCCGAGGCGATGGCGGGGACGAAGCCGAATCGCGCCAGTTCCACCGCCCCCGCCAGCGTGGGGGCCCAGGCGGCCCGGTCCAGCCGCCGCACGCCACGCGCCGCACCGCGCGGCAGCGTCACCGCGCTCGCGACCATCGCGACCGCTCCCAATGCCGAGGCGATCACGGTGGCCAGCGCCGCCCCGACCGCCCCCAGCGCGGGTAGTCCCATCTCACCACCCGCCAGCCCCCAGGCGAGCAGCGCGTTGATCGGCAGGATCGACAGATTGACCATCGTCACGCGGCGCGGCCGGCTGATCCCCTCCAGGAAGAAGCTGGCGGCGATCAGCACCATCTGGAACGGATAGCCCAGGGCCATCACCGTCACGACCCGCGCGCCGGGTACGACCAGCCCCGGCGCCACGCCGATCCCGCGCAGCAGCGCCGCACCGCCCAGCCCCAGGATCAGCATCGCCGCGACGCCCAGCACGACACCCAGCACCAGCCCGTCGCGCAGCGCCTGGCCGGTGGCGGGCAGGTCCCCCGCGCCATCGGCCCGCGACGCACGCACCAGCACGCCCGACAGCCAGGCCAGCCCGGTGACGATCGCGACATAGGTCAGCGACCGGCTGGCCGAGAGCGCCGCCACCTCATGCTCGCCGTCCCGGCCGACGACGATCACGTCGGTGACGTGCAGGATCGTCCAGTTGAGGCTGGTCAGCATCACCGGCCAGCCCAGCGCCAGCAGGCGACGCACCTCGTCACGGTCGAGGATCGGGGCGTGGCGGGGGAAAAGCGTCATGGTCCCTCCCCTATTCGCGATGAATGTCGCGCGATAGCACCGCATCCCGCCAAAAAGGCCATTGCGCAGTCCCCGGCGCTTTGCTAGGGGCACCCGCCTACCAGCCCTCCGGCTTGCCGGTGGTGACTATCGAGTGCGGTCGTGGCGGAATTGGTAGACGCGCAACGTTGAGGTCGTTGTGGCCGAAAGGCCGTGGAAGTTCGAGTCTTCTCGACCGCACCAGATTTTCCCAGGCGTCCCGATCGGTCGACGCCCTCACCCCCATCCGAAGCACCCCAGGGTCGATCGCCATTCAGCGATCCCTTTCCTCCCCTCGCCCCTCGCAGAGGGGAGAGGGTTGCGCAGACTTGGCCTTTGCGAAAGCAAAGGCTTAGTCGGAGCTGGGTGAGGGGTGGGCGCTCGCTTGGCGAGCGCGCGAGCCTTTGGGCTCGCTCAAGCTGCGCTAGCCAGCAAGCTGGCAAGCTTCTTCCCCTGTCCAGGGGAGAGGGGAAGAAGAAGCAATACCGAATGTTGGCCGGCCGAAGGCCCGACGCGGCTCAGCGCCGCGCGACGATCGCCGCGAGCGTGTCGATGGGCAGCGGCGAGACGAAGCGGAAGCCGAAACGGCCCTCCTTCACCCAGCAGATCGTGCCGAAGATCGGCGTGCCCATCGGCCGCAGGATGATCTGCCCCGCCAGCCCCGGCTGGACCGGATGCGCGGCGGCCAGCTTGGCGCCGCCCGCCGACACGTCGACCATCTCGGCGGCGAACTTGCGGTCGCCCAACCGGACATCGGCGGTCAGCGTCACCGGAAAGCGCGGCGGGCGCGGGATCGTGCCGTCGGCATTTTCGGTCGAGAAGATCTGCTCATAGGGCTGGGGCGAATCGAACTGGACGCCCGCCTTCTTGCCGCGCACCCAGCGGACCGTGCCGCGCGCCGGGGCCAGCCCGCGCACCTCGACACAGATCGAGTCGCCGACCTGCGGCGGATCGACGAACCGCGCCATCAGGCCATGGGTGGAGATATTATGGACCAGACACACGCCGGGCACCTCGCCGCACAGCTTGCCCAGGAGGAGGACGGCCGAATGCCGCTTGCCCACCCGCCGTTCGGCGGTCGCGCCCTGCTGCTGCTCGACCTGTTCCATCGTCGTCCTTTCCGCCACCTTCTCCCCCGAGGATGGCCATCCCGCCCTACTACCGGAAGCGGTATAAAAAATTAAGACCGGCATTTCAGGCCGAACCACATCGACGCGACGCCTTCGGCCGGGGCGTTCAGCGGCGCGCAAGCCACCATCGGGCATCGGCGGCTTGTGGTCATGTTCAAAGCCCTGTAATTCGCGATCCGTCCCATGCCTCGCGCGTCGTCTTCCCGGTCCCCCCGGCCCCGCTCGTCCAAGCCCCGCTCTCCCTGGCGGCGCCGGATCGTCGTAACCCTGCAGATCCTGATCGGCCTGGCCGTGCTGGCGGTCGGCGCGCTGGCGATCGCGGTGTTCGTCGCCAAGTCGCAACTGCCCAGCTTCGACGAACTGAAATCCTCGCCCAACGGCCAGATGATCCGCGTCCATGCCGCCGACGGCACGGTGATCGTGTCGCTCGGGCCGAGCTATGGCGAATGGCTGCCCTATGACCGGATTCCCGAGGTCATGCGCGACGCGACGATCGCGGTCGAGGATCGCCGTTTCCGGCAGCATCCCGGCGTCGATCCGATCGGCATCGCCCGCTCGGTCGAGGTCCGGCTGGAAAAGGGACGCTGGAAACAGGGCGGCTCGACCATCACCCAGCAGATCACGCGCACCATCTTCCTGAACAACCAGAAGAAGTTCGGGCGCAAGTTCCGCGAGGCGATCCTGGCGCTGGCGATGGAGCTGAAATTCTCGAAGGATCAGATCCTCGAGCTGTATCTGAACAAGGTCTATTATGGCGGCGGCGCCTATGGCATCGACGCGGCCAGCCGGAAATTCTTCGGGCACGGCGCGGACCATCTGAGCCTGTCCGAGGCGGCGGTGATCGCCGGGCTGGTCAAGGCGCCCTCCAACTATTCGCCGACCGCCGATGCCGCCGCCGCGGTCGGCCGCGCGGGCGTGGTGATCGACCAGATGAAGCGCAACGGCTTCATCACCGCCGACCAGGCCGCGAATGCCGACCCGCAGACGCTGAAGCTGGCGCCCGAGCCCAGGCAGAATTCGGTCCGCTACTTCACCGACTGGGCGCTGCCCCAGCTCGACCTGCTGATCGACGAGCAGACCGCGCCGCTCGACGTGTGGACCACGCTCGACCTCAACATGCAGCGGGCGGCCGACGCGGCGATCCGCGCCAACGCGCCCGAGGGGACTCAGGGCGCGCTGGTCAGCCTGGACCGCGACGGCGCGGTGCGCGCAATGGTGGGGGGCAAGGATTATGTCTCCACCAACTATAACCGCGCGGTGACGGCGGTCCGCCAGCCGGGTTCGGCGTTCAAGCTGTTCGTCTATCTCGCCGCGCTGGAGGCGGGTCACAAGCCCGAGGACCAGGTCGTCGACGAACCGGTCACCATCGACGGCTGGAGCCCCCGCAACGATTCGCGCCGCAATTCGGGCAGCGTCAGCCTGCGCACCGCCTTTGCCTATTCGCTCAACACCGTCGCGGCGAAGCTGGGGCAGGAAGTGGGCTTCCAGACGGTCGCTGACATGGCGCGCCGCTTCGGCATCACCACGCCGGTCAACACCCACCCCTCGATGGTGCTCGGCACTTCGGAAGTGCGGGTGATCGACATGACCAGCGCCTTTGCCAGCATCGCGAACAAGGGGGTGAAGGTGACGCCCTATGGCATCACCAAGGTCGTGGCGAACGGCCAGACCATCTATACCCATGAGGTCGACCGCAGCCATGTGCTGGTCGCCCCCTATATCGCCGCCGAGATGACCGACCTGCTCCAGACCACGGTCAACACCGGCACCGGCCGCGCCGCGCAGATCGGGCGGCCGGTCGCGGGCAAGACGGGCACGACGACCAGCCTGAAGGACGGCTGGTTCCTGGGCTTCTCCAGCGGGATCACCACCGGCGTGTGGATGGGCCGCGACAATGCCAAGCCGGTGGCGGGCCTGCATGGCGGCGCCGCGCCCGCCAAGGCCTTTGCCGACTATATGAAGGTCGCGGTCGCCGATCGCCCGATCGAGCAGTTCGACACCCAGGTCACGCTGCCCGAATGGCAGCTGGAGCCTGACGAGGAGAGCTATTTCGGCCAGCCCGACAATGGCACGGCCGGGGTCGATGCCGACGGCAACCCGCTGCCCGCCCCCGTTCCGGGCGAGTCGCAGCCGGGTGACGAGACGATGGAGATCCCGACCCGTCGCGATCCCGCCACGCCGCCGCAGCCGCTCCAGCAACCCGTGCCCGGCACGACCACGCCGCAGGCGCCCGCACCGGTGGTGCCGCAGCAGCGGCTGGATCAGGCGTGGATCGACCGGGTGACCGGACGCGGCGGCGCAGGCGCGGCGCGCGATCCCCGCGCCGCCGCTCCCCCGCCGCGTCCGTCAGCGCGCGACCGTCAGGACCGTCAGGACGACCGGCCGTACCAGTGAAGCCCCGCGCCATGCTGCCGCAGCCAGGCGGTGGCGGGCGCGGGATCGGCCCCCAGCAGTTCGGCGACCAGCGCGTGGAAGGCGGGGGCGTGGTTCATATGGACCCGGTGCGCGACCTCATGCGCCACCGTCGCGCGGCGGACAAAGGCCGGGGCCAGGATCAGCCGCCAGCTATAGCGGATCGCCCCCGACGAGGCGCAGCTGCCCCAGCGCGCCTTGGGATCGGCGACGCTGACCCGCGATACCGCGACGCCTGCGGTCCGCGCGATCTCCGCCGTCTCGCGCGATAGCGTTTCCAGCGCCTGCCGTTTCAGCCAGGTCTCGACCCGGCGATTCAGCGTCTCGATCGGGCCGGAGGCGGACAGGCGATCATGCTCGCACTGGATCACCCGGCGGCTGCCAGGCTCCCAGGCCAGGGTCAGCACCGTGTCGCCGAACGGGATCAGCGCGCCGGGGACGAAGGGGCGCGGTTCGGGCAGGCGCGCGCGCTGGTCGGCGATCCAGTCCTTCTTTTCCTCGGCCCAGGCCAGCGCGGTCTTCAGCGGCGCACGCTTGGGCACCACCAGCCGCGCGGTGCCGGTGGCGGGATCGACGCTCAGCCGGATGCGCTTGGCAGTCGGGTGACGCACCACCTCGTCGATCACAATTCCCGCTCCACGATATGATTCTCGAAATCGCCCGCATCGTCCTCGCTGATCGTCCAGCCGCGGACCGATTGCCCGGCGCGGTGCACCGCCTCGCGGTCGCCGCAGACCAGATAATGCCATTCGGGCAGCGCCTCGCCCGCCGCGCGCAGGCGATAGGCGCAGGTCGAGGGAAGCCAGTCGATCGAGCGGACATTGCCCATGGTCAGCCGCACGCACTCGCTGACAAAGGCGCGGCGGTGGCGATAGTTGGAACATTGCCCGCTGCGCCGGTCGAGCAGGCGGCAGGCAACGTTGGTCGGCACCAGCTCGCCCGTCTCCTCGTCCTCCAGCTTGTGGATGCAGCATTTGCCGCAGCCGTCGCACAGCGCCTCCCACTGGGCGCGGTCGAGGCTTTCGATCGGCTTTTCCCAGAAACGCTCCATCAGCGCACCCATTGGTCGAGCGTGGCGGCGACCGCCTGCGGCCCCTGGTCCGACGGCAACAGCGCCATCGGCTTGCCGTCCGGGTCCATCAGATAGGCCTGGTTGCTATGGTTGACGAGATAGCCGCCACCGGCCGACGGCGCGCCCTTCTGCGCCCAGACGGCATAGGCCTTGCGCGCCGCATCGACCTGCGACGGGGTGCCGGTCAGCCCGACGAAGCGCGGGTGGAAGGTCGTGGCGAAGCGGCCGACGATGGCGGGCGTGTCGCGCTCGGGATCGACGGTGACGAAGATCGGCACGATCTTCGCGGCCTTGGCGGGGGCGCTCGCCTCCAGTGCCTTCAACCCCGCGCCGATCGCCTGCATGTCGGTCGGGCAGATGTCGGGGCAGAAGGTGTAGCCGAAATAGACGATGCGGTAGCGCCCGGCGAAGTCGCGATCGGTGACGGTCTTGCCGGTGGCATCGACCAGCCGGAACGGGCCGCCGATCCGCGCCCCCGCCAGCGGGGGTTGCGCCTGGGGATCGGACGCGCCGCACCCGGCCAGCGCGACGGCCAGCGGAACCAGCAGGGACAGATATAATCGGGTCATGACGCCGACAGCCTTGCTGTGATAAATCGCCGGTTGCAAGCCATGCTCCATTGCTCAGGATCGATCCCCATGTCCCTTCGCCCCCTGCTCGCCGCCGCGCTTCTGGGCGCCATCGCCACGCCGGTCGCGGCGCAGATGATGCAGTCGGAAAGCTACAAGTTTCTCCAGGCGGTGCGCGAGGCCAAGGGCAATGACGTCACCAACATGCTCGACCGGCCGGGTGCCAGCATCATCAACACCCGCGACGTGACCAGCGGCGAGGGCGCGCTGCACATCGTCATCAAGCGCGGCGACGAGACCTATCTGCGCTTCCTGCTGCAAAAGGGCGCCGATCCGAACCTGCGCGACGGGCGCGGCAACACGCCGCTGCTGCTGGCGGTGGCGGGAGGACAGCCCGAGATGATCCGCATCCTGACCGCGGCCAAGGCCAATCCCAACCTGCCCAATGCGGCGGGCGAGACCCCGCTGATCCGCGCGGTGCAACGCCACGACATGGCGATGGTGCGCGAGCTGATGAATGCGGGCGCCGATCCCGACCAGCCCGACAATATCGCCGGCCTGTCGGCGCGCGACTATGCGACGCAGGACAGCCGCAACGTCGCGATCGCCAAGCTGTTCGCCGAAACCCCCAAAAAGGCGCGCGCGGCGGTGGCCGGGCCGAAACTCTAAGCACTGGGCACGAATCCCTCCCCTTGCAGGGGAGGGGGACCATGCGGAGCATGGTGGAGGGGTGTCCCCGGCGGCGGGCGTTGACCAACCTCTCCCACCGGGACACCCCTCCGTCAGGCCTTCGGCCTGCCACCTCCCCTTGCAGGGGAGGAAAATCATGAGCGCCCCCTAGATCAGCCCCAGCTCGACCAGCTTGCCGACCAGCACCGGCGGCATCATCTCGATCCCCGTCGCGGCCCCGCTCAGGTCGGGCGGGGCATCCCCCGCCTCCAGATAGCGCCAGCCCTGATGCGCGCGGCGCGGCAGCGCCTGTACCAGCACCAGCGCGGGGTCGATATGGATGGCGCAGCGCCCGCCCTCCGCCTCGCCGAACGACAGGATCGGCGAGCGCGCCACCAGCTGGTGCTTCAGGATCCAGAACAGCGAGCCCTGCCCCGCCACCTCCTCATGCCGCTTGGGCAGATAGCGGGTGGTGAGGAAGACCGGCCCGTCCTGCGCCCGCATCGCCAGTCGTTCGGCCAGGTGATCGATACTGGCCGCCCCGAACGCGACCTTGGTCAGATGAAGCGCCATGTCGGGGGCCCATGTGGGGGCGCGCGGGCGGCATGGCTAGGGCGGAGAGCCCCGAATTGCACCGCGTCGTCGATGGGCGAAGTCGCTGATCTTAAAAGCTCTTCCTGCTTTCGATACTGACTTGCAATAACAGACCGTCACTCCTAGGACGCGCCGCACAACAGGGAGTCCCCGAATGCCGTTCTTGATGACGCTGGCCGCCAATGCCTTCGCCATGGCCGCCCCCTTGCCGTCCACCGTGCCGGTGGCGACCGATCCCCAGACCGCGCGCGACGATATCGTGGTCACCGGCCAGCGGACCGAGGGCTCCGACGACTATACGATCGGCGGCCAGACGACCGCGACGCGCATCCCGCTGACGCTGCGCGAGACGCCGCAGTCGGTGAGCATCGTCACCCGCCAGCAGATCCAGGATTTCCAGCTCAACGACGTCAACCAGCTGCTGACGACGGTGCCGGGCATCAACGTCCAGGCGAACGAGACCGACCGCGTCTATTATTCGGCGCGCGGCTTCGACATCCAGACCTTCCAGATCGACGGCATCGGCATTCCCTTCGCCTTCGGAATCCAGACCGGGTCGATCGACACCGCCATCTACGATCATATCGAGGTGGTGCGCGGCGCGCCCGGCCTGTTGTCGCCGACGGGCAATCCGTCGGCCGTCATCAACTTCGTCCGCAAGCGCCCGACCAAGGACCTGCAGGCGACCGCCAGCGCGCAATATGGCTCGTTCAACAGCCTGCGCCTGGATGCCGATGTCAGCACGCCGCTGACCAGGGACGGCCATGTCCGCGCCCGCGTCGTGGGCGTCCTTTCCGATGCCGACAGCTATCTCGACCGCTACAGCCTGCGCCGCTGGACCGGGTACGGCGTGGTCGAGGCCGATCTGGGCCCCGACACGGTGCTGAGCGGCGGCTATGGCCATCAGGATCACCAGAGCCACGGCGCGATGTGGGGCGCACTGCCGCTGACCTATACCGACGGCACCCGCATCGACATGCCGCGATCGACCAATGTCGCACCCGAATGGGCGGGCTGGAACGTGATCGACCGGCAGATCTTCGGCGACCTGACCCATCATTTCGGCGACTGGGTCGCGCGGATCAGCGCGGTGCGGCGCGCGACCAGCGAGGCGGACGAGCTGTTCTACGTCTATGACAATCCGGTGCGCGGCGCGCCCAACGGCATCGCCCCCGACCCCACCAAGCCCGGCCAGTTCCTGGGCATCAAAAGCTATCCCGGCGCCTTCCGCGCGCAGACGCGCAACCTGACCATGGAGGCCTATGCCACCGGTCCCTTCTCGCTGTTCGGGCGCGAGCATCAGCTGATGTTCGGCGTCAACCGCAGCGCGCAGGATTACAAGCAGCAATCCTCTTACGACTATTCGCAGGTCGGCCTGACCCTGCCCTTCCCGGACCTGTTCCAGGGGACCTTCCCCAAGGTCAATTTCCCGACGACCTTCTCGACCGACTATGCGTCGAGCCAGAATACCCAGACCCGGCGCGAGACCGCCTATGGCCTGGTCCGCTTCAGCCTGGCCGATCCGTTGAAGCTGATGCTGGGCGGCAACGTCACCCATGCGCGCAGCGTCGGCTTTTCCTACGGCGTCGACACCAATTTCGACAATACGCGCTTCTCGCCCTTCGCGGGCGTTACCTATGACCTGAACCGCGCGCTCAGCCTCTATGCCAGCTATACGACGATCTTCAATCCGCAGGATGCGATCGGCCAGGACGGGCGCATCCTGGCCCCCATCAGCGGCAAGAATATCGAGGCGGGGATCAAGGGCGACTGGTTCGGCGGACGGCTGAACGCCAGCGCCGCGATCTTCCGCGTCCATCAGAACAACACCGCCGAGAGCATCGGCTTCTTCAACGGCCGTACCCTCTATCGCGGGGTGAACGCCCAATCGGAGGGGATCGAGCTGGAGATCGGCGGACGCCTGGCCGAAGGAATGCAGGTGACCGGCGGCTATACGCTGATGCGGATCGAGGATCAGAAGGGCGACCCCGCGCGACTGTTCGTGCCGCGCAACACCGGGCGGCTGAACATCGTCTATGCCCCGCCCGCCCTGCCCGCGCTGAAGCTGGGTGCGTCGGCCCAGTATCAGAGCGTGATCTATACCCAAACCCGCTCGGTGCGGCAGGACGGCTATGCGCTGGTCGACCTGATGGCGAAATACGACATCACGCCGCGCGTCGCGGTGTCGGCGAATCTGCGCAACCTGACCAACGCGAAATATCTGACCGCGCTGACCTTCGACGGCGGCTATTACGGCGCGCCCCGCTCGATCCTGGGGACGATCAGCGTTCGGTATTGAGGCCGCTGCGTTACTCCCCTGCAAGGGCGACTGTTTACACCGGCCGCATTGTGGATTCTTGTCTGTTCCTGTGATTTGAGACGGGGGGATGGAATGCGTTGCCCAAGGTGTGATGGGACTGACCTGATCAAGCGGGGCCGGAAGGCGGGGCATCAACGCTATGTGTGCCGGGCGTGCGGTCGATACTGCACCGACAGCCAACCCCGGTTCAGTGCTGAGACCAAGGCGATGGCGATCGAGATGTACATGAACAGCATGGGTATCCGGGCGATCGGCCGGGTGCTGGGAGCATCACCGGCTGCGGTTCTCAAGTGGATCCGCAAGGAACATGCAGTGCTGCAGCAGAAACTGGCATATGCCGCTCCGGTCGACACCGGGGAGCCCGATGTCATCGAGATGGACGAGATCTACACCTACATCCAAAAAAACGGCAGCGAGCGGTAATCTGGACGGCGTACAGCCGCCGGCATCGATGCGTCGTGGCCTATCATGTGGGCGATAACGGCGTCAGAAGTGCGACTGCCATCTACGCGCTGGCCAAGGCCGCCGTCGGTCAGATCAGCGCCATCTTCACCGACGCCAACTCCTGCTACCACCTCGCCTTCCAGCGGATCGGCGCTCCCGAACCCCACCAGCAGACCAAGGCGCAGACGCATCTGATCGAAGCGTCCAACGCCTCGTTCCGCGACATGCTGGCCCGCTTCAACCGCCGAACCAAGCGCGCCTCCAAGACCCAAAACATGCTCGAGATCACCCTCGACATATTCCTCGCCAGAAAACGCCTGCAGAGTCCGGGGTGAACACTCCCCCTGCAAGGGGAGGGGGACCGCCGCGAAGCGGTGGTGGAGGGGTGTCACCCGTGGTGAGGAGGCTGATCCTCGCCGACCGGGACACCCCTCCGTCAGGCCTTCGGCCTGCCACCTCCCCTTGCAGGGGAGGAATATTCCCAAAGGAAAAGGGCGCCGGTGGAACTCCACCGACGCCCTTTGCTGATTTCCGGCGCTAGTCCGTCAGTCGCGAATTACGCGGCCTGCGGCAGAGCGGCCTTCGCCTGCGCGACGATCGCCGCAAAGGCTTCGCCCTCGTGCATCGCGATGTCGGCCAGGACCTTCCGGTCCAGTTCGACGCCCGCCAGCTTCAGGCCGTGCATGAACTGCGAATAGGTCAGGCCCTCGGCCCGGACACCGGCGTTGATGCGCTGGATCCACAGACCACGGAAGGTCCGCTTCTTAACCTTGCGGTCGCGATACGCATATTGACCGGCCTTTTCGACGGCCTGGCGTGCGATGCGGATGGTGTTCTTGCGACGGCCATAATAGCCCTTCGCCTGATCCAAAATCCGCTTATGCTTCGCCTTGGTGGTCGTGCCCCGCTTGACGCGTGCCATATCTCTCTATCCTTCCAGAAATCAGTTCAGGCCGTAAGGCGCCCAGGCCTTCACGGTCTTGGTGTCGGCATCGGACAGGACCGAGGTGCCGCGGTTCTGGCGGATATACTTGCCGTTATGGCTGATCAGGCGGTGGCGCTTGCCGGCGACGCCGTGCTTGAGCTTGCCGGTCGCGGTGAGCTTGAAGCGCTTCTTGACGCCGCTCTTGGTCTTGAGCTTGGGCATTTTGGTCCTTTCGCTGTGAGCAAGGCAGAAACGGCCGCGGCAGCCCTGATGGCCGGGCCGTTCGTGACACCTCGCTCGGGAAGCGGGCCGCTTAGACGAACCGGGCGCGGATTGCAACCGAAGAGGGCGGACCGCCGCAAAGGAACAAGCGCCTCGCTCGGGCGATTGGGGATGCCATGGATCAGGCGCCAGCGGCCGACACCTCCGCCAGCCCGACCGCCGCCCGTGCGGGCTGGCGGCGATGGGCGTTGCGGATCGCGATCGGGCTGCTGCTCGCCATCGCCGCGATCTGGCTCGTGCTGTTCGTCACCAAGGGGCGGTTCCTGCGCCACCCCTTCGAGTCGATCGCGGGCAGGCTGACCCACCGGACGGTGACGGTAGGCGGCGATTTCCAGCTTTATTTCGCGCCGTGGCGGATCAAGTTCGTCGCCGAGCGGATCGCCATCTCCAACCCCGGCTGGGCCAGCCGTCCCTATCTGTTCACCGCCGACCGGATCGATTCGCGAATCGCGCCGCTGTCGCTGTTGTTCGGCAAGCGGCGCTTCACCTGGCTGGCGCTGACCAACAGCGCGGTCGATCTGGAATGGACGCCCGACCACCGCACGAACAGCTGGACCTTCAGCGAGAAGAAGGGCGGCAAGCCGCTGGAGTTCCCGCGAATCGACACGGCCGAGATCAACGGCACGACGCTGCGCTATCGCGATCCCCGGATGCGCGTGACCGCCGACCTGGCGCTGGAGGATTTCCGGTCGCAGGATGCCCGGATCGGCAAGGCGGTCGGGCTACGCGGCAAGGGCGTGATCCGCGCGACGCCCTTCACCTTGACCGGGCAGTTGCTGTCGCCCGACGCCACCGCCAATCGGGGCAGGAACGAACTGATCGCGCGGATGCGCGCGGCGGGCAATGTGGTTGATGTCGCGGGCACCCTGCCCTCGATCGCCGATATCGAGGATGTCCCGCTGCGCACCCGCGCGCGGGGCAAGGACCTGTCGACGCTGCTCGAGGTCATCGGCGTCGTCATCCCGCGCACCCGCACCTATGACCTGCGCGCGCAGCTGGTGAAGGACGGCGACGTCTATCGCTTCACCCGCATGAAGGGGACGTTCGGCGACAGCGACCTGGCGGGGACGCTGACCGTCACCCATGGCGAGCGGCTGCATCTCGATTCGCAGCTGACCACCGGCAAGCTCGACATCGTCGATGCCGCGCCCTTTATCGGCTATAATCCCGACATCGTCGCGACCAGGGGCGCGCAGGCCGCCGCCGCCGCGACCGGGGCGGGGGCGCAAAGGCTGTTGCCCGATGCCGCGCTGCCGGTGGCGACGATGCAGCGGTTCGACGCCAACCTGAAATGGACGATCCGTACCGTCCGCTCGCGCCGCGTGCCCATCTCCGATGTCGACCTGACGCTGGCGCTGGATCGCGGCAAGCTGACCCTGTCGCCGCTCCGCTTCGCGATGGCGCGCGGCGACGTCGCGTCCGACCTGCTGTTCGACACGCGCCAACGGCCCAGCCTGGTCCGTTACGACATCCGCCTGTCGCCGACGCCGCTCGGGCGGCTGCTGGCGGGATGGGGCGTGGCGGAGGCGGGGACGACCGGCACGGTCAAGGGTCGCATCCAGCTTCAGGGGCGCGGCGACACCATCCATGATTCGCTGGCCAGCGCGAACGGGCGGATGGCCTTCATCCTGCCCGCCGGCTCGCTATGGACCCGCAACGCGCAGCTGGCCGAGCTGGATCTCGGCACCTTCGTCCAGAAGATGTTCGAGGATCGCCTGAAGGAGCCGGTGCGGATCAATTGCGGGCTGATCGCCTTCACCGTGCGCGGCGGGATCGCGGCGGCGGATCCGATCCTGATCGACACGTCCAAGAACGTCATCGTCGGGCGCGGCGGCTTCAGCTTCCGCAACGAGGCCATCGACATGGCGATCCGCGCCGATGCCAAGAAGTTCAGCCTGTTTTCGGGCCAGTCCCCGGTCGGCCTGACCGGCAGCTTCGCCAATCCTGGTATCGATCCGATCAGCGGCGACTTGCTGGCGCGCGCCGGGGCCGGGCTGGGCCTGGCGGTGGTGGCGACGCCGCTGGCGGGGGTGCTGGCCTTTGTCGATGTCGGCGATGCCAAGGCGGCGGCCTGCGGCCCGGTCCTGTCGGGCGCCCGTGCCAGCGCGCAGCGGACCACCAAGGGGCAGCCCCGCCAGGATGTCGGCAACGGCACCACCGCCAAGTCGAAGGACGGCCGTCAGAGCGAAGGCGAGGCCAAGAGCCAGCGCAAGAAGTTCCTGGGGATCTTCTAGGCCTTGCCCACCCAGCGCGCTTTCATGACGGGCCTGCGATCAGTGATCGTGATGATCATGCTCGTGCGGCACGTTGCGCAACGCCTCCAGCGCCTCTTCGGTCCGCGCCGGATCGCCGATCGCCAGCACATGTCCGGCGCTGTCGGCGGTCAGCGGATCGCCGTTCCAGTCGCACATCCGGCCCCCGGCCCCCTCGACCACCGGCACCAGCGCCGCGAAGTCGTGGAGCTTCAGGCCCGATTCGCACACGATGTCGACATGGCCGCTGGCGAGCAGACCGTAATTATAACAGTCCCCGCCATAGACCGGCCCCTGGCGCGGGCTGTCGCCGCTGATCGCCGCCACCAGCGCCATGAAATGCGGCACGTCGTCGTCCTCGAACAGATGCGGGCTGGTCGTCGCGATCGTCGCGCCTTCCAGCGCCGGACAGCGGCGCGTCCGCGCGGGCTGGCCGTTGAACAGCGTCGGGCGGCCCATCACGCCCAGCCAGCGTTCCTTCGCGATCGGCTGGTCGATGATGCCCAGCACCGGCCAGCCATTGTCGACCAGCGCGATGAGCGTGCCGAAGATCGGCCGCCCCACGGTGAAGCTGCGCGTGCCGTCGATCGGGTCGAGCACCCATTGCCGCCCGGTGACGCCGTCCTTGACGCCATATTCCTCGCCGTGAATCCCGTCGCCCGAGCGTTCCGCCTCCAGGATGCGGCGCATCGCCGCTTCGGCCTCGCGGTCGGCGAGCGTGACGGGGGAGCGATCCTCCTTGATCTCCAGCCCCATCTCGCGGCGAAAATAGGGTCGGATGGCGGCGCCGGCGGCGTCGGCCAGCTTCAACGCCAGATCGATATCGGCTGTATGAACGGACATGATGCAACCGATAGGATAGCGACGCACGATCAGCAATGGACGGCATCCCGGCGACAGGATAGGCGTTAACCATATTACCGGAAGGATTGGGGTGATGAAGGCAGTCTTGGGCGTTCTTCTTGCAATGGCGGCGTTTCCCGCCGCCGCGGCCTTGCGTCCCGGCGCCACCGCCCCCGATTTCACGACGCGCGGCGCGGTCGCGGGCAAGGTCTTCACGCTCAAGCTGAAGGATCAGCTGCGCCACGGCCCGGTCGTCCTGTATTTCTTCCCCGCCGCCTTCACCAGCGGATGCAGCGCCGAGGCGCGCGCCTTTGCCGAGAAGATCGACGCCTTCCGCGCGGCGGGCGCGCGGGTGATCGGCATGTCGGCCGATCCGGTGGACAAGCTCGCCGCCTTTTCCAAGGCCGAATGCGCGGGCAAGTTCCCGGTCGCCAGCGCGGGTCCCGCGATCGTCAAGGGCTATGACGTCGCGCTCGGCCGCCAGATGGAAGGCCGCGATATCACCTCGCGCACCAGCTATGTGATCGGTCGCGACGGGCGCATCCTGTTCGTCCATGATGACATGAACCCCGCCGAACATGTCGCCACGACGCTGGCGGCGGTCCGCGGTCTGGCGGCCAAGCGCTAAGGCGCCGTACATGACAGGGGGCATGCCAGCAGGGCGCAGGACGATGACGGCACAGGGGTGCGCCGTCGATCGCCGTCTCGCGATGACGGAAAACGGGTCACACGCGGAACGGACATGCGACAGGTCGGGAGGGGGCGGATGCCGATGAGCACCGACCTCTATCGACGGATCGGCCGGTTTCTCGACGATCATCGCCTGTCCCCCGATCCGTCGCATTATGCGTTCGTCCACGCCATCCTGACCGATCCGAACGGCGGCCTGGCGCGCGCCGCCGCGTCGCTGATCGATGGTGGCGTGCGGTTGCACCAGGACGATATCGTCCGGCTGGGAGGGGGCACTACGGCGGCCCGTCCGGAACCGGTCGAGCCGAAGGTCGAGGCCCCGCCCGTGCGCGATCATGCGGTGCCCACGGTCGACAGCCAGTCCGATTCGCTGGCCGCGCAGACCCAGGGCCATGTCGAGACGTTCCTGGCCATCCTCCGCTCGGTCCAGGCCGACGCCACGGCCTTCGGCGCCGACCTGGCCCGCAGCGCCGCGAAGATGAATCGTGCCGAAGCGATCGGGCTGTCGGCGCTGGCCGCGCTGACCGGCGAGATGCTGGAGCGGATCCACGCCAGCGAACGGCGGCTGCAACAGGCCACCGCCGAGGCGGACGCGCTGCGCGAAAAGCTGGCGGAGGCGCGGGCGGCCGCCCGGCGCGATCCGCTGACCGGGCTGGCGAACCGGCTGGCGTTCAACGAGTCGCTCGGCCAGTGCTTCGAAGCGGTCGATCCCTGCCATCTGGCGCTGTGCGATATCGACCGGTTCAAGCGGATCAACGACGAGCATGGCCATGCGGTCGGCGACCGGGTGCTGACCGCGATCGGCCAGATCCTGGCCGAGGAAGGGCAGGGCCATCTGGTGTGCCGCCATGGCGGCGAGGAATTCGCCATCCTGATGTCGGGCATTTCCAAGCGGGACGCCACCGCCCTGGTCGAACGCGCCCGGCAGGCGGTGCGCGAGCGGCGGCTGCGCGTCCGCGAAACCGACCAGTCGATCGGCCAGATCACCATCTCGGCGGGGATCACGACCTTCCGTCCGGAGGATACGCAGGAGACGCTGTTCGCGCGCGCCGACGAGCTTTTGTACCGGGCCAAGAATGATGGCCGCGATCTGGCCTATGCGGATTGACGGATTGCGCCATCCGGTGGCGGATTTTCCGGTATCGGCTTGGCGCAATTTGCCAGATTTTCTCGGGATGAATAATTATCTGTTGAATATCAACGCTTTATAAAACTGGCACGCTCTCTGCAAAGCTCCCGGCATCGGTCGCCAAAGGGTTGGCGACCCGATCGAAAAGGGAGTTCCACCATGTTCCAGACCATCCAGGCCCGCCAGTTCCTCGTCTCCTGCATCGGCGCGCTGCTGTTCGCCGGACTGGCCATCACCTCGGCGACGCCGATCCTGCCGATCGCCTGAGGCGTGACGCGCGATCGCGTCGGGATCGACGCCGCCGCTCCTGTCATCCTCGTCCCGCGGCCGGATCGTCGCCTGTCGACGCCCGGCCGCCCGCTCTTCCCCGATCAGGCGGGCGCGACCGCCCCGACCGGCCCCACCGGCGCCTCCTCCTCGCGCGAATAGGTGCCGGTCAGCACCCCGGCGGCCAGCACATGCCCCGCCATCGCCTCGATCATCGCGCTGCGTCCGGGGCTTTGCCCGCCGATATCGACCGCCGAGTCGAGCGCGAACAGCTGAAAGACATAGCGATGCTCGCCATGACCGCGCGGCGGGTCGGGCGGCAGCCAGCCTTCGCCCAGATAGGAATTGCGCCCGACATCGCCCTGTCCGGGTGAGCCTGCGCCATCCGCGACGATCGCGCCCTCGGCCAGATCGCCCGCCCGGGGCGGCAGGTTCCAGACGATCGCATGGACCAGCGGCTGCGGCGTCGGTGCGTCGGCATCCTCGACCAGCAGCGCCAGCAGTGCGGTCCCCTCGGGCGGATCGCCCCAGACCAAAGGCGGCGACACGCCCGCACCATCGGCGGTGAAACGCTCGGGCAGCCGCGCCTGGTCGGCAAAGGCCGGGCTGCTCAGCGCCAGGCTGGCGGGCGGGGCCAGTTCGGGGCGGACGAGCGCGACCGACTCGACCCCGGCGCGCCACCCGCTCATCGCCTTGCCCAGCCAGGCGGGCAGATGTTCCAGCATGATCCTGTCTCCCTCGGCCTATCGCGCGGACACAGGACGCGCCCGCCAGACGTGCAGCGTGTCGATCGCGCCGCGACATTCGGTCATGCTCGCCGCCTCGATCAGCCGGAAGCGGGTGCCGTCCCAGCCGAAGCTCTGGCGATCGCCGCAATCGCCCAGCCCCCGGCCCTTGCCCCAGCTCGACAAGCGGCCAGCGGGCGACCACTGGGTGTTGACCAGCGTCACCGCGCCGCCCGGCTGCGGTTCGTCGGCAAAGGGAAAGGCATAGTCGAAGCGCGCGGGCGCCAGCCGCCCGTCGCGCCAGATCAGCGGCTTGACCAGATAATTATACGCCCCCGCCCCGCACGACAGCAGGACCAGAGTCGCGCGTCCGTCCAGCCGATAGGATTCGGCGCTGACCGGGCTGCCCAGGCTGTTCAGGCAGTCGAGCCGTCGCCGCATGTCGTTGATCGCCGCCGAGGGGATGGCGGGCGCGTCGCCCGGCGGCGGCGTCACCACCCGCACCAGGGGCAGTTCGGGCGGCTTGCCGCGATAGCGCGCCGCCCCCCTCGCAACGAAGGCGGCGGTGGTGCCCGCCCGTCGCTGCCGATCGTCCATATAGCGCAGCGTGGCGGCCACGCCGTTCAGCGAGACGGGCTTGGCATCGGGCGTCAGGATCGCGGCCCGCCGCCCCCGGACCAGCGCCGCGACCAGCCTGTCGGCTGCCGCCCCGCTGATCCGGCCCCGGGCTTCGCGGGCCAGCGGAACGGTGGCGACGGGGCGGCCATCGACCCGGATCGTGGCGACCCGCGCCTTGCCCGTCATGTCGGCCAGCTCGACCGCGACCATGCCGTCGGCGGTGCGCCGGATCAGCAATCCGGCATCCTGCAACATGCCGTCCTGCGGCGACAACGACGCCGCCTCGCACCCGCCGCCATTGTCGCAGGCGACGATCCAGTCGCGAAACAGCTTCGGCTTGGCCGGGACCGGCGTGTCCGGCGCGGCGGCGGCCACAGGCATGGCGAACGCCAGGAAAGCCGTGAAGGCAGCGGTGCGAATCATGGGCGTATCAACCCCTTTGCTGGCGGTGACGTTCCGAAACGGATAGGGCAACGGTCAAAGAACAAGGAGAGCAGAGCGATGAAGTCAGTGGGCGTGATCGGTGCCGGTCAGATGGGTGCGGGCATCGCGCAAGTGTCGGCGGCGGCGGGCCATGCGGTCAAGCTGGCCGATGTGTCGGCGGAACGGGCCGAGGCCGGCAAGGCGGGAATCGCCAGGGCGCTCGACCGGCTGGTGACGAAGGAAAAGATCACCCGCGCCGATGCCGATGCGCTGCTCTCCCGCATCGCGCCGGTCGGCGACCTGTCCGCCATGGCGGATTGCGAGCTGGTGATCGAGGCCGCGACCGAGCGCGAGGCCATCAAGCGCGCGATCTTCGAGGAGGTCGGCAAGGTGATGTCCGACACTGCGATCCTGGCGACCAACACCTCCTCCATCCCGATCACCCGGCTGGCGCAGGCCGCGCCCGATGCGAGCCGGTTCGTCGGCGTCCATTTCTTCAATCCCGTGCCCGTCATGGGGCTGATCGAGCTGATCCGCGGCCTCGCCACCTCGGACGAGACGGTCGCCCGGGTCGAGGCCTTTGCCCAGGCGCTGGGCAAGCGCGTCGTCCATGCCAATGACGCGCCGGGCTTCATCGTGAACCGCGTGCTGATGCCGATGATCAACGAGGCGATCTTCGCATTGGGCGAGGGCGTGGCGACGATCCCCGACATCGACGCGGCGTGCCAGCTGGGGCTCAACCACCCGATGGGTCCGCTGACGCTGGCGGATTTCATCGGGCTCGACACCTGCCTGGAGATCACCCGCGTGCTGTTCGAAGGGACGGGCGACCCCAAATTCCGCCCCGCCCCGCTGCTGATCAAATATGTCGAGGCGGGCTGGTATGGCCGCAAGACCAAGCGGGGCTTCTACGACTATTCGGGCGCGGAGCCCGTGCCGACGCGCTAATCCCCCGATCCTCCCCATCGGAGATGGGGAGGTGGCAGGCCGAAGGCCTGACGGAGGGGCCTCGCCATGGGCGAGGATGCCCCTCCACCACGCCCTCCGGGCGCGGTCCCCCTCCCCAAGCCGAGCTTGGGGAGGATTCAGAATGCGCCGTGGACGCGCAGCGCGAAGACCTCCGCAGGCCCGCGATCGCGGTTATAGCCGGGGTTGCCGACATATTGCGCGTCCAGCGTCACCGCGAGCGCGCGGGTCAACGCCACGTCGTAATAGGCCTCGGCAATCTCCTCGGTGCCCGCATTGGGCAGTCGCCCGTCGCCGACCAGCACGCCCAGGCCGCCCGCCGCCAGATAGCGGCGATGCTCGGCCGAAATGCCGTTGGCGACCAGCGCCAGCCCGACCCGGTCCTGCGCCCGGCCCCAGCCCTTGCCGTTCAGCGCCGCGCCGATCTGCGCCGTCCGGTCGATATCGGTGAAGTCATAGGGCTCGATCGACCCGTCGCTGACCCCAACCCGCGCGAACAGGCCCAGCGTGTCGGTCAGCGCCTGGTCCATGTTCATATAGCCGCCGATCCGCGTCAGCCGCCGCCGGGTGAAGGACGGATCGACCGCGCCGCCGGTCGCGGCGGCATAGGCCAGCGCCTCGTCGAAGCGGCTGAAATTGCCCCGGTTGCGGAAGAAGCCGAAGCGCACCGATCCCGGCCGCCCGGCCAGACGGTGGCGATGCTCGACCTCGGCATCCAGCTGATACTGGCCGAAGCCATGTTCCAGCCGCTCGCCATTGGGGATGGTCGACAGGTTGAACAGTCCGGTCCGCAACGTCCAGTCGCCGCGATAGAGTTCCGCGGCGATGCCGGTGGTATAGCCCCAGGCATCGGCGGCGTAATCGAAGCTGCCGGTATCGACGACCGACCAGTTGAGGAAATCGCCGCGCGGGTCGTGCGCATAGGGGTTGGTGTCGAACACGTCGCCGACGCCGAACTTGCCGATGGTCAGCACGACCCGGTCGACACTCCGCGATCCGCCAAGCTGGTTGGCGATCCCCGCCACCGCCTCGCGCGCGCCGCCCAGCCCCAGGGTCTGGCGGAAAAAGGCGCGTTGCAGCCGGAAATAGGGCTCGGCCTTGCCGACCTTATAGGCCTCCGCGCTGGGAAAGCCCGCGACGCCCAGCGTATTGGACAGGCCGAAGCCCTGGTCGATCTCGGGATTCACCCAGATTTCGCCGCCGCCCCAGGGCCGCGCGCCGAGATAGGCGGTGACGTCGGCGGTTTCCTTCAGCTGGTGCGGGGTCAGGCTGTTGGTCCCGGCATAGGGCGAGGCGAAACCGCCCACGCCCTGCGCGACGAGGGTCGCCTGGCCGTGGATGGCGAAATCCTGCGGCGTGTCGGTCGGCGGGGCAAGGTCCTGCGCGGCGGCGGCGCGCGCGAACAGCAACAGGCCGCACAGCGCGGCCCGCGAAACGATACGGGTCATCGAGGTCGTCCTTGAAAGCGGGGCGGTCAGGCCGAGGGGCGGGTCCGGCGGATCGCCTGGGGACGGCTGGACGCCACGGCGCGGAGCAACCGCGCGCGCTCAAGGGGAACGCTGGCCATGACGGTGGCGAGCGACTGGGCGCGGACATGCGCGCGGAACATCATGCGGGTCATGACAGACCTCCTTCGGGTTCGTGTGGTCGAGCCCGGCGGAAGGTCGGCGAGGAACGGCGTTAGCGGGCCGACATCGTCGACCCCGTCAGGCCCGTCAGACGGTCGGCAAGAACGTGGACGCCGAAGCGTCTACTGTCCTCGTCGCCGGACAAGGGACTAGATCGGGGCATTGTGATCCTGTGCAGTGAGTCGGCCACGAGCGCGACCGACCGGGCGCCCATAGCGCGCCCACCTGCAGGATCAACCCCGAAAGCGCCCTACCCGATCAGGAGGCCCGCCAGCGCGGCCGACATCAGGTTGGCGAGGCTCCCCGCGATCAGCGCGCGGATGCCGAGGCGCGCGATGGTCGGGCGCTGGTTCGGCGCCAGGCTGCCCGTCACCGCCATCTGGATCGCGATCGAGGAGAAATTGGCAAAGCCGCACAGCGCGAAGGTGACGACCGCGACGGTGCGCGGCGACAGCTGCGCGGCCTGCTTGCCCAGGTCGATATAGGCGACGAACTCGTTGAGCACGATCTTCTCGCCGAACAGGCCGCCCGCGATCCCCGCTTCCTTCCACGGCACGTTGAGCAGCGCCATGATCGGCTGGAACACATAGCCGAGCAGCGCCTGGAAGCTGAGTCCCGGAATCCCAACCAGATTGCCCAGCCCGCCCAGCAACCCGTTCGCCAGCGCGACCAGCGCGACGAAGGCCAGCACCATCGCACCGACCGCGACGGCCAGCTTCACGCCGGTCTGCGCACCTTGCGCGGCCGCCATGATGATGTTGGCGGGCTTTTCCTCGTCATGCGTCGCCTCGGCGAGGGAAATCCTCTCATCCTCGATCACATCGCCCAGCGGCAGCTGGCCGGCGGGCGGTTCGGGCCGGTCGGGCATGATGATCTTGGCCATCAGGATGCCGCCGGGCGCTGCCATGAAGCTGGCCGCGAGCAGATATTCGATCGAGATGCCCATCGAGGCATAGGCCGCCAGGATCGTGCCCGCCACGCCCGCCATGCCGCTGGTCATCACGGTGAACAGCTGTGCGGGGGTGAGGCTGGCCAGATAGGGCCGGATGACGAGCGGCGATTCGGACTGGCCGACGAAGACATTGGCGGCCGCGCAGAGCGATTCCACCTTGGACACGCCGATCACCTTCTCGATCGCACCGCCCAGCCAGCGCACGACCAGCTGCATGATCCCCAGATAATAGAGGATCGACACCAGCGCGGCGAAGAAGATGATGACCGGCAGCGCCTGGATCGCGAAATTGCGCCCCAGCGGATCGGAGGCCAGCGCGCCGAACAGGAAGCTGGTCCCCTCATTGGCATAGCCGAGCAGCCCGGCGACCCCGGCAGACAGCGTCTGCAGCACCTTCTTGCCCCAGGGGACATAGAGGACGAGCACCGCGATCCCCGCCTGCAACGCAAAGGCCGCACCGACCACGCGCAGGCGGATGGCGCGACGATCGGTGGACAGGGCGACCGCGATCGCCAGGATGACAAGGATACCGGCGATACCGATGGCAAAACGATTCATGCGCGCTGCTTAACTATCCGCGTTGACGGGTGGTGACACGACGCGGCCCCCCGGCTGCGCGGGGGTGCATCATAAGCATGGTCCGGGGCGACCGCCATAGTTTTGATCGGAGGAGGTAATTCCTCCCTATAAGGGGAGGCGGCAGGACGAAGCCCTGACGGAAGGGGGGTCGGCCTATCGATAGCGGGACACCCCTCCGACGCGCTGCGCGCGCCACCTCCCCTTGCAGGGGAGGAATGTTACCCCGTCAGCCCGGCCGCCGTCGCCAGCCCCAGAAACGCCAGGAAGCCGATCGAATCGGTGGTCATCGTCACGAACACCGACGACGCCACCGCCGGGTCGGCATCGAACCGGTCGAGCGTCACCGGCACCAGCACGCCTGCCAGCCCCGCGACCAGGATATTGGTCATCATCGCCGCCGCGATCACCATGCCCAGCGCCGGATTGGCGAAGACCAGGCTGACCCCCACCCCGATCACCGCCGCGACCGTCACGCCGTTCATCATCGCCACGCGAATCTCGCGCAGGATCGCGCGGGTCGTGTTGGAGCGGGTCAGCTGGTTGGTCGCCAGCGCGCGCACCGTCACCGCCAGCGTCTGCGTCCCCGCATTGCCGCCGACCCCCGCGACGATCGGCATCAGCGTCGCCAGCGCCACCATCCGCGCGATCGTCCCCTCGAACGCGGCGATCACCGAAGAGGCGACCATCGCGGTGACCAGGTTGGCGATCAGCCAGCGGACGCGGCTCTTGTAGCTGTCGAGGATCGGCTCGTTGATGTCACCCTCGCCCGCGCCCGACAGGCGCAGCACGTCCTCGCCCGCCTCCTGCTGGATGATGTGGACGATGTCGTCGACGGTGATCATGCCGACCAGCCGCCCGCTGCCATCGACCACCGCGGCCGAAATCAGCGCATATTTCTGGAAGCGCAGCGCGACCTCTTCCTGGTCCATGTCGACCGGGATCAGCGTCTGTTCGCGCTTCATCACGTCGCCGATCGCGATGCCGCCCGGCGCGCGCAGGATCCAGGACAGCTGGCACGTCCCGATCGGACGATGGCCGGGATCGACGACGAAGATTTCCCAGAAATCGGTGGTCAGTTCCTCGTCGCCGCGCAGGAACTCGATCGTCTCGGCCACCGTCCAATGCTCGGGCACCGCGATCAGTTCGCGCTGCATCAGGCGGCCGGCGGATTCCTCGGGGAAGGACAGCGCCTCCTCGATCGCGGCGCGGTCGTCGGGGTCGAGCGCGCGCAGCACCGCACGCTGCTCATCCTCGTCCATGTCCTCGATGATCGCCACCGCGTCGTCGGTGTCGAGCTCGGAGGCGATGTCGGCGACTTCATGCGGTTCGAGCGCCTGGATCAGCTGCTCGCGCACATAGTCGTTCATCTCGGCGAAGACGTCGCCGTTCAGCAGGTCCGCGACCGCGCGCGCCAGGCTGACCCGCTCCTCGTCGTCGACCAGTTCGAACAGGTCGGCGATGTCGGCGGGATGGAGCGGCTCGACCAGCGCTCGCGCGCCCTCGTCGTCGCCCGCCTTCAGCGCGTCGAGCACGGCGGTGACATATTCGGGCTTCAGCCGGTCGTCCTCGTCCAGCTGGGTTTCCGGCAACGGGGTCTCGGTTTCGAGGTCGGGGAGTTCGGTGTCGCTGATCTCGGCCTCCCTCGATGGAACATGAACGCGGCGTCATGCCTCTATCGCGCGGTGCCCGCATTTGCCAGCGGGCACAGGAATGCCTACCTGCGGCACATCAACCAAGGAAGACCCTTATGGCCGAGACTTTTTCCAAGCTGACCCTGACGCTCGACAGCGGCGATGTCGTCATCACGCTCCGCCCCGACCTGGCGCCCGAGCATGTCGCGCGCATCGGCGGGCTCGCCAATGAAGGTTTCTACGACGGCGTCGTGTTCCACCGCGTGATCCCCGGCTTCATGGCGCAGGGCGGCGACCCCACCGGCACCGGCATGTCGGGTTCGGACAAGCCCAATTTGAAGCAGGAATTCAACGCCGAGCCGCATGTGCGCGGCACCTGCTCGATGGCGCGGACCAACGACCCGAACTCGGCCAATTCGCAGTTCTTCATCTGCTTCGACGATGCGCGCTTCCTCGACCGCCAGTACACCGTCTGGGGCCAGGTCGAGAGCGGCATGGAGCATGTCGACGCGCTCCCCAAGGGCGAGCCGCCCCGCAATCCGGGCAAGATCCTGAAGGCGACCGCGGAGTAATTTTCGCGAAACGCCGGAAGGGGGGAGTCTCGAAAGGGGCTCCCCCCTTTTTTTGTTTGGCCCCAACTTCTCCACGCGCACGCCCCTCCCGCAGGCGGGAGGGGATGGGGGAGGGAAAGCCACGGGCGACGCACTCGGTGAGACGCCCTACCCTCCCCAACCCCTCCCGCCTGCGGGAGGGGCTATCGTTGCGGGAGAGGGAGCAGCCCCTCTCAACCGTCCCGGAAAACCGGCCACCGCCGCGCCATGTTCGCCGCAACCGCCTCGCGGTGGTTCTTCCCCCGCATCAAGGCCACCTGCTCGGCGCTCTCCATCGCCAGCATCGCCTCCGGCGCGCAGCCCATCGCCCCGAACAGCCGTTTCGCGCTCCGCACCGCATCGGGACTCCGCCCCGCGATCGTGCGGGCGAGCGCCAAGGCCTCCCCCCGCGGGTCGTCGACCAGCCGGGTCACGAGCCCCGCCGCCTGCGCCTCGGCCGCGTCGAACTCGCGCGCGGTATAGACCCATTCGCGCAGCACATCCTCGCGCACGCCGCGCCACAGCGCGAAGCCGCCCATGTCGGGGACGATCCCCCAATGCACCTCGCGAATCGCAAAGCGCGTCGCGGGATGCGCCAGCCGGATGTCGGCGCCCGCCATGATCTGCGTCCCCCCGCCAAACGCCACGCCGTGCACCGCCGCGATCACCGGCACCGGCAGCGTCCGCCAGCCCCACGCCACCTGCTGCACCCGATTGGCCGGGCCATGGCTCCGCGCCGACAGGTCCAGACCCGCCAGATCGCCCCCCGCCATCGCCGCCATGTCGAGCCCCGAGCAGAAACCCTCCCCCTCGCCCGACAGCACCACCGCGCGCACATCCGCCCGCACCGCCAGCGTCTCGATCGCCCCGGCCAGCGCATCGAACATCGCACGGTCGATCGCGTTCAGCTTTTCGCCGCGCGCCAGCCGGACATCGGCGACGCCCTCCGTCACCGTGATCGTCACCCGGTCGTTCATCCCACTCTCCTTTTGCGCATCGTTGATGTAGAGCATCGGCCCATGGGGTTCGATATTGAACGCTTCACGGCGATGGGCGGCTTTGGCGGCCATGGACGGCATCTGGGGATGCAGTACCGGACGCATGGGGACGACTGGGCGGAGCTGGCTTTGCCCTATGGCGCGCGGCTGATCGGCGATCCGGCCAGCGGAGTCATCGCCTCGGGCCCGATCGTCGCGATGATGGACATGGCGACCAGCCTGTCGGTCTGGCTGAAGCGCGGCGCGTTCGAGGCGCATGTCACCGTCGACCTGCGCGTCGACTATCTGCGCCCCGCCGTGCCGGAGCGGACCGTGATCGGGCGCGGCGAATGCTATCGCATCACCCACAGCATCGCCTTCGTCCGGGGCATCGCGCATGACGGCGATCCCGGCGATCCGGTGGCGCATGTCGCGGGCACCTTCATGCGGCTGAACGCGGGGGTGGAGGCATGACCCCGCCGCGCACCGCGATCGGCACCCAGATGGTGCTGCCGCCCTATGCCGAGTGGCTGGGCTGTTCGATCGAATGGGTCGAAGAGGTGCCGGAACTGGTGATGCCGTTCGGCGACCATGTGATGGGCTGGCCGGGGCTGCTTCAGGGCGGCGCGATCGCGGGGCTGCTGGAGGTGGCGGGCATCGCCGCGCTGACCCATCGCCTGTCCCTGGAGGGGGCGGCGCGGATCAAGCCGGTGACGGTGACGACCGACTATCTGCGCACGGGCCGCGACCATCCGACCCGCGCGGTCGGCACCATCCTGCGCCTGGGCCAGCGGATCGCCAATGTCGAGGCGACCGCCTGGCAGGAGGATCGCGACCGGCCGATCGCGACCGCGCGGCTGAACTACCGCATCCTGCGCGACTGAGGCTTGGCCAGCGCCCGCCGGATCGCGGTATCGGCGACCGGCGCCATCGCGGCATAGCCCGCCGCCGTGGGATGCACCCCGTCGGTGCCATAAGCGGGGTTCAGCGCGTCGCCGACATGCAGCACCGACCAGTAATCGGCATAGGTCGCGCCGATGCGCGCGGCATAATCCTTCAGCCAGCCGTTCATCGCGGCGATGCGCGGGGCCGGGTTCACCCCCGGCTTCCACTCGAAATGATCGGCGGGCGGGATCGAGGCCAGGATCACCCGGATGCCATGCGCCTGGGCCAGCTCGACCATCGACATGATGTTGCCCTGCACCTGCGCATCGGTCGTCGGGCCGGTATTGCCCGCAATGTCGTTGGTGCCCGCCATGATCTGCACGACCGCGGGCTTCAGGTCGATCACGTCCTGCCGAAAGCGCAGCAGCATCTGCGAGGTGGTCTGCCCGCTGATCCCGCGCCCGATCCGGCCGGGGGTGAAGAAGCCCGGCGCGCGATCGACCCAGTTCTGCGTGATCGAATCGCCCATGAAGACGATGCGCGGACGGCCCGGCACCGGCGCCGCGAGCTTCGCATTGTCCTCGCGGTAGCGCGCGAGATAGCCGAAGTCGTTGTGCAGCCGCTCCTCCCATTCGCGCGCCCAGCGCTGGCCGTCGGTCTCCTTCACCTGTGCGACGGCGGGCGCGGCCAGGGTCAGCGCGAGCAGCGCGGCCAGGGTGAGGCGGCTCACGGACGCAGGTCCGCGCCGGTGGCGGTGACGTTCCAGCCGCGCAGCGTGACGCTGGGCCTGTCCGCCTTGGCGGTGGGGTAGCGGACTTCGATCACGCGGCTTTCTCCCGGCAACAGGGTGACGTAATTGTCGCTGAAATAGGCGGGCAGGACCTGGGTCCCGTCGGCGTTCATCACGGTCAGCTTGGTCTCGATCGCCGGGACCGTGCCGCTGTTGGTCAGGGTGACGTTGGCGAGCGTCTCCTCGCCCTGCCCCTGCAACGCCGTGCTGGCCGTGACGGTCGCCGCGCCCATCGTCGTCAGCGCGCGATAGCCCGCATCGTCCTGCGCCTGCCAGTAGCTGTTGGTCGACAGCAACTGTCCGCCCGCATCGCTCGCCTCCAGCCGGACGAGCACCGGCCCGCGCTTCATCGCCGAGGCCAGGTCGAGGGTCAGGACCGGCGTCACCCCCTCGGCATTGGCGGCGAGCTTCGTCTCCTGGTCCGATTCGACCCGGCCATCGAGCCCGACGACCCGCGCGCGCACCTGCACGCCCTTCAGCGCGTCGCGGGTGTTGTTGACCAGCACGACGCGGTGGTCGGGCAGGTTCATCTGGACATGGATCGGCTCGGCGGCCTTCTTCACGCCGTAGAAGGCGGCATGGGTGTCATAGTCGGACGAGAAGATCTGCCAGGCCGAGGACGGCCAGGCGGGTTGCGTCATCCACAGCATCCGGCCCGAATTCTCGGTCCAGAGCCCCGCATTCATCCCCTCGAAGATGGCGCGATAGGATTCATATTCCATCATCTGCGCCTTGCGCTCGAAATCCTCGAGCCCGGTGGCGGGGCCGAAGCGGCGTTCGAGCGCGGCGGTGAAGCTCTTGACCGCGCCGTTCCCGGTCTGGTGCCAGTCGTGATAGGCCCAGACATCGCCGATCGGCCAGCGATCCGCCTCGGCCGGGATGGCGCGCTTCCACGCCTCCAGCGTCGGCAGCGAGGGGGTGCCGACCTCGACCGAAAAGCCCTTGGCGAGCGTGGTGAAATAGTCGGCGGGCGGCCGCCAGTCATAGGGGCCCGACCCTTGCAGGTTCACCGCGTTGGACGAAGGCATGTAGAGCCGCGTCCCGTCCTCGGCGCGCAGCAGCGTGTCCAGCCCGGTATTGAGGATGGGCTGCGGCACCCCCTCGTTCCGGCCGAACCAGGCGACGATCGAGGGATGGTTGCGATAGCGGCGCACCACGTCCGCCGCGTTGGCGAGGAACAGCTGCGGGTCCTCGGCCTCCATATTGTAATCCTGGGTCGACTCCCAGAAATCGGACAGGACCATCAGGCCATATTCGTCGGCCAGGTCGAAGAAGCTGTCCTCGGTATTCTGCCCCACCCAGTTGCGAACGATGTTGAGATGCGCGTCGCGGTGGAGGCGGAAAAAGGGCTCCAGATGCGCACGGTCGATGCGCTTCATGAAATCGTCCATGCCGATATTGCCGCCGCGCGCCGCGATCCGCACGCCATTGACCCGCAGGACGAGATAGGGGGCGAGGCGCGGATCGTCCTGCACCTTGGCGACCGCCGCCGACTGGGACGCGCCGGGGGTGAAGCTCATCGCCCAGCCATTGGCGGTCTTGCGGATGCCCGCATGGCTGGTGTCGACCACCCGCTGGCCGCCCCGCACCCGGTTGAGGTCCAGCGTCACCCGCTCCAGATCGCCGTCATCGTCGAACAGCGACAGGTCGTACGTCACCTGCCGCATGCCGAAGCGCAGACCCTTGCTGTCCGACAGCGCGCCATCGACCGCCGCGGTCAGCGCCAGATCGTGCAGCGCGGGGTCGCCATAACCATTGGGCCACCACAGGCGCGGATTCTTGACCGACAGTTGCGGGAATTCGGACGGTGACAGGACGGCGCGGATCGTCTGGCCCGGCGCGACCATCACCGGCTTTTCGACCACCACGTCATCGAACACCGCGCGGACGGTCGCCGTCACCGGCGCTTGGCCGGTATTGGTGACGGGGACCGCGATCTCGACATCGGCGACCGAATTGTCGGGCTTGGGCAAGGTCGTGACCACCTGTGGGTCGCCGATCACCGCCGGGCCGGTCGCGGCCAGCGTCACCCCCTGCCACAGCCCGGTATTGCGGTCGCGGACGCTCGGGATCCAGTCCCAGCCCTCGGTCGCGACGAAGGTGGGGCCGTCCATCATCTGGACGCCGCCATTCTCGCCCACGCCCGCCGTCATCGATTCCTCATGCGCCAGGCCGGGATGCGGCGGCGGCGAGACGCGCACCGCAATGGCGTTGCGCCCGGCGGCCAGCGTCACGGGGAAGCGGCCCCGGATGAACGCGCCCTTCATCGTGCCCGCCATCCGGCCATTGACCCAGACCTCGGCCGAATAGTTCACGCCGTTGAAGGTCAGCCACATCTGCCGCCCGGCGGCTTGCGGAGGCGTGTCGAACTCGGTGCGGTACCAATAATCCTGCCGCGCCAGCGTCTCGGGGATCGCCAGATTGTTCAGCCCCACCGCCGGATCGGGATAGACGCCGCGATCGACCAGCGTGGTCAGGACCGTGCCCGGCACGGTCGCGACATACCATTTGTCGGCGTCGAAATTGCCCTGCGACAGGTCCGCGCCGCCGGGGCCGACCTTCGCCGCCTCGATCAGCCGCCAGCCATTGACCGCCCATTGCCCGGTCGCGGTGGAAACCAGCGCCGCCGCCTTCGGCTCGGGCTTCGCCGTGCCGCTGGTCGGGATCGGCGCCCTGGACTGGGGCAGGGTCCAGGCATCCTGCGGTACGGTCTGGCCCTGCATCTGGCGGGTCTGAAAGGGCCAGCTCGGGCTGCCGGTCTGGAGCGCCAGCTTCGCCGGGTCGGGCGCGCGCCGCGCGGCGACGCGGATGGCGAGCGGATCGACCGCCTCGCGCACCATGCGGAAGTCGATGATCCGGCCCGCGAAGATCGGCTGATAGCTGCGCGGGGCCAGGGTCGCGACACCCGTAACGGGCTCCAGCGACAGGCCGCGCTGCACCACCTGCCGCCCGTTCACGAACAGCCGAACGACCTTGCCGTCATAGCTGGCGGCGATATGCGTCCATTTGTTGCGGTCGGCATCGCCGCCGCCCTGCACCACCCCCGCCTCGGTGACGAGCGCGGGCTGGCCGTCGACCAGCGCCAGATAGCGGCGGGGCCCCCGGGTCGGATCGCCGAAGCCGCCGATCAGCATCGTCGTGCCCTTGCCCGCGACGCTGCGCGGCTGGACCCAGGCGGACAGCGTCCAGGTGGCGGCGGCCACCGGCGTCGTCTCGATCGCGCGGGCGTAGGAATCCCCCCCCGGCGGCAGGTCCGCATTGATCGGGCCCAATGGCTGGGCGGGGGGAGACGCGGGGGCGGTCTGCGCGGATACGCCCAGGCTCCAGCATAGCGCCGTCATCGATGCCAGAGCCCCTATCGCCCTTGCCGCCGCCACGCTCATGCCTGCTCCCTTTTGAATTGCCGCCGGATAAAGCAAATGAAAAGCCGTAAAGTCAAAGGGCGCAGCATATGTTCCTCCCCTTGCAGGGGAGGTGGCAGGGCGAAGCCCTGACGGAGGGGTGTCGCACTCTCGATAATGGGGACACCCCTCCGTCACGCTTCGCGCGACACCTCCCCTTGCAGGGGAGGAATAGGGGTTATCCCCCGAAACGATCGATCGCCTCGCCGATGCCGGTCCAGACTTTACCGAGCTGCGCCGGGGTGATCGAATAAGGCGGCATCACATAGATGGTGTTGCCCATCGGCCGGACGAGCAGATCGGCCTCGCGGAAATGCGCGAGCAGCCGGGGGGCGAGGTCGGAGAGATAGTCCTGCCCCGCGCCCAGTTCGAACGCGGCGATGGTGCCCAATTGGCGGGGGCTATGGACCGCCGCCCGGTCCGCGATCCCCGCCAGATGGCGGCCTTGCGCCGCCGCCAGTGCATCGATGCGGTCCTGCACCGGCTCCTCGCGCCAGATCGCCAGATTGGCCGCCGCCGCCGCGCAAGCGATGGGGTTGGCGGTGTAGCTGGACGAATGGAAGAACTGCTTCGACCGGTCGCTCTCCGACCAGTGCGCCTGGAAGATCGGCTCGGTCGCCAGCGTCACCGCCAGCGGCACCGCACCGCCGGTCAGCCCCTTGGACAGGCAGAGAATGTCGGGCACCACCCCCGCCTGGTCACAGGCGAACAGCGTGCCGGTACGACCCCAGCCGGTCATCACCTCGTCGGCGATGAACAGCACGCCATGGGCCGCGCAGATCTCGCGCATCGCCACCAGCGTCTGGGGACTATAGAACAGCATGCCCCCCGCCCCCAGCACCAGCGGCTCGACGATGAACGCCGCCGCGCCCGCCCGGCATTCCGCCTCCAGCGCGTCGAGCGTCGCCTGCACGTCGCTGGGAAAGGGAATGGTGCCGACATCGAAGAGCAGCGGCGCATAGGCGCGGTTGTACACGCCGCGCGCGCCGACCGACATCGCGCCGATGGTATCGCCGTGATAGCTGTGTTCAAGGACCAGGATACGGTGGCGCAGCTCGCCCCGGTTGAGCCAATAGCCGAGCGCCATCTTCAGCGCGACCTCGACCGCCGTGGAGCCCGAGTCGGAGAAGAAGACCCGCGTCAGTTCGGGCGGGGTGATCCGCACCAGCTCGGCGGCGACCGTCTCGGCGGGTTCATGGGTCCAGCCCGCGAAGATGATCTGGTCGAGCTTGCCCGCCTGCTCGGCGATGGCGGCGCTGATGCGCGGATGGTTGTGGCCGTGGGTCGTCACCCACCAGCTGGAAATGGCGTCGATCACCTGCCGCCCGTCGACCGTGGTCAGCACCGCGCCGGAGGCGGTGGCGACACGCGGGATCGGTTCGCCCAGCCCATGCTGGGTGAAGGGGTGCCAGACCGGCGAGGTCATCGGAAATCCGCGACGTCGAAATTGGCGGCGAAGGCCTCTGCCAGCGTCTGGCGGGTCACCTCGGCAAGCCGCGGCAGGCGGCCGAGCCGCTTCACCCCGCCGATCGCGGCGATGGTCGCCTCGCTATCCTCGACCGCTTCACCGACAAAGGCGACGCCCAGGATCGGCACCCCGCGCGACCGCAACGCCTCGATCGACAACAGGCTGTGGTTGATCGTCCCCAGCCCGGTCCGCGCGACCAGCACCACGGGGCGGCCCCAATGCGCGAACAGGTCGGCGAACAGCAGTTGCCGGGTGACGGGCACCAGCACGCCCCCCGCCCCCTCGGCGACCAGCGGCCCGTCGACCTGCGGCAGCGCGAGGCGTGCGCGGTCGATCTCCACCCCGTCGATCTCGGCGGCGCGGTGCGGCGAGCACGGCGTCTTCAACCGATAGGCGGACGGCAGGACCGGACGGCCGCTGAGCCGCGCCACCGTCTCGGCATCGCCATGCCCCTCCTCGTCGGTGCCCGCCTGGACGGGTTTCCAATAGCTCGCCCCCAGCGCAGCCGTCAGTGCGGCGGAAAAGACGGTCTTGCCGATCTCGGTATCGGTGCCGGTGACGATGACGGTGCTCATGCCAGAACCTCCTGCAATGCCTGGTCGAGGGCGAGGATGTCCGCCGCCTCGACATTGAGGGTGATCGACAGCCGCAGCCGCGCCGCGCCCACCGGCACGGTCGGCGGGCGGATGCCGCGAATGTCGAAGCCGCGCGCCTGCAATGCCTGCGCCGCGCGCATCGTCCGGCCATTGTCGCGCAGTATCAGCGGCATGATCGGCGTGCCCCGTGCGGAGGCGCCGTGCCTTGCCAGATGCTCGCCCGCCAGCGCGATCCGCGCGTGGAGCGCCGCGCGCCGCTCGGGTTCGTCGGCCAGGATGCGCAGGGACTCGCGCACCCCGCGCGCCATCAGCGGCGAGGGCGCGGTGGAGAAGATGAACCCCCGCCCGCGATTGACCAGATAGTCGCGCAGGATGGCGGGTCCGGCGACCAGCGCCCCCTCGCACCCCATCGCCTTGCCGCAGGTATGCAGCGTCACCACCCGCTCGCCCGGCGACGAAAGCCCCTGTCCCCGGTCGCCGAAGATGCCGGTGGCGTGCGCCTCGTCCACCACCAGCATCGCGTCGTGCCGCTCGGCGACCGCCATCAGGTCGGCCAGCGGGGCGGTGTCACCGTCCATGCTGTAGAGGCTTTCGACCGCGATCCAGGCCGTGCCCTTGCCGCCCTGCGCGCGCCAGGTCCGGATCGCCTGCTCGAACGCGCCCGCGTCGTTATGCGCCGCCGCCACCGAGGTCGCGCGCGACAGCGTCATCCCCTCATGCATGCTGGCATGGACCAGCGCGTCATGAACGATCAGGTCGCCGCGCTGCGGCAGCGTCGCCATGATCGCGACATTGGCGGTATAACCCGAGGAGAAGTAAAGGCTTGCCTCCGCGCCGAAAAAGGCGGCGGCCTCCGCCTCCAGCGCCTCATGCTCGGGGTGGTTGCCGCGCAGCAGCCGCGAGCCGCCCGAGCCGACGGGCACGCCCTGCTCGATCGCCCGCGCCATCGCGGCGGCGAGGCGGGGGCTGTTTGCAAGGCCGAGATAATCGTTGGAAGCGAAGTCCTTGCCCGCCATCGGGGCCAGCACCCGCAATCGGTCCCGCGCGGCCAACCGGGCCAGATCGGCGCGATGAAAGTCCAGCATGGGGGCTCCGTATCGCGCTTGATGCGCGAGCGAAACCCGGAATGGTCGGGGATTTCCTTGGCCTTCGGCTTCGCTCAGGCTGAACGGAGCGAGGTGTTCAAGACCAACTATCCCAACCTCCGTTCAGCCTGAGCGAAGTCGAAGGCCACGCCCCAACCAGCCGTCAAACCGGCTCCGCCAACGTCACGATCGAAACCCCCGGCGTCATCGGCGCGCGGCCGACCAGATGCCGTTCCAGCCGGAAGATCGCCTCGAACGCCTTGTTGAGCGGCGCGGGTGGAGGCGAGTCGTCGCTGTCGTCGCGGCCCGTCAGCCGTCCGGCGATGCGCGCGGCGGCGGCGAGCGGGAAGAGCAGCGAGTTGAAATAGGTCAGCTTGCGGGGGCGCAGCCCCGCCTTCTCGATCGCCGAGACCAGAGTCCCCTTGGAATAGCGGCGATGGTGGTGGTTCACCACGTCATGCGCCGACCACATCCATTGATGCGCCGGCACCGCGATCAGGATCTTGCCGCCCGGCTTCAGGCAGGACTTCATCGCGGCGAGCGCGGCGACATCGTCCTCGATATGCTCGACCACGTCGAGCACCGCGATCAGGTCATAGGCGCCGCGTTCGATCCCCGGCAGTTCGGGCAGGGGGGCGGCCCCCACCGGCTTGCCGAGTCGCTCCGACGCGATCTCACGCGCGGCGGGATCGATCTCGATCGCGTCGACCGTGCCGAAACCGGCCAGCATCGGCAGATTGTGCCCGGTGCCGCAGCCGATCTCCAGGATGCGCGCCTCGCCCGGCAGCTTGCCATAGCGGGTCAGATAATCGGCCAGGATGTCGCGGCGCGCGCGATACCACCAATGGGTGGAATCATGCGCGGCCATGCGGTCGTAAACGATACGGTCCATGAACTTATCCGAAGACCCATTGGCGGTTGAGCGCGAAGGTCGCGATCGGTGTGATCGTGACCACCGGGATCAGCGCGACCCAGGGTTGTTGATGCAGGAGCCCGGTGGCGATCCACGTGAAGACCGCATTCAGCACAAGTCCAAAGCCTTGTACCACCAGGAATTTCAGATGCTGCCGCCCGCTGGAGTCGCGGGTGCCGTGCCCGCGAAAGCTCCACGCGCTGTGCAGGAAGAAGCCGAAGATCACCGCGACCAGAAAGGCAGGCGGCACCGCCAGCACCGCCTTGTCATGCGGCAGGACCCAGGACGTCAGCGGCAGATAGACCGCCGAATAGACGACCGTCGACAGCCCGCCCGCAATGCCGAAGCGGATCAGCTGGCCCAGCATCCCGCTGTCCCGCCACCGCCCGATCCGCTGCTGAAGAGTCGCCACGCCGCCGTCTTGCCCTTTACGTCGCCCGCGATAGAGCGGAGCCCGAAGTCCTGCGCCTTAGGCCGCAGGCGGTTATGAGGGAAGCGTCTTTGGAACGTCTGAAGGGCGAGATCGACCGCAACTGGCGGCAATGGGTCATGGTCGCCTGGGTCGCGATCGCCGCCTGGTACGTCTATGACCGCTGGGGCCAGATCCGCTGGTGGTCGCTGGGCGACACCGACGACAATATGCGGCTGATGCAGGTGCGCGCCTGGATGGCGGGCCAGGGCTGGTACGATCTGCGCCAGTATCGGATGAACCCGCCGGTCGGGTTCGACATCCATTGGAGCCGGATCGTCGACCTGCCGATCGCGGGGCTGATCCTGTTCTTCCGCCTGTTCACCACCCCCGCCTGGGCCGAGCGGCTGGCCTGCGGGATCGCACCGACCATCCCCCTGTCGATCGCGATGCTGGGAATCGCGGCGACGATGCGCCGCCTGATCGCGCCCTATGCCTGGCCGCTGGGGATCGCACTGCTCTATTGCGCGGGTTCGACCCAGTTGATGTTCATGCCGATGCGCATCGACCATCACGGATGGCAGCTTGCGATGCTGGCGGTCACGGTCGCCGGGTTGTGCGATCCGCAGGCGCGGCGCGGCGGCGCGCTGGTCGGCCTGGCCAGCGCGGTGTCGCTGTCGATCGGGCTGGAGATGCTGCCCTATGCCGCGATGGCGGGGGCGATCCTGACGCTGCGCTGGGTCTGGGACCGGGACGAGGCGTCGCGGCTGGCGGTCTATGCGCTGACGCTCGGCGGGGGAAGCGCGGCGGGGTTCGCCGCCTTTGCCTCCAACGCCAATTACGCGATGCGCTGCGACGCGCTGACCCCGGTCTGGCTGTCGGTGACGGTGGTGGCGGGGGCGCTGCTGTTCCTGCTGGCGCGGATCAACCCCGAGTCGCGCGCCGCGCGGCTGGGCCTTGCCGTGCTGGCGGGCGCGGTGATCGCGGGCGGCTTCGCCTGGCGCTTTCCGCAATGCCTGACCCGGCCCGAACAGGTCAGCCCCGAATTGCAGCGCAACTGGCTGAACAATGTCCGCGAGGCCAAGCCGATCTACAAGCATCCGCTGCGTATCGCGCTGCCCATGGTCATCATGCCGATCATCGGGATGATCGGGGCGATCGTCGCGGCGGTGCGGCGGCGTACGATCGGGTGGACCGCGATCGCGCTGTTCACCACCTTCGCCTGCGCCATGCTGTTGTGGCAGGCGCGCGCGGCCCCGGCGGCGCAGATGCTGGCGGTGCCGGGCGTCGCGGCGCTGCTCTGGATCATCCTGCCCTGGATCAACCGCCTGCCCTCGCCGCTGCTGCGCGTGCCGGTGATGGTCGCGGCCATCCTGGTGCCGAGCGGCATCGCCACCGCGCTGATCTTCAACCATTTGCCGGTCGGGCAGGCCAATGCCTATGCCGCGCGGGTCAACCGCGCGACGGGGCAGTGCGTGCGCACCTCGGTGCTGGCGCGGCTCAACGCCTATCCGGCGGCGACGGTGTTCACCTTCGTCGATCTGGGGCCGCGGCTGATCGTGACCACCCATCATGACGCGATTGCGGGGCCCTATCACCGCAACGGCGACGCGATCCTGGACGTGCAGCACGCCTTTCAGGGCGGCGAGGCGCAGGCGCGCGCGATCATGAAGCGGCATGGCGCGACGTTGTTGCTGCTATGCCCCGACATGTCCGAGTCGACCAACTACCGCGCGCGGGCGCCGGGGGGCTTTTACGACCGGATGGCGCATGGCTGGGTGCCGGACTGGCTGACCCCGCTGCCGCTGCCCAAGGGGTCGCCGCTGCGGCTGTACCGGATCAACTGATCCGCTTGCGGGGCGGTGGCAGGCCGTCGGGCCTGACGGAAGGGGGCGACCTCATGGGACACGCCCCCTCCATGGTTCCCCTCCCCTGGCCGGGGAGGAATGGGATCACTTCAGGCTGGCGGTGACCCCGTCGATCACGAACTGCACCGCCAGCGCGGCGAGCAGCACGCCCAGCACGCGGGTGATGACCGCCTCGATCTTGGCACCCAGCAGCCGCATCAGCGGGCCCGCCGCCAGCAAGGCGACCAGCGTCAGGAGCAGGATCGTCACCATCGCGCCCAGCACGACCAGCGACGCCTCCAGCCCCTGGTTGCGGCTCATCAGCAGCATGACGGTCGCGATCGACCCGGGACCTGCGATCATCGGCATTGCCATGGGGAAGATCGACACATCCTCCGCCTCGTGCGGATCGTCGGCGACCTTGGCCGCGCGGTCCTCGCGCCGCTGGGTGCGCTTCTCGAACACCATTTCCAGCGCGATCAGGAACAGCATGATGCCGCCCGCGATGCGAAAGGCGGGCATCTCGATGCCGAGCCCGTGGAGCAGCGCCTCGCCGAACAGCGCGAAGACGAACAGGATGACCGAGGCGACCATGACCGCGCGGATCGCCATGGCGCGGCGGTGCTGCGGCGTCGCCCCCGCCGACAGGCCCGCATAGATCGGCGCGCAGCCCGGCGGATCGATCACCACGAAGAAGGTGATCAGCGACGAGATGAAGAGTTCGAGCACCGGCTCAGAGCGCCGTCTGGTCGATCGCGACGCCCTCGCGCCGTCCCGCCGACACCAGCGTGTTGCGCAGCAGGACCGCGATCGTCATCGGCCCGACGCCGCCTGGCACCGGGGTGATCGCGCCCGCGCGCGCGGCGGCGGCGTCATATTCGACATCGCCGACCAGGCCCGTCTCGGTCCGGTTGATGCCGACGTCGATGACGCTGGCGCCGGGCTTGATCCATTCGCCCTTGACCAGACCCGGCACGCCCACCGCCGCCACGACGATATCGGCGCGGCCGACCACCTCGGGCAGATTGCGGGTGCGGCTGTGCGCGACCGTCACGGTGCAGCTCTCGCCCAGCAGCAGTTGCGCCATCGGCTTGCCGACGATGTTCGAGCGGCCGACGACCACCGCGTCCATGCCCGACAGGCTGGGATGGATGCTCTTGAGCAGCATCAGGCAGCCGAGCGGGGTGCAGGGCACGAAGCCCTCGACACCCGTCGCCAGCCGCCCGGCATTGACCGGGTGGAAGCCGTCGACATCCTTGTCGGGGTCGATCGCCTGGATCACCGCCTGCGCGTCGATCTGGCCGGGCAGCGGCAGCTGGACGAGGATGCCGTCGACGGTCGGGTCCTGATTGAGCTGTTCGACCAGCGTCAGCAGGGTCGCCTGGTCGGTATCGGCGGGCAGGCGATGCTCGAAGCTCTCCATCCCCGCCTCGCGCGTCGCCTTGCCCTTGGACCGGACATAGACGCTGGAGGCCGGGTCCTCGCCGACAAGGACGACGGCCAGCCCCGGCGCGCGGCCGGTGGCGTCGCGGAAGGTCGCGACCTGGGTGGCAATACGGGTGCGGAGGCCGGCGGCGAACGCCTTGCCGTCGATGATCGTGGCGCTGGTCATTGGGGTAATTGGGGTCATGGCGCACCGCCATAAAGCGCCTCGGCCAGACGCGCCAGTGCGTCCGGGTCCCCGGCGATGTGAAGGCGTTTCAATCGCGCCGTCTCACCCGCGACGATCGTCACCGCGCGCTTGGCCACGCCGAAATGCTTCGCAACCAGCGGGATCAGCGCCGCATTGGCCGCGCCGTCGACCGGGGGTGCGGACAGCCGCGCGGCGAAATGGGCGTCGGTGCCGCTGGTCAGCGCGTCACGCCCGCCGCGCGGGGTGACGCGCACCGCGATGCGGATGCCGTCATCGCAGGGCGACCAGGCAGGCATCAGCCGACGACGACCGCGCCCCCGTACATCTGTTGCGCGATCGCGGCGTTCAGGATCTTGTCGAGGATGACCACCGCCAGCAGCACGACCATCGGCGACAGGTCGAGCGCGCCGAAATCGGGCAGGATGCGCCGGATCGGGCGATAGAGCGGATCGGTCATCTTCTGGAGCGCATACCAGACCGAACGGATGAAATCGTTCGAGGTGTTGATGACGTTGAAGGCGATCAGCCAGGACAGGATCGCCTGAACGATGATCACCCACCAGACGACGTTGAGGAGAATCTGCAAGATCTGAAGGATGAGGACCAACGGAGGGAGCTCCCGATTACAATGGCCCCATATCTAGGGCGGGCGGGGCGTCGGGGCAATCATCGCGCCGTCCGGTCCTGACGCAGGTGGAACGAACCGCCGGTCTGCGCGTCCCGTCGTCATGATTCAGGTGAAGAATCGCCCGGAGGGGCGGCGGCGCTGGGTGAGGATCGCGGTGGGGGTGCTGGTCGCGCTGCCGCTGGTGCTGGTGCTGGTCCTGGCGGTCTTTCCCTGGGGCGTGCTGCGCGGGGCGGTGACGCGCGAGGCGACCGAGCGATTCGGGCGGCCGGTGACGATCGGTTCGGTCCACCGGGTCGACGCGATCGGCTTTCACCCCGTCATCGCGGTCGAGGATCTGCGCATCCCGCAGGCCGACTGGGCGGGCCGTGGCGATTTCGTCCGCCTGTCACGCGCCGAGATCCGTTTCTCGGTCTGGCCGCTGCTGACAGGCCGTTTCGTGCCTGAGGATATCCGCGTCTCGGGCCTGCGGCTGGCGCTGGTTCGCGACAAGCAGGGCCGGACCAACTGGTCGCGCCCCGGCGAGCCCGAGGAGGGGGGCAGCTCCACCGATCTCCAGGGGCTGACCATCACCGACGGCGTGGTCGGATACCGCGACGCCAAGCAGGACCGGACCGCCACGCTGCGCATCGCCGCCGATCCCGACAAGGGCGTGCGGGCCGAGGGCGACGGCACGGTGCGCGGCGCGCCGGTCCGCATCGCCTTTACCGGCGCGGCGGTGAAGCCGGGGCGCTGGCCCTTCCAGGCGACGATCAGCGGCGCCCAATTGTCGATGAAGGCGACCGGCACGATGACGCGGCCGCTCGATACCGATGCGATGACGCTCGACCTGACGGCCAGGGCCGACGACCTGAAGCGGATCGACGCGGTGATCGAGGCGGGGCTGTTCCAGACCGGCGCCGTCGAACTGGCCGCGCATGTCGAGCATCAACGCCCGCGCTGGACGATCACCGACCTCAAGGGGCGGATCGGACGCTCCGACCTGAGCGGCCGGCTGACCGTCGACAAGCGGCAGGGGCGTACCATACTGGACGGCGACGTCACCGCGCGGCAGCTGGATTTCGATGACCTGTCCTCGCCCGAGGGGCTGGCCGAGGCCGCCGCGCTCGAACGGCGGATCGGGCCGCGCCTGGTGCCCAACACCCGGATCGACATCGGCAAGATCGACACGACCGACGGCACCATCGCCTTTCGCGTCGGCCGGGTGGTCAGCGCCAAGGGAGCCTCGCCGATCACCGAATTCACCGGGCGGATGGCGATGGACCATCAGCGGCTGACGATCGACCGGATTCGCATGACTTTGCGCCAAGGGGTGGTGACCGGCCGCGCGGTGATCGACCAGCGCGGCGGGCGCAAGGTGCCGCAACTGACGCTGGACCTGCGGCTGAGCGGGGCGAGCGTCCTGTCGCTGTCGGGCCAGACCGAGATCACCGGACAGGTCGCGGCGCGGGCGAAACTGGCGGGTGCGGGCGAGACGGTGCGGGCCGCCATCGGCCGATCGAACGGGCGGATCGGGCTGGTGGTGGCGAACGGCTCGCTGCCCGATCGCTATGCGGCGGCGCTGGGGTTCGATGCCGGAGCGGCGCTGATGGCGGGTTCCTCGGAACGGGCCAATCTGCGCTGCCTGATCGTCGGGGTGGACATGCGGAACGGCACCGGCCGCGCCGACCCGCTGATCGTCGACACCTCGCGTAGCCGGCTGGACGGGACGGGCACCGTCACCTTCCCCAACGAGCGGCTGGCGCTGCGGCTGACCGGCGCGCCCAAACAGGGCGGGGTGCTGCGCCTGGCGGGCGCCGCGACGGTGACGGGGACGCTGGAGAAACCCGACCTCGTCATCCCGAAGGAGGTGAAGTCGGTCGGCAACATCTTCAAATCGATCGGCCGCGCGATCACCGGCGATTCGGGGCCCAAGGCACAGAATGCGGCATGCGGGGCGCTGGCGCGGCAGGTTTTGCGGTAATTTCGCCTCCCCAGCTCCTCCCGCACTCCGTTCAGCCTGAGCGCAGTCGAAGGCCACGCTGCACCATTCGCCAAGAGGGAAGTTGGGCCATCGAAATCCCTTGGCCTTCGACTGCGCTCAGGCTGAACGGAGCGCGGGAATCAGGAGAGGGGGCTCAGGCCCCTTCCGCCTTCAATGGCCTGGCCAGCAATGCCCCGATCACCTCGCCGACGCCTGCCCCCTCCAGCAACCGGCACACCGCCGCGCAGACCGGCATGTCGACTCCCGCCTCCATCGCCGCCTGGCGCAGTACGGGGGCGGTGAAGGCGCCTTCCGCCACGGTCCGCCGGTCGGCCAGCAGCTCCGCCGCCGAGCGCCCCTGCCCCAGCCCGACCCCCAGCGAGAAATTGCGCGACGCGGTCGACGAACAGGTCAGCACCAGATCGCCCAGGCCCGACAGCCCGGCCAGCGTCTCGGCACGACCGCCGCGCGCCAGCCCGAACCGCGTCATCTCGGCAAAGCCGCGCGCGATCAGTGCGGCGCGCGCATTCTGGCCCAGCCCCGCGCCCTCCACCACGCCGCAGCCGATGGCGAGGACGTTCTTGATCGCGCCGCCAATCTCCGCCCCCGTCACGTCGTCGGTGGCATAGGGTCGGAAATGCGGCGCGGCGATGCGCGCGGACAGGCGTTCGCGCAGCGCGGGCTCTTCGCAGGCCAGCGTCACCGCGGTCGGCAGCCCCGCCGCCACCTCATGCGCGAAGGTCGGCCCCGACAGCACCGCGATCGGCGCGTCGGGATGGAGGGCACGCGCGACCTCGCCGACCAGCCGCCGCGTCCCCGCCTCGATCCCCTTGGAGCACAGGACCAGCGGCGTCGCGCCGACCGGCATCGTCGCCAGCACCGCGCCCACCGCCTGGGCGGGCGTGACGACGAGCAGCGCATCCATATCGGCCATGGCCGCCGGATCGCTGACCGCCTCAATGCTCGGCGCCAAGGCGATGTTCGGCAGATAGAGCGGATTGGCATGGGTGGTGTTGATCGCCTCGGCCACCGCCGGGTCGCGCGCCCAGATCCGCACCGGCCGGTCGCCATAGGCGGCGACCTGCGCCAGCGCGGTGCCCCAGGCCCCCGCCCCGATCACCCCGATCCTCATGCCTTCACCCCCGCGCCGCGCACCGCCTCGGCCGCCGGATCGAGCGGCCAGCGCGCCCGCGCCGGCGTGTCGAGCGGATCGGTCAACCCTTCGCGGAACCGCTCGACCCCCGCCCAGGCGATCATCGCGGCATTGTCGGTGCACAGCCAGAGCGGCGGCGCGACGAAGCGCAGGCCATGCTCGGCGGCGAGCGACTCGAGCGCACCCCGGATCACCCCGTTCGCCGCGACCCCGCCCGCCACGACCAGCGCGGTGACGGGGGGCACTTCGGCCAGCGCGCGGCGGGTGCGGTCGAGCAGGCAATCGACCACCGCCTGCTGGAAGGATGCGGCGATATCCTCCGGCCGGTGATGCCCGACCGCGCGCGCGACCGCGCTCTTGAGGCCCGCAAAGGAGAAATGCGGCTCGGCCGCGCCCTTCAGCGGGCGGGGCAGCGGCACCGCATAAGGATCGCCCTCACGCGCCGCCGCCTCGACGCGCGGACCGCCGGGATAGCCGAGACCGAGCAGCTTGGCGGTCTTGTCGAACGCCTCGCCCGCCGCGTCGTCGATCGTCGTCGCCATCCGGCGATAGCGCCCGACGCCCTCGACCAGCAGCAGCTGGCAATGCCCGCCCGACACCAGCAGCAACAGATAAGGATAGGCCAGCTCGCGGTCGGACAGGCGCGGCGACAGGGCGTGCCCCTCCAGATGGTTGACCGCGATCAGCGGCTTGCCCGCCGCATGCGCCAGCGCCTTGCCGGTGACGAGGCCGACCATCACCCCGCCGATCAGCCCGGGCCCGGCGGTCGCGGCGATGGCGTCGACATCGGCCAGGGTCACGCCCGCATCGGCGAAGGCGGCGGCGACCAGCGGCTCCATCGCCTCGACATGCGCGCGCGCGGCGATTTCGGGGACGACGCCGCCGAACGGGGCATGCGCCGCCTCCTGCCCCAGCAGACGATGCGCCAGCACGCGCCCGTCATCGGTGACGAGTGCGGCGGCCGTCTCGTCGCACGAGGATTCCAGTCCCAGGATCAGCATGGCCCACCCCATACCCCCTCGCATCCTTATTGTCGAAGGGGGGCGTATTGCGGCAAAGGCCGGACCATGGTTCGTTTTCGGCTCGGTACGCGCGGTTCGCCGCTGGCCCTCACCCAGGCGCAGATGGTGCGCGCCGCGCTGGCGGAGGCGCAAGGGTGGGACGAAGACGCGGTCGAGATCGTGCCGATCAAGACCACCGGCGACCGGGTGCAGGACCGCGCGCTGGCCGAGATCGGGGGCAAGGCGCTGTGGACCAAGGAACTCGACCGCGCCCTGTTCGACGGCGAGATCGATGCCTCGGTCCATTCGATGAAGGATGTCGAGACGGTCCGCCCCGACTGGCTGCACATCGCCGCGATGCTGCCGCGCGCGGATGTCCGCGACCGGCTGATCGGCGCGGAGACGATCGCGGGCCTGCGTCCCGGCGCGGTCATCGGCACCAGCAGCCCGCGCCGCCGCGCCCAGCTGTTGTCGCACCGGCCCGACCTGACCATCACCCTGCTGCGCGGCAATGTCGATACGCGGCTTGCCAAGGTGGCCAGCGGCGAGATGGACGCCACCCTGCTCGCCGCCGCCGGGCTCGACCGGCTGGGGCGCGATGTCGGCCATGCCGTGCCGACCGACCAGATGCTCCCCGCCCCCTCGCAAGGCGCGGTCGGGATCGAGACGCGCGCCGACGATGCCGCTGCCACCATGTTGATCGGGTCGATCGACCATGCCGAAACCCATGCCTGCGTCATGGCCGAACGTGCGCTGCTCGCCGCGCTTCAGGCGGATTGCCACAGCCCGGTCGCGGCGCTCGCCTCGCTGTCGGGGGAAATGCTGACCCTGCGCGCCGAACTGCTGGCCGAGGACGGCTCGGCGCGGGTGAGCGGCTGGGTCGAGGGCGGGCTGGACGAGGCGCTGGGCGCGCGGCTGGCGACCGATCTGCTCGACCGCGCGCCGCCCGTGGTGCGCCGCTTGTTCGCGGGCGGCTGAGGCGATGACGGTCGTCGTGGTCCGGCCGGAGCCCGGCAATGCCGCGACGATCGCCGAACTGCGCGCCCAGGGGCTGGCGGCGCGCGCGCTCCCCTTCTTCGCGGCGCAGGCGATCGCCTGGACGCCGCCCGCGCCGGAGGATGTGGGGGCGCTGCTCTTCACCAGCGCGCAGGCGGTGCGGCTGGCCGGGCCGGGTCTGGCCGCGTTCAGCGACAAGCCCGTCGTCGCGGTCGGCCCCGCCACCGCCGAGGCGGCGCGCGCGGCGGGCCTGACGGTGGCACTGACCGGCGAGCGCGATGCCGCCGCCGTGGTCGAACAGGCGCGCGCGGCGGGGCTGACCCGGCTGCTCCATCTGGCGGGGCGCGACCGGGTGGAGACGGGGGCGATGGTCCGCACCGTCTATGCCGCCGAGCCGGTGGCGGTCGACCGGGACGCGGTCCGCGCGCTGGCGGGGACGGTCGTGCTGCTCCATTCGGCGCGCGCGGCGGCGCGGCTGGCCATGCTGGTCGACGACGCGGGGGTTTCGCGCGCGGCGGTGGCGATCGTCGCGATCAGCGCGAAGACGGCGGCGGCGGCGGGCGAGGGCTGGGCGGCCAGCCGGATCGCCGCCGCCCCGCGCGACGCCGCGATGGTCGCCGCCGCGCGGGCGTTGACCCGGACCGCCGCCACGGGGATAAGCGGGGCATGAACGAATTCGCGCCTTCCGACCGACCGCCGTCGCGCGGGCCCCGTACGGGCGCGACCATCGCGCTGGTCCTGCTCGCCTTTGCCGCCGGGTTGCTGCTCATGGCCTATGCTATGCGCCACCTGAGCTGGTTCGGCGGCAGCACCGCCACCGCGCCGCACGCCACCGCTGCCAAGTCCGGCACCGCGACCGATACCGCCGCCACCGATGCGGCGCATGCCGCCGCCGATCCGGTCGCACTCGCCACCCGAGAAGCCGCGCTGGCCGCGCAACTCGCCACGCTGGAAGCGCGCGCCGCCGCAATCGCGACCGACTCGACGGCGGCGGGCACCCAGGCCGCCCGCGCCGAATCGATCCTGGTCGCCGCCGCCGCACGGCGCGCGATCGATCGGGGGCAGCCGCTGGGCTATCTGGAGGAACAGCTCCGCATCCGCTTCGGGGGCAGCGAGCCGCGCGCCGTGTCCGCGCTCATCATGGCCTCGCACCAGCCGGTGACGCTGGAGACGCTGCGCCAGGGGCTGGACACGCTGGGGCCCGACCTGATCGTCAACACCAGCAATGGCTGGTGGGAAGGGCTTCGGCAGGAGCTGGGTCGGCTGATCGTGATTCGCGAGGCGACGGCACCCTCGACCAATCCCACCGAGCGGCTGGCGCGCGCGCAGCGGCTGCTCGACGGCGGACAGGTCGAGGCCGCGCGGGCCGAGGTGACCCGGCTGCCCGGCGCCGCCACCGCCCAGACCTGGCAGCGCGCCGCGCGGCGCTATGTGCTGGCCCGCCATGCGCTCGACCTGATCGAGAATGCCGCGCTGGTCGCCTCGATCGCCACGCCGTCGCCGATCATCACCAGCCCGGTGACGGTGCCCGGCCCGGCGACCGCGACGGGCAATCCCCCGCCCGTCGCCGAGGACACCACGCCCCCGCCGACCACCTCTGCGCCGACCACGCCGTCCATCTGAACGGAGCCCGATCGCGGCCGACGCGTTGGTCCGGGTCCACCCTCCGGAGATATGCGATGATCCGCTCCCCCTATTGGATCGCCCTTGGCATCGCCCTGCCGCTGGCGGGGTGCGGTGATGGCGGTGAGGCGGGGAGCCTGCGCAACAGCGCCGCGACCCAGGCCCCCGCGCCGACCGCCAGCCCGGCGGGCACGCCCCGCACCCTGCCCGCCCCGATCAAGACCGCCGCCGAGCCCGACCGGATCCTGGCCTGCTCGGCCGAGCGGGGTCGCGCCGCCGCCGACCGGCTGGTGAGGATCTGCACCTCGGTCAGCCCTGCCACCCATCCGCCTTGCAACGTGGCGAATAGCTGCGCGATGATCGAGGACGAGATCGCCCGCAGCTGTGCGCTGCTGGGCGACGATGCCGCGACCACGACGGGCTGTTCGGTCGCCCCCAAGAGCGACGCGGCGGCAGCGGCGGTCGTGCGACGCTATTATGCGGCGATCAACGCGCACGACTATGCCACCGCCTGGACCCAATGGGGCCCCGATGGCCGTCCGGGCCAGCGCTTCGCCGATTTCCAGAAGGGCTTCGCCCGGACCCGCGCGACCAGCGTGACGATCGGGCAGGTGCCGCCCAGCGAAGGGGCGGCGGGATCGGTCTATGCGACCATTCCCGTCACCGTCGATGCGCAGCTGACCGATGGGCGGCAACAGCGTTTCGCGGGGCAATATGTCGTGCGACGGGTCAACGACGTGCCGGGCGCGAGCGCGGACCAACTGCGCTGGCATATCGATTCGGCGACCTTGAAGCCGGTCGCGCCGTAAGCGCATCCTTCCGTCCGGCCCGAACGGCCCCGTCCCCCAGGGCGGATCGACATTCAGGATGGCTTCTTCTTCCCTCTCCCCTGGACAGGGGAGAGGGGTAGCGAAGCTTGCCAGCCTGCTGGCTAGCGCAGCTTGGGTGAGGGGTTGAGCGAGCCCAAGGGCTCGCGCGCTCGCTTCGCGAGCGCCCACCCCTCACCCAGCTCCGACTAGGCCTTTGCTCTCGCAAAGACCAAGTCTGCGCAACCCTCTCCCCCCTGCGGGGGGCGAGGGAAGGCATCGCTGAATGGTGATCCGCCCCTAGATCGGATGCCCCTCGGTATCGCGCAGCACTTCGCGGCGACCGACATGGTCCGGTCGGCCGACGATGCCGTCGGTCTCCATCCGCTCGATCAGCCGCGCCGCCGAGTTGTAGCCGATGCGCAACTGCCGCTGGAGCCAGGAGGTCGAGGCCTTCTGGCTCTCGCACACCAGCTGGATCGCGGCGCGATATTGCTGGTCCTCGGCCGAATCCTCGCCCGTGGGTGCGCCATCCAGCGCGAAGCTCTCCGCCGGTTCCTCGGTGACCGAGGAGATATAGTCGGGCTGGCCCTGTGCGCGCCAATGGTCCGCGACCCGGTGCACCTCGTCGTCCGAGACGAAGGGGCCGTGGACGCGCACGATGCCTTTGCCGCCCGGCATGTAGAGCATGTCGCCGCGGCCCAGCAGCTGCTCGGCGCCCTGCTCGCCCAGGATGGTGCGCGAGTCGATCTTGGAGGTGACGTGGAAGCTGATCCGGGTCGGCAGGTTCGCCTTGATGACGCCGGTGATGACGTCCACCGACGGCCGCTGCGTCGCCATGATCAGGTGGATACCCGCCGCGCGCGCCTTTTGCGCCAGCCGCTGGATCAGGAATTCGACTTCCTTGCCCGCCGTCATCATCAGATCGGCCAGCTCGTCGACGATCACCACGATCTGCGGCAGCGGTTCATATTCGAGCTTTTCCTCCTCATAGACCGGCTGGCCGGTCTCGGGGTGATAGCCGGTCTGGACCTTGCGCCCCAGCGGCTGGCCCTTGGCCTTGGCCGCGCGCACCTTGTCGTTGAAGCTGGCCAGGCTGCGCACGCCGACCGAGGACATTTGCCGATAGCGGTCCTCCATCGTCTCGACCGCCCATTTCAGCGCGCGGACCGCCTTGGCCGGATCGGTGACGACCGGCGACAGCAGATGCGGAATGTCGTCATACATCGACAGTTCGAGCATCTTGGGATCGATCATGATCATCCGGCACTGCTCGGGCGTCAGGCGATAGAGCAGCGACAGGATCATGCCGTTGAGGCCGACCGACTTACCCGAACCCGTCGTACCCGCGACCAGCAGGTGCGGCATGGGGGCAAGGTCGGCGACGACCGAATCGCCCGCGATATTCTTGCCCAGGATGATCGGCAGCTGTGCCGCCTGGTCGGCAAAGCTCTGAGACGCGACCAGTTCATGCAGCGACACCATCTCGCGCTTGGCGTTGGGCAGTTCGATGCCGATGACGTTGCGCCCCGGAATCACCGCGACGCGCGCCGAGATGGCCGACATGTTGCGCGCGATATCGTCGGCCAGCGCGATGACGCGATTGGCCTTGATGCCGGGCGCGGGCTCCAGTTCGTACATGGTGACGACCGGGCCGGGGCGGACCTCGACGATCGAGCCCTGGACGCGGAAATCGTCGAGGACGTTTTCCAGCAACCGCGCGTTGCGCTCCAGCGCCGCCTTGTCGATCGTCCCCGCCGGAGAGGGCGGCGCGGGGGTCAGCAGGTCCAGGCCAGGCAGCTGATAGGGCGCGTCGCGATCCGCCGCCGCCTTGGGCCGTGCGGGCGCAGGCGCGACCTGCCGGTCGGCGATGACGGGGGCGGGACGATCCTCGCGCACCGGCACCGCCTTGCGCGCCAGGGTCAGCGGCTCCTCTTCGTCCTCCTCGTCGTCATAGAGCGCCGCATCCTCATCGTCCCAGGCCACGCCCTCGCCATCCTCGCTCAAGGCGCGACGGCGGCGCAGGCGCGCCAGCCCGCGCTCGGCGATGTCGAGTTCCAGGCTGCGTCCCCAGATCAGCGCGCCGCCGACGCCCAGCGCCAGCCCGATCGCCGCCGATCCCCAGGTGACGACCGCCGCCTGTCCGCTGAACGCCAGTGCCCAGCGCACCAGGTTCGCCACCGACAGGCCGATCACCCCGCCCCATCCGGCGGGCAGCGCCAGCACCGCCGAATCGGAGACGAAGGACAGCGCGCACGCCATCATCGCGGTGCCGATCACCGCCTGGCGCAGCATCCGCACCCAGCGCCCCGCCGGGCGGTCGCGCCACAGCCGGGTCGCGACGATCGGCCCGACCGGCAGGATCAGGGCGACGGCGGGCCCGAACAGGGTCAGCGCGATATCGGCGATCCACGCGCCGGGCAGCCCCATCCAGTTGGCGGGGGCCGCGCCCGACGCGGTGTTGAGCGCGGGATCGCTGGCGCGGTAGCTGGCCAGCGCCAGCACCAGCATCAGCGTGACGGCGAACAGCGCGATCGCGGCGACCAGCGCGCCGCTGCGCACCGCGCCCGCCTTCACCGTCTCGCGCCATAAAACCGGCTGCGCGCGGCTGGCCATGGGATGTAATCCTTCAGGAATGTCCGAAAATGCGGGAAAATTCATCGCCCCTGACGGTTCCTACGTCAAGGCGCGGGACGGTCTGCACATTGTTTGCCGCCGCATGAAGGTCTAGGAGCATGCGCATGGATAGCGACGTCATCATCCTCGGCGGCGGCCTGGTCGGCGCGACTCTGGGTGTCGGTCTGGCCGCGCATGGCCTGTCTTCGATCATCGTCGATCCGGCCGATCCGGCGGTCGTGCTGGCCCCCGGTTTCGACGGGCGCGCCTCGGCGGTCGCCTCGGCCAGCTGGCGGATGCTCGATGCGATCGGGATCGGCGCGAAGCTGGCGGGCAAGGGTTGCGAGATCCGGCACATCCGGGTCAGCGACGGGCTGGAGCCGGGCGCGCTCGATTTCATCCCCGATGCCGATGACGGCGCGCTGGGCACGATGTTCGAGAACAAGCTGCTGCGCCGCGCGATCCACGAGGCCGCCAACGAAGCCGAACGGGTCGACCTGCGGATGCAGACCCGCGCGGTGTCGGTCGAGCGTGGCCCGGCGGGCGTCACCGCGATTCTCAGCGACGGCACCACGGTCCGCGCACCGCTGCTGGTCGCCGCCGAGGGTCGCCAGTCGCCGACGCGCGAGGCGGCGGGGATCAAGGTCGCGCGCTGGTCCTATGACCATAAGGCGATCATCAGCGCCTTCCACCATGAGGTGGCGCACGAGAATATCGCGTTCGAAATCTTCTATCCCAGCGGCCCGTTCGCGCTGCTGCCCCTGCCCGATGACGAGATCGGGCATCGCTCGGCGATCGTCTGGTCGGTGCCGGGGCGCGACGGCGACGCGATGCTGAAACTGTCCGACCGCGCCTTTCTGGCCGAGGCAGAGAAGAGCATGGGCGGATTCCTGGGCAAGCTCAGCCATGCGTCCCCGCGTTCGGCCTATCCGCTGGGCTTCCACCGCGCCGCGACGATGACGGGCGAGCGGCTGGTGCTGGTCGGCGACTCGGCGCATGGCATCCACCCGATTGCGGGGCAGGGCGTGAACCTCGGCTATCGCGACGTCGCCGCGCTGGTCGAGGTGCTGGTCGAGGGCAAGCGGACCGGCATGGATCTGGGCGATGCCGCGCTGCTCCAGCGTTACCAGCAGTGGCGCGGGCTCGACACGCTGATGGTCTCGGTGGCGACCGACAGCTTCAACCGCATCTTCGGCGTGCCCGGCAAAACCGCCAGCGCGGTCCGGCGGCTGGGCATCACCGCGATCAACCATATCCCGCCGCTCAAGAACCGCTTCATGGCCGAGGCGCGTGGCGAGACCGGGCAGCTGCCCCGGCTGTTGCAGGGCGTGATGGTGTAACCGATCAGGGACGATTCGATGCGGCACGAGATCATTCCCTGCCTCCGGTACGAGGATGCCCCGCGCGCCATCGAATTTCTCTGCACCGCCTTCGGCTTCGTGCGGCAGGCGGTCTTTGCCGATCCCGACGATCCGACGATCATCCATCATGCCCAACTGGTGTGGCAGGACCGCATGGTGATGGTGTCGAGCGCGCTGTTCACGCCCCATGCCGCCGTGGCGGGATCGAAGACACCGACCCAGGCGGGCGGGGTGACGATGGACCTGTATCTGGTCGTCGCCGATGTCGATGCCCATGCCGACCAGGCACGCGCCGCGGGTGCGACGATCATCGCCGGGCCCGAGGACAAGCCCCATGGCGGGCGCGGCTATGCCGTGCGGGACCCGGAAGGCCATGTCTGGAGTTTCGGCAGCTATGATCCCTGGGCCTGATTATCCCACCCGACCCGACCGCCAACCGATCCGCGACCGCCGCCAGACCGGCGTAGCCCGTGGCATGGCCGCCGCGCTGGCGGTCGTGCTGCTGACCTTGCTGGTCAGTTGGAGCCTGGCCCATCCCCTGTCCGCGACCGACCGGGTGCTGCGCGCGGTGGCGGCTTCGACGGTCGCGGCACTGTGGCTGGCGGCGGCGATCGGCCATGTCGCGGCGCTGCGCTTCGACTCGCCCGCCGATATCGACAGCGCGGCGAGCGGCAGTCCCGATTCGCCGCGAGTAGCGGTGGCCAATGCGGTGCTGCGCAACACGCTGGAACAGGTGGTGCTGGCGATCCCCGCCTATCTGGCGCTCGCCTGGGTGGTGGAGGGGTCGGGGGCGATGGTGCCGATGCTGGCGGCGTTGTTCTCGGTGGGACGGACGCTGTTCTGGGCGAATTACGCGCGGGGTGCGACGGCGCGGGCGTTTGGATTTGCGCTCACTTTCTATTCGAGCGTGGCGGCGCTGGTTATCGTGCTGGTGGCGTTGGTGGGCAGGCTGATCTGACCACCCCCCACCCTCCGTTCAGCCTGAGCGAAGTCGAAGGCTAAGGGAAACCTTCGCAATGAGCGCGGAACGTGCACTTCGACTTCGCTCAGTGCGAACGGAGGTGGGGATCAGAGTTCCCGCGCTTCCTCGACCAGCATCACCGGCACGCCGTCGCGGATCGGATAGGCCAGCCCCGCCGCCTCCGACACCAGTTCCTGGGCGACTTCGTCATAGCGCAGCGGCGTCCGCGTCACCGGGCAGACCAGCCGTTCGAGCAGCCAGGGGTCCAGGCTCATTGCAGCGTCACCCGATCCTCGCCGTCATGGCGACCGAAAAATTGCATCAGCTGGATGATCAGCTCGGCGCGCTGCTCCAGATCGGGCGCCTCGAGCAGCGCCTGCTTGGCGGCGATGTCGAAGGGCGCGATCTGCGCGATGCCGTTGACCAGGCTCTCGTCATCCAGCCGCCCGACCGCGTCCCAATCGACCGCATAGCCCTGAAGCTCGGCAAAGCGGCGCGATTCCTGCTCCAGCGAGGCGCGGCGGCCGAGCGACAACAGGTCCTCGTCCACCACCGGCAGCAACTCCGCCTCGACCTGACGGAAGGGCGTCGTCACCGTCAGCTCGCGGACGATGCGGAACAGCGACACCCCCTCCAGCACGAGGTTGTAGCGGCCATCCTCCATCGCCTCGACCTCGGCGATGCGGCCGACACAGCCCATCTGGTAGAGGCTGGGCGTATCGCCATCGCCCGAGGGCTGGACCATGCCGATCCGCCGGTCGCGCGCCATCGCGTCGGAGACGAGCGCCCGGTAGCGCGGCTCGAAGATGTGCAGCGGCAGCGGCATCCCCGGAAAGAGGATCGCACCCGCCAGCGGAAAGATCGAGAGCCGCGCCATGGGGCGTTATCCGAACAGGATGGCGGACAGCCGCCGCCGCTGCTGCGACACCCAGGGGTCGGTCATGCCGACCACCTCGAACAGCTTGAGCAGCTGCTGCCGCGCGGCATCCTCGTTCCAGCTGCGGTCGGCGGCAACGATGTGGAGCAGATTGTCCGCCGCACCGTCACGGTCGCCCGCCGCCATCTGCGCGTTCGCCAGCGCGAACCGCTTCTCGTGATCGTCCGGATCAGCCGCGACCTCGGCCGCCAGACCGGCATAATCCGCCGCCGGTGGGGCCGAACGCGCCAGCGCGACCGCAGCCATCGCGCGGTGGATGGCGGGGTCTTTGGCAAGCTCCTGCGGCAGCGCCTCGGTCGCGGCCTCGGCCTCCTCGACCCGGCCCGCGCCGAGCAGCGCGCGGATATGCCCCGACAGCACGGCGGGATGGTCGGGCGCCATGTCGAGCAGCTGCTGGAAGATCGACACCGCGCGCTCGGCGTCACCGGCCTCCAGCACTTCCTCGCCCATCGCGATCAGCGGTTCCAGCTCGGCCGCCGCGTCCGCCGCCTCCGACTGGATCGGCAATTGCTTGAGCAGCTGGTCCAGCGTCGCGCGCAACGCGCTTTCGGTGCGCGCGCTGGTCAGGTCGGCGACCAGCTGCCCCTGGAACATCGCATAGACGGTGGGGATCGATCGGATCTGGAATTGGTTGGCGATGAACTGGTTCTTGTCGGTGTCGATCTTGGCCAGCACCACGCCCTTGTCGGCATAGTCGGCGGCGACCTTTTCCAGCGTCGGGCCCAGCGCCTTGCACGGCCCGCACCATTCGGCCCAGAAATCGAGGATGACCAGCTTGGTCATCGACGGCTCTACGACATCGCGGCGGAAGGCGGTGACGGCCTCCTTCTCGGCGGGCGACATTCCCAACGTGGCCAAAAGACGCTCCTTTACGTGTTGCCCACCCTATGTGGGCGAGGGCGGTCGGTAATGAAAGGCCGAAGCCGCAATCAGCCGTTCAGCCGTGCGATCGTCCGGTCGCGCCCGATCAGCGGCAGGAGCGCGGCCATGTCCGGCCCCTGCGCGCGGCCGGTCAGCGCCAGGCGCAGCGGCAGGAACAGCGTCTTGCCCTTGCGCCCCGTGGCGTCCTTCAGCGCGGCGGTCAGCGCGTGCCAGGGGTCGTTCGCCCAGTCGATCCGCGCGGCGACCTCCGCCGCCTGCGCCAGATAAGCGCGGTCGTCCCCGGCGGGCTCCGGCGCATCGACCGGCCCCTCGATCACCTGCCACCAGTCCGCCGCCTCGGCGACGGTGGCGAGGTTCGGGCGCACCGCCTCCCATTCCGCCTCGCCCATGCCGGTGGGCAGCCGCTTCGCGACCGCTTCGTAAGGCGTCTGGTGCAGGATACGCGCATTCAGCTGCGCCAGTTCGCCCTCGTCGAAGCGCGCGGGCGCGCGGCCGAAGCGCGTGAAATCGAACCCGGCGATCAGCGGGGCCATGTCGGCGACCGGCTCGACCGGATCGCTGGTCCCGATCCGTGCGAGGAGCGCGCGCACCGCCTGCGGCTCGATGCCAATCTCCCGGAAGTGATCGACGCCCAGCGAGCCGAGTCGCTTGGACAGCTTGCCCTCGTTGCCGGTCAGCAGCGCGGCATGGGCGAAGCGCGGCAATTCGGCCCCCAGCGCCTGGAACATCTGAATCTGGAGCGCGGTGTTGGAGACATGGTCCTCGCCGCGCACCACCTGGGTCACGCCCATGTCGATATCGTCGATGACCGAGGGGAGCATGTAGAGCCAGCTGCCGTCGGCGCGGCGGATCACCGGATCGCTCATCGTCGCGGGGTCGAAACGCTGGGCCCCGCGCACCGCATCGTCCCATTCGATCGCCGCGCCGTGATCGAGCTTGAACCGCCAGTGCGGGCGAACGCCCTCGCCTTCCAGCTTCGCCCGATCCTCGTCGGTCAGGGCCAGCGCGGCGCGGTCGTACACCGGGGGCAGGCCGCGCCCGAGCTGAATCTTGCGCTTCAGGTCGAGTTCCTGCGCGCTTTCATAGGCGGGGTACACATGGCCGCTCGCGACCAGCTCGGCGAAGCGCGCCTCGTACAGCGCGAAACGTTGCGACTGGCGGACCTCCGCATCGGGGTTCAGCCCCAGCCACTGCAAATCCGCCCGGATCGCATCGACATAGCGTTCCTCGCTCCGCTCGGCATCGGTGTCGTCGATGCGCAGCAGGAAGCGCCCGCCGGCCTTTTGCGCGTACATCCAGTTGTGCAGCGCGGTGCGGATATTGCCGACATGCAGCCGCCCGGTGGGCGAGGGAGCGAAACGGGTCACGGTCATGCCTGGCGCCATAATCCGGGAATCGCCTTTGCGCTATTGTGACAGCGCGATTAAAGGGGCCGCGAGTAACGGGCTGTCTGCGGGGACGGGATACCACCATGAAATTGATGACCGGCAATTCGAACCTGCCGCTGGCGAAGGCGATCTCCTCCTATCTGGAGGTGCCGCTGACGGAAGCGCTGGTACGCCGCTTCGCCGACGAGGAGATCTTCGTCGAGATCCAGGAGAATGTGCGCGGCGAGGACGTGTTCGTGATCCAGTCGACCGGCTATCCGGTCAACGACAACCTCATGGAACTCCTCATCATGATCGACGCGCTGAAGCGCGCGTCGGCCAGCCGTATCACGGCGGTGATCCCCTATTTCGGCTATGCCCGCCAGGATCGGAAGCCCGGGCCCCGCACGCCGATCTCGGCCAAGCTGGTCGCCAACCTGATCACCGTGGCGGGCGCCGACCGCGTCCTGTCGGTCGACCTGCATGCCGGGCAGATCCAGGGCTTCTTCGATATCCCGACCGACAATCTCTATGCCGCGCCGGTCATGTCGGCGGACATCCTCGCGCGGTTCAAGAACGACAATCTGATGGTCGTGTCGCCCGACGTCGGCGGCGTGGTCCGCGCGCGCCAGCTCGCCAAGCGGCTGAACAACGCGCCGCTCGCCATCGTCGACAAGCGTCGCGAGCGCGCGGGCGAGTCGGAGGTGATGAACATCATCGGCGACGTCGAGGGGCGCTTCTGCATCCTGATCGACGATATCGTCGACTCGGCGGGCACGCTGTGCAACGCGGCGGCCGCTTTGCGCCAGGCGGGGGCGCAGGACGTCGTCGCCTATGTCACCCACGGCGTCCTGTCGGGCGGCGCGGTGGCGCGGGTCGATGGTTCGGAACTGCGCGAGCTGGTCATCACCGACTCGATCGGCAACCACGAGTCGATCGGCACCACCGCCAAGATCCGGCACCTGCCCATCGCCCCGCTGCTGGGCGAGGCGATCAAGCGCATCGCGGACGAGACCAGCGTGTCGAGCCTGTTCGATTGAGTCTTTGACGGGCGCAAGTCGTAGGCGTTTCGTGCGCGGCTGGCCCCCACCCCAAACCCCTCCCCCCTACCGGGAGGAGGGGCTTAGAATACGCGCAAGCCGGTCGAACCAGGCACGCCCCTCCCGCAGGCGGGAGGGGATGGGGGAGGGTCGGGTCTAGGTGAGACGATCACGGCGCTCGCTCTAGAAAAAGTCAGCGATTGCCCAGCGCGACGATATGCTCGAACACCGCCGGGTGGAGCGGCTTGGAAAAGGCGCAGCCATATTTGAACCGGTCGCGCCAGGCGATCACCGCCTCCAGCGGGGCGAGCCCCGGCAGGGTCAGCCAGACGATCGTGCCCGGCCACAGGGTGAAGCTGGTCTCGGCCCGGAAGCCCTCTTGCGACAGGTCGACCACGTCGATCTCGAACCGGGTCTGCCCCTTGTCGCGCAGATGGGCCCGCATCCGCACCGCCTGCCGAAGCGAACGGCGAAGTTCCTGGCCTTGGACGGGCTCGAAGGGCGGTGTGAAGACCGGTTTTTCCATGACGCTCCCGCTATGGCCAAACAAGGTTACTTTTCCGTCAACGCGGCATCCCGGGCTTCCGCCGCACCGGCCGGTCGCCGCACCCCGGCATGCGCCCGGCGCTTCAACTCCGCCTTCAACGCCTCGGGGCGCGGCGCGACCAGGAAACCGAAACTGACCGTGCCCTGCTTGGTTTCCACGACATGGTGCAGCCGGTGCGCCTGGATGATCCGCTTCATGTAATCGGACTTGGGCAGATAGCGGGTCGGCAGCCGCTTGTGCACGATCACGTCATGGAACCCGAAATAGATCGCGCCATAGGCCGCGATCCCTGCCCCGATCCAGGTGAAGCCGCTCCACCAGCCCAGCTGCGCGCCGCCCAGGATCATCACGAAGGACGGCACCGCGAAGATCGCCGCGTACAGGTCGTTCAGCTCCCAGTTGCCGGTGCGCGGGCGATGATGGCTTTCGTGCAGGAACCAGCCCGGCCCATGCATGATCCAGCGATGCGCCGCATAGGCGAATCCCTCCATGAAGATCACGGTGCCGAGGAACAGGAGAATGCCGAGAGCCCAGTGCATCGGACCGATATAGAACAGCCGCACGGAATTTGCTCGCATTTCCATACATCGCGCGGATCGAACGGCATGACGCACTGCGTTTCGCACTTGCGATGCAATTGCAATAGAACGCTTTCGGGGTGGATTTGTGGCCCGGCCTGTGCTTTAGCGCGAAGCAATTTCCCTAGAACCACCCGAGAGGCGGAAGGCTAGCGCATGAACATCCACGAATATCAGGCCAAGGAATTGCTCGCCAAGTTCGGCGTGCCCGTCCCCGCCGGCTTCGCCGCGATGACCGTCGAGGAGGCCGTCGAGGCGTCGTCCAAGCTCCCCGGACCGCTCTACGTCGTCAAGGCGCAGATCCATGCGGGCGGCCGCGGCAAGGGCAAGTTCAAGGAACTCGGCCCCGACGCCAAGGGCGGTGTCCGCCTGGCCAAAATGCCTGAGGAAGTCCGTGCGCACGCCACCGACATGCTGGGCAACACGCTGGTCACCATCCAGACCGGCGAAGCGGGCAAGCAGGTCAACCGCCTGTACGTGACCGACGGCGTCGACATCGCCAAGGAATTCTACCTCGCGCTGCTCGTCAACCGCGCGACCGGCCGCGTCTCGATGGTCGCCTCGACCGAGGGCGGCATGGACATCGAGACCGTGGCGCATGACACGCCCGAGAAGATCCACTCGATCGACATCGACACCGCGACCGGCTTCATGCCGCATCACGGCCGCGCCGTCGCCGCCGCGCTGGAACTGACCGGCGACCTCGCCAAGCAGGCCGCGAACGTCGCGTCGAAGCTGTACGCCGCGTTCCTGGGCACCGATGCCGAGCAGATCGAGATCAACCCGCTCGCCGTCACCGAGGACGGCAAGCTGATGGTGCTCGACGCCAAGGTCGGCTTCGACGGCAACGCCATGTTCCGTCACAAGGACCTGATGGAACTGCGCGACACCACCGAAGAAGACGCGATGGAGCTGGAGGCGTCGAAGTACGACCTGGCCTACATCAAGCTCGACGGTGACATCGGCTGCATGGTCAACGGCGCCGGCCTCGCCATGGCGACGATGGACATCATCAAGCTGAACGGCATGTTCCCGGCCAACTTCCTCGACGTCGGCGGCGGCGCGAACAAGGAGAAGGTCACCGCGGCGTTCAAGATCATCCTGAGCGATCCCGCCGTGAAGGGCATCCTGGTCAACATCTTCGGCGGCATCATGCGTTGCGACATCATCGCCGACGGCATCGTCGCGGCGGCGAAGGAAGTGAACCTGCAGGTTCCGCTGGTCGTCCGCCTCGAGGGTACGAATGTCGAGAAGGGCAAGGAAATCCTCGCCAATTCGGGTCTCGCCATCGTCCCCGCCAACGATCTGGGCGACGCCGCCAAGAAGATCGTCGCCGAGGTTCAGAAGGTCGCCTAAACCGCACCTTCGGCCCTGACGGACCGATATAGGGGGGCTCGGGCGGAAACGTCCGGGCCCCTTTCTCGTTGGTCGGGCGTAACTCTTGCGATGCGGTCGCAAGCCCGCCAAAGACGGCGGCATGATGGGCTATCCAGCCGGGAAGGAATCGCGATGAAGATCGTCGTGCCCGTGAAGCGGGTGTTGGACTATAACGTGAAGCCGCGGGTGAAGGCGGACGGGACGGGCGTCGATCTGGCGAACGTGAAGATGTCGATGAACCCGTTCGACGAGATCGCGGTGGAAGAGGCGATTCGGCTGAAGGAGAAGGGGGCGGCGACCGAAGTGGTCGTCGTCTCGATCGGCGAGCCCAAGGCGGCGGACACGCTGCGCACTGCGCTTGCCATGGGCGCGGACCGCGCGATCCTCATCACCGCCGACCAGGCGCCCGAGCCGCTGGGCGTCGCCAAGCTGCTCGCCAAGGTGGTCGAGGAGGAACAGCCCGGCCTCGTGATCCTGGGCAAGCAGGCGATCGACGGCGACAACAACCAGACCGGCCAGATGCTGGCGGGCCTGCTCGGCTGGGCGCAGGGGACGTTTGCCTCCAAGGTCGAGATCGACGGACAGAGCGCCAACGTGACCCGCGAGGTCGATGGCGGTCTGGAGACGGTGGCGCTGACGCTGCCTGCGATCGTGACGACTGACCTGCGTCTGAACGAGCCGCGCTATGCCAGCTTGCCCAACATCATGAAGGCCAAGTCCAAGCCGATGGCGACCAAGACGGCGGCCGATTACGGCGTCGACATCGCACCCCGGCTGACGATCACCCATGTCGCCGAACCCGGCAAGCGCCAGGCGGGCGTCAAGGTCGGCTCGGTCGACGAGCTGGTCGAGAAACTCAAAGCACTGGGAGTGGCCAAGTGAAGACGCTGGTATGGGTCGAGCATGACGGCGGGACCGTCAAGGATGCCACGCTGGCGACCGTCACGGCGGCCGCCAAGCTGGGCGAGGTGCATCTGATCGTCGCCGGTCAGGGTGTGGACGGCGTCGCGCAGGCCGCCGCGAAGATCGCAGGCGTCGGCAAGGTCCATGTCGCCGACGACGCGGCGTACGCCAATGCGCTCGCCGAGAATGTCGCGCCGCTGATTGCCGAGCTGATGGGCCATCACGACGCCTTCCTCGCGCCCTCGACCACCACCGGCAAGAATATCGCGCCGCGCGTCGCCGCCCTCATCGACGTGATGCAGATTTCGGACATCCTGTCGGTCGAGGGTCCGGACAGCTTCACCCGGCCGATCTATGCGGGCAACGCGATTGCGACCGTCAAGACGACCGACGCCAAGCTGGTGCTGACCGTCCGCACCACCGCCTTTGAAAAGGCGGCGGCCGAGGGTGGCTCGGGCACCATCGAGGTCCTCCCGACCACGGGCGATGCGGCCAAGTCCCGCTTCGTCGGCGCGGAGAAGGCCGAGAATGCCCGGCCGGAACTGACCAGCGCCAAGGTCATCGTCTCGGGCGGTCGCGCGCTGGGTTCGGAGGAGCAGTTCCATGCGCTGATCGACCCGCTCGCCGACAAGCTGGGTGCCGCCGTCGGTGCATCCCGTGCGGCGGTCGATGCGGGCTATGCCCCCAACGACTATCAGGTCGGCCAGACCGGCAAGATCGTCGCGCCCGAAGTCTATGTCGCGGTCGGCATCTCGGGCGCGATCCAGCATCTGGCGGGGATGAAGGACTCCAAGGTCATCGTCGCGATCAACAAGGACGAGGATGCCCCGATCTTCCAGGTGGCGGACATCGGCCTGGTCGGCGATCTGTTCACCGTCGTCCCGGAACTGACCGACAAGGTCTGAGGATAGTTCGCGCGGAGGACGCGGAGAGGGTTCCTTCTCCGCGGAAACCAACATTCCTCCCCTGCAAGGGGAGGTGGCAGGCCGAAGGCCTGACGGAGGGGTGTCAGCGCCAACGAGAGTGCGACACCCCTCCACCAGCTTCGCTGGTCCCCCTCCCCTTGCAGGGGAGGATTTGGAACTTCCCTTTCGTCTCCGGCCGCGCGACACTCGCCGCCATGATCGGCCGTCATCTTCGCATCACCGGACGCGTGCAGGGCGTCGGATATCGTTACTGGTTCCTCGGCCGTGCCGAAGCGCTGGGGCTGACCGGCTGGGTCCGCAACCGGGACGACGGCGCGGTCGAAGCGGTGGTGCAGGGGCCCGAGGACAAGGTCGCGGCAATCATCGCCGAGGCCCGGTCGGGACCGCCCGCCGCGCGGGTCGATCAGGTCGATACGACCGAGCAACCAGTCGATGCCATGCTCACCCGATTCGAGCAGCGCCCGACATGCTGATCGCGCTCTTCCTCGCCCAGGCCGCCGATCCCGCCGTCACGCGCCGCGTCGACTCGGTACTCGCCCGCGCGCCGATCGTCGACGGGCATAACGACCTACCCTGGGAGTTGCGCGACACGGGCGTCACCCCCGAGTCGCCCTCGCTCGCGACCGACACCGCCGCGCTGCCCCATCCGCTCCAGACCGACCTGCCCCGGCTCAAGCGCGGCGGGGTCGGCGGGCAATTCTGGTCGGTCTGGATTCCCGCCGACGTCACCGGCCCGCGCGCGGTCGAGATGACGCTGGAACAGATCGACCGCGTCCACCGCCTCGTCGCCGCGCATCCCAACCGGATGGCGATGGCGCGCACCGCCGGGGACGTCCGCCGGATCGCGCAGACGGGCCGCATCGCCTCGCTGATCGGGGTCGAGGGCGGGCATCAGATCGACGGGCGGCTGGCGGTGCTGCGCCAGTATAAGGCGCTCGGCGTCGCCTATCTGACGCTGACCCATGGCCGCAGCCTGGCCTGGGCCGATTCGTCGACCGATGCCCCACACGCCAACGGGCTCAGCGCCTTTGGCCGCGCGGTCGTGGCCGAGATGAACCGGATCGGCATGATCGTCGATGTCGCGCATGTCTCGGACGCGACGATGGCGGCGGTGCTGGACGTCAGCAAGGCGCCGGTCATCGCCTCGCACTCCGACGCGCGCGCGTTGGCGGATGCGCCGCGCAACATCCCCGACGCGCTGCTCCGCCGGATCGGCGCGGGCGGCGGGGTGGTGATGGTGAATTGCTATCCCGCCTTTCTGTCGAGCGCCTGGCGGGCCTGGGACGCGCGGCGTACGGCATTCGCGAAATCGGTCGGCGTGCCCGCCAATGTCTATGGCGCGCGCTCCCCAGCGCCGCTGGTCGCCTGGGACGCCGCGAACCCCGCCCCGCGCGTGACCGCGACGATGGTCGCCGACCATATCGAGCATATCGCCCGGATCGCAGGGCGCGGTGCGGTGGGCTTTGGCGGCGATTATGACGGGATCAACGGCACCGGGCCGGAGGGGATGACCGGCGTCGACGGCTATCCGCTGGTGCTGGCCGAGCTGGTCCGGCGCGGCTGGAGCGATGCCGATCTCGCGGGGTTGACCAGCGGCAATATCCTGCGCGTGATGGCGCGGGTCGAGGCGGTGGCGAAAGGCCTCAGTGCGACAGCACCGGACGATTCGATCGATCCGCTGGCCCGTTGAGCGTGTCTCCGGCGAATCGCATCGCGATCAGCCAGATCGCAAAGCCGCCCAGCGCCAGTCCGCAGCCGACATAGCCGGTCGAGGTCCAGCCCAGCCCATGCGCGATGGCAAGCCCGCCCGCCCAGGGGCCGATGGCATTGGCGGTGTTGAACGCCGAATGGTTGAGCGCGGCGGCCAGCCCCTGCCCCTCGCCCGCCACGTCCATCAGCCGCGTCTGGAGCACCGTGCCCAGCGCGCCGCCCAGCCCGATGGCAAAGACATTGGGCAGGATCGTCCACAGGCTCCCCGCCGCCAGCGGATAGAGCGCCAGCATCGCCGCCGACCAGAGCAGCAGCCCCCCGGCCGTCGGCATCAGCGCGCGATCGGCGAAGCGCGGCACGACGATATTGCCGATCGTCATCCCCAGCCCGAAGACCGCCAGCACGAGCGGGATGGTCGCGGTGGACGTGCCCGTCACCTCGGTCAGCGTCGCGGCCAGATAGGTATAGACGGCGAACATGCCACCAAAGCCGATCGCCCCGATCGCCAGCGTCAGCCAGACCTGCCCGCGACCCAGCGCCGCCAGCTCGCGCCGGATGGTCGCGCCCTCGTCCGGCCGGTCATGCGGCGCGGCGATCCAGACAAGGGTCGCGGTCAGCAGCGCGAGCCCCGCGACCACCCCGAACACCCAGCGCCAGTTGAGCCACTGCCCCAGCATCTGTGCCAATGGTACGCCGATGACCGTCGCCACCGTCAGCCCCAGCATGATCCGCCCGACCGCGACCGTCCGCCGATCCTCGGGCACCAGCGAGGCGGCGACCAGCGCCGCGATCCCGAAATAGGCCCCGTGCGGCAGGCCGCTGAGAAAGCGGAAGAACAGCATCCAGTGATAATCGGGCGCCAGCGCGGACAGGCCGTTGCCGACCGCGAACATCAGCATCAGCGCGATCAGCAGCGTGCGCCGCGCCAGCCGGGCCGACAGCACCGCCAGCATCGGCGCGCCCACCACCACGCCCAGCGCATAGGCGCTGATGACATGGCCCGCGGTCGGCGCATCGATGCCCAGCCCGCGCGCCAGATCGGGCTCCAGGCTCATCGCGGCGAATTCGGTGGTGCCGATCGCAAAGCCGCCCACCGCCAGCGCGGTATGGACGATGCCGGGGGGAAATGTCCGCGCCATGAAGATGTCCTTTCCTCTTTTATATGTTGCAGCGCAGCACGCGGTGCAACCATCCGGCTTCCCATAATCCTGTTGATCCGCCGCAATCCGGCCGTCACATTCGCGCATCGGCAAAGGGGGAATGCCGGATGGATGTCACGGGGGTGATGGCCGTCGTCGCGCGCGAGCTGACCCTGTTCGCAGCGGCGGGGCTGTTGATCGGCGGGCTGGACGATCTTCTGGTCGATCTGCTCTATCTGGCGCGGCGTCTGGCGAGGCGTAGCGCGACCCCGATCCACAGCCATGCCCTGCCCCCGCCGCTGGAGCCGGGCAGGATGATCGTCTTCATCCCCGCCTGGGACGAAGCGGCTGTGATCGGCGCGATGCTGTCGGCGGCGCTGGCGCGGTTCCGCCACCCCGATTACCGGCTTTATGTCGGGCTGTACCCCAATGACCCCGCCACCATCGCCGCCGCCGCCGATGTGGCGCAACACGACGAACGCGTCCGACTGGTCATCGGCCCGCGCGACGGCCCCACCACGAAGGCCGATTGCCTCAACGCACTGTGGGGCGCGCGCTGGCGCGGGATCGCGTGGTGGAGGATTTCGCGGTCAAGGCGATCGTCCTGCACGATGCCGAGGATGTCGTGCATCCCGACGAACTGACGGTGTTCGACACGCTGATCGAGGGACGCGCGGTAGTGCAATTGCCCGTGCTGCCGCTGGTGGTGCCGGGCTCTCGACTGGTGTCCGGCCATTATGCCGATGAATTTGCCGAAAGCCATCAGAAGCAGCTGGTCGTTCGCACCTGGATCGGGGCGGGAATGCCGCTGGCGGGGACAGGCTGCGCCATTGCCCCGACGATGCTGGCGGAGATTGCGGCGCGGCGCGGCGGCGATCCGTTCGATTCGACCAGCCTGACCGAGGATTACGAACTGGGTCTGCGCATCGCCGAGCTGGGGGGTGAAGGGCTGTTCGCACGGGTCGCCGACGGAGCGGCGGGCGGCATCGTCGCGGTGCGCGCCTATTTCCCCGCCACGCTGATCGCCGCGATCCGGCAAAAGGCGCGGTGGATGACGGGCATCGCTCTGATCGGCTGGGACCGCACCGGCTGGAGCCGTACCGCCGCGCTGGGCGATCACTGGTGGCGGCTGCGCGACCGGCGAGCGCCGCTGGCCATGCTGGTGCTGGCGGCGGCCTATCTGGGGCTGTTCGCCGAGGCGTTCGGCATCGTGACCTGGTGGGTCGAGGGGCATCCGCTGCCACCGCTCACCCCGGCGCTCCGCACCTTGTTCGCGATCAACGCGCTGCTGCTGGGGTGGCGTTTGACGATGCGGATGGTCTTTACCGGCCGGGCCTATGGCTGGCGGGAGGCGCTGTGGTCGCTGCCGCGCTTCGTCATCGGCAATTTCGTCGCGCTGGCCGCCGCGCCGCGGGCGCTGCTCCGCTATCTGCTCGTGCTGCGCGGGCGCCCGGTCGTCTGGGACAAGACCAGCCACGCCTTTCCAGACCTGTCGCCGCAACCATGAGCGGGCGGCCGCTACGCTTCCTGGGGGGTACGCTGGCGCTATGGACGCTGGGGCGGGTCGCCTTCCTGCTGCCGTCCGAGACGGATGCGCCGGTGACGGCGGTCCGGCCCCCGACCCTGCATCTCGCCATGCGGTCGGGGGCGCAGCCGGTGGCGGTGCGCGCGGTCCGGCCAGGCACCCCCGAGGAGCGACCCACCGAACGACACCCCGAACGGAGCCGGTCCATCCCCGTCCTGGCCCCCGCCCCTCCTCCGCTATCGTCCGTCATGCCGTTCCCGGACGACACGCCGGGACCAAACCCGCCGGCGGATGCGATTCCGCTTCTGCCCGAAGGCCCGCGACCGCCCGACCGATGGAGCGCCTCCGCCTGGGCCATCCTGCGAAGGGGTGGCGATGCGCTGACGCCTGGCGGACAGCTGGGCGGTTCGCAGGCGGGTGTCCGGCTGCTCCGTCGCCTCGACCGAAGCGGCACCCTGTCCGCCAGCCTGCGGGTCTCGTCGGCGTTGAACGGCATGAGCCGGGAGATCGCGCCGGGGCTCGACTGGCGCCCCTTTCCCCATGGGCCGGTTCGCGTGCTGGTCGAGCAGCGTATCCCGTTGGATGGCGGGGATGGCGGGCCTGCCCTGCTGGCGGTGGCGGGGATCGGCCCCCGGCCGGTCGCGCCGGGGCTCGCGCTGACCCTGTATGCGCAGGCCGGGGCGGTGGCCCGCGCCCGGATCGAGCCCTTTGCCGACGGCGCGGCCCGGGTGACGACGCCGCTGGCGGCCGGCATAGACCTCGGGCTGGGTCTGTGGGGCGGGGCGCAGCGCGAGGTGCGGCGGCTGGATATCGGTCCCACATTGGGGGTGGGCGTGCCGCTCGCCGGGCGGTGGATGCGCCTGTCGCTCGACTGGCGACAGAGGATCGCGGGGCGCGCCGCGCCGAACTCGGGCCCGGCCCTGTCGCTGGCGGGCGATTTCTGATCCGCCGATACTGTTCGGCAAGGCCTATCGGGCTATAACGCCGCCGTGGACCTGTATCTTCCGATCGCCAACCTGTCGGTCAACGCGCTCGTCATCGTCGCGCTGGGCGCGGGCGTGGGCCTGTTGTCGGGCATGCTGGGGGTCGGCGGCGGGTTCCTGACCACGCCGTTGCTGATCGTCTATGGCATTCCCCCCACCGTCGCCGCCGCCTCTGCCGCCAGCCAGGTGACGGGGGCCAGCGTCTCGGGCGTGTTCGCGCATTTCCGGCGCGGCGGGGTGGATGTGAAGATGGGCGGGGTGCTGGTCGCGGGCGGCATCGTCGGGTCGTTCGCGGGGGCCTGGATCTTCCGCCTGCTCCAGGCGAGCGGGCAGATCGATACGGTCATCGCCATCGTTTATGTCCTGATGCTCGGCTGGATCGGATCGGTCATGGCGCGCGAGGCGACGAACGCGATCATCGCACAGCGCCGGGGCGTGGCCCAGCGCGCGGCGCGGCGTCGGCATCACCCGATGGTCGCCGCCCTGCCCTTTCGCACGCGATTCTATGCCTCGGGGCTCTATATCTCGCCGCTGGCGCCGCTGCTGCTGGGCTTCTTCATCGGCATCCTGACCATATTGCTGGGCGTGGGCGGCGGGTTCATCCTTGTCCCCGCGATGATCTATATCCTGGGCATGGCGACCAATGTCGTGCTGGGCACCTCGCTGTTCCAGACGCTGTTCGTCACCGCCGCCGCGACCATGGTTCATGCGACCACGACCAAGGCGGTCGACATCGTGCTGGCCGCGCTGCTCCTGATCGGTTCGGTGACGGGCGCGCAGGTCGGGGCGAAGCTGGCGACCAACGTCAAACCCGAATATCTCCGCCTGGCGCTGGCGGTCATCGTCCTGCTCGTCGGGTTGCGCATCCTGCTGGGGCTGGTCTGGCGGCCCGAGGAGATTTTCACGGTCCAGCTGCTGTGAGGAGGGCCGCGCTCCTGACGCTGCTCGCGCCGCTGCTGATGGGGCAGGCCAAGCCGGTGCTGGTCCCCGACGTGTCGCAGCGCGATATCGAGATCGTGTACAGCTTCACCGGCGCCGAGCTGCTGCTGTTCGGCGCGATCCTCTATCCCGGCGGTCGCCCGCCCAGCGACGACCGGCCGACCGACATCGTCGTGGTGGTCAAGGGCCCGACCCAGTCGATCCTGATCCGCGAGAAGGAGAAGATCGCCGGGCTGTGGGTCAATGCCGGGCGGCTGCGCTATCAGTCGGCACCGTCCTTCTACGCCATCGCCTCGTCCCGCCCGATCAACCGGATCGTCGACGACCGGACGCGCGCCATCTACGAACTGGGGCTGGACAGCCTGCAGCTTTCCCCCGCCTCCAACGCGCCCGCCAATGTGCAGGCGCGGTTCCAGGCCGGGCTGGTCGACCAGCGCCGCCGCGCGGGGCTATATGTCGAGGCGCCGCGCGCGGTCGAGATCACCGACAATGTCCTCTACCGCGCGCGCGTGACCATCCCCGCGCGCGTGCCGGTGGGACGCTTCACCGCAGAGACGTTCCTGATCCGCGACGGCCGCGTGCTGGCCGCCGCGGTACGCGATATCGACATCCGCAAATCGGGGTTCGAGCGGTTCGTCGCGCGCGCCGCCGACCGCGCCGCCATTCCCTATGGCCTGACCGTGGTCGCGCTCTCGGTGCTGCTCGGCTGGACCGCCGGGTGGATCGCGCGGCGGGTCTGAGGCGGGATCGATACGGCTTCTTAAGTCTTTGATCCCTAACGGTCGGGGCTGATTCCTCCCCTGACCGGATATGTGCTGGCCGATGCACGCCCTCCTGCCCCGACCGTCCGAAACGCTTTCCCATGACACACCCGCGATCGGCTGGCTGCTCGGCATCGCGGGCGCGGGCGGGCGCGTCCTGCTCGAGCGCGAGGCACTGGCGCTGCTGTCCGGCCATGCCGATCCCGTGCTGGCGCAGGCCGGGCAGGTCGCAACCCCGGTCAAGCTGCGCCATGGCGATCGCTGGATCGTGGGCAGCATCCGCTCGCTGACGCTCGACCCGGCACAGGACGCCGCCGCCATCGCCGCCGAGATCGAGTTGATGGGCGAGGCGATGCGCAATCCCGAGACCGGCGAGCTCTACGGCTTTCGACGCGGCGTCACCGCCTATCCGATGCCGGGCAGCACCGTCCATGCGGTCTCGGTGGCCGAGCTGGCGGCGATCCATGGCCAGCGCCATGCCACCACCATCCGGATCGGCACCGTCCATCCGGGGCGCAGCGTGCCCGCGATGCTGGCGGTGGATGCGCTGCTGGGCCGCCATTTCGCGATGCTGGGATCGACCGGCACCGGCAAGTCGACCGCGACCGCGCTGATCCTGCACCGCATCTGCGCGCTCGCGCCGCTGGGCCATGTCGTGATGATCGATCCGCACGGCGAATATGCCCGCGCCTTTTCCGACCGGGGCGAGATCCACGATGTCGGCAATCTGCGCATGCCCTATTGGCTGATGACCTTCGAGGAACATGCCGAGATGCTGCTCTCCGCCGGTCCGGCCGAGCGACAGGCGGAGGTCGACATCCTGGCCCGCTGCCTGCTCGCCGCGCGGATGCGCAACCGGGCGGCGGCCGAGCTGCCCCGCGTCACCATCGACACCCCCATCCCCTATCTGCTGTCCGACCTGACCGCCGCGATCGCGCAGGAGATGGGCAAGCTCGACCGCGCGGGCGACACCGCGCCCTATCAGCGGCTGAAGGCGCGGATCGAGGAGGTGAAGGGCGATTCCCGCTATGCCTTCATGTTCTCCGGCATGTTGGTCGCCGACACCATGGCGGCATTCCTGGGGCGCATCCTGCGCATGCCGGGCGGATCGCGGCCGATCTCGATCATCGACCTGTCGGGCGTCCCCTCCGAGGTGACGAGCGTGGTCGTCGCGATGCTGGCGCGGATGATCTTCGACCATGCGATCTGGTCGCGGCCCGAGGATCGCCGCCCCGTGCTGATGGTCTGCGAGGAGGCGCACCGCTACATCCCCGCGCATGCCGAACGCCATTCGGCGGCGGGGCGCATCCTGTCGCGCATCGCCAAGGAGGGGCGCAAATATGGCGTCTCGCTGGGACTGGTGACCCAGCGTCCGTCCGATCTGGCCGAGGGCGTGCTGTCGCAATGCGGCACGATCATCGCGATGCGGCTGAACAACGAACGCGATCAGGCGGTGGTCCGCGCGGCGATGCCCGAGGGCGGGCGCGGCCTGCTCGACACCATCTCGGCGCTGCGCAACCGCGAGGCGATCCTGTGCGGCGAGGGCGTCGCTCTGCCGATGCGCGCGAGCCTGGATACGCTGGACGAGGAGCTTTGCCCCGTCTCCGGCGACATGACGATCACCGAGCTATGGGCGCGTCCTGCCCGCGGGGATGCGATGCTGGCCGACACCGTCGCCCGCTGGCGCGGGGCGGGGAAATAACGGCTCAGCGACCGGGCTGAACCGCCAGCAGCGCGCGAACCTCCTGGCGGAAGGCGCGCAATCTGGCGCCCGACAGCGCGGCCATGCTCGTCAGCTTCAGGCTGTAGGGATTGACGGTCACGCCGTTCTTCCACACCTCCCAATGCAGATGCGGCCCGGTCGACATGCCGGTCGAGCCGACATAGCCGATCACCTGCCCCTGGCGGACGCGCGCGCCCGAGCGGACCGTGAAACGGCTCATATGGCCATAGCCGCTGGCGATCCCGCCCGCATGGGTCAGCTTCACGAAATTGCCATAGCCGCCCGATCGCCCGGCGAACTGGACGACGCCGTCCATGATCGCATGGATCGGCGCGCCGTAAGGGGCGCCGATATCGGTCCCCTTGTGCATCCGCATGAAGCCCAGGATCGGGTGCATCCGCTTGCCGAAGGACGAGGTGATACGCCCCGCGACCGGCACCGCCATCGCGCCGCGCCGTTCGCTTTGGCCGTTGACGTCATACCAGGGGCTGTCCTCGTCCCCCGCCAGCCGCGCGAGTTGCATCTGGCGACCGCCATGGTTCAGCCCGACGAACAGCAGCTTGCCCAGCCGCGTCTCGCCGGTGGCGGCGCGTTCGCGTTCGATGATCAAGTCGAAACTGTCCGAGCGCCGGACGTCGCGCCCGACCGACAGCCGCGCCGACAGCGCCTTGATATAGGCCTCGACCACCTTGGCCGGGGCGCCCGCCGCGCGGACCGAACGGTACAGGCTGGATCCGACCAGCCCCTGGAGGCGCAGCGGGGTGCGGTCGATCGCGATCGGCTGCTGCGTCATCGCCAGCCCTTGCGCGGTGCGGGTCAGCGTGACCGCCAGGTCGAAGCGCGCGCGCAGCGTCATCGATTCCAGCGGCCGCGCGACCGTCCGGCTGGGCCGCCGCCCCAGCGTCAGCATGACGCGGGTGCCCGAGGCGATGTCCGCACCGTCCGTCGCCTGCGCGACCAGATCGGCCGCCGCCTGCGCCTGGTCGCGCGCCACCCCGGCGCGTTGCAGCACGCGCGCCAGCCGGTCGCCCGACCCGACGGTGGCGGACAGTTCGACCACCGGCCGCTCGGGCGCCTCGGCCAGATTGGCCACCAGTTCGTTCGCGGCCATGTGCCGACCGCTATCGGCCCCCAGCGCCAGCGGCGCGATCGCCTGGGCCCGGGCGTTGCTCCGCGCCTCTCCGGTCCATGCGGCGGGCGAGGGGGACTGGATCGGGCGGTGAAAGCCCGGCGCCATCGCGATCGTCGCGGCGCACAGCCCGGTGCACGTCGCCAGTCCGCGCCACCAGGCACGGCTGCCGATCTGCGCGCCCAGATCGGGCACCCAGTCGATGCCGCGCAACCCCGCGCGCCAGCGCGCCAGCCGTCCGCCGGCAATCGGCGCCAGCGCGGTGCCCGGCAGCCGGACGGCCGTACCGCCCGAGCCGAAGCCGCCCGAGGCCATCAATGTATCGTCGGTGGTCAGGAACATGGGTGGATGATGCGTCCGTCTGTCGTCGATCAGCGTCGCCGATCCCCCCGGCGCACGAGGATCGCCGTGCGAACCCGGGGCCGCAAAGTCAAACGCCCGCGCCGCCCCCCGCCCCGCTGCTGCGACCGGGCGTGGCCGGTTCGGGCCGAAACCGGCCCGACATCCGCCATCTTGCTTCATGCCGTTGCAACCGGCCGCGCGAAGCCCGATGTAGGGATCATGACCAGCCGCGTATCGGGCACCGTGACGGCCGTTCTCGGGCCGACCAACACCGGCAAGACGCACCTCGCGATCGAGCGGATGTGCGCGCATAGCAGCGGCATCATCGGCTTTCCCCTCCGCCTGCTCGCGCGCGAGGTCTATGACCGCGTCGTCGCGCTGAAGGGACCGGAAAAGGTCGCGCTGGTGACGGGCGAGGAAAAGATCGTTCCCCCCGACGCCCGCTGGTTCCTGTGCACCGCCGAATCCATGCCCGACCGCGACGTCGCCTTCGTCGCGCTGGACGAAGCGCAGCTGGGTGCCGATCCCGAGCGCGGTCATGTCTTTACCGATCGGTTGCTGCACGCACGCGGCCGGGACGAGACGATGATCCTGGGCTCCGAGGCCCTGAAACCCATGATCCGCGCGCTGGTGCCCGAGGCGGAGATCGTCGCACGACCGCGCTTCTCGACCCTGTCCTATGCGGGCGCCAAGAAGATCAGCCGCCTGCCCAAGCGCTCGGCCATCGTCGCCTTCTCCGCCGAGGAGGTCTATGCCGTCGCCGAGATGCTGCGCCGCCTGCGCGGGGGCGCGGCGGTGGTGATGGGGGCGCTGTCCCCGCGCACCCGCAACGCGCAGGTTCAGATGTTCCAGGCGGGCGAGGTCGATTATCTCGTCGCCACCGACGCGATCGGCATGGGGCTGAACATGGACGTCGCGCATGTCGCCTTTGCGGGCCTCCACAAGTTCGACGGCCGCCGCCGCCGTCGCCTGACCGTCGCCGAGATGGCGCAGATTGCGGGCCGCGCCGGGCGGCATCACCGCGACGGCACCTTCGGCGCGCTGGCCGAGGAAGGCCCCGACGCGTTCCTGCCCGAAGAGATGCTGGCGATCGAGGAGCATCGCTTCCCCCGGCTCGACCACCTCTATTGGCGCGACGGCGATCCCGACCTGTCGAGCATCGACGCGCTGATCAAGAGCCTGGAGCGCAAGCCCGAACCCGGCGTGCTGCGCGCCGCGCCGCTCGCCACCGATTTGCAGGTTCTGAAGCGGCTGGCCGACGAACCCTGGGTCCGCGACCGGGTGCGGCGGCCCGCCATGGTCGCGCGGCTGTGGGCGGCGTGCGGGATTCCCGATTTCCGCAAGGTCGGCATCGATCCGCATGCCCGCTTCGTCTCGCGCGTGTTCGGCCATCTGTCCGAAGGGCTGGGCCATGTCCCGCACCAATGGTTCGCCGACGAGATCGCGCGGCTGGACAGCATGGCGGGCGATGTCGAGACGCTGGCCGGGCGGCTCTCCGCGATCCGCAGCTGGGCCTATATCGCGCAGCGCGCCGACTGGCTGGCCGACCCGAAGCATTGGGCCGAGCGAACCCGCGAGATCGAGGAGCGGCTGTCCGACGGGCTCCATGCCAGCCTGACCCAGCGTTTCGTCGACAAGCGCACCACCGCGCTAATCCGCCGCATCGGCGCGGATGCGGGCGCGCTGCCCGTCACGATCGGGCCGGAGGGCGAGGTGCTGGTCGAGGATCACCCCATCGGGCGGCTGGAGGGGTTCCGCTTCACCGTCGAGGCGGGGGCGCGGGCGAACGACAAGAGGCTGTTGCTGGCGGCGGCCGAAAAGCGGCTCGGCACCGAGCGGTCGCGGCGGGCCGAGGCGCTGATCGCCGCCGGGCAGGAGGCGCTCACTTTGGTCGAGGACCGGCTGGTCTGGGAGGGGCATGGCGTGGCCCGGCTGGTGGCGGGGCCGTCGCTGGGGCGGCCGGTCGTGCGGCTGGAGCGCGATCTCGATTGCCTGAGCCAGCCGCTTCGCGAGCGGGTGAAGGCGCGCCTCGACGGCTGGGTGGCGCGGGCGCTCGATCGGAACGTGCCCGCGCTCGTCCGGCTCGCCGCCCTGGCGCGCGAGGCCAAGGCGTCGCCCGCCTTGCGCGCCGTCGCCGCCGCGCTGGAGGATGCGGGCGGGATCGTCCCGCGCCAGCCGCTGCGGCTGATGATCGACGCGCTGTCGCCCGAGGAGCGGCGCCGGCTGCGCGGGCTGGGGATCACCATCGGGACGCTCGACATCTTCGACGCGCGGCTGCTCAAGCCCGCCGCGGCGGCATGGCGGCGCACGCTGATGACGCTTTGGGGGCAAAGCCCCGAACTGGCGCGGATCGGCGCGACCACCTTGCGCCGGGACGAGCCGGGGCGGACCGTGGCCTCGGGCTTTCGGCCCTTGGGCGAGCAGGCGGTGCGGATCGATCTGGTCGAGCGAATCGCGCGCGCCACCCATGACGCGCGGCAGGGGCGCGGACCGTTCGCACCCGACCCGGCGCTGGCGACCTCGATCGGGCTGGAACCCGCGACGCTCGACCGGCTGATGGGCGATCTGGGTTTCCGCAAGGTGCGTGGCGACGTCGAGGACCAAGCCCCCCGCTGGATCTGGCGGGGCCGCCCCCCTGCCCGTCCCGCGCCGCGCGTCGAGGCACGCCCCGGCAACGCCTTCGCCGCGCTAGCCGACTGGGGACGGCCTTCGTGAGTCCCCTTCACCTCGCCACCCCGGCGAAAGCCGGGGTCCAGTTGCGATGAAAGTCATGGCTCGCCACCCGGCTGCATGGCGACTGGGCCCCGGCCTCCGCCGGGGCGGATAATATGTTTTGGATTTTTATGATGGAAAGGACCGGCTGACCCCATGACGAACCGCGCCCCTGCCCCCGAGTCGATGCGGCTCGACCGTTTCCTCTGGTGGGCGCGGATCGCCAAGTCGCGGGATACGGCGCAGGCGATGGCGTGTGACGGGCATTTCCGGATGGATGGGCGCGCGATCGACCGGGCGCATGCGCCGGTACGGATCGGCAGCATCCTGACCTTCGCGCATCATGGCCAGGTGCGCGTGCTGCGGGTGGAATCGCTCCCCGTCCGGCGCGGACCACCCGCCGAAGGACGCGCCTGCTACTGCGATCTGGTCACTTCGCCGGTTTCAAGCGTTGACGGATCGTCGCATGCGGCATAGCAGCACGCGTTCGTACCTTGGGAGTTGTCATGACCTACGTCGTCACCGATGCCTGCATTCGCTGCAAGTATATGGACTGTGTCGAGGTGTGTCCCGTCGACTGCTTCTATGAGGGCGAGAACATGCTCGTCATCAACCCGTCCGAGTGCATCGACTGCGGCGTGTGCGAGCCGGAATGCCCCGCCGAGGCGATCCTGCCCGATACCGAGAGCGGTCTGGAACAGTGGCTGGAGCTGAACAACACCTTCTCCGCCCAATGGCCCAACGTCACGCGCAAGCTGGACCAGACGCCGCCCGACGCCGATGCGATGAAGGGGGTCGAGAACAAATATGAGCAGTTCTTCAGCCCCGAACCCGGCAAGGGCGACTAAGCGGGGCGACTAAGCGGGGATAACGACCGGAGTCGACCGATCCGCACCGGCACCGTCCTGCGACGGGTAGCCATGCGGATATGCTGGTAATTTTGTTGCGACCATGCTATATGGTTCCGCGACGGGCCTAGCTTTTTCTTGCGACGGCCCGCCTTGATGTGTTCGACCCTTCCTTCCCGAGGCCGGCTTGATCAGTGGACCCATTTCCGCTCGTTCGGCGCTCGCGCGAAGGCCTTGATCCGGAAAGGCCCCCAATGGCTGCCAAGGCGCTCCACTTCGACGTCGGTGACTATGTCGTGTATCCCAAACATGGCGTGGGCCGCGTCATCGAGCTGCAAAAGCAGGAAATCGCAGGGATGCAGCTCGAACTCTATGTGCTGCGGTTCGAAAAGGAGCGCATGACGCTCCGCGTTCCCACCAACAAGGCCGAGTCGGTCGGCATGCGCAAGCTGTCCTCGGACAAGACCATGCGCGAGGCGATGGAAACGCTGAAGGGCAAGCCCAAGGTGAAGCGCACCATGTGGTCGCGCCGCGCGCAGGAATATGAAGCCAAGATCAACTCGGGCGACCTGGTGTCGATCGCCGAGGTGGTCCGCGACCTGTTCCGCGCCGACGACCAGCCCGAGCAGAGCTATTCCGAGCGGCAGATCTTCGAGGCCGCCACCAGCCGCCTCGCGCGCGAACTTGCCGCGATGGAAGAGGTGGACGAGCCCCGCGCCCAGGAAAAGATCCTGGAAATCCTGCGCGCCGCAGCCGCCATCTATAACAAGGAAAAGCCTGCGGCCTGAGGCCGTTCGCTATTTCCGAACCGAAAAGGGCGGTCCCGACGGGGCCGCCCTTTTCATTTGCGCCCATGCCCCGACCGCGTGTATTGTTCACACAACACACAGGAGGTCGCCCATGACGAAGTCGCTCGCTCTTCCCTCGCTCCTGGCCATCGTCGCGCTGGCCATCCCCACCGCCGCCTGTTCCTTTGAAAGCGACGCGCGGGGGCAAGACATCCCCGCTCAGGGATCGGGCGGTGCGCGCAGCTATGCCGCGACCGCCTTCACCAGCGTCGAGTCGAGCGGCAGCGATCCGGTCGACATCCGGGTCGGCCGCGACTTCTCGGTCCGGGCCGAGGGGCCCAGCGCCGAACTCGACCAGCTGCGCGTCGCGCGCGACGGCGACAAATTGCTGATCGGGCTGAAAAAGGGCGTGCATTGGGGCAAGCGCTCCGGCGTCCGGGTGATGGTCACCCTGCCCCGCCTGACCGGCGCCGGAGTCGGCGGATCGGGCCGGATGACGATCGACCGGGTTGAGGGGGCGCGCTTCAAGGGCGGTGTCGCGGGCTCGGGCGATCTCGCCATCGCCGCGATGCGGGTGGGCGATGCGGATCTGGGGATCGCCGGATCGGGTTCGATCAGCGCCGCCGGCACCGCCGATGCGCTGAAGATCGGCGTCGCCGGATCGGGCAGCCTCAACGCCGCCGGTCTGCACGCCCGAAAGGCCAAGGTCGGGATCAGCGGATCGGGCGATGTGACCGTCCGGGTCGATGGTCCCGCCCAGGTGGGTCTGACCGGGTCGGGCAGTGCCGATCTGGGCCCGAATTCGGTCTGCACGGTCGGCAAGGCGGGTTCGGGATCGGTGCGCTGCGGACGGCAATAAGGACCGCCCGGCGGCGCTTGCCGAGCGGCGCGATCGGGACGAGGATAGGGCGATGCGTCACCTTTTGCCGTCCATTCTGATCCTGGCCGCCCTGATCCCCGTCACCGGCGCCGGGGCGGCGGATCGGCGGATCGACCTGAGCAGCTTCGACTCGCTGCGGGTCGAGGGGGCGTTCGTCGTCGCGCTGACCACCGCGCCCTCGCCGCGCGCCATGCTGTCGGGGGATGCGGAGACGCTGCGCCGGGTCGATGTGCATGTCGACGGGCATAGCCTGGTCGTCCGGATGATGCCGGGCGATCCCGCCATGCGACGCCCGGCGGGCCAGCCGGTGACGCTGACCCTCGCCGCGCCGCCGCTGTCGGCGATCACCGTCATCGGCGGATCGCGGATCACCGCGCAGGCGCTGCGCGGCCCCGGCCTGAACGTGTCGATCGCGGGGCCCTCCGATGTCCGGATCGAGCGGGTGGAGGGCGAGCAGCTGGCCGCGTCGCTGATGGGATCGGGCAGGCTGGCGATCGGTGGCGGGCGGGTCGGCAAGGCGCGGCTGGCGGGCAACGGCACTGTGACCATCGCCGCCGGGGGGCTGGAGGTCGGCGACTTGGCCGTCACGCTGGAGGGACCGGGCGAGGTGACGGCGCGGGCCCGCTATAGCGCGACCATCGCCAATAACGGGCTGGGCCGGGTGACGGTCGACGGCACGCCCAAATGCCGCATCCTCGGCGGCGGCGGCGGCACGACCCGCTGCGGCCCGCGATAGGATCAGCCGGGCGCCCCCACCCGCCGCGCCAGAAAGGCGTCGATCACCGCCAGGGCGTTGGCGCGGACCGGATCGGCCTCGCGCAAGATCTCATGCGCGCATCCCTGGCCGAAACAGACCAACGTGGCGTTCGGCATCCGCGCCGCCACGCGCCCGGCGGCGCGCGCATCGACCAGCCGGTCGGCCTGCGCTACCAGCATCAGCACCGGCGTCTCGATCCGCGCCAGCCCCGGATCGTCGCGAAGCGCCGCCGTTGCGCGGAAAGCCTTCGCCACCCAATGCCAGCTGGGCGAACCGAGACAGAGTTCGGGCCGCATCCGCCGAAACGCCTGCTGGTCGGCGAAGCGCGCAAGGTCATGGGTCAGCCGCTTTTGCCGGGCGGTGGCGGCGGCGGGCGTCTCCAGCCGACGCCAGGCGGGGCGGAAGCGATCGCCCCGCCCCGCCTGCCAGCGGGCGAACCGCGCCCCCGCCCATTGCCCGATCGGCGAGCGCATCGCGATCATCGGCGCGACCAGCACCACCGCATCGGGCGCGATCCGCCCGGCCGCCAATGCGGCGAGCGTGACGAACCCGCCCATCGAATGGCCCAGCACGACATGCGGCCCCTCGCCCTGCGCCACCCAATCGGCATGGAAGGCGGCGAGATCATCGATCAGCCGGTCGAACCCCTCGACATGCCCGGTGTCCCCTTCGGCCAGCCGCCCCGATCCGCCCTGCCCGCGCCAGTCGAATGCGGTCACATCCCACCCCAGGGTGCGGAAATGGTCGATCGCATCGCCATATTTCTCGATCATGTCGGCGCGCCCGGTCTGGAACAGCAACCGCCCGCGCCGCACGCTGCCCTCTGCGTGCGGACGATCATAGCGGCGATGGACCCAGCCGTCCGGGGCTTCCCAGGTGGACAGCCATTCGGCGGACCAGTGCGGTGATGGCGCCACGGACTTTCCCTTCACGGCGGAGGACGGAGTCCGGTCGCTACCGCCCTTCCCGCCGTTTTTTATGACAGGCGGATCAGAAGAGCGACCATTCCAGGATGGCGGGCTCCCTGGCTTGCACCGTCATGCGCAGGAAGCGCGCCGTGACCGGATGGCGCAGCACGATCGGCGACCCGCTCACCCCCTTCGCCGCCGCGACCTCGCGCCACTGGCGGCCGTCGGGCGATGCCTCGATCCGGATATCCTGTGGCTGGATCACGAAGGCCGGGCGGATCCGGCTTTCGCGGATCGCGCGCATCCGGCCCAGATCGGCGGTCAGCACCGGCGGCTGCCCCGCTTCGGGCCGCCAGGCGGTCGCATAATTATCGTCCGCCGCCAGCGCCGCCGCCCCCTGCCCCGTCCAGCGCAGACCGCGGGTCCGCTGCGCGGCGAAGGCGGGGATGGCCGGGTCATGGCTGGGCGCGACCTGCGCCAGCGTCCCGTCGGCGCGCACGGTCAGCGGATCGACCGCCACCTGCCGCAACACCCGCTCGCTGCCCATGACGAAGGGCAACGCCTGTCGGTGATAGAGGATATAGGATCGCCCCTTGTCCGCGAAGATCGCGTGATGGCCGGGGCTGATGATCTGCTTGGCCGCATCGGTCTGCAGGATCGGGCTGTCGGCGGCCTCGGTGAACGGCCCCATCGGCGAGCGGCCGACCGCATAGCGGACCTTGTACGTGTCCTTGGTCGTGTTGCCGTCGCTATAGGTCAGCAGATAGCGGCCCTTCTCCTTCACCACGAAGGGGCCCTCGAAATAGTTTTCCGGGGTCACGTCGCGGGGTTCGCCGTCGAAATGCACCATGTCGGGCTTCAGCTTCACGACGAAGCAATGCCCGTTGACCCAGTTCAGCCCCGATCCCCAATAGAGATAGGCCTGGCCGTCATCGTCGACGAACGCCTCGGCGTCGATCATGTGATATTGGGGCGCGAAATCGCGCGCGATCAGCGGCTTGCCGCCATTGGCATCGGCCCAGGGCCCCGCCGGCGACGGCGCGGAGCCGACCCACACCTCGCTGCCGACCGAGACATACATGTACCAGCGGCCGTTCGCCGCCTTGACCACCGAGGGCGCCCAGACCTTGGCATCGCCCGAGGTCGGGCTGGTCGCCGCCTGCTTGGTCGGCCAGTTCGGCTGAGAGAAGGTCCAGTCGCGGCCATTGTCCGAGGTCCAGAGCCCCAGCCGGTCGTCGCCCCAGGGATCGACCGTCGCGAAGATATACCAACGCCCCCCATCGCGCACGATGGAGGGGTCGGCGAAATAGCCGGGCAGCAGCGGATTGCCCGCTCCCGGACTGTTCCACGAAAGGTCGCGTCGGGGCGCGGCGGACCCCGCCGTCCCGACGAACGCCATAGGGGCGAGCAGGATGGCGGCGACCAGCGCCCCGGCGCGGACCTTCATCAGCGCAGGTCCAGCATCACGACCGACTTGGCCGGGATCTGCACGCTCAGCATGCCCCCCGACAGCGTCGCGCCGCTGAACGGCTGCGGCGCGACCTGGCTGGGCGCGTCGAACGTGTTGTGCGCGTCCATCGTCGCACCCGTCAGGATGCGGCCCGACACCTGCGCGGCGTTCAGGCCGTCCAGCTTGACGGTGACGGTCGCGGGCTGGTTGGGATCGACATTGGTCAGGCCGACATGGACCACGCCCGCCTTGTCGCGCACCGCCGAGGCGCTGACCGCCTTCATCACCCACTGGTTCTTGCTGTACCAGCGCGACTGGACATCGACCGGCAGGACGGTGGCGTCCTGATAGTCCTTGTACATGTCGAACACCCAATAGGTCGGCGTCTTCACCATCCGCGCGCCATCGGTCAGCAGCATCGCCTGGAGCACATTGACCATCTGCGCGATATTGGCCCCGCGCACCCGGTCGGCATGCTTGGCGAAGATGTCGAGGTTCAGGCTCGTCACCATCGCGTCGCGCAGGCTGTTCTGCTGGAACAGGAAGCCCGGATTGGTGCCGGGCTCTACGTCATACCAGGTGCCCCATTCGTCGACGAGCAGCGCGACCCGCTTCCGGGGGTCGTATTTGTCCATGATCGCCGCGTGGCGGGTGATCAGCTCGTCCATCTTCAGCGTCTTGGACAGGGTGCGCGCCCAGGCCTCCTCGTCGAAGCCGGTCGCCGCGCCCTTCTTTTCCCACGAGCCGGGGATGGTGTAATAATGGACACCGATGCCGTCGAAGTGGTTGCCCGCCTCGCGCATCATCACCTCGGTCCAGTTATAGTCGTCACTGTTGGCGCCGCTGGCGATCTTCATCAGCTTCTCGCCCGCGGGCACCTTCAGGAAGGTGGAATAGCGGCGCGTCACGTCGGCGGCATATTCGGGGCGCATATTGCCGCCGCAGCCCCACAGCTCGTTGCCGATGCCGAACATCGCCAGCTTCCATGGGCGGTCGCGGCCGTTCCGGCGGCGCTCCTCGGCATAGGTCGATTTGGACGGGAAGGTCATATATTCGACCCACTCGGCCATTTCGGACGGCGCGGACGAGCCGACATTGCCCGAGACATAGGCCTCGGCGCCGACCAGCTCGGTATAGTTCATGAATTCGTTGGTGCCGAAGCTGTTATCCTCGGTCACGCCGCCCCAGTTGGTGTTGACCTTGGTCAGGCGCTTGGCCTGCGGACCGACGCCTTCGCGCCAGTGATATTCGTCGGCGAAGCAGCCGCCCGGCCAGCGGATCACCGGCACGCGAATCGCCTTCAGCGCGTCGATCACGTCGCGGCGATAGCCGTTGATGTTGGGGATCTTGCTGCCCTTGCCCACCCAGATGCCTGGATAGATGCCGGTGCCCAGATGCTCGGCGAACTGACCGAAGATGTGGCGGTCATAGACCGCGCCGGGACGGTCGCCATGCACCGCCACCTGATCGCCGCCGCTCGTCGGTGCCGTCTGCGCGGTTGCCGACGCTCCGTTCAGCGACAGGGTGGCGAGCGCCGCCGCGAACAGAAACTTGGTTGCCCTTTTCATGGATTCTCCTCTGCCTGATGCGGGCATGATGGATTATTGTCCGAGTAAAAAACAGCCCCCTTTCCACCATGGATTGACGCGATCATCCCCTCCTCCGCTAAGATGCCTGCGTAATCGGGTCATGCGGGGAGCAGGCGATGGGGTTTTGGGCGGATCGGGCAAGGCGCGGCGGTCGGGTCGCGGCCATGTTGGGGATGATTTTGTCGGCGTCGTCGGTGGCGGCGCAGTCGCCCGCGCCGGATCGCCCGGTGCCCGTCACGCTGCGCCCCGCCATCGATCGCCCCTCAACCGTCTTCGAGGGCTGGGGCACCGCGCTCGCCTGGTTCGCGCATGTCACCGGCGGCTGGCCCGAGGCGGAGCGGACGCGGCTGGCCGATCTCTTCTATGGTCCGGGCGGCCTGGGCTGGACGATCGCGCGCTATAATATCGGGGGCGGCAATGCCGCCGATACCAAGCCCTATATGAAGGTCGGCCGCGCGGTTCCGGGCTTCTGGCGACAACCCGCCGGTGTGACGGGCAAGGACTGGTGGCGGCCCGAGGACCCCGCCATGTGGGACTGGAACCAGGACGCCAACCAGCGCTGGTGGCTGGACGCGATCCGGGTGCGGGTCAAGCAGCCGATCTTCGAGGCCTTCTCCAACTCGCCGCCCTGGTTCATGACGGTCAGCGGGCGCGTATCGGGCGCGGAAAAGGGCACCGACGACAATCTGCGCCCCGGCATGGAGGGCGCCTTCGCCACCTATCTGGTCCGCGCGACCCGCGAATTGCAGCAGCGCCACCATATCGCCTTTCGCACCCTGTCGCCGGTCAACGAGCCCAACACCGATTACTGGTTCGCCGCCAACACCCAGGAGGGCGCGCACTGGTCGCCCCGGCGACAGGCAATGATGATCGACGCGACCGCCGCCGCGCTGAAGGCGCAGGGCCTGGCGACCGTGGTCGGCGCGCCCGACGAGACCGCCTCGCATCTGTTCGTCGAGGACTGGGCCGCCTATCCGCCCGCGACCCGCGCGGCGATCGGCCAGCTCAACGTCCACAGCTATGGCAGCGTCCACCAGACGGCGGTGCGCGACATTGCGCGATCGTCGGGCATCCGGCTGTGGATGAGCGAGAACGACACCCCGCTGTCGCGCGATCCCGAGGATTTTACCGGGATGGCGACGCCTTTGGCCTTTGCCGAGCATGTCGTGGGGGACATCAAGCGGCTGGAACCCGCCGCCTGGGTCTTCTGGCAGGCGGTCGAGGATCTGAGCACGCGCGACGGGCAGAAGGGATCGAACTGGGGCATCGTCAAGGCCGACCTGCAAGGCGCGGCGGATCGTCCGCATGCGATTCACGTCACCGGCAAATATTGGGCGATGGCGCAGTTCAGCCGCTTCATCCGGCCGGGGGATCGGCTGGTGCCGGTGGACGATATGGACACGGTCGCGGCGCTGTCCCCCGACGGACGGCGGCTGGTGCTGGTCCATGTCAATCCGGGGCTATCCCCGCGCCCGCTGACCGTCGCGGTGCCAGGGCGGTGGCAGCGTCGGGCGTTCCTGACCGATGCGGGGCATCATGCCGAGGCAGTGGATTCGACGGTGGCGCCGCCACGGTCGATCGTGACGCTGGTTTTGACGCGGTAGTTTACGGGCGGTCGGGGCGTGGCCTTCGACTTCGCTCAGTCTGAACGAGGTTTGGGGGGCATCTCCATTCCCTCACGCCGTTCAGCCTGAGCGAAGTCGAAGGCCAAGGGAATCACATCCCAGCATCGGGATCGGTCAGCCCGATCATCCGCCGCCCCGCCCGCCTGGCGAAGTTCAGCGTCACCTTCTTGCGGATATGGGCGGGCAGCGGCACGCTGTGCGCCTCCCGGACGATCGCGGCGTCATAGCGGTCGGCGACGATGATCCCGGTCCGCTCGGGCAGGAAGGCGGCGCCCTCCAGCGGCGACCAGTCGAACCCGGCAGGCACCGCCCAGTAGAAGCGGTCGCAATGCGCCAAATAGTCGGGCCATTTGCCGTCGCCCAGCATGTCGGCGCGCGACACCTTGATCTCGACGATCACCGCCTGCCCGCGCGCGTCGAGCGCCATCAGGTCGGCGCGGCGGCCGCCGTCCAGCGGAACCTCGGGGATGGTGATCAGATCGTGGCGGAGCAGCATCCGCGTCACGCCGCGCGCGACATCGGCGGCGCAGAGCGGCGAGGCGGGATCGTCGACACACGAAGCGGGCGGCATGTCCAACATGCCACCCACTTAGAACATTTGACGAACAAACGCAAAGCCCCGCCAGAGCGGGACCGGATCAGCGATAGAAGATGTGATTGCCGATCGCGGCGACCTTCTGCACCCGCACGCCCGGACGGTTGCCGGGGGTGTTGAAGTACAGCGCCTTGCCCGCGGTGCTGTCCCACGCCTGGGACAGCGCGACCTGCGCGACCGCGATGGCGGTGCGATAGGCGGCGCGCGACGGGCTGACCGAGGGAATCTCGCCACCGCGCACGAAGCTGAACTGGCCGCGCTGCTTGATGACGTCGCACACGCTGGTCGGGAAACGGCCCGACTTGGTGCGGTTCAGGATGACCTGGGCGACGGCGAGCTGACCGGCGAGCGGTTCGCCGCGACCCTCGAAATAAATCGCACCGGCAAGGCAGCGGAGCTCTTCGCTCGACGCCATCTCGTCCTGGGCGGCCACGGCCTCGGCCAGCGTTTCATATTCGCCGGCGTCATCCGCTTCGGAAACCTGGGAAAGATCGGGAAGCGCGGACATGGTGGCCCGGGCGCTCTGGGGAACCATCGCCAGATCGGCGGCGTTGATCCCGGAAACAGCCATCGCCGTGGCTGGTACGGCACCACCGGCAGCATTGGCGGCGACATTGGTCGCCAGGCTGGGGGTGCTGGTGGCGAGAAGTCCCGCCAGGGAAAGAGCCATGGCCGCAGTAGCCGCGACTCGCTTGAAAACCGTCATTCACTCGAACAGACATGCGGTTGGATCACGGACCCGAGCAGCCCAAAGGGCACTCGTCCGGGCTTCCCCCCGACTGCGTAACCGACCGGATCGCACCCAGCGCGGCACAACGCGACTTTAAGATGGGGGGCTCGTGGCCGATCCGGCCGCGTTCGTCAATGTTGCAGGATCGTTTCAGCGGTGAAGCGTTCCGCCGAAGCGCCATCCAGTTCGATCACCCACAGGTCGGGATCGCGCGACCGGCGGCGGCGCCAATAGCTTAAAATATCGTTTGCAGGCGTCGAATCGATCAGCGCGGTTAGGCCGTCGGAGCCGAGCCCCCGCTCCAGCACGCGCTCGCGGCGCTCGGCGGTGGCGGGGTCGGTATCGACGACGATCACCAATATGCCCCCCGCCTGCGGATCGCCCTTGGCCAGCACCATGCCCATGCCGCCGCTATCGTTCATCCGGCGGAGCAGCGCGGTGACCAGCATCCCGCTCGGCAGGCGACCGTCCATCGCCTCAACCCGCCCGATAGCCGGGCAGCCCCGCCAGCGCGATCTGCGAGCGCATGAAGGTGCCGGTGCCGCGCGCGACCTCTTCGCCATCGGCGTCGATCAATCGCGCATCCGCCACGAACACCCGACGCCGTCCGCTGACCCAGCGCCCCTCGGCGACGACCGCCCCCGCCCGCATCGGCCGGGTGAGCAGCAGGTTGAACTGCGTCGTCAGCAGGAAGCGATCGGTGACCAGGCTGTTGCAGGCATAAAAGGCCGCATCGTCCAGCATCTTGAAATAGCTGGTGCCATGCGCCGCCCCCGCCGCATGATAATGGCGCTCGTCCACCCGGAAGCGGATGCGCGCGACGCCGGGTTCGGGAATCTCCAGCGTGGAGTCGAACAGCCGGTTGATCGGTGCCTCGGCATAGAGCGCCTCCAGCGCCCGGAAATGCGCGGCCTCGCCTTCAGGCCGCGGCGTCACGCGCCTCGTCCTGGGTCAGCAGCGCCCAGATCGCGTCGGGCGACCCGGCCCCGCGCAGCTTGGCGACGAAGCCCTTGTCGCGCAGCCGCCGCGAGACACGCGCCAGCGCCTTGAGATGCGCGGAGCCCGCATCGGCGGGGGAGAACATCGCAAAGACCAGGTCGACCGGCATGTCGTCGACCGCCTGGAAATCGACCGGCTGCGCCAGCCGCGCGAACACGCCGACGATCTGGTCGAGCCCGGCAACCTTGCCATGCGGAATGGCGATGCCGCCGCCGAAACCGGTGGAGCCCAGCTTCTCGCGCTCGACCAGCACGTCGGTCAGTATCTTGGCGCTCTGTCCGGCAGGACCGGACGCCGCCGTCGCCAGAACCGGAAACAGGCTTTTCTTGTTCGCGGCCGTAACACCGGCCAGCACGGTTTCGTGGCGCAACAGATCGCTAAAGTCGTTCATCGTTTTTTCCGGTGCGCCCCCGCGCGGCCCGGCTATTAGCGGGCCACGCGGAAGAACGATAGGGGCTTAAAGGTCAGCCGCCCCGCTGCGGTTCGACCCAGCCAATGGTTCCGTCGCCACGGCGATACACCATGTTATACGATCCGGTGCCCGAATTCTTGAACAACAGCGCGGCTGTATTGCGCAGGTCGAGCATCATCACGGCATCGGACACGCTGGCATCGGGAATGTCGACGCGGGTTTCGGCGATGATCAGGGGTGCATCGCCCGCCTCATCTTCATCGACCTGTTCGGCGAACAGGGTATAGCCCGCATCATAGGCCCCCGCCTCGGCCAGTTCGATCGCCTGGCCCGCATTGCGATCCTTCAGGCGGCGCGAGTAACGGCGCAGCTGCTTTTCGATCTTGGTGGCGGCGCCGTCGAAGGACAGATGCGCGTCCTGTGCATCGTGGCGGCCCTTCAGGACGAGGCCGCGGGTCACGTGCATGACGATATCGCATTTGAAGCCGATATCGTGCGGCCCCTTGCCGAACGTCACCTCCGACGACATGGCGCGGGCGAAATATTTCTCGGCGATACCCTGAAGCCGGTCCGTCACATGGGTCCGCAGCGCGTCGCCCGTTTCGACCTGATGACCAGAAATCCGGATATCCATCGTCTTCTCCTTGTCTTACACGACTGGGACGGTCCTTTTGGCCTGTCCCGTGGCGTCAACCGGACGCCTCGGCCCCCCAAATCGGATCGGTGATACCCTTTAGAAACGCGGCATGGGCGGCAAGTTCCCCCTCGCTGGGGCGGAAGATGCGCGGCGGCAGGACTTTGGCGGGCGCGCGGGCGACGACGACCGGCCCCGCCTCCACCATGGTCTCGGCCAGCAGGCCCAGCCCGATCTGGCGCCCGCCCATAAGCTCAACATAGACCTGTGCCAGCAGCTGCGCGTCGAGCAGCGCGCCGTGCAGCACGCGGTGCGACCGGTCGACGCCGTAACGCGAACACAGCGCGTCGAGCGTATGCTTGGCCCCCGGATGCTTGCTGCGCGCGATGGCCAGCGTATCGACCATCCGCGTCCTCTCGCAGACAGGCGGAAAGCCCAGCGCGCCCAGCTCGCCATTGATGAAGCCGAAGTCGAAGGTCGCATTGTGCGCGATCAGCGGCGCGTCGCCGATGAAGTCGAGAAACTCGGCCACGCCCTGGGCGAAGACCGGCTTGTCCTTCAGAAAGGCGTCGGACAGGCCGTGGATCGCCTGCGCCTCGGGGGGCATGGCGCGTTCGGGGTTGAAATAGGCGTGATAGGTCCGCCCCGTCTCGACCCGGTTGACCAGTTCGACACAGCCGATTTCGACCAGCCGGTCGCCTTCCGAAAATTTGAACCCTGTCGTTTCGGTGTCGAAAACGATCTCTCTCATGCCCCGACTATCGGACTTCGGAGTCCCGCATGCAAGTGATCAGCCGCTGCACCGCGCGCTTTGTGTCGGTGATGGGAATATCGGTCGCGATGACGTGATCGGCGCGCGCGCGCTTGTCGGCATCGGACAGCTGACGTGCGAGAATCGCGTCTAATTTCTCGCGCGTCATGCCGGGCCTTGCCAACACCCTGGCCTCCTGCACGGCGGGTTCTGCCGATACGACCAACACCTTATCCACAGCCTTATCCCCGCCCGTTTCGAACAGCAAAGGCACGTCGACGACGACCAGCGGCGCGTCGGCATGGCGGTGGAGAAAGGCGGCGCGCTCGGCCTGGACCGCCGGGTGGACGATCCGCTCGAGCCGCCGCATCGCCGAATCATCGCCCAGCACCGCGCGCCCCAGCGCCGTGCGATTCACGCCGTTCGCATCGGTGGTGCCGGGAAAGGCCGATTCGATCGCCGCGACCAGCCGCCCGCCCGGCCCCTGAAGCTGGTGGACACAGGCATCGGCGTCGAACACCGGCACGCCCTCGTCGCGGAACATCTGCGCGACGGTGGACTTGCCCATGCCGATCGAGCCGGTCAGCCCGAGGACGATCATCCGAGCAGAAGGCCGCGCAGTTCCTCGTCGCGGTCGCGAGGCGGCTCGGCACCGAAGAACAGCTCGAACGCCACCGCCGCCTGGCCGATCAGCATCTCCAGCCCGTCGATCGTGTCGAGATCGCGTGCCCGTGCCACCGCCAGCAGGTCGGTCTCCAGCGGGGCATAGACGATGTCATAGACCACCGCCTCCTCGGGCAGCGCCGACAGGTCGAGGGCGAGCGGCGGCTGACCGGTCATCCCCAGGCTGGTCGCGTTGACGACCAGGGCCGAGGGCGGCACCGCCGCGCCGATCGGCAGCGCCTGGCCCTTCAGGCCGAAGGAGGACAGCAGCGCCGCGCCCTTGAGCACGTTGCGGTTGAACAGCGTCACCGGGCCGACGCCCATGCGCGACAGCGCGAACAGGATGGCGCGCGCCGCCCCCCCTGCCCCGATCACCGTCACCGGCTGCCCCGCGAGGTCCAGCCCGCTCAGCGGCGCATAGAATCCCGCCGCATCGGTGTTGGTGCCGACCAGCGCGCCGTCCTCGGCCCGGATCACCGTGTTGATCGCGCCGATCGTGGTGCGGACGTCGCCGCGATCCTCGACATGCGCCAGCGCCTCGACCTTGTGCGGCACGGTGACGTTGCAGCCGCGCCAATGGGGATCGGCCTTGCGCTCGGCGAAATAGGCCGCCAGCCCCTCGGGCGCGACGTGGACCGCGCGATACGCGACGTCGAGGCCCAGCGCCTCGGCCCAGAAATTGTGGATGATCGGCGATTTGGAATGGCTGATCGGGTCGCCGATCACCTCTGCATAGGGCTTGGTCATCATGAATCCTGTCAGGCGGCCATCCAGCCGCGCTCGCGCAGATAGCCCAGCACGGGCAGCAACGGCATACCGAGAATGGTGAAATGGCTTCCCTCGATCCGCGAGAAGAGCTGGATGCCGGGCCCCTCGATCCGGAAACAGCCGACACAGCCCGCGATTTCGGGCCATTCCTGATCCAGATAGCGATCGATAAAGGCACCCGAAAGCGGGCGGACATGGAGTTTGGCGCGCTCGACATGCCGCCAGACGGGGCGACCATGTTCGGCGATGACGGCGGCGCTCCACAGTTCGTGGCTGCCTCCGCTCATCCGAGCGAGATGCTCGGCCGCTTCCTCGCGGCTCTCGGGCTTGTCGAGCAGCGTGCCGTCGGCCAGCGCGACGATCGAATCCGATCCCAGCACCGGGACCGGCCCGGCATTCGCCGACACCTTCACCGCCTTCATCTCGGCCAGCGCGTCGGACAGGTCGCGGGGGGAGGCGCCCGCCATCGCCGCCTTCACGCCCGCCTCGTCGACGCGCGCGGGCAACGCCTCATAGGCCACTCCGGCGGCGTCGAGCATCGCCCGGCGCGAGGCGCTTTGCGAGGCGAGGATGATCATGCTTCGGCCTTTCGTTGATTCACCAGCGAGATGATCGCCGCCGCCGTCTCCTCGATCGAGCGGCGGGTGACGTCGATCACCGGCCAGTCATTGTCGGCGAACATACGCCTGGCAAAGGTCAGTTCGCGATTGACCGCTTCCTGCTCGACATAATCGGTGTCGGGCGCCTGGTTCAGCGAGAGCAGCCGGTTGCGCCGGATCGCGATCAGCCGGTCGGCGCTGGTGGTCAGCCCGACGACCAGCGGCTTTTTCAGCGTGAACAGGAAGGGGGGCGGGGGGCTTTCGACCACGATCGGGATGTTGGCGGTCTTGAACCCGCGATTGGCGAGATAGATGGAGGTCGGCGTCTTGGACGAGCGGCTGACGCCCGCCAGCACGATATCGGCCTCCTCCCATTCCTCCCACGCGATGCCGTCGTCATGCGCGATGGTGAACTGGATCGCATCGACCCGCGCGAAATAGGCGGCGTCGAGGACATGCTGGCGACCGGGCCGCATCTTGGCCTGCACGCCCAACAGCCCCGACAGCGCGGCATTGACCGGGTCGAGCGGCGCGACCGTGGGCAGGCCCAGCGCATGGCAGCGGCTCTCCAGCACGCGCCGGGTCGTCGGGTTGACCAGCGTATAGATCACCAGCCCCGGATTCTGCGCGATCTCCTGAAGGATACGCTCCAGATGGCTCTCGGTGCGGACCATCGGCCAGAAGTGCCGGACGGTTTCCACATCGTCATATTGGGCCAGCGCCGCCTTGGCGATGTTCTCCAGCGTCTCGCCCGTGGAATCGGACAAAAGGTGGAGGTGGAGCCGCGTCGTCATGACCGGCCTAATGACTCTGTGGATAACATGGGAAGAATCGGTAGCGTAACTTCGCCGACCGGCCAAGCGGCGGACCGGCGGTGGATAACGACCGATTCGTCCACAATGAATCTCACAGGCCCGATTCTTTTCCACAGCCTGTGAGTTACGGGGGTCATGAATCCGAATCCCGTTGAATCGGCGATTCCCCATGAGTCAACGTGTTGGCATATCGGGGAGAGCCGCATAATCCCGACAACCAACGTGCCAACCACTTCAACAATCCATTCTTAGAATCTTCTTATTTAGAAGAAGGGGGGTCTCCTGACCGACGTTGCGATTCAAAAGCCCCTGCTCGCCGTGCTGAACGGAGAGCGGCAGGCGACACCGCCCATGTGGCTCATGCGACAGGCCGGACGCTATCTGCCCGAGTATCGCGAACTCCGGGCGCAGAAGGGCGGCTTCCTGGCCCTGGCCACCGATCCGGCGGCGGCGGCCGAGGTGACGGTGCAGCCGATCCGGCGCTTCGGGTTCGACGGCGCGATCCTGTTCTCCGACATCCTGATGGTCCCCTGGGCGCTGGGCCAGGATCTGAGCTTCGGGGCGGGGGAGGGGCCGCGTCTGGCGCCCGCGCTGGTCGATCATGCGCTGGGTGCCCTCGAGCGCGTCCCTGAGCGGCTCGACCCGGTCTATGCCACCGTGGCGGGGGTGAAGGCGCAATTGCCGCTCCAGACCACCTTTCTGGGCTTTGCGGGCTCTCCCTGGACGGTCGCGACCTATATGGTGGCGGGGCAGGGATCGAAGGACCAGGGCGAGACGCGGCGCTTCGCCTATGCCGACCCGGCTGGCTTCGGCGCAATCATCGATGCGATCGTGACCATGACCGTCGACTATCTGGCGGGGCAGGTCGCCAACGGGGTCGAGGCGGTGCAGTTGTTCGACAGCTGGGCGGGGTCGCTGAGCCCGGCGCAATTCGAGCGCTGGGTGATCGCCCCCAATGCCGCGATCGTCGAAGGTTTCCGCCAGCGTTGCCCGGGCGTGCCGGTCATCGGCTTCCCCAAGGGGGCCGGGGGCAAGCTGCCCGCTTATGCCCGTGAGACGGGGGTGGATGCGGTCGGGCTGGACGAGACGGTCGATCCAGTCTGGGCCGACACCTATCTGCCCGAGGACCTGCCGGTGCAGGGCAATCTCGACCCGCTGGCGCTGATCGCGGGCGGCGAGGCGCTGGACGGTGCGGTCGACCGCATCCTGGCGGCGTTCACCGAGCGGCCGCATATCTTCAACCTGGGCCATGGCATCCTGCCCGACACGCCGATCGCGCATGTCGAGCGGCTGATCGCCCGTGTACGGAGCGCATCATGATCGGACTGCTCGGCGCCGCCTATGAATGGGTGAAAGCGGCGCATATCATCTTCGTGATCTTCTGGATGGCCGGGCTGTTCATGATGCCGCGCTATCTGGTCTATCACCAGGAGGCGCTGGTCGCGGGCGATGCGGCGGATGCCGCGCGCTGGGTCGAGCGCGAGGGCAAGCTGCGCGCCATCATCCTGACGCCCGCGATGATCGCGGTGTGGGTGCTGGGGCTGTTGCTGGGGGCGTCGCTGGGGGTGTTTTCCGGTGTGCCGGGGCTGGGATGGCTGCATGCCAAGCTGTTCTTCGTGCTGCTGCTCAGCGGCTATCATGGCTGGATGGTCGGCTATTCCAAAAAGCTGGCGCGGGGGCAGATGACGCTGACCGGCAAGCAGCTGCGTATGATCAACGAAGTGCCCGCGCTGGCGGCGGCGGTGATCGTGGTACTGGTGGTCATCAAGCCGTTCTGACCTTCTTGCTCCCCGCTCGCAGGCGGGAGGGCCCTTCTATTTGCTCCCCTCCCGTAAACGGGAGGGGTTGGGGGAGGGCAGGGAGTCTCACCGAGACCAACCCCTGCGGCCTTTCCCTCCCCCATCCCCTCCCGCAGGCGGGAGGGGCGTGGGTCTCATGGGGGGGCGGGCCCTTTCCCCATTGACTTGGGGGTCCCCGAATCCTAACTCAAATCTTGTACGGCGCGGTCCTCGCGTCGCGTACGCTTCCTTATCGACAGCCTCGTTTCGCCGCGATCCTCGCCGACCGACGCCCTCCGACCATCCGGACCGATCCCCATGCATCTGAAAGACCTGAAGAAGAAGACCCCCGCCGACCTCGTGCAGCTGGCCGAGGAACTGGGGGTCGAGAGCGCGTCGACGCTGCGCAAGCAGGACCTGCTCTTCGCCATCCTGAAGGAGCAGGCGGAAAAGGGCGACCAGATCATGGGGCTGGGCACGATCGAGGTGCTGCCCGACGGTTTCGGCTTCCTGCGCTCGCCGGAAGCGAACTATCTCGCCGGGCCCGACGACATCTATGTCTCGCCCAACCAGGTCCGCAAGCACGGCCTGCGCACCGGCGACACGGTGGAAGGCGAGATCCGCGCGCCCAAGGACGGCGAGCGCTATTTCGCGCTGACCAAGCTGACCAGCGTCAATTTCGACGATCCCGAGGCGGTCCGCCACCGCGTCAATTTCGACAACCTGACCCCGCTCTACCCCGAGCAGAAGCTGATCCTCGACCCCGCCGACCCGACCCAGAAGGACAAGTCGGCGCGCGTCATCGACATCGTCAGCCCCCAGGGCAAGGGCCAGCGCACGCTGATCGTCGCGCCCCCGCGCGTGGGTAAGACGGTGATGCTGCAGAACATCGCCAAGGCGATCACCGACAACCATCCCGAAGTCTTCCTGATCGTCCTCCTCATCGACGAGCGTCCGGAAGAAGTCACCGACATGCAGCGCTCGGTGCGCGGCGAGGTCGTCTCCTCGACCTTCGACGAACCGGCGCAGCGCCACGTCCAGGTCGCCGAGATGGTGATCGAAAAGGCCAAGCGCCTGGTCGAGCACAAGAAGGATGTGGTCATCCTGCTCGACTCGATCACCCGTCTGGGCCGCGCCTACAACACGGTCGTGCCATCGTCGGGCAAGGTGCTGACCGGCGGCGTCGATGCGAACGCGCTCCAGCGGCCGAAGCGCTTCTTCGGCGCGGCGCGCAATATCGAGGAGGGCGGCTCGCTCTCGATCATCGCCACCGCGCTGATCGACACCGGCAGCCGCATGGACGAGGTTATCTTCGAAGAGTTCAAGGGCACCGGCAACTCGGAAATCGTCCTCGACCGCAAGGTGGCGGACAAGCGCATCTTCCCGGCGATGGATGTCGGCAAGTCGGGCACCCGCAAGGAAGAGCTGCTGGTCGAGAAGGACAAGCTGTCCAAGATGTGGGTGCTGCGCCGCATCCTCATGCAGATGGGCACGATCGATTCGATGGAGTTCCTGCTCGACAAGATGAAGAACTCGAAGACCAACGAGGATTTCTTCGACTCGATGAACCAGTAACCGGCGCTCGGCGGGGTCATGCGGCCCCGCGACGCTACGGAAATAGGGGTTCGCCGGCGGAATTGGTCCCGCTTGCGAACCCATTTTCGTTTTGGGGCGTTAGCAGGCCCGATCCCACCCCCTTTCGGGATCGTGCCGGTCCAAGCACGGCACGGCCGCGTCGTTGCTTACCAGGCGGCGCGGCCAAACGGGGGGCACCCCAAACTCCGTTCAGCCTGAGCGAAGTCGAAGGCCAAGCGTCTCCGTTGGCGAAACGCACACCATGCGCTTCGACGTCGCCCCGCGGGAATGGAAGGGGGAAAGGCGCTCCGGCCCTTACGGCCGGGTGCGCCCGCCGCCCATGCCACCGCCCTGGCCGCCACCTGCGCCGGGTGCGCCCACCGCGCCGATATTGCCGAACAGGTCCTGGAAGAAGCCGCGCTTGCGGCCCAGCGTCGGGGTGGTCTTGCCATAGGGCGAGATGTCGGCGACCTGATCCACGCCCGAGCGGCGGATCGTCGTCACGTTGCCCGCCTGGTCGAAGCTGATCTGAAGCGTGATCTGCGACGCCGGCTTGGGCAGGTTGAAGCCCAGATTGCGGCTGTCGCGCGCGACATAATACCAGTCGCCGCCGCCGAACTGGCTGGAGATGGTCGGCGTGCCCAGCGTCTGGAGCACCGACTGGCGGTTATCCACGCCCGGCTGGATCGAGTTGACGAGATCGGTGTCGACCACATAACCCTGATGCGACCGCAGCGGCGTGCAGGCCGACGCGGCCAAGGCCATCGCCAGGCCAAGCCCGAGGGCGCGGGTCGAAGAAACGCTCATCATCATCTCCGGGCCGGGGGATCGGCCGCACAGGCAAATATACAGGCGGTCGATCCGCTCGACCGTCACCCCCTCGATATGCCAAGGGAAAGACGCATACAAGCACTCGCGCGGGTGTGATCGCGCAAGGCGAGGGAGGGGCGGATGGCCGCGGGCTGGCTGAAGCGGATGGTGGCGCGCTATTTCGGGCGCGACGGGGACGAGGCGTTGCCGCTCTACAACGCGGTGGTGCTGCGCGCGCGCGAACCGCATTGGTATGTCGAGGGCGCGGTGCCCGACACGGTCGATGGCCGGTTCGACATGATCGCGGCGATCCTATCGCTGGTCCTGATCCGGCTGGAGCGGGAGTCCGAGGGGGCGGCGCTGGCCGCGCGGTTGACCGAACGCTTCGTCACCGACATGGACGGGCAGTTGCGCGAGCTGGGCATCGGCGACATCGTGGTCGGCAAGCATATCGGCCGGATGATGGCGATGCTCGGCGGCCGCCTGACCGCCTATCGCGACGGACTGGCGGGGGAGGGGGCGGCGCTGGATGCCGCCTTGCTCCGCAATCTGTATCGGGGGGATGCGCCCGCCGGTCCGGACGCCGTCGCCCATGTGCGCGATCGGATGCGCGATCTGTCTGAACGGCTGGCGGCGGTGTCGCTGGCCCGATTGAGAATGGGAGAATTGCCGTGACCCCCGAATGGAGCCGCCCCGAAAAGATCGACACGATCGGCGAGCGTGAAAAGCCCGTGACGATCCAGGCCTCGGAGGAGGAGCGCCGTGCGCTGGCCGGGCGGTTCGGACTGGTGTCGATCGACGCCCTTACCGCCGATCTGGTCGTCCGGCGCGATGCGATGGGCATCCTCGTCACCGGCACGGTCCGCGCGAAGGTGGCCCAGCCCTGTTCGGTGACCGGCGACCCGGTGCCCGCCACGGTCGACGAGCCGGTGGCGTTGCGCTTCGTCGAACCTTCGGCCCATGGCGGCGATGAGGAGATCGAGCTGTCCGAGGATTCGCTCGACACGATCGAGATCGAGGGCGGCACGATCGATCTGGGCGAGGCCGCGGCCGAAACCATGGCGCTCTCACTCGACCCGTTTCCGCGCAGCCCCCAGGCGGCGGCGGCCTTGAAGGAAGCGGGCGTGATCAGCGAGGATGAGGCCGGGCCGTTCGGCGCGCTGGCGGGATTGAAGGCCAAGCTGGAGGGGAAGGAGTAACTTCCTTCATTCACGCCACTTTTTCCGGATTATCCACAGGCTATCAACAGATGGCCAACAGGTCGCCAACGGTTTTTGGGATCATTTTCCGACAGATCGGCCCACAGCCTATCAGGGGTCAGGTCAGGGTGTGTCGGGCCCCAGCGTGGGATCCAGGTCGCGCGGCCGGATAAAGGCGATCAGGGTCGCGCTGTGTGAAGCGGCATCCGCCCACCGGGTGATCGGCAGGGTCAGCTGCGCGACGGTGGCGGTGGGATATTTCTCCTCGACCCGGTCGCGCAGTTCGCCGTCGCGGGTCAGGTCGAGGACCAGATCCTCCAGCCCGGGATTATGCCCGACCATCAGGACATGGTCGCAGGCATCGGGCAGCGCATGGACCTGATCGAGCAGACTGGCCGAGGAGGCGAGGTAGAGCGCCTTGTCCCAGACCGGCGCGAGCTTGCGGCCATAGCCGCTCCACACTTCGTCCAGCGTCTCGATCACGCGGACGGCGGGCGAGGCGAGGATATGGTCGAAGGCCATGTCGAGCGATTTCAGATGGCGTCCCATCATCGCCGCCGCGCGCCGCCCCTTGGCGTTGAGCGGCCGGTCGAAGTCGCGGGCGACGGGATCGTCCCAGCTCGATTTGGCATGGCGAAGCAGCGTCAGCGTCTTCATCGGATCGGATTCTCCGTCGCGGCGGCCAGCGGGGTGTCCACCGATCCATGCCCGATCCCGGCGTCGGAGGAAAGCCGGGCCGCGACCCGCGCGACCGCCTCGTCGAGCGTGACGCGCGCGATCGCCACGCCTGGTGGAAAGGCGTCGAGCAGGCGCGACGGCATGGCGGCGGACAGCAGCACGAAGGCGCCGCGATCGTCGGCGCGGCGGATCAACCGGCCGAACGCCTGGGCCAGTCGCGCGCGGACGATGCGGTCGTCATAGGCGCTGCCGCCCCCCGCCAGCTTGCGCGCGGCATGCAGCACGGTCGGCTTGGGCCAGGGCACGCCCTCCATCACCACCAGCCGCAACGAAGCGCCGGGCACGTCCACCCCGTCGCGCAGCGCATCGGTGCCGAGCAGCGACGCCGACGGATCGTCGCGAAAGATATCCACCAGCGTCCCCGTGTCGATCGGATCGACATGCTGTGCGTGCAACGCCAGCCCCTCGCGCGCCAGCCGGTCGGCGATCCGGCCATGCACGCCGCGCAACCGTCGGATCGCGGTAAACAGTCCCAGCGTGCCCCCGCGCGATGCCGCGATCAGCCGGGCATAGGCATTGGCCAGTTGGGGAATGTCGCCGCGCTTGACGTCGGTGACGATCAGCACCTCGGCCCGGCTCGGATAATCGAACGGGCTGGGGGCGACGAAATGGGCAGGGCCACGCGCCAGATGCGGCGCGCCGGTCCGCGCCTCCGCCACGTCCCAGTCGCCGCCCGCGCGCAGGGTCGCCGAGGTGACGAGCGCGCCATGCGCGGGCTTCAGCACGATTTCGGCAAAGGGGCGGGTGGGGTCGAGCCAGTGCCGGTGCAGCCCGATATCATATTCGCGCCCCTCGACCCGGTCGACCGCCAGCCAGTCGACAAAGTCGGGATCGGCAGGGCCGCCGATCCGCGCCAGCAGCGACAACCAGGCGGCGACCGTCTCGGCGCGCCAGGCGATCGACGCGATCGCGCCTTCCACCCGCGCGCGCGCCTGACCGTCGAGCCAGTCGGGCGCTTCCTGCAACACCGCCTCCAGCCGCTGGCCGAGCGTCACCAGGGGGCGGAGCAGCGCGTCGAGCGCGTGCGCAGCAGGACCGGCGGCATCGATCAGTTCGGGGGAGGGGTCGGCGAGTTCGGTCTCCAGACCATAGCCCGCATCGCCGGTTTGTTCGGCGCGGGCAAAGGCCAGCCCCCGCACCGCCGCCAACAGCGTCTCGATCGGACCGAAGGGCTGGCCCTCCGCTAGTCGGCCGAGCCAGCCTTCGCTCGCCAGCGCATGCGCGGCCTGCACCGCATCGCCGATCGCGCGATTGCCGCCCTCGTCATAGCTGGCGACATCGGACAGCCGCGCCGCCAGACCGCGCCGCCGTCCGCGCGACCCGGCCTCGGGGCCCAGGATCCAGCGGCGCAGCTCGATCGTCTCCGATCCGGTCAGCGCGGTGGCGAACATCGAGTCCGCCGCGTCGAACAGGTGATGGCCCTCGTCGAAGACATAGCGGGTCGGCCGGGTCTGCGTCTCGCGCCCGCGCGCGGCATTGACCATCACCAGCGCATGGTTGGCGATGACGATGTCCGCCTGCACCGAGGCGCGCGCCGCCCGCTCGATGAAGCATTTCCGATAATGCGGGCAGCCCGCATAGACGCACTCGCCGCGCCGATCGGTCAGCGCGGCCGATCCGTTGCGCCGGAACAAAGTGGTCAGCCAGCCGGGCAGGTCGCCGCCGACCATATCGCCATCGCCGGTATAGGCCGCCCAGCGCGCGACCAGCTGCGCCAGCACCGCCGCGCGTCCCGCGAACCCGCCCTGAAGCGCGTCCTCCAGATTGAGCAGACAGAGATAATTCTCCCGCCCCTTGCGCGTGACCACCCGTTCCTTGCGCAGCACCGCGTCGGGGAAGATGCGCGCGGTCTCGCCGCTCAGCTGGCGTTGCAGCGCCTTGGTATAGGTCGAGATCCACACCGCGCCGCCCGCCCGCTCGGCCCAGAGGCTGGCGGGGGCGAGGTAGCCCAGGGTCTTGCCGATGCCGGTCCCCGCTTCGGCCAGGACCATGTTGGGCGTGTCGCGAACCGCGCGCGGTGCGAAGGCGGCGGTGACCGCGGCGGCATAGGCGCGCTGACCCGGCCGTTCCTCGGCCCCGTCGCCGGTCAGCCGGACCAGCCGCTCCTCCGAATCCTGCGGCGGCAGGTCGATGGTGCGCGGGGCGGGGCGGGGGGCATCCTCTTCCCATTCGGGCAGCGCGCTGAACAGCCAGCGTTCGTTGCGCTCGGGCCGGGTCAGGCGCGGACCGATCAGCGGTGCCCAGGGCCAGCGGAGTCGCGCCAGACTCTGCGCGGCGGTCCAGGCACCCTCGCGCTCGGGCCAGGCGCCGTCGGGCATGGCGAGCAACGTCTCGGTCGCGCGGAGGAGGAAGGCCGCGACGTCGGCATCGCTTTCCGGCGGCTCCAGTCCGCAGGCACGGGCAAGGCCATGCGGGGTCGGGACCGCGAATTGGGCGGGGCGCAGGAATGCGAACAACTCGAGGATGTCGAGGCCCGACAATTCGGCATAGCCCAGCCGCTGCCCGATCAACGGCGCGTTGAGAAGGATCACCGGGGTTTCCGACGCCAGCCCGATCGCCTCGCCGCGCGAGACGGCGCGGGTCTGTCCGCTGGTGGAAATCCACACACCGCTATGGCTGGCGTGAAGAGCGGGGTGGGGAAGCGCGGTCACGATGATGATTTGGGGGAGTGGGAACAGGTTGGCAACGGGGAATGGGGTTGGAATCGTTCAGGCCAACGGGTTTGCTGTCCGACCCTCCCAGCAGGGCACTCATTCATGGCGCGCATAACGCTTCACCAACCCACGCCCCTCCCGCAAGCGGGAGGGGATGGGGGAGGGAAAGCCCAGCAATACCCCCTTAGCTGTTCCACGTGGAACAACCCGCAATGTGGATAACTCTGTGGGCAAAGAGCGGATAGCCGGTGGAAATCGCAAAATACGTTGTGAATTGCCCCCCGGCTTGCCAGAGGCAAAATCATGACAGACGAACTTCGCTCCACCGCTCTCGAGTCCAAGGCCTGGCCCTATGAGGAGGCCCGCAAGCTCCTCAAACGCTATCCCGACGGCAAACCGGGCGGCGAGCCGATCCTGTTCGAAACCGGCTATGGCCCCTCGGGGCTCCCGCATATCGGGACGTTCAACGAAGTGCTTCGCACCACCATGGTCCGCAATGCCCTCCATGCGCTGTCGGACCAGAAGACCCGGCTGATCGCCTTTTCGGACGATATGGACGGGTTGCGCAAGGTGCCGGACAATGTCCCCAACCAGGAGATGCTGCGCGAGCATCTCGGCAAGCCGCTGACCCAGGTGCCCGATCCGTTCGAGACGTGCGACAGCTTCGCCGCGCACAATAATGCGATGCTGCGCCAGTTTCTCGACCGCTACGGCTTCGATTACGAGTTCGCCTCCTCGACCGACTATTACACCTCGGGCCGGTTCGACGATGCGCTGCGGCTGGTGCTCCGGCATTTCCAGGGCATTCAGGATGTGATGCTCCCGACCCTGCGCGCCGAGCGCCGCGCCACCTATTCGCCGGTCCTGCCGATCAGCCCCAAGTCGGGCATCGTCCTTCAGGTGCCAATCGAGGTCGTGGATGCCGAGGCGGGCCTGATCGCGTTCGAGGATGAGGGCGAGCGGATCGTCCAGTCGGCGCTGGGCGGCCTGTCCAAGCTGCAATGGAAGGTCGACTGGGCCATGCGCTGGGTCGCGCTGGGCGTGGATTACGAGATGGCGGGCAAGGACCTGATCGACTCGGTCACCCAGTCGTCCAAGATCGCGCGCGTGCTCGGCGGCCGCCCGCCCGAGGGCTTCAACTATGAGATGTTCCTCGACGAGCATGGCGAGAAGATCTCCAAGTCCAAGGGCAATGGCCTGAGCCTCGACCAGTGGCTGACCTATGGGCCGGAGGAGAGCCTGGCCTTCTTCGCTTACCGCGAACCCAAAAAGGCCAAGCAGCTGCACATGGGCGTCATCCCGCGCGCGGTGGACGAATATTGGCAGTTCCGGGTCAACTATCCCAACCAGTCGCTCAAGGAGCAACTGGGCAATCCGGTGCATCACATCCATGACGGCAAGCTGCCCGAGGGTGAACTGCCGGTGACGTTCGGCCTGCTGCTCAATCTGGTTGGCGTGATGGGCGAGGCGACCAAGGAGCAGGTCTGGGGCTATCTCGCCAATTATGTGCCGGAAGCCTCGGCCGCGAAATATCCCGAGCTGGACCGGCTGATCGACCATGCGCTGGCCTATGCGCGTGACTTCGTCGCCCCGACGCTCCAGCGCCGCGCGCCCGAGCCGCATGAGGCCGAGGCGCTGCGCCAGCTCGACGCACAGCTGGCCGCGCTTCCCGAGGGAGCGAGTGCCGAGGATATCCAGAACATCGTCTATGAGATCGGCAAGACCGACGCCTTCCCGTCGCTGCGCGACTGGTTCAAGGCGCTGTACGAGACGCTGCTGGGATCGGCGCAGGGGCCGCGCATGGGCAGCTTCATCGCGCTCTACGGTGTGGACAACAGCCGCAAACTGATCGCCGAGGCGCTCGCCAAGGCGGCGTAAAAGGGAAGGGGGGTGCCGACCGGCTCCCCCCTTTTTCGTATCAGCGGAGATGCTCCGCAAAGAACGCCATGGTGCGTTCGTCCGCCAGCCTGGCCGACTCCTCCGAGCGGCGCTGGCCGAATTCGGCGGCAAAGCCGTGATCCTCGCCGGGATAGTCGTACAACGTCACCTTGGGGTGATCGTCCAGCCCTTCGTGCATCCGCTTCTGCGCGTCCTTGTCGACGAAATGATCCTCTTCCGGAATGTGGAGCAGCACCGGCTTGGCGATCGCATGTTTCTCGCCGAGCAGCCCGTCGATGCCGACGCCATAATAGCCGACACTGGCATCCACATCGGTCCGCGCCGCGGTCATGAAGGCCAGCCGTCCGCCCAGGCAATAGCCGACCACGCCGACCTTGAAGTCCGCGCCATGTTCGTCGCGGATCGCCTTGATCGTCGCCTCGATATCGCGAATGCCGCCGTCCTGATCGAACCGGCCCATCAGGTCGAGCGCCTGCTGCATCTCGTCGGGGACGTCGGGGTCGAGCTCGATACCCGGCGCGATCTTGTGGAAGAGATCGGGCGCGACGGCCAGATAGCCCGCCTCGGCCAGCGTATCGCATTTGCGGCGGATGCCCGCATTGATGCCGAAGATTTCCTGGATGACGATGATCGCCGCGCCCGGCTGTCCCTGCGGCTCGGCGTGATAGGCGTTGAACTGGCCGTCGCCGTGGCCGGCGGCGATGGTCTTGGTCCCGGTCATGTCTACTGGTCTCCTGTGGTCCACGCGATCATAACGCCTTATGCCCGGCTTGGTCGCGATGGAGAATGGCGCATGAAAGTGAATGTGGAAATCGACTGCACGCCCGAAGAAGCGCGGCGTGCGATGGGCCTGCCTGACCTGACGCCGATTCACGAGCGCTATGTCCAGATGATGCTCGACACGATGCAGTCGGGGGTGAAGCCCGAAATGGTCGAGGCGATGATGCGCAGCTGGGCCCCGATGGGCGAGGCGGGCATGGCGATGTGGCGGCGCATGTTCGAGGGGCAGAAGGGCTGATCCGGTGAGCGACACGATCTTCGCCGTATCGAGCGGGCAGCCCCCGGCCGCCATCGCGGTGATCCGGGTCAGCGGCCCGGCGGCGTTCGCGACGGCCGAGCGGCTGGGCGGGCGTCTGCCCGCGCCGCGTCGGGCGGGGCTGCGGACCTTGCGCGACGGGGAGGGGGCGGTGCTGGACTCGGCGCTGATGCTCTGTTTCCCCGGCCCGGCGACGGCGACCGGCGAGGATCTGGTCGAGCTGCATTGCCATGGCGGCCGCGCAGTGGTGGCGGCGGTCGAGGCGGCGCTGGCGACATCACCCGGTGTTCGCCGGGCCGAGCCGGGCGAGTTTACCCGCCGCGCCCTGCTCAACGGCCGGATCGATCTCGCCGAGGCGGAGGGGCTGGCCGATCTGCTCGAAGCCCAGACCGAGCGACAGCGGCGGGCCGCGATCGGCGCGGTCGAGGGACGGGTGAGCCAGGCGCTGCGCGGCTGGATGGACCGGCTCTCCGTTTTGTCCGCCGGGATCGAGGCGATGCTCGATTTCGCCGAGGAGGATGACGTGCCGCTCGACGCCGCCATGGTGGCGCGGATCAGGAGCGACATGACCGCGCTGGCCGCCACGATGCTGGCGGCGGTCGACCAGCCGCCGGTCGACCGGCTGCATGACGGCATCCGGGTGGTGCTGGCGGGGCCGCCCAATAGCGGCAAGTCGACCCTGCTCAACCTGCTGGTCGAACGCGAGGCGGCGATCGTCTCGCCGATTGCGGGGACGACGCGCGATCGGATCGAGGCGAGCGTGCTGCGCGGCGGCATCGCCTATGTGCTGACCGACACGGCGGGTCTGGCCGAGGATACCGACGATGTGATCGAGGCGATCGGCGTCACGCGCGCGCAGGAGGCGATCCAACAGGCCGACATCCTGCTATGGATGGCCGATGCTCCGCCACCGCGCGACGATGCGATCTGGCTGCACGCGCGCGCCGATCTGCCGGGGCGCGAGGCTTTGCCCGAGGGGCGGGCGCTGGCGGTGCGGCGGGACGACGCGGCGACGGTGGCCATGGTCTGGGACGCGATTGCGGCGCATGCGGTGACCCTGCTCCCGCGCGAGGACGCGCTGGGTTTCAAGCGGCACCAGCAGGATCAATGCCGCCGTGCAGCACAGGCGCTGCTCACCGCTCAGAGCGATGACGTGCTGTTGATCGCCGAGGAACTGCGCGTGGCGCGGCAAGCGCTGGCGGCGGTGCTGGGGGTCAGCGCGACCGAGACGATGCTCGATGCCCTGTTCGGACGCTTCTGCCTGGGCAAGTGATGTTCCACGTGGAACGTTTTGCCACGGATCGTCTTTGACGCTGCGCGCCGCTTGCGATAGGGCGGGGGCATGTTTGATGTCGTAGTGATCGGTGGCGGTCACGCGGGAACCGAGGCCGCCGCAGCGGCCGCGCGCCGGGGCGCGCAGACGGCCCTGTTGTCCTTCGATCGTCATGGCCTGGGCGCCATGTCCTGCAATCCGGCGATCGGCGGATTGGGGAAGGGCCATATCGTGCGCGAGGTCGACGCCTTTGACGGGCTGATCGGTCGCGCGGCGGATCAGGGCGCGATCCACTATCGCATGCTCAACCGGAGCAAGGGAACCGCCGTGCAGGGCCCCCGCGTCCAGGCCGACCGGCGGCGCTATGCCGGGGCGATCCAGGCAATGCTGGCGGCGCAACCCGGCCTGACGATCGTCGAGGGCGAGGCCGAGGCGCTGGTGCTGGAGGGCGACCGGGTGGCCGGTGTGCAGCTCGCCGACGGCTCGGTGCTGGTCTGTCGCGCGGTGGTGCTGGCGACCGGGACCTTCCTGGGCGGACGGCTGTTCCGGGGCGAGGAGCGGCATCTGGGCGGCCGTATCGGCGAGCGCGCCGCGACCCGCATGGCCGAGCAGCTGCGTGGCCTGGGCCTGCCGATGGCACGGATGAAGACCGGCACGCCGCCGCGTCTGGATGGGCGCACCATCGATTGGGCCAGGCTGGACGAGCAGCCGTCCGACACCGATCCCTGGACCATGTCGCCGATGACGGCGGTACGGCCGCTGCCGCAGATCGCCTGCGCGATCACCCGGACGACCGAAGAGACCCATGCGATCATCGCGGCGGCCTTTCACCGCTCGCCGCTGTTCACCGGCGCGATCGAGGCGAACGGCCCGCGCTATTGCCCGTCGATCGAGGACAAGATCAAGCGCTTCGCCGACCGCGACAGCCATCAGATCTTCCTGGAGCCGGAAGGGCTGGACGATCCGATCGTCTATCCTAACGGCCTGTCGACCTCGCTGCCGACCGATGTGCAGGGGGCGATGATCGCCTCCATGCCGGGGCTGGAGCGCGCGGTCATCACGCTGCCCGGCTATGCGGTGGAATATGACCATATCGACCCACGCGCGCTCGATGCGCGGCTGGCGCTGGGGGCGCTTCCCGGCGTGTTCTGTGCGGGCCAGATCAACGGCACGACAGGGTATGAGGAAGCGGCGGGGCAGGGGCTGATCGCCGGGCTCAATGCGGCGGCACTCGCCTGTGGGCTGGACCCCGTCATCCTCGACCGCGCCTCCAGCTATCTGGGCGTGATGATCGATGATCTGGTGTTGCAGGGCGTGACCGAACCCTATCGCATGCTCACCGCGCGCGCCGAATATCGGCTGTCGCTGCGGGCCGACAATGCCGAGACGCGGTTGGGGGAGATGGCCGAGGCGGCGGGATGCCTGTCGCCCGAGCGGCTGGCGCATCGGCGGCGGCGGCAGGCGCAGCAGGCGACCCTGCGCGACCGTTTGGCGGTCATCCGCACCGCCTCCGATCTGGCGCGCGGCGGAGCGGCGATCGCGCAGGATGGCGCCCGCCGGTCCGCCTATGAGTGGCTGCGCTTCGACGGGGTCACGCTGGCGCATGTCGCGCCCGAGGCGGCGGAGGGGTGTGACCCGGCCGTTGTGGCCGAGACGCTGGAGGATGCGCGCTACGCCCCCTATGTCGAGCGTCAGGCCGAGGAGGTCGCGCGGTTGCGCGCCGACGAGCAGATCCTGTTGCCCGCCACGATCGACTATGCCGCCATCCCCGGTCTGTCGCAGGAGATGATCGACCGGCTGGGTCTGGCACGTCCCGCGACGCTGGCCGCCGCATCGCGCATTCGCGGCATCACCCCCGCCGCCTTGTCGGCGGTTCTTCTCCACGCACGAAAGATGGCGGCATGACCGAAGACCAGGCCCGCGACTGGATCGTCGCGCGTTTCGGGGCGGAAGCCGCCGACCGGATCGACCATTTCCTCAATCTGGTGGTCGTGGAAAACGACCAGCAGAATCTCATCGCTCCCTCGACCATCTCGACCATCTGGTCGCGGCACGCGCTCGACTCGGTACAGCTGGTTCCGCTGGCGGATCGGCCTGATGGGCAATGGGTCGATATCGGCACGGGGGGTGGCTTTCCCGGCATGGTCGTGGCGCTGGCCTGGCCGGGCAAGGTCGCGCTGGTCGAGCCCCGCAAGCGCCGCGCCGATTTCCTGCGCGACTGTGCCGAGACGCTGGGGGTTGCCGACCGGGTCAGCGTCCATGCCTCCAAGATCGAGGCGGTGGAGATCAAGGCGGATATTATTTCTGCTCGCGCCGTGGCGACAGTCGAAAATCTTTTGCGCGCGGCGGCCCATTGCGGCAAACAGGATACGCGGTGGCTGCTCCCGCGCGGCCGCCTGGACGAGCGCGAAATCAAGACCCTCAAGCGGCACTGGCGCTTCGTGTTTCACGTGGAACATAGCATCACCTCGGCGGATTCGTCGATCGTGATCCTCGACCGAGTAGGGGCCCGATGATCTGCGTTGCCATCGCGAACCAGAAGGGTGGGGTGGGCAAGACCACCAGCGCCATCAATTTAGCGACCGCGCTGGCCGCGACCGGGCTGCATGTCCTGCTGATCGACCTCGATCCGCAAGGCAATGCTTCGACGGGGCTGGGTATTCCCAACAGCCAGCGCATGTTCTCCAGCTATCACGTCCTGCTGGGGGAAGCGCGGATCGACGATGCGGTCGTCCATACGCAGGTGCCGCGCCTCGACGTCGTGCCCGCGACGGTCGACCTGTCGGGGGCCGAGCTGGAGCTGGTCGATTACGAGAATCGCACCCATCGGCTCGATCATGCGATGCGCCGCTCACAGGGCAATTGGGACATCGTGCTGGTCGACTGCCCGCCCTCGCTGGGGCTGCTGACGATCAATGCGATGGTGGCGTCCGATTCGCTGTTCGTGCCGCTGCAATGCGAGTTCTTCGCGCTGGAGGGGCTGTCGCAGCTTTTGACCACGGTCGAGCGGATACGCGCGCGGTTCAATCCGGGGCTGGCGATTCTCGGCGTGGCTTTGACGATGTTCGACCGGCGCAACCGGCTGACCGATCAGGTGTCGGCGGATGTGCGCGCGGTTTTGGGAGGTGTGGTGTTCGATACGGTGATTCCGCGCAACGTCCGGCTGTCGGAGGCGCCCAGCCATGGACTTCCTGCGTTGATCTATGACCATCGCTGCGTCGGCAGCCAGGCCTATATCGCGCTGGCCCGCGAGCTGATCGCGCGCCTGCCGCTGACCACCCAGCCGGGAGCGGCGGCGGCATGAGCACGGAAACGGCCAAGCGCCCGCGTCCCGGCCTCGGGCGCGGACTGGGGGCGTTGCTCGGTGACATTGCGCGCGAGACGCCGATCCAGCCGGGCGATCAGCAGATACCCGGTGGCGTGCGGATGCTGCCCGTGGGGGCCTTGTCGCCGCATCCCGACCAGCCGCGTCGCCATTTCGAGGAAGCCGCGCTCGACGAACTCGCCGCCTCGATCGCGGCGCGCGGGCTGATCCAGCCGATCGTCGTGCGTCCGCATGGCAAGGATTATCAGATCGTCGCGGGCGAGCGCCGCTGGCGCGCGGCGCAGCGTGCCCGGCTGCACGAAGTGCCCGTCGTCGTCCGCGACTTTGACGACGCCCAGACGCTCGAAATCGCGCTGATCGAGAATATCCAGCGCCAGGACCTCAACGCGATCGAAGAGGCGCAGGCCTATCAGCGGCTGGCGGGCGAGTTCGGCCATACCCAGGAGGCGCTGGCCAAGATCGTCCACAAGTCGCGCAGCCATGTCGCGAACCTGCTGCGGCTGCTCGAACTGCCCGAATCGGTGCAGAAGCAGGTCGTCACCGGCGCCCTGTCGATGGGCCATGCCCGCGCGCTGCTTGGGGCGGAGGATGTCGAGGCGCTGGCCGATCAGGTGATCGGACGCGCGCTGAGCGTGCGCGAGACCGAAAAGCTGACCCGCGAGGCCAAGGGCGGCGGGCGCAAGGCGTCGGCGGATTCGGACAAATCGGGTCCGCGCGGCAACGGGATGGACGCGGCAGATGCGGATATCGCGGCACTGGAGGGCCAACTCGCCGATCTGCTGGGCCTGTCGGTGCGGATCGCGCATGGCGAGAAGGGCGGCACGCTGACCCTCAGCTATTCGACGCTCGATCAGCTCGACATGGTATGCCAGCGGCTGACCGGTGAGGGTATTTGAAAGGGGGACGCTGGTCTGTTCCGCAGACCGGCGCAACTCGCTTTTGAATTCTGAATGGGGTGTGGGCCCCGCTTCGCTCCGCCTGAACGGGTGTTGGTAAAGATCCCCAAGCCCCGTTCAGGCTGAGCGAAGTCGAAGCCCAAGGGCGATCACCCCCGCCGGGCAATGCCCTGTGCGATGATCGTCGCCTCGGCCTCCGCCAGCACGGCACCGGCATTGCCCGGCGCCATCACCGCCCGCTCCGCCGCGCGAATCCGAGCCAGTGCGCGCGCCAGCATCGCCGGGGTCCAGCGGCGCAACGCCTTGGCGGTGCGGGCCTCGTCGCGAAAGAAGACGCGGTGGCGCTTCATCACCGCGTCGACCGGCTCGCCCTTGTCGATATCGGCGCGCATTTCGGCCAGCGCGACCAGGCGGCGGGCCAGCGCGCGGAGCCAGGGTATGGGGGAGGCGCCACCCTCGTCCAGCAAGGCCAGTTCGCCGCCCAGATCGGCGACGCGGCCCTCGACCACCGCTTCGACCGCATCGCCCATCTCGACCTCGCCCAGATCGGCACCGATGGCGTCCAGCGCACCATGGTCGATCTCGCGCGGGCGATCGGGGGCGGCGTCGGCATAGAGCGCGAGCTTCTCCAACTCGCGGGTCATGACCGAGCGATCGGCCGCGGCGGCATCGACCAGCCGCGCCGCCACGCCCGCCGCCAGCCGCAGCCCCATTTCGCTCGCCATCGTCGTCGCCAGCCGCTCGGCATCCGCCGCCGTGGGGGCGTAACAGCCAAAGGCCATGGCGCGGGGCGATTCCAGCGCCAGCTTGACGATCTTGGCGGTCGTCTTGACCGATGGGGCGATGGCGACCACCGGATTGCCCGCCGATTCCGCTTCGAGCAGCGCGGTAAACGCCGCCAGCCCTTCCTCGCCGACACTGGCGATGCGGATATGCCGGGGCCCGCCGAACAGCGACAGCGCGGCGGCTTCGTCGGTCAGGCGGGCGGGGTCGCTCTTAAGCGTCGCCGAATCGAGATCGATCCGCTCGGCATCGCGCCCCATCGCATTGGCCAGCAACCGGGCCAGTTCGGCGGCCCCCGCCTCGTCCGGCCCGTGCAACAGATAGAGGCGGGTGTCGGGCGAGGGGCGGCCCAGCGCCTGGCGAATCTGGTTGGCGCTGGCTTTCAAGGCCGGGGGGCTTTCAAGAGCAGGGGGCTTTCACAGCGGTCGCGCCGTCACGGACGCGCGGGCGCCATCGCCTCGCCGGGGCGCGACCGGGCATAGGTGGCCAGCCGCGCGACGATTTCGTCCGCGACGATCACCGACAGCCGCTCCAGCGCGGTATTTTCCGCCGCGATGGTGGCATATTCGGACCGGACCACGTCGATCCCGGCATCGGATCCGGCGGTGGCGTCGACCAGCACCGCATTGCTCGTCTGGTCGACCAGCTGATAGCGCGCACGCAGGATTCGCCGCTCGCGCACCACCGAGTCGTCGCGCCGCACGCCAAGCCCGCGAATCTGGTCGTCCAGCTTCACATCGAGCCGATAGCGCGCATTCCCGGTCTTGCCGCCCAGCCGGTCGTTGAGCGCATTGGCCATCAGCCAGCCCGCCTTCCCCTGAATCGGGGCAACCTCGATCTGCGACAAGGCGGTCGCGACCGAGCCCGAGCCGCCCCCCGCATAAAGCGGATGCAGCCCGCAGCCCGACAGACCCAGCGTCAGCGCCAGACCAGCTGCGATTTGACAGAAGAGGGGCAGGGGAAGGGGGCGGGTCATGCGACGATGTTCACCAGACGGTCGGGCACCACGATCACCTTCTTGGGCGTTGCGCCATCAAGCGCGCGGACGATCCTGTCCGACGCCAGCGCGGTCGCCTCCAATACGTCCTTGGGCAGCCCCTTGGCGACGGTCAGCGTGTCGCGCAGCTTGCCGTTGACCTGTACCGCGACGGTGACCTCGTCCTCGACCAGCAGGCTCTCATCGACCACCGGCCAGGCGGCGTCGGCGATCAGGCCGTCCTGGCCCATACCGGCCCAGGCTTCCTCGGCCAGATGCGGCACCATCGGCGCGACCAGCAGCATGGTGGTGCGGATCGCCTCGTTACGGGCGGCCGACGGCTTGGCCTTTTCGATCGCGTTGACCAGCTCGTACAGCTTGGCGACCGCCTTGTTGAAGGCCAGCGCCTCGATATCCGTCGCGACGCCCGCGATCGTCTGGTGCAATTTCCGGGACAGCGCCTTGTCCTCGCCCTCGGCGGCCTCCGAGCCGTCGAACAGGCGCCACAGGCGCTGGACGAAGCGCCACGACCCCTCGATGCCCGATTCGGACCAGGGCAGATCGCGCTCGGGCGGGCTGTCGGACAGCATGAACCAGCGCACCGCGTCCGCACCGTACTGATCCACAATGGGTTCGGGATCGACGGTGTTCTTCTTGGACTTGGACATCTTCTCGACGCGGCCGACGGTGATCGGCTGTCCGGTCGCGATCTCGATGCCGTCGCGAATCTCGCCCGGCGCCAGCCAGCGGCCGTCCGACGACTTGTAGCTTTCGTGCGTGACCATGCCTTGCGTGAACAGGCCCGCAAAGGGCTCCGCCACGTCGATCAGGCCGATATGCTTCAACGCGCGCGTCCAGAAGCGGGCATAGAGCAGGTGCAGGATCGCATGCTCGACGCCGCCGATATATTGCCCGACCGGCAGCCATTTCTTAACGACCTCGGGATCGAACGGGCGATCCTTGGGCTGGCTGGCGAAGCGGATGAAATACCAGGACGAATCGACGAAGGTGTCGAGCGTGTCGGTCTCGCGCCGGGCGGGCTTGCCGCAATTGGGGCAGTCGACATGCTTCCAGGTCGGATGCCGGTCGAGCGGGTTGCCGGGAACGTCGAAGGTGACGTCCTCGGGCAGCGTCACCGGCAGCTGGTCCTTGGGGACCGGCACCGCGCCGCAATCCTCGCAATGGATGATCGGGATCGGCGTGCCCCAGTAACGCTGGCGGCTGACGCCCCAGTCGCGCAGGCGGTACACGGTCTGGCCCTGGCCCCAGCCTTCGCTTTCGGCGCGCGCGATGACGGCGGCCTTGGCGGCCTCCACATCCAGCCCGTCGAGCGGACCCGAATTCACCAGCTGGCCGGTGCCGGTATAGGCGGTGTCGCCCTCGAACACCGGGGCGGTCGTGTCGCCATCGGCGACGACGCGGGTGACGGACAGGCCGTATTTGCGCGCGAAGTCGAGGTCACGCTGGTCATGCGCAGGCACGCCCATCACCGCACCCGTGCCGTAATCCATCAGCACGAAGTTCGCGATATAGACGGGCAGGGTGATGCTGGCGTCCATAGGATGCTGCATCCGATAGCCGGTGTCGAAGCCCAGCTTTTCCTGCGTTTCCAGCTCGGCCGCGGTGGTGCCGCCCGCCTTGCAGCGTTCGATGAAGGCGGCCGCCTCAGCATTCGTCTCGGCCAGCTGCCGCGCGATCGGGTGATCCGCCGCAATCGCGACGAAACTGGCGCCGAAGATCGTGTCGGGGCGGGTCGAATAGACCTCGATCGGCGTCGCGAAGGGGGCGACCGGCGCGAAACGGAACTGGAGACCCTGGCTGCGGCCGATCCAGTTCTCCTGCATCAGCTTCACCTTGTCGGGCCAATGCTCGAGGGTGGTGAGGCCCTCCAGCAGCTCGTCGGCGAAGTCCGTGATCTTGAGGAACCACTGGTTCAGCTTGCGCTTCTCGACCAGCGCGCCGGAACGCCAGCCGCGTCCATCGATCACCTGTTCGTTGGCGAGCACGGTCATGTCGACCGGGTCCCAGTTGACCGCCGATTCCTTGCGATAGACCAGGCCGCCCGCATACAGGTCGAGGAACAGCGCCTGCTCATGCCCGTAATAATCGGGCTCGCAGGTCGCGATCTCGCGCGTCCAGTCGAGCGCGAAGCCCAGCCGCTTCAGCTGCGCCTTCATCGTCGCGATATTGTCGCGGGTCCAGCCGCCCGGATGGACGCCCTTTTCCATCGCGGCATTCTCGGCGGGCATGCCAAACGCGTCCCAGCCCATCGGGTGGAGCACCTCATGCCCGATCATCCGCCGATAGCGCGCCAGCACGTCGCCCATCGTATAGTTGCGGACATGCCCCATATGGATGCGCCCCGAAGGATAGGGAAACATCTCAAGGACATAGCTGCGCGGCTTGGGGCTGTGATCGTCGGCGGCGAAGGTGCGCCGCTCCTCCCAGATCCGCTGCCAGGTCGAATCCGATTTCAGGGCGTTGAAACGCGAGGCCATTCTTCTCGTCTTTTATCAGTTCGTGATCGACGCACGGCGCAGGTCGCGCGCCTTGGTCAAGATGATGTCTTCCAGCTTCTGGATGGTGGCGGCCTGGACGGGCGCCTCGACCCACTGGCCGCCGCGGTTCACCTCACGCAGCGCGGTGACGCGCAGCGCGTCGGCGCGCAGATCCTGGTCGAGGATGGTGACGGTGACCTTCATCCGCTCGGTCGGGACCTGCGGGTTGATATACCAGTCGGTGACGATCACGCCGCCGTTCGAGTCGGTTTCGGCCAGCGGCATGAAGCTGAGCGTGTCGAGGCTGGCGCGCCACAGATAGGAATTGACGCCGATCGTCGTGACCTTCGACGCGGCCAGATCGGCCTGCGGGCGATCCTTCTTGCCGGCACAGGCGCCGAGCGACAGGGCGGCGATAACCGCGAACGCGGTGGCGGAACGGCGAAGCATCGGCATTGTCCTGACTGGGAATAAGGGTTGGCTATAGCCTCTACAGGGGCCCCGCCACCCCGGCAAGCGCCCGGACGATGGGCGGCGTTTCCCCGATTCTGTGGATCGTGCGCAACAGTCGGACAAGATTCGCCCATGGGGGCGTAACAATGGGATCGCTCACCTGCCTTTTCATGTTAGGACGATCCCTACAAAGGGGTTTCCATAAAGGGGTGGACCGTGTCGTTCGGGCGTGTGGTGATCGGAATTGCTATCGGGGCGCTCGCCGCCACGACGGCTCTGGTCGCGCCCGCCATCGGCGCGGTGGAGCAGGGGGGCAAGCCCATCAAGCGCAGCCTTTCGCTGCGCGCCAGCGGCGGCTTCACCCCGGCGGCGGCCGATCCCCGGCTGGCGGCGCTGTTCGCCAAGAGCGGGCTCGACGCGGGCGACCTGCGCTTCACCCCGGCGGAAAGCCAGCGCGGCGTCAGCCGTGCGGTGACCGTCGCGGTGCGTGCCCGGACCAGCCGCACCAATGACGAGCGGATCGCCGCCAACACCGCGCCGACCGTCGGCCTGGCGCCGATCTCCTACAATCTGGGCGTGGCGGTTGGCTGGAAGCGGCTGGCGGTGTCGGGTGACGTGACTCGGGTGGACCTGGCGGGCATGCCGGGCAGCCGTGAGAGTGCCGATGTCGCGGTCAGCTATACCGCGAATCGCTTCACCGGCCGGGTGAAGGCGTCGACCGATCGCCCGATCGACGCGACGGCCAAGCTGGTCGACATGCCGTCCAGCTATTCGCTCGACATGGGCGGGTCCTATTCGCTGACGCGCAATCTCGATGTGACCGCGGGTGTCCGCTATCGCTCGGACCGTGAGCGTCTGGCGCGACTCGACGATGATCGCCGCAACAGCCAGGCGGTGTATCTGGGAACGGCCTTCCGCTTCTAAGCGCGAACCGCCTGGTAGCGAGCGGTTCCGACGCGTCTCTCTAGGTCTGACCGACTCGCCACTCGCTAAGCGAGCCCACCCCTCACCCAGCTCCGACTAGGCCTTTGCTACGCAAAGACCAAGTCTGCGCAACCCTCTCCCCTCTGCGAGGGGCGAGGGAAGGAAAGGCAGCGCTAAATAGTCATCGGCCCTTGTTCGTCATCCCAGCAAAGGCTGGGATCTTCGGATTGGCTGTCCCGTCGACGCTTCGGACGACGCGTTATTACTCTGCCCAACAAGCAGGAATGAGAGGGATGCCCTTCTCCGCGTCCTCTGCGCCTCCGCGCGAACCAAATATGAAAGCCGCAACGGATCATATGGCGAGGCGGCTCGCTGCGTTAAACCGCAACCCAGGCGTCGATCGCGGCCCAGCCCTCGAATCGCCCGCGCAACCGGCGGAAGCGTTTCGCGGTCATCCCGCCCAGCGCGATTCGGGGAAGGTCCAGCCCCCGCCCGATCCGCGCGGCGTGCGCCGGACCCAGGCTCGGCGCGCCGGGATGCGAGCGGGTGGGGAATAGCGGCGATACGAACAGCAGGTCGGCCCCGGCCTTCCATCCCGCGACCGCCTCCGCCCGGTCATGTGCGGGCCAGCTCCGCAGACCCGGACCCCGGCCGCGCTTGTGCACCCCGTCGCCAGGCAGGCCACCGCCCGCCACCAGCAGGAGCAGCCGCCGTGCGCGCGCGATTCGGAACACCCGCCGGTGAATCGCCCGCCGCGCGGCCGGGGGGGTGGCATGGTGGCGAAAGACCACCCCCGATCCCGGCGGCAGCCGCCGCAAGGCGGCCCACAGCCCGTCCCCCAATCGCTCGTCGGTCATCAGCCATGTCTCGGGGTATCGGTCGGCCATTGCGGGCACTATAGCGCGGGGCATGACCGACGACAGCGTTTCCCGCCTCTCCACCGTCTCCACCCAGCTCCAGCGTGCCGCGAAGCTAGGCGATCACCCCAGCCCGACGCTGATCGCGGTGTCCAAGACGCATGATGCCGACACGATCCGCCCGCTGCTGGATGCCGGCCACCGTGTCTTCGGCGAGAATCGCGTGCAGGAGGCGGCGGCCAAATGGCCCGCGCTGCGCGACGATTATGCGGGCGTCGAACTCCATCTGATCGGCCAGCTCCAGTCGAACAAGGCCGGTGACGCGGTCGCGCTGTTCGATGCGATTCACACCGTCGACCGTCCCTCGCTGATCGCCGCGCTGGCCGAGGCGATGGAGAAGAGCGGGCGGCGGCCCGACTGTTTCCTTCAGGTCAATATCGGCGAGGAGGAGCAGAAGGGCGGCTGCGCCATCGCGGAAGCCCCCGCCATGCTGGAGACGGCGCGCGCCGCCGGGTTGCCGATCGTCGGGTTGATGGCGATCCCGCCGCACGGGCTGGACGCCGCGCCCTATTTCGCGCTGCTCGCCAAGATGGCGCGCGAGCTGGGGCTGGCGAAGCTCAGCATGGGCATGTCCGAGGATTATGAGGTCGCCGCGATGCTGGGCGCCACCCATGTCCGGGTCGGCAGCGCGCTGTTCGGAGCACGCGGATGAACCGCTTCGCCGCATTGCTGTTCGATTTCGACGGCGTCCTGATCGACAGCGAATATGAGGGCAATCGCCACCTCGCCGAATGGCTGACCGCCAATGGCCATCCGCATACGCCCGAAGAGGCGATGCACCATTATATGGGGCTGGCGGGGAAGGACTTCGTCGCGACGATCGAGGCACGGATCGGCCACACGCTGCCCGAGGCCTTTTACGAGGCGCGCCGCGTCGAGGATGTCCGTGCGATGGAAGAGGGCGTCGCGGCGATCGCGGGGGCGGTCGATTTCGTCCGCTCGCTGCCCGCCGATTTCCCACGCGCGGTGGTGTCGTCCAGCCCGACCGTCTGGCTCGACCGGCATTTGCGCCATCTGGGCCTGCGCGAGGCGTTCGGCGATCATGTCTATAGCGGGCGCGAGCATGTGACGCGCGGCAAGCCCGCGCCCGACCTGTATCTCTTTGCCGCCGACCGGCTGGGCGTGCGGATCGAGGATTGCGCGATCCTGGAGGACTCCCCCGTCGGCGCGACCGGCGCGGTGGCCAGCGGCGGCCATGTCATCGGCATGTGCATGGGGACGCATTGCGGCGTCGGCCACGACCAGCGGCTGCGCGAGATCGGCGTCGCGGCGATCGCGCAGGATTATGCCGATGTGCGGCGCGAACTGGGGTTCTGAGCGCCCAACGCTCCGATCAGCCTGAGCGAAGTCGAAGGCCACGGGAATGACCCTTGTGGCTGAGCGCGGGGCGTGCACTTCGACTTCGCTCAGTGCGAACGGAGGATAGGCAGAGCGTTAAAGCTGGTGCCCGGTCCGGTCGCGCTTGGTCGCCAGATAGCGTTCATTGTGCGGATTGGGCGGCAGGCTGTGCGCGACGCGCTCGACCACGCGCACCCCCGCTGCCTCCAGCCCCGCGACCTTGGCCGGGTTGTTGGTCAGCAGCCGCACCTGGTCCTGCCCCATCAGGGTCAGCATCCGCGCCGCCACCCCGAAATCGCGCGCGTCGATCGCGAAGCCCAGCCGGGTATTGGCGTCGACCGTGTCGAAACCCTGATCCTGAAGCTGATAGGCGCGCAGCTTGTTGACCAGTCCGATCCCGCGCCCTTCCTGCCGCAGATAGAGCAGGATGCCCCAGCCTGCCTCGGCAATGGCCTGGATCGCGGCATGGAGCTGCGGCCCGCAATCGCATTTCAGGCTGCCCAGCACGTCGCCGGTCAGGCATTCGCTGTGCAGCCGCACCAAAGGCGGCTGTCCATTGGGCTGGCCGATCTGCAAGGCGACATGCTCGCCCGCCGCATGGGGCGAACGGAAGGCGACGATCTCGGCATTCTCGGCGCCCGCGACGGGCAGCCGCGCGCGGGTGGCGATGGCCAGCGCCTCGGCATTTTCATGCGCGGCGATATCGGCGAGCGACAGCTCGGCCTCGACGCCGGTCCCACCGACGAAGAAGGCGGGCAGCATCCCTGCGATGCGCGCGAATCGCACCGCCGCCGCCGCGACCGCCGGATCGGGCAGGGGCAGCGCGCGATAGGGGCCCTTGAGCGGGGTTGCGAGGTCGAATTGCGGATCGGCGAGCGCGGTGGCGGCGGCGAAGTCGATCCACGGCGCGCGCTCGACCAGTACGGCGGCGTCGGGATCGGCGGCGTCGAGCTGGTTGGTCAGCTTCAGCGTTGCGGCCCGCCCCGCCGAGATCAGCACCGGCGCGCGGGCCCCAGGATCGAAGGCGGCCAGCCGCAACGGATCGGCCGTCTCGACCGCGAGCAGCGGCTGGCCCGCAATCGCGATCGGCCAGCCCCGGCGCAGCGCATCGATCGCGCGTGCGGCGGCCTTGGCATCAGCGCTCAAAAATCGAATTCCGTCATGATCGGGATATGGTCGGAGGGTTTCAGCCAGCTGCGGCACCCCTCGAACACCCGATGCGACACCGCCTTCTCGGCCACGTCGCGCGTCGCCCACATATGGTCCAGCCGCCGCCCGCGATCCGACGCCGCCCAGTCCTTCGCGCGGTAGCTCCACCAGGTATAGAGCCGCTCGGGCGCGGGGACGAAGTGGCGGCCCAGATCGACCCAGTCGTTCGACGCCTGAAGCCTGGCCAGCGTCTCCACCTCGATGGGGGTGTGGCTCACCACGTCGAGCAGCTGCTTGTGGCTCCACACGTCCGATTCGAGCGGCGCGATGTTGAAGTCGCCGGTCAGGATGGTGGGGCAGTCGAGCTTGCCCGACCAGTCGATCATGCGGCCGAGGAAATCGAGCTTCTGGCCGAATTTCGGATTCACCTCGCGGTCGGGCACGTCGCCGCCCGCCGGGATATAGACATTCTCCAGCCGCACGCCGTTCGGCAGGCGGATGCCGACATGCCGCGCCTCGGCATTGGCCTGCCAGTCGAGGCGGTCGTCCTCGGTGATGGGGACACGGGCCACGATCGCGACGCCGTGGTGCATCCGCTGGCCATGGATGATGATATGCTCATAGCCGAGCGAGCGGAACAGATCGAAGGGGAAGTCGTCATCGACGACCTTCGTCTCCTGAAGACACAGCACATCGGGCGCGGCTTCCGTCAGGAATTGCTCGACGATAGCGGCGCGGAAGCGCACCGAATTGATGTTCCAGGAGGCGATTTTCACGAGCGCCGATGTAGCGGGGGCAGGGGGGGGAGACAAGATTACCCGCTTCATGGGGTGGCGTTGCATATCTCCGTACCACCCCGGCGGAGGCCGGGGTCCAGATACGGCGGATCATCGGGGGCGCGGCGTCTTTGCCTCCCACGCAACGTGATGCGCGCCATCAGCGACATGGCGACTGGGCCCCGGCCTTCGCCGGGGTCGAGAAGAAGGGATGCAGAAAAAGAAAGGCCCCCGCTCCGGGGGCATGGAGCGAGGGCCGACCTAGCGTTCGTCACGCAGGCGGGATGAGGGTGCCTGTCCGAGCAACAGGGGGGAATCTCGAACGCCCCTCAACCGCAAGGCCCTGATAGGACAGGAAACCTGTCGCCTGGATGAATGAAATAGTCCGCGACCGTTCAGTTTCGTGCCGCCGCTCTCCGCGGGTCGTTGAATCGGAACGCCTTGTCGTCCACCGGCACGCCGAAGCGCTGGTTGGATAGGCGAATCGTGGTCCGGTTATTCTGGCTGTCGAGCGCGACCCAGCCCTGCATCATCAGCCCGCCCGGCGCGGCGGCGTCGCGCGCGAAGACCAGGGTGATCTTGCCATATTCGGGATGCTTGGGGTCGTTCGCCTCGACCGAGAGCAGGCGGGGATCGGCGCTGGGCACGACCTTGGCATAACGGCCGATGTCGCGGCTGGGATCGAGCAGCACGCCCAGCGGGGAGTTCTTGATCGGCCAGCGCTGCACCTGCTTGACCGAATAATCGATGAAGGTCAGCGCGCCGCCATCGGCGACGATCAGCAGGGGCACGCCCTTTTCATACTGGAAACGAATCTTGCCCGGCTTCTTCATGGTCAGTGTGCCGGTCAGGACCTTGCCCGCGCGGTCGGTCTGGGTGAAGTCGGCGGTCATCGTCTGCACCGATTGCAGGTGGCGCTGCACCGCCGCCAGGTCGCCATTGGCCTGGGCCAGCGCGGGGACGGGGGCGGCGACCATCGCCATGGCGGTCGGCGCCAGCAGGGCGGACGCCACAATCGAACGGATCATCAAAACACTCCTTTGGGCACGCCTGTCCTTGCGCGCCGTCTATTGAACGGGTCGTGAATCGCGGGTGTTACAGCGTAAAGGCAGCCTTCAGCCCCAATATGGTGACGTCGTCGGCCTGCGAATAGCCGCCCGGATGGTGGATGAGCTGGACGTTGGGCCGCATCTCCAGCCATTCGGCGGGGTGGATGCTGTAATAGACTTCGGCGGCATATTCCGATCCCTGCACTGCGGGCCGGGCGGGATCGAGCCGCTGGCCCTGCGCCACCCGCCCGTTCACATGCGTCCGCGCCACGCCGAAGCCCAGCACGTCGCCCGGCACGGCGGGGACCAGCCCCTTGTAGAACAGGCCCACCGCGACCTGATTGTCGGTGACGCTGGTCGCACGGTCGGCCTGGGTCGCGTTGAGGAAGACGCTGAGGCCGTTTTCCGCCTTGCCGTCCTTGGTCGCGCCGGTCAGCAGCTGCTGGATATTGATATAGACGCCGTAGCGGCTGCTCCGCTCCAGCGGGGCCAGGCCGGTGATCGCGATCGGACGACGGTTGATGTCCAGGAAGACGTCCGCCGCATCCGCCGTCGCGACCCAGCCGCCCAGCTTGTACGACCCGATCCGCCCGGCGGTCGGGTTGCGGATCCAGCCGATCTCGGCGGGGACCAGCACGCCGGTCGCGCCCTTGAAATGGCCGATGAAGAAGTCGGTATCCAGGTTGCGCGGATTGATCTCATAGACCGCGCCCTGGACATACAGGTCGTCGCGCGGTTCGTAGCGCAGCCGCGCGCCCCACTGGCTGACCGGCCAGTTCTGCCAAGTGTCGCCGACCAGATTGCCCGGCTGTGCGCCGCAGAAGCTGAGATTCATGAAATGGCAGGAGAAGATGGCGAAATCCTCGCCCGGATTGGTGCGGCCCAGCTTCAGCTCGAACCGTTCGCCGATCCGCTGCTCGTACCAGAACTGGGTCAGGCGCAGCGTCTGGCCGCGACCATAGACCTCCTGCACCTGTTGCAGCGTGCCCAGATTGGCGTCGTCGCTGAGGTTGCGGCCGCGCCGATAGGTGAGGGTGGCCTGGAACGCCCCGCCCTTCAGCCCCATTACCTTTTCCAGGTCGAACAGCGCGCCCGCATCGAACTGCCCGGTTTCGCGAAACAGCGTCTTGCGCCCGCCGGTCAGGTTCGCGGCGCTTTCGGAGGCATAGCGCGCGGTGACGGTGATGCCGCGTTCGTTCAGCCGCGTGCGGATCTTGTGCCAGTCGCCGATGATCCCCGGCGGCGGGGTGCGACGCGTATCGGCGGTGATCGCCGACGGCGCGCTGTCGGAGGGGCGGACCGCGCGGCGGCGGGTCGGGATTTGCTGCGTATCGCCGGTGGCGGCATCGGGCGTGATGCGCGCGGCGGTGGGGACGGGGTCGGTGGTCTGTTGCGGCGACAGCGGGGCCGCGAGCAGCAACGGCGCCCATCCCCAGATCATCGCCATCCTATAGCCCCCCGTTTTCCAAGACTTATCGTTGCGCGGGCCTAACGATCCGGGGGGCAAAAGGTGCCGTAAACGTCAATCCTCCCCCGCGCCGGGGAGGATCGGGTCAGCCGTGCTCCGCCGCGCGGACCTGGTCGACATAGTCGCCATATCCTTGCGCCTCCATCTCGCCGAGCGGCACGAAGCGCAGCGAGGCCGAGTTGATGCAGTAGCGCAGGCCGCCGCGATCGCGCGGGCCATCGGGGAAGACATGGCCCAGATGGCTGTCGCCATGCGCCGAGCGGACCTCGGTGCGGATCATGCCATGCGTGGTGTCGCGCAGCTCGTTGACATGGGCGGGCTCGATCGGCCGGGTGAAGCTGGGCCAGCCGCAATGCGAATCGAACTTGTCGGCGGAGGCGAACAGCGGCTCGCCCGAGACGATGTCGACATACAGGCCCGGCTCGCGGGTGTGGAGATATTCGCCGGTGCCGGGGCGCTCGGTGCCGCTCTGCTGGGTCACATAATATTGCTCGGGGGTCAGCCTGGCCAGGGCTTCCTCGGTCTTGGCGTAACGGGTGTCGGTCATGGCGTGTCCTTTCCCAAAGATTCAGGCGTCGGCAGGTTCGGCGGCCAGGATCTGGCGCAGCGCCTGCTCGAAGGATTCGGGCGGCTGTCCGCCCGAGATGAGATAGCGGTTGTCGATCACGATGGCGGGCACCGACTGGATACCGCGCCCCTGCCACAGCCGCTCCGCCTCGCGCACCTCGGCGGCATAGCGGTCGGAAGACAGGATCGCGCGCGCCTCGTCCTCGGGCAGACCGGCACGGACGGCGGCGGCGGCCAGGATCTCGCGATTCGAAATATCCTGTCCCTGCGTGAAATAGCTGTCGAACAGCGCGTGCTTCAGCGCGGCCTGGCGCCCCTCGATCCCCGCCCAGTGGAGCAGGCGGTGCGCATCGAAGCTGTTATAGATTCGCGACGTGTCGCCCATCGCCATGGTGAAGCCCACCGCCGCCGCACGCTCGCGGATCGTCGCGCGGTTGGCCGCCGACTGTTCGGGGGTGGCGCCATATTTGCGGCCGATATGCGCGACGATATTCTCGCCCTCGGGCGCCATGGCGGGATTCAGCTCGAATGGCTGGAAGTGCAGATCGACCTCCACCGCCGCGCCCGACGAGTCCGCCAGCCGCTCCAGCGCGATCTCCAGCCCGCGCAGGCCGATGATGCACCAGGGGCAGGAGATGTCGGAGACGAAATCGATCCGGAGGGGGCGGGGCATGGGCGGTCCTGATGGCGGGCGGGAAGGGCCCTTATGTGGGGATGCCGTCCGGCTTCGAAAGGGGGGCGGAACGCAAAGCCCCCGGCGGGTCTTTGCCATCGACGGGTCGCAGCCGCTACGACACCGGCCTGCTCCAAGGAGATGACTGCATGACCAAGACAGCCCTTATCACCGGCGCCACCGCCGGAATCGGCGCCAGCGCCGCGCGTGCGTTCGTCGCGAGCGGCTGGCGGGTGATCGGCACCGGGCGCCGGGCGGACCGGCTCCAGGCGCTGGCGGAGGAACTGGGCGGGGCCTTCCATCCGCTCGCCTTCGACATCACCGACGAGGCGGCGCTTGACGCCGCGCTGGGCGACCTGCCGCCCGACTTCGCGGGGATCGACCTGCTGATCAACAATGCCGGGCTGGCGCTGGGCACGAAGCCCGCCCAGAACAGCGACCTGGCCCAGTGGCGCACGATGATCGCGACCAATATCGACGCACTCGTCACCATCACCCATCGGCTGCTGCCCCGGCTGATCGAACGGCGCGGGGGGATCATCAACCTGTCCTCGGTGGCGGCGAACTATCCCTATACCGGCGGCAACGTCTATGGCGGGACCAAGGCGTTCGTGAAGCAATTCTCGCTCAACCTGCGCGCCGACCTGCACGGCAAGGGGGTGCGCGTCACCTCGATCGAGCCGGGCATGGTCGAAACCGAGTTCACCACGGTTCGCACCGGCGGCGACCAGGCGGCGTCGGACGCGCTCTATGCCGGGTCCAACCCGATGACGGGTGAGGACATCGCCGCGACATTGCTCTGGGTCGCCGAATTGCCGCCGCATCTCAACATCAACCGGCTGGAACTGATGCCGGTCAGCCAGTCCTTTGCGGGCTTCCAGGTCGCGCGCGAGAGTTGATTATAACGGCCGGTGCATGACCAGCGCCTCCACCGGCCCCAGCGCCGGGTGCCGGAACGCCCCCGGCACCCGGCCGACCGTGGCAAAGCCCAGCGCGGTCCACAGATGCACGGCGGCGGCGTTGCTGGCGACCACGAAGTTGAACTGCATCGCGGTGAAGCCGCGCGCGCGGGCTTGGTCGAAGGAATGGAGCGCCATCGCCCGCGCGACGCCTTTGCCGCGCGCGGCCGGGGCGGTCATATAGCCCGCATTGGCGACATGATCCCCGCCGCCCGCCTGATTGGCGCGCAGATAATAGGTGCCGAGGATCGCACCATCCTCCTCCGCGACGAAGACCGTCTTGTCCCCGCCGAACCAGTAAGCGAGCGCGGCCTCTTCGGACATGGCGGGGTCGAGCGCATAGGTTTCGCCCGCGCGGATCACCGGCAGGATGATCGCGGCGATGGCGGGGGCATCGGCGGGGGAGGCAGGGCGAATCGGCATGGGGCGGATCTAAGGCCGAATGACGATCAGGTCGCGCGATATGGCGGTCATGGTCCCCAAACGAGCGAAGGAGCTGCTCTCGACCGCTGAACGGCACGGCAGATTGGCGCTTCCATGCAAGGGACGATATGCAGGTAATGTGAGATTTTATGGGATCGTCGCTGACGACGAAGGCGATCTCTTCCGAGAGATCGCTGGAGCGGGCGAAGGGATTCGAACCCTCGACCCCAACCTTGGCAAGGTTGTGCTCTACCCCTGAGCTACGCCCGCTCTGGCGTTCCGAACCGGCTGACCGGCTGGGGTGAGGCGGGCTATTAGATGTGGGTTTCGAATCCGGCAAGCACTTTTTTCAATTTTTTTACGGCTGGCGACTCCGCCAACAGAACATTACAAGAACATATATGGAGGAGCCCTTTGCCCTGATCGATCGTCTGCGCCGCGCGGCTGCGCTGGTGGAGCAGGCGCGTGACGGCGAAGAGGGGAAAGGAAAAGGCGTGCCACCCCGGCTGGCGCGGGCGCAACTCCATGAGGTTCATGCGCTTTCCCAGGAATCGGCGGCCAGCGGCGCAGGGTTCGCGATCGGATGCGTGCTGGCCGGCGCGGCGCGGCCGACCCTGTGGCTGCGCACCGAGGCGGCGGAGCGGCAGGGCGGGCGACTCCATGGGCCGGGGCTGATCGCGATGGGGCTCGACCCCGCCGAACTGGTCGTGGTGGTGGTCGCCGACGATGCCGCGCTGCTCCGCGCCGCCGCCGATGGCGCGCGCTGTCCGGGGCTGGGCAGCGTCATCGCCGAGGGCTGGGGGGCGATGCGCGGGCTCGACCTCACCGCCTCGCGCCGGTTGATGCTGGCCGCCGAAGCCTCGGGCGTGATGATGATCCTGTTGCGGGTGGGCGGGCAGGTCGTGCCCAGCGCCGCCGCGACCCGCTGGTCGGTCGCGCCCGCCCCGTCGCGCGCGCTCGCCGCCGATGCGCCGGGGGCGCCCGCCTATGATCTGGAATTGCTGCGCCGACGGGGAGGGCCCGCGGGCGCCCGGTGGCGTGTGGAGTGGAACCGTGACACGCAGAGCTTCGATCCCGCGCCGCTATCTGGCCCTCGTCTTCCCCTGGTTGCCGATCGAGCGGTTGCGGGCACGCCGCCCGCACCTGTTCGTGGCGCGGGGTGACGCGCCGATTGCCTTTGCCGAATCGGTGGGCGGGGCGATGCGCCTGGCCGCGCTCGACCCGGCGGCGGTGGCGGCGGGGCTGTCGGTCGGGCTGACGCTGGCCGATGCGCGCGCGCGGGTGCCCGAGGTCGAGGTGTATCCCTATGATCCGGCGGCGGACGCCGACTGGCTGGAACGGCTGGCCGAGGGCGCGCGGCGGTACAGCCCGGCGGTGGCGCTCGACCCGCCACAGGGGCTGGTGCTCGATTCGGGCGGAGCGGACCATCTGTTCGGCGGCGAGCGCGGGCTGGCCCAGGATATCGAGACGCGGATGGCCAGGCGCGGCATCACCGTCCGGCTGGCTTATGGCGACACGCCCGAGGCGGCGCGCGCGCTGGCGCGGCATGCGGGGGCACCCGCCCCGGACGAGATGGGCGCGATCCGCCGCCTGCCCGTCGCCGCGCTGGAACTGGACGAGGATGGCTGTGCGGCGCTGGTGGCGGCGGGGCTGAAGTCGGTCGGCGATGTGCTGGCGCGGCCGATGGCGACGATCGCCGCGCGATTCGGGCGTGAGGCGGCCACCGCGCTCCGGCGGCTGACCGGCGAGGAGGACAGCCCGCTGACCCCGCGCGTCGTCGCGACCCCGATCGCGGTGGAGCGCCGCTTTGCCGAGCCGGTGGCGCGGACCGAGCATATGCTGGCGGTGCTGGAGGAACTGGCGGGAGAGGCGGCGCGCGCGCTGGAAGAGCGGCATGAGGGCGGCCGCCGCTGGGACGCGCGCCTGTTCCGCGCGGATGGCGAGGTGCAGGCCTTGCGCGTCGAGACGGGGCAGCCGACGCGCGACCCGGCGGTGCTGCTGCGGCTGTTCCGCGAGCGGATCGAGGCGCTGGCCGATCCGCTCGACCCCGGTTTCGGCTATGACCTGATCCGGCTGGACGTGGGGCTGGCCGAGAAGCTGGACGCGGTGCAGCTGCGGCTGGAGGGGGGCGAGGCCAGGACCGAGGCGGTCGCCGCGCTGATCGACCGGCTGGGCACAAGGCTGGGGCGCGAGCGGGTGCGGCGAATCCATCCGCGCGACAGCCATATGCCCGAACAGGCCGAATTGCTGCTCCCCGCGACCGACCCGACCCCCAGGGCCGAATGGACCCGGCCCGAGCCGGGCGAGCCGCCGTCGCGCCCCATCCACCTGTTCGATCCGCCCCAGCCGATCGAGTCGCTCGCCGCCGAAACGCCCGACGGCCCGCCCGCGCGCTTTCGCTGGCGGCGCAAGCTGCACGACGTGGCGCGCGCGGAAGGGCCCGAGCGGATCGCGGGCGAATGGTGGCGCCGCGCCGACATGGCGCCGCCGACCCGCGACTATTACCGGGTGGAGGATGTGCGCGGGCGGCGCTTCTGGATCTTCCGCCACGGCCTCTACAGCGAGACCGAGCGGCCGCGCTGGTATGTGCACGGGCTGTTCGCATGAGGAGCCCCATTCCAATTCCTCCCCTGCAAGGGGAGGTGGCAGCGCATAGCGCTGACGGAGGGGTGTCGCGCTTTCGAGAAGAACGATATTTCTGTAACGCACCATCCCGGCGAAGGCCGCGATCCAGTTGGGGTGACGTCGGCCCATCATTCCCATCGGTGCGAAACTGGACCCCTGCCTTCGCCGGGGTGGGGTGTGTGGGGCAGGGAAGGTCGAGTTTCGCCACGATCCCGCCAGCACGGGCAGAACGGTAAATGCCCGCCTTCGCCGAACTGGTCGCGGCGACGCATTATTCCTTTCTCGACGGCGCGAGTCCGGCCGAGGATATGGTGGCCCGAGCCTATGAGTTGGGCCTCAACGGCATCGGCATCGTCGATCGCAACACCGTCGCAGGAGTCGTGCGCGCCCTCAAGGCCTGGCGAAAGGCCTGCGCGTCAGCGGCGGAGATCGGCGCCCCCCCGCCGCCGACCCTGGTCGTCGGCGCTCGGCTGGTCTTTGCCGATGGCACGCCCGACATCGTCGCCTATCCGGTCGACCGCACCGGCTGGGGGCGGCTGACCCGGTTGCTGACGCTGGGCAACAAGCGCGCGAGGAAAGGCGGCTGCATCCTGGGGCTGGGCGATCTGGTCCGCCATGCCCAGGATCTGCTGCTGATCGCGCTGCCGGAATCCTCCGCGCGCGCCTGCGAGCCGATGCCGGATGCGATGCTGCCGCCCCGGCGTGCCGATCCAGGGCTGGCGGCGACGCTCGACCGGCTGGTCGCGGCGGCGCCGGGGCGGGTGTGGCTGGGCGTGACCATGCCGAGAGGGGGCGCGGACCGACGACGGCTGGTGGCGCAGGCGGCGCTGGCCGAGGCGCGGGGCGTGCCCCTGCTCGCGACCACCGATGCGCTGTTCGCCGAACCCGGTGACCGTCCGGTACAGGATATACTGACCTGTATCCGCGAGGGGCTGACCATCCGCACCGGCGGACGGCGGCTGGCGGCCAATGCCGAGCGGCACCTGAAGCCCGCCGCCGAAATGGCACGGCTCTTCGCCGACCGGCCGGGGGCGGTGGACGAGAGTATCGCGATCCTCGACCGGATTACATTCCGGCTGGAGCACCTGTCCTACGACTATCCGCATGAGCCGGTGCCCGAAGGATGGGAGGCGCAGGACTGGCTGGACGAACTGGTCCGGCGGGAGGCCGCCGCGCGGTTCCCCGAGGGCGTTCCGGCCCGGTTGCGGGATACGCTGGACATGGAACTCGCGCTGATCCGCGAGCGCCACTATGCGCATTACTTCCTGACCGTGCATGACGTGGTGAGCCATGCGCGCGGCTTGAAGCCGCCGATCCTCTGTCAGGGACGCGGCTCGGCAGCCAATTCGGCGGTGTGCTGGATATTGGGCGTCACCTCGGTCGATCCGACCCGGCATGACCTGCTCTTCTCGCGCTTCGTATCGGCCGAGCGGGGCGAGCCGCCCGATATCGACATCGATTTCGAACATGAGCGGCGCGAAGAGGTGATCCAGTATATCTACAACCGCTATGGTCGCCACCGCGCCGCGATCGCCGCGACCGTCATCCATTACCGCCCGCGCAGCACGGTGCGTGAGGTCGGCCGCGCGCTGGGGCTGAGCGAGGATGTCACGCAGCGGCTGACCAGCACCGTCTGGGGCAGCTTTTCCAAGCAGTTCGAGGAGAAGCGGTTCCACGAAACCGGCTTCTCTCCCGACAATCCGGAGATCGCGCGGTTGCGGACCCTGGTCGACCGGCTGCTGGGGGCGCCGCGGCATCTGTCGCAGCATGTCGGCGGCTTCGTGCTGACGCAAGGAAGGCTCGACGAGACGGTGCCGATCCATAACGGCGCGATGGAGGGGCGGACCTTCATCGAATGGGACAAGGACGATATCGACGAGCTGAAGATCATGAAGGTCGACATATTGGCGCTCGGCATGCTGACCTGCATCCGCAAGGCGTTCGACCTGATGGAGGCCAACGGGATGCCGCGCCCCGACCTCACCGATCTGGCGCAGGAGGAGGATGATCGCGTCTACGCGATGCTGCAAAAGGGGGACAGCATCGGCGTGTTCCAGGTGGAAAGCCGCGCCCAGATCAACATGCTGCCCCGGCTGAAGCCGAAGGAATTCTACGACCTGGTGGTACAGGTCGCGATCGTCCGGCCGGGGCCGATCGAGGGGGACATGGTCCATCCCTATCTGCGCCGCCGCGCGGGCAAGGAGCCGGTCAGCTATCCGTCCCCGACCAAAGGCCCGGCGGACGAATTGCGGACGCTGCTCGGCAAGACCTATGGCGTGCCGCTGTTCCAGGAACAGGCGATGAAGCTGGCCATCACGGCAGCGGGATTCACGCCGGACGAGGCCAATGGCCTGCGCCGCGCCATGGCGACGTTCCGCAATGTGGGGACCATCAAGGGTTTCCGCGAGAAGATGATCGGCGGCATGGTCCGGCGCGGATACGAACCCGACTTCGCCGAGCGCTGTTTCAAGCAGATCGAGGGCTTCGGCTCCTATGGCTTTCCCGAAAGCCATGCGCTGTCCTTCGCGCGGCTGGTCTATGTTTCGGCCTGGCTGAAATGCCATCAGCCCGCGATCTTCACCTGCGCGCTGCTCAACGCCCAGCCCATGGGATTCTATGCCCCCGCCCAGCTCGTCCGCGATGCGCGCGAAAATGGCGGGGTCGAGGTGCGGCCGGTCGATGTGAATCACAGCGGCTGGGACAATCGGCTGGAGCGGCGTGGCGACGGCGCCTTTGCACTGCGGCTCGGCTTTCGCCAGTTGGATGCGTTTCGCGAGGACTGGGGCAACGCCATCGCCACCCACGCCCCCTATGAGACGATCGAATCGGTCGCGATCCGCGCGCAGCTTCCCCGTCGTGCGCTCGACCTGCTGGCACAGGGGGACGCCTATCGCTCGCTGGGGCAGGGGCGGCGCGAGGGGCAGTGGGAGGCGCGGCGGATGAAGGCGGCGCAACTGCCGCTGTTCGCCGCGATGCAGGCCCCCGAAATGGCCGCCGAGCCGGAGGTGACGCTGCCCCCCATGACGCTGTCCGAACAGGTCAGCGCCGATTACCGTGCGACCCGGTTGTCGCTGAAGGGGCATCCGATGGCGTTCCTGCGCGCCGAACTGGCGGCGGAGGGGGTGCTGTCCGCCGCCGACCTCCACAATCTGCGCGACGGGCGGCGGGCGAAGGTGGCGGGGGTGGTGCTGGTCCGCCAGCGGCCCGGCAAGGGCCATGCGATCTTCGTCACGATCGAGGACGAGACGGGAATCGTCAACGCGCTGCTCTGGGCGCGCGATTTCGAGGCGAATCGGCGCGCGGTGATGGCCTCGCGGTTGATGCTGCTCCACGGCGTGGTCCAGCGCAGCGAGGAGGGCGTCGTCCATCTGATGACCGCCGGTGTCGAGGATCGCAGCGCGATGCTCGCCCGGCTGGAGGATGTGCCCGCCGTGCCGACCCGCTCGCCCGATCCGCGCGGGCCGGTCGCGCCGCGCGGGGTGCACCCGCGCGACGTCCGCCTGCTCCCCCGCTCGCGTGATTTTCATTGAAGGCGGCAATTTCTGCGACGGCGACCCGCCGAAGGACTTGTGCCCACCCCCCGCCATGCCATATTTTACCTCATCATGGCCCTGAACAACGATCTCCTCACCCCGCCTTCGGGGATGACCGGCAATGGGCCGGGGCGCGGGCCCGGCCAGGGGCCCGATCATGGCGACGATGACGGTTCCGGCCTGGGCGTCGCGACCCGCACCCGCGCGCGGACCAAGCAGCCGACACCGTACCGGGTGCTGATGCTCAACGACGACTATACCCCGATGGAATTCGTCGTGCTGTGCCTTCAGCGGTTTTTCCGGATGAGCATGGACGATGCGACCCGCGTGATGCTGCATGTGCACCAGCGCGGGGTCGGGGTGTGCGGCGTCTTCTCCTATGAAGTCGCCGAGACGAAGGTGGCGCAGGTCATCGACTTTGCGCGCGCCAACCAACATCCGCTTCAGTGCACGCTCGAAAAGGCGTGACCGCGCGCGGGTGAGGGGGATGCCCCCCGCTCGCTATCCCGACGACAGACCGTCCGCCGCCTGCCGACCGGACATCCAGGCGCTCTCCACGCGCGGCGCGATCAGCCAGTCGCCGCACGCCGCCAGCGCGATGTCGGGCCGGACATGCGCGCCCGTCCCGCCCTTGGCCGAACGGGCATAGCGCCAGCGATGCGCCGCGGCATGGACCGGCGGCGGCAATGATCCCGTCTGCTCCTCGAAAGCGCGCAACAGCGACGCGGTGACCGAGGCGGCATCGCGTTCCAGATGCCGTCGCGACCAGTCCTCGGTCGCGTGGATCGTCCAGGCCTCGCCGCCGCCATGCTCCGGCTTGGCGGGGTTGCGCGCCGCCCAGTCGATCGGATCGCGAAGGGCGGGCACGTCCGCCACCGACAGCCGGGTGTCGAACCCCAGCATCACCGTCCAGCAGGGCGCCGAAGGGCAGGCGGCCGCGCGCTGCGCCAGTCCGGGGTCGTGCGCGGCGATCAGCGGGCCGACCTGCTCGGCCGGGATCGCCAGCACCAGCGCGTCGAACGGTCCTTCGCAGCCTTCGTCATGGACCAGCGTCCAGCCCGTCGCGTCGCGTGCGACCGATCGGATATGGGTCGACCAGCGGACCTGATGCGCCCCGGCCATATGCGCCGGGATCGTCGCCATGGCGGGCGTGCCGACCCAGGCATCCGCCCCGGCGGCGGGCCAGCGCGCCACGATTCCCGCTTTTTCCCAGTCGGCGACCTGGGCCCTGAACAGCGGATCGCGCGCGGTCAGATACTGCGCGCCGTAATCGAAGGCGAAGTCGAGCCCTTCGGCGAAAACCGTCTTGCTCGACAGGCGGCCGCCGGGGCGGCGCCCCTTGTCGAACAGCCGGACGTCGCATCCCGCCTCTGCGGCCCGCGCGGCGCAGGACAGCCCGGCCATGCCCGCCCCGATGATCGCCATCGATCGCATCGTCGCCATTCTCCATTGCGGCCTGCCCGATCGCACGGGCTCCGTGCGGTTACGCATCGCGGCCGCAAATGATCCGCATCAGCGGAGCAAGCAACCGACTTGATCCATGATGATTTTTTTAACCGCCACCGCCCGCGCGAAAGGATCGACCGCTCCATCGCGACGTTGTTGCGCGCGAAGATCGGCGGGCTCGTCCGCCGGTCGCGGACGACATGCCGCCGGCGCCATCGCATGGCGGGGATGGGGACTGACCTTCATCTTGCCAGCATGTCGCTGTGTTTCAGTGATTTTCTTTCCCGATCCGACACGCATGAGGCCAAGGCATGGAAGACTATAAGACGGTTCTTGAAGGCAAGTGCCCCTTTGGCGGGGACCGGATCGGCGGTGCCTTCACCACCCCGCCGACGCTGGCGGACTGGTATCCCAATCGCCTGCGCGTCGAGCAGCTTCACCGCCATGGCCCGCGCGCCAATCCGCTGGGCGAGGCGTTCGACTATCGCGCCGCCTTTGCCCGGATCGATTTCGAGGCGCTGAAGGCCGAGATCAAGCAGTTCCTGACCAGCTCGGTCGCCTGGTGGCCGTCCGATTACGGCAATTACGGACCGCAGATGATCCGCATGTCCTGGCACTCGGCGGGCAGCTATCGCATCGCCGACGGACGCGGCGGCGCGGGCGAGGCGATGCAGCGTTTCGCGCCGATCAACAGCTGGTGGGACAATGGCAATGTCGACAAGTCGCGTCGCCTGCTCTGGCCGATCAAGCAGAAATATGGCGCGGCGCTGTCCTGGGCCGATCTGATCGTCCTGACCGGCAATTGCGCGCTCGAGATCATGGGGCTGCCCACCTATGGGTTCGGCGGCGGGCGCGAGGATGCGTGGGAGGCCGACGATGCGGCCTATTGGGGGCCGGAGGTCTTCGACATGACCCAGGTCGATTCGTTCGACGAGATGGTCAATCGCGACAAGCGGTGGCGCGGGCAGAATGGCGACGCCGATTACGACCTGGAACAGCCGCTCGCCGCCTCGCACCAGTCGCTCATCTATGTGAACCCCGAAGGCCCCTATGCGAACGGCGATCCGATGGCCTCGGCGCGCGACATCCGCATCACCTTCACCCGGATGGCGATGAACGACGAGGAGACGGTGGCGCTGATCGCGGGCGGCCATGCCTTCGGCAAGAGCCATGGCATGGTGAAGGCCGACCGGATCGGCGCGCCGCCCGAAATCGCCCCGATCGAGGAAATGGGGCTGGGCTGGCACAATCCCGAAGGCACCGGCAATGCCGAGTTCACGATGACCAACGGCATCGAGGGCAGCTGGACCCAGAACCCGACCCAGTGGGACAACAGCTATCTGGAAAATCTGCTGGGCCTGGAATGGGAACAGACGCGCAGCCCGGCGGGCGCGCTGCAATGGACGCCGGTCGACGGTGACGCGCCGCGCACCCCAGATGCGCATATCGAGGGCAAGACCCATAAGCTGATGATGATGACCAGCGATATCGCGCTGAAGGTCGACCCCGTCTATCGCCCGATCTGCGAGCGGTTCCTGGCCGATTTCGACTATTTCACCGAGCAATTCTCCAAGGCGTGGTACAAGCTGACCCACCGCGACATGGGCCCGCGCGAACGCTATGTCGGACCCGAGGTGACGATCGAGCCCGACCTGCTGTGGCAGGACCCGATTCCGGTCCGCGACCATCCGCTGATCGACGGGGCCGAGATCGCGCAGCTCAAGCAGCAGATCCTGGATTCGGGCCTGTCGGTGTCGGACCTGGTCTTCACCGCCTTTTCCGCGGCCGTAACCTATCGCGACAGCGACAAGCGGGGCGGCGCCAATGGCGCGCGAATCGCGTTGGCCCCGCAAAAGGACTGGGTGGTCAATCGCCGCACCGTGCCCGTGATCGCCAGGCTCCGGGAACTGATGGCGGCGTTCAACGACGCGGCGATGGACGGCAAGCGCGTGTCGCTGGCCGACCTGATCGTGCTGGGCGGTTGCGCGGCGGTCGAAAAGGCGGCGGCGGATGCCGGTTTCGCCGAGGCGGTGCCGTTCGGCGCGGGACGGCGCGACACCACCGACGAACTGACCGACGCGGACAGCTTCGAATGGCTCAAGCCCGTGGTCGACGGCTTCCGCAACTATGTCGACGATCAGTTCGCGACGATCACCCGGGGCCGCGTGTCGCCCGAGCAGCTGTTCCTCGACAAGGCGGCGCTGCTGACGCTCAGCGCGCCCGAATGGGTCGTGCTGGCGGGTGGCCTGCGGGTGCTGGGCGCCAATTGGGACGGATCGCAGGACGGGCTGTTCACCGACCGGGTGGGCGTGCTGACCAACGATTTCTTCCGCGTGCTGACCAGCATGGACTATGTCTGGACCAGGCGCGACGATGCCGGGCTGCGATTCACGCTCGACGACCGCGACAGTGGCGAGACGCGATTCACCGCGACGCGCAACGACCTGATCTTCGGCGCCAATTCGCAGCTGCGCAACATCGCCGAGGTCTATGCCGCCGAGGACGGCCAGCGCCGTTTCGTTCGCGACTTCATCGCGGTGTGGAACAAGGTGATGACCGCCGATCTTTTCTGATGGCAGGCGGCGGCCCCGGACAGGTCGGGGCCGCCGCCGTCCACCGAGGCGAGGATCGCATGAGCCTGACCGTCTGGTACGACGCCGCCTGTCCGCTGTGCCGTCGCGAGATCGCGATGATGCGGCGGCTCGACCGGCGCGGGCGGATCGCGTTCGTCGCGATCGATGAAGGTTCGTCCTGTCCGATCGATCGCGAGGCGATGCTCGCCCGTTTCCATGCGCGCGAGGACGGGCGGATGCTGTCGGGCGCGGCGGCCTTCGCCGCGATGTGGCGGGCCATTCCGCTGCTGCGCCCGCTGGGGCTCGCCGCGCGCAATCGGGTCGCGCTGGGGGTGCTGGAGGCGGCCTATCTGCGCTTCCTGACGGTCCGCCCGCATCTGCAACGTCTGGCGGGCGGGCGCGGCTGACCTATCGGCCGGGGGGCAGCCAGCTCAGGTCCAGCCCCTCGAACCGGTCGACATAGCCCGCCTCGCGCACCAGCCGCTGCTCGGCGAGCAGGAACACCCGGCCGCCCTCGCGCCGGATCAGCCCCTCATCCTCCAGCTGCCGCAGCATCCGGTTGACGTGCACGGCGGTCAGCCCGATCGCATCGCCCATCTCCTCCTGGGTCAGTCCCAGCGTGAAGGAGGTGGAGACATCGATCCCCGCCTGGCGCATCTGCGCGCGCAGCGACAGGAGCAGCGTCGCGACCCGCGCGCGCGCCGTGGTGCGGCCCAGCCCCGCCAGCCGGTCGGTGGTGATGACCCGCTCGATCTGGTTGAGGACCAGGAACAGGCTGAGCAGCCGGGGATGCTCGGCGGCGATGGAGGTGACCAGCGTCCGGTCGAACGAACAGACGACCGCGTTCGACACCGCCACGATCGTATCGGGCGACCGGCCATAGACCAGGGTCGACAGCGCGAAGAGGTCGCCGGGAAACAGGAAGCGCACGATCTGGCGACTGCCGTCGTCGAGCAGGACATAGCACATCAGCATGCCCTGCTGGACGATGTACAATTCCTCGCTGCGCGCCTGTTCGTCCATCAGCACGCCGCCGCGCTTGATCGACCGGGGCCGCTCTTCCAGACGCGCCAGGGTCTGGCGTTCCGCCGGGGTCAACGTAACCCAACGATTGAGGCGATCAGCAAGGCCGCTTTTTGACACTGACACTCCATCCCCCCAAGCGGTGGAATGCCTTAGCCATCAAGGCCGATCCCTCGCATTAATATCGATCAACCGGCCCTATTCTTGCTTGTCGGGGGTTTCGACGGTCCGGACGCGCGCGACCCTTGGCGGTGGCGCGCGTGTCCGCTAGGAGGGCGGGTCTATGGACCGTATCCTCATTCGCGGCGGCAACCGGCTGTCGGGCCGCCTGAAGATCTCGGGCGCGAAGAACGCCGCGCTCACCCTGATGCCCTGCGCGATCCTGACCGACGAGCCGGTGACGCTGCGCAACCTGCCGCGGCTGGCCGATGTCGACGGGTTCGGCCATCTGCTGAACCAGATCGGCGCGTCGACGCGGGTCGAGGGGACGCGGCCCGAGGATTTCGGCCGGGTCATGACGATCCGGGCGGGCCAGCTTTTCTCGACCGAGGCGCCCTATGACATCGTGCGCAAGATGCGCGCGTCGATCCTGGTGCTGGGCCCGATCCTGGCGCGCGCGGGCGAGGCGCGGGTGTCGCTGCCCGGCGGCTGCGCGATCGGCAACCGTCCGATCGACCTGCACCTGAAGGCGCTGGAGGCGATCGGCGCGGAGATCGAACTGACCGCCGGCTATGTGAAGGCCAGCGCGCCGGGCGGTCGCCTGTCGGGCGGTCGCTATACCTTCCCGGTGGTGTCGGTCGGCGCGACCGAGAATGCGCTGATGGCCGCCGTCACGGCAAAGGGCACCTCGGTGCTGGGCAATGCCGCGCGTGAGCCCGAGATCGTCGACCTGTGCCGGTTGCTGATCGCGATGGGCGCACGAATCGACGGCGTCGGCACCGAGACGCTGACCATCGAGGGTGTCGACCGGCTGCACGGTGCCACCTATTCGGTCATGCCCGACCGGATCGAGGCGGGCTCCTATGCCTGTGCCGCGGCGATCACCGGCGGCGACCTGGAGCTGGTCGGTGCCTGTGCCGACGACATGCGCGCGACGCTCTCGGCGCTGACCGAGGCGGGGGTGACGGTCGAGGAAGGCCGCGATTCGATCCGCGTCGCCGCCAACGGCCCGCTCCAGCCGCTGACCCTGTCGACCGCGCCCTATCCGGGCTTCGCCACCGACATGCAGGCGCAGTTCATGGCGATGTTGTGCAAGGCCGAGGGCACCAGCACGCTGACCGAGACGATCTTCGAGAATCGCTACATGCACGTGCCCGAGCTGGCGCGGATGGGCGCGGACATCCAGGTGCATGGCCGCACCGCGATGGTGAAGGGTGTCGAGAAGCTGACCGGCGCGCCGGTGATGGCGACCGACCTGCGCGCCTCGATGAGCCTGATCCTGGCGGGTCTGGCCGCCGAGGGCGAGACGGCGGTGTCGCGCGTCTATCACCTCGACCGGGGTTACGAGCGCCTCGAAGAGAAGCTGTCGGCGGTCGGCGCGGATATCGAGCGGGTCGGCGACTAACAACTTGTTCCTCCCCTGCAAGGGGAGGGGGACCGCCGCGAAGCGGTGGTGGAGGGGTGTCAGCAGCAGCGTTGACACCCCTCCGTCAGTCCTACGGACTGCCACCTCCCCTTGCAGGGGAGGAATTTAAAGCCGCTACCACCAGCCCTCGGCCTCCAGCACCGGCACCATCGCGCGCGAGACTCGCGCCTCGACCCCGCCGGTCAGGACCAGTCGCACGCCGCGACCTTCGCGATGCGCCTCGCGGACGGCCGCGCGCGCCACCCACCAGCTGCGATGCACCTGCGCGCCGACCAGGGGTGCGACCTCCTGCACCGCGTCGCGCATCCTGAGCAGGATCAGTTCCGACCCATGGGCGCCGTGGACGCGCAGATAATGGTCCTCCATTTCCAGCGCGACGATGTCGGGGCCGAAGCCCGGAGGCAGGCGGCCCAGCAGCGCGGGGCGGGGATCGGCAACGGATAGCGCGGGTTCGGACACGGGTTCGGGTGTGGGGGGCTCCGGCGCGACACGCCGCCGCCGTTGGCCGTACCACAGCAACAGGCTGGCCAGTCCCCCGATCACCAGCACATTGCCATAGAGCAGCAGCGCCTGATCCCCGTCGGGCCAGCGCGGCGGCAGGCCCAGCCGACCGACACACCAGACGATGACGCTCATCGGCCCGCTGGCAAGGATCGCGGCGGCAGCCCAGCCCGCCATTTCGGGCAGATGCAGCCGCGCCGCCATGACCAGCGCGCCCGCCATCATCGGCTTGTACAGCGCATAGCCCGCCAGCATCAGCGCGACCCAATAGATCAGCCGATGGGCGAAATGCGCATCGAAGGTCCCGAACGGTCCCAGCACCGCCAGCAGCAGCCCCACGCCGATCATCAGCGCGATATCGATCACTAGGCGGCGCGAACGGGGCATCACGGCCTTGTGCCTATGGCCAATTGGCGCTTCGCGAAATGGCAAATCGGCCGCTCCACGAAGCGAAACCGTCGATCCGCGCAAGACCGCTGGCGAAGCGGCGGCGCGAGGGCAGGAAGGGACGAACCCGTTCCCGATCAGGATATCGACCGATGACCAGCCTTTCGATCGCCGCCCCGAACTGCCGCCGTTCCGATATATCCCCCGCGCTGCGCCTCGCGATTCTGGTCGCGGGCGGCACCTTGTCGCTGATGGCGGTGGCCGCCATGGCGCGGGGGGCGCTCGGCCTGTCACCGACGTTGGCGCGGGCGCATGACGTGGCGGTGTGGATTCACCTCGGTTCCGTACTGCCTGCACTACCGCTGGGGCTGTATGTGCTGCTGGCGCGCAAGGGCGATGCGCGGCACCGGATGCTGGGCAAGCTGTGGGCGGGGCTGATGGCGGTCGCGGCGCTGTCGGCGCTGGCGTTGCGCGACCTGAATCACGGGCAGTTCAGCGTCATCCACCTCTTCGTGCCGGTTACGCTGATCGGGCTGTGGCGCGCGATCACGGCCGCCCGCGCGGGGCGGATCGATACGCATCGCAAGGTCATGGTCGGCCTGTATCTGGCCGGGCTGATCGGCGCGGGCTCCTTCGCCTTCCTGCCCGGTCGTGTCATGGGGACGTGGCTGTTCGGCTAGGGCCGATCGACATTCGGTATTGCGTCTTCTTCCCCTCTCCCCTGGATAGGGGAGAGGGTTAGCGAAGCTTGCCAGCCTGCTGGCTAGCGCAGCTTGGGTGAGGGGTTGAGCGAGCCCAAGGGCTCGCGCGCTCGCCGAGCGAGCGCCTACCCCTCACCCAGTTCCGACTAGGCCTTTGCTTTCGCAAAGGCCAAGTCTGCGCAACCCTCTCCCCTCTGCGAGGGGCGAGGGAAGGAAAGGCATCGCTGAATGGCGACCGGCCCTAGGTGTTTGATCCCACGGTTTGATGGTGCGATCCTTTCGTTGGAATGGAAGGATGCCGTATGGGACAGGTACGTCACGGAAGCGCCACGACCACGCACGCCGTCCGAGCAGCAATACAGCGATCGCAAGCTTCGCTCTCGACGCTGAGCCGTGAGTTGGGGATCAACCCGAAGACGGTCGCGAAGTGGCGTAAGCGGGCGACGGTCGAGGATATGAAGACAGGGCCGAAGGCCCCTCATTCGACAACCCTGTCCGAGGCCGAGGAGGCAATGGTTGTGGCGTTCCGGCGGCACACGCTGCTGCCGCCAGCCTGCCCCCGCGTAGGCGGGGGATTGCCTCTACGCCCTGCAACCGTCGCTCCCGCATCTGACGCGCTCAGCGCTGCACCGATGCCTCCAGCGGCACGGGATCTCCCGGCTGCCGGACATCGAAGGCGACAAACCGAAGCGGCAACGCTTCAAACGCTACCCGATCGGCTTCTTCCACATCGATATTGCCGAAGTGCAGACTGCCGAAGGCAAGCTCTACCTGTTCGTCGGCATAGACCGCACCAGCAAGTTCGCGGTCACTCAACTGGTCGACAAGGCTGCCAGACGCACAGCGTGGGAGTTCCTCGAACATCTGCTGAAAGCCGTGCCGTACCGCATCCACACTATCCTGACCGACAATGGCATCCAGTTCGCCGAGCAGCCCCGCAACCGCAACACCGCCTGGTCCCGCCAAATGCGCTTCGACATGATCTGCGAGGCAAACGATATCGAGCACCGGCTCACCAAACCGAACCATCCGTGGACCAACGGACAGGTCGAACGGATGAACCGCACCATCAAGGAGGCGACCGTCAAACGCTTCCATTACGAGAGCCACGACCAGCTCCGGACGCACCTCGCCGACTTCATGGCCGCCTACAACTTCGCCCGACGGCTCAAGACGCTCAGCGGGCTCACACCCTACGAATACATCGCCAAGATCTGGACGTCAGAGCCAGACCGGTTCATCGTCAACCCGATCCACCAGATGCCGGGACTGAACACCTAGGTCACCAGCCGCTTGAGCGTGTCCACCCGGTCGGCCTCTTCGGCGGGCTTGTCCGTGCGGATGCGGGCGATGCGGGGGAAGCGCATCGCGACGCCGGATTTGTGCCGCTTGGACTCGTGGATCGAATCGAACGCGATCTCCAGCACCAGCGTCTTCTCGACCTCGCGCACGGGGCCGAAGCGCTGCACCGTATGCGCGCGCACGAAACGGTCGAGCTGCCGCAACTCCTCGTCGGTGATCCCCGAATAGGCCTTGCCGACCGGGAGCAGCTCGCCCTCCTCGGTCCAGCAGCCGAAGGTATAGTCGCTATAATAGCTCGACCGGCGGCCATTGCCGCGCTGCGCATACATCATCACGCAATCGGCGGTCAGCGGATCGCGTTTCCATTTGTACCACAGGCCGACCCGCCGCCCGCCGCTATACGGCGAATCGCGGCGCTTGAGCATCACCCCTTCGATCGCGGCATCGCGGGCGGTGGCGCGCAGGGCCTCCAGCGCGGTGAAGTCCTCCGCCTCGATCACCGCGCTGACGTCGAATCGGTCGGGGTCGAGTCTGGCCGCGAACGCTTCCAGCCGCTGGCGGCGCCCGGTCCAGGGGAGGGCGCGGACATCCTCCGTCCCGTCGACCAATATGTCATAGAGCCGGACGAAGGCGGGGTAATCGGCCAGCATCCTGGCCGACACCGTCTTGCGCCCCAGCCGCTGTTGCAGCGCGTTGAAACTGGCCGCGCCGCCGCCATCCTCCAGCGTGCCCCCCTGATGCTCGCCCTTGACCAGCAACTCGCCATCGACCGCGCCCACCGCGTCGAAGGCGCTCGCCACATCGGGAAAGGCGTGGGTCACATCGTCGCCGGTCCGGCTGTAGAGTCGGGTCTGGCCCGCGACATGGACGATCTGCACCCGGATGCCGTCCCATTTCCACTCGGCGGCATAGTCGGTCAGGTCGACCCGCAGATCCTCCAGTGGATGCGCCAGCATGAAGGGGCGGAAGACCGGCACGTCGGCGGGCGTCGGCTGCGCGCCCTTGCCCTCGCCCCAGGCGAACAGTTCGGCATAGGGCGGCGACAGGCCGTGCCAGACCTCCTCCACCGCGTCGACGTCCAGCCCGAAATGCAGCGCGAAGGCGGTCTTGGCGAGTCGGGCGGACAGGCCGATGCGCAGGCCGCCGGTCGCCATCTTGAGGAGCGCAAACCGTTCCTCCGCACTCGACCGGTCGAGCATGTCGGCCAGCACGGCGGGGGCGTCCGAGCGGGAGAGGTGGCGCAACCGCTCGACCACCGCGCTGACCGAAAGGGGTTCGGGGTCCAGCGGCCGGTCGGGCGCGGGCCAGAGCAGCGCGACCGTCTCGGCGGTGTCGCCGACATAGTCGCGGCTCATGCGGAACAGCACCGGGTCGACCCGCTGCTCGATCAGCGCGCGGATCAGCGCGGGCTTGACGCCGGGCAGGTCGAGATCGCCGGTCAACGCCGCCATCGCCCAGCCCCGGTCGGGGTCGGGCGTGGCGGCGAGGTGATCCGCGACCAGCTTCAGCTTGGCGTTGCGCGACCGGGTATAGATCAACGCATCGAGCAACGCCGCGAATTCGCGCATCGGCGGATCAGTCGATGGCGTTCTTCACCGACTTGCCCGCGACCAGTCCCAGCACGAGGAAGATCACGAACAGTGCGATCGCGATGAAGAACAGGATCTTGGCGATGCCGACAAAGGCGCCCCCGATTCCCCCGAACCCCAGTGCGCCGAGAATCAGTCCGACGACGAGAAAGGTGATGGCGAGCTTGAGCATGGGACGATTCTCCTGACCTGATAGGGGGTCAACCGGCCAGGACGGTTGGTGTTCCGATTACGGATGGGCGAAACCGAAAGGGGGCGGGCGTGCCCGCTAAATGCAAGGATCGGTTGGCAAAAGGGTTGGGGAAATGGAACAAGGCGATCCTATGCCTTATCCGACCCACCGCTATCGTGCCCTGTGCGACCTGACCCCGGCCGAAGAGAATGCGCTGATCAACCTGGGCGATGCCGAGGTGGTGCGCCGTCGCGGCCAGACGTTCCAGCGCGAAGGCGATGTCGTCAGCGGCTTCTACCTGCATATCCGGGGGTGGATCAGTTCCTCGATCGTGCTGCGCAACGGCGATCGGCTGATCCAGAAGGTCCATCTGCCCGGCGACATGCTGGCCACGCCCAGCATGGTCCTGCCGCATGCCGCCGACACGCTGACCGCGATCACCGAGGCGGTGACGGCGTTCGTGCCCTATGAACGGATCGGTCAACTCTGGACCGAGATGCCGCGCCTCGGCGCGCTGTTCACCACGGCGGCGCAGATGGAGCGGCTGGCGCTGATGGACATGCTGGCGATCACGGGCAACGCCTCGGCCAAGGAGCAGTTGGCGCGCCTGCTGGTCGATCTGCACACGCGGCTGACCCCGATCGACATGGTGCAGGACGACAGCTTCCACCTGCCGCTGACCCAGGAGATCATCGGCGATCTGGTCGGCCTGACCGCCGTTCACGTCAACCGGACGATCCGGGCGATGGAGGCCGAGGGGCTGATCTCGCGACAGGGCCATCGCTTCCGCCTGCTCGATCTGCCCGCGCTGCGCCAGCTCTCCCCGCTGCCCCCCCGGCGACCGCGGTTCGAGGCCCCCTGGCTGCCCGCCGCGGCGGTCTGACGCCCAGACAAAAGGCCCCGGCTTTCGCCGAGGCCCTTTGCATCATGGGGCAGGGGTGGGGGGGATCAGCCCTTGCGACCGGCCTCGAACAGGAACCAGGCGCGTTCCTCGGCCTGGTCGGTCCATTCGTCGACGATGCCGCTGGTGGCATTGTCCTTGGCCTCCTCGGCGGCGTCCTTGACGGTGCGGAACCGCTCGACCAGCTTCAGATTGTCGTCGCGCAGCTCGACCAGCATGTCGGCGGCCGACACGAATTCGCGGTCATTGTCGACGATGGTCTGGCGCCGCGCGATATCGCCGATCGACCGCAGCGTCACATTGCCGGTCTTGCGCACCCGCTCGGCAATCGCGTCGGTCACGCCCAGGATCTGCGTCGCCTGGTCGTCGAGCATCAGGTGATAGTCGCGGAAATGCGGGCCCGAGACGTGCCAGTGGAAATTCTTGGTCTTCAGGTACAGCGCATAGCAGTCCGCCAGGGCGCCGTTGAGTGCGTCGGCGACGCTGGCGGTCGCGTTGCGGCTGAGGTCGGTCGGCGTATCGAGCGCCGGATTGATATCGGACATGACATGCTCCCGCTATCTGTCGTTGCTGTCTGGATCGTTGCGTAAACGATCCGATGGCGCAAATGCTCCCCGCCTGTCCATGTACAAAGACCGTGCAGTCTGATCGATCCCCTAGATCAGTCCCCGGATCGACAGGGCGATGGTGATTCCGGCCAGGATCATCGCGCAACCGACGCCGATCCGTATCGCCCGTAGCGGCAGGCGGCGCCATTCCCGCTCGCCGAGCAGCAGCGCGGGCAGGATCGCCCCCGCAAGGCCCAGCATCGCGCCGGGCAATGCGGCCCAGGGCAGGGGCGACCGCGCCGCCGCCGCCGCGATGACCAGCGTCGTCGAATCGGAAAGCTGGATCGCGCCGCTGCCGATCACCGCCGCGACCAGCGGGCTCCAGCGCGGCGGCATGGTGCGCGGCGCGCTCATCCGCCCGAACAGCCCGATCCCCAGGACGAGCAGCGCCAGCGCCAGCAACAAGCTGCGGGTGTCGGGTGTCACCTCGGGTGCCAGCGTCCGGCCGAACGCGATCGCCAGGCTCGCCATGACCGCCTGGACCAGCATCGCGCCCAGAACGACCCGGCCGGGCTGTCGGCTATGCTCGGCCAGATGGACCACGAAGCCGCTCCATCGCCCCGCCGCCTGTGCGCCCAGCACCGCGACCAGCACGATCATCAGCGCATCCATTCAGCCCGCCAGCCGCGCCGAACAGACCGTGGCGAAGTGATTCGCCGTCTCCAAATCCTGCCGCTCGCTCGCCACCGCGTCGGTCAGCATGGTCAGCCAGCCATGCACGGTCGCCGTGCCGCCGCTGCGCGACAGGGCGCGGTCGATGAAATGGGTGACGGTGACCGCCGGGGCCAGGCCATGGGCATGGGCGATTCGGCGAATCGCCTCGACGCCCCCCGCCAGATCCGCGACGGGGGCATAGGGCGCTCGGACGTCGAGCGCGGCGATGCGCGCCCAGAGCTGATCGCGAATCGCGCCGTCCATGCCCTTGTCGCCGGGCGAATCGCCTGTACCCATGGCCTTGCGCCTGTTCCTTCCACCCGTCCCTGTCCGGCGGCCCGCCGGGATCGGGGGGTGTAAGCATAGTCGCGGGCGCGTAAAGAGGGGCTTAAATGGCCCGCAATACTTGACTCGGGCGGGCCCATGGGCCATGGGCGGCGCTTATATAGCGGCGGCTCCGGCTGCCGCTTTCGCTTTTTCACGCATACAGGAACCAGGTCATGGCCAAGCCGACCACCGTCAAGATCAAGCTCGTCAGCTCGGCTGATACCGGCTTCTTTTACGTCACGAAGAAGAACCCGCGCACCAAGACCGAGAAGCTGAGCTTCAACAAGTACGACCCGGTCGTGCGCAAGCATGTCGAGTTCAAGGAAGCCAAGATCAAGTAATTTGCGGGCGGCGACCCCCAGGGTCGCCCCGTAATGGCTTGAAGGCGTGAAGCCGCCGTCCTGATGGACGCGCGGCTTTTTGTCGTTGGCATGACGCTCCCCCTCCCGCAGGCGAGTTTCAGGTCGGTCATGCCCCCGGCATGACCTAAACGATGCGGGGCATCGTTTACCTGAAACTGGGCTGGGGGGAGGGCAGGGAGTCTCACCGAGACCAGTGCCTAGAACCGTTCCCTCCCCCCGACCCCCTCCCGCCTGCGGGAGGGGGAGTGGTCTTTACGCCGCTTCGGGATACAGCGTGCGGATCAGCCAGTCGTGGAACAGCCGCACCGACTTCTGCTGGAGCGCGCGGGGGCGGCAGACGAACCAGTGGCTGTACGGGCTGTCCACCTCGATATCGAACAGCCGGACGAGGCGCGGGTCCTGCGCATGTTCGAAATGGCTGGCATGCATGAAGGCGATGCCCAGCCCCTGCGCCGCCGCCTCCAGCATCAGCCCGCCCGAATCGAAATAGTCGATCGCCTTGGGCTTGATGTTGGTCAGCCCCGCCACCTGGCACCAGGCGGTGAAGGCATCCGGCATTTCGCGGTGGAGCAGCGCGGTCATGCCGTTCATCTGCGACGGGCGGACCAGCGGGTTGGAGCCTTCGATCAGCCGCTTCGACCCGATGACATAGACCTTGTTGCGATCCAGCCGCTTGGCATAGAGCGAGGGATCGATGTCGCGGCCCAGCGCGATCACCGCGTCCAGCCCTTCGCCCAGTCGCGCGATGCCGTGTCCGGCGGTGTCGATGTCGAGATGCAGTTCGGGATGCGCCGCGCGCAGCATCCCCATATGCGGGAACAGCCGCTGCGCCGCATAGAGCGGCAGCACGCCGAGCCGCAGGCGCAGCACCTCGTGCCCGCTGGTCATCGCCTCCACCGCGTCGCTCAACTGGTCGAGCAGCGGCGCGATCTGCTCCATCAGCGTCTGGCCGTCCTCATTGGGCACCATCGCCTGATGCCGCCGCGCGAACAGCGGCTTGCCGACGAACCGCTCCAGCGTCTGGACCCGGCGGCTGAGCGCAGGGGCGGACAGCGCCAGTTCCTCGGCGGCGGCCTTGATGGAGCCCAGGCGGACGACCTGGACGAATGCTTCGATCGCACCCAGCGGGGGAAGCCTGCGCATCTCGCACCTGTTGTTGTGACATCCTCTCGATCAGAGGATTGCATAAACTGCAACCTTAACCAAGCTTTTCGCACTTGCAACATAGCGTGCTGCGGCGCAAAAGGAACGGGCCTTTCAGGCATCCTCTCCTAAAAACTTTTACGGGCTGGTCGTTTCGATCGGCCCTTTTTTTTGCCTCGCTCCGTCGGGCGGCCCTTTCGCGACCCGGAACCCGCCCCCACGTCCCGCGCTTTCGTGTTGAACACTCAAGCCAAGGGATCATCATGGCCGACAGCGACGCGCCGACCCGCAAGATACAGGTGGCCAATAGCCGTCCCGAGGATTCGGGGCGCGGGCTGGCGCATATGCCGCGCGCGCTGATGGCGGCGCTGGGCATCACCGAGGGCGATGTCGTCGAGATCGTCGGCAAGCAGGCGACCCCGGCGCGCGCCGTCGCCCCTTATCAGGAGGATGAGGGCCTCGACCTGCTGCGCATCGACGGGTTGCAGCGGGCCAATGCGGGCGTCGGCTCGGGCGATTTCGTCGAGGTGCGCCGCGTCGAATCGAAACCCGCGACCCGCGTCGTCTTCGCCCCCGCGCAGGAGAATCTGCGGCTCCAGGGCTCGGCGCAGGCGCTGAAGCGCACCTTCTTCAACCGGCCGCTCTGCCAGGGCGATGTGGTGGCGACGGCGGGGCAGCAGCGTGTGACCAACATGCCGCCGGGCGTCGCGCAGTTCATGAACGCGCCCGCCTATGCGCTCCAGGAAATCCGCCTCGCGGTCGTCGCGGCCAGCCCCAAGGGCGTCGTCCATATCGACGAGAATACCGAGGTCGAGTTGCGCCCCGAATATGAGGAGCCGCGCGAGGCTCGCCGTGCCGACGTCACCTATGACGATATCGGCGGCATGGCCTCGACCATCGATCAGCTGCGCGAGATGGTCGAACTGCCGCTGCGCTATCCCGAGCTGTTCGAGCGCCTCGGCGTCGAGCCGCCCAAGGGCGTGCTGCTCCATGGCCCGCCCGGCACCGGCAAGACGCGGCTCGCCCGCGCCGTCGCCAATGAATCGGACGCGCAATTCTTCCTGATCAACGGGCCCGAAATCATGGGTTCGGCCTATGGTGAATCCGAACAGCGCCTGCGCGAGATTTTCGAGGAGGCGACCAAGTCCGCTCCCTCGATCGTCTTCATCGATGAGATCGACTCGATCGCCCCCAAGCGCGACCGGGTACAGGGCGAGGCGGAGAAGCGGCTCGTTGCGCAGCTCCTGACCTTGATGGACGGGCTGGAGGCGCGCGCGAACCTCGTCATCATCGCCGCCACCAACCGGCCCGAGGCGATCGACGAGGCGCTGCGGCGGCCGGGTCGTTTCGACCGTGAGATCGTGGTGGGCGTCCCCGACGAGCGCGGGCGGCGCGAGATATTGGGCATCCACACGCGCGGGATGCCGCTGGGCGACAAGGTCGATCTGGCCGAGCTGGCGCGCACCACCTTCGGGTTCGTCGGCGCCGATCTGGCCGCGCTGACCCGCGAGGCGGCGATCGAGGCGGTACGGCGGATCATGCCGCGCCTGAATCTCGAGGAGCGGACGATCCCCGCCGAGGTGCTCGACACGCTGTCGGTGACGCGCGAGGATTTCATGGAGGCGCTCAAGCGCGTCCAGCCCTCGGCGATGCGCGAGGTGATGGTGCAGGCGCCGACCGTCCGCTGGGAGGATGTCGGCGGGCTCGACACCGCGCAGATGAAGCTGAAGGAAGGCGTCGAGCTGCCGCTGAAGGACCCGGACGCCTTTCGGCGGCTGGGTATCCGGCCCGCCAAGGGCTTTCTGCTCTATGGCCCGCCCGGCACCGGCAAGACGCTGCTGGCGAAGGCGGTGGCGCGCGAGGCGCAGGCCAATTTCATCGCCACCAAGTCGAGCGACCTCCTCTCCAAATGGTATGGCGAGAGCGAGCAGCAGATCACCCGGCTGTTCGCCCGCGCGCGGCAGGTGGCGCCGACGGTCATCTTCATCGACGAGCTCGATTCGCTGGTCCCCGCGCGCGGCGGCGGCCTGGGCGAGCCGCAGGTGACCGAGCGGGTGGTCAACACCATCCTGGCGGAGATGGACGGGCTGGAGGAATTGCAGTCGGTCGTCGTGATCGGTGCGACCAACCGCCCCAATCTGGTCGACCCCGCGCTGTTGCGGCCGGGCCGGTTCGACGAGCTGATCTATGTCGGCGTGCCCGACAAGGCGGGGCGTCGGCGGATCCTGGGCATCCAGACCGCGAAGATGCCGCTCGCACCTGATGTCGACCTGGACGATGTGGCGGCGCGGACCGATCGCTTCACCGGCGCGGACCTGGGCGACGTGGTCCGCCGCGCGGGCCTGATCGCGCTCCGCAAGTCGCTGGGCGCGCAGGAGGTCGACATGGCGGCGTTCGACGAGGCGCTGACCGAGGCGCGGGCCAGCGTGACCCCCGAAATGGAGCGCGATTACGAACAGATCGCCGCCCGGCTGAAACAGGATGCGGCGGCGATTCAGCCGATCGGTTTCATCACGCCGGGAATGCTGACGCCAAGGGGCGACAAGCAGCCTTGAGGGAAAGCCCCTCCTTCCGGCGGGGAGGGGGCTACGGCGGATCGACATTCAGCATTGCTTCTTCTTGCCCTCTCCCCTGGACAGGGGAGAGGGTTAGCGAAGCTTGCCAGCCTGCTGGCTAGCGCAGCTTGGGTGAGGGGTTGAGCGAGCCCAAAGGCTCGCGCGCTCGCTTCGCGAGCGCCCACCCCTCACCCAGCTCCGACTAAGCCTTTGCTTTCGCAAAGACCAAGTCTGCGAGATCAGCGCTTTGGGGCGGAAGAGTCGCTATCCCACCCATAACTCCGCCCCACTTCGGACACCGCGACCTCGTATCGCGAATACCACTCCGCCCGCCCATATTCCCGGATCGCCGCATGTTCCGGATGCGCCCGCCACGCCAGCGCGCTCGCCTCGTCCGCCCACCAGCTGATGGTGATCCCCAGCCCGTCCGCTCCGCGCACGCTGTCGACGCCGCAATAACCCGGCTGCTCCGCCGCAAGCGCATCCATCGCCTCCGCCGCGGCCGCATAGCCCGCCGCGTCGTTCTCGGTCCGTTGCGACACGAAGATTACCGCTATCTGCCCCGTCCGATCCATCGCCGCTGCTCCGTTCGCCCCATCGCTTTGCGGTGGAATGCACCGCCCCGGCGCAACCCAATAGCTTGAAAGTCGTTCGGCACCTGTGCGACGAGGGGGTTTCCCTCGCGTCTCCTCCTCGCGGGGATCACGAACGACAGGAACTCGATGCCCAGCTCGACCACCGCCGCGCGCAAGTCCCGCACCGAAGCCACGGGTTATCCGTCGCCCGGCCAGATGTTTTTTCAGCAGTTTCTGAAGCATCCGGTGATGGTGGGCTCGATCATCCCCTCGTCCGGCAAGCTGATCCGCAAGATGCTGGCTCCCGTCGACTGGGCCAACACCAAGCTGTTCGTCGAATATGGCCCCGGCGTCGGCACCTTCTGCCGCCCGGTGCTGGACCGGATGGCGCCCGATGCGAAGCTGATCGCGATCGATACCAATGCCGATTTCTGCGACTATCTGCGCCACACCATCATCGACCCGCGCTTCACCGCGGTGAACGGCTCGGCGGCGGACGTGCAGAAGATCGTGCGCGACCATGGCTTCGACCATGCCGATTATGTCCTGTCGGGCCTGCCCTTCTCGACCCTGCCGCCCGGCGTCGGCCCCGCCATCGCCCAGGGCACGCACGACGTGCTGCGTCCCGGCGGCGCGTTCCTGGTCTATCAGTTCAGCCCCAAGGTGAAGGACTTCCTGACCCCGCACTGGGACAATATCGACCACGACATGGAATGGTGGAACGTGCCCCCGGCGCAGCTTTACTGGGCCTGGAAGGACTGATCGGCCGGGGCGTCGCCCCGGCGCAGGCCGGGGCCTTTCATGCGACGGGGCGACGGTCGTCCATATTCCCGCCCTTGTCGGGATGACGTCCTAATCCCCGTCGGGCGATTCGATCCCGAAATTCAGCCCGCGCGACACCGACGGATCGATCACCGCGATCAGCAGATAGGCCGCGAACTGGCGCAGCCGCTGGAACCAGCCGGTGTTCCGCTTGTACCATTCGGGCGTGATCGCCTCCGACCGGGCGATTTCGGCATCGACATAGGCGCGGACATGGTCGGCAAAGGCGCGGTCCTCGATCCGGAGCATCAGCTCCAGATTCACGAACAGGCTGCGCATGTCGAAATTGGCGGAGCCGATATGCACCGCATCGTCGATCGCATATAATTTGGTGTGCAGCTTGGTGAGCTGATATTCATAGATGCGCACGCCCTTGCGCAGCAGCCCCGCATAGGTGAAGCGCGCCGCCGCGATCGTCGCCTCATTGTCCGACTGGCCCGCCGTCACGATCCGCACCTCGGCATCGCGACGCCCGGCACGGTCCAGCCGCCGCAATATGGTCGGGCTGGGGGTGAAATAGGCCGCGATCACGTCGATCCGCCGCCCCCGCCGCATATCGTCGCGCACCGTGCGCGCCCAGGGCGACAGCCGCCGCGTCGGCCCGCCGATCAGCCAGCGCAGCGCCCCCGTCGACTCGCTCCAATCGGCCAGCGCGCGGTTCAGGTCGCGCAGCCGCCCCTTGGCATCCTGCGTCCAGGCGAACAGCGCATCGAAATAGCCCGCCATCCGCGCCGCCGCCGGTCCCTCGACCACCAGCCCCAGGTCGCGCCAGCTCTGCTCGGCGGGGGTGCCGAAATAATCGTCCTCGATATTGAAGCCGCCGATGATGATGGAGGGCGAGGGGCCCTCGGCATCCGCCAGCGCCAGCTTCTGGTGGTTGCGCAGCAGGTAGCGGCGGCCGAAGCGCGGCTCGAAGCGCGACAGCCGCGCGCCGGTTGCGACCAGCGGCCGGAAGAACGCCTCATCCGCGCCCGCGCCGAATCCGTCGACCACCACCGACACCGCCACCCCGCGTCGCGCCGCCGCGATCATCGCATCGCGCACCCGGCGCCCGGTCGCGTCGTCGGCATAGATATAATAGAGGATGCGCAGGCTGATCCGTGCGCCCTCGATCAGTGCCAGCAACGCCGCCAGCCGTCGCGGGCCGGTGTCGAGCAGGGTCAGCCGGTGGCCATCGACCGGAAAGACGGGCTGTTCGGGCGGGGCGGGTGACGAAATGGCGAACTCCTGAAAGGCCCGGTGATCCTGACGAAAGCGTAACGAGCCAAGCGACATATGCGTTGCACGCGCGGCGGCTTTTGACTTGTGCGCCCTTTGCTGCTAGGTGGCCCGCTTTCATCCCAGCATTATTTGCGAAGGACACACGCATGGCGCGCGTCACCGTCGAAGATTGCGTCGACAAGATTCCCAACCGTTTCGATCTGGTGCTGTTCGCGGCGCAGCGGGCCCGTCAGATTTCGGGCGGGGCGGATCTGACCGTCGACCGCGATCGCGACAAAAACCCGGTCGTCGCGCTGCGCGAGATCGCCGAGGAAACGGTTCGCCCGACCCATCTGGAAGAAGCCGTGGTCAACAGCCTGCAGCGCGTCCAGATCGACGACGAGGACGAGGCGGATGATGTCGGCAGCCTGCAGGCTTCGGCCGAGGCGCTGCGCCTGACCGCCGCCGCGCCGCCGCGCAACCAGAATCTGGGTGCCGATTACGACGGCTGATCGCGCCCGCGATCATGCGAAAAGGGGCCGGTGCGAACCCTCGCGCCGGCCCCTTTCGTTTGCGCGGCACGATCAATGGCACCCGCCGGTTGGCGAGGTGGAAACCTTGCGTGAACGCGCAGCGCGGGGATCGGTGCTGGGCCGATCAGCGATGATCGATGACGTATCGCTTCAGCACATCGTCCATGCGGGTCTGCCAGCCCGGACCCGTAGCTTCGAAATAGTCCACCACCTCCGGCGATAGGCGGATGGTCTTGGGAATCTTGGTGCGGCGCTTTTGAGGGCCACGGACGCGCTGCATTTTTTCCGCCAAGGCGGGCAGCGCTTCCGAAAACGGCCGGGCGCTGGCCAGTTGCGCGTCGGTCAGTTCCGGGGTGTCGGACACGGCATCCATATCGGCTTGGGTGTAGGGTTTCGTCATTCGACCAGTTTCCTTTCCTTGGCGCTCGCGGGGCGGGCGGAGATGATCGAAAGTCCTTCGCTGCCCAGCGTGGCGAAAATGACGGTGATGACGCCGTTCAGGCGACCAACCGCGAACCAGCGGCCTTGTTTCGCTTCACCGATCATTGCGGACAGGAAGAACGCATCGTCGATATCGGCAAAATCAATGCCGTGCTTGGCGAGGTTCGCGGCGCGCTTCGGTTCGTCCCAAACGATCGTCATGATCTTTTTGTAAGTACGAAAAGCCGAATCGCCAACTCAAATCGTACTTACAATATGCGTCGTGCGATCGGTCGCAGAGCCGCCATTACCACTCCGCTAGACCGACTCCGACAGGATCTTCGCAAAGCAGACGGCCTCGGGCCGCCCGGCATATTTCCCGAAATTTGGGATGCGCCAATAGCCGTTCTTCTCGTAGAATCGCACGGCCCTTTCATTGACCCGTCGCGTCTCCAGCCAAAGCTGGCGATATCCATCGGCCCGCGCGCGGGTTTCGAGACAGGCGAGGATGGCCGCGCCGACACCCTTGGTTCCGGGCAGGGCGAACATCCGCTTGAGCTCCGCCACGCCCTCCGCCAGCGGCCGATACGCGCCACAGCCGAGCGGCCTTCCTTCGTCGTCATACGCCAGCACGAACGACGCGCCGTTACCCTGTACGTCCAGGGGATCGAAGGATGCTCGGCCGCTGTCCCCGGTTATCGCCTCCAGCGCGTCGGAAAGCCGGTCGAGCAGCCGGGACGACGCCGGATCGGTGGGGTCGGCGGGTTCGATACGCATTCGAGGAACGGCTCCTTCAAGGGCAAGGATCATCACGCCCACCCGTCTGGCGCCCGCTCGCGGGATTGTCGAGCGTGTATTGACACAATAATACACATGAGCGATCCTCTCCGCTTCTCAATGGGGAGAAGGTCCATGTACAGCGAAAGCGACATCGACGGTGCGGTGGCGGCGGGGGCGATTTCGTCCGATGCGGCGGCGGCGCTGCGACGGCACGTCGCGACGGTCCATGCCGCACCGGCCGTCGACGAGGAGCATTTCCGGCTGCTCACCGGGTTCAACGACATCTTCGTGTCGATCGCGATCGCGCTGCTGCTCGCCGCGCTGGGGCAGATTGGTTTCAGCATCAGCCATGGGCTGGGCGGTGCCTTCGTCGCGGCGGCGGCGTGGATGCTGGCCTTCTATTTCACGGGCAAGCGGCGGATGGCCTTGCCCAGCATCCTGTTGCTGCTCGCCTTTGTCGGCGGTGTGGCGGGGGGGCTGATCGGGTTCATCGAGACCCTCTGGTCGAACATCAACGGCACGGCTGGCGCCTTGGCGATGTCCGGGGTGGGGCTGGTCTCCGCCGGAGCGGCATGGCTGCACTGGCGCCGGTTCATGGTGCCGATCACCGTGGCGGCGGGGGCGGCGGCGTTGGTCGCGGTCGTGATCGGGCTGTTGATGGCGGCGTTCCCCGATATCAAGCAGGGCATGTGGCCGATCCTGCTGGTCTGCGGGATCGGCGTGTTCGCGCTGGCGATGCGCTGGGACATGTCGGACCCCAGGCGCGAGACGCGCCGGGCGGATGTCGCCTTCTGGCTGCACCTGGCCGCCGCGCCGATGATCGCGCATCCGATCTTCCAGATGCTGGGCGTGTTCGACGGAGAGATCGGCGCGGGCGTCGCGGTGATCGTGTTGGCGCTCTACCTGCTGTTCGCGGGGATCGCGCTGGCGGTCGACCGGCGGGCGCTGCTCGTCTCCAGCCTCGTCTATGTGCTCTACGCGCTCTATTCGCTGTTCCGCAGCGCCGGGGCGGTCGAACTGGGCGCGGCGTTCACCGCCTTCGTCATCGGCTCGGCGCTGCTGACGCTGTCCGCCTTCTGGCAGCCGATGCGGCGGATGGTCGTCGGCTGGCTGTCGCAGCCGATGCGCCTGCGCCTGCCGCCGGTGCACCAGCCCGCCTGAGAGCGGGCCGGTACCGCTGAAACGTATCTATAGCCGCTGAGGCCTCGCCGCCCGCCGGAGACGGGCGGCGATGTCGCGTTCAATAGGCATAGGCCCGGACCAGATCGTACAGATAATCCCGCCCGTCATAGAGCGACTTCACCCGGATCCGCTCGTTCAGGCCGTGAATGCCCGACATGTCCTTTTCGATGAAGATACCCGGCGCGCCGTAGACCGGGATGCCGATCGTCTGGAAGAAGATGCCGTCGGTCGCCCCCGTCGACATCATCGGGACCAGCGGGACGCCTGGGAAGTGCTTGGCGGCCAGCGTCTTCATCGGGCCGATGATCTTGGGGTCGAGTTTCGGCGGGATGGCGGTCGGGCGCACCGGCTGGTTGGCGGTGACGGTGATCTTCGGTCCCGCCAGGTCCTTCAGCTTGGCCAGCGTGCCCTCGACCGTCTCGCCGGGGAAGATGCGGCAGTTGATATTGGCGGTCGCGCGCTGGGGCAGCGCGTTTTCGGCATGACCCGCCTGAAGGAGCGTCGCAACGCAGGTGGTGCGCAGCGTCGAGTGCAGCGCCTTGTCCTGGCTGACGACGGCGTCGGCGGCCTTGTCGTTCGGATCGGCGAGCAGCCGGGTGATCGCATCGCCGAGCGGCCCGCCGACCTTCTGCGCGGTCGCGGTCAGGAAGGCGCGGGTGGTGTCGGTCAGCTGGATCGGAAACTCGTAACCCTGCACCGCCTTCACCGCGTCGGCGAGTTCGTAGATCGCGTTTTCGGGCGTCGGCTGCGAGCTGTGACCGCCCGGATTGGTGGCGAGGAAGGTATAGTTCTGCGCCGCCTTCTCGCCGACCTGCACCGCCAGCAGCTCGCGCTTGCCGTCCGAATCGAGCCGCCCGCCGCCGCCCTCGTTCAGCACGAACTCGGCCGCGACCAGATCGGGCTTGTTCTTGGCCAGCCATTCCGCGCCGTTGAACGCGAAGGTCGTTTCCTCGCCACAGGTCAGCGCCATCTTGATCGTGCGCTTGGGCGGGGTCTTCTTCAGGCGGATCAGCGTATCGGCCCAGATCGCGCTCATCGCCTTGTCGTCGACGGTGCCGCGGCCATAGAGGAAGCCGTCCTCTTCGATCAGCTTGAACGGATCGCGGGTCCAGTCCTCGCGCTTGGCCTCGACCACGTCGAGATGGCCGAGCAGCAGCATCGGCTTCAGCCGCTTGTCGGTGCCGGGCAGCACCGCGACGATGCCGCCGTCCTTGGGATGCTCGGGCACCGAAAACAGGGTGATGTCGGCGTCCTTGTAGCCTGCGGCCTTCAGCCGGTCGGCGATCTGGGCGGAGGCCTGGGTACAGCTGCCCACCGACAGGCTGGTGTTGGTCTCGACCAGCTGCTTGTACAGGTCGAAGAACGCCTTCTGGTCGGGACGGGTCTGCGCCGCCGCGAGCCCCGGCATCATCGCCAGCGTCGCGGCCACCCCGCCAAGCCATTTCGCCAACCGCATATCTGATCCCCCTGATTATCGTTTCGGTGGGGAATAGAGCGTGTTGCGGGAGGCGGCGCAAGCGACGGAATGTTCCTCCCCTGGAAGGGGAGGTGGCGCGCGTAGCGCGTCGGAGGGGTGTCCCGCTCTCGATAGGGCGACACCCCTCCGTCAGGGCTTCGCCCTGCCACCTCCCCTTCCAGGGGAGGAAAGGGGTTCGCCTAATCCTTTGCCCCGGCGCGATTTCGCGCTAGCAGTCGCCGATGGACCATCCCGACGCCGTTTCCCGCTCGCGCCTGATCTCTCCCTCGCTGTTCGCGCTGTCGATCTTCTACGGCGGCATGGTGTGTATCGCGGGCGTGCTGGGCAATAAGCAGGTCGCGCTGGGGCCGCTGGCGGTCGAGGCGGGGATCTTCGCCTTCCTGCTGCTGGTCGTGACGTCGAGCGCGGTGGCCGAGCTGCATGGGCCGCAGGTCGCCGGGCGGCTGGTGCGGGTGGGCTTCGTGCCGCTGCTGGTGTCGCTGGCGCTGTCGTGGATCGTCTGGATGCTGCCGCCCTCGCCGGAGATGATCCCGGCCAATCGCGACGCGATCCAGCTGGTGCTGGGATCGACCTGGCGGATCTGGCTGGGCGGCATCGTCGCCTATGGCGTGTCGCAGACGCTGAACGTCACCATCTTCGCCGCTCTGAAGGGCAAGGAGGGCAGCAAGCTGCTCTGGCTGCGCGCGGCGGTGGCCAGCATGCTCAGCCAGGTGGTCGACACGCTGCTGTTCGTCACCATCGCCTTTTACGGCGCTTTCCCCATCGGCCAGCTGATCGTGGGACAAATGATCGCCAAGGTCACGCTGTCGGCCGTTCTCGTCCCGCCGCTGATCTATCTGTTCGTGGGGCTGGGGCGGCGGCTCGATCGCGCCTGATCCATATTGCCGGTTTTCCCCGTTCCCGACCCGCGATAAAGGGCCGCTCATGACCAACCACGATCCCGACGCCGCCCTGCTTGCCAAGGCCGAGACGCTGACCGAGGCGCTGCCCTATCTCCAGCGTTATGCGGGCAAGACCTTCGTGGTGAAATATGGCGGCCACGCCATGGGCGACCCCGAGCGGCAGCGGGATTTCGCCGAGGACATGGTCCTGCTGAAGGCGGTCGGGATCAACCCGGTGGTCGTGCATGGCGGCGGGCCGCAGATCGGCGCGATGCTCAAGCGCCTCGGCGTCGAGTCGCAGTTCGTCAACGGCCTGCGCGTGACCGACAAGGAAACCGCGCAGATCGCCGAGATGGTGCTGGCGGGATCGATCAACAAGGAAATCGTCAGCTGGATCTCCGCCGCCGGGGGCCGCGCGGTCGGCATCTCGGGCAAGGACGCCGGGCTCGTTATCGCCGAGAAGGTGCAGGGGCGCGAGGCCGATCCGCTGAAGGGGATCGAGCGGCATGTCGATCTGGGCTTTGTCGGGGAGCCGGTCGCGGTCGACCCGCGCCTGATCGAGAGCCTGTGCGCCGACGGGATCATCCCGGTCATCGCGCCGGTCGGTATCGGGCTGGACGGCCATACCTATAACATCAACGCCGACACCATGGCGGGCGCGATCGCCGCGCGGCTGGGCGCGTCGCGCTTCTTCCTGCTGACCGATGTCGCGGGCGTGCTCGACAAGCAGGGCGAGCTGATGACCGACCTGAACCCGGCACGGATCGCCGAGCTGCGTAGCGACGGGACGATTTCGGGGGGGATGATCCCCAAGCTGGAGACCTGCGTCTCGGCGGTCGAGGCCGGGGTGGACGCGGCGGTGATCCTGGACGGGCGCGTGCCGCACGGGATGCTGTTGGAGATCTTCACCAAGCAGGGTGCGGGGACGTTAGTGCGCCGGTGATCGGGGTGAGGTCGGGGCGTGGCCTTCGACTTCGCTCAGGCTGAACGGTGGTTGAGCGGTCTAACCTAGCCTCTGGCCGCTCCCCTCCCGCAGGCGGGAGGGGGTGGGGGAGGGCACGGAGTCTCACAGAGACCGTCGCCCGTGGCCAAACCCCCACCCCAAACCCCTCCCCCCTACCGGGAGGAGGGGCTTAAGAAGATGACGGGCTTCAGGTCAAAAATCGACCGCCACCCCCTTCAATTCCCAATCCCCGTATCGCACCGGATTCTTCCCCAACGGGTCGTCCTGCGGCTCGGGCTTGGCCTCGGGCTGCGGCACCGGGGTATTCTGCGACAGATAGGCGGGCGGCTTCACATGGTCGGGGCGCTGGCCCATGGGCGGTCCTTTCGACTAAGGGGCAATGATTGCAGCCCATGTCGGGGCTGACAGGAGTTTTGCCAAGTGACACGCCCCCCCCAATCGCCTTCGCGCCCCGGCCGCCCCGATCGTCGCGGGCCGCCCAAGGGCGGTGACCGGCGCGGGGGACCGCAGCGCCCCTCCGAGCCGCTGGGCACCGCCACCCGCCGCGCCGCCATCCGTCTGCTCGATGCGGTGCTGCGCCGGGGCGAACCGCTGGAGGCCGCGCTCGCCTCGGCCACCCGTGCGCTGGCGGGCGGACCGGATCGGGGCCTGGCGCATGCCATCGCGGCGGAGACGCTGCGCCGCCTGCCCGATCTGGACGCGCTGATCGACTCGGCGACGAAGCAGCGGCTGCCCGACGATGCCAAGGCGCGTTTCGCGCTGCGCATCGCGCTGGTCCAGGTGCTGGCGCTGGGCACGCCGCCGCATGCCGCGATCGCGACTGTGCTGCCGCTGGTCGATGGCGGCCCGCGCAAGCTGGTCCACGGCGTTTTCAGCACCATCACCAAGAGCGGCGTGCTGCTCCCCGAAATCCCCGCGCTGCCGCCCGCGACCGAGGAACGCTGGGAGGCGAATTGGGGGGAGGACATGGTCGAGGCCGCCGCCCACGCCATCGCCGCCCCGCCGCCGCTCGACCTGACGCTGGCCGATCCGTCCGCGACCGCGCAGTGGGTGGAAAAGCTGGGCGGGGTCAGCCTGTTGTCGGGTCATGTCCGCCTGCCCTCGGGCAATTTGGTGATGGAATTGCAGGGCTTTGACGAGGGCGCCTGGTGGGTGCAGGACCTCGCCGCCTCGATCCCCGCGCGACTATTGGGGCAGGGGCCGGGCCATGTGCTCGACCTGTGCGCCGCGCCGGGGGGCAAGACGCTGCAGCTCGCCGCCGCCGGTTGGACCGTCACCGCGATCGACCAGTCCGAATCGCGGCTCGCCCGCCTGGCCGAGAATCTCGAGCGCACCGGCCAGTCGGCCGAGGTCGTCACCGCCGACCTGCGCGAATGGAGCCCGAAGGGGCAGGTCGACGCGATCCTGGTCGATGCGCCATGCAGCGCCAGCGGTATCTTCCGCCGTCACCCCGACGTCCTCTACCGCGTCCGCCCCGCGATCATCGCCGAGATGGCGGAGTTGCAGCGGGTGATCCTGGCCCGCGCCGCCGACTGGCTGAAACCCGGCGGGACGATGGTCTATGCCACCTGCTCGCTGGAGCCCGAGGAGGGCGAGCGCCAGATCGCGGCGTTCCTGGCCGAGCGGCCCGATTACGCGCTGTCGCCGATCGCGGGCGAATGGCCGGGGATCACCGACCAGGGCACGATCCGCACCCTGCCGACGATGCTCGCAAGGGAAGGGCGGCTCGACGGGTTCTTCATCGCGCGGCTGCAACGCAAAGGCTGACTTGGGCGCGATAGGACGTTAAGGACAAATGCCATGCTCCCCGTCCGTATCGCACCCTCCATCCTGTCCGCCGATTTCGCCAAATTGGGCGACGAAGTCCGGGCCATCGACGCCGCGGGCGCCGACTGGATCCATATCGATGTGATGGACGGGCATTTCGTGCCCAACATCACCATCGGCCCGGCGGTGGTGAAGGCGCTGCGCCCGCATACGGACAAGCCGTTCGACGTGCATCTGATGATCTCGCCGATCGACGCCTATCTGGACGCCTTTGCCGAGGCGGGGGCGGACACCATCACCGTCCATCCGGAGGCGGGGCCGCACATCCACCGCACGATCCAGCATATCAAGGGGCTGGGCAAGCGCGCCGGGGTCGTGCTGAACCCCGCCACGCCCGCCAAGATGCTGGATTATCTGATCGACATGGTCGACCTGGTCCTCGTCATGAGCGTGAACCCCGGTTTCGGCGGCCAGAGCTTCATCGAAAGCCAGCTCAAGAAGATCGCGGCGATCCGCAAGATGATCGAGCATTCGGGCCGCGCCATCGATCTGGAGGTCGATGGCGGCGTCGATCCGGCCTGGGCGAAGCGCTGTATCGAGGCGGGGGCCGATGCGCTGGTCGCGGGAACGGCGGCCTTCCGGGGCGGTCCCGACCACTACGCCGCCAATATCGCCGCCCTGCGCGGTTGAGCGCGATGCGGAGCGGGATCGAGGGCGGGTCCACCCCGCAGGCTGCCGACAGCATCGAGGAAGGCAAGCGGCTGGTCCGTGTCGGCACCGGCGGGCTGTCGCTCGCCGACCGGCTGAGCGAGCATCTCCACCGGCTGACCTGGCGCACGCCGCTGCATTCGCTGCGGCTGAAGGGGCGGCATCCGCTCAAGCTGATGGCGGTTCCCGAAGATCCGATCCTGGGCGATATCGAGCGCGGTCATGCGCTGCTCGGCGGGGTGCTCGACTGGCGCGGCGAGGAGCGCGGGGTCGAATCGATCGATTTCGCGCATCCCGACTGGTCGAGCGGCTTTGCCGACCATCTGCACGGCTTTGCCTGGCTGCGCGACCTGTCCAGCGTCGCGACGCGGGCGCAGGGGGCGCCGATCGCCGAATATCTGATGGGTCGCTGGCTCGACGCGTTCGGGGACAAGGTCGATCCGGTGGCGTGGCGGCCCGATCTGTGGGGCCGCCGCATCCTGTTCTGGACCGCGCATGCGCCGCTGATCCTGTCGTCGACCGATCTCGTCTATCGCTCGCGCGTGCTCAACACGCTGGCGCGGGGCGCGCGGCATCTGGATCGCGGCGCGGACAAGGCGCCCGCCGGAGTCGCGCGGATCGCGGCCTGGTGCGGCGTCGTCGCGGCGGGACTGCTGCTGGCGGGGGGCGATCCGCGCCAGGCGTTCGGCGAGGCGGGGCTGAACCGCGCGCTCGACACCGGCCTGTTCGCCGATGGCGGCGTCATCGCGCGCAGCCCGGCGGTGCAGCTCGACGCGGTCATGCTGCTGACCATGATGCGCGAGGTCTATGACGCGCGCGGGCTGGCCTTCCCGGAAGCGTTCCAGGCGCGGTTGCAGAAGATGATCTCGGCGCTGCTCGGCGTGATGCATGGCGACCGCGCGCTGTCGAGCTGGCAGGGATCGGGGCCCGAGACGCCCGAGAAGATCGCCGCCGTCATCGAGGCGTCGGGCGTGCGCACCCGGCCGCTGCGCCAGGCGGGCGACTGGGGTTATCAGCGGCTGGCGGCGGCGCAGACCGTGCTGGTCATGGACGCCGCGCCCCCGCCCATCGCGCGCGCGATCGAGGGGGGCTGCGCCTCGACGCTGGCCTTCGAGTTTTCGGACGGGGCGCAGCGGATCGTCGTCAATTGCGGCGGCGCGGGCGCGACCGTGGCACAGGTCCCCGCCAGCCTCGCGCATGGCCTGCGCACCACGGCGGCGCATTCGACACTGGTCCTGGGCGATTCCAACTCCACCGCGATCCATGCCGACGGCACGCTGGGGCGCGGCGTCGCCGAGGTCGAGCTCAGCCGCCAGGAATCGGACGCGGCCAGCCGGATCGAGGCGAGCCATGACGGCTATGTCCGCCGCTATGGCTTTCTCCACCGCCGCCAGCTGCTGCTGACCGGTGACGGGCGCGAGCTGCGCGGCGAGGATGCGCTGTTGCCGCAGGGGCGCAAGCGCCAGGCCGGATCGACCCATTTCGCGCTGCGCTTCCATCTGGGCGACGGGGTCGAGGCGGTCATCACCGCCGAGAGCGGGCAGGCGATCCTGCGGCTGGACGACGGCGCGCTGTGGCAGTTCCGCTGTCGCGGCGGCACGCTGGCGATCGAGGAGTCGCTGTGGATCGACGGCACCGGCCGCCCGGTCGCGACTCAGCAGCTGGTCGTGACGGGCGAAACCCCGGCGGGCGGCGCGCATGTCAGCTGGGCGTTCAAGCGGGCGCTCTGAGCGCTCGCCCCGGCGAAGACCGGGGCCCAGTCGAACCAGCAAATTCCTACCCTGCAAGGGGAGGGGGACCATGCGAAGCATGGTGGAGGGGTGTCCCCATTAGAGAGGAAGCCTGCCCTGACGAGCGGTGACACCCCTCCGTCAGGCCTGCGGCCTGCCACCTCCCCTTGCAGGGGAGGAATCATGCTTCCCCGAATCACATTTTGCGCTTCGGCGAATCGGAGTCTATCGGGGCCGCAAACTCTCCCCAGCATGTAGGACCCGCAGCCCGATGGCCGTTTCGCTCCCCTCCGCTCCCTCCGTCGACACCGTGCCGGTCCGCCGCGCGCTGCTGTCGGTGTCCGACAAGACCGGCGTCATCGACCTGGCGCGCGCGCTGGCCGAGCGCGGGGTCGATCTCGTCTCGACCGGCGGCACCGCCAAGGCGATCCGCGATGCCGGCCTGCCGGTCCGCGACATCTCCGAGGTGACGAACTTCCCCGAGATGATGGACGGCCGGGTCAAGACGCTGCACCCGATGGTCCATGGCGGCCTGCTCGCGGTGCGCGACGACCCCGCACATGCCGCCGCGATGACCGAGCATGGCATCGGCGCGATCGACCTGGTCGTGGTCAACCTCTACCCCTTCCAGCAGACGGTCGCGAAGGGGGCGGAGCGGCCCGAGATCATCGAGAATATCGATATCGGCGGCCCGTCGATGGTCCGTTCGGCGGCCAAGAACCATGGCTATGTCTCGATCCTGACCGATCCGGCGGACTATGCCGACTTCCTGGCCGAACTCGCCGCGAATGACGGCGCCTCGACGCTGAAGACCCGCCAGCGCCTCGCCGCCAAGGCCTTTGCCGCCACCGCCGCCTATGACTCGGCGATCGCCCAGTGGTTCGCCTTCGCCGATCAGGGCGAGGCCTTCCCGGCCACCCTGCCGCTCGCCTTCACCCGCCACCCCGAGACGCTGCGCTATGGCGAGAACCCGCATCAGGTCGCCGCGCTCTATCTGCCGCAAAAGGGCGGTCAGGGCATCGCCCAGGGCGAGCAGCTGCAGGGCAAGGCGCTGAGCTACAACAACCTCAACGACGCCGATGCCGCGCTGGAGCTGGTCAGCGAATTCATCGACGGCCCGCCGACCGTGGTGATCGTCAAGCACGCCAATCCCTGCGGCGTGGCGAGCGGCGAGACGCTGCTCGAGGCGTATCAGGCGGCGTTCGCCTGTGACACGGTGTCGGCGTTCGGCGGCATCATCGCCTGCAACCGCCCGCTCGACGCCGAGACGGCGGAAGCGATCTCGGGCATCTTCACCGAGGTGGTGGTGGCACCCGACGCGAGCGCGGAGGCGCGCGCCATCTTCGCCAAGAAGAAGAACCTGCGCCTGCTGCTGTCGGGCGAGCTGCCCAACCCGTCGCGCCCCGGCCTGATGATGAAGTCGATCGCGGGCGGCCTGCTGGTCCAGAGCCGCGACAATGGCCGCCTGACCGACGACATGCTGAAGGTCGTCACCAAGCGCGCGCCGACGGCACAGGAACTGGCCGATTGCCGCTTTGCCTGGACGGTTGCCAAGCATGTGAAGTCGAACGCGATCGTCTATGCCAAGGGCGGCTCGACCGCCGGTGTCGGCGCGGGCCAGATGAACCGCCTGGAATCGGCGCGCATCGCCGCATGGAAGGCCAAGGACGCCGCCGACAAGGCGGGCTGGGCCGAGCCGCGCACCATCGGTTCGGCGGTCGCCTCGGACGCCTTCTTCCCCTTCGCCGACGGCCTGCTCGCGGCGGTCGAAGCGGGCGCGACGGCGGTGATCCAGCCGGGCGGCTCGATCCGCGACGACGAAGTGATCGCGGCGGCGGACGAAGCCGGGCTGGCGATGGTGTTCACCGGCATGCGCCACTTCCGGCATTGATCCGAAAAAGGCCCCTTCCGAAGCGTTCGGAAGGGGCCTTCTTATGCCCGACCCATAGCCCAACCGTTCACGCTGAGCGTAGTCGAAGCGTCATCCCATGGCCTTCGACTACGCTCAGGCTGAACGGGCGTTGAGGCGTTACCGCGTGATCCCGCCCGCATGGGGCAAGGTGGCTTCCTCCGCGCTCGGCGCCTTGCCGAACAGCGCGCGGTCCGCCGGACCGAAGGCCCAGCGCCACAGCACCAGCAGATAGGTCGCCGCGATGGCGGGCTCGCCGAACAGCAGCTCGGCCCATTCCAGCCGCTTGGGCAGCAGCGTGAAGGCCCCGCCCACGACGATCGCCGCGCCTGCCGCCCAGAGCAGCGGCCAGCGGAAGGGCGAGACGGGCGCATTCAGGATGCCCGACAGCACCCGCGCCTTGATGACCGAGGTCATCGTCACGCTCATCGCCAGCGCCACCGCCGGGCCGGCCGCCGCCCAGGTCTGCGGCCAGCCGAGCGCACGCATGCCCAGGATCAGCGCGAAGCTGAGGCCGATCTGCACCCCCAGCATCGCGATCGAGATCATCAGGTTGCGATGCCGCGCGGTATAGACCAGCGCCGATTCGCACACCGCGCCGGTCGAGGCCAGCACCTCGGCGAACAGCAGGAAGGCCAGCGCGGCGGTGCCCGACACGAATTGCGGGCCGACCACGCCCATCACGCCCTCGCCGGGAATCGAGCCCATCAGCGCCAGGCAGCCCTGCGCCGCCATGATCCAGAACGCCACCTGCCGCACCTGTCGCGCGATCGCGCCCATATCGCCATTGGCCAGGCTCTGGGTGATGACCGGGCCCAGGATCGGGTCGAAGCTGGTCTTCAGCTTCTGCGGCAGCGAGGCGACCTGCTGCGCCATATAATAGATGCCGACGATGCGCGGCTCGAACATCACGCCCAGGATGAATCGGTCGACGTTACGCGTCCCCCATTCCAGCGCGTCCGCCCCCGCCAGCGGCGCATTGGCGCGGGCGAGCGCGAAGACGCGGGCGAGGCGCGGGCTCCAGCCATGCGGCAGGCCATAGCTGCGCAGGAACGGCACCAGGCTGGCGATCAGCGCCGCCGTCATCGATGCGACATAGGACAGGACCAGGCCGTCGCGGATCGTGAAGAAGGAAAAGACCCAGGCCGCGATCGAGATCGTCCAGGGCTCGACCACCGCGCGCGCGGTGACGGTCGCCTTGACGTTCAGGCGATAGGCGAGCGCGGCGAGACTGACGTCCGACCAAGCGATGGCGACGATGATGCAGGGCAGCCACCGGTCCAGCCCGGTGATCGCGCTGTTGGGATAGAGCAGCTCGGGAAAGGTCCACAGCACCGCGCTCGCCAGGACCGAGGCCAGGAAGGCGAGCGCCATCGCGTCCCACACGACATGGACATGCGGCCGCTCGGTCGAGGACAGCGCCTGCGCCAGCCCGCGCTTCATGCCCAGCGTCGCGATCAGCGCCGCCAGCTCGACCACGACCACCGCGATCGCGAAGCGGCCGACCAGATCGGGGCCGTACATGCGCCCCGCGATGAACAGAAAGGGGATGCGCGCCGCCAGCCGCAGCGCGAAGCCCGCGATATTGGTCCGCCCGCCCTTGGCGAGCGTATCGATGTCCTTGCTCTCGGCCATCAGCCGCGACGATTTCGGGCGAGGGGGCGCGGACAGGTCAATGCGCCGCGCCCCAGCTCTTGCCGAACCCGATCTCGACGCCCAGCGGCACCGACAGCGTGACCGCCGGTTCGGCCGCGCCCGCCATCACTTCGCGGATGACCGCCCCGGCCGCCTCGGCATCGGCCTCGGGCGCCTCGAACACCAGTTCGTCATGCACCTGGAGCAGCATCCGCACATGGCCCAGCCCGGCGGCGGCGAGCGCGGGTTCCATGCGGACCATCGCGCGCTTGATGATGTCGGCGCTGGTCCCCTGGATCGGCGCATTGATCGCGGCGCGTTCGGCCCCCTGGCGCTCGCCCTGATTACGTGAGGCGATGCGCGGGAAATGCGTCTTGCGGCCGAAGAGCGTGCTCGTAAAGCCCTTCTCGCGGACGCTCGACAGCGTCTCGGCGATATAGCGGTTGATGCCGGGGAAACGCTCGAAATAGCGGTCGATCATCGCTTGCGCCTCGTCCGCCGACACGTCGAGGCGACCCGCCAGCCCCCAGCGCGAAATGCCGTAGAGGATGGCGAAGTTGATCGTCTTGGCCCGGCCGCGCGTGTCGCGATTGACCTCGCCGAACAGCTCCTTGGCGGTCAGGCTGTGAATGTCGTCGCCATTGGCGAACGCGTCGCGCAGCGCGGGCACGTCCGCCATATGCGCGGCGAGTCGCAATTCGATCTGCGAATAGTCGGCGGCGATCAGGACATGGCCGTCCTCGGCGATGAACGCCTCGCGCAGCTGTCGCCCGACCTCGGTGCGGATCGGGATGTTCTGGAGATTGGGCTCGGTCGAGGACAGCCGCCCGGTCTGCGCGCCGGTCAGGCTGTAGCTGGTATGGACGCGGCCCGTCTTGGGGTTGATCTGCGCCTGGAGCGCATCGGTATAGGTGCTTTTCAGCTTGGACAGCTGGCGCCATTCCAGGATCTTGCGGACGATCTCCGCCGCCTCGCCACCGTCACGGGCCAGGCGTTCGAGTTCGGTCACGTCGGTCGAATAGACGCCCGACTTGCCCTTGCGCCCGCCCTTGAGACCCAGCCGATCGAACAGGATCTCGCCCAGCTGCTTGGGGCTGCCGATGGTGAAGGGGGTGCCCGCCATGGCATGGATCTCACCCTCCAGCGCGGCGATCTGCCCGGCGAATTCGGTCGAGAGCTGCGACAGGCGCTCGCGATCGACCTTGATCCCGCGCCGCTCCATGCTCGCGATGACGGGGACGAGCGGGCGGTCGACCATCTCGTACACGCGCGTCGCCTGCTCCATGGGGAGTCGCGCCTTGAACCGCTTCCATAGCCGCAGCGTGACGTCGGCATCCTCGGCGGCGTAGCGGGTGGCGGTCTTCAGATCGACCTCGTGGAAGCCGAGCTGCTTCTTGCCGGTGCCGACCACCTCCTTGAAGGCGAGGCAGGTGTGCGACAGATGCGTCGCGGCCAGTTCGTCCATGCCATGGCCGTGCAGGCCCGCGTCGAGGTCGAAGCTCAGCACGATCGTGTCGTCATGCGGCGCGATGGCGATGCCGCGCTCGCCCAGCACGATCATGTCGAACTTCAGATTCTGGCCGATCTTGAGGACCGACGGGTCCTCGCACAGCGCCTTGACCCGCTCGAGCGCCGGTCCGACCGGAATCTGCACCGGCACTTCGGCCAGCAGGTCGGTGCCGCCATGCCCCAGCGGGATGTAGCACGCCTTGTTGGGGGCCAGGCACAGGCTGACCCCGACCAGTTCGGCCTGGGTCGCGTCGGTCGAGCTCGTCTCGGTATCGATCGCGACGAAACCCTGGGCCTTCGCCTCGGCCACCCATTGGTCGAGCGTGGCGAGGTCCTGCACCGTCGTATAGCCGTCGAGATTGCACGGCTCGTCATCGTCCATCGCTGCGGCGGGCGCGGCCTCTCCGGCGACGGGGGCAGGCGCGGCGTCGTCGGTGATCTGCCCCATCTTGGCGATCAGCGAGCGGAAGCCGTGATGCTCCAGAAACGCGCGCAGCGGCGCATCCGGGATGGTCGGATGCAGCGCCAGTTCCTCCAGCGGCTGGGGCAGCGGTGCATTGCATTCCAGCGTGACCAGCCGCTTCGACAGCCGCGCATTCTCGGCATGTTCGATGAGGTTGTCGCGCAGCTTGCCCTTCTTCATCTCGGGCGCGGCGGCGAGGACGGATTCCAGATCGCCATGCTCGACGATCAGCTTGGAGGCGGTCTTGGGACCCACACCCGGCACGCCCGGCACGTTGTCGACGCTGTCGCCCATCAGCGCGAGCACATCGCCCAACTGCTTGGGGCCCACGCCGAACTTCTCTTGAACATACGCCTCGCCCAGACGCCGGTTGTTCATCGTATCGAGCATGTCGAGGCTGCCATCCTCGACCAGCTGCATCAGGTCCTTGTCGCCCGAAACGATCGTGACCTGCCACCCCTCGGCCATCGCGGCGCGGGCGTAGCAGGCGATCAGGTCGTCGGCCTCCAGCCCCGCTTCCTCGATGCAGGGCAGCGAGAAGGCGCGGGTGGCGTCGCGGATCATCGGGAATTGGGGGACCAGATCGGGCGGGGGCGGGGGCCGGTGCGCCTTATACTGGTCGTACATGTCGTTGCGGAAGGTCTTGGACGACTTGTCGAGCACCACCGCCATATGGGTCGGCCCGTCGGCGGCGTTGATCTCGTCCACCAGCTTCCAGAGCATGGTGGTATAGCCGTACACCGCCCCGACCGGCTCGCCATGCTTGTTCGTCAGCGGCGGCAGGCGGTGATAGGCGCGGAAGATATAGCCGGAGCCGTCGACGAGATAGAGATGGGGCATGATCCGCGCGGTTTAGCGGAACAGAGAGAGGGTAAACAGCCCCTGATCGCACCGGTTTTCGATGGCTGTGGCGGATGGGCCACGGCGGGGGCGACTTCGATCTCTGCCTCGCAAATGTCACATTCGGTCAGAACAACCGAAAATCCTCGTTCATCACAAAGCGCCCTTTCGGTTCATCACCATGCGTTTCGAAGATTGCCGTCAGAACGTCGTCCACGAAAAGGCCTGCAACGGAAGAAACCGCACTCCACCGCACCCGCACAGGAGCATCGGACCGAAGCGGGATCGCAGGGCCGACATCCAATGCAGCGATGATCGCATTCCCTGCGGGTTTGCGCATGTCCAACAGGTAGAAATATGCGCTTTCATCATCGCGCTCGAAAACGACGCCAAACTGTCCCGTGGCTTGGATGGCGCTTTCATAGATGTCGATCACCACGAAATGGTGCGGCAAATCTTCCTCCCCTGCAAGGGGAGGGGGACCAGCGAAGCTGGTGGAGGGGTGTCGCCCTATCGAGAGCGGGACACCCCTCCGTCAGGCCTGCGGCCTGCCACCTCCCCTTGCAGGGGAGGAAGATGGATCAGTTCGCCACCGCCACCGGCCCGCGTGGCGGCCCCGCCGCATCGGCCACGGCCGCCGCGACATTTTGGATCAGCAATTGCCGCTTGCGGATATCCTCGGTCGTGTCGCCGATCATCACCGCGATGGCGAAGCGGCGGCCGTCGGGGGCGGTCAGCAGGCCGACATCGTTGAAGCCCGCATTGCGGCGGCCCAGGTCTTGGCCGGTGCCGGTCTTGTGCGCGATCGTCCAGCCGCTCGGCACGGCGGCGCGCAGGCGGGCATGGCCGGTGCGCGAGGCCTCCATCGTGTCGATCAGGATGCGGGTCGAGGTTTCGGACAACAGCTCGCCGCGCGCCAGCCGGGCCAGCGCATCGGCGATGGCGATCGGCGCCGCGCCGTCGGGCGGATCGCTGACATAGGCGTCGAGCGCCGCCGCCCGCGCCGCGGGATCGAGCCGGTTGCGCGCCGCCTGGAACGCCCCCGCCATGGCGAAGGCGGGTTGCCAGGTCAGGCCCGCCGTCTTCGCCTGGAGCAGCCGCTCGCCGGGGCCGAAGCGGATATCGCCCAGCCGCTTGTTGGCGATCATCGCGCGCACCGCCTGCGGCCCGCCGACATAGGTGAGCAGCCGGTCATTGGCGGTGTTGTCGCTCTGGGTCAGCGCGCGGGTCAGCAGTTCGCCGACCGTGGTATGGTATCCGTCGCCCTTGACCAGCATCGCGATCGGCTGGTGGAACAGGGTCAGGTCCTCGCGCCGCACGACGATCGGCTCGTCCAGCCGTGCGCGGCCCCTGTCGCGCAGGTCGAGCAGCGTGATCGCGACCCACAGCTTGGACACCGATTGCTGGGGCAGGCGCTGGCGGCCGCCGACCTCGACCGTCCAGCCGTCATCGACCGCGCGCACCGCAATGCCCTTCTTGCCCGAAAAACCGGCGGACAGCCGTTCGATCGTGCTGACCAGCCCGGCGGGCGCGGCGGGGGCGCGGCTGGGGCGGGGCGGGGGGAGCGGCATCGACACCGAAACCTGGGGATCGGGCACGCTGGGAGCATGGGACGTCGCGCCGGGGCGTGAATCCGCCCCACAGCCTGCGAGCCCCAAGAGAAGAAACCCGGCAGGCCATGAACGCAGCCCGCCGCTCGATACTCGCTTCGTCACCGCAATACCCCGCAACACAGGGGTATCCTTACGTCTTGACCGAGTGGGGGAAATCCCCGTGTCCGGGGCTTGCGACGAAAGGCCGCAACCACACGATAAGATGTGAAACATTCTAAATTCCTCCCCTACAAGGGGAGGAGTCAGGGCTTGCTTCACGGAATCAGGATCGTGTCGACCGCCTCGGGCAAGGTCTCGGGATAATCGAGCGTGTAATGCAGTCCCCGGCTCTCCTTGCGATGCAGCGCGCAGCGGACGATCAGCTCGGCGGTCTGGAGCAGGTTGCGCAGCTCGATCAGGTCGGGCGTGACGCGGAAATGGCCGTAATAGTCGTTGATCTCGTCGGTCAGCATGCGAATGCGGTGCTGCGCGCGCTCCAGCCGCTTGGTGGTGCGGACGATGCCGACATAATTCCACATGAAGCGGCGAATCTCGGTCCAGTTCTGCTTGATGACCACCTCTTCGTCCGAATCGGTGACGCGACTCTCGTCCCAGGGGCGGATGGCGGGGGCGGGGGGCAGCTCGTCCCAATGCGCCGCGATATGGTTCGCGCACGCCTCGCCATAGACGAAGCATTCGAGGAGCGAATTGGAGGCCAGCCGGTTGGCGCCGTGCAGCCCCGACTGGGTCACCTCGCCCGCCGCATAGAGGCCGGGCAGGTCGGTGCGCCCGTCGCGGTCCACGATGACGCCGCCACAGGTATAATGCTGCGCGGGCACGACCGGGATCGGCTGCACCGTCATGTCGATGCCGAGGCTCAGCAGCTTTTCGTGGATATTGGGAAAATGCTCGCGGACGAAGGCGGGCGGCTGGTGGCTGATGTCGAGATGGACATAGTCCAGGCCCAGCCGCTTGATCTCATGGTCGATCGCGCGCGCCACGATGTCGCGGGGGGCGAGTTCGGCGCGCAGGTCGAGGTCGGGCATGAAGCGGTGCCCGGTCTCGGGAATCTTCAGATGCCCGCCTTCGCCGCGAACCGCTTCGGTAATCAGGAAATTCTTGACCTGGGTGTTGTACAGGCAGGTCGGGTGGAATTGCATGAATTCCATGTTCGACACGCGCGCGCCCGCGCGCCACGCCATCGCGATGCCGTCGCCGGTCGCCCCCTTGGGTGCGGTGGAGAATTGATAGGTGCGCCCGGCGCCCCCGGTCGCCAGGATCGTCGCGCGCGCCTTGTGCACCACCACGCGGCCCGTCCGCCGGTCGACGGCATAGATGCCCCAGACATGGCCCGCACCCGAATAGCGCATCTCGTGGCGACTGGTCGCCAGGTCGATCGCGACCTGATCGGGGACCATGGTGATGTTGGGATGCGCGTCCGCGGCCTTCAGCAGCGCGTCGAGCACCGCCCAGCCGGTCGCGTCCGCGACATGGACGATGCGCCGGTGCGAATGCCCGCCCTCACGCGTCAGGTGGAGCATATTGCCCTCGGTCGCGAAGGGGACGCCCAGCTTTTGCAGGCGTTCGATCGCGGCGGGGGCGTTCTCGACCACGAATTCGACGGTGGCGCGGTCGTTCAGCCCCGCACCCGCGACCATCGTATCCTCGATATGGCTGTCGAAGGTGTCGCCGGGTTCCAGAACGGCGGCGATCCCGCCTTGCGCCCAGGCGGTCGAGCCCTCGTTCAGCTTGCCCTTGGCCAGCACCGTCACCTTGAACCGGTCGGCCAGGTTCAGCGCCGCGGTCAGCCCGGCCGCGCCCGATCCGACGATCAGGATATCGGAATCGGTCATGCGCGGTCTCCTTCGGGCGCGGGGGCAGGGGTCATGGCGCACCCTGTGGCACGGACGCGGGGCGGGGGACAGGGGGTAACGCCTTGCCTTGGTGCGCGCGCCTTCCCACTTGCCCGTCATGGCGTTGGTCCGATCCGATTGGCGCGACCGTCTGCGCGCGGCGATCCCCACGGGGGTGATCGTGGGCGGCCTGGGCTATGCATTAGTCCTGGGGCTGGGGATCGCGCCGTCCCCGTCCGGGCCGTCCGAGGCGCTCGACAGTTTCGACGTGACGCCGCCCAAGCCGCCGCCCCCGCCGCCGGTCCGGCCCAAAAGGATCGAGAGCCACCGGCCGCGCGGTGCCGCCGCGCCCCCCAATATCCGGTCGCAGGCCACCCCGGTCGTCGCCCCGCCGCCGCTGGTCGTGCTGCCCCCGGTATCGCCCGTCATCGCGGCACCGGTCGCGGGCACGGGCGCGGACCCGAGCCAGGGCGCCTCCGACAAGCCCGGCCCCGGCACCGGGGCGGGCGGCATCGGCAATGGTACGGGCAGCGGCGGGTCGGGGGATGGGGACGGCTATGGCGACGAAACCCCGCCGCGCCGGATCAAGGGGCGGATCAAGGATTCGGACTATCCCGAGGCCGCCGCCGATGCGGGTGCCAGCGGGACGGTGCAGGTCCGCTATTTCGTCAATGTCGATGGCAGGGTCAGCGGGTGCGTGGTGACGAAGAGCAGCGGCAATGCCGCGCTGGACGAGACGACCTGCCGCCTGATCGAGCAGCGATACCGTTACGACCCGTCCCGCGATGCCGATGGGCGGCCGGTGCGGTCGATTATCGTGGTGAATCAGGATTGGGTGCTGGAGCGGTTGCCTGCGGAGCGGTGATAGGTCGGGCTTTGGGGGGAGCGCCGGGCGTGGGCTTCGACTTCGCTCAGCCTGAACGGAGGTTGGGATATCTGGGTTCGCGCAGAGGCGCGGAGGACGCGGAGATGTTCGGTGCGCGGATAGCGCATCTCTTACCTATCATGGCCTGTTGGGGCGGACTGTAGAATTACACCTCCGCGTGCTCTGCGCCTCCGCGCGAACCCAAAATTTCTCCCCAGAACCCCGTTCAGCCTGAGCGAAGTCGAAGGCCAAGCGAATCCCTCAAGCCCCAACACTCCGCGTCAACGACAGGAACACGTCTTCCAGATCGGCTTCCTTGGTCGAGACGTCGACGATCCCGTATCCGTCCGCCTGCACCGCCGCCAGCACCTGGCCCGCATTCACCTTGTCCTTGGCATAGGTGATCTCCAGCGTGCGGCTGCCCTTCAGCACGATCTTGCCGAAGCTGGCATGGTCGGGCACCGCCGCGACATCGCGGTCCACCGTCACCGCGACGATCTTTTCCTGCGCCTTGCCGACCAGTTCGCGGGTCGGCTCATTGGCGACCAGGCGACCATGGTTGATGATCGCGATCCGGTCGCACAACTCCTCGGCCTCTTCGAGATAATGGGTGGTCAGCACCACCGTCACGCCCTGTTCGTTCAATTGCCGGACATAGGCCCAGAGCTGCTGGCGGAGTTCGATATCGACGCCCGCGGTCGGCTCGTCCAGCACCAGCACCGGCGGCGAATGCACCATCGCCTTGGCGACCATCAGGCGGCGCTTCATGCCGCCCGACAGGGTGCGCGAATAGGCGTTCGCCTTGTCCTCCAGATGCACCGCGCGCAGCAATTCCATCGAGCGGCGCTGGCCCTTGGGCACGCCGTACAGCCCGCCCTGGATCTCCAGCGTCTCCAGCGGCGTGAAGAAGGGGTCGAACAGGATTTCCTGGTTGACGATGCCGATCGACGCCTTGGCATTGCGCGGATGCCGGTCGATGTCGAAGCCCCAGATCGACGCCGATCCTTCGGTCTTCATCACCAGGCCCGCCAGGATGTTGATCAGCGTCGACTTGCCCGCACCGTTCGGTCCCAGCAGCCCGAAAATCTGCCCCCGCGGCACGTCGAAACTGACCCCGTCGAGCGCGCGCTTGCCGCCCTGATAGGTCTTGGCGATGCCCTGGATCGAGATGGCGGCTTCGGTGCTGGCGGTCATGGCGCCCGAGATAGGCGTGTGGGGCGGACAGGCCAAGCCGGTTTTCGGGAATTGCACGGGGCTCCATGCCTTGCTATCGCGCGAGCCTATGTTGCCGCCGCCCGAAACCACCCGCGTCACCCAGACCCGCGTCGCTTGCGACGGTGCCACCGACATTCCCGGCGGCGCTGCGCTCGGTCATCCGCGTGTGTGGTTGCAGATCGACGAGACCGGCTATGTCGATTGCGGCTATTGCGATCGCCGTTTCGTGCTGATCGGCGGCCCGGCGGATGGCGCGGACCAGGCGGCGCTGCCGGATCATGGCGACGGCGCCGGGCGCTAACCCCCAACACGAATGAGACTCACGCCCCTCCCGCAAGCGGGAGGGGATGGGGGAGGGAAAAGCCGCGAGCGTAGGTCTCGGTGAGACTCCTTGCCCTCCCCAAACCAGTTTCAGGTAAACGATGCCCCGCATCGTTTAGGTCATGCCGGGGGCATGACCGACCTGAAACTCGCTTGCGGGAGGGGCTTAAGAGAGAGCTGCGGCATGCGGCCGGGGCTTAACAAGGTCGGAATCCCGCCGACGGGAGATTTCAAACCTCGGCCGGGCATCCTATATCCTCGTGATGACCGTCACCGATCCCCGCTCGTTCCTCTACCGCGACACGCTGGACCCCGAGGCGGCGTTGCGCCTCACCGCCAACGCCCTGTCCCGCGCCGACGATGGCGAGCTGTACCTCCAATATAAGCGGTCCGAAGCCTTCGGATTCGACGACGGGCGGTTGAAGACGGCCAGCTACGACACCCATTCGGGCTTCGGCCTGCGGGCGGTGTCGGGCGAGATGACCGCCTTTGCCCATGCCAACGAGTTGTCCGAGGCCGCGATCCGGCGCGCCGCGCAGACCATGGCGCTGATCGACCCCGCCAAGGGCGCCGCCGCGCCGCCGCCGCAGGGGACCAACCGGCACCTTTATACCGCGACCGACCCGCTCGACCTGATCCCCTTTGCCGAGAAGGTGTCGCTCTGCCAGACGATCGACGCCGCCGCCCGTGCGCGTGACCCGCGCGTCGTGCAGGTGTCGGTCGGCCTGTCGGGCAGCTGGAGCGTGGTCGAGATCGTCCGGGCCGACGGCTTCGTCGCCACCGATGTCCGGCCGCTGGTGCGGCTGAACATCTCGGTCGTGGTCGAACAGAATGGGCGGCGCGAGACGGGCAGCTTCGGGATCGGCGGGCGCTATCTCTACGACCGGCTGGTGGCGCGCGAGACGTGGGAGCGCGGCATCGACGTCGCGTTGACCCAGGCGCTGGTCAATCTGGACTCGGTGGCGGCCCCGGCGGGCGAGATGACCGTGCTGCTCGGGCCGGGCTGGCCAGGGGTGCTGCTGCACGAGGCGATCGGGCACGGGCTGGAGGGCGACTTCAACCGCAAGGGCACCTCGGCCTTTTCGGGGCGGATCGGCGAGCGGGTCGCGGCGCCCGGCGTCACTGTGGTCGATGACGGATCGCTGGCCGACCGGCGCGGTTCGCTGTCGATCGATGACGAGGGCACGCCGACGCGCGAGGTCGTGCTGATCGAGGACGGCATCCTGAAGGGTTATATGCAGGACCGGCTCAACGCGCGGCTGATGGGCGTCGCGCCGACCGGCAATGGCCGCCGCGAGAGCTTTGCCCATGCGCCGATGCCGCGCATGACCAACACCTTCATGAAGGGCGGGCAGGACGACCCGGCCGAGCTGCTGTCGCGGGTGAAGAACGGCATCTTCGCCAAGTCCTTCGGCGGCGGGCAGGTCGACATCGTGTCGGGCAAGTTCGTCTTCTCCTGCACCGAGGCGTACCGGATCGAGAATGGCCGCCTCGGCGCGCCGATCAAGGGCGCGACGCTGATCGGCGACGGGCCGAGCGTGCTGACCAAGGTGAAGGGCATCGGCAACGACTTCGCGCTGGACGAGGGCGTGGGGGTCTGCGGCAAGGGCGGGCAGAGCGTGCCTGCGGGCGTCGGCCAGCCGAGCCTGCTGGTCGAAGGGCTGACCGTCGGCGGAACCGCGCTGGCGGCGTGATTTCCCTTCCTCCCCTGAAAGGGGTGGTGGCAGGCCATAGGCCTGACGGAGGGGTGTCACCCTCTCGATAGCGGGACACCCCTCCACCAACTTCGCTGGTCCCCTCCCTTTGCAGGGGAGGGGAAGCTGCCCAAAATTTGGGCATATCCTTACCAATGCCTAAAAATTGATGCCGCCCGGCAGGCCAAACGGATCGCGCCGCGCGATCATAGCGCGCAAAAGTCACGAAAACGTAACTGGCACACCCTTTGCAATGCTTGTCGGCGGGAAACGCAAAGGGGGCGCAGGTGAAGCTGATCATCGCTATCATCAAGCCGTTCAAGCTCGACGAGGTGCGCGAGGCGCTCACCACTTTGGGCGTGGCGGGCATGACGGTGACCGAGGTGAAGGGTTTCGGGCGGCAGAAGGGCCAGACCGAAATCTACCGCGGGGCCGAATACAGCACCAACATGGTGCCCAAGATCAAGATCGAGGTCGTCTGCGCGTCCGAGATCGCCGACCGCGTCGTCGAATCGATCCAGGCCGCCGCCAACACCGGCGCGATCGGCGACGGCAAGATCTTCATGCTCGATGTCGGCCAGGCCGTGCGCATCCGCACCGGCGAAACCGACGAATCGGCACTCTGAGCAAGGGGGGATTTCGATGAAGCATGTCACCAAATTGGCGACCGGCGCGGCGGGCCTCGGCCTGACGCTGTTCGTCTCGCTGCCCGCCTGGGCCCAGGATGCCGCCGCGCTCCAGTCGCCCGCCGCCGCCGCGCCGGCCGCGACCGTGAACAAGGGCGACACCGCCTGGATGCTCACCTCGACCGTGCTGGTCATGATGATGATCCTGCCGGGCCTGGCGCTGTTCTATGGCGGTCTGACCCGCGCGAAGAACATGCTGTCCACCATGACCCAGATCGGCGCGGCCGCGTGCCTCGCGATGCTGATCTGGGTGATGTACGGCTATAGCCTGGCCTTCGGGCCGGACGTGTCGGGGGGCGCGTCCAACTTCATCTCCGGGCTGGGCAAGGCCTTCCTGAAGGGCGTCACGCCCGCCAGCCAGGCGGCGACCTTCACCGCGGGCGTCGAAATCCCCGAATATGTCTTCATCTGCTTCCAGATGACCTTCGCCGCGATCACCGCCGCGCTGGTGCTGGGCTCGGTCGTCGAGCGGATGAAGTTCTCGGCGGTCATGGCTTTCACCGCCGTGTGGCTGACCATCGTCTATTTCCCGATCGCGCACATGGTGTGGGCATCGTCGGGCCTGTTCTTCAAGGCGGGCGCGCTCGACTTCGCGGGCGGCACGGTGGTGCACATCAACGCCGGCGTCTCGGCGCTGGTCGCCTCGCTGATCCTGGGCAAGCGCATGGGCTATCCGACGACCCCGATGCCCCCGCACTCGCTGACGCTGACCGGCGTGGGCACCGGCCTGCTGTGGGTCGGCTGGTTCGGGTTCAACGCGGGCTCCGCGCTGGAGGCCAATGGCTCGGCGGGCCTGGCGATGATCAACACCTTCGTCGCGACGGCGTCGGGCGGCCTGTTCTGGATGCTCGCCGAGCGTCTGGCGGGGCATAAGGGTTCGGCTCTGGGCTTCTGCTCGGGCATCGTCGCGGGTCTGGTCGCGGTGACCCCGGCGGCGGGCAATTCGGGTCCGTTCGGCGCGATCGTGCTGGGCGCCATCGCCAGCGTGATCTGCTTCTATGCGGTGTCGGTCCTGAAACCCAAGCTCGGCTATGACGATGCGCTCGACGCCTTCGGCGTGCACGGCATCGGTGGCATGATCGGCGCGATCGGCACCGCCGTGGTCTACGCCCCCTCGCTGGGCGGTCCGGGTGCGGCGGATTACGTCATGAGCTCGAAGCTGCTGGTCCAGCTCGGCGCGGTCGCCACGACCATCGTCTGGGCCACCATCGGCACCGTCATCGCCATGTACATCGCCAAGGCGGTCACCGGCCTGCGCGTCTCGAAGGAAGTCGAGCAGGAAGGCCTCGACCTCGGCGAGCACGGCGAGCGCGCCTACAACTGATCGGGAGCGGGGGCGACAGACCCCCGCACCCCACGACGTTCCTCCTGCGGACGACCTAAGCCCGGTGCGGCAACGCACCGGGCCTTTTTTTGTGTTGGCGGGGGGCGGGGGCTGCCTCCGCCTCTGCCGGGACGTCACGGAATCGTATCACCCTCCGTTCGCACTGAGCGAAGTCGAAGTGCACGGGGTGACGCTCGCAGCCGGGGTGGGGCGTGGCCTTCGACTTCGCTCAGGCTGAACGGAGGTGGGTCGGGGGGGATAGAGGGGAGAAGGGGGCGCCCCTTACCGCCCCTTCGGCCCCGCCGCCGGCCCCGCCTGCTGCGCCCGCGCCGCCTTGGCCGCCTCATATTCGTCGAAGGTGCGCGACAGCAGCGCCTGCGCCTCCGCCTCGGTCACCTTGCCGTCCTTGTTCGCATCGGCCTTGCCGAACCACAGATCGGCCAGACGCCCGGCATGGACGTCGTCGATCTTCTTCTGGCCGTTGCCCATCTTCATGATCGCGGCCTTGACCTCCGCCTTGGTCAGCGCGCCGTCGTGATTGGTGTCGCGCGCCTTGAACTCGCGCGAGAATTTCGCGGCGGCGGACGCGCGAGTATCCTGCGCCATGGCGGGCACGGCAAGGGTCGCGGCGATCAGGCCGGTGACGAGGAAACGGGTCATGCGGGAACTCCTGAACGGAACATCATGGCCGCTCCTGACCGGCTTTGGCTGTCGCCGCAATGAACAAGCGGGGGAACGGGCCCAACCGAAGGTTGCGTGAGGCCGCCACAGCGCATAGGGGCCGGGGCAAATCCATCCCCTATCCTCGAAGGACTTTGCCGTGAGCGAAGATATCAAGCGCGTCGTCCTCGCCTATTCGGGCGGCCTCGACACCAGCGTCATCCTCAAGTGGCTGCAGCAGCATTATGGCTGCGAGGTCGTGACCTTCACCGCCGATCTGGGCCAGGGCGAGGAGCTGGAGCCCGCGCGCAAGAAGGCGGAGATGGCGGGCGTAAAGCCCGAGCATATCTTCATCGACGATCTGCGCGAGGAGTTCGTCAAGGATTACGTCTTCCCGATGATGCGCGCCAATGCGCTCTACGAGGGGCTGTACCTGCTCGGCACCTCGATCGCGCGGCCGCTGATCGCCAAGCGCCAGATCGAGATCGCCAAGATGGTGAACGCCGACGCGGTCAGCCACGGCGCGACCGGCAAGGGCAACGACCAGGTCCGCTTCGAGCTGGGCTATTACGCGCTGAACCCCGATATCAAGGTCATCGCACCGTGGCGCGAATGGGACCTGACCAGCCGCACCAAGCTGATCGAATTCGCCGAGGCGCACCAGATCCCGGTGTCGAAGGACAAGCGCGGCGAAGCGCCCTTCTCGACCGACGCGAACCTGCTGCACACCTCGTCCGAGGGCAAGGTGCTGGAGGACCCGTGGGATGAGGTCCCCGATTACGTCTATTCGCGCACCGTCAACCCGGAGGACGCGCCCGACGTCCCCGAGACGATCACCATCGATTTCGAGCGTGGCGACGGCGTCGCGCTGAACGGCGAGGCCTGCTCGCCCGCCACGCTCCTGACCAAGCTGAACGAGCTGGGCCGCAAGCACGGCATCGGCCGCCTCGATCTGGTCGAGAATCGCTTCGTCGGCATGAAGAGCCGCGGCATGTACGAGACGCCGGGCGGCACCATCTATGCGCTGGCGCATCGCGGTATCGAGCAGATCACGCTCGATCGCGGCGCCGCGCATCTGAAGGACGAACTGGCGCCGCGCTATGCCGAGCTGGTCTATAACGGCTTCTGGTTCTCGCCCGAGCGCGAGATGCTCCAGGCCGCCGTCAACTACAGCCAGGAGAAGGTGACCGGCACCGTCCGCCTGAAGCTGTACAAGGGCCAGGCGATCGTGACGGGGCGCAAGTCGCCCTACAGCCTGTATTCGGAGAAGGTCGTGACCTTCGAGGACGATCAGGGCGCCTATGACCAGCGCGACGCGGCGGGCTTCATCAAGCTCAACGCGCTGCGCCTGCGCCTGCTGGGCCGCCGCGACCGGATCTGATCCGGGTTCGGAGCCGAATGCTGAAAGGGCGGACGGGGCAACCCGTCCGCCCTTTTTCATGGGGCCTCGCCGCAGGTGGAGCGAAGCCTATTTCAGTTTCACGCCGTGCAGGCTGCTGGTGGTGGCGATGATCAGATAGCCGTCCGGCGTCACGGTCAGCGGCCCGGCGAACCCGGTCTTCCAGACGACCGGATAGCCTGCCTTTGTCAGGTCGACCGCATAGGTGGTCGAGGTGCCGGCGACGAACATATGGCTGTCCGAGATTACAACATTGCCTGCCAGATTCTCGGTCCCGCCGACATCGATCGATCCCGCCAGCAATCCGGTCGACGTATCGATCAGATCCACGATCGTGCTCGCCGAGCGAATGGCATAGAGGCGGCTTCCTCGAACGGCGGGCTGGCCGGTATAGCTATAGCCCGTCCGCCAAAGTGCCTTTTCGCTGGCGAAGGAGAAAGCCGCGATCGGCAGCGAATTTCCGTCTGAATAATTATCCGTGTAGGTAAAAACATGGCCGTTGGCGTCGAGCATCGGTGCGCCGACATATTCACCCGAATAGCTGATGCCGTTTTTCGAGAAGAACGGGTTCTGGATGGATTTCACCACCGCCCCGGCTCTTGTCATTACCACCAGCGAGCCGGCCTTGAAATAATAGACATAGCTCTGGTCGACGGCGACGCTTTCGCCCTGCATGACGTAACCGCCATATTGACCGACGGCCTCGGTCCGCCAGAGCCGGTCGCCGGTCGGAGCGCTGGCGTCATAGACGACATTGCCATAATAGCCCGCCGCATAGAACAGCTCGTTGCCGACGGGGGTCGGCACGCTGCCGTCGCTGAACTGTGCGTCATAGGTTGGCGTGCTGACATACCCGCCCGTGGATGCGTTGATGACCTGCATCGGGGATGCCGTGGACGTCGTATTCGGCGTGATCGACGCGACCATATTGTTGGAATAGGATGGGCCATAGGGTCGCCGTCCCCGCCCCAGGCTGGCCGCGCCCAGATCGAAGCCCCCCAGACGGACGCGCCGTTCGCGCTCGATACCGCCTGGGTGTAGATGTGGCCGTCCCCGCGCACGACATTGTAGAATATGGTGCCCGCGCGCGCCGCGACCGTGCTGGGAGGATTGGGCGTACCAATGGTCCACGCATCGGCAAAGCTCGCCGTCGCAAAGCTGGCCGGGACATAGCCGGTGTGTCCGGGATCGCGTTGCAGCGTCGACCAGTTGCCGTCGTCTGCGAGTGGGGTCGGCGTCGGCAGGATGAAGGGAGCCGGTGTTGGCGTCGGCGTGGCGATGGGCGTTGGTGTGGGTGTTGGCGTCGGAGCCGGCGTCGGCGTCGGCGTTGGCGTCACGACGACATTCCCGGTCCCCCCAGATCCGCCGCCCTCACCGCCGCAGGCCCCTGGAAAAAGCAAAAATGCAATTGTCGACCAGGTCGATCGCTTCATGATGTCCCCCACCCCGGTATCTGTAATAGATTGCCGATGAGAAGTTCGTAATATGAAAAGAAGACTGGCGGCAAGCGTATCGCGATTGGTTCATGCCTTGCGCGAAAGCGCATCGACATTTTCCCATATCGTGATTTTCGCGCCAGCCCGCCGAGCAAGTTCAATGGCGGCGAAACGATCACCCGCTCCCGTTTGACGAGAGCCCTTTCTGATTTCAACAACTCGCCGCACCGCAGCAAGGGGGATGCTTGTCCTCGCCCCCTTCGATCCGCTAGGCCGATCGCCATGAATGGGGGAAAGCTCAACTGGTGGCAGACGCGGTGGTTCGTGGCGGCGATGGCGCTGCTCGCGGCCGTGCCGCTGCTCTGGCCGACGGTGCCGCCGCTGGTCGACCTGCCGGGCCATATGGGCCGTTACCGGGTCCAGCTCGATTATGCCGCGCAGCCCTGGCTCGCCAACTGGTATCATTTCGAATGGCAGATGATCGGCAATCTGGGCATCGACCTGCTGATCGAGCCGCTGGCGCCGATCTTCGGGCTGGAGCTGGCGGTCAAGCTGATCGTCATCGCCATCCCCGTGCTGACCGTCACCGGCCTGCTCTGGATCGCGCGCGAGGTGCAGGGGCGGATCCCGGCCACCGCGCTGTTCGCGCTGCCGCTGGCCTATAGCTATCCCTTCCAGTTCGGGTTCGTGAACTTCGCGCTGGCGATGGCGCTGGCGCTGAACCTGTTCGCGCTGTGGCTGCGCATGGGTCGGCTGGGCGCGGTGCGGTTGCGCGGCATCGTCTTCGTGCCGCTGTCCTGCCTGCTCTGGGTCGCGCACACCTTCGGCTGGGGCGTGCTGGGCGTGCTGGCCTTTTCGGCCGAGCTGATCCGCCAGCATGACATGCGCCGCGCCAGGGGCGCGCATGGGGTGAAGGGGTGGATCGAATCCGCCATCCATGCCGGGATCGGCTGTATCCCGCTCGCGCTGCCGATGGTGCTGATGGTGCTGTGGCGCTCGGGCGAGCATGTCACCGGGCAGACCACCGACTGGTTCAACTGGCGGTGGAAGATCAACTGGGTGACGATGGTCCTGCGCGATCGCTGGATGGCGTTCGACCTGGCCTCGGTCACGGTGCTGTTCCTCGTGCTGCTCAAGGGCGTGCGCGACGAGCGGGTGGAATATTCGCGCAATCTGGTGCTGACGGCGGCGTTCCTGGCGGTCGTCTATCTGCTGTTGCCGCGCATCGTGTTCGGTTCGGCCTATGCCGATATGCGGCTGGCGCCCTATGTCCTGGCGATCGCGCTGATCGCGCTCAGGCCCCGGCGCGGGCTGTCGCTGCGCGGCGCGTCGACGCTGGCGGTGATCGGGCTGGTGTTCTTCGTCGTGCGGATCGGCGCCACCACGGTCAGCTATGTGATGTACAGCAACGATTACGACCGGGTGCTGACCGCGCTCGATCATGTCCCGCCGCGCGCGCGGCTGCTGACCTTTGTGGGCCGTCAATATTGCGCCGATGTCTGGCCGTCGAGCCGGCTGGAGCATGTTGCGGGCCTCGCGCTGGAGCGCAAGCTGGCCTATGCCAACGACCAATGGTCGATGGCGGGCGGCCAGTTGCTGACCGTGCGCTATGCCCCCGCCAAGCGTTTCGCGCACGACCCGTCCGAGATCGTGACCGCGCGCCGCTGTCGCGGGCAATGGTGGCGGCCGATCGACACTGCGCTCAAGCTGCTGCCGCGCGATGCGTTCGACTATGTCTGGCTGGTCCATCCGCCGCGCTATGACGAGCGGCTGACCCGCGGGCTGACGCCGATCTGGCGGTCGGGACGCGACGTGCTGTACCGGATCGACGATCGCCGTCCGATCATCGACCCGGCGGCCTATGAGCTGCTCAGCCGCCCTTCGCCCGAAGAGGAAAAGCGCGTCCCCGCCCGGCGCAAGGCGACCGCCGATCAGGACGACCGATAGGGGCTAACCCCGGCGGAACGGGGTCAGCTCGCCGAGATATTCGCTCTCCGCCGCCATCGCCTCGCGCTCGCGGGTTACGAACTCGGCGACGGCGCGGCGAAAGGCGGGGTGGGGGATGTAATGCGCCGAGTAGGTCGGCACCGGGGCATAGCCGCGCGCCAGCTTGTGCTCGCCCTGCGCACCCGCCTCCACGGTCGACAGCCCGCGCGCGATGGCGGCATCGATCGCCTGATAATAGCATAGCTCGAAATGGAGGAAGGGCACGTCCTCGACCGCGCCCCAATAGCGGCCATAGAGCGTGTCCGCGCCGATCAGGTTCAGCGCCCCCGCGATCGGTTGCCCCTCGCGCATCGCGAGGATCAGCAGCACCTTGTCGCCCAGCCGCTCGCCGATCCGGTCGAAGGCGGCGCGGGTGAGATAGGGCTGGCCCCATTTGCGGCTGCCCGTGTCCTGATAGAAGGTCCAGAACGCGTCCCAATGTTCGGGGCGGATCTGGTCGCCGGTCAGATGGCGGATGGTCAGCCCTTCGACGGCGGCGGCGCGCTCCTTGCGGATCGCCTTGCGCTTGCGGCTGGCCAGCGCATCCAGGAAATCGTCGAAGGTGGCATAGCCGTCATTGCGCCAGTGGAACTGCACCCCCTCGCGGATCAGCCACCCCGCCGCCTCGAAATGCGGCACCTGCTCGGGCGCGACGAAACTGGCATGCGCCGAGGACAGCGCGTTCTGGTCGGTCACCGCCTCGATCGCGGCGATCAGCGCGGGCGCCAGCGCCGGGTCGCGCAGCAGCAGGCGAGGGCCGGGCACGGGCGAGAAGGGCGCGGCGATCTGGAGCTTGGGATAATAGCGGCCCCCGGCGCGCTCCCACGCATCGGCCCAGCCATGGTCGAAGACATATTCGCCCTGGCTATGCGCCTTCAGATAGGCGGGCGCGATCGCGGCGGGCTGTCCGTCCGGGCCGTCGATCACTATGGGGGCAGGGGTCCATCCCGATCGGCCGCCGACACTGTGCGAGGTTTCGAGCGCGCTCAGGAAGGCGTGGCTGACAAAGGGATTGGCGGTGCCCGCACAGGCGTCCCACTGGTCGGGGGACAGGGCGGCGACGCCGGACAGGATACGCGCGACGGCGGTGGTCATCGCGGTGGGATATGCGGTTTGGGGCGGGGCGGGACAAGGGCTGGCGGTTCGCTTGTGGCTTTCCCTCCCCCATCCCCTCCCGCTTGCGGGAGGGGCGTGCGATGGGGCGAGTTATAGGATTCCTCGCTAACTTCTGGCCGCTCCCCTCCCGCAGGCGGGAGGGGGTGGGGGAGGGCAGGGGCCACAGGCGACCCCGCCCGAAAGGATCAGGCCAGCGCCACGATCGCGTCCACCTCGACCGCCGCGCCCAGGGGCAGTACCGGCACGCCGACGGCCGAGCGTGCATGGCGGCCCGCCTCGCCGAACAGCGTCACCATCAGCTCCGACGCGCCATTGGCGACCTTGGGCTGGTCGGTGAAGTCGCCCGCCGAATTGACGAACACGCCCAGCTTCACGATCCGCTTCACGCGGCCGAGGTCGCCGCCCAGATATTTCTTGATTTGCGCCACCAGCATCAGGCCGCACGCCTGCGCCGCCTTCTGCCCGTCCTCCAGCGAGACGCCCTCGCCCAGCCGCCCGGTGACGAGCTGGCCGTCGATGAAGGGCAGCTGGCCCGAGATATGGAGGAGCCCGCCCGCCTCGACGACGGGGACATAGGCGGCGACGGGGGCGGCGGCCTCCGGCAGGGTGAGGCCGAGCTGCTCGAGCGCGCGATCGATATGGGTGGTCATGGCGCGAGACATGGCGCGGCGCGGCCCCGCCGGTCAAGTATCCCGTCAGCCCGGCGCGGCGTGCCCCTCGGCGAATCGCGCGGCGATCCAGGTCTCGGCGCGGCGCCAGTCGTCGATCCGGGCATGCGCGGCGGGCGCGGGCGGCACGTGCGGCGCCATCTCCGGCTCCGACACCATGTGCAGCCGGTGGACCTGCGGCGCATGCTCCGCGACCGAGGCATGGTGTTGCGCCAGATCATCAACGAAGACGGTGACGGGATGGCCATGCTCGGCGACGAGCCTCGCCACCGGCACGCCCTTGGGGCCGGAATTGCACTGGACGCGGTGGGTGATGCCGAATCGCGCCAGCTGCTCGATCCGGGGCTGGCGGCATTCCTCGACCAGATTGGTCAGGATGACGATGTCGGCCTGTTTCGCCAGCGCGGCCAGCGCCTCGGCGGCGTGGGGCACCAGGGTCTGGCGCTCCATCTGGCCGGGGAAGAAGCCGTGCAGCAGCTCCCAGGCTTCGTCATGGGTAGGGGCGGGGCCGCCGCCGCGCCGGGACAGCGATCCGAAAAAGTCGTGGCGGTCCAGCGCGAACTCCATGTCGTGCGCCTCGTCCAGCCAGTCGCGAAAGTGCCGCACCATATGGACCAGCACCTCGTCGCAGTCGCAGATCAGCAGCGGCTTCATGCGGCCTCCAGCGTCCGCCGCGCGGCGACCAGCGCCTCGGGACGCACGCCCAGCGAATCGGCGCATTCGATCAGGTCGGCCTCATGCCCCTCCAGAAAGGACAGGATGGCGGCCAGCACGCCGGGCTCGCCCGCCCCGCCGCGCAGTTCCTCGACCGACAGGCCGGTCAGCGCCAGCAGCCGTTCGGCGCGGCTCTGGCTTTGCAGCGTCCAGACGAGCGCCTGCAACGCCAGCGCCCCGGCCGTCTCGATGCGTGCGGGTTCGATTGTATCCGGTCCGGGCATTGCCTATCGTCACTCATGGTCAATGGTGGAACGGGCGTGACAAGAAAGGTGCTCGTTGTCGAGGACAACGAACTCAACCTCAAACTCTTCTGCGACCTCCTGCGCGCGCACGGCTTCATCGCGGAGCCGGTCCGCGACGGGCGCGAGGCGGTCGCACGCGCGCGCGAGGTCGAACCCGACCTGATCATCATGGACATCCAGATGCCGCACGTGACCGGCTATGAGCTGATCCTGGAGCTGAAGGCGGACGAGGAACTGCGCCGCATCCCGGTGATGGCGGTCACCGCCTATGCGGGCCGCGAGGACGAGGACCGGATCCGCGCGGCGGGGGCGGATTCCTATGTCTCCAAGCCGATCAGCCTGATGCGATTCATGGAGGCGGTGAACGCGTTGCTGTGAGGGGGCTGGACCCCACCTCCGTTCGCCCCGCTCCCCGCCCTCCGTTCGCACGGAGCGAAGTCGAAGTGCACGCCCCGAACCTCTGCCACGGGCGTCATCCCGTGGCCTTCGACTTCGCTCAGGCTGAACGGAGAAAGGGGCGAGCGAGATGTCTATTTTTGGTGGTCATCGGACGCTGACGCGCTTCGGAACGTTCGCGTAGCGCGTCTACCGACCACGCCTTGCCCGGATGATGTGAAAGCCCAACAGCCCGATCGCAACAACAATCCCGAGGATTGCTGAAAATACAAATGCTATAGAAGCTTGGCGAGCGTTCGAGGCGAACATTAAGCCCCAAAACACCACGGCCACTATAAGCCAGAAGAGAGTGCTCCGCTTCATTACGTGAGCAATCTACCCCCAAGCCCCGCCCCTGCCAATGGATACAACCATGTCCGTTAGTGGGCGCGAGCGCCCCCCGACGCTCCGGGCTCAATCCTCCGAATCGTCCCCGACCGGCGCGGCCTTGCGCCCCTTGAACCCCTGCGCCACGACGAACCATTCCACCGATCCCTTGCGGCTCGACGGCGGCTTGGCGTGCTTCACGGTGGCGAAGTGGCGCTTCATCTCGGCAACCAGCTGCGAATCGGCGCCGCCCGCAAAGACCTTCGACACGAACACCCCGCCGGGCGACAACACGTCGCAGGCAAAGGCGAACGCCGTCTCGACCAGCGCCATGGTGCGCAGCGCGTCGGTCTGCGGATGGCCGACCGTATTGGCCGCCATGTCCGACATGACGAGGTCGGGCGCGCCGCCCAGCGCCTCCATCAGCCTGTCGGGTGCCGCATCGTCCATGAAGTCCATCTCGAAGATGGTGACGCCGTCGATCGGGTCGACGGGCAACAGGTCGATGCCGACCACGCTGGCGTTCGGCACCTTGCGCCGCACCACCTGGCTCCAGCCGCCCGGCGCGATGCCGAGGTCGATGATCCGCTTCTTGCCGCGCAGGAAGCCAAATCGCTCGTCCAGCTCGATCAGCTTATAGGCCGCGCGGCTGCGATACCCCTCCGCCTTGGCGCGGCGGACATAGGGATCGTTCAACTGGCGCTCCAGCCAGCGGGTCGATTGCGCGGTGCGGTTCCGGGCGGTGCGCACGCGCTGGTGCAGCCCCGAATTTCCTCTGCTCACGGTCTGGTGATTCCCATCAAACGCCGCAAAATCCCCTCGCGGATTCCACGGTCGGCGATCCCTAGCCGCTCGGCGGGCCAGAGGTCCAATATCGTCTCGAGGATGGCGCAGCCCGCGACCACCAGGTCGGCGCGCTCGGGGCCGATGCACGCCACCTTGCCGCGCGCGGCCAGGCTCTTGCGCGACAGGCTGGTGCTGATTTCCCGCATCGCCGCCGTCGGCACGATCAGCCCGTCGACCGCGGCGCGGTCATATTGGCTGAGCCCCAGATGGACGCTGCCCAGCGTCGTCACCGTGCCGCTGGTGCCCAGCAGCCGGGGGCGCTTCAGGTCGCGCGGCAGGCGTGCGGCGAAACCGGCAAAGCTGTCCGCGACGATCTGGCGCATCCGCGCATAGGCCGCCAGCCGCCCCGCCTCGCCCTCGCCGCCGCCCGCACTTTCGGTGAGCGAGACGACGCCCCAGGGGGCCGAATGCCAGTCGAGGATGCGGGGGCTGGGGCCGCGCGTGTCGACCAGCACCAGTTCGGTCGAACCGCCGCCGATGTCGAAGACCAGAGCGGGGTCCTCGCCCGGCTCGATCAGCGCGTGACAGCCGAGCACGGCGAGCCGTGCCTCTTCCTCGGCCGAAATGATGTCCAGATGGATGCCCGTCTCCGCCAGCGCGCGCGCGATGAAGGCGGGGCCGTTGGCCGCCCGCCGGCAGGCCTCGGTCGCGACCGCGCGCGAAAGGGTGACGTTGCGGCGCCGCAGCTTGTCGGCGCAGACGCGCAGCGCCGCGATGGTGCGGTCGATCGCGGCGTCGGACAGGCGGCCGGTGGTGGCCAGCCCCTCGCCCAGCCGGACGATGCGCGAAAAGGCGTCGACCACGGCAAAGCCGCCGCCCTGTGGCCGCGCGATCAGCAGCCGACAATTGTTGGTGCCAAGGTCGAGCGCGGCATAAGCCTGCGCATCGGACCACCGGCCACGCTGGGGCCGGGGCGGTGCCGGACGGGCAGGGGGCTTGGCCTGCCGGTACGGCCGTCGGGTGGGTTGATCCCCCATCGCCGTATCTCGCTTTATTCTGTTCTATCCGTCACGGACATGAGCGTCCGCCGGTGCTTGGTCCCCAAGGTAGCGGGTCGGTGCCCGTGCGACAAGACGCACCGCATCAAAGCCTGTTGACAAGCCCCGCTAGCCCGCCTAGAGGCACGCCCCTGTTCGGTGCCCCGTCGTCTAAAGGTAAGACCACGGACTCTGACTCCGTTAATTGAGGTTCGAATCCTCACGGGGCATCCAGACATTTGCCGGGATCAGGCGATCTGATCCACAGGCCGGGCAAACACCCGCCCCATTTCCCTGCTATAAAATGTTACGCTGATGATCGGCGCCGCCTGCCATCGCTTCGCACGGCTGTGGATGATGACTTAGGTCGGATCGACATTCGGAATTGCTTCTTCTTCCCCTCTCCCCTGGACAGGGGAGAGGGTTAGCGAAGCTTGCCAGCCTGCTGGCTAGCGCAGCTTGGGTGAGGGGTTGAGCGAGCCCAAAGGCTCGCGCGCTGCGCGCATGCACCCCTCACCCAGCTCCGACTAAGCCTTTGCTACGCAAAGACCAAGTCTGCGCAACCCTCTCCCCTCTGCGAGGGGCGAGGGAAGGACAAGGCATCGCTGAATGTCGATCGGTCCTAGGCGAGCATGTCGGCCGTCTCGGCCTGTTTCGTAGCGAATCGTTCTACCCCACCATCGACACGGGTCGCGCGCGAATCCTGGACGTCGCCGTGCGCTTCCCGTCGTCGATCATTTGCCGGGGTGGTGATCTGGCCCCCGTTTCACCGGACGGATTCAGGCGGTTGCAGAAACCAGTGCGCGATGTTCGCGCGGTGAACGCATTTTGAGCCCTGAATGGGGGTGGTTGTCGTTGTAGTCCTCGATCCATCCGGCAAGCGATGTCAACGCGGTGGGAGCATCAGGCAGCGGCGAGACGCGGACGTAATCGCGCTTGAGGGTATGAACGAAGGCCTCCGAGATGCCGTTGGACTGCGGGCTGCGAACGGGCGTGAAGCAGGGTTTGAGGCCCAGCTGCCGGGCAAAGGTGCGTGTTTCGCGGGCAGTATAGGCCGAGCCGTTATCGGACAGCATCTCGACCGGCACGGGCGCGCGCATACCGCCGAAGCGGGTTTCCACGGCTTCCAGCATGATGTCGCGCACGTCCGAGCCGCTGATGCCCGCATTGGCGATCGCGCGCCAGGCGATGATCTCGCGGTCATGGGCGTCGATGATGAAGGCGCCGCGCACGACCTCGCCGTTCCAGCAGGTGAACTCGAAGCCGTCCGAGCACCAGCGCAGGTTCGAGCGGATCGCCACCACGACGCCGTCATGGCCATAGTCGGCCCGCTCGGTGTAGCGCCGCGCCAGCAGCAGGCGGTCCGCTGCCATGATGCGGTAGACGCGCTTGTGATTGACCGGCGCCAGTCCTTCGGCGCGAAGCTGTCGATTGAGGACCGCCGCGATGCGGCGGTAGCCGTAGGTGGGCCGCTGCGCGGCGATCTGGCGGATGCGGGGCAGCAGGTCCGCGTCGTCGGCCTTGGCGTACGGCCCGCGCGTCCGGGTGCGGCCGGTCAGGCGGTCGTACACCGTCGAGCGCCCGACCCCGAGCGTCTTGGCGACCAGGCTCACCGGATAGTCTCCGGCAACGGCGAGTGCATGAGCAAGCTCGCTTTTTTTGGGCGTGAGCGCTCCAGCGCCTCCTTCAGGATCTCGACCTCCAGCGTCTTGCGGCCGAGCTGGCGCTCCAGTTCGCGGATGCGGGTCTCCATCTCGCGGACCTGGCGATTGCTGGTCACGTCGTTGTCGCCGGCGACCGCGACGCTCCCGCCCTCCAGCATCAGCCGCCGCCAGCGGTACAGCAGGTTCGGCGCCACGCCGTTGCGGCGTGCCACCACCGATATGCTCTCGCGACCATCGAGCGTCTCCTCGACGATCCTCAGCTTCTCAGGCGTGCTCCAGTGACGGCGACGACCGCCGTCGGTGATGATTTCGGACACGGACATAAGCCTATGCTTAGGGGATAGCCCCAAGCCTCCTTCTTAGGCTTGAATCCGTCCGGTCGAAATGGGGGCCAGCTCAGGTGGCTTCTTCGCAAATCCGGTCGTGCGCCCGGCGTGGGTGGCGTCGCGTATCGTCGCGATGCGTGATGGAGGCAGGGGGCTGCCGTTCGAGGCCGCTTCCTCCAAGACAATCGTCCCCAAGGGTCGAATATCGGCAAGCAAAGTCTCGGCGTCATCGGCATGGCGGTCGGGATCGAAAAAGACGGCGCGATGATTTCGCGCGATATGCCAAAGCATCGGGGCAAACACGTGTCGGCGGCTGTCTTTCGACAGCCGCCTCACATTTTCCACCAATGTTGGAAAGTGGTGCCCCACAAAGAACGAAGGTGGGCACTCAGATCATTGGAGAATTTCCATTCCACGCAGTTGAAGTTTCTTTGACCGAAGAGACGGGGCCGGGAACATCGGCAAAGACTGCGAGGGCGGGATACCAGTCTAGCTGTGCTATTGCGGGCCGGCGTCGTAATCAGTGCGAGGCAGTCTCAATCCGGAAGGATGCCCTCCTGCTGCGCCCTGTCGAGAAGTTGAACCAGTAGCGCGCTCTGCCGCTCCGTCGGGACTTTCGCCGGTATCTGTTCCGCGATCTTCAGGATGCCGATGTCCTTGGGAGTCAGTATTTTGCGCAGCCCCGCCTCGCGTAGGATCTTTGACCAGTACGCAGTGGGCGTCTCAAAGACCCTTTTCTGAGCCTCGATTCCGTTGTCGATCTTCTGGGTCTGCCGCGCGGTTTTCGCTTCCTCGCGGTTGTCGTCCGCGCCGATCAGCGCGGACCAGGACGCGTCGTCCAGCAGGTCGGCGATGTGCGACGACCGCTCGGAGAGACGGCCCCAGCAGCTTTCCTTTTTGCACCATTCCGAGATGTTGGAGATGCCGGCGGGCGGCTGCGTGATGTCGTCACTGACCGCTTTTGCGATGACTGCCAGCGCGCCGGACAGCGTTTCGTCCGCGGCCTGCGCATTCCAGATGCGCTGATAGTCGACCGACAGCTTGCGGTCGGCGGCGATCCTCCCCAGCATTGAAAGCGTGTAGGCCACGATGTTGGCCCTGTACCCGCCATTGTACCAAGGCTGCGCCGATACGAGTTTCTCAGTTGCCCGAAACAGGATACCCCGCGCAATCGCCCGCTTGTAGTAGAACTCGTTGAAGGTGTCGGCCGACTTGTCCCACTCCTTACCAATCCGCGCCGCGTAGCGGGCGAAGTTCTTCTGACTGCCGAGATTCACCCACCTTGGATGATCATCGAAGACGTTCTCGAACTTGGCGAGATCGGTCTTGGTGAACATCTGTGTCTTGGGGTATTCCGCCTTGAACCGCTTCTGCTCGGCTTGGCTGAGCTTGGACTGCGCATCGATATACTGCCCGCGCGCGCGCTCGTAGAACCACTTAGTTTCGCGCTGCGCGCCCTGCAGCGCGGGCGCCCAGATGCGGCGCGAGAACTCTGCCATGCGAACGTGGAAGGGATGGTTGGAAAAGAAGTCGGCCGCGTTCACCCGGTTCTGTGTGTTAGCGTATTCCGAGATGCGGGGAACGACCATCTCGCTCTGTTCGCTGTCGATCACTGACAGCTTCATCTGCACGAAGATGTCGGAGAGGTCGGCCTTGTCCTTGCGCTGCGTGTGAAACAGCGATGCCGTGGTCTGCCCGCCATTGACGATCTGCAGGTCCGTCAGCCGGCGGATTTCAAGACCGCCGTCCGTCAGCACGGTTTCGACGTCCTGCGCTGTCGCGGTGATGCCGTTATTGTAGGCGAAGAACATCCGTGGCTCGTTTATAATCGTGGCGCGGATGCCCTTGTTGACCTGCGCCCGGGCCTGCAGGAACGTGCGGACATTCTGCTCCAGCAGGCGAGCGCTATATTCATGATAGAGCTTCGCCAGAACTGTTGCCGGCATGACGATCAGATAGGACTGGTACGAGTCAGAGCCGAGATTGGCGGGCAGGCATTTGATGCCGTGGCCGAACATTTTCACGAAATCGATATCAAGCGCCTCCTTGTGCCCGCGCGAGCTGCGCTGGCGCTGGAAGCGTGCGATATCCCAGATATGATAGGTTGCCCGGATGCCGCTGACCTCGTTGTCCGGAAGCGCCTGAATCCGGTCGCTCAGGACCCGTTCCGAAACGAGGAAGAAATTGACCTGCTGGAGCAGCGGCCGCCGGTCCATAAGCTGGCGCACCAGCCCGTATTCAGGCGTTGTCACGTCCGGTTCAAGTGCCCCCTTGAGGCTTGCCTCGAAGAAGTTGACGACGCGCCTGAAAGCGGCGTCCATTTCCGTCTTGGTCAGGGTCTGAAGATCGCGCCGGCAGTCGAAGTCCGCGACGAAAATGTCTATCGTGCCCTCGTCGTTGAACCAGTACCCGTCCACCCGCATGCCGCGCGGGGCCTTGAAGGGGCAGTGCTCGAATCCCTCAATGAATCCAGTCTCGATCAGCTCGCCAGAGACGATCTCCATGAACGCCTCCAGCTGAAACGTGCTGTCGGCTTCGGCGAGCATCTCCTGCCGGAAGTCGTGGAAAAACTCTTCAGTCGTCTGTTCCGTCATGCCCCCTCCAGAGCCGCGCGCTCATCGCACTCATAATCGGCGATGGCTTCAAGCTTTATCTCGTAGCCGACATTCATGATTCCGTCGGGCAGTCCCGAACGGGTCATCCTCGGAAAGCCCTCGCGCACGTGATAGGTGGTCGTTTTACTGACGACGAAGGCCGGCTCGTCGTATTCTGGTAGCGGCGCGTAGCCGTGCGTTACCAGCCTGCGCTCGAATGTGTCGGCTGCGTCCGGATCAGTGATCAGACCCTGCACCCGGGCGACCATCCCGTTGAGCGACAGGAGTTGAGGTCCGCCGGACCCGCTGCTGAGCCGATAGATCCTCAGGAGCAGCCGGTCGTTCAGGGACTCCAGCTGGTCCTCCGACGATATCCTGACGCTGTTCCGCTCCGTGCCCGAAAGGGATTTGACCTCAATAGCCGTGTTGCCAAATATGAAATCCTGATGTGATCGCTCGGGGCCGAGCCAAGCCGCCACGGCCACGGCCGCGCCCTGCCGGCCGATCAGTTCGCTCAAGAACTGAAGCTCCGCGAACAGCCCGCGCACCTCCTCAGGAGACAGGTGCGAGCCCCGGCCCGACAAGAAGTGCTTCCACCGGCGAATGTGGGTCAGGGCTATGCCAAGCGCACTCGCGGAATCTGGCGCGTCCGCGAGCGAAGCGGACAGCGTACGGCAGAGCCCGGCGAACAGGTCGCGGTCAACATGCCGCTCGAGGGTCAGCACAAGCCGCTGCAGCCCTAGACCGGCCGACCGCAGATCGACGCCGATGCCTTTCACAGTCGCGACGTTTCGCCGGTACTGCGAGGTGTGGTCGCCCAGCAGATCGATCAGGAAGAGGCATTCGCCGTCGGTATTGCGGCCCCAGTTGCAGGGCACGGCGCGCTGGCCGCCCACCTGGCGGACATTAAAGTCGGTATCCGGTACGGCGATGTCGTCCCACGGTGTCGACTCAGGCATCGTAATCCTCATCCTCGTCCGGATCGTCTGGCGCGCCCTGCATCGCGTCGAGCCAGACCTTGTTGGCGACAACCTCGATTTCCTTATCGTAGTGGCCGGGCGGGAAGCTGATGCCGAAAGCCGCGACTGGGCCCGTCACGGCCGGATTGTCGCGCGGCTGCAGGCTGTGGATCATCAGAAGTGGCTTCTTCCGGACCTCGCGGTAGTGATAGTCCGATACCGCGCCCGCTTTTTCGCCGTTCAGCGCCAAGTCTTCGGCCACCTGCTGCTGTTCAGGAAATAGACCAAGCTTCTCGTCACCCCGCGATGCTACGCGATCCTTGTTCAGGCGCCACGCCGTGCCCGCAACGCCGGCCGCGATGCGGACCTGTCGGTTGAGCGTCCAGTCCTCCTCGATGCCCCCGGGAGAGATTAACAGCACGTCGCCGACAGGATGGCGGTCGGTGAGTGTGCGCAGATAGGCTATGGTGTCGGACTTGCGGTCATTGAACTGGCTGTGCGCCTGAAAAGCAGTCAGGAAGTCTTCGATCTGCTCGACCCGGACATCCCTAAAGATCAGGCCCTTTCCGGTATCGTCGGCCTCGTGCCCGCCAAAGCCCTCCTGCCAGTAACGCTGGATCAAGCCGAAGTTTTCAGTATTCACGTCCGGGTCAGTGGAGACGATATAGCTTTCGAGCAGCCGGCCGCTGAAGTTTTGGCGGAACATGACCTTCTCGCCCGTCCGCATCTTGTTGGATGCCGTAATGAGTAGGGTGTCCGGATGGGACATAACGTAGAGACCGAACTGCTTCGGGCTCATCCCGTCGCGGCGCATCCGCTTGACCTGCTGGGTCAGCTCCTCGGCCGCCTGCGCGATATGAGCGTACCAGTTGATCGAGTCTCGCGAGAGGTGGACGCGGCACAGATCTTCATAGCCGGGCCGGTATCCGAACCAGCGGCCCATCTGCATCAGCGTATCGTACATCTTCGTGTTCCGATACATGTAGCTGACAGTCAGGCCTTCGATGGTCAGACCGCGCGACAGGCTTAGACCACCGACCGCGATTGCAGTCAGGCCGACGCCCTCCTTCTCGTACCTCGTATAGTCCAGAACCTCGTCGCTTTTGCTGTTGATGACGAACAGGTTCAGGTGATCGAATACGCTGTTGAGAGCAGCCTTGACCTCGTCCCACGCATGCCCGGTGTCTGAATACTCCGCGGACCATGCGGCTTTCAGCCGCTGCATGTACCCGTTCTGTGAGGATGAGAATTCCGGCATGGCGTAGTTCGCGCGGACCGCATCCCTGATCTTGCTGATGCGCAGGCTCAGGAAGTCCCGCACCGTCTTCTGGACAGAGACGAAGCGGGACACGTTGACCATCATGGAACAGTGCTTGCCAGCTTGGCCGCGCAGGTTGCGGATGGCACGGGCCACAATGAACTCGTCGAGCGCGCGATACAGGCTGGGCGGCAGTTCGGGGACGTTGTCGTCCCGCTTGTGCGAGAACGGAATGTAGTCCTCGCAGTCTTGGATCTCCTCAAGAATGACCCGGCTGCTATCGTCGTTCAGGAAAACTTTTTCCGCGCCAAAATAGGTCGTCGGCGCATCGAGGCAATAGATGAAGTCGCGTGGGAACAATTCCTCCCGCACATCATCGTCATATGCTTCGGGATTTATAAAGATGTTGGCGAACGGCGTTGCCGTATAGCCCACATAGCACGATTTTGCGAACAGGCTAAGAATCCGGCGCAGCATCGCGTTCGTCTGCGTCGGGTTCACATCCTCCTTGTTCGTGTTGATCGATGCATTGTCGGCCTCGTCGTCGATCATGAGCATCGGGACATCAGAGATCTGACCTGTACCCTGTGCGTTCATCTCCTTCAGCCACTTGTGTAGTGCCTTCAAGGTGGTGACATTTTTCTTGATGACCAGAATGACGGGCTTGCTGAAGTCATTCAGTTTCCAGCCACTCTTGCCGGCCGTGTCCTTGTTGAAGTCCTCGCGGATGTTCGTCAGTGTCGCCGGGTTCGGATAGCCGGGTTCCAGCCCGACCCCGATAGATTGGCGGTCGTCCGGATCGCTCGACCGGCCGATGAAGGCCTCGTCGATCCGCTCTTGCGTTTGCTTGCGCAGGTTGTTGTGGATGCCAGCCACGACGATGATGAACTTGTAGCCGGCGTCGGCTGCCTTCGCGATCAGGCCGGTGTAGTTCGCGGTCTTGCCTGACTGAACATGGCCGATCACGAGGCCGCGCCTGTCCCAGGTGCCCTCGCTGGTCGGGTCCTGTAGGTGCCCTAAAACGCGGGTCGTTACGTCGCTCAGCGACTGGACGAGGCGGGGCGCCCAGCCTTCCCCCCTCAGGAAGGCTTCATACGCTTGGGCGTAGGTCCAAGTGATGTTGTCCCGCTTCGCGACCCACTGGTCGTCATGCCCGGCGTCGATGTCGACCAGCGAAACGCCCGCGCCCATCCGAGTGTCGATCCTGATCAGCACCTGATCGATGATACCGTCAAGGGGCCCGTTCCAGCCGCTCATCGGCCCGATCACGCCAGCGGCGGTCTGAACCTCTTCCCTCGTCGGAACGGGCTCCTTGTTCCCGAGTACGTTTACGAGCGCGGTGACGACGCTGTTTTCGATATCAGCCGGATTTCCCATTCAGAAAGCCCCTCCCACATAGTCCTCAACAATTTTCTGCCGGCCCTCGAACAGACGCGTCGAACGGACCAATTCGAGGAACTGCTGAGCCGTGCCCCCGCTTTCTCCGTACAGGAGCGTCCTGAGCACGTGCAGGCTCTTCAGCGTATCCGCCTCGTCCGTGTCCAACTGCCTAATTTCGCGCGGCGCGGTGGAGTAGTCGGAATAGATCATCTCCACCGGCAGGGCTGCTGCCGCAGCTTTCAGAAGAAGCTCAAGAGACGCACCACCATCCGCCGGCAGCATGCCGGCGAGCGAAGTCACGAGGGGGTGCTGGAGGTTCAGCGCGTACCGGATACCACCGTGGTCGGCATAGCGTTCCCAGAGCGGGGCCGCCGCGTCCTGAAACAGCTTCTGGCCCCGGCCGCGATGGACACTCACGCTGCGGGCGGTGATTTTGTTGATGATCTGCCGCAGCCGCTCCCGCACAGCATGCGGCGGTCGTGCGCGCGACTTCTTGATGTCAATGGTCCACGCCTCGTCCAAACCGTTCGGGAAGTCGATCTGCACCCGGGCCAACTTGGTCGCCTCCCCCTTCGGAACGAGCCTGAACCAGTCGCCCCATGCCATCAGACGTCCGCTGCGGTAGATGTAGGCGCCTTGGTTCGATATGAAGTCGCTGCGATCTTGATAGTAGTCGTACTCGGTCGGCGACAGCCGGCTGTGATGCGGTAGAATGTACGGCTGCATCGTGATCGCCGCATCATTGACCCAGACCGTCTCGGTTGGCAAAACCTGCGTCGCCGCATTCTTTCTGCAGAACGGATCGAATGGTGCCACTGGATGACCGTTGACGCTGATGGCGAGCTTCTTCCGCCCCTTGATCTCGCCTGATAGGAAGCGGTGGAACACGAGCGCTAGGTGCCGTTCGACCGTAACAAGCTTGTCGCTGACGATCTCGTCACGCTTCTGGCCGGTTTCATCCTCGGACAGCCGGTCAAGATCGCGCCAGATGACGAGCGTGCCAGTCTCGCCGAGCAGATCGGCAAAAGGCAGGCCCGCGATCTCGTCCCGATCGAGGATCGAGATGGACCAATCATCGTCCGCTTCGACCTTGTTCAGGTCCCACTCGGCGCCGCACCTCTGTCCATCCCGCGCGCTGATCAGGGTCAGCCGCCGGCATTGCGAGAAGGAGGCGGTCTTTAGGCCTAGGCCGAAGCGCCCAAGGTCACTGGAGGCGCGCTTTGCATTGGGATGCGTCGCACCGTGGCGCATCGCGGCGATGAGCCGCTCTTCCGTCATTCCGTGACCGTTATCCGCAATCACCAGCGCGGGCTCCTTCCGGGCCACGTCGCAGACTATGCGGATGTCCGTCGCACCCGCGGAGATGCTGTTGTCGATCAGATCGGCGACGGCCGTTTCCAGCGAGTAGCCTAGGTCGCGCAGGGAAGCTGAAAGGCTGGCGGCGCTGGGCGGAAGGGGATACGACCTTGCCATCAGGCCTCCCTCAACGAGTCTCTAATACGAGCGACGACGGCATCGGCATCGCGTTCAAGTTCACATTCCCAGACAGTCAGCACGGTCCAGCCCTCCTCACGCAGCCGAATCTCGTTCCGGCTGTCGCGCGCGACGGTGCCGGCGAACTTCTCCTGCCAAAATTCGGGCCTGGTGGAGGGCGTGGTACAGTTCCGGCAGCCTTCATGCCTGTGCCAGAAACAGCCATGCACGAAGATCGCCGTGCGATAGCGCGGAAGCACGATATCCGGCTTGCCGGCAAGGTCCTTTACATGAATGCGGAAGCGCAAGCCGGCGCGGTGCAGAAGGGAGCGCAGGCGAACCTCCGGGCCGGTGTTCCGGCCCCGTATTCGGGACATGTTCCAGCTGCGTCGTTCTGCGCTGATCGTATCGACCATCACGCCTCACCCGGGATGGCGTCGAGAACCTCGCTGACAATCTCCGCGATCTGCCGGGCCAACTGCGGGGGAACAGCGTTTCCGACCTGATGATACTGCGCGGTTCGCGGCCCAGCGAAGAAGTAGTTGTCTGGGAAGGTCTGCAGTCGCGCAGCCTCCCTGACTGTCAGGCTGCGGCACTGTGCCGGATCGTAGTGGATGAAGTAGTGGCCGTCCTTCGAGATATGGGAGGTGATGGTGGTCGCGCACCGGTCGGCCAACTGAACACGGAACCGGTCCGCGAACATCGCGCGATTCCTGCCCGGCCCGACGTTCTGGTGATCCGGCAGAAGCGACGCCGGGAAGTCGCAGAGCTTCGGGCTGCGGCCCGTGTTTTCCGCGAACACGGCGGCAAATACATAACGCCGAAGGTCCGAGGCCATGTGGCCCCGGGCCTCGTGCCCGGTAAGCGTCGACAGACGTGCGTCGTACAGTTTGCGCAAAACCTCGTGACTCGGTGTTCTTAGAGTGTAGCGGGTGGACGAACTGAGACGCGGGGCTTGCAGGGCAATCAGGCTGTCCAGTTCGATGCCCTTTGCGACGGCGCCGGCATAGGTAGCGCCGTTCATCTGCTGTCTTAGGTTCATTCCCGAGACCTTGCGGATTTCCGAGATCCAGTCCGCGAAGCTGTCTAGCCCCCGGGAGAGGGTGCTACGCACGGCGGGGAGGCCACCAATGGTTTCCCGCACGCTGGGCGCGCGCATTTTGCGCAGCGTACCCGGCTTCACATCCAGATCGGACCGGATGCCGACGATAAACATCCGGTGACGGGCTTGGGGTATCCCATGTTCCTCGGCTCGGACGATGAACAGGCGCGGATCAACTTCCCCCTCCGCCATCTCTTCCTCGGAAAGGGAAAAGAGACGGTAGGCGAGGTCCTGTTTCGCGCCAGGTATTGCGTTCGCCGGCCGCGAAAGGTCTTGGACGATGCGCGTGATGGCCGATTTGCCCTCGATGGTTGCCGACAGGAGCCCCTTGACGTTCTCCATGACGAAGATCGGCGGCTCGTGGTCTGCGATGATCCGGAGGTACTCCAGATACAGTGTATGCCGCTCATCGCTCTCGAAGTTGGGCCGCCCCATCATGCGCGCGCGCCCGACCAGCGAATACGCTTGGCAGGGGGGGCCTCCCACGAGAGCCCATTTCCGCGTGCGCCCCAGCCGCTTCCGAATGATGCCCCTGACCTGATCGTGGGACTCGCTACCAAGTGAGATCCTCAGGGCGCTGTGCTCCGCCTCTATCCATTCCTTTGGGTAGCGCGACGCGAGTTCGACCGCCGTCAGGTCGCCGGCGAGGAAATCGTAGTAATCATCCGGAGCCTCTCCGTCAGGGAAGGACCGCAGGAAGTGCCGCATCAGGAGCGTTTTGTGAGAGAACTCGTCCCGCTCGATCGCTACGGCGCTTCTGAACCGGTTGCGTTCCTTTTCGTCAACAAGGGACGAGAAGCCCTCACCGAGGCCGCCGGGGCCGGCGAACAGGTCGATGACCGGATACGGCAACGAAAGATGGCCGGCATGTGCTGCCGGCGACGCCTCTGGCGTTGGCCTAGTGGCGGCAACTGTTCCCTTCAGGCGCAACAATTTTCTTTCAGCCATTCGCGTTTTGGCTAGCGAAGCGACTCGCCTGCGCCAGCTCTCCCTTCTCATTCCGTGCCTTGACGGGACAGCCTGCGGTACTCTTCAATGCTCATGACCACGGCTACCGGCCTACCGTGTTTCTGCACCTGCACGGGGGCGGCCTGAGCGGCGTCAAGCAGGACGCCGAAGCTGTTCTTCGCCTCCTTCGCCGACATCGTCTTCATGCTCATTCCCCCGACTTGTGGCTATTTTAGCTACACCGCCAGTTGGCGCAACAGGAAACATATCTGGAACTGAGGCAAACTTCGTCGGCATCTGCCAGCTCGAACCCTTGCTGCATGCTAAGTTGAACCGCGAGCATGATGGATAGAGAAGGAAACCGTCAGCCGATCGAAAAGCGATGTTCGGGGATTACATCAAGCAAATAAAACGGCCGTCGCGAGTCCGTTGAAGCGCCATGATGATCTCCCAGTGCGCGATCCCCTCGTTCTACAAGGAAATCGCGTGACGCCTTGGTGGCTTTCCAAGGTCGGGTGGCGGTATCCCGGCAGTCCCCTTCATAACCGAACAGCGTTTCTCGATAGAATACCAGTAGGTCTTCGAACCGGCTCACGGACCCGCGAACCTGTCGTTCACCGTCATACGGGCCCAACGGCGTCGCGAGTACGGTGCCGGCGATCAGGGCGTCGACCATTGCCGGCAGTTGCTGCTCTGCCTGGATGAAGCGGCGGATGGTAACGGCCAAGGCCGCGAGCAGCGGCAGTCCATACCACTCGGTTGCGAACACCCTGGCCCCAGCGCCGCGCGTCTGCGGCGTCGCGGTTCGCGCCATCAGCGCATCGTCTTCGCGAAGACGTCCCGCGACGTGCTGCATTAGGCGGGGCAGATCGAGGCTTTCGCCGCTGTGTTCCGGCATATCGGGATGCTTGCGAATTCGCTTCGCAATCATCCGGATGAGCGGATCGGCGTGCTTCGTCAGCGGCAGGTTTACGCCGCTCGGCACGCATGCGCTTTCGCCAACGCGCCAGTCGCCCGAGCCAAAGTACAGGTCGAGCGCGGTCTCTATCGCCGTGCGACGCGCCCGCATCTGGTTGAGCGCCCGTTCTGGTGCCATCGACTGGCTGGACCCAGGCACCAAATAACCGAACGACGGGGCCTTCATCAGCCGCGCGCCGACCATTTGCACGTCATGCGCACACCAGATCAACGCCTGTACGACGAGCAGATTGCGCAACTTCGGCATGGAGGCAGGATCGTTGCTTGCCAGAATCCGCAAGCGGCGGATCACCGAACCAAATCGCCCACCCACCAAGGCTTTGTAGAGTTGCTGGTCGTGATCACGCAGAGTCGCCAATGCCTGAACATGAAGGTTGAACGCCTTTTCCGGCGCAACCTTCCCTGCCCAGCCGCTGACGATGACGTCGGTATTGTTGGTTGCGCCATTGCGCATTATCAGCCCGCGCAGGAATGCCTGAAGCGCTGGGCGATCGGTCGGGATCAGATCGAGCGGGGGCAGTTCTTCCTTGGCGTCGAGGATCGCTGCGGGCAGCGACCGGATGTCGTTGAGGGTGGGCGCGAACAGACGTCGGCCGTAATCTGCCTCTGCGATGCCTTCGGCATAGATCCGGCCATGCATGTCGCTGACCAGCTTGGTGAGGTCGCCATCACTGGCGATCGCACCGGCGAGCAGCGTATCGACGTCAGTCTTGCGTCCCGCGGTGTCGAGAAATTGACGATAGCTTCCTTCGTAGCGTTGCTGGCCGAAGGCCGCCTGCTGCTTGCGCCGCTCCTTGCGGCTGACCCGGACTTGGGTCACAGCTTGCCGACCATATCGTCGATCTGCGCCAGAAGCGCCGCGGCGCTTTCCGCCAGTTGCCTGCACAGTCCCTCGGCGTGACGATAGGCGTCATGGCCGGTCCGCTTTGCGGCGATCTCCGCGTCGAACGTGGCCATGGCGTCCTTGAACTGCCGTTCGAGGTGCAGGTGGGCAGCATATGCCTCGTCTATCGATTGATGTTCGTCATTCATCGTCTTCCTCCAGATGGGGCGGGAGCGCAGGCTCGCGCCAGAAAGTGGGATTGCCGCCGCGCGCGCGGAGCCATTCGAAAGCAGCGCCACGGGTTGCGAGATCGGGGGCGGGTTCGCCGAGCAGGCCGACCAGCGCATCGATGAGCGCGGCCTGCCCGATGGTGATCGGCTTGCGCCGCCACGACGCGCGCGGGTCGAGTGGCCCGGTCTCGATAAAGCGCCGCACTTCCTGTTCGTAGAGCGCGGCGCGCCTGCGCCATTGCAGGATCACGCCCCACTGTTGGCACCAGGTCAGGCGTGCGGGATCGCTGAAGATCCAGCGGACGATATCGCCGAACGTTGGCCCGGCGCTGGCCGCCGTGGCGGACTGCATCCAGCGCGCCATCCGTTCCGGATGCGCCATCAGCCCGAGCAAGGCGGTGTCGTCGCTGCCGTCGATCCCGACCAGCACGAGGGCCGAGCCGAGGGCGTACTTCCGGGCATCGGCCGATCCCGGCCCGCCGCGCCGCTTGTCCGCTGCGCGATATTGCCGCCGCAGTTCGGCGGCGCTGATGGCCGCGATCGCGACCTCGCCCGCAATGCGATCTTCGCTCGCGGCAAGGTTGGTAGCCAGATCGCGGAGGCGATCAGCAGTGGTTTGGGCGGTGGTCATGCCCATCGCGGTACCCACGACCGTCGCCGCCAAGCGTCAACCTAGTGGCACAAAGTTGATCGACGCCGCGCGCATCTTTCCGGGGCTGAGTTGACGAGACACCAGCAGGAGCAAGGCAGAAGGTGACAGGTTAGAGGGGGTGGTGCGCGATAAAGTGTTGTTCGGCCAAAGCCGAACAACGACCCGCCCACCCCCTCCTGATTGAACGATGGAAGTGTGGCAGTGGCGATCGACTATGCGGAGCTGAAGGCAGGTAACAGGGAAGCCGCCCAAGCGCTTGCCGATGCCCGCAGTGCTCGACATCTGACCAGTCGCCGCAAGCGTGAAGAAGTGAGTGCCGAGCGTGCAGACGAAGGTGCCAGGCGGCGGCGCAAGGCGATGAGCGACCGCGAGGCTGAGGCGTTTCTCAGCCGCCGCCTGCACATCAAAATGCCCGAAGGTGACCGCCCGCGCACGAGATTACGCACGCCGCGCAAACTGTACACCCGCATGGTGGAGCAGATGCTAAAGGGGACGGTCGGTGTGACCAACGCGCGCGGGCCCGATGGCCGTCACTCGATCCACTTCGCCTTCACCGCACGAGGATTCAGCTCGAAGAATGGTCGTCGCTGGCGTGCTGGCGAAGCCGCGCGCGCCGTGCTGTATAGCGTGCGCGAGGAAGCGCTGGAGGGTGGCGAACTCGGCTGGTGGTCGAATGTCGCTGACGATCGCAACGAACTCGTCGCCCATTACCGCGCGTCGGAGGCGCTCGAGGCACACGACCGGGCCAATGCGAACGTCTATCTCGTCGAGGTCATCGCGCTTCCCGCCGAACTGACCGCCGAGCAACGGCGGCAGGCGGTCAAGCGCATCTGCCGCCAGCTGGACAGGCTGGGGCTGGCCTATACCGTCGGCATTCACCTGCCCGACGCAGCAGGCGATCAACGCAATTTCCACCTGCACCTGGTCTATTCGATGCGGCCCTGTCAGCGGGTGGCACCCTATGAATGGCAGTTCGCCGTCACCAAGCGGACCGAGATCAACACCCCGGCCGGGATCATGCACCGTCGTTGTGCCGTGGTGGTCGCGATCAACGAGACGCTGCGGGAAGCCGGCATCGACAAGCGCTACACGCCGCTGTCCAATCGCGACCGCGGTATGGCGCAGCCGATCCGGGGCAAGGTCGGACAGCAAGCAACCTGGGCGGCGCGGCGTTTGGCGGCCGCTGACGACCGTCATGCCTCGCTTCTGATCCTGCAGGATCAGCTCCGGCAGGTCCGCACCGGCTTGGTCGACGCCGCCAAATGGCTCGGCAGCGCCGGGGCGATCGTGCGGCGCCGTTGCTTGGGCATGGCCATCAAGCTATCGGATGCTGAGGCGATCATGCCATCGCCCGCCGCGTTGAAAGCGAAGATGCGGGATCATCTCGAACGACAAATGTCCGTCGCCGATCAGGCGACCCGCGCTGCTCGAGCCAAACTCACGCCTGCGCGATCGGCAGTCAGCCAGAGATTGACGTCGATGCGCCATGATCTCGGCGCAACCGCGGGCGCATCCGAGTTGGCAAATCGCCGTGAGGTCCTGGGAACTCATCTTGCGGGTATGCGGTCGCACACCGTGCAGACGGTCGCCGACATCGCCACATCGGTTGCAGCGATCCCGCAGCACCCCATCGCTATCGAGCACGATACCGGGCGAACGGTCGGCGGCGACCGGACTTCGAGCACGGATGGCGAAACCTTCGTGACCCCGACGCCCCCGCCAAGTCCAATCGTCGGCGAGATGCAGGCGGCGCGACATCAAGCCGCTCTGCGCCGTCAGCGCGAAATCTATGATGAGGCGCTGGCGATGCTGCGGAGAAAACGCGGTCGCGTGTGGCTGGACGCCGACGGTCGGTACGACATCGACGATGCTGACCTGCCGACCCGCGAACGGGGCGTGTGGCAGCGCCTCAAATCCACTGTGAAAGCGCAAAGCGATCTGGCGGACCTCCATACAGTGCAACAGCAGTCGGTTTTGACGGGGGTACTCGATGTAGATGCGGTTGAACGAGTAACGGGCGCATCTCCGCTGCCGTCAGCGACCGCCCCGCTCGATCCCACCATTCCGGAAGCCGAACCAGCTTCGCCGCCTGATGACCTGTTGCCAGTCTCCACGGCGACCAAGCAGCGTGGGGTGTTCGCGCAGGCGGAGAGCGTCGACCCCGAGCAGGCACGCGCTCGACCGAAGGGAGGCGATAAGGGCCAAACACCGGCGATCCCCCAAAAGTCCGAACACGAACGGTGATTCTGGCGGACCATTTTGTTCGCGATCAGCGAGGCGGTACGATCGTCGCTTGAGATTGTTAACCTGCCCAGGGTAGAGTCGAAGCGTTCGCCAGCAGGCGGACCGAGGCGTGGAAACCTCGTCGGAAAGTCGCCGTATGCCCGGCCCGAATTTCATTCGGCCGGGGAGCGGGCGTGTATGTCCAAGGCTCTTCGGGGCCTAAAGACGCTCGCGCCTGTCTTTCCGCAGGTTTCCAATCTCCGGCTCACGGGCCGGCACCGCCTCGTTTTTACAGGGCGGTGCCGCCGGCTGGGAACGCCGATCGGTACCACGCGGACGGGGGTTCGGGCGTGGGTGGACTTATTGAAAGCCGCAATAGGCGGCTTGCCATCATCAAAAATTCGACGGCCGCTTCCGTGGCGGTGCTTCTCGCCGCATGCGGTGGAGGCGGCGGCATCAATTCGTCCGGGACGGTGCCTTCGCCCAGTCCGACGCCATCGCCGACCCCCACGCCGTCGCCGACGCCAACATCCTCCGCCAGCAGCGCAGAATATCAGGCGTCGGGTTCGGTTGTGTCCGCCAAAGCCGCCTATGCCTATGATCGAGGGATCACCGGCAAGGGCGTGACGATCGCGATCCTTGACACCGGCATCGATACCTCCGGCCGTGAATTCTCCGGCCGCATCTCGGCGGATAGTACGGCCTTCGACCAGAAGATGCCCGCTGCGGCACCTGCGCCGCTGAGACGATCCGCTTCGAAGTGAAGGATGTGATTGGTCACGGCACGAGGGTTGCCGGCGTCGCCGCCGGTGCCCGCGACGGCAATGGGATTCAGGGTGTGGCGCCTGATGCCACGATCCTGGCGCTCAAGATCAGCGGGCCGGACATGTCGAACGTGACGCCCACATCCGGCGCCGTGCCGGAAGGAAGTGGGCCGAACCCCGCGCTGCTTGCGCCCGCCATCCGCTACGCTCTCGACAAGGGGGCGTTCGTCATCAACCTGAGCGCCAACGGGAGCGTCGCCGGACAGCAGGCGATCGACCAGCGTGCAGCGATGGACGCCGTGCGACAGGCCGATCGGCTGTTCGTGCAGTCCATCTCGAATTTCACCGACGAAGACAGCTTCACCGGTCAATTCGCCGAGAACCTCATTGGCGCTGATCGTGCCAACAAGGACTGGTTCCTGTTCGCGATCGGCGTCGACCGCAACGGCGATCCGCGTAGCGCCAACGGAAACCCAGGCCCGCTCGCCGATCGCATGATCGCAGCGGGCGGTAACGCCGTGCAGACCATGGATGAAAACGGCGCGATCGTGACGGTGACCGGCAACAGCTTCGCTGCTCCCGCAGTCGCCGGTGCGGCGGCGCTACTCAAGCAATATTGGCCGCAGCTTGGCGGCAAGGCGATCAGCCGCATCTTGCTCGACACCGCCACCGACGCCGGTGCGCCGGGCGTCGATCCGATCTTTGGCGCTGGCATTCTCAACATCGAAAAAGCGATGCAGGCGCAGGCGCCTGCTGCTGCCTTCGCGGCCGCGCAGACCGTATTGGCCCGCTACTCCTCGCTTACCGTCTCGGGTCCGTTCGGTGGTGGCGCCGGTGCGGCGGCGTTGGGCGACAAGGTTTCCGGCATGACAGTGCTCGACCGTTATGGCCGGGACTTCCACATGACGGGTGCATCCGGCATCCGCGCGCAGAGCTCTGGGCTCTTGGCCGGTGCGATGCTGACGCCGGTCGATCCGCCTTGGCTGACGCCTAACCCGACCGATGCAAGGTTCGGCTTTGTATCGCCGGCGACGACCACGGGTTATTGGCAGGGCGCGCGATCCAACCGCCCGGCTTTTGCCTCCTTTTCTCCGGCACGGGGGCAGATGGTCACGCTGGGCGCGAACGTCGCGATTGACGGAGGTGCCAGCCTTACCGGAACGCCGTTGCGCGGGATCGGCGCGACACCGGTCGGAATGACGTCGAGCTGGAGCGGCTCGGGCTGGTCGGCATCGTTCGCCTCCGGCATCTCGCGCGATCGTCGTACCGGGCAGCGCACTATCGCAGTGACGACGCCGCTTGGGATCGGCGTGGAGCTGACCAACCTTGCCGAGCATGGCCGGGCGCTGGGGATGAGCGGCGGCTTGGACCTCGGACTGGAGGGTGCCACGACGACGATGGCGACGCTGACGATGCGGCATACCATCGCGGGGGTGGCGCTTTCGGTGCGGTCAACGGCTGCCACCACCCACGTTTCGGGCGGATCGTCCATGATGCGCTTTGACCAGCCACTGTTGAGCACTGCCTTCGCATTCGAAGGCTCGCGCGGCCTGCTCGGTGGTATGGCAACGCTCGGTCTGTCCTCACCCCTTCGTGTTGAACGCGCGCGGGCCACTATGCTGGTACCGGTGACCTACGACTTGATGTCGGGAGCACTGGCAACGCGGATGGCGGTGGTCGATCTGGTCCCATCGGCGCGTGAACTCGACATCGAACTGGGCTGGTCGGCGGCACTTTCGCCGATGTCGTCGCTGCGCTTCGGCATCGCCCGCGCTTTCGATGCCGGACATATCGCAGGTGCGACGGACACGGCAGGATACGTGATGCTGGTGCTGCGATGACCTGCCACCTCGCCGCACGCGCACCGCCCGGGGGCTGACGCCGCCAGTCGGCGACAAAGCCGAACACCACCAAAACTTGCGACGTCGGCACGGCTTCCCAGCGAACGATGTCGCGCGTCCAACGAACGAGGAAAGTGAAGATGACGATGATCAGAACGATGGCGATCCCGACCATGATGTTGCTGGCGATAGGCGGTACGGTCAGCGTATCGAGCGCAGCACAGCCGGTGAAGATGGCACCCAAGCCGGCCAAGACGCTCGACATTGCCGGCATCCGCCCCGGCATGAAGACGGCCGACGCAGTGGCGCTGCTGCAGCGGACGGGGTGGACAGTGCGTGCCAATCCTGGCGACAGCTGGGCAGAGGTCGTAGCGGACGCGGTTGCCCGACGGCGCGATCAGATGCCGCCGAACTCCGCAAGATCCGGCGTGTATAGCTATAGCGCCGGCAAGGGCGAAGAGAGCGTCTCGCTCAATGTCACCCCGACGCCGGACGGTGGCCGGGTCGGCCTGGTCCAATATCGGGCGCCGCAAGCTGGCCGCAGTCACGAGCAGATCCGCGCCGGGGTGATCGCGCGCTACGGACCGTCGATCTATGGCCCGCGCCAACGGGTACTGATCGCACCGCAGGGCAAGCTCGGCGAGACGATGTCGCTCGAGGTGGACTCGACCGGCATGCGCCTGACGCTGTCGCCAAGCAGCGCGGCGGACCGTGAAGCCCGCGCGCTGGTCGACCGGGCGGTGACGGCCCGGCTCGGCGCGGTCGGCACCTCTTTTTAAGCGGAGCGGCACATGCCCTACCTCATCGGCATGATCCTCGGCGATGTGCTCGGGCGGATCGGGTTCTTCCGCGCGGCGGGCGCAGCGCTGCTGCTGGGCGGGGTCGCGTTCCTCGCCTATCGTCTGGTGGCGGCGAACCTGGACCCTACGATGGCCCATGGCGCTGCGGCGGCTGCGCCTCTGGCGTTGTTCGGCTGGGCGATCTGGCATCCGGCGGCGTCGCGCTTCCGGCTGTGGATCGTCGACGGCGTCTATCTCGCCGCCAGGCTGGCAATGTGGTGGGCCGGCATCGCTTTCGTCCTGGGTCTGGTTGCGGCTGGGTTCCGTATCGACCGCTGGCTGACTGCCGAGTGGCCGCAGGCGGCGACTGCCGCCTTTTTCTGGCTGGTGCAGCGGGCACTCGGCGCGCAGGTCGCCCGCTCGCACCGGATCATGGGCGAGCGCAGCATCATTGAGGTGGACGCATGAGGTATCAGCTGACGCTGCGCATAGTCGCGGTATTGATACCCACCGTCACAGTGGCTGCCGCACCTCGACCGGTCGTGCTGGAGGCAACGACGATGGCCGACTGGCGGTCGGCCAAACTCGACGGGACCGGTTGCTACTGGTCGCCGCGTCGGGGCGGACCGATCCACTTCGTCGCTGCCGGTAACACGGCGATGACCAAAGTCGGCGGTCGCATCGTCATCCTGAAACCACGACGCGATGCAAAGCCCCTTTTCCCGTTCACCCATGACGCTTGGCGGGCCGATGACCTGACCATGCGAGTCGTGGATACCGCCCGGATTCGGGCGATGGGTTACGAAACGGTCACTACCGACGCGGTACTGATCGTCACCCATCGCAACGTGACGATCCGGCTGCGCGGATCGATGATCTGCGGCTCGTAATCCTGATGATCACGAAGGTTTGACCAACCTTTTCCTGCATTCGGTCGAATGACGATGCGCCTTCATCGCGAAGGCGAAGGTAGACCGGCCGGCCCGGCCGGGATGATGGTTTGGAAGGTGCCTGCGGCTGTGCCGTAGAGGCGAAATGATGGTGCGGGGCCGGCGAGCAGCCCGCCGCTCCCGCACAATATCAAGGACTTCCATGTACATCGTAAATCGAGAGCGCGAGCTCGCAAAGGCGCGCGCGCTATCCGCCGCGCTCGCCATCGCCGAGCGCGCCAGTTGGCGGATCGACCGTTCGGTGCCGATCCTGCCCATCCCTTTCCGAAATTTCCTTCACTTCACCGCCGCCGAATTGCTGCTGGTGCCGTCGATCGAGCCGTCACGCGGGGATCTCGACACCGTCGAGCGAGGAACCCGCGTCGCCAGGTGCGACGCACTGGTGGTGAAAGCGTCGAGTATCGGCCATCGGACCATCTACTGTGCCGTCGGCGAATGGCAGCGCCACGGCACCGTCTGGCACCACGCGCGTAGGTTGTGGCTGTCACGCAGCAACGACGGTTGGCTGGTGCCTGACCCGGCGGAGCCGGACGAGAGCGGCGCGGTTTTCCGCCTTTCCCCCGGACGTCTTCGCCCGATGATGCCGGCCCGGCTGTCCGCCGCCGATGGCGTCTGCGATCTCGCGCCGGGACTGGCGAGGGCCGACGCTTTCCTCGCTGCCGTATGGGGGGATTGCTGATGAGCAAGCCGCTGCCCTGGATCAGCCCGTCGGACGCCGACGACATGCTCTACGATGATCCAATGGGGTCGATGCCGGATTTTGGCTACGCCTTGCTGCGCAAAACGGCAAAGGGAAAGACCAATTTAGTCGCTGATCTGGCCCGCGCAAAACTCCAACCCAGCAAACCGAACGACCACGACTGGCTAGCGGATGGCCTATGGCCGATCACCTGCGCATCACACCGCATCTTCACGGCGCCCGGTGTCGCGGTCGAACCCGGCGTGTTGGAGGGCATCTTCCACGACTACGACGCCAAAGCGAAAGCGCATCAGAAATTGCTGGCGGTCGTGCTGACGTACCGTTTCCCGCATAGCTGGCAACCCGCCGACATCCTGTCGCTGGTCGGCACGTACGCGCTAGAAAAACTGGCGCTGCAGCGGCGGCTGACCAGCTTGACGGTCGTCCATATGCCGGGCGACGAACTGTCCGCCCGCCGGCCCCACGCTCATGTCGTGTGCCTGTCGCGCGTTCATCGCTCGTCGGGCTGGGGCGAGGTGCATCCGGACCTCACCGCCAATAACGCGCAGTTGGACTTCCAGCAAGAATGGGAAGCTTTTTACGACATCTGGGTGCCACGCTAGCCGCGATGGCTGACCCCTTGAGGGCGGGATCCGCAGCGGTCCCGCCCGCCTGCCGGGGGCAAGAGACGAAGGAAGGAGGACGGTCCCCGATCCGGGGATGAAAATGGAGAAGACGATAATGACGACCGACAAGACCGCGATCATCCGCCGCTACACCGAAGCTGTCGCTCAGATGCTGGTCGGCAGCCGCACGATGAAGCCCGGCGCGGCGATCCTCGCCGGCGAAATGGGCGGAGCCGAAGGGCGGCTGCGGATGGGCGCCATCGCGCACAGCAGCGGCAACGATCTGGTGTATCTGGATTTTGCCGATGGCAAAGACGGCTATCACCTGTCCAGCATCACGCTGTGCGCCGTTCGCGACGGCATTTGCCACCTGCAGACCGACTGCCGCCTGTATCTGAGCCGCAATGGATCGCGTGCGATCATTCTGCCGCAGCCCGGCATCCGCAAGGCGTACCGACTGGCGCCGGGCGAACTGATCCAACTGGCCCACCAGCCGGCTGACCGTGATGAGGGCATCGCCCGCGCCGAGGCGCGGCTCGCCAAGCTGGTCGCTCGCGACGCAATCTTCACCGATCGTGCTGCCGTCCGGACCCGACCGCTGGCGGCCTGATCCAAACTGACTGACACTGTCGGCCGATCATCGCGTCGGCCGATCCTTACGGCTCAACACCCCGGTGACAGAACCTCTCTACCTATAAAGCGGACGACCTCACAAATTCGGACAGCGGCCAATAAATATTTCATGCTTCTGTCCGAGAATGCCGAGCCGTCCGCTTTATAGAGTAGGGGAGGCCGTCATCTCAGCCGTCACACCGACAGCAACACCGGTTCAGCCGCCCGCCGATGTCTATTCGACTGCCGAGGTTAATGCGATGCTGGAGGCAATGACGACAACCGACCACAGCTACCTGCGGCGGCGGTCTCTCTATCTGGCGCAGGGGCATTACATGCTTGCCAGTGACCTGCGGCAGGAGGCGTTCGTCCGGGCGCTTGATGGTCGTCGCCAATGTCGGCGAGGCTATCAAATCGTCCACTTCCTGATCGGGATCATGCGCAGCCTGACCTCGCAGGAACGCGAAGCCGAACGCGACGGCCTGCACCCGGTCCCGCTCGACCTCGACGACGATACGCTGGCGATGGCCTCATTGGCGCCCAGCCCGGAGCAGGTCGGGCATGATGCGCTGCATTACCGGCGGACCCTGGCCGCGATCCAGCAGTCGATCGGGAACGACCCGCAACTGGTCACCTTACTGGATGCGGTGCTCGATGGCGAGAAGGGCATCGCCTTGCAGAACCGGCTGGGGCTCGACGCGAAGGGCCTCGCATCGTTGCGCAAGCAATTGCAGCGCAAGCTGGCGGCCGCCGCCAAGGACAGGAGCATACCATGACCACCGATGTGGACGAACTGATGCAGCTGCGCCTGTTGGACGACTTCCTCGACGGTGAGGATGTCGAACCTGAACTGGCCGACCTGCAGGCCGAGATCGCCCAGGCACAGCTGGCAGTGAAGAAGGCGAACCTGCGCGCGATCCGCGCCAAACTCGATGCCGGCACCGACGCCCGGGTCGTCCCGATCGATCGGGCGCGTCTCCGGGCACAACTGCAGCAAGCCATGTCGGGCGATGCCGACCTGCGCATGACGCTCGCCGCCCGTGGCAACGATGACCATGATATCGACGACCTGATCGATGATCTCGCCGAACTCGACCACGAAGCAGGCGACCGCCCTGCGTGACGGACGCGGTTGATCCGCCTGCCGAACGTCTGCTGCATGACCTCGGCATCACTGAACCGGGCGAGATCGATGTCGAGGTCATCGCCCATGCCGTGGGCGCGGCGGTGCGCTATCGTCGTCTTGGCGTTGGCGATGCGCGGATCGTCGGTCTGGGCGACCGAGCGATCATCACGGTCGACGACCGGGCCAGCCGCGTCCGGCAGCGTTTCTCCGTCGCGCATGAACTCGGTCATTGGCACCATCATCGCGGCCAACGGCTGATCTGTCATGGCGCCGCCGAACAACAGGACGGAGCGGCGGGCTGCGAGCGCGAGGCGGACGGGTATGCTGCCGGCCTGCTCATGCCTCGCTTTATGCTGGAACCATTGGTCGCTGACATCCCGATGTCATTCGATCTCGTCTATCAAGTTGTCGCCATGTTCGGCGTCAGCACGATGGCTGCTGCCTTGCGGCTTGCTGAAGTTCATCCTGCGGCATTCGCCCTCGTCGTCGAAGAAGTGGGCGGGCGCCGATGGTTCAGACGGTCAGCCGCCCTGAATCATCGTTGGTTCGTCCGGTCGACAGTTTCAGACATGAGCATGACGGCCGATCACCGTGGATTGCCTCTTCCGAATTTCCCGTTCGCCGTACGGGCGCAGCAATGGTTCCTGGGTCATGGCGTTAAAGACGCGCAAGCGCTCTACGCCATCGACCGGATGGCATGCGGTCAGGCAATCCATCTTATTTTGGTGATATAGTCCGAGAGTGAGCTACAGAAGATACCTTGGTGGGACGCTACCAGTCCGCTTCGGCATTCAGATCGCATTAGCGGACGCTCGTTCCGAGTGTGTCGATCGCCTTTGTCCTTACTCTGGTCGACGAGCCTGAGGGGTGCGTGCGTCGGCGACGCCTGACTGGCGGCGCAATATTCGAGGCCGTCAGGGCGCGGGAGAGCTGCGGCGACGTGCTGATCCGCGAAGACAGCCACGCGATGGGGGGATTCGGGAAGACCAACCGATAGAGATCGAAGGGGGACGCTCGCGATGTTTAGCGTCATCTGCGATGAGGGACTGATCAAGCAGCGAGCCATTGGCAACCCAAGGGCACGTGCCGCAGACCGGATCACGCAGGCCAATCATCCCAGCGTCAATCGACCGGCTCGCCGTCTTCGATCGCCTCGGAATGGCTAGGCTGGGTTTGGAGCGGCGTCAGGCGCTTCCGGCTCAGCCCAGCGGCATGCAGCGTGGCGCGGTTGCGCATCCAGGCATCGTTGACGAGATCCTGCCATTGTACGACCTCGATCTGACCACGGTAGTCACCCTTCAGTTGGCGGATGCGTCCTTGACCGTTGGAGGTCGTGTCCCACCCCGAGAGTTGGAGGACGAGGTCGCCGACGATGTCGGCGACGACGTAGCAGTGGAACACGCAGTCCCTCGCTATCCTGACGCGCGTCCGGCCAAACGACTCGATCTCGCCGCCCTGAAGCTGGGCAAGGTAGCGTGTGATCTGCTGCTCGATCTGGTCCTTGGCGCCGCTGTAGGTCCGGCGGCCGGGCTTCTTGAACTCAACCACCATCACGCTGCTTAGGGGCTCCGATAGGTCGACGGCGTCCGACTGGTCGGGGTCTGTTGAACCTAGTCCGTGCGCGAGGTCCCACAGGAAGAGGTCCGGTCGGTCCGCCGATCCCGCACTTACCAAGATGTCGTCGAGCCGCTTGTCGGACGAGAATGCACGCGTGAACGCCAGTCGCTCGTCGACGATCCAGAGTTCGTGGGCGCGGCCCTCGAGCCGGGTGGGGTCGTCACCGCGAACATTCATTGGGCAGATGAAAGAGTGGAGCGTGCGCTCGAGATGGAAGTCGTCCGAAGTTCCCTCTCGGACGCGGATCCGGGCTATTAGCTTCTCCAGCAGCTCCAGCGCGAGCTTGCGGCGAACCACGTGCTGGGCGAGGGCGAGCTGCTCTGACGCTTGGATCCCGCGAGCCGCCTCAACGATCGAGTCTTGGAAGCTGAAGCGCCCGTCGCTGTCGAGAGCGTCGATGAGCCGCTGCAGCGTGTCCTGCCGCTCCTCGTCGCGCCGTATCTGAAATTTGACTAGATAGGACGCGAATTCCTCCGGCGTCGTTGCATGGAGCGGGACGCGTCCGAGTTGAGTGTCGTCGTCGTCGAAGCCGTAAGTAGGGTAGCGCTCGACGAATGACTCGTACCGTTTGCGCCGTTTTTCTACGAACTTGCGGACTTGGTCGGGAAGCATCCGCTCCCGGATTGCGTCCATGCAAAGTCGGCTGATCTGCTTGAGTGTGCGCTCGGTCAGGTTGAACGCGGTGCGCCCCTCGTTGACCCGCAGGTCGAGGTAGTCGCCCGAGACGCACCCATGAAAGGCTAGGTCCGTCTCCCCGTCGCGCTCTAGGGACTCGACGCCCAGCAGGTTGTCGACCTTGCGAGTCTCGACCGTCCGGCCGTTCGCCAGCAGATGAAGCTGATGCAGCCCTTCCAAGCCGGTGCTGGCTTCGGGGCGGCAGATGAATCCGACGATGCGTAGTTCGCCGAACTCCTCGCTTACCGCCGTGGTCTCCATCTTCGTGCCGACCACCAGATCGGAGACCGCCTTGGGGTATTCGGCGGCATCGCCATCGACGTCGAGCAGTATCGTCGGGCCGCTACCCATCAGAAAGTCGGCGATAAAGTGCGCGCTGAAGTAACGCAAGAACGTGTCGGCGCGCTTTGGGAACGGGTCCGCGTATTCCTTCGTCCGGATGCCCCGGAAGTGCACACGCGTGCCGCGGTTCTCCTCAGGCAAAACGACCTGATCTTGGATGGTCGGAACGACTTGCTCGGTGTTATTGAGAGCGAAAGAGAATGCCCGCTTGGCCGTCGCGCCGGCGAGGCCGTAGGTGCTGTCCACCTCTATCTGGTCAAACGCATCGAGCCAGAACAGCCTTCCAACCCCCTTGCCGCCCTTGCTCTTCTTGAAGTCGGTGTCGATCTCGCAGAAGGCCGCGTAACGGTCGGCGTCGAGGCCGATGCCGTCATCCGCGACGACGATTGAGATCGCACTGGGATTCGACAGCTCCGAGACTGTGATGTCGATCCGGCCCTTGCCGACGTCGTCTCCGTAGCGATCCTCGATCCCGAACATCGCGTTGCTAACCGCTTCGAACAGCGGCTGCAGGCTCTGCGTCGCATTCGACGGCTTTGGGAGTTTCCGGACGCGGTTCTCGATATTTGGGGTGAGTGCCGGCAATTCCGTCTCCAAAGCAATGTGCCCGCGCTGTTTTAGCTGTGGGGTTGGTGCTGGCCAAGGCCGCTGATCATTGGTTCGGCTTCACTCATCGCAGGGCTACCCGCAGTCGAGCCTGATCGTTGGTAACTTGATCAGTGTGTGCGAAAATGGCGGTATGAATAGTAGAACTGCCAGCGCCACGCCTCACCCTAGCGGGCACGGTGCGATCTACGTTGATGATTCCGGCAACCCCGGCGTCAAATCGGGGTCGGACTTCCTGCCTTCGACGCGCAAGTCGTGGACGGCCGTGATCGTGCCGTCGTCTGTCGCCGCTCAGGTCGAGGATAGGATGGGCATCTTCCTCGCCGGAGTGCTCCGGGATTACGGTGCCGACGAGCTGCACTTTACCGAGATATGGAGCGGAGTCGGGCCGTGGGACGGAGTCGATCCCGGCGACCGCGCCAAGGTGATCGGGATCATGGCGGACCTCATGGAGGCATTTTCGTTCCCTGTCGTCCACCAGACCATCAGCGATGATACGCTGGAAGACCATCCGGCCTTCAGACGTTCGCTCGTCGGTGCGCGCGCAGGGGAGTGGAAACTGGACCGAATCGACCACTTTGGTCTGCTCACATTGTGTTCGATGGTATCGAGGCACTTGATCGAATTGAAGGCAAAGGGACCGACGGACTTCGACCTGCCCCTGCCGCTCTTTGTGGACGAAGGCTTGCTTCCCGCTGGGCGGGACCGACCGTTGCCAAATTGGGAATCCGCGATCGCGGGGCCGAGGGCCTGCTTCCGTCGATCCTCGGATCTCGCGGGCCTGCAACTTGCGGACTTCGCCGCGTTCACCATCACGCGGTCGCAGTGGGAGATCGTGAAGCGGAAACGGCGACCAGCCTTTGCCCCGCCCGAGGTGGTGTTGCTGCGCGCAGCCTCGGCGCTTAATATCTTGAACCTGCCAATCCGCAGGATGGCCTCCGAGGGACTCGATCGGGCAAGCTATGAGCTATCGATGGAGGAGGATCGCGCGGCGAAGGGTCTTCCGCGTCGGCCACCATCCAAAGATTAGCATCTCGCGATGCGACTCCGACCGTCGACGCGTTGGCTATCGGGCGTGCTAATCCTATCTGTCCCGCATGGGAAAGACCAAGTCGGAGCGCCACCACTGGTGGCCGGAATGCGTATCGGTGCGCTGGGCTGACGGTGCAGGCGGCGTGACGTGGCTGCTGCCGGACGGAAGTGAGCGCCGCGCGCGACCGGACGCTTTCGGCGTGATTGGCAACGGCCATTACATCAAGCTGTCGCGCACTGCGGGCGAGACGACGGTGTGGGACCAGAACTTCGAGGACGAGTTCCAAGACGCCGATGGGCAGTTCCCTGCGGTCATCTCTTGGCTGGAGGGGCTCGACTTCAAGGCTCGGCCAGACAGAGTCCGCCGCGACCGCTTCGTACCGCAGCCGGCGACCGACGAGCAGTTCCGCCGGATGGTGGAGTCGCTGACGTCGCTCGCGATCCGGAGCCCGATGACACGCGAGGCCGCCGTGTCGATCGCCGAGCGGCTACGGGGACCACTGCCCGAGCGAGAGCGCAACACGCTCATTACGGCCAACCTGCGGGACATGCATCGCCGAGCCAAGCAGGCGGTGAGCGAGCGAGGCAAGGCGACCGCGATTCTCTCACCGGATCGGGAGTTTGTTTTTGGCGACGGCTTCTACCACAACATGACGTCGGGCGGCATGGCGCCGTCATCGCCACGGATCTTGGCGCCGCTCACGCCGCGCCTAGCGGTGCTCTATGCCATTCCGCGGAGCTACACCGTCGAACCGCGCCTCTCGACGCTTGTCATCGGTGCCGACGAGGCCGAGGCGCTGAACAAGGTCGTTCAGATCTATGCGCGCGAAGCGTTGTTCTATCGCGCTGATCGGCCTAAGCTCATCGAGGAGTTCCAGCGGGAGAAGCACTTGAGGTTCTCGTCCTCGCGCAACATCGTCGAGGAGATCGTCCACGACATGCCCGGGGTTCCCAATCGCGATACCTCCTTAGACTTTCTCTAGGATATGATGTCGCGGAGAGGTTAGCGGCGAGGTTGCCCGATCGGATCGGCCGGAGCAGCTAAAGGTCGTCCCCGTTTTGGAAATGAGCGCAAGGTGTTTGGCCACCGCTTCAGGCTTCCGGCCGTTGCATCCGACCGCCAGCATAGATGGCGAAGCAGACGACCAGCAGGATTAGGCCGCACGCGATCTCGAAGACGGTTAGCGCCTGGACGATCGCGCCCTTAGGCACGAACCCGCCACCGCCGCTGGTCGTGATAGTCGAGGCGCTGTAGAACAGCACGTCGGTGATATGCTTGGGCGGATTGGCGTTCGTGGTCTGCCACGCCTCGGCCGTCACAAGTGACAGCAGCATGCCGAAATTCAGGATCATCTCGGCGTAACTCGTGAGCGCGAGGCCAATGCGTCGCCTGCCTTGGAGATCGCTGCCCGGCTCCCTGTCCGCGAGCCGGTCGAAGGCGTCGCGGAAGAAGGCGTAGAAGACCTCGATGCAGCGCGACAGGCAATAGGTAGCGAGCAGGAAGGTCGCGCTCCGGAAAATCGTGCCGTCGTTCGACGGGTTCCACTGCAGGCACGCGATAGTGTTACCCGACGCGACGATGATCGCCGCAACCAACGCCGCCGAGGCGACGAAGTAGATCCTGTTCATCTGCACGATTACGGCCGTCCGGTCTGGACCCTTGCGGCCCGCCTTCCGGAACTCGGCGAGCGCAAAGGTCCAGGAAATGAAGATGACCAGCCACGCTAGTAGCGGCCGCCCGTCTTGATCTTCGGCAGGTTCGTCAGTCATTGCCAAGCATCGTCTCCACGTCGAACTGCATCCATGGTCCATACACGCAACCGTGCCGCTCGACGACGCTGCCGAGCGCCTTCCGCCATGTCTCGTTCGACTTCAGCATAGAGCGTCCGACCTGCAATTCGCCGCTGATGTGTCCTCCGGCGCACTTCCCAAGATACTCCGATCAAGCATAGATAAGGGTCATACGATGACGGGAGTGGATTGGCGATGACGATCAGGATCGACGGATGATGGCAAACAATGAGCAAGGTGGTCGCCTCGACTTCGTCGACGGGTGTGTGCGCACCTACGGGGCGGCCACGAGGTTCATTGGAGAACTCTATCTCAAGGAAGGTGGTCAGGAGATGCCCACCTTGTCGGGTCCGCCAAAGCAGCGTTACCAAGACGCGGTCAGCCTGTATGGAAACCTGATACGCGGCAAGGCCGGTCGAACCATACAGGGAGACCTTAAGTCCGCGGCGGCCGCGGATCCCGCACTGGCTGACCTCCTCTCGGACAGCGCCGCCGTCACGAAGGGCGAGGATCTGCACGACATCGACGACGTCCCTCCGAACGTCTTCAAGGACGCGATCTACGCCGAAGCCGCCGACCGAGCGCGAAAGGATGCGTTTGTCGACATGGACCTGACCGTCTTCCTTCGGAACGTCGTCGCGCGGACCATGGACGGCTTGGGTTGGCGGCGGCGTTTGAACGTCGGTGCCAACCGGCACTTCCCCCGCATGCTGCAATGGCTGCGCGAGGTTGAGGAGGAGACCCTATATGATCGGGCGAGCGGACTGAGGCTGATGAATAGGGGAGGCGGTGGAAGGGTCGCTTCCGAACCGGGCGGTCCAGACGGACTGAAAGTTCGATTGAACGCGGACCTACTCTGACGAGCTACCTGGTGCATCGTTTTGCACTAGCGGCACATGGTAATTGCAAACGCACGCTTTCATAAAGTGCCCAAGCCGATCCGATCTTTCCGCCTGCCGCCTAGAGACGTCGTGCAATATTCACTTTTTTCGACTTACTAGAAAACAGTTGCGGCCAGATTCTCACTACCGTGTTCAGGGATTGCAAGCGCATAAACCCCTAGTTTGAGCCGTTTTATATTATACCTAAATATTCCATAGTACTCAATCATTTTGAGAAATTTGCCTAGCCTAGAGATTGTTATTGGCAAGCGGGGAAATCCACCTGAACCGGCGTCTGCTTTAGGCAAACCACAAGTGCAACCTGAAAGGCCGGTTATGGGGCTTGGTATCGGCCGAACAATTGATCGGGCAGCCGAGAGGGGTACGTCACCAGTTCGAGCGCGGCGCACATTGCGCGCCGGCGAAGCGTCGAAGAAGTCGCAGCCGGTTCTCCGCGAGTTCCTCGCGGAAGCGACCGGGCCTCTGGGCAACCGACCTCGCGACAGCTTTTCTTCCAACTTCAGTGCATTGCGCAACGGCCACTGGATGTCGGAACTAAGGGCAGTTGAGAACTGAGGATGTTGCCAATGACCGAAAACCCACGCCGCCCGGGTCGCCCTAGCGGCGACGCGATTGATGACGACCGTCTACTGCTTGAGGTGGCTCGGGTCTTGCGACGGCGCGGCGGTAGCAGCGGGAGAAACGAATGACGGTCATGCACACGACGCTATGGAGTGCGACCTCGACGTTCGGCCTGAACACGGCCGCCGCTATGGCTCACAAGGCGTGGCGGGACTATGAACGGTTCAAGGCCGCTAGGACGACCGGCGACCGCATCGACGCAGCGCTGAACTGCGCCATCACGCTGTGGCACATGAGCGAGTGGGTTTGGGCCGGCATCGCGGCGCACGACAGGCATTCGATGGCCGTTGCGGCTATCCTCGGCGTCAGCGGCCGTCCCATGGAGAAAGACGATGTGGTCAAGTGGGCGCTCCGGGAATGCTCGTCGCTCGCGGTCTGCCAGTCGATCTGCAACGGCACCAAGCACGTCATATCCGATCGCTCGGTCACCGCCGAGATGATCGCGCCGGATGTCTCCGAACGACCCAAGGGTAATCAGCTCGTCGCCGATGCGGTTGTCGTGTCAGGCAACGAAACCCGTAAGATGGGTGGCGTTCTAATGGATGCGATCATCTTCTGGGAGCACCAGCTGACCAGCGAAGGCGCGATGCGGTAGGTCGCAGTGAGCAGGCGAGCCTGCTCCGACCGGCTGAACGAGCGTCCAGATTTGAGCGAGCCCCAATGACTGGTGAATGTCCAAAACTGGGTCTTTTTCACTCCGATAAAGTCGTACGGTCGAGACGTTGTACACGGCGCGAGCGGAAGCAGTTTTTTAGTCTGGCTAAGTTGACGCTTGGAATCCTGCGATCCGCCATCGCTAGCGGATGGCAGGCGAAAGCGATCACGAACAACGAGAGGTAGCGAACGTCGAAGCGCTGCTTCGATGCTGCCTCGACATGCCGCCTTCGTCTGGGCAACCCGCCGTCACCCGGCGGGAATGCATGCTCGTGCTCGACGCGCTCGCCGGTGAATTCGATTCACTGTTCGAACACAGATAGGGACAGGAAAATTGGCAAAAGCCACCCGCAGCCGGACCAGGGCTTTCGCGTATATGCGGTTGTCGGTCGACAAGGAGGGCGGTGCACCTCAGAGTATCGATGCCCAGCGCAGTGCCATTCTCGCCTACGCGGCCAAGCATGACATTATGATCGTTGAGGAGTTTGCCGACGCTGGCTTCAGCGGCCAGACCGACAAGCGCCCCGAATTTCAGCGGCTGGTGCAAAAGGCTACCGCGCCCGATCATCCGGTTGATCTGGTACTGATGTTCATGTTCAGCCGTATGGCCAGAAACATGCGTCTGTTCTTCGACGTAGTGGGCAAGCTGGACGACGCAGGCGTCGAGGTCCGGTCGATCACCGAGGATTTCGGCCAAGGCCGTGGCCAGCGGATCGGCCGGACGATCACGGCGATGATGAACGAGGAGCAGGCGCGCGACGCGGCAATCCTCACCCGGAAGAGCCGCAGAGAGAATGCGCGGCAAGGCTTTTACAATGGCGGTCCGGTGCCGTTTGGCTACCAAACCTATGTCGCCCGGCAGGACGGCGAGAAGGAACGGCGAAAGCTGGCGATCGTCGAAGCCGAAGCGGCGATCGTACGCCAGATCTTCGATTGGGCCGATGTCGGGCGTGGCGGGCGCTGGATCGTAAAGCAGTTGAACGAAGCGGGGCGGACCCTCCGAGGTGCGAGGTTCGCCAACAGCAATGTTGCCGGCATTCTGGCTCGCGAGGTCTATACCGGCGTCTATCACGATCGTACTGCCGACGACGATGGGATCACCCCGGACGTGGAAGATGCTATCGCGGTCACCTGTCCCCCGATCATTGCCCGGGATCAGTTCGATCGCGTGGCCGCTATGCGGGCAACACGCAATCCCAGGCGAATGGCGCCGCATGTCGCCGCCGGCACCACGCTACTCACCGGCGTCGCCCGCTGCGGTATGCCCGGCTGTTCAAGCGGTATGACGATCCGCACCGGAAAAGGTGGCCGCTATACCTACTACGTCTGCAACGACCGGGTGAACCGTGGCGGCACCTGCGCCTGTCCGAGCATCCGGCGCGAAAAGCTCGATGGCATGGTTCTGGATGCGATCGAGGCGAGGTTGCTGGCGCGAGATCGGCTGCGCACATTGCTCGCGGGCGTTCTCGATGTCTCCCAAAGCCGGCAGGCGGAACGTGAGGCGGAGCTTACCCGAAGCCGCTCTGAGCGGACGCGGTTGAACACCGCGATCAGCAATCTGCTTATCCTGATCGAAGAAGGGACGATGAGCGCGCGAGATCCCGCGTTTGTCGAGCGCATGGCGGCCAACCGAGCGGCACTGGCGGCGGTATCAAGCCGGATCGATGTGCTTGAAGCGCAACTGGCGAAGGGCAAGCGCAGGATCGACGAGCAAACGATCGATCGTTTCGGCGACATGCTGCGTGACAAAATGCGAGGCGACGACAGTTCGCTCCGTTCGTCTTACCTTAGGATGTTCGTCTCGAACGTCAGCGTGTCGGATCACGAGGTCGTCATCTTGGGCCCTATGTCGAGCCTGGAAAATGGCGTCTCTGTCGGACTTCCCGTCAAAGAGGGCGCAGTGCCCATCTTTGACCGGGAGTGGTGCCCAGAAGAGGACTCGAACCTCCACGACCTTGCGATCGCCAGCACCTGAAGCTGGTGCGTCTACCAATTCCGCCATCTGGGCACGGGGTAGGCCCGCGCCTTTAGGGTAGGGTTCGAATCCTTGTCAACGGCTTTTTTGCGAGGCAAAGGGGCGAAAGACGATTTTTCTCGAAAAAATAGGGACGGTCATGACGAACAAGCTGGTGACGCTGATTGGCGGCGGGGGCTTTCTGGGCCGCTATGTCGCACGCGAGTTGATGCGCACGGGCGCGCGGGTGCGGGTCGCGCAGCGCGATCCGCGTCAGGCCTATTTCCTGCGCACGCAGGGCGGGCTGGGCCAGACGCAGTTCGTCGCGGCCGATATCGCGCGGCCCGACACGGTTGCGCGGGCGGTCGAGGGCGCGGATGCCGTCGTCAATCTGGTCGGCGTGATGGGCGGCAATATGCAGCGCATCCATGTCGACGGCGCGCGCACCGTCGCCGAGGCCGCGCGCGCGGCGGGGGTCGAGGCGCTGGCCCATGTCTCGGCCATCGGCGCCGATTCGAACGGCGCGGCGGCCTATGCCCGGTCGAAGGGGCAGGGCGAGGATGCGGTGCGCCAGGCTTTCCCGAACGCCACGATCCTGCGCCCCTCGATCGTGTTCGGGCGCGAGGACCAGTTCGTGAACCGCTTTGCGGGCATGGTGTCGGCGCCGATCGTGCCGATCCTGCGCGCGGGCGTGAAGTTCCAGCCGGTGTTCGCGGGCGATGTCGGCCAGGCGATCGTCGCGGCGATCCTGGACGGCGAGACGCATGGCGGCCGCACCTATGAGCTCGGCGGGCCGGACGTGCTGTCGATGGGCGAGCTGGTCCGCTGGATCGCCGCGACGCTGGGCCGCAAGCCGAACTTCGTCGAACTGCCCGACTTTGCGGGCGCGCTGCTCGCCCGGCTGCCGGGATCGCCGATCAGCTGGGACCAGTGGCTGATGCTTCAGCAGGACAATGTCGCCGCCGCCGGTGCGCCGGGTCTCGCCGCGCTGGGCGTCACCCCGGCGCCGCTGGCGACCGTCGCGCCCGAATATCTGATCCGTTTCCGCAAGGCGGGCCGGTTCGGGCGGCGGGCGCAGACGCTGGCGGCCTGAGCCGTCCCATAACGCCCCACGGGTCGCCGCTTAGGCGTTTCCCTGTCGGCCCCGTCGTCCTATGGCGGCGGGGCCAATTTTTTGGGGACGCTCGTGAACGATCTGCTAGCCGCCATCATCCTCGGTATCGTCGAGGGGGTCACCGAATTCCTGCCGGTGTCCTCGACCGGACACCTGATCCTGGCGGGCGCGCTGCTCGGCTATGACGATGCGCGGTGGCAGATGTTCAACATCGTCATCCAGCTGGGCGCGATCCTGGCGGTCGTCGTCCTCTACTGGCGGACCTTCTGGACCGTGCTGGAGGGGCTGTTCAAGCGCGATCCGGGCTCGATCCGCTTCGTGCGCAACCTGCTGATCGCCTTCATCCCCGCCGCCGTCATCGGCGTGCTGGCGAAAAAGCATATCGAGGCGCTGTTGCTCCAGCCCAAGGTCGTCGCCATCGCGCTTATCGTCGGCGGCATCGCGATCCTGGTGATCGAGCGGCTGGTGAAGCCCGGCACGACGCGCGGCATCGCGGCCGTCCCGGCCAGGACGGCGCTGGGCGTCGGCTTCCTCCAGTGTCTGGCGATGATTCCGGGCGTCAGCCGCTCGGGCGCGACGATCCTGGGCGCGCTGACCCTGGGTGTCGAGCGGCGCACGGCGGCCGAGTTCAGCTTCTTCCTCGCCATCCCCACCATGCTGGGCGCCAGCGTGGTCGAGACGGCGGGGCATATGGATGCGATGCGTAGCGGAAGCAGCGTCGGGCCGATCGAGATCGGTGTCGGCTTCGTCGTGTCGTTCGTGGTCGCCTTGCTGGTCGTCCGCTGGTTCGTCGGCATCGTCGGCAAGCACGGCTTCGGCCCCTTTGCCTGGTATCGAATCGTCGCGGGCAGCATCGCGCTGGCGCTGTTGACGCTGCATTGATGCCGGATCGGACCCATTTACTTGCGGGTCGCTCGCAATAAGGGCGTGCCAGCCGTAATTAAGGGGTTAAATAGGGCGCAGTTACTGTCCTATGTGTCGATTTGCCCGTGACATGGGGTCGTTCGCGCAATATCCGCATCTTCGGAGGCGCATATGGCGAACGATTCTATGCTGAAGTTTGTAGGCCGCGAGCAGGCTTATCCGGCCAAGCGGGCGGCTGAGGCGCGCGCGGAGGATTTCCGCGAGATCGCCGAGCGTTATGCGCCCCCGGCGGCGGAGGATCAGGCCGGGCGCTGCTCGCAATGCGGCGTGCCCTATTGCTCGGTCCATTGCCCTCTGCACAATCATATCCCCGACTGGCTGCGCCTGACCGCCGAAGGGCGTCTGCGCGAGGCCTATGAGCTGTCCAACGCCACCTCGACCATGCCCGAGATCTGCGGCCGCATCTGCCCGCAGGACCGGCTATGCGAGGGCAATTGCGTCATCGAGTTTTCGGGCCACGGCGCGGTCACGATCGGATCGGTCGAGAAGTTCATCACCGACACCGCCTGGGAAGAAGGCTGGGTCGAGCCGCTGGTCCCCGGACCCGCGCGCGGCCAGTCGGTCGCGGTGATCGGCGCGGGGCCTGCGGGCCTGACGGCGGCGGAATATCTGCGCGTCTCGGGATACGAGGTGCATGTCTATGACCGGCACGACCGGGCGGGCGGGCTGTTGACCTATGGCATCCCCGGCTTCAAGCTGGAGAAGCCCGTCGTCATGCGCCGGGTCGAGCGGCTGAAGGCGGGCGGCATCGTCTTCCACGAAGGCTTTGCAGTCGGCGAGGATGCCACGCTGGAGGATCTGCGCCGCCGCCATGACGCGGTGCTGATCGCGACCGGCGTCTATAAGGCGCGCAATGTCGATGTGGATGGCGCAGGCGCGAATGGCGTGATCGCCGCGCTCGACTATCTGACCGCGTCGAACCGCAAGAGCTTTGGCGATACGGTCGAGGCGTTCGAGAATGGCTCGCTCAATGCCGAGGGCAAGAATGTCGTCGTGATCGGCGGCGGCGACACCGCGATGGACTGCGTCCGCACCGCGATCCGCCAGGGCGCCAAGTCGGTGAAGTGCCTCTATCGCCGCGACCGGGCCAACATGCCCGGCTCGCAGCGCGAAGTGGCGAACGCCGAGGAGGAAGGCGCCGAGTTCGTCTGGCTCTCCGCGCCGCTCGGTTTCGAGGGCGGCGAGACGGTGACGGGCGTGCGCGCCGCCAAGATGCGGCTGGGTGCGCCCGACGCCAGCGGCCGCCGCGCGCCGGAGGCCGAGCCGGGTGCCGACCATCTGCTCGAGGCCGACATGGTCATCAAGGCGCTGGGCTTCGATGCCGAGGACCTGCCGAGCCTGTTCGGCACCGCCGAACTGGGCGTCAGCCGCTGGGGCACGGTGCTGGTCGACGGCCGCACGCTGATGACCAGCCTGGACGGCGTGTTCGCGGCGGGCGACATCGTGCGCGGCGCCTCGTTGGTGGTCTGGGCGATCCGCGACGGCCGCGACGTGGCCAAGGCGATGCACAAGTGGCTGAAGGCGCGGGCGAAGACCGCGACGCGCGAGAAGGTGGCGGCATGATGCGCGACGCCACCCCGATGCAGGACGTTCCAGCAGGACAAGACATGATGACCGACCAGCGCCAATATCTCGCCGAGCATGGCATGTACCGCCCCGAATTCGAGGGCGATGCGTGCGGCGTCGGCATGGTCGCGGCCACTGACGGCCAGCCCTCGCGCCGGGTCGTCCAGTCGGCGATCGACGCGCTGAAGGCCGTGTGGCATCGCGGCGCGGTGGATGCGGACGGCAAGACCGGCGACGGGGCGGGCCTGCATGTCGACCTGCCGCACCGCTTCTTCGACGATGCGATCGCCGCGTCGGGGCACAAGGTGCTGCCCAACCGGCTGGCGGTCGGCATGATCTTCATGCCGCGCACCGATCTGGGCGCGCAGGAGACCTGCCGCACCATCGTCGAGAGCGTCATCATCGAGGCGGGCTATACCATCTATGGCTGGCGCCAGGTGCCGGTCGACGTCTCGGTCATCGGGCTGAAGGCGCAGGCGACCCGGCCGGAGATCGAGCAGATCATGATCGCCGGGCCGATGCCCGACGAGGTTGATGCCGCCGAGTTCGAGAAGAACCTGTACCTGGTCCGCCGCCGCATCGAAAAGCGGGTGATCGCGGCGCAGATCAGCGGCTTCTATATCTGTTCGCTGTCCTGCCGCTCGATCATCTACAAGGGGCTGTTCCTCGCCGAGAGCCTGTCGGTCTTCTATCCCGACCTGCAGGACCACCGGTTCGAGAGCCGGGTGGCGATCTTCCACCAGCGTTATTCGACCAACACCTTCCCGCAATGGTGGCTGGCGCAGCCCTTCCGCTGCCTGGCGCATAACGGTGAGATCAACACGATCCGCGGCAACAAGAACTGGATGCTCAGCCACGAGATCCGGATGGCCTCGATCGCGTTCGGCGACAATTCGGAGGACATCAAGCCGGTGATCCCGGCGGGCGCGTCCGACACGGCCGCGCTGGATGCCGTGTTCGAGGCGATCTGCCGGTCGGGCCGCGACGCGCCGACCGCCAAGCTGATGCTGGTGCCCGAGGCGTGGCAGAAGGACCTCGACACGCCCAAGGCGCATGCCGAGATGTACCAGTATCTCGCCTCGGTGATGGAGCCGTGGGACGGCCCCGCCGCGCTGGCGATGACCGATGGCCGCTGGGCGGTGGCGGGCATGGACCGCAACGCGCTGCGCCCGCTTCGCTACACGCTGACCGCCGACGGGCTGCTGATCGTCGGGTCGGAAAGCGGCATGGTGGTGGTGCCCGAGGCGACCGTCACCGCCAAGGGCCGGTTGGGGCCGGGGCAGATGATCGCGGTCGATCTGGCCGAGGGCAAGCTGTACGACGACCGCGCGATCAAGGACCAGATCGCGGGCGAACAGGACTATGCCGCGATGATCGGCGAGTTCCTGACCATGGACCAGCTGCCCGCTCCTTCGGAAGAAGAAGCACTGGTGCGCATGCCGCGTGCCGAAATGCTGCGCCGTCAGGTCGCCGCCGGTCAGACCATGGAGGATATGGAACTGATCCTGTCGCCCATGGCCGAGGGCGGCAAGGAGGCGATCGGCTCGATGGGCGACGACACGCCGCTCGCCGTCATCTCCGACAAGCCGCGCCTGATCAGCCAGTTCTTCCGCCAGAACTTCAGCCAGGTGACGAACCCGCCGATCGACTCGCTTCGCGAACGCTATGTGATGTCGCTCAAGACCCGGTTCGGCAATCTCGCCAACATCCTCGACACCGAGGATCGGCGCGAGCGGGTGCTGGTGCTGCCGTCCCCGGTCCTGACCGGCGCCGACTGGCATAGGCTGAAGACGCATTTCGGCCGCTCGGCGGCGGAAATCGACTGCACCTTCGAGGCCGATGGCGGTCCCGACCGGCTGCGCGCCGCGATCCAGCGAATCCGCAACCAGGCCGAACAGGCGGTGCGCGAAGGGCGCTCCGAGCTGTTCCTGACCGACGAGCATGTCTCCGAAGACCGCGTCGCGATCGCGGGCGTGCTGGCGGCGGCGGCGGTGCACACGCATCTCGTCCGCCGGGGCCTGCGCTCTTACGCCTCGATCAACGTCCGGTCGGCCGAATGCCTCGACACCCATTATTACGCGGTGCTGATCGGCGTCGGCGCGACCACGGTGAACGCCTATCTGGCCGAAGCCGCGATCGTCGACCGGCATGGCCGCGGGCTGTTCGGCGACCTGACCATCGACCAGTGCCTGGCCAACCATCGCACCGCGATCGAGGATGGCCTCCTCAAGATTATGGCCAAGATGGGGATCGCGGTGATCTCCAGCTATCGCGGCGGCTACAACTTCGAGGCGGTCGGCCTGTCGCGTGCGCTGGTCAACGACCTGTTCCCCGGTATGCCTGCCAAGATCTCGGGCGAGGGCTATAACTCGCTCCATTACTCGGCGATGGTCCGTCACGAAGCGGCCTGGGACCAGCATGTCGCGACGCTGCCGATCGGCGGCTTCTATCGCCAGCGCGATGGCGGCGAGACGCACGCCTATTCGGCGCAGCTGATGCACCTGTTGCAGACGGCGGTCGCGACCGACAGCTATTCGACGTACCTGCAATTCGCACGCGGCGTCGGCGACCTGCCGCCGGTCTATTTGCGCGACCTGCTCCAGTTCAACTTCCCGAACGAGGGCGTGCCGGTCGACCAGGTCGAGGCGATCACCGAAATCCGCAAGCGCTTCGTGACGCCGGGCATGTCGCTGGGCGCGCTGTCGCCGGAAGCGCACGAAACGCTGGCGATCGCGATGAACCGGATCGGCGCGAAGGCGGTGTCGGGTGAGGGCGGCGAGGACAAGCTGCGCTATCAGCCATACGATAATGGCGACAACGCCAACTCGACGATCAAGCAGATCGCGAGCGGTCGCTTCGGCGTCACGGCGGAATATCTGAACGCCTGTGACGAGATCGAGATCAAGGTCGCGCAGGGTGCCAAGCCCGGCGAGGGCGGGCAGCTGCCCGGCTTCAAGGTGACCGAGTTCATCGCCAAGCTGCGCCATGCGACGCCGGGCGTGACATTGATCTCGCCGCCGCCGCACCACGACATCTATTCGATCGAGGATCTCGCGCAGCTCATCTATGACTGCAAGCAGATCAACCCGCGTGCGCGCGTCTGCGTGAAGCTGGTGAGCTCGGCGGGCATCGGTACGGTCGCGGCGGGCGTGGCCAAGGCGCATGCCGACGTCATCCTGGTGTCGGGCCATGTCGGCGGCACGGGCGCCTCGCCCCAGACCTCGATCAAATATGCCGGTACGCCCTGGGAAATGGGTCTGTCGGAGGTCAACCAGACGCTGACCCTGAACGGTCTGCGCGGGCGTATCCGCCTGCGGGCGGACGGCGGCCTCAAGACCGGGCGCGACATCGTGATCGCGGCGATCCTGGGTGCGGAAGAGTTCGGCATCGGCACGCTGAGCCTCGTCGCGATGGGCTGCATCATGGTGCGTCAGTGCCATAGCAACACCTGCCCGGTCGGCGTCTGCGTGCAGGACGAGCGGCTTCGCGCCAAGTTCACCGGCACGCCCGAAAAGGTCATCAACCTGATGACCTTCATCGCCGAGGAAGTCCGCGACATCCTGGCGCGCCTCGGCGTGCGCTCGCTGGACGAGGTGATCGGGCGCACCGAGCTGCTGCGCCAGGTCAGCCGCGGTGCCGAGCATCTCGACGATCTCGACCTCAACCCGGTGCTGGCGAAGGTCGATGCGACCGATGCCGAGCGGCGGTTCAGCCTGTCGACCTTCCGCAACGAAGTGCCCGACAGCCTGGATGCGCAGATCATCAAGGACGCGAGCGCCGTCTTCTCGCGCGGCGAGAAGATGCAGCTGACCTATTCGGTGCGCAACACGCACCGCGCGGTCGGCACCCGCCTGTCGTCGGAGATCACCCGCAAGTTCGGCATGAGCAAGCTGGCCGACGGCCACGTCACCGTGCGGCTGCGTGGGAGCGCGGGCCAGTCGCTGGGCGCGTTCCTGTGCAAGGGCGTGACGCTGGAAGTGTTCGGCGATGCCAATGACTATGTCGGCAAGGGCCTGTCGGGCGGCACCATCATCGTGCGCCCGGCGGTCAGCTCGCCGCTGGCCAGCCAGAAGAACACGATCATCGGCAACACCGTCCTGTACGGCGCGACCTCGGGCAAGCTGTTCGCAGCGGGCCAGGCGGGCGAGCGTTTCGCGGTCCGCAACTCGGGTGCGACCGTGGTGGTCGAGGGCTGCGGCGCGAATGGCTGCGAATATATGACCGGCGGCGTCGCGGTGGTGCTGGGTCAGGTCGGCGCGAATTTCGGCGCGGGCATGACCGGCGGCATGGCGTTCATCTATGACGAAGAGGATCGCTTCGCCCGCCGCGCCAACCCCGAGAATATCGTGTGGCAGCGCCTGGCGTCGGCGCATTGGGAAGGCGTGCTGCGCGACCTGGTCGAACAGCATGCCGCCGCGACCGACAGCAAATGGTCCAAGGGTCTGCTGGAGGACTGGGACCGGGTCGCCGGGCATTTCTGGCAGGTCTGCCCGAAGGAAATGCTGACCCGCCTGGCGCACCCGCTCGATGACAGCGTCGAGGCGGTCGCGGCGGAGTAACGGACCATATTTTTCCTCCCCTGCAAGGGGAGGGGGATCATGCGCAGCATGGTGGAGGGGTGTCACCCGATCGAGAGCGCGACACCCCTCCGTCAGCCCTTCGGGCTGCCACCTCCCCTCGCAGGGAGGAATAGCCAAAACCTCCGTTCAGCCTGAGCGAAGTCGAAGGCCACGCGGATCGCTCTCCAAACGTGGGATCATCGGATTCCCTTGGCCTTCGACTTCGCTCAGGCTGAACGGGGTGTAGGGCTGGATCGAATATTGGAGGTTCTCCCATCCTGGCCAACCCCGATTACGGAACCGTTCCGTCGCCGTGACGGTTGGGGCGCGATGCAAAAGGGGACGGCAGCATGACCATCGACCGCCATCGGATCGAGCGAGGGGGATTCATCCTCTTCCTGGCGATCGTCACCATCGGCCTGATCGCGGTGATTTCGGGCTTTTTGATCGCGCTGCTCTGGGCGGGGCTGGCGGCGATCCTGTTTCGGTCGCTGTTCCAGTGGTTGCTGACCAAGACCGGCGGGCGGCGCAATCTCGCCGCCGGGCTGACCATGTTGATCATCACCTTTGCCGTGGTGGTGCCGACCCTGTTGATCGGCAGCATGGTCGTCGACCAGGCGTCGGGCGTCTATCTGAAGATGCGCAGCGGCCAGATCGACTTCGCACAATATTTCCAGCAGGTCCGCGACGCGCTTCCCCAGCGGCTGCGCCAGGCGATGGACAATTCGGGCGTCGGCAGTTTCGAGGGGCTTCAGGCGCGCGTCTCGCGCACGCTCAGCAGCAGCGTCAGCCAGATCGCGACCCAGGCGCTGTCGATCGGGCGCAACGCCTTCGCCTTTGCGCTGGCCTTTGGCGTGGGGCTCTATGTCACCTTCTTCCTGATCCGTGACGGCGACCGGCTGGGCCCCGATTTCGTTCGCGCGCTGCCGCTGGACCGGGGCGTGGCGACACGGCTGGTCGATACCTTCGTCGCGGTGGTGCGCGCCACCATCAAAGGATCGGTCATCGTCGGGCTGGTGCAGGGAGCGCTGGGCGCGATCACCTTCTGGATCGTCGGCGTGCCCGCCGCGCTGCTCTGGGGCGTGCTGATGGCGATCGCGGCGCTGCTGCCCGCGATCGGCCCCGCAATCATCTGGGGGCCGGTCGCCATCTATCTGCTCGCGACCGGCGCGGTCTGGCAGGGGGCGGTGGTCGTCGCTTCGGGCGTGCTGGTCATCGGGCTGGCCGACAATATCCTGCGGCCGATCCTGGTCGGGCGCGACACGGGGCTGCCCGACTGGATCGTGCTGCTGACGACGCTGGGCGGGATCGAGCTGCTGGGGTTGAGCGGCATCGTCGTCGGACCGGCGGTCGCCGCGCTGTTCCTGGCGGGATGGCGCATCCTGAGCGAGCAGCGCGGGGCGGTCCCGGCTGCCGAAACGGCGGCCTGACCACGCGCCGCCGCGGTTTGCACGGCAGCAAGCCGATCCCTATGGTCCGCCGCCACGGGGGCAGGGGTGCGCCTGGGGCAAAGGGACGGTAATGAGGGTGCGATCGGGCGGGTGGATGGCGATCATCGGGCTCGCGGTGGTGCTGGGCGGATGCCGCGAGCGCACGTCCGCAACGGCCAGCCGGGGAACGGTGATCGAAGTGCCCGTGCCCGAGCCCGCTTCACCCGCCCGTCCGGCGGAGCCGCGATCGGACGCCGTCGCGGGCCGGGTCGGCCCGACCATCGGCTTTCCCCAAGGCGGCGCGGCGCTGAACGCCGAGGCCCGCGCCGCGCTCGACCGGCTGGCCGGCGACCGGGCGGCGGGGCAAGGGCGGATCGTCCTGCGGGGCCATTCGGACAGCGAGGGCGATGACGACTCCAATCGCCGCATGTCGCGCAAGCGCGCGGAGGCGGTGCGCGACTATCTGGCGGCGCGGGGCATCGCGCCCACGCGGATCGAGGTGATTGCGCTCGGCGAGACGCGTCCCATCGCCCCCAATGCCAAGCCCGATGGCAGCGACGACAGCGCGGGTCGTGCGCGTAACCGCCGGGTCGAGATCGAAATGGACCCCGCCGCCTGACCGTCGACGGAATCGCGCCGGTCACCCCGAATTGCGGACCGGAGCGCCGCCCTTTAGGGGGATGGGCATGGCCAAGGCTGATCGACTTGCTCGCCTCGACGCGCACCGCGTGGATATGGAAGGCGAATATCGCGAGGCGCTGATCGCCGCGCTGCGCACCACGGCGGCGGGCAAATGGGGGCTGTTCGATCATCGCAAGGACCGCGCGGCGCGGGCGGCGGCGGCACCGGTCGTCGCGCAACTGACCGAGATCGGCGAAAGCATCGACGACGCGCGTGAGCAGCTGGGGCTGCCGCCGTTCGGCCTTCATGCGGAGTTCCTGGCCGCGCGGGGGCCGGTCGGGCTCGAGGCGGTCGGCGAACCCCGGCAGGCGCAGGCCTGGCTCGACCGCCTGCTGGCGGCCCCGCCTCTGACCGACGGATGACCGGCGGGCGGCTTACGCCGCCTCCAGCCCCTCCATCGCGACCGCCGCGATATCGTCGCCCAGCTGGTCGACCCGCGCTGGATCGGCGTCCCAAGCGAACATGAACCGCGCGCCCCCGCCGATGAAGGTATAGAAGCGCCAGCCGCGCGCGCGTAAGGCTTCGAGGACGGCGGGCGGCGCGCTCAGGAACACCGCATTGGCCTCGACCGGGAACATCGGCGCGATACCGGGCAGGCCCGCCACCCGGTCGGCCAGCCGCCGGGCACAGCCATTGGCATGGGTCGCGTTGGACAGCCAGGCGCCGGTGTCGAGCATCCCGATCCACGGCGCGGCGAGGTAGCGCATCTTCGACGCCAGCTGCCCCGCCTGTTTGCAGCGATAGTCGAAATCCTCGGCCAGCACGGGGTCGAAGAACAGGATCGCCTCGCCCACCGCCATGCCGTTCTTGGTGCCGCCGAAGCACAGCACGTCGACCCCGGCGCGCCACGTCATGTCGGCGGGCGAACAGCCGAGCGCGGCGCAGGCATTGGCGAAGCGGGCGCCGTCCATGTGCAGGCGCAGCCCCAGTTCGCGACAGGTCGCCGACAGCGCATGGATTTCGGCCAGCGTATAGACCTGCCCCGTCTCGGTGGGCTGGGTGATCGTCACCGCGCGCGGCTTGGGGAAATGGATGTCCGACCGGCCGGTGGCGAGCGCGCGCACCGCGTCGGGGGTCAGCTTGCCGTCCTCGGTCTGCGCCACCAGCAGCTTGGAGCCGTTCGAGAAGAATTCCGGCGCGCCGCATTCGTCGGTCTCGACATGCGCCGAGGCCGAGCAGATGACGCTGTGATAGCTCTGGCACAGCGCGGCGAGCGCCAGCGAGTTGGCCGCCGTGCCGTTGAAGGCGAAGAACACCTCGCACTTGGTCTGGAACAGCGTGCGGAACGCGTCGGCGGCGCGGTCGGTGAACGGGTCCTCGCCATAAGCGGGGACATAGCCCTGGTTCGCCTCGGCCATCGCCGCCCAGGCCTCCGGACAGATGCCCGCATAATTGTCGCTGGCGAATTGCTGGGGGGCAGGGTGTTGGGGAATGGCCGCGTCCATCACAAATCCTTCGTGCCTATGGGCGAGTCGGGATGAGGAAAGTGGCTGATCGTCCCGTTGTTGCCGGTCTGGCCACATCCCTCTCCGAAGGGGAGAGGCACCACCTTGCCGGGAGGCAGGTTGGTGCCGGGCGACGGCCCGACTCTTGATGCTGCGTCGCCCCTAGCCGCGCGGCGGGGGGAAATCAAGCCGCGCGGCCGGATCGGACTAAGCCGACCAAAATAGCGCAAAGCATTGCGTATCGTCGCCGAAAGGTGGAAGCGTAAACGTTATGAGCATCAGGACCTCGCGCCGCGGCAGCAGCGCTCCCACGATCAGCGATGTCGCGCGCGCGGCGGGCGTGTCGCTGATGACCGTATCGCGCGTCATCAACAACGAGGCCAATGTCCGCCCCGCCACCCGCGAAAAGGTCGAGGCGGCGATCGCCCAGCTGAACTATGCGCCCAACCCCGCCGCGCGCAGCCTGGCGGGCGCGGCGCAGATCCGGGTGGGGATGCTGTACAGCAACCCCAGCCAGGGCTTTCTCAGCGAATTCCTGCTCGGCACGCTGGACCAGGCCTCGCGCCTCGACATCCAGATGGTGGTCGAGAAATGCGAGATCGGCGAGCATGAGGTGGAGGTCGCCCGGCACCTGATCGCGGGCGGGATCGACGGCGTGATCCTGCCGCCGCCCCTGTGCGAGGCGGATGCGGTCCTGTCGCTGCTGGGCGAGGCGGGGGTGCCCGCCATCGTCGTGGCGACCGGCGTGCCCGCCGAGGAGATGCCCGGCACGACCATGGCGGTCCAGATCGACGACCGCGCCGCCGCCGAGGAGATGACGCGCCACGTCATGACGCTGGGCCATCGCCGGATCGGCTTCATCTGCGGCAATCCCAATCTGTCGGCCAGCGCGCGCCGGTATGAGGGGTTCCGCGCCGCGCTGGAGGCGGCGGGCGTGCCCTTTGACGAGGCGCTGGTGGCGCCTGGCCTCTATACCTATCGCTCGGGGCTGGACGCCGCCGAGCGGCTGCTCGACCTGGCCGAGCCGCCGACCGCGATCATCGCGTCGAACGACGACATGGCGGCGGCGACGGTCGCGGTGGCGCATCGGCGCGGGCTGGACGTGCCCAGCGACCTGACGGTCTGCGGGTTCGACGACACCACGCTGTCGACCACCATCTGGCCCGAGCTGACCACCATCCACCAGCCGATCGCCGACATGGCCCGCGCGGCGGTGGAGATGATCGCGACCGTGATCCGCCAGAAAAGCGCCGAGGCGGTCGACCATCGCCTGCTGGATTACAGCCTGATTCGCCGCCAGTCGGATGCCGCGCCGCGCCGCCGCCCGCGCGAAATCTGACGACGGTGCGGGCGGCGGCCGCGAATCCGTCCGGCATGGGACAGGATGCGCGCGCGCCCGCTTGACGAAGCGATGATTTAAGATAGCGTTACCACGGAAGGCCGGTCGCATCTTGGACCGGTGACAGGACGAGTTCGTGCGGATAGGCGAAGACGCCACGCAGCGACGAGGAGAGGGCCCGAGTGACCGATAATGCGAGAGGGTTGACCGCAGGCAGCGTCAACCATGGATTCATCGCCGCCATCGTCGTCGTCGCGACGATCGGCGGTTTCATGTTCGGATACGACTCGGGCGTCATCAACGGCACCCAGAAGGGGCTGGAGGCCGCGTTCGACCTCGGCCGCCTGGGCGTCGGCGTCAATGTCGGCGCGATCCTGGTCGGCTCGGCGATCGGCGCGTTCGGCGCGGGGCGGCTGGCCGACGCGATTGGCCGCCGCAACGTCATGATGCTGGCCGCGGGGCTCTTCCTGGTCAGCGCGCTGCTGGCCGGTGCGGCGGGCAGCTCGGCGATCTTCATCCTCGCGCGCATCATCGGCGGCCTGGGCGTCGGCGCGGCCAGCGTGATCTCGCCGGTCTATATCTCCGAAGTGACCCCCGCCTCGATTCGCGGCCGCCTGTCGAGCGTGCAGCAGGTGATGATCATCACCGGCCTGACCGGCGCCTTCGTCGCCAATTTCGCGCTGGCCCGCTATGCCGGTGGCTCGACCGCCGAATTCTGGCTGGGCTTCCCCGCCTGGCGCTGGATGTTCTGGCTCCAGGCGATCCCGGCGGCGATCTATTTCGCGGCGCTGTCGATCATCCCCGAAAGCCCGCGCTTCCTGGTCGCCAAGGGCCGCGATGCCGAGGCGCATGCCGTGCTGACCAAGCTGTTCGGCGAGGCCGAGGCGACCCTCAAGGTCGCCGATATTCGTGGCAGCCTGGCCGCCGACCAGCACAAGCCCAAGCTGTCCGACCTGGTCGACAAGGCGACCGGCCGGATTCGCCCGATCCTGTGGGCGGGCATCGGCCTGGCGGTGTTCCAGCAGCTCGTCGGCATCAACGTCGTCTTCTATTACGGCGCGACCCTGTGGGAAGCGGTCGGCTTCTCGGAGGATTACGCGCTCCAGACCAACATCCTGTCGGGCGTGCTGTCGATCGGCGCCTGCCTGTTCACCATCGCGACCGTCGACAGGATCGGGCGCAAGCCGCTGTTGCTGATCGGTTCGGCGGGCATGGCGGTGACGCTGGCGATCGTCGCCTATGCCTTTTCGACCGCCGTCACCGGCGCGAACGGCGGCGTGACCCTGCCGGGCAACAACGGCGTGATCGCGCTGGTCGCGGCGAATCTGTACGTCATCTTCTTCAACGCCAGCTGGGGCCCGGTCATGTGGGTCATGCTGGGCGAAATGTTCCCCAACCAGATTCGCGGATCGGGCCTGGCGGTGTCGGGCTTTGCCCAGTGGATCGCCAATGCCGCGATCTCGGTCAGCTTCCCCGCGCTGGCGGTGTCGCCGGGGCTCAGCGTCACCTATTTCGGCTATGCCTTCTTCGCGGCGGCGTCGTTCTTCTTCGTCAAGGCGATGGTGAACGAGACCCGTGGTCGCGAACTGGAAGACATGGCGGGCTGATCCGCAGGTCCCAGACCTGGCGAGGCCCGCTCCCTCCGGGGGGGCGGGCCTTTTTCTATGCGCGCGCCCGTCCGTTCAGCCTGAGCGAAGTCGAAGGCCAAGGGAATCCCTCATCCCAGGGGGCAGGGGAGAGGCTGGGGGCGTGGCCTTCGACTGCGCTCAGGCCGAACGAAGGGGTGTGCCCCTCAGCCCCGCCCGGCCTGGATCAGGATCGAATCGGAGGGCAGCAGCCGGTCCATGAAGGGCAGCATCGCCGCGCCGATGGCGGGGGCGTCCTGCGCCATGCGGGCGGGGCGGATTTCGGGGCGGGCGGGCAGCTCGATCGCGGCCAGCGCCTGTTTCAGCCCGTCGGCCAGCCGGACGATCAGCCAGCCGGGAAGGCGTCCGCCGATCAGGATGGCGTCGGGGTCGAACAGGGTGGTGACCGCGACGAAGGGCTGGGTCAGCGCCGCGACCGAGTCCTGGACCCATTGGTCGATCACCGCGCAGACGACCGGATCGTCATGCTCGCCCAGCGTCTCGGGCGACCCGAAGGCGCGGCCCGCCGCCGCCAGCCGGACGCGCAAGCCCGCCAGCGACACGGTATCCTGCACGATCGCCCCGGCGCGCCCGGCGCTGGGATCGGGGATCAGCCCGATCTCGCCCGACCGGCGATGCGCGCCGCGATGATAGGAGCGGTCGATGATCAGCCCGCCGCCTAGCCCCGCGGTGATCAGCAGGTAGAAGAAGCTGGGGCAGGAGAAAGTCTCGTCATATTGCGCCTCGCCCAGCGCGGCGGTGGCGGCGTCATTGTCGCGCAGCACCGGCCAGGGCAGCACCGGGGCGAGCAGCGCGTCGAGGTCGACCGCGTCCCACTGGGCATAATCCTCGGGCTGGTCGGGCAGCGAGCGGCCGAGCCCGTCGGGCATGGCGACGCCGACACCCAGGATGCGCGCCCGGTCGACCGCCCCCTCGGCCAGCGCCGCGTCCAGCGTCTCGCGCAGGAAGGCGACCACCTCTTCCGGCCCGGCAAAGGCGATCTCACGGGTGGCGCGGGCGCGCACCGTGCCGCTCAGGTCGAGGATCGCCAGCGACAGATGATCGCGGTCGATGGTCAGCCCGATCCCGAACGCGCCCTCGGGGCACAGCTCGATCTTGAGCGCCGGCTGGCCGCGCCCGCCATGCAGCCGCCCGGCGGTACGGACCAGCCCCATATCGGTCAGGCGGCCGGTGATGTTGGCGATGGTCGGCGGCGTCAGCCCGGTTTCGTTGGCGATCGCGACTCGCGTGGTTTCGCGGTGGAAGCGGATGACCTGCAGGACGGTGCGCAGATTATAGTCGCCCGCCCGCTCCAGATTGGTGCCCGACAGACCGCGCGACAGGCGGGCGTCGCGGGCATGCCCATCGGCAGGTCGCCCGCGCTCTGGCGACAGGAGCGGCACCGCTCGCATATGATCCATCTCCCTTGTGAAGCGGACCCCCATCCGCTCCCTGTTATACGCTTGGATCGGCGGGATGGACCGTCGAGGTCAAGTGGTATCGTAGAATATCGCAAATGGTATTGCCGCAGGGCCGCCCGGCCAGCGTCCGGGCGACCCCGCCTTGCGGGTCGGTGCGATCAGGCGGCGGGTGTCAGGCGGATCAGCCGCCCCTGCGATTCGCCGCCATCCTCCAGCACATAGATGGCGCCGTCGGGGCCCTGCTCGACCTCGCGGATGCGCGCGCCCATGTTCCATTGGTCGCCCTTGGCCGCGCTGGTGCCGTTCAGGTCGACGCGGACCAGCGCCTTGCTCGACAGGCCGCCGATGAACGCGTCGCCGCGCCACTGCGGGAAGAGCGATCCCGAATAGATCATCAGCCCGCCCGGCGAGATCACCGGGTTCCACGAGACCTTGGGCGCCTCATAGCCATCGCCCGCGCGGTGGTCGGGAATGTCGCGCCCGTCATAATGCGATCCGTTGGAGGCATTGGGCCAGCCGTAATTGCGGCCCGGCAGGATCAAATTGACTTCGTCGCCGCCCTTGGGCCCCATTTCCTGTTCCCACAGATTGCCCGAGGCGTCGAACGCGAGGCCGAGCAGGTTGCGATGGCCATAGGACCAGACGGCCGGATCGAAACCCTGGGCGGCCAACGGATTGCCCGGCGCGGGCTTCCCGTCCGGGGTCAGGCGCAGGACCTTGCCCAGCGTCGCCTTGGGGTCCTGGGCGGGGGTGAATTTCTGCCGGTCGCCAGCGGTGAAGAACAGATATTGGCCGTCGGGCGAAAAGGCGATGCGGCCCGAATAATGGCCGTCGCCGGTGACGGCGGGGCTGGCGCTCCACAGGGTCTCGATGCCCGCCAACTGCGCGGTGCCGTTCGTTTCACGCAGCGTGCCGCGCGCCAGCACGACATGCTTGCCGCCCTCGGTCGCGGCCGAATAGCTGAAATAGACGCGGCCGCTCTGTGCGAAATCGGGGGCGAGGACCACGTCCATCAACCCGCCCTGGCCCGCCGAATCGACGCCGATCCGCGCGATCGTCTGGCGCTGTTGCCCGTCCGCGCCGACCAGCAGCATCCGGCCGTCCTTCTCGGTGACGAGCATCCGCCGGTCGGGCAGGAAGGTCATCGCCCAGGGCGCGTCGAAATCGGCGACGACCGTGCGGCCAAAGGGCTGGCCGTCGACCACGGTGGCGGGCGGAGTGGCCGAGGGGGAGGGCGTCGGGGTCGGCGTGCCGCCCGGCGTCACCGCGACCGACGGGGCGTTTCCGGTCTCGTCGGGCCCCGGCCCGTTGCCCGAACAGGCGAGAAGCGCCACCGGCAAGGCGGCGAGCAACGGCAGTTTCATGATCTACTCTCCCGGTTGGCCCTGTCGGCCCGATGGGCCGCCAACGCTTCGGCATGGATGCTTGTTTCGTCAGGGGGATATGTGTATAGAATGCGGCATTCTCTTACATCGTCGGGTGAAAGAGGCTGCGGGACGGGTTCCGCGGCAGCGCACCGGCACATCTGGAGCTTTCATGGCGGACATCGCCCTTCTGACGCAACTCATCGAACCCGAGGCGAAAGCGCTCGGCTTCGAGCTCGTGCGCGTGAAGATGTATGGCGGCACGTCGGACCCCACGCTCCAGGTGATGGCCGAGCGTCCCGACACGCGCCAGTTGAACATCGACGATTGCGCCGACCTGTCGCGCCGCATCTCGGACGTGATGGACGCGCTGGAGGCCGAGGGCCGCGACCCGATCGACCATGCGTACCGGCTGGAGGTCTCCTCGCCCGGTATCGACCGCCCGCTGACCCGGCTGAAGGACTTCGCCGACTGGGCGGGGCATGAGGCGCGGATCACGCTGGCTGAGAAGCTGAACGGCCGCAAGCAGTTCAAGGGCGACCTGAACGGGGTCGAGGGCGAGACGGTGGCGATCACCGATGCCGAGGGGGTTCGCCACGAACTGCCCTTCGCCGCGATCGAGGACGCCAAGCTCGTCATGACCGACCGGCTGATCGCCGCGACGGTGCCGCTGTCCTTCGAGGGCGCGGAAGAGGTTTATTATCAGGACGCGCCCGAACAGGACGGCGCCACCACGGAAGGACGGCACTGATGGCTACCGCCATTTCCGCCAACAAGGCGGAACTGATCGCGATCGCGAATGCGGTCGCCTCGGAAAAGATGATCGACAAGGGCATCGTCATCGAGGCGATGGAGGACGCGATCCAGCGCGCCGCCCGCGCCCGCTATGGTGCCGAGAACGACATCCGCGCCAAGCTCGATCCGAACTCGGGCGACCTGCGCCTGTGGCGCGTCGTCGAGGTGGTCGAGCAGGTCGACGACTATTACAAGCAGATCGACCTGAAGGGGGCCGAGAAGCTGCAAAAGGGCGCGAGCGTCGGCGACTTCATCGTCGATCCGCTGCCTCCGATCGAATTCGGCCGCATCGCGGCGCAGGCGGCCAAGCAGGTCATCTTCCAGAAGGTCCGCGACGCCGAGCGCGACCGTCAATATGACGAGTTCAAGGACCGCCAGGGCGAGATCATCACCGGCGTCGTCAAGCGCGTCGAGTTCGGTCACATCGTCGTGGACCTGGGCCGCGCCGAGGGCGTGATCCGTCGCGACCAGCAGATCCCGCGCGAAGTCGTCCGCGTGAACGACCGCATCCGCTCGCTGATCCTGAACGTGCGCCGCGAGAATCGCGGGCCGCAGATCTTCCTGTCCCGCGCGCATCCGGACTTCATGAAGAAGCTGTTCGCGCAGGAAGTGCCCGAAATCTATGACGGCATCATCGAGATCAAGGCCGCCGCGCGCGATCCGGGCAGCCGCGCCAAGATCGGCGTGATTTCGCACGACTCGAGCATCGACCCGGTCGGCGCCTGCGTCGGCATGAAGGGCAGCCGCGTCCAGGCCGTCGTGCAGGAAATGCAGGGCGAGAAGATCGACATCATCCCCTGGTCGCCCGACACCGCGACCTTCGTGGTCAACGCGCTCCAGCCCGCGAATGTCAGCCGCGTCGTGATCGACGAGGAAGAGGACCGGATCGAGGTCGTCGTCCCCGACGATCAGCTCAGCCTCGCCATCGGCCGTCGCGGCCAGAATGTCCGTCTGGCCAGCCAGCTGACCGCCAAGGCGATCGACATCCTGACCGAGGCCGACGCGTCCGAGAAGCGCCAGAAGGAGTTCGTCGCCAACTCCGAGATGTTCCAGAACGAACTGGACGTGGACGAGACGCTGGCCCAGCTCCTGGTCGCCGAGGGCTTCGGCGCGCTGGAAGAGGTCGCCTATGTCGAGCTGGACGAGCTGGCCGCGATCGAGGGCTTTGACGAGGATCTCGCGCAGGAGCTGCAGAGCCGTGCGCAGGAAGCGCTGGACCGCCGCGAACAGGCCGCCCGCGACGAGCGTCGTGGCCTGGGCGTCGAGGACGCGCTGGCCGAGATGCCCTATCTGACCGAGGCGATGCTGGTCACGCTGGGCAAGGCGGGCATCAAGACGCTCGACGATCTCGCCGACCTGGCGACCGACGAGCTGGTCGAGAAGAAGCGCGCCGAGCCGCGTCGTCGCGGCGACGATACCCCGCGTGCCGCGCCCAAGGGCGGCATCCTGGCCGAATATGGCCTGAGCGACGAGCAGGGCAATGAGATCATCATGGCCGCGCGCGCGCACTGGTTCGGCGACGAGGACGAGCCCGCCGTCGAGGCGGCGCAGGCGGAGGGCGACGAAGCCTGATGCCGTTCGTCTCGATCCGTCTGGCGGGCACCGCCTCCAAGCAGCAAAAGGCCGAGATCGTCGCCGACGTGACTCGTTCGCTGGTGGAGCGGCTGGGCAAGAACCCGGCCGCCGTCCAGATCGTGATCGAGGAGGTCTCGACCGAAAATTACGGCGCGGGCGGTCAGCTGATCGCCGACCGTGATGCGCCCACCACCAAACCCCCGGGAGACGCGCATGCGGAACCGGGACAATGAGCGCGCTGGCGTAAATAATGCTCCGGCCAAGAAGGGCCGGGGCCCCAGAGACGCCGCGAAGGCGGCCCGTGAGTCGATCGACGGGCCGGTCCGCCGCTGCATTCTGTCCGGCGAGCATGACGCGCGGCCGCATCTGATCCGTCTGGCGCTGGCGCCCGACGGACGGGTGCTGCCCGATGTCCGTGCGAAGGCGCCGGGGCGCGGCGGCTGGATCGGCGTGACCCGCACCGAGCTGGAAGCCGCGATGGCGAAGGGGCGGTTGAAGGGGGCACTGGCGCGCGCGTTCAAGACGGGCGAGTTTGCGATCCCCGACGACCTGCCCGCGCTGATCACCGCCGCGCTGGAGCGCAATGCGCTCGATCGGCTGGGACTCGAGTCGCGCTCGGGGATGCTGCTGACCGGATCGGACAAGATCGCGACGGCGGCGCGCTCGGGACAGCTGCACGCGCTCTATCACGCCGCCGATGCGGGCGAGGATGGCTGTCGCAAGCTGGCGCAGGCGTGGCGCGTCGGATCGGACCGTGAAGGTTCCGATCTGAAGGGGTTGGCGTTGCCCGCCACACGCCCCATATTGTCATTGGCGTTGGGCCGCGAAAATGTGGTACACATCGGCCTGACAGATCGTAACGCGGCAAAGCGGGTGAGCGAAGCGCTCGACCGCTGGCTGCATTTTATCGGACCCGACCCTGTGGCAACGCCTTGCGAAACGGCCTCGCAAGGCGCATCGGCGTCCGACCTTACTGGTGACCGACCGGCCGTGACCGTACACGAGGATTTTGAGTGAGCGAGACCGACAACGACAAGCCGAAACTCGGAATGCGCCAGCCCCTGGGGCTGAAGCGCACGGTCGAGACCGGCAAGGTGAAGCAGAGCTTCAGCCACGGCCGCTCGAACACCGTGATCGTCGAGACGAAGCGCCGTCGCGTCCTGGGCCCGCAGGGGGGAGCGCCGGAGACGGCCGCCCCCGCGCAGGCCCCCGAACCCGTGCCCGCAGCGCCCGTCGCCGCGGCGCCGGTCGCACCGCGTCGCCCGGTGCCGTCGAACGAGACGGCACAGGAGCGCCAGGCGCGCCTGCTGCGTGAAGCCGAGGAACAGCGCCTCGCCATGCAGGAAGAGATTCGTCGTCGCGAGGACGCCGAGCGTCAGCAGCGCGCCGAGGACGAGCGTGCGCGGGCCGAAGAGCGCGCGCGTGCCGCCGCCGAGGCTGCCGCCGCCCCGCCGCCCGCGCCGGAACCGGCACCCGAGCCTGCGCCCGCGCCCGAGCCGACCCCGGCGCCCGCGCCCGTCGCGGCGGCGGAACCCGCCCCGGCTCCGGCCGCGCCGACCATCTCGGTCCAGCCGCGTCCCTTCCGTCCGGTCGAACGCCCGGTGATCCCGGCGCCGCAGCCCAAGGCGGAAGAGCCCAAGGTCGAGGCACCCGCCCCGGCCCCGGCTCCTACCCCCGCGCCGGCCCCGACGCCCGCCCCCGCTCCGGTGGCGGCGAAGCCCGCGCCTGCGCCCGCTCCGGTGGTGTCGACGCCGCCGATCCTGGGTCGCGATCCCTCGATGCCCGCGCCGCGTCGCTTCTCGCCGGTGCAGCGTCCCGAGATTCCGAAGCCTGCGCCCAAGCCCGCGCCTGCGCCCGCCGCAGCCGCGACTCCGGCCGCCAGCGCGCCGACCAACACCACCGCCTCCGCTCCGTCGGGTGGCGCGCCGCGTTCCATGCCTTCGGGCCAGCCGACGCCGCGCAACGCGCCTCCGGGCCGTCCGCAGCAGCGCGATCGCAAGGGCGACGAGCGTCGCGGCGGCAAGCTGACCGTCACGCGCGCCCTGAACGAGGACGGCGCCCGCGCCCGCTCGCTTGCCGCGCTGAAGCGTGCCCGCGAGAAGGAAAAGCGTGGCTTTGGCGGCCCGCGCGAGCCGCAGGTCAAGCAGGTCCGCGACGTGCAGGTGCCCGAGGCGATCACCGTCCAGGAACTGGCCAACCGCATGGCCGAAAAGGGCGCGGATCTGGTCAAGGCGCTGTTCAAGATGGGCATGCCCGTCACGATGACGCAGACCATCGACCAGGACACGGCCGAGCTGCTGGTGACCGAATTCGGCCACAACATCGTCCGCGTCTCGGACAGCGACATCGACCTGGCGCTCGACACCAGCGAGGATGCGGCGGAATCGCTGCAGCCGCGCCCGCCGGTCGTGACGATCATGGGCCATGTCGACCATGGCAAGACCTCGCTGCTCGACGCGCTGCGCGGCACCGATGTGGTGCGCGGTGAGGCCGGTGGCATCACCCAGCATATCGGCGCCTATCAGGTCACGCTGAAGGACAAGTCGAAGATCACCTTCCTCGACACGCCGGGCCACGAGGCCTTCACCCAGATGCGCGCGCGCGGTGCCGACGTCACGGATATCGTGGTGCTGGTGGTCGCGGCCGATGACGGGCTGATGCCGCAGACGATCGAGGCGATCAACCACACCAAGGCGGCGGGCAAGCCGATGATCGTGGCGATCAACAAGATCGACAAGCACGACGCCAATGCCCAGCGCGTCCGCGAACGCCTGCTCGAACATGACGTGCAGGTCGAGGACATGGGCGGCGAGACCCAGGACGTCGAGGTGTCGGCGCTCAAGAAGATCGGTCTGGATACGCTGATCGAGAAGATCCAGCTTCAGGCCGAACTGCTCGAACTGGCCGCCAACCCGGACCGCGCCGCCGAGGGCAGCGTGGTCGAGGCCAAGCTCGACAAGGGCCGTGGTCCGGTCGCGACCGTGCTCGTCACGCGCGGCACGCTGAAGGTCGGCGACGTGTTCGTCGTCGGTGCGGAAAGCGGCAAGGTCCGTGCGCTGGTCGACGACAAGGGCCGTCAGGTGAAGGAAGCGGGTCCGGCGATGCCGGTCGAGGTGCTCGGCCTGTCGGGCGTGCCGCAGGCGGGCGACCTCCTCCAGGTCGTCGAGAACGAGGCCCGCGCCCGCGAGGTCGCCGAGTACCGCCAGAGCGTGCTGCTCCAGAAGCGCACCACCTCGGCCCCGGCCAGCCTGGAGTCGATGTTCTCGGCGCTGAAGGCGAACCAGGCCAAGGAATATCCGCTGGTCGTGAAGGCGGATACGCAGGGCACCGTCGAGGCGATCGTGGCGTCGATCAACAAGATCGCGTCCGACCTCATCAAGGCGCGTATCCTGCACTCGGGCGTCGGTGGCATCACCGAGTCGGACGTGACGCTCGCCGCCGCCAGCGGTGCGCCGATCATCGGCTTCAACGTCCGTGCGAACGCCAAGGCGCGCGAGATCGCCGAGCGGAACAAGGTGGCGCTGAAATATTACGACGTCATCTACGACCTGATCGACGAGATCCGGGCGGGCATGGCGGGCGAGCTGGGCCCCGAGGCGTTCGAAACGGTCGTCGGCCGCGCCGAAATCCGCGAGGTCTTCTCGGCGGGCAAGATCGGCAAGGCCGCCGGTCTGCTGGTCACCGAGGGTGTCATCCGCAAGGCGCTCAAGGCGCGCATCACGCGCAACGACGTCATCATCTACCAGGGCGAGATCAACTCGCTCCGCCGGTTCAAGGACGATGTCGCCGAGGTTCGCGCCGGTCTGGAATGTGGTGTGACGTTCACGCAGAACTTCACCGACATCAAGGCGGGCGACTATCTCGAAACCTTCGAGGTCGAACTGCGCGAGCGTTCGCTCTGATGCGGGCAGGGTGGTGGGATCGCTCCTGCCGCCCGCCTCTGCCGGACATGATCGCGGTCGCCTGCCCGGCGGCCGCGATTTCCGTTTGAAGAAGAACTATCATGGTCCAAGCCAAGAACCCCGCCGAACCCTCGGTCCGCCTGCTCCGCGTCGGCGAGCAGGTGCGCCACATCCTGTCCGAAATCCTGGCGCGCGGCGACGTGCATGACGAGACGCTCGCCAAGCATATGGTCAGCGTGACCGAGGTGCGCATGTCCCCTGACCTGCGCCACGCCACCGTCTTCGTGAAGCCGCTGCTCGGCAAGGACGAGGAGGTGGTCATCAAGGCGCTGCGCACGAACACCGCCTATCTCCAGCGCGAGGTCGCGCACCGGGTGAAGATGAAATATGCCGCCAAGCTGAAGTTCCTGGCGGACGAGAGCTTCGACGAGGGAAGCCATATCGACTCGCTCCTCCGCTCGCCGAAGGTGGCGCGCGATCTGGAGGAGGGGGACGAGGGCTAAAGGACCCTCGCTCCGTTCAGCCTGAGCGAAGTCGAAGCCTGTCCTGAGCGCCTGCCTTGGCAGGCAGTCGAAGGGGCCAAGGGAAAAGGTTCGCGCAGAGGCGCAGAGGGCGCAGAGAAGAAGCGCCCCACGTTCAAACCTCGCCCCACCCCGGCGAAGGCCGGGGCCCAGTCTCCCTGTCGTAGATGGCGCGTTGCGCCGAGGCGGGGGAGGCAAACGTCCTGCGCCGCCGCCTGCCCGTGGCAACTGGACCCCGGCCTTCGCCGGGGTGGGGCATTGGGGGCGATTCGGAGAAGACTTCTCTGCGTCCTCCGCGCCTCTGCGCGAACCCCTGTCAGCCGGAACGGTCGTTGCGAGAAACTCTAACCCCGCCCCGGCACCAGATCGGCGTCGATCGTGATCGTCACCTGTCGCCCGACGATCAGCGGATAGGCGGTCATTCCGAAGTCCCGTCGGTCGATCCGCGTCGACGCTGCGATATGCACCGGCTCGCGCCCGGTCATCGCGGCAAAGTCGCGTGAGAAGTCGACCGCCAGTGTCGCCGGACGGGTGACGCCGCGCGCGGTGATCGTCCCTGCGACCTGCGCGCCATGCGGTCCGGTCCGGGTCATGGTCGAGCCATGGAAGATCACGCGGGGGTATCGCTCGACATCGAAGAAATCGGGTCCGCGCAGGCGGGACCGGGTCAGCGAATCCCCAGCCTCCAGCGCCTGCGCATCGATCCGCACGTCCAGCGTCACCGCTTGCGCATCCCGGTCCGACAGGGCGACGCGACCCTCCAGCCGGGGAAAACGCGCCGTCTTGCTGCCCAGGCCGAAAAAGCCGACCTTTGCCTGCACGTGCGCATGGGCGGGGTCGATGCCATAGGCGAGCGAGCCGAGCGCGGTTGCCGATCCGGCGCCACCCATCCCTATGGCCACCACCGCCATCGCCATTCGCGTGCCAACCCACATGCCGGTTCGTCCCATGCTCGAAATGGCGGCTCCCTTCCGATAAGGGCGGCGGATGGCCAAGCTCTATTTCTACTATGCCAGCATGAATGCCGGGAAATCGACCATGCTGCTGCAGGCCGATTTCAACTATCGCGAGCGGGGGATGAACACGATGCTGTTCACCGCCGCGATCGACGATCGCTTCGCCTATGGCACCATCGCCTCGCGAATCGGCCTGTCGCAGCCCGCGACGCCGTTCCAGGCGACCACCGATCTGGAGGCCTGCGCGCTCGACCGGCACGGACGCACGCCGCTGGCCTGTATCCTGGTCGACGAGGCGCAGTTCCTGACGCCCGAACAGGTCGATCAGCTGGCGAGGCTGGCCGACCGGCACCGGATTCCCGTGCTCTGCTATGGCCTGAGGACCGATTTCAAGGGCCAGCTCTTCCCCGGCTCGGCGCGGTTGCTGGCGCTGGCCGACACGCTCAGCGAGATCAAGTCGGTCTGCGTCTGCGGGGCCAAGGCGACGATGAACCTGCGCGTCGATGGCCAGGGCCAGGCGATCGCCGAGGGCGCGCAGACCGAGATCGGCGGCAATGACCGCTATATCGCGCTGTGCCGCCGCCATTTCGGCGAGGCGCTGGCGGGCGGCACGGTGCTTGAGGCACCGTCCTTGAGATAGGGGCCAAGCCCGACTAACGCCCGTCCGATGCATGGATGGATCATACTCGACAAGCCGCTGGGGCTCGGCTCGACGCAAGGGGTGAGCGCGGTCAAGCGCGTGCTGCGCCAGGGCGGCTATGGCAAGGGGATCAAGGTCGGCCATGGCGGCACGCTCGACCCGCTGGCGACCGGCGTGTTGCCGATCGCGGTGGGCGAGGCGACCAAGCTGGCCGGGCGGATGCTCGACAGCGACAAGGTGTACGACTTCACCATCCGCTTCGGCGCGCAGACATCGACGCTGGATGCCGAGGGCGAGGTGGTCGCTGAGAGCGATGTCCGCCCGACTCGCGCGGCGCTGGAGGCGGTGCTGCCGCGCTTCACCGGCCCGATCGAACAGGTGCCCCCCGCCTATTCCGCGCTGAAGGTGGATGGCGAGCGCGCCTATGACCTGGCGCGGGCCGGGGAAGAGGTGGTGCTGGCGAGTCGCAGCGTTACGATTCACTCCCTCAAATCCTCCCCAAGCTCGCTTGGGGAGGGGGACCATCGCGCCAGCGATGGTGGAGGGGCGGGACGGACCGGCGATGCCCCTCCACCACGCCCTGCGGGCGCGGTCCCCCTCCCCGAGCAAGCTCAGGGAGGATTGGAAGACATCACCCTCACCGCGCATGTCTCCAAGGGCACCTATATCCGCTCCCTTGCGCGCGACATCGCGCTGGCGCTGGGTACGGTGGGCCATGTCACCATGCTCCGCCGGATCAAGGCGGGGCCGTTCACCCTGGCCTCGGCGATATCGCTGGACAAATTGAACGAAATGGGGCAGGCGCGCGGGCTTGAAGAGATACTCCTGCCGCTGAGGGCGGGGCTGGACGACATCCCGGCTCTCGCGCTCGACCCCGACCAGGCAGGGGCGCTCCGTCAGGGGCGTGTGCTGGTCGGGATTGCCGCTGACGATGGCCAATATTTCGCGATGCTGGGCGACCGCCCGGTGGCGCTGGTGGAGGCGCTGGACGGGGACGTCCGGGTCGTGCGCGGTTTCAACCTCGATTAAGAAAGGACCACGATGTCGATCACCGCTGAACGCCGCCAGGAAATCATCAAGGACCATGCCCGCGCCGAGGGTGACACGGGTTCGCCCGAAGTCCAGGTCGCGATCCTGACCGAGCGGATCCAGAACCTGACCGGCCACTTCAAGACCCATGCGAAGGACAATCATTCGCGTCGCGGTCTGCTGATGCTGGTCAACAAGCGTCGCTCGCTGCTCGACTATCTGCGTCACAAGGATGGCGACCGCTATCTGGCGCTGATCGCCAAGCTCGGCCTGCGCAAGTAAGACGCGGGGCGCGCCAAGCGACCAAAAAGGGCACTCCCATCAGGGGGTGCCCTTTTTTTATCGGCTGGTGTATGAAGCACCGGGCCGACCGGATGCCGCAAGGGCGCATCCCCAAAGCCTCTATGTCATCAAACCCGACGATAGGGTCGGGCAGGATCGGAGGATCGGCAATTCGGTCGACCTCCAGAGCCAATCTTGGCTCAACCCATAGGCCCCGGCGGGATAGGCCCGTCGGAGTGAAGGATATTCCATGTTCAATACCAAGAAAGTGGCCATCGAGTGGGGCGGCAAGACGCTGACCCTCGAAACCGGCAAGGTGGCCCGTCAGGCCGACGGCGCGGTGATCGCGACGCTGGGCGAGACGGTGGTGCTGTGCGCCGTGACGGCCGCGAAGAATGTGAAGGAAGGCCAGGATTTCTTCCCGCTGACCGTTCACTATCAGGAGAAGTTCTCGTCGGCGGGCCGCATCCCCGGCGGTTTCTTCAAGCGCGAGCGCGGTGCGACCGAGCGTGAGACGCTGATCAGCCGCCTGATCGACCGTCCGATCCGCCCGCTGTTCCCCGAAGGTTTCTACAACGAGATCAACTGCATCTGCCAGGTGCTCTCGTATGACGGCGAGAACGAGCCCGACATCCTGGCGCTGGTCGCCGCGTCGGCCGCGCTCACCATCTCGGGCGTGCCCTTCATGGGCCCGATCGGCGCGGCGCGCGTCGGCTATGTCGATGGCGAGTATCAGCTGAACCCGACCGACGCCGAGGCGCTGGCCGGTGACCTGGACCTGGTCGTCGCCGCCACCCACAATGCGGTGATGATGGTCGAGTCGGAAGCCAAGGAGCTCTCCGAAGAGGTGATGCTGGGCGCGGTCATGTTCGCGCACAAGGCGTCGCAGCAGATCATCGACGCGATCATCGATCTCGCCGAGCAGGCCGCCAAGGACCCGTGGGAACTGAAGGTCGGCGACGACCAGAAGACCGTGAAGGCCGAGTTGAAGAAGCTGGTCGGCAAGGACATCACCGCCGCCTACAAGCTGACCGACAAGCAGGCGCGCCAGACCGCGCTGGGCGAGGCCCGCGCCAAGGCGAAGGCCGCCATGGCCGAGCGCACCCCGCAGGAGCAGCTGGTCGCCGCCAAGCTCGTCAAGAAGCTGGAAGCCGAGATCGTCCGCACCGCGATCCTGAAGGACGGCCGCCGCATCGACGGTCGCTCGACCACGCAGATCCGTCCGATCGAGGCCGAGGTCCACTTCCTGCCGCGTTCGCACGGCTCGGCGCTGTTCACCCGCGGCGAGACCCAGACGATCGCGACCACGACGCTGGGCACCAAGGATGCCGAGCAGATGATCGACGGTCTGAACGGCCTGTCCTACCAGCACTTCATGCTGCACTATAACTTCCCGCCCTATTCGGTCGGCGAAGTGGGCCGCTTCGGCGCGCCGGGCCGTCGCGAGATCGGCCATGGCAAGCTGGCATGGCGCGCGCTGCACCCGGTGCTGCCGTCGAAGGAGGAATTCCCCTACACCATCCGCGTGACCAGCGACATCACCGAGTCGAACGGCTCGTCGTCGATGGCCACCGTCTGCGGCGGCTCGCTGTCGCTGATGGATGCGGGCGTTCCGCTGAAGCGCCCCGTCTCGGGCATCGCCATGGGCCTGATCCTGGAAGGCAAAGACTTCGCCGTCCTGTCCGACATCCTGGGTGACGAGGATCACCTGGGCGACATGGATTTCAAGGTGGCCGGCACCTCCGAGGGCATCACCTCGCTCCAGATGGACATCAAGATCGCCGGTATCACCGAGGAGATCATGAAGGTCGCGCTGGCGCAGGCCAAGGAAGGCCGCGCGCACATCCTGGCCGAGATGAACAAGGCGCTGGGCGAGACCCGCACCGAACTGTCGGCGCATGCGCCGCGCATCGAGACGATGACGATCGACAAGTCGAAGATCCGCGACGTGATCGGCACCGGCGGCAAGGTGATCCGCGAGATCGTCGCCACCACCGGCGCCAAGGTCGACATCGACGACGAGGGCGTGATCAAGATCAGCTCGTCCGACTCCGCGCAGATCGAAGCCGCGATGAACTGGATCAAGGGCATCGTCGAAGAGGCCGAGGTCGGCAAGATCTACAACGGCAAGGTCGTCAACCTGGTCGATTTCGGTGCGTTCGTGAACTTCATGGGCGGCAAGGACGGTCTGGTCCACGTCTCGGAGATCAAGAACGAGCGCGTCGAGAAGGTCTCGGACGTCCTGAGCGAAGGCCAGGAAGTCAAGGTCAAGGTCCTCGAGATCGATCCGCGCGGCAAGGTCCGCCTGTCGATGCGCGTCGTCGACCAGGAAACCGGTGCCGAGCTGGAGGACAATCGTCCGGCGCGCGAACCGCGCGGCGAGCGTGGTGACCGTGGTCCGCGCGGCGACCGTGAAGGCGGTCGCGGTCCGCGTCGCGATGGCGGCGACCGTGGCGGCGAAGGCCGCAGCGGCCCGCGTCGCGACCGTGGCGACCGTCCCCGTCGCGAAGGCGGCGAGCAGGGCGGTTCGTCCGAATTCGCCGCTCCGGCCTTCCTGACCGGCGATCGCGACTGATCCTTTGCCATGAGGCAGGAAAAGGGCTCGGGGGAAACCCCGGGCCCTTTTTCGTTTGGGGCGAATGCGGGTGGGTGATTCCCTTGGCCTTCGACTTCGCTCAGGCTGAACGGCGTTCGGGAATGGGTCTGGACACGAAAATCCGTTCAGCCTGAGCGAAGTCGAAGGCCACGCCCCGACCCCCGCCGCGTGCGTTCCGGAGTCAAGATTCCCGTGCGAAAGTCAGCCCGCTACCACCACCCTGACGAACGCTGGGTAAGTCCCGCAGGAGCGGATGCGCCCGCGCCGGACCCGCGCGAGGGCGGTCAGGCGGGGTCCTTGGCCCCCTCATGCGCGCTATAGCCCAGCCGGGCATGGCCCTGCACCGGCCCCGCCACATCGGCGACCAGATAGAGCGGCCGCCGCTTCGATTCGATATAGAGCCGCCCCAGATATTCGCCGATCATGCCCAGCACGAACATCTGCACCGCGCCCAGGATGACGGTGACGAGCATGGTCGAGGTCCAGCCCTGCACCGCCGAGCCGGTCAGCCAGCCGATCGCGATATAGACCAGCAGCAACAGCGATGCCGCCGTCAGCGCCAGGCCGATATGGCTGGCCCAGCGCAACGGCGCGGTCGAAAAGCCCGTCACCGCGTCGAAGGCCAGCGCGATCATCTTGCCCAGCGGATAATGGGTCTCGCCCGCATGCCGCTCGGCGCGGTCATAGGGGAAGGGGACCTGGCGGAAGCCGACCCAGGCGACCATGCCGCGAATGAAGCGCGCCTGTTCGGGCAGCGACTGCAACGCGTCGAGCGCACGGCGGCTCATCAGGCGGAAATCGCCGGTGTCGAGCGGGATCGGCGTGTCGGTCAGCCGGTCGAGCATCCGGTAGAAGATCGCCGCCGTCGCCTTCTTGAACAGCGTTTCTCCGGCCCGCTTGCGGCGCACCGCATAGACCACGTCCGCCCCCTGCGCCGCCATGGTCGCGCGCATGTCGGTGAGGAGTTCGGGCGGGTCTTGAAGATCGGCGTCGATGATCAGGATCTGCTCGCCCGCGCACAGGTCGAGACCCGCGGTCAGCGCCAGCTGGTGGCCGTGGTTGCGCGACAGGTTGATCGCGACCAGATGCGGATCGGCGGCGGCGAGCCGCTGCATCACCGGCCAGCTGTCGTCGCGCGAGCCGTCGTTGATCAGGACGATCTCGTAATCCTCGCCCACCGCCGCGCGCGCGGCACCCGAGATACGCGCGTGCAGCACGTCCAGACAGGCGGCTTCGTTATAGCAGGGGACGACGACGGACAGGGCAGGGCGCTTCATGACGCCGCCGGTTTAGCGGCGTCCGAAGCGTCCGTCACCCATTCACGACCAGCTTGACCAAACGACCCGGCATCAGCGCTTGTTCCGAATCGAGCCCGTTCAGCGTCACGAACCGCTCGCGCTTGTAATCGGGAAAGGCCATGCGCGCCGACAGGCTGTCGATCGTGTCGCCCTGGCGGACGGTGACGATGCTGATCTTCTTGCCGCGGATGGCGTTGGCCTCGGCGGTCGAGAGCGGCGCGACCGAGGCGAGCAGCGGCTGGAACGGTCCGATGCCCGAGCCCGCCGGCGTCACGAGCGTGAAGGTATAGGTCGCGGCGGGGAAGCGATAGGCGACCACCGTCGCATCGACCGCGCGGTTGTTGGCGGCGGCGCGGGTGGTGACATAGGCATAGGGGATGCCGTTGGCGGTCCCGTTCTGCACCTGGCCCGAAGGGGTGCCGGTGCCGAGCTGGCCGAAGCGCTGCGCGATCGCCTGGCCCAGATCGCTGCCCTGACCGAGACGCATCTCGGCCTGGCCGCCCTGACCGGCGATGGTCACCGCATCGCTGCCATTGGCGATGGCATAGCCGGTGGGCGCGGTGAATTTCAGTTTCAGGCCGGGATGGCGGAAGCTCTGGCCGTCGACCACGCCCTCCTTGGGATCGTCGCCATAGGGCAGGCCGTCGAGCATCCGCAGGAAGGCGGTGTCCTGCGGCGGGGTGGTTTCGGGGCGGCCGGTTTGCTGGGCGAGCGAAGCGGCGCGGCGGACCCGGTCGGCGCTGTTGGGATGGGTCGAGGCCCAGGTCGGAATGGCGTTGGCGTCCTTGCCGGATGTGCGCGCGGCCAGATTGCTCGACGCGGCCAGCGAGGCGAGCATGTCCGCCGAGGCATAGGGATCATATCCGGCGGCGGTCATGTAACGGATGCCGAGGCCATCGGCCTGATATTCCTGATCGCGGCCATATTTCAGCGTGTAGAGTTGTGCGCCGGTGCCCACCAGCTGGGTGGCGATATTGCTGCCGGTCAGCAGCCCCGCGCCCGCCGCCAGGATCGAGCCGATGGTCGAGCGGGTGTTGCGGCTCTGCGAATGGCGCGCGGCGACATGGCCGACTTCATGGCCCAGCACCGAGGCGAGCTCGGCCTCGGAATTCATCAGCGCGAGCAGCTGGCGGGTGACATAGATATAGCCGCCGGGAATGGCGAAGGCGTTCTCGACCGGCGAGTTGAGCGTCGTCACGACGAAATCGCCCTGCGCGTTGGACAGGCCGGACTGGACCGCGACCCGCTTGCCGACCCGTTCGACGAACGCGGCCTGCGGGCCGGTGTAGCGGCCGCCATATTGCTTCACCAGTTCCGGGTTGGCCTGTGCCCCCTGCGCCTTGTCCGAGGCGGAGATCGACCGGGTCTGCTGGGCGATGACGGGGGCCGCGACGAGCGCGAGCATGGCGGCGGCGGTGACGAAACGCATGTTAAGGCTCCCCTGTTTGGGGTCTCCAAAGCGCAGGCGCGTCGGGGGTTCCAGCTTTTTGTTACGCAGGCGTCCTCCGGATGTCAGGAAATCCAATGCCGCATTGTTCCCCGGCAAAGGCCGGGGTCCAGTTTCCTCGCGGCCAAAGGCGCGCGAAACGATGCGTGGGAAGGCAAACGCCCCGCGTTCTCGATCATTCACCCCTACTGGGCCCCGGCCTTCGCCGGGGAACGAAGAAGATTCTGTTCGCGCAGAGGCGCGGAGGACGCAGAGGGGGTTCGTTCAACCACCTTGGCGACGGTCATCATGCACCGTCGAAGATGACAGGACGCGCGTTCCGCGCGCCGGACCTCTCTGCGTTCTCCGCGCCTCTGCGCGAACCTAAACCCGCTCGACCGAACTCACCACATCCGCCGCGCGCAAGGCGGCGATCAGGCGCATCAGGTGTTGCAGGTCATGCACCTCCACATCGATCAGGTTCGTGTGGAAGCGCGTGTCGCGGGTATCCAGCCGGACGTTGATGATGTTCGCCTTATGCTGGCCGATGATCGTCGCCAGGATGCCCAGCGCGCCGGGTTCGTTCTTGACCATCACCGAGATTCGCGCGGTCGCGCCCTCGCTGTCGTCGCCCCAGGACACGTCGACCCAGTCGGTTTCCTCGTCGGTCCGGTCGGCCAGCTCGGCGAGGACCGGGCACTGGATCGCGTGCACCTCGATCCCCGCATCCGGCCGCCGCAGCCCGACGATGCGGTCGCCCGGCACCGGGTGGCAGCATTGCGCCAGGTCATAGGCGACGCCGGGCGTCAGCCCCTTGATCGAGATGGCGCTCGACTGCGGCGGCAGCGCGGCGACGTCCGCGCCTGCCGAGCCCGGCATCAGCGCCTCCATCACCGCGGCATCCGACACGGTCCGCCTGGCGATCGCGATCATCAGATGCGCCTCGTCGGGCATCTTCAGCCGTTGCAGCGCATGGGTCAGCGCGTCCGCGCCGATCTGGGCGGGCAGACGCCGGACGATATCCTCGTACAGCTTGGTGCCCAGCGTCACCTGCTCGGCGCGCTCGGCATGGCGCAGATGGCGGCGGATCGCGGCCAGCGCCTTGCCGGTGATCGCCAGGTTCAGCCAGTTCGCCTGCGGCGTCTGCCCGGCTGAGCGCAGGATCTGCACCTGGTCGCCATTGGAGATGACGGTCGACAGCGGCACCACCCGCCCGTTGAGCTTGGCCCCCACCGCCTGGTCGCCCAGATCGGTGTGCACGGCATAGGCGAAGTCGATCGGCGTCGCGCCCTTGGGCAGCTGGATCAGCTCGCCCTTCGGCGTGAAGGCGAAGATGCGATCCTGGTACATCGCCATCTTCGTATGCTCGATCAGCTCCTCGGGGCTGTCCGAGGTGTCGAGGATTTCGACCAGGTCGCGAATCCAGCTCACCTGCGCATCGTGGCGGGTCGCCTGTTTATAGGTCCAGTGCGCCGCCAGACCGAAATCGGCCTCGGCATGCATTTCCGGCGTGCGGATCTGGATTTCGATACGCGCATTGTCGGCGTGGATGACGCTGGTGTGGAGCGAGCGGTATCCGTTGCGCTTGGGCGTCGAGATATAATCCTTGAACCGCCCCGGCACCATCGGCCAGCGGCGATGGATCAGCCCCAGCGCGCGGTAGCAATCCTCCTCGGTCGGCACGATCGCGCGGAACGCCATGACGTCGGACAGCTGCTCGAAGCTGATGTGCCGCTCGTTCATCTTGCGGAAGATCGAAAAGGCCGATTTCTCGCGCCCCGTCACCTCGGCCTCCACCCCGCCGCGCGACATCAGCAGCTTCAGTCCCGAGGCGATCTTGGAAATCCGGTCGCCGCCGCCTTCCTTCATTTGCGCCAGGCGAAGCGTGATCGACTCATACGCCTCGGGTTCGAGCTGCTGGAAGGAGAGCATCTGCATCTCCTTCATGAACTCGTACATGCCGATCCGCTCGGCGAGCGGGGCATAGATGTCCATCGTCTCCTTCGCGATGCGGCGGCGCTTCTCCGGCTTCGCGATGTGATGGAGCGTGCGCATATTGTGGAGGCGATCGGCCAGCTTGACCAGCAGGACGCGGATATCGTCCGACATGGCGAGCAGGAACTTGCGCAGATTCTCGGCGGCGCGTTCGCTCTCGGTCTGCGCCTCGATCTTGGACAGCTTGGTGACGCCATCGACCAGCCGCGCGACATTGGGACCGAACAGCCGTTCGATCTCGTCATAGGTGGCGACCGTGTCCTCGATCGTGTCATGCAGGATGGCGGTCGCGATCGTCTCGTCATCCAGATGCAGGTCGGTCAGGATGCCGGCCACCTCGATCGGATGGCTGAAATAGGGATCGCCCGAGGCACGTTTCTGGCTGCCATGCGCCTTCATCGAGAAGACGTAAGCGCGGTTCAGCAGCGCCTCATCGGCCTGGGGGTCATAGTCGAGCACGCGGTCGACGAGTTCATACTGGCGGAGCACGGGATCAGATTTGCGTGGGTGGGATGACCATTGCAACATTTTTGATGCGATCAGGGTGATCGGGTGGGCTTCTCAAGCCGCTTTCTTCTTCAAGCCCCTCTCCCGGCAGGGGGAGGGGTTGGGGAGGGGCAAGAGCCACGAGGGCTGGTCTCTGTGAGACCCCGTGCCCTCCCCCATCCCCTCCCGCCTGCGGGAGGGGAGCGGCTAGAGGTGAGGAAGGCCTATACCAACCTCCGTTCCGCCTGAGCGAAGTCGAAGGCCACGGGAATCACCCCGCCATCGCCTCCGCCGCCAGAGCCTCCGCCTCGATCAGCAACTCGTCGTCCGCAGTCCCCGTCGCCACCTTCTCGCGCCCGATCAGCACCAGCACCGGCACCGCCAGCGGGCTTACCCGCTCCAGATCGACATGCAGCATCGTGCCGCCCGCCCGGTCGAGCAAATTCGCCAGCCGCCCCACATCGGTCATCCGCGCCCGCGCATCGTCCCACGCCGCCTGGAGCAGCAGATGGCCGGGCTCGTACTTGCGTAGCACGTCGTAGATCAGGTCGGTCGAGAAGGTCACCTGCCGCCCGGTCTTGCGCTTGCCGGGATGCTGGCGGTCGACCAGCCCGCCGATCACCGCGACCTCGCGAAAGGCGCGCTTGAGGAGGTGCGATTGCTGGACCCAGTCGACGAACTCGTTTTCCAGAATGTCGGGCGAGAAGAGGCTGGCCGGGTCGGTCACCTTCTCCAGCCCATAGCATGCCAGCGCATAGTCGCTGGCGACGAAGCCCAGCGGCTTCAGCCCCTGCGCCTCCATCCGCCTTGTGATCAGCATCCCCAGCGACTGGTGCGCGTTCCACCCCTCGAAGCTGTAGGCGACCATATAATGCCGCCCCTCGCGCGGGAAGGTCTCGACCAGCAACTGGCCGGGGCGGGGCAGGACCGAGCGGCGGTCCTGCATCTCCAGCCAGGCATGCACGTCCGCCGGGAAGCGATCCCACTCGCGCCGGTCGGCCAGGAATTCGCGGACCCGGTCGGCCAGGCTGGTAGACAGCGGCATCCGGCTGCCGCCATAGGTCGGGATGCGCGCAGGGCGGGAGGTGGCGCGGACGATCAGGTCCTCGCCGTCGATCGATTCCACCTCCAGGCTCAACCCGGCGAAGAAGAAGGTGTCGCCCGGCGCCAGGGTCGCGGCGAATCCTTCCTCCACCCGGCCCAGCTGGCGGCCGTTGCGGAAGCGGACCTTCAGCATCGTCGCTTCCACGATGATCCCGGCGTTCAGCCGGTGCTGCGCGACGAATTGCGGATGGGTGACGCGCCACGTCCCGTCCGGCTGCTGCACCAGCCGCTTGAACCGGTCATAGGCGCGCAGGGCATAGCCGCCGTCCGCGATGAAGCGCAGCACCCGGTCGAACGTCTCATCGTCCAACGCCGAATAGGGCATGGCCGAGCGGATTTCGCCCAGCAGCGCGCCCTGTTCGAACGGCGCGGCACAGGCGCAGGCCATGACATGCTGCGCCAGCACGTCGAGCGCGCCGGGGCGGAAGAGGTCGGGGTCCAGCTCGCCCGCCTCCACCGCGTCGAGCGCGGCGCGCGCCTCCAGATATTCAAAGCGGTTGCCGGGGACCAGGATCGCGCGGCTCGATTCGTCCAGCCGGTGATTGGCGCGACCGATCCGTTGGAGCAGGCGTGACGAGCCCTTGGGCGCACCCATCTGGATCACGCAATCGACATCACCCCAGTCGACGCCCAGGTCGAGGCTGGCGGTCGCGACCAGCGCGCGCAGTTGCCCGTCGGCCATCGCGCCTTCCACCTTCTGCCGCGCTTCCAGGGACAGCGAGCCGTGATGGACGCCGATCGGCAGGCTCTTGTCGTTCGCCTTCCACAGATCCTGGAAGATCAGCTCGGCCAGGCTGCGGGTGTTGCAGAAGACGATGGTGGTCCGGTTCGCCTCGATGACGCGCATGACCTGCGCGGCGGCATAGCGGCCCGAATGGCCTGCCCAGGGAATGCGGTCCTCGGGCAGCAGGATCGCTATGTCCGGCGGCGCGCCGGGCTCGCCCGCGACGAGGCCGACCGCGTCGATATCGCCATCGGGCGCGAGCCAGGCGCGATAGCCGTCGGGGTCCGCCACCGTCGCCGACAGCGCGACCCGTCGCAGACCGGGCGACAGGTGCTGCAACCGCGCCATGCACAAGGACAGCAGGTCGCCGCGCTTGCCGGTGGCAAAGGCGTGGACCTCGTCCACCACGATGGTCTTGAGTCCTGCGAACATGGTCGCGGCATCGGGATAGCTCAGCAGCAGCGACAGCGATTCGGGCGTCGTCAGCAGGATGTGCGGCGGCTTCACCCGTTGCCGCGCCTTCTTGTCCGACGAGGTGTCGCCGGTCCGCGTCTCGACCCGGATGTCGAGGCCCATCTCCTCGATCGGGGTCACGAGGTTGCGGCGGATATCGACCGCCAGCGCCTTCAGGGGCGAGACGTAGAGGGTGTGCAGCCCCTCGCTCGGTTGCTCGATCAACTCGGTCAGCGTCGGCAGGAACCCCGCCAGCGTCTTGCCCGCGCCCGTGGTGGCGACCAGCAGCGCGTGGCGGCCGGCGCGGGCTTCCTCCAGCATCGCCAACTGATGGGTGCGCGGGTGCCAGCCCTTGGCGGCGAACCAGTCGGTCAGGGCGGGCGGAAGGGAACCGGGGAGCATCCCGAAGGATATAGGTATCATGGTCAAGCTCGGCGACTGGATACAGCCCCATAAACATGGGATTTACGTGGCCCCCGCCGATGTGTGGGTGGACCCGTCCGAACCGGAGGCCAAGGCGCTGGTGACGCACGGCCATGCCGACCATGCGCGCGGCGGGCATGGCACCGTCTGGGCGACGCCCGAGACGCTGGCGATCATGGCGGCGCGCTATGGCCCGCAGAACGGCGTCGAGGTCGCTTACGGCGAAACGATCCGGCTGGGCGAGGTGGAGGTCGGCTTCGTGCCCGCGGGGCATGTGCTGGGATCGGCGCAGATCGTGCTGGATTATCGCGGCGAGCGGGTGGTGGTGTCGGGCGATTACAAGCGCCGCTCCGACCCGACCTGTGCGGCCTTCGAGCCGATAAAGTGCGACGTCTTCGTCACCGAGGCGACCTTCGCGCTGCCCGTCTTTCGCCACCCGGAGACGGGGGACGAGATCGACAAGCTGATCGCGCGGCTCCACGCCAATCCGACGCGCTGCGTGCTGGTCGGCGCCTATGCGCTGGGCAAGGCGCAGCGGGTGATCGCCGAGTTGCGGGTGCGTGGGCATGAGGCGCCCATCTATCTCCACGGCGCGCTGGCGCGGCTATGTGCGCTCTATCAGGAGCTTGGGGTCGATCTGGGCGAACTGCGCATGGTGGCCGACACGCCCAAGGCGGAAATGGCGGGGCATGTGGTCATGTGCCCGCCCGGCGCGCTCAACGATCGCTGGTCGCGGCGGCTGCCAGAGCCCATCACCGCCATGGCCAGCGGCTGGATGCGGGTGCGCCAGCGCGCGCGGCAGAAGAATGTCGAACTGCCGCTGATCCTGTCCGACCATGCCGATTGGGACGAACTGACCCGGACGCTGACCGAAATCGCCCCGCGCGAGGTGTGGGTGACGCATGGGCGCGAAGAGGCTCTGGTCCACTGGTGCGAGACGCGTCAGATGAAGGCGCGGGCGCTGGCGCTGGTGGGGTTCGAGGATGAGGATGATTGAGGGGGCGGGAACGTGGCCTTCGACTTCGCTCAGGCTGAACGGAGATTTGTCCCTTAACCCCGTTCAGGCTGAGCGAAGTCGAAGCCCAAGGCAATCCCTCACACCAAGGCCAAAGGCCGGGCAGGATCCGCCACCACCGACCCCGGCACCGCGAACACGCCCTTCTTCGCCAACCGCTCGCCGGGCCGGACCTTGGCCGTCTCCATCGCCAGCCACGGCGCCAGCAGCAGCCCCAGCGTCACCGGCGACAGCCACGCGCCCAGCACCGGGTTCAGGAACGACACCCCCAGGAACACCACGCCCAGCGCCAGATGCCAGCGATAGCGCGGCATCGCATCCGCCGCCGCCAGCCCGTCGCGCACCCGGCTCTGCGGGTTCCAGCCCGATGGCTTGCCGCGCATGATGTTGACGAGGTCGATCGTCTGGGTCAGCGCGATTCCCGGCGCGGTCAGGATCGACAGCGGCACGTCGAGCGCCACCGAGGCCAGGATTGCGCGCGCGCCGCCATAGCTGGCCCGGCGTTCGCGGTCGGCCATCGCCCAGACGATACTCAGCAGCTTCGGCCCGAACAGCAGGATCAGCGTCACGACCAGCACCCGCGCCGACGTCACCGCACGCACCGTCGCGGCATCGTCGGACAGGCTCTGCGCGATCGAGGTGGCGATCAGGATCAGCCAAGCGGGCGAGGTCAGATAGGCCGAGGCGCCGATCAGCAGCTGCAACCGGCTGATCCAGTGGAAACCGCTCGCGCCCAGCAGTTTCAGATGCTGGGTATTGCCCTGCGCCCAGCGCCGGTCGCGCACCGCCTGGTCGATCAGCGTGGGGGGATATTCCTCGAAACTGTCCTCGACCATCAGCATGTGCAGCCGCCAGCCGCGCCGCCGCAGCAACGCCGCCTCGACCATGTCATGGCTCATGATCGTGCCGCCGAAGGGCGGACGGCCGGGCAGGTCGGGCAGGCCGCAACTCTCGGCAAAGGCGCGGATACGGATCAGCGCGTTATGTCCCCAGAAGGTCGATTCGGATCCCGACCACCAGACCAGCCCGGCGGTCGAGATCGGGCCGTAGAACCGGCTGGCGAACTGCATCCAGCGCTGGAAGAAGGTCGTCGCGCCGATGATCATCGGCACGGTCTGGAGAAGCGCGATCGAGGGGCGTTGCTCCATGATCTGCGCCATGCCGACGATGGTGTCGCCGCCCATCAGGCTGTCGGCATCGAGCATCAGCATGAAGTCGTAGGCCGCACCCTGGTTGCGGATCCAATCGGCCACATTGCCGGGCTTGCGCCCGACATTCTCGGTCCGGCGGCGATAATAGAGCGGCACCGCCAGCCAGGGGGCGAGCTTTTCCCAGGCGGCGCGCTCCTCGGCCTCGGCGGCTTCGCCCGAATCGGACAGGACGAAGAAGGCGAAACGGTCGGCCGCCCCCGCCCGGTCGATCATGACGGCCATGCGCGCGATCCGGTCGAACACCGCATCGACATCCTCGTTATGCACCGGCACCAGCACCGCAGTCCGCGCGGTCGGCGGCGCCGCCCCCTTCGGCGCGGGGGTGATGCCCGGATGCGCGCGCGAGATCAGCAGGACGAAACCGATCGCCGCCGTCACGAAGCCGAACGAGATCCAGGCGAACAGCGGAAAGAACAGCAGCAGCAACAGCCCGTCGAGCAGGTTCAGCCCGTCGCTCAACAGGGCTTCCTTGACCGCGGCCGAGGCGGCGGTCGCCAGCAACCCGGTCAGCAGCACCAGCAGGAGCCGGCGGGTCAGGATATCGTCGGGCGCCAGATTGACCCCGGCGCGCGGCTCGGGCGCGGAGTGCGGCGGCGGCGGGCCATCGAAACGCTGCACCGCCATGGTCAGCGGTGCGGGCGGCGGCATGATGGCGCGCGGATGGGTCACGGCAGGAAGACCGGGGTAAGCACCGTCTCGGTCAGCGCCCTGGTCCCGCGCTTCAGGAACAGGCGGACATCGGCGGGGCCCTGACCTTCGGGTGCGATGTCGGCGGTGACGCGCCAGCGATTGGGCTGTCCCACCACCGGATAGGCGGCCTGGGTCAGCAGCTTGCCGCGCGTGACCGAAATATCGGCCGTCACGCCGCTCTGCCGGTCGAGCCCGGCCAGCACGGGGCCGGTAAAGTCGACCACCAGCTTGCGCGCGCCCGGCGTCGGCTCCGCACCGGGCCGCCCGGCCGCGCCGGTCCACAGGTCCACCGCATGGGCGACGGCCGGGACGATGGTGGGATCGGTCGATCCCCAGCTCAGGCGATAGTCGAACTGCCGTTTCTGCCCCGCCTTGGGCGCATCAGCGGGGTTCCAGAAGGCGACGATATTGTCGACCGTCTCCGATGCGGTGGGAAAGGCATAGAGCATCACCTGGCCCCGGCCCCAATCGCCCTGCGGCTGGACCCACAGATTCGCGCGGCGGTCGTAAAAGGCCCCGTCGTCCTGGTAATGATCGAAGTCCCGGTCGCGCTGGAGCAGGCCGAAGCCGCGCGGATCGGTGTCGGCGAAGCTGTCGAGCGTCGGGCGCGGCGGATTGACCAAAGGCCGCCACAGCCGCTCGCCCGCGCCGGTCAGCAGCGCGAGGCCGTCCGAATCGTGAATCTCGGGCCGCCAGTCGCTGCCCGCCGCCCGGTTGCCCTCGCCATACCAGAACATGCTGGTCGCGGGCGCGATGCCCAGCCGCTCGACATCGCGGCGGAAGAACAGCACCGCCGAGACGCGCTGCTCGACGCCCGCCGCACCCTTTTGCGACTCGATCCGATACGCCCCCGCGACGCTGGGCCCGTCGAGCAGTGCATGGACGGTATAGCCTTGCGCGCCGGTCCGCTCGATCCAGAAGTCGGTGAAGGCGGGAAATTCCTCGCGCCCGTCGATGCCGGTGTCGATCGCGATACCCCGCGCCGACAGGCCATATTGGTCCTGCGCGCCCGCCGTGCGGAAATAGGAGGCGCCCTGAAAGGCCAGCCAGTCGCTCTTGCCGTCGGCCGTCATCGCGCGGAACCCGGCGATGCCCAGCGGCGGCGCATGGCCCGCCTCGGCGGTGAACAGCGCGGGCGAGAAGGGCACGGCGCGCGCCTGGCCGTTCGCGACGATGTTGATGCCGACCGGATTGGGGGCATAGCGGCCCAGCGGGAACAGGCGGATGCCGCCCGCCAGCGTGCGGTCGTCGCGATACCGGATCGTGCCCACCGCGTCATAGTCGATCGCCGCCGCCGCCTCGACCTTGACCTGGGGGCGATAGGGCTGGCGCGCCAGTTCTTCCGCCCGCCTTTGCAGCGCGGTCCAGGAAAAGGGCTGGGGGGCGCCGGTCGCGCCACCGGGGGCAAGCGCCTGGGCGGCGAGGCGTGGCGATACGCCCAGAATGGCGAGGGCCGCGACCAGTTCACGGCGATTGGCCTGCATCATCGGCTCGGCGTCTCCATCGGTGAATCCATCCGTCCCTCGCTGGCGGGACATGGCTCGTGGTGCAACGCAGCATGCGATGATCGGTTGCTCTGTTACTGTCGAACCAACGGCAGCAAAGGAAAGTATAATATATTTGACCGGGCTGACGGGATCGATTATGACTAAGGCAAATCAAGAGGGGGGCTCTTGAATGACCGAAAAGTGCAGGCGGATCCTGTGTTCGATCCGTCCGTCGCGTTCCCTTACATAACAGACAATGATGAAGTCGCGCATCCTTGCGATGCGCCGACGATGTTGTTCGGCGGCCGATGGCTGGCGCGGCATCTGTTTGTCTTGTCAGGACGAAAGCGGGCGAGCGCCGTTTGCGATCCGCTTCGTCGACCGTTTACCCCAGCCTGTCCCGCCCGGTTCGTGCCGGGCGGGGCTTTTTTCGCGTATCGCGAACGGCGCTCCCCCGCCGGGTATCAAATATTTCCGTCGCTGTGACGGTTATTTCGCCTCGGACAGCAGTTTCTGGGCCTCGGCCCCGGCCCAGTCGAATCCGCCCGTCACCCGCCAGATCTCCTTGCCGTCCGCGCCATAGAGGATCGTGGTCGGCAGATTGGCCTGGTAATGGACGCTCAACCCCAGCTTGGGGTCGAGATAGACGGGCAGCGCGTCGAGCGTCCGGCCCGCCAGGAACGGCTTCACCTTGGCCGCCTCGTCCTGCGCGACCGCGATCACCGCGACCTTGCCCTTCAGCCGCTCGGCCGTGGCGGCCAGCGTCGGCATCTCGGCGACGCACGGCCCGCACCAGGTCGCCCAGAGATTGACCAGCACCGGCTTGCCCCGGAAATCGGCCAGCGTCGTCGGCTTGCCGTCGAGCGTGGTGAAGCCCAGCGTCGGAGCCGCTTCGCCCTTGTGGCTGCGGTTCACCGCCCCGGCGGGCTTGGGCGCGTCGGGCGTCGAGGCGACTTCGCCGCCGATCACTTCCCCGCCGGTCACTTCGCCGCTCGAAACTTCGCCGGTGGCGGTGTTGGCGGCTTGCTCCGGCGCGGGGCTTTGCTTATCGCACCCGGCGACCATCAGCCCCAGGAGACAGGCGATCACGGTACGCGACGACATGGGCGGCTCCAACGCAATGTGGGGCGGGCGCTTCGCAGAAGGTCCCGCCGCGGTGATGCGCGAGATAAACGCGTCCATCCCCTTCGACAAGCGACTGTGGAAACAGGACATCGCCGGGTCGAAAGCGCATGTCGCCATGCTGGGCAAACAGGGCATCGTCTCGGCCGAGGACGCCGCGACGATTTCCGCCGGGCTGGACCGGGTCGCCGAGGATTATGCCGCGAACGGCGTGGCCGAGGACCTGACCCTCGAAGACATCCATATGCAGACCGAGGCGAAGCTGGCCGCGCTGATCGGCCCGGTCGCGGGGCGGCTGCACACCGCGCGGTCGCGCAACGACCAGGTGGCGACCGATTTCCGCCTGTGGGTGCGCGACGCGATCGACGAGACGCTGACTGCGCTGGGCGCGCTGCGCGAGGCGTTGCTGATCCGCGCGGAAGAGCATGCCGACAGCGTGATGCCCGGCTTCACCCATCTGCAATCCGCGCAGCCGGTGACCTTGGGCCATCACCTGATGGCCTATCACGAGATGATCGTGCGCGACGCCAGCCGCTTCGCCGATGCGCGTGTGCGGATGAACCAGTGCCCGCTGGGCTCGGCGGCGCTGGCGGGGACGGGCTTTCCGGTCGATCGGCACATGACGGCGGCGGCGCTGGGCTTCGATGCGCCGACGCGCAACTCGCTCGATGCGGTCAGCGACCGGGACTTCGCGATCGACTATCTGCAGGCGGCGACCAACTGCTCGCTGCACCTGTCGCGGCTTGCGGAAGAATTCGTGCTCTGGGCGTCGCAGCCCTTCGGCTTCGTGGCGCTGTCCGACCAGTGGTCGACCGGCAGCTCGATCATGCCGCAGAAGCGCAACCCCGACGCGGCCGAACTGGTGCGCGGCCATGCCGGGCGGATCATGGGCTGCATGACCAGCCTGATGGTCACGATGAAGGGCCTGCCGCTCGCCTATTCCAAGGACATGCAGGACGACAAGCCGCCGGTGTTCGAGGCGCACGACCTGCTGGCGCTGTCGATCGCGGCGATGACGGGCATGATCCAGAGCGCGACCTTCCGCACGGAACGGATGCGCGGCGTCGCCGAGGCGGGCTTCTCGACCGCGACCGACCTGGCCGACTGGCTGGTGCGCGTCGGCGGCATCCCCTTCCGCGAGGCGCATCACATCACCGGTCGCGCGGTGAAGCTGGCCGAGGAGAAGGGCTTGATGCTGCACCAGTTGGGAATCGACGAGCTGACCGGCATCGACGCGCGCATCGATGAGCGCATCTATGACGTGCTGTCGGTCGACGCCTCGGTCGCCAGCCGGGTCAGCTTCGGCGGCACCGCGCCCGCCAATGTCCGCGCCGCCATCGCGACCGCGCGGGGCCTTCCCGCATGAGGCGGGCGCTCGTCCTGCTGGTCGCGCTGGGCCTGAGTGCTTGCGGCGCGGCCAACCGGCTGCAACCGCCCAAGGGCGAGCAACTGCCCGTCGCGCCGCGCGGCGCCACCGTCCGCCCCACGGCGCAGCAATTGCTGACGCCGACCCCCCAACAACGCCCGCAACGCTCCGACGAACTGATGACCCAGTCGCAGGAACGGCGTTCGGACGAATTTGATTTGCCCCCCCGCTGATGGACCATTTTCATTTCCAAGACGGCGAACTCCATGTGGAGGACGTGGCCGTGTCCCGGATCGCCGCCGAAGTCGGTACGCCGGTCTATATCTATTCCGCCTCGACCTTCCGGCGGCATGCGCAGGTGTTCCGCGAGGGGCTCAAGGGCCTGCCGCGCGTCCACCTGGCCTATGCGATCAAGGCGAACCCCAATCTCGCCGTGCTGCGCGTGCTGGCCGATGAAGGCTATGGCGCCGACGTCGTCTCGGTCGGCGAGATGCGCCGCGCGCTGGCGGCGGGGATGAAGGCGGAGGACATCGTCTTCTCGGGCGTCGGCAAGACGAAGCGAGAGCTGGTCGCCGCGCTGGAAGCCGGGATCGGCCAGTTCAACCTGGAGCTGGAGGAAGAAGGCGCGGTCCTGGCCGAGCTGGCGCATGAGCGCGGGCTGGTCGCCCCCGCCACGCTGCGCGTGAACCCGGACGTGGATGCGGGGACGCACGCGAAGATCTCGACCGGGCGCAAGGAGAACAAGTTCGGCGTGCCGATCGACCAGGCGCTGGGCATGTTCGACCGTCTGGCGGGGCTGCCCGGCATCGACCTGAAGGGTGTCGCCTGCCACATCGGCAGCCAGCTGGGCGATCTCGCGCCGCTCGAGGCCGCCTATAAGCGCGTCGGCGAGCTGGTCGCCGAGCTGCGCGGGGCGGGGCACCGCATCACCCGGGTCGATCTGGGCGGTGGTCTGGGCGTCCCCTACAAGCCCGGCGACGTGATGCCCGCCCCCGCCGCTTATGGCGAGATGGTGGCGCGCGTGACCAAGGACTGGGATGTCGAGCTGATGTTCGAGCCGGGCCGGGTGATCGCGGGCAATGCGGGCGTATTGGCGACCGAGGTCGTCTGGGTGAAGCCCGGCGTCGCCAACCCTTATGTCATCGTCGATGCGGCGATGAACGACCTGGCGCGCCCGGCGCTCTATGATGCCTGGCATGACTTCGTCGCGGTCCGGCCGACCGGCGAGACGATGATGGCGAATATCGCGGGGCCGGTCTGCGAGACGGGCGACACCTTCGCGATGAACCGCGAGATCGATGTGGTGAAGTCGGGCGACCTCGCCGTATTCCGCACCGCAGGCGCTTATGGCGCGACCATGGCGTCGACCTATAACAGCCGCCCGCTGGTGCCCGAGGTGATGGTCGAGGGCGACCGCTTCGCCGTCGTCGCCGACCGCATCGCCGCCGAGACGATCATCGCCGCCGAGCGCGTGCCGGAGTGGCTGAAGAAGTGATGCGCCGGGCGGGGTCGCCGTCTCAGCCGTCATCCCAGCGCAGGCTGGGATCTCTGACTGCTTTCGGAGCCTCCGTCGCCATAGGCCCCAGCCTGCGCTGGGGCGACGGTGCGGGGGCGGGGCGTTGAGCCTCGCCAGCCTGCCGCTGTTCGTCCGGCTGGGTGGCCGTCCGGTGATCCTGCTGGGCGAGGGCGAGCCCGCCGAGGCCAAGCGCCGCCTGCTCGACCGGGCGGGCGCGCTGGTCGTCGGTGAAGAGGCGCAGGCCGCGCTCGCCATCGTCGCGATCGAGGAGGAGGACGAAGCGCAGGCCGCCATCGCCCGGCTGAAGGCGCGCGGCGTGCTGGTCAATGCGGTCGATCGCCCGGCGGCGTGCGACTTCACCCTGCCCGCCATCGTCGAGCGGGGGCCGGTCATCGTCGCGGTCGGAACCGGCGGCGTGTCGGCCGGACTGGCGGCGGCGCTGCGCCAGCGGCTGGAGGCGTTGCTGCCCGCCGGGCTGGGGGCGCTGGCCGAGGGACTCTATGCGGCGCGGGCGGGTTTGCGCGCGCGCTTTCCCGACGGGGCGGAGCGGCGGCGGGCGATCGGGGCGGCGCTGTCGCCGGGCGGGCCGCTCGACCCGCTCAAGGCGGAGGGCGATGTCGCCGCCTGGCTGGCGGGGGCCGACCGGCCTGCGGCGCGGTTCGAGGCGTTCGTGCTGACCTCGACCGATCCCGACGACCTGACGCTGCGCCAGGCGCGCGCGCTCGCTGCGGCGGACCGGGTCTATCACCGCGCCGACGTGCCGGGCGCGATCCTCGACCGCGCGCGCGCCGATGCGGTGCGGATCGCCAGCGACACCGCCCCCGCCGATCCGGGCGAGGGGCAGGTGGTCGATCTGGCGATGGCCATCCCGGCATGACCGGCTTTGCCTATCGCGTCGATCAGGGCCAGGCGACGACGATCCCGATCCGCGAGGCGGTCGCGACCCAGGCCCGGCTGGTCTGGGTGCATCTGGAGACCAACGACGCGGTCGCGCAGCGCTGGCTGAGCGATTCGGCGCATGTCGCCGATTATGTCGTCGACGCGCTGACCGCGACCGAGACGCGCCCCCGGTGCGAGGCGGTGGGCGAGGGGGCGTTCGTCAATCTTCGCGGGCGGAGCAGCGAACCGCTCGACGGCTCCGACATGCTCGCCTCGGTGCGGATCTGGGCGGTGAAGGGCCGGGTCTATTCGGTGACGCGCCGTCCGCTGCTGGCGGTCGATCTGGTGCGGCAGGAGGTCGAGAAGGGCGCGATCGACGATCCCGGCGACCTGATCACCGCCTTCGCCACCGCGATCACCAACGATCTCGACCCCGATGTCGCGGGCCTGGGCGACGATCTGGACGATTGCGAGGAGCAGCTGGACGAACGCCGCGTCTTTCAGCTTCGCCGTACGGTCAGCCGGGTGCGCGTCGCCGCGATCGGCTATCGCCGCTTCCTCAACCCGCAGCGTGCGGCATTGGAGAAGCTGGCGGCGCTGCCCGGCGACTGGCTGGCCGATGACGACCGGCTGCACCTGTCCGCCGCCGCCGACCGCGCGGCGCGCATGGCCGAGGAGCTCGAGTCGATCCGCGAACGCTCGGCGCTGATCCACGAGACGCTGACCGACCTGCGCGCCGAACAGATCGACAATCGCGCGCTGGTCATCTCGATCGTGGCGATGGTGTTCCTGCCACTGACCTTCATCACCGGGCTGTACGGGATGAACGTCAAGAACCTGCCCTATGCCGAGGAGCCTTGGGCGTTCGACGCGATCCTGGGCGCCTGCGCGCTGATTGCGGCGGGGATCGTGATCTACTTCGTGCAGAAGCACTGGTTCCGGCGGTAGGTCATACCGCTTTACGGTCCCAACGGCCGTTCACGCTGAGCGAAGTCGAAGCGCACGTCCTGCGTTTTGCCAGGAACCCCCTGTCATCCCGTGGCCTTCGACGTCGCTCAGGCTGAACGGAGGGAAGGGATCCGGGGAGAAGCGGGGGAAAGGGCCTCAGCTGTCCTTCTTGGGGTTGTTCATCTTGCGCACCGTCTCCCACGCCTCGGCGATGTCGGCGATGCTGGCCGCGACGTTGCGGAACACCTGGGCGTTCTGGCCCAGCGAGGCGTCGACGATCTGCTTGCGCGCGCCGCCATAGAGCTTGGCGAAGGTGATCGACATCTCGCCGCCATTCTCGAAATCGAGCCCCGCCTCCAGCGCGAACAGGATCGCGGTGGCGCGCGTCACCCGCTCGCTCTTGCGCGCCAGCTGGCCATGCTCGGTCGCCCAGGCGGCGGAGCGGAGCGCGGCGACCAGTTCCTCGTAGAGAAGCGTGACCAGCGCGGGGCCATCGGCCATGGCGGTGCGGCCGACCACGTCGATCTGGCGATAGACGGCGGCAGGATCGGTCAGAAGGGCGGAGGCGTACGTCATCTCAATTGCCCTTCGTCCACATCTTCACCTGCTGGTCCATGAAACTCTGCACCGATTTATAGGCGGTGACCCGGCTGTTCATCTGCGCGAAGCGCGCGGTCAGCGCGTCGCTGGCCGTCTGGCGGGAGTCCGCCAGCTTGGTCTGCGCCAGGGCCGTATCCGATTTCTGCTGGGTCAGATTGTTATAGGAGGCGGTCAGGCCATAGATGCTGCTGGTCGACGACATCTGGATCGTGTTCATCTGGGCCGACAGGCCGATGACATTGTCGTCGCTGGCCCGGAACATCTTCTCGACCACGTCGGGATATTTGCTGAGCGCCTGCGACAGGCGGGTCTGGTCGACGGTCAGCGTGCCGTCCTTCTCGGTCTTCACGCCCAGATCGGCCAGGGTGAGCGGGGCGCCCGCCGCCGAATCGCCCGGCACCAGCTTGGTCGTGGTGATGGTCCGCAGCGTCTGGGCCAGCGAACGCGCGGCGGGGTCGGCGCGCAGCGAGCCGGTGATCGGATCGGTCGCCTTGGTGATCGCCTTCATATTGTCGTTGAAGGTCGACACGAAGTTGGACACGACATTGCTGAGCGCGGCGGTCGGCGACGAACCGGTCAGCGACACCGCCTTGCTGGTCACCGCCGACAGGGTCATGGTCACGCCCTGGACCAGATCGCTGACGGTGTTCGACGCGCGCTCCACGGTGACGCCGTCCATCGTGATGCTGGCATTGGCCGCGGTCGACGAGGTGGAGGTGCCGCTCGCATTGTTGCCCACGTTCAGCCGCGACAGGCCGGCCGTGTCGCCTTCGCTCGCGGTGATGGTGAAGCTGTTGTCCTTGCCGGTCGCGCCCGAGAAGGACAGATAGGCGTTGCCCGACGAATCGGTGATGACCGCGGCTTTGACGCCGGTATTGGCGGCATTGACCTTGGCCGCGAGCGCCGCCGGGGTCGAATCGGCGCTGTCGATGGTGACCGAAATCGCATCCTTCGACCCGACCTTGATCGACAGGCTCCCCGTGCCCAGCGAGGCGGTCGAGGAGTAGGAGGACTTGGTCGAGGAGACCTGCGCGGTCGCGAGCGCGTTGATGGTGATCGACTTGGACATGCCCGCCAGCTTGGCGCCCGCCGAGGTGGTGACGGACAGGCTGTTGGGGTCCGAACTGACCGCCTGCGTCGCGAGCGTCCCCCCCTTTGCCAGCGAGGCGAGGGCGGAGGCGAAATCGGTGATGCTGCTCTTGATCGAGGACACGTCCGAAATCTGCGAGGTCAGCGTGTCCGACTGGGTCTTCAGCGCCGCCGTCTTCGCGGCGAACTGGGCCTCGATCAGCGCGGGGACGACCGACGACAGGTCGATGCCCGATCCCGTCTGCAGCGAGTTGAACAGCGCCTGGGCGGCCGTCTTGGTGGTGCTGGCGGTCGTACTGGTCGTCGTACTGGTCGACGACGCGGTCACGGAAACATCAGTCATCGGCAATCCTTCGGCACGCGCCCGACATCCTTAACGACCGCCTGCGTCCGAACTTTAGGCGGATGCGGCGAATGGAGCGCGGCGATCACGGCCTTGCCCCTCATGGCTGGGCCACGCCGTTTTCGTCGAAGCGGGCGCCCTCCGGCACTTCGACCGGCGGCTGGGCGGTGCCGCCCGCGCCCGCATTGAGCCCGAAGACGAAGGCCAGGACGACCGCGATCGCCTGATACAGGTCGGCGCGCACTTCCTGCCCCTCGCGGCTGGTATAATAGACCGCGCGGGCGAGCTGCGGATATTCCAGCACCGGCGTGTCGAGTTCGGCGGCGAGCTCGCGGATCGCCAGCGCGGTGGCGCCGCGACCCTTGGCGACGACGACCGGCACCTCGTCTTGGCCCCGCTCGTAGCGCAGCGCGACCGCGAAATGGGTCGGGTTGGTCAGGATGACATGCGCCTCCTGCACCGCCGCGCGCACCGCCCGGCGCGACATCTCGCGCTGCTTGCCGCGGATATGCGCCTTGGCCTCGGGGTTGCCTTCGCTTTCCTTATGCTCGTCCTTGACCTCCTGCTTGGTCATCTTGAGCTTGGACATCAGCTGGAAGATCTGGATCGGCACGTCGAAGCCCGCGATCAGGACCAGCCCCATGCCCATCACCAGCAGGATGGTGGTGAAGGTGCCGCCGAGCGAGCCGATCGCGCTGTTCAGGTCGGACTGGGCCAGCCCCATGGTGGTGCGCGACGAGCGCCACAACAGGACGCCGCCGATCGCGCCGAGCAGCACGACCTTGAGCAGCGACTTGCCCAGCTCGGTCCAGCCCTGCATCCCGAAGATGCGCTTCAGCCCCGAGGCGGGGTTGAGCTTGGACGGCTTGGGCGCCAGCGCCTTGGCGTTGAAGTGGAGCGAGCCCAGCCCCGCCTGCGACGCGATGGTCGCGACGATGGTCACCGCGAACAGCGAGGCGAGCGAGGGCAGCAGCTTCCATCCCGCCTCCATCAGCGGGCGGAACGGCTCGAAATCCTCGACATCGGCATGGGTGAACTGGAAACTGGTCGCCATCACCGCCTTGCACGCGCCGAGCAAGGTGGGCCCCGCGAACATCAGCCAGGCGATACCCGCCATCATCACCAGGGCCGCCGCCAGATCGCGGCTGCGCAGCACCTGCCCGTCGTCGCGCGCTTTGTCGCGACGCTTTTGGGTTGGGGCTTCTGTTTTCTCGCCGCCCTCCGACATCAGCCGATCACCAATGTTTCGGTGGCGGACAGCGCCTCGCGGATGATCACGAGCATGTAATCGCCCATGGCGGGGAAGGCGACGGCGATGGCGATCACCCCGACGCCGAGCGCGGCGGGCAGGCCCACCGAGAAGAGGTTGAGCGCAGGCGCGGCGCGGCTCATCATGCCGACCACCAGGTTCAGGCAGAGCAGCAGGAACCCGACCGGCAACGCCAGCAGCAGCCCGGCGAGGAACGCATAGCCGCCGAACAGCGCGATCGCCTTGAACTGCGCCGGGGCCATCCAGGCCTGGCCGGGGGGCAGCGCCTCATAGCTTTTCACGATCGTCTCGACGAGCACCAGATGCCCGTCGACCGACAGGAACAACAGGGTCAGCATGACGGTGAAGAACTGACCCAGCGCCTGGGTCGAACGGCCGTTGAGCGGATCGATGGTCGCGGCGAAGTTGATCCCCATCGACCCGCCGATCAGCTCGCTGGCGACCAGCGGGGCGGTGAACGCGACCTGGAGGATCAGCCCCAGCGCCAGCCCGACGATCGCCTCGGCCGCGACCGACAGGATGGTGGGGACCGAGAAGATGACCGGCGGCGGCACCACCGGATGGACCGAATGGACGAGGAAGGCGATGGCCCCGGCCAGGCTGATCCGGACGGGCAGGGGGATCGACACCGCACCGAATACGGGCGCGGTGATGAACGCCGCCCCGATGCGGATCATCAGGAACAGGATCGCCCAGGCCTGCGGCTCGATCGAGAGGCCGAAGCCCAGCATGTTACTTTACAAGATCCGGGATGCGCTCGAACATGCTGACGGTGAAATCGCTCAGCAGCCCGACGATCAGGCTGCCGAAGATCAGGATCGAGACGGCGACGACGATCAGCTTGGGGACGAAGGACAGCGTCTGCTCGTTGATCGAGGTCGCGGCCTGGATCATGCCGATCACCAGACCCGAGACGAGCACGGGCAGCAGGATCGGCGCGGCGGCGAGCGCCAGCACCCACATGGTCTGGTTGGCCAGCGTCAGGAAATATTGGGCGTCCATGATGCGGTCTTTGTCCCGTGTGGGTCAGGGTTTCCCATGGCCTTCGACTTCGCTCAGGCTGAACGGGGTTATGGTCCGAAAATGGTTAACGAAGGCCTTCCGCTGCGGCCATTCAGGCTGAGCCGATGAGGGGAGGGGGCTCTTCCCTGCAGCCGTTCAAGCTGAGCGAAGTCGAAGCCCACGCCCCACCCCTCAAGTCGCGAAACTGTTCGCCAGACTGCCCATGGTCAGCGCCCATCCGTCGACCAGCACGAACAGCAGCAGCTTGAACGGCAGCGAGATGATCGAGGGCGACAGCATCATCATGCCCAGCGCCATCAGCACGGTGGCGACCACCAGATCGATGACGATGAAGGGCAGGAAAATGAGAAAGCCGATCTGGAACGCGGTCTTCAACTCCGAGGTGACGAAGGCGGGCAGCAGCACGGCATAGGGAATGTCGTTGGGGCTGGCATAGGGACCCGACTTGGCCATTTCGGCGAACATCGTGACGTCCTTCACCCGCGTCTGCTTGGCCATGAAGGCGTGGAGCGGGGCGCCAGCGGTCTTGATCATCTCGGTGCCGGGCAGGCGACCCTCGGCATAGGGCTGGATCGCGTTCGCGTTGATCTGGCTGATGGTCGGCGCCATGATGAACAGCGACAGGAACACCGACAGGCCGATCAGCACCTGGTTGGGCGGGGTCTGTTGCAGGCCCAGCGCCTGGCGCAGGATGGCGAGCACGATGACGATCCGGGTAAAGCTGGTCATCATCAGGATGATGCCCGGTAGGATCGTCAGCAGGCCCATGATGATGAGGACCTGGAGCGACAGGCTCAGCGAGCCCGAACCGCCATTGGCGCCGCCGCCCAGCTGGCCCAGCGCGCGGTCGACCGCGTCGCCGACCCCCGGTGCGGGGGCGGCGGCGGGTGTCGCCTGGGCGAAGGCGGGCATCGCGATGACCAGCGCCAGCAGCAGCGCGAGCAGGATCCATAGCGGCTTCAGGCTGCGGCGCGGCGCACCCTGGCTATGGGCGCGGATCAGCGCGGGGCCGGTGCCGCGACGGGTGACGGAAATGCTCATTGGTCGAACGATGTCGGCTTGGGTGCGAAGCGCGAGACGAAGTCGCCGCGACGCGGGGGCGTGGGCGGCACGGGCGCGGGGGCAATCGGGGCCTGGCCCTTGCCCTCCACCTTGTCGACCAGCTGGACGCCGCCGCGCCCGACCGAGACGAGCAGGTTGCGCCCCTCGAACTCGATGACCGCCAGCCGCAGGCCGGGCGAGATCATCATCGTCTCGCGGACATGGATCAGCCGCGTCGCGGGACGGCCCGGCATCCGGCTCTCCAGCCGCCGCCACAGATACAGGCACCCGATCATCAGCCCGCAGATCAGCGGCAGCAGGACGGCGAGCTTCAGGATGTAGGACCAGAGCATCGGGGGGATCAGCCGCGCTTGTCGGGGTTGACCAGCTCGGTCATGCGCACGCCGAAACGGTCGCCGACCGTCACCACCTCGCCACGGCCGATCAGCGTGCCGTTGACCAGCACGTCGAGCAGTTCGTTGGCCTGGCGGTCCAGCTCGATCACGCTCGATTCGGACAGCGCCAGCAGCTCGCGGAGCGACAGCTGGGTCGAGCCGATCTCGACGGTCAGCTTGACATCGACATCCTGGAGCAGCCGGAAATTGGCGGCGACCGACGTGTCGACGGGGAATCCCCCGGCCATATCGTTCATTCTACGGGTCCTTCGTGGAAATTCTGCGCCAGACCTTCGGCCGAGCGGGCAAGCGAGGTGAGCTGGACGGCGGCGCGACCATTGGCGGTGCCGACCGTGCCCATGCCGAGCAGGTCACCGCCGACCATCACCGGCACTTCCGGGGCCGAAGCTGATCGGGATCACGTCGCCGATCTTCAGCTCCATCAGGCGGCTGAGCGAGACGACGGGTTCGGCCAGCACCGAGCGGACCGGGAAACGCACCGTCATTACCGCGCGGGTCAGGTCGCCGCGCCAGGTCGGATCGGCCTCGGCCTGCTTGTCGACGACCTTGCCGGTCAGCGCCGAGCCGTGCGGCTTCAGGGCGGCGACCGGATAGAGGATGTCGAGCATGGTCGGGCGGCGGTTATGCCCCGCAATGCCGAAGCGGGTGACGATCATCGCATCCTCGCCCTCCAGGCCCGGCAGCATCGCGGGCGAGGATTCGGGCGGGCCCGCGGTGAACTCGATCCGGGCGAGCGATTCCCAGGCGCGGCGCAGCGGCTCGGCCATCATGCCGCCCAGGCGGCGGATCATCGCGTCGGCGGCGGGCGAGAACTCGCCGGGCAGCGTGTCGGGCGCGGTGCCGTTCCCGCCGAACAGCAGGTCGATCAGCGACAGGCTGAACCCGCCCTCCAGCACGCACAGCGCATGGGCATTGTCCTGGATCGCGGGGCCGCCGACCGACACCATCGCCATCGGCAACCACGCGCTCAGGCCGTCGCCGCGCTCCGCGCGATAGTCGGAAAAACGCTGGACGACCAAAGGCTCGGCCCAGCAGCGCAGCTCTTCGCGAAGAAGCGATTCGAACAGCCCCCGCAGCGACCGCGCGAGGCGCGCGGACAGATGCTGCATCGTGTGCAGGTCGCCGAACGGATTGAGCTTCGTCGTCCCCAGCACGCCGTGATCGGCGCTTTGGGGACGAAGACGCTCGCGTTCGTCGGCCTGGGCGGGGGCGTTAACCATGCCTCACTGAACAACGAAATTGGTAAAGTAGACGTTAGCGATACCCCCGAATCCCTCCTTTTGCCGAAGAATCTCGTTGATCGCGTCGACCAGCTTGCGTTGCAGCTGGCGCTTGCCCTCGCTGCTGAACACCTGTTCCTCATTGGCATCGCCCAGCGCCATCAGGATCGCCGAGCGGACCGCCAGGTCGTTGGTCTTCAGATTGTTGATGACCGTGTCGTCATAGGGGGTCGACACCGCCAGCCCGACCTGGATGACATGCACCGAGTCGCGCAGGTTCGAGGTGAAGTCCTTGGGCATCTCGTAATAGTTGGACGCATAGCGTTCGCCGCCGTCGCCGACCGGGGTCGGCATGCCGACATGCTCCTTGGCCTCGCCGCCTTCGCCGCCCTCGCCGCCGCCATGGCCGCCGCCCTCGCCGCCTTCGCTCTCGCCGCCTTCACCCGCGCGCTTCTGCTCGGACTTGGGCACCAGCTTGGGGCCGGGGTGGTTGGCCTCGGCCTCGGCCTCGCCATGGTCCTCTTCCTTGGCATGGCCGCCGCCGATCAGGCCCGAATTGGCGGCATAGAGCCCCGCGCCGACGCCCCCGCCCAGCAGGACGAGCACGCCGACCACCATCACGATGATCTTGCCCAGCTTGCCCTTCTTCTTGGGCGCCTTCTCTTCGGTTTCCTTGGCGTCGCTCATGTCTCAATCCTCAGGCGATTCGGGTGGTGGCGTCGGCGGGGGCATCCCCGGCGTCGCTGGAGGCCGTCCCCCCGGCAAGCGCCGGGCGGGTGGGCAGAACGGGTTCGGGCTGGCGCTGCGGCTGGCGCTCGCCGCCGCCGCCGCCCGACTGGCCCAGATCGACCGCCGTCTGGCCCAGCCGCATGCCCTTTTCCTCGGCAAGCCGGGCGAGCGTCGGCTGCGCATCGGCGAGCATCGTCGCGGTCTGCGCCTGGTCGGCGGTGAAGTGGATATGCGTCGCGCCGTCCTCATGGCGCAGCGCGACCGCGATGCCGCCCAGCGCGTCGGGGGACAGCTGGATTCGGGTGTCGGCAGTGGCGGCGTCCTCGCGCATCCGCTCGATCCGGTCGATCATGCCCTGCGGCCAGTGGCCTTGCGTCATGTCGAGCGGGGCCTGCTCGGCGCCCGTCATCGCCGCGACCGGCGCGGCGGTCAGCGAATCGGCGCGGGTCAGCGTCGCGGGGTCGATGGCGCCCAGCCCCGTATCCTTGCGGCGGCCGGACCGCTCCTCGGGTTCGTCCTGCGCCGCGCGCATGGCGCCGGCGAACAGCTGGATGGCGGGCGCGGTCTGGCCCGTCTGCAGGATCGGGGCGGAGGCTTCGGCGGTCGGCGGCGCGGCGAGCGGCACCGCCTGCGCCGTGGCGGCAAAGCGCGCCGGCACGTCCGAGCGTAGCGCCGGGCCCTGCTCCCGAGTGGCTTGGGTCACGGTCGAATCGGTCGACATGGCCGCCAACGCCGCTTCCCCCGTCGAGCGGAGGGTGGACCCCGTACCGGAGGGCAGGGGGGCGGTGGTCCGTGTCGCGGATGCCGTGGTCGCAAGGGCCTGCCCATCGCCGGGAGCGGCCATCGCCTGTGCCGGTATGTCCGCAGCGACCGGCAGGACTCTGGACGGGAAGCGGGGCGCCTTCGCCAAGCCTGTCGTGTCGCTCGACGCGACCGCATTGGCGGTTACCGTCCCGTCGCCGGAAGTCGCCATCGCCCGTGCCGGTATGTCCGCAGCGACCGGCAGGGCTTCGGACGGGAAGCGGGGCGCCTTCGCCAGGCCTGTCGTGCCGCTCGACGCGACCGCATCGGCGGGTGCCGTGCCGTCGCCGGTGGAGGCGGCCACGGGCATCGCCTGTTCCGGCGAAACCGGCATGGTGGCGAGCAGCGTCGTGATCGGGGCGGCCGAGGCGCGTACCGCATCGGTCGGCGCCGCCACGGTCGTCTCTTCGACCGGAAGGATCGGGAGCGGGGGCACCGCCATCGGCAAGAGGGTGGCGTCGCTCGGCAAGGGCTTGCCGTCCTTGTCCGTCTCGCTGCCGCTCCCGGCGGTCTCGCCGCCGGTCTTGCCCTTGCCCTGTTTCGCGGCCTCGCCCGTCTCCGCCGTGGCGTCCCCGCCCATGCCGGGCACCAGCGCGAACAGCATCGCGAAGGCGGAGCTCATCGCATTGCCCGCGCCCGCCGTCAGCGACGAGCGGACGGCGGAGGGGCCGGAAGCGGGGACGGAGGCGAGGGGCGACATCATGACAGACATGTCAGCAAGGTTCGTGCCGATTGCGCCGGTTGCCGCCGCTGGACGGCATGTCCTCCAGCGCGCGCATCTCGGCACGGATCGCGGCGAGGCGCGCGCGGTCGAGCAGCTTCTCGACCGCCGTCTGGTCGCGCTTGGCGGCCTTGGTCTGTTCGCCCGCATGGGCGGCGCGCTGTTCGGCGACCTGGATGCGCATGGTCGCGGCATCGGCCGATTCGAGCAGCCGGTTGCGGAAATGCGCATTGGCCATCAGCGACCCCGCCGAGGCGCTGGCGGTCGGGGCGGGGGATACCGCCTCGATCAACTGGCCGATACGCTGGGAGAGTTGCTGTTCGGTGGCGACGCGTTCCTGCGCGCGCGCTTCCTCCGCCATCGTCAGGTTGAGTTGCAGCGTGCGGACCCGGTGGAGCCGGTTCAGCATCGTCTGTTGCCGGGATGCCATGGATGTCCCCCTTTACCGGGCTCAGCCGAGCGGCTGGCCGAAAATGCCCACCAGTTCCTCGACCGCATGGTCGAGCGGCACGACCTCGTCGGCGTCCTGCCGGATATATTCCATCACCGCCGGATGGCAGGCGATGGCGGCGTCGATCGCGGGATCGGCGCCGGCGCGATAGGCGCCCATCAGGACGAGATCGCGGTTTTCCTCATAGGTCGCCAGATGACGACGCAGCGTCCGCGCGGCCTGGGCATGGGGCTTGCCGACGATGTCGGTCATCACGCGGCTGACCGAGGGGCCGATGTCGATCGCGGGATAGACGCCGCGCTCGGCGAGATGGCGGTTGAGCACGATATGCCCGTCCAGGATCGAGCGCGCCGAGTCGACCACCGGGTCGTTGCCGTCGTCGCCGTCCGCCAGCACGGTGTAGATGGCGGTGATCGATCCCGGCCCATGCGCATCGGCGCCCGCCCGCTCGATCAGATTGGGCAGCATCGCGATGGCCGAGGGCGGATAGCCGCGCGCCGAGGCGGGTTCGCCCAGCGCCAACCCGATCTCGCGCCCGGCATGCGCGACGCGGGTCAGCGAATCCATGATGAGGAGGACCTTCTTGCCCTCGGCACGGAACGCCTCGGCAATGGCGGTCGCCCGCAATGCGCCGCGAATACGCAACACCGGCGAATGGTTGGCGGGCACCGCGACCACCACCGAGCGCGCGCGTGCCTCGCCCGCGACCTTGGTTTCCAGGAAGTCGGCGACCTCGCGGCTGCGCTCGCCGATCAGGCCGATGACGATGACGTCGGCGCGCGCGGCGCGGACCATCATGCCCAGCAGCACCGACTTGCCGACACCCGATCCCGCCATGATGCCGACGCGCTGGCCTTGGCCGATGGTCAGCAGGCCGTTGATCGCGCGCACGCCGACATCCATCGGCTCCAGCACGCGACCCCGGTCGAGCGGCGACTGCATCCGGCCCGCCAGCGGCCAGCGGCCCGCGCCGCGAATGGGGCCCAGGCCGTCGATCGGCTTGCCCGATCCGTCGACCACGCGGCCGAGCATCGCCGCGCCCACTTCCGCCTCGCCCGGGGGGCCGAGCGGGCGCACCGGCGCGCGCGGGAGCAGGGGGGCGGGGCCGCCCAGATTCATCATCAGCGTGCGGCCGTTGCGGAAGCCGATCACCTCGGCCTCGACGCACGATCCGCCCTTCTCGCCGATCGCGCAAACCGTGCCGACCGGCAGCGAGAGGCCGACCGCCTCCATCAGCAACCCGTCATAGGAGGCCAGCCGCCCCGCCACCACGGGACGCGGCGCAAAATCGGCCTGGGCCAGCGTATCGAGATAATCGGCGGTGAAACGGTTCAGCATTGGGGAACGGGCACCTTGTCGATCGCGGCGGAAAGCTGGTCGAGCCACAGCGAGGGGCCGTCCTCGACGATGGTGGACGCGCTTTCGAGGACGAAGCCGCCGCGCTCCACCGCGGGGTCGCCGACCGGGAAGACGGTCTGGGGCAGGCGCCCTTCGAGCAGCGCGACATCGTCCGGATGGACGCGCAGCATCGCGGCTTCCTGCGTATCGGCGAGCAGGTCGATCGCGGCCTCGATCCGGCCGGTCAGCCGGTCGGCATCGACGCCGATTTCGCCCACCAGCTTGCCGACCAGGGCGAGGACGGTCTGGCGCAGCTGTTCGGCCATCATCGACCGGTCGACGCGCGAGGACAGCGCCTGCGCGATCGCATCGACCATCCGGCCGTCGCGCGCCTCGGCCTCGGCCCGCGCCTGGAACTGCGCGGCGGCGGCGGCCAGCCCGGCGGCATAGCCCTCGGCATGACCGGCGTCGTGCGCGGCGGTGATCGGATCGATTGCAGGGGCCGCCGCGTCCTCGCACGCCGCGAACGGGTCCCAGCCCTCGGTCGGGTCCTGGTCGCGATTGGCGGGGTGGAAGTGGCGCGGTTGCCCGTCGGCCTGCCGGGGCGCGCCGCCGGTCTGGCCCGCGCCCGTGCCCGCCGGTCCCTGCGGCCGGAAGGAGATCGGCCCCGAACCCAGGTCGATGCCCAGTCCCGCCATGTTGGACGGCGCGAAGCCGCCCGGCGGGGCGAAGGCCTGGTGCAGCGCGGCTGCGGCGGCATTCTGGCGTGCGGAGAAACCCGCGACGAAATCAGACATAGTCGTCCTCGCCTCCGCCCATCATGATCGTGCCTTCCTTGGCGAGATTGCGCGCGACGGTGATCATCGCCTTCTGCGCCTCGAGCACCTCGGACAGCTTCATCGGCCCGCGCGACTCGATCTCGTCACGGATACCCGCCGCCGCCCGCGCCGACATGCAGCCCAGGAAGCGTTCGCGGGCGGCCTCTTCGGCGCCCTTGAGCGCGCGGGTGAGGATTTCGCCATCGACGTTGCGGATGAGCGTGCCCAGATTCTTGTCGTCCATGTCGAGCAGGTTCTCGAAGATGAACAGCGCCTCCTCGATCTGCTTGGCGACGTCGCGGTCGATCTTGAACAGCTTGGGCATGACCCGCTGCTCGGTCGCCTTGCGCGCGCTCGACAGGATCTTGGCCGCCTCGCGCGAACCGCCCAGCGCCAGACCCTGGCCGCTGCCGCTGCCCTCGCTCCAGCGCTTGAGGATCTCGTTCAGCGTGTCGATCGCCTGCGGCGTCACCGGCCCCAGCCGCGCGACGCGGTGGAGGATGTCGGGCTGCATCACGTCGGGAAGCAGTTCCAGCACCTTGCCCGCGACGGCGGGATCGCAATTGGCGATCAGGACCGCGCCGATCTGCGGATGTTCCTTCTCGACGATCTTGGCGATGTCGACGGGATCGAGCCAGCCGAGCATCTCGATCTCGCACTGCGCCTCGGCGGGCACGATGCGCGACAGCACGCTGCCGGCGCGTTCGGGGCCGAGCGCGCGGTTCATCAGATTCTCGACGATCGGCTTGGGCTGGAACGCGATCGAGGCGCGGGCGCGGGCACAGCCGACGAAATCGTCCAGGACGAAGCCGACATCCTGCTCGCTGACATCGGCGATCGAATACATCGCCTTGCCCAGTTCGCGGACCTCGTCGGGCTCCAGCTTCTGGAGGATCGCGGCGGCTTCTTCCTCGCCTACCAGCATCATCAGGACCGCGGCGCGCTCGACACCCGAATAGACGCGCCCTTCTTCGGCAGAAGCCATTATTGCTGCGCCTCCGAACGGATCATGTCGCGGACGGCCAGCGCGGCGCGCGCCGGATTGTCACGGGTGAAGCCGCGCACCTTGGTGATGCGATCGCTGAAATTGTTCGTGTCCTCGATCTCGTCGAGCGTCACGGCGGGCGGCTGCGTGCCGATCATGCCGGGCAGGGGCTGGCCGTCCGCGCCGACCCACACCGGCTGGCCATCGGGACCGATCCGCACGGGTTCGCCGTTGGGGCCGATCACCGGCTGGCCATCGGCGCCCATCAGCACTTCGCCGACACCCTGGCCCGCGCCGTCGGCGGCGCCCATGGGCAGCGCCTTGGCCGCCTCGGCTTCGGCCTTCTTGCGGGTCATCGCCTTGACCAGCGGACGCACGCCCAGCAGCAGGACCAGCAGCGCGATGACCAGCGCGGTGGCATTGCGGGCGACGATCGGCAGCCAGCTATTGTCGTACCAGGCGCGCTTGTCGTCCAGGCTGGCGTCGGCGAACTTTCGGCTGATGACGGTGACATTGTCGTTGCGCTGCTGGTCGAAGCCGACCGCCGACTTCACCAGGTCGGAAATCTGGCTGATCTCCATCTGGCTGCGCTTGCCGGTGGCGGGATCGCGCAGCAGGACCGCGACGGTCAGCCGCTTGATCGAACCCGGCGTGGCCCGCGTCACCGAAACCTCCTTGTTCAGGTCGTAGGCGCGCTGGAAGGCGTCGGACTGCTTTTCCGGATTGAGGCCCGGACCACCGGCGACCGGCTTGCCATCGGCGGGCGGGTTGCCGCTCGCGCCGTTCGCGGGTTGGGGCTGTTGCAGCGTGCTGGCGGGCGGCGGCGTGTTGGACAGCGCGCCGGGGATGCCGCCGGGGGTGGTCGGGTCCTTCTGGTTGCCGGTCCAGTTGCCGGTTTCGGCCCGCAGCGCGCCGTCCTTGTCGTAACGCTCGCTCGTGGCGCTGGTCTCGTCGAGATTGACGTCGGCCTGCACCTCGGCGGTGAAATTGCCCGCGCCGACCAGCGGGGTCAGCAGCTGGATCAGCTGGGTGCGGTATTTCTCTTCCATGCGGCGCTGGAAATCGATCCGGCGATCGTCACCGGTCGCGCCGTCGGCGCCCTTCTTGGACAACAGGCCACCCATCTGGTCGACCACGGTCACATCCTCGGGCTTCATGCCGGGCACCGACGAGGCGACGAGGTTGACGATCGACTGGACCTGCGATTCCGACAGCGAGCGCCCGGCGTTCAGCTTGAGCACCACCGAGGCGGAAGGCGAGGACTTGTCGCGGATGAAGGGCGAGGCGTCGGGCGTGGCGAGGTGCACGCGCGCCTCGGCCACCGCGTCGATCTCCTCGATCGAGCGGGCCAGTTCGCTCTCGCGCGCCTGGCGAAGCCGTTCGCCCTCGACCGCGCGGCTGACGCCCATCGGCAACTGGTCGAGGATCGCATAGCCGCCGGGCGCCTGCTTCGGGAGCCCCTGACCCGCCAGCAGCATCCGCGCCCGGGAATAATCCTCTTCGTTGACGGTCAGCGCGCCGGTGCCGTCGTTGATCTTGCTCTTGATGTTCGCCGCCGACAGCGCGGTCGTCACCGCCTGCTTGTCCGCGTCCGACAGATTCTCGAACAGCGTCTTCTGCGTCGGGCTGGACAGCGCCATCCAGGCGAGCGCGGCGGCCGCGATCAGCCCGATCAGCAGCGCCATCGGCGCGGAGCGGCGGACGGCGGGCTGCGCCATCACCGACTTGATCTGGCGAAGCGGGTTGGCGAACTTTTCCGGCAGCGGCGGCAGGGCCGGTGCGGGATTGGTCGATGCGGGGGTGAGGGCAGTGCTCATCTTACACCGGCATGCTCATGATGTCCTTGTAGGCGGACAGGAGTTTGTTGCGGACCTGCAGCGTCGCCTCGAACCCGACCGACGCCTGCTGGCGGGCCATCATCACCTTGGCGATGTCGACGGTTTCGCCGCGTTCGTAGGATTCGGACAGGCGGGCGGCCTGTTGCTGGCCCTCGTTCACGCCCTTCAGCGCGGACTCCAGCGTGTCGGCGAAGGTCGCCGGCGCCGCCGGGGCTTGAGTCTGGGCGGCCTGTGCCGCCTGGTTGGCACCGGCCTGGCTTGCCGCCTTGAGCGCCTGATTGCGTTCCAGGATCTGGGCACGAAGCGCCATCACCCGGTCGACGCTCATCGCGCCGCCGACACCGCCGACGCTCATGCCATCATGGCCCGGCTAGAGGGACGGATGATCTCCTCGCCCTGCTCGCGCGCCTTGGCGAGGCGGTAGCGCAGCGTGCGCTCGGAAATGCCCAGGCGCTTGGCGGTCTCGACCCGGTTGCCGCCGCACGCGGCCAGCATCTCGCGGATCGCGGCGAATTCGCTCATCTGCACGACCTTGCCCAGCGTGGCTTCCGCGGTCGTCACGGTCAGCGGCATGTCATCGGTGTCGTTGGCGACCATCGGGCGGTCGAACACGATATGCTCGGCCTCGATCGTCGCACCGCCCGCGAAGAGCAGCGCGCGCTGGATCACATTCTCCAGCTCGCGGACATTGCCGGGCCAGTTGTGCATCGCCAGCTTCTCGATCGCGGCGGTGCTGGGCCAGGGCATCACGGTGCGGCCCGCGGCGTGGCGCAGGATCATCGTCGCGGCGAGCGCGGGAATGTCCATGCGGCGCTCGCCCAGCGCCTTGGTGGTCAGCGGGAAGACCGACAGGCGGTAGTAGAGGTCGGCGCGGAACCGGCCCGCCGCCACTTCGGCCTGGAGGTCGCGATTGGCGCAGGCGATGACGCGGACATCGACCGACTGCGGCATCGACGCGCCGAGCGGGATCACTTCGCGCTCCTGGAGGACACGGAGCAGCTTGGCCTGGAGCTGGAGCGGCATCTCGGCGATCTCGTCGAGGAGCAGCGTGCCGCCGTCCGCCGCGCGGAAGAAGCCTTCGCCCGCCTGCGCCGCGCCGGTGAACGCGCCCTTCTGGTGGCCGAAGAGCAGTGCCTCGAGCATCGACTCGGGCAGGGCCGCGCAATTGATCGCGACGAAGGGCTTGGCCGCGCGGGCCGACTGGGCGTGGATGGCGCGGGCCACCACTTCCTTGCCGGTGCCGGTCGGGCCGTTGATGAGGACGGTGATGTCCGACTGGGCGACGCGCTCGGCCAGGGTGAACAGCGCCAGGCTCTCCGGGTCGGCGGCGGTCGGCACGGTCGGCCCGGCGACCAGTGCGCGCACGAAGCTGTTGCCCACACCCGCTTCTGCCGCCGAATAGGTCACGGTGGCGGGGCGGCCGGCGCTTGCCGGGACGATGGCGGGGACCGGGCCGTCGATGACGACGACCGAGCGTGCCGGATGCTCGACCGGGTCGCCCTCGGCCAGCAGGAACATGTCCCCGGCCTGGGGAACAGCACCCGACTCGGCGATCGCCAGGCCCTGGGCACGCAGCGCGGAAATCAGCGCGTATTTCTGCTTAACCAGCGCAGCGGAGGGGAAAATCGACGACATCGGGCTTGAGTCCTTTCGTGACTCTCCAATGCCCCTTCTTTGGTAAAACCGTGGTTAATGCGGCAACGCGAACGGCAAGTTTTTTCCGGGCGCGACGCGCGCCCGTATGTGTGCTCGCGACGCCCGGCTGCGCGCGCGACCGTTCCGGCAAAACCGGCAAGCCAACCGGCAAAAATTTGCATGCCACCGGCTAAAGCCTGCCGGAAAGCGGCCGTTACTCCACTCGGCGGCTCGGTGATCCAGAGGGGACACAGACGGATCGCCGAGCAGATTTGGAGACATCACATGACCGTTATTGCCAGCAATATCAGTGCATTGCGTGCTACCGCCGCGTCGACCTCGGCGTCCTTGGCCCTCAGCAGCTCGATGGAGCGCCTGTCGACCGGCCAGCGCATCAACTCGGCAAAGGACGACGCCGCCGGTCTGGCGATCAGCAACTCGATGACCGCGCAGATCAAGGGCATGGCGCAGGGCATCCGCAACGCCAATGACGGCATCTCGATGGCGCAGACGGCCGAAGGCGCGCTGAACGAGGTCAGCAACATGCTGCAGCGCATGCGCGAGCTGAAGGTCCAGTCGTCGAACGGCACCTATTCGGCCGACGACAAGAAGAACATCACCAACGAGCAGACGACGCTCGCCGATCAGATCAGCTCGGTCGTGAAGAACACCAAGTTCAACGGCACGGCGCTGTTCAATGCGGCCTCCACGGTCTCGATCCAGACCGGCGCGACCAGCAGCGATACGGTCTCGATCAATCTGCGCGACATGACCGCGAGCTATCAGGCCGGCACCGGCGGCGCGGCCGACACGGGTTCGAAGCTGAGCGCGGTGGTCGATTTCGCCCCGGCTTCGGGTTCGACCTCGCTGAAGTCGGACACGCTGGACAATTACGACGCCGCGATCGCCGACGTGTCGAAGATCCGCGCGGGCCTGGGTGCCACCCAGAACCGTCTCCAGTCGGCGGTCAACAGCGCGACCTCGAACATGACCAACCTGTCCGAAGCGCGCAGCCGCATCCAGGACACCGACTTCTCGGAAGAAACCACCGCGCTCGCCAAGGCGCAGATCCTGAGCCAGGCGTCCACCGCGATGCTGAGCCAGGCCAACCAGTCGCAGCAGGGCGTGCTGAAGCTCCTCGGCTAACGCCCTGGGCGAATGCCGACCGCGGTTATCCCCTCGGTCGCGGAAGGTGGACCCCCCGGTACCTTATAATAGGGTGCCGGGGGGCTCCGCCCGAAAAAACGCGCCCAAACGACTCTTTTCTCTAAAGTCTGGTCCCAGGCGGTCGTTACCCGTCTTGGCAGCTCGACCTTCGCCTTGGGGGCGGCGGAGAGCTCCGGCTTTGGAGAACGACCATGACGGTTATCGCCAGTAATATTTCGGCGTTACGCGCGTCGAGCGCCAACGGCGCCGCATCGGAAGCGCTGAATGTATCGATGGAGCGCCTGTCGACCGGCAAGCGAATCAATTCCGCGAAGGACGACGCCGCCGGCCTCGCCATCGCCGCCTCGATGTCGGCGCAGGTGCGCGGCATGAACCAGGCCATCCGCAATTCCAATGACGGCATCTCGATGGCGCAGACCGCCGAAGGTGCGCTCCAGGAAGTGAGCAACATGCTCCAGCGGATGCGCGAACTGGCGGTGCAGAAGGCCAACGGCATCTATTCGACCAACGACAAGGCGAACATCACCTCGGAACAGAACGCCCTGGCGGCACAGGTTTCGACGATCCTTCGCAACACCCAGTTCAACGGGCAGAAGCTGCTGAACGGCACCGCGGGCAATTCGGGCGCGGTCCAGATCCAGGCGGGCGCGAACACCAGCGACGCCATCACCATGAATTTCAGCGACCTGACGACGGCGACCGAAATGACCAACGTCATGGTCCTGGGCGATCCGAATGCCAGTCCGCCGACCGACAGCTCGGTGAAGTCCACGGCGACGCTCGAGAATTTCGACTCGGCCATCGGCAAGGTCGCCAATATCCGCGCGGGCCTCGGCGCCACGCAGAACCGGCTCCAGTCGGCGGTCAACAACCTGACCTCCAACGTCACCAACCTGACCGATGCGCGCAGCCGTATCGAGGACACCGATTTCTCGGCCGAAACCACCGCGCTCGCCAAGGCCCAGATCCTGAGCCAGGCATCGACCGCGATGCTGAGCCAGGCCAACCAGTCCCAGCAGGGCGTGCTCAAGCTGCTCGGCCAGTAACACCCGGTTCCTGAGCGCCCCGGCACCGCGCCCCCACTCGGGTGACGGGGCCGACCGGCCGCGAGTCCCTCGCCAGGCCGGTTTGCAGGACAAACCCCGGCGGCCTCCGTGCCGCCGGGGTTTACTCATGTCCGCGCTCAATCGGCGCGCAGCACCAGCGCGGGCGAGGTCCGCCCCGCCCGCCACGCGGGATAGAGGCTGGCCAGCACCGCCCCCGCCACCACGCTCAGGCCGATCGCGGCCAGCTCGGTTCGCGAAATCCCGATCGGCAAGGACAGAAAGACGTCCCATTCCGCCTGCCGCGCGGGGGACAGATGGCGCACCGCAGCGACGATCGCGGCGCGCTGGGTCAGCAATCCGGCCGCCAGCGCCAGGCCGACGCCCGCGCCGGTCAGCGCGATGATGCTGCCGACCGTCGTGAAGATCCGCGCGATGCTCGCCACCGACACGCCCATCGTCCGCAGGATCGCGATCTCGCGCCGCTTGGCCCGCGCCAGCAGCGTCATCGACGACAGGATGTTGAACAGCGCGACCAGGGTCACCAGCCCGACCGCGATCGTCATCCCAATCTTTTCGGTGACGAGCGCGGCGAGCAGCGCGCGATTCGCCTGCCGCCAGCTGGTGATCGGATAGCCGGGGCCGAGTCGCCTGCGGATCGCCGCCGCGACCGCCGCCTCCCGCGCGGGGTCGCTCAGGACGACGGCGATCCGGCGGGTGACGGCGGCGTCGTCCTTCAGGATGGGCAGCGAATCGAGCGGGGCGAACACCGTCACCCGGTCGCTCCCCTTGTCCTCGTCGGGATAGAAGGCGGCGACCCTCGCGTCGAACAGGTCGAGCGACGGCATATGGTCGGGGCCGAGCCGGACCCGGCCGATCGCGATGGTATCGCCGGGGAACAGCCCCAGTTGCAGCGCGGCATCCTGTCCGATCGCGACCGCGTTCGCCGGGTCCGGGCTATGGGCCAGCGCCGACCGCATCGTCGGGACCAGCCGGGCGAGCGTCGCCGGGTCGCGACCCTGCAACTGGATGGGGGTGATCCGCCCGTCGATCGACAGCGCGGCGGTAAGCTCGCGAATCGGCTCGGTGCGCGCGACGCCGGGCAGGTGCGCGATGACGGCGGCGACCTGGCCCTCGGTCATCGCGGCACGGGCGGGGACGGTGACGCTGAGATGGCCATCGACCGGCGCGACGCTGTCGGCCAGCCTGGTCTGTGCGCCGTTCATGACCGCGATGACCAGCACCAGCGCGGCGACGCCGATCATGACGCCGGTGCATCCGATCGCGGCGACCAGCAACACCAGCCGCCCGCCCGCGCCCGGCCACAGATAGCGTGCGATCAGTCGGCGTTCATGGCGTGCGAACATCGGCGTCCCCGGTCATCGGGGACGCGCTTAGAGGAAGATGGCGCCATCGGAAATGGCGCGGGCCCGTTCCTCCCCCTCGCAGGGGAGGAATCGCCTTATCGCTGGCTGGCGAGCGCCTTTTTCAGGCGGGCATGCGCCGCGCTCTTGATCTGGCAGATGCGCGCGGCGCCGACGCCCAGCACCTGGCCGATTTCCTCCAGGTTGAGTTCCTCGACATAGTAAAGCTGGATCACCATCGCCTCGCGCTCAGGCAGCGCCGAGATGGCGGCGATCAGCGCGTCGCGCAGGTCGCTTTCGGCCAGCTGCTCGAAGGCGTCGGGGGTGTCGTCGGCGAACCAGGGCAGGTCGTCGGCATAGACATCGTCGATCGCCTCCATCCGCACCGCCTCGGCGGTCTTGTAGTCGGCGCGCAGCCGCTCGACCGAGATGCCCAGCTTTTCCGCCACCGCCTCGTCGGTCGGGGCCTGGCCGCCGGACTGCGACAGGGTGGTGACCGCCTCGCTATACTGGCGGCGGCGGCGCATCGCGCCGCGCGTCGTCGTCGCCTGGCGGCGCAGCTCGTCGATCATCGCGCCGCGCAGCCGCGACTTCAGATAATGGCCGAACTCGACCCCGCGCTCCTCGAACGAGGCGGCGGCCTCGACCAGCGCGACCAGCCCGACCTGGACCAGATCCTCGACCTCGATCAGGCTCGACATGGATCCATGCACATGCCACGCGATCCGGCGGACCAGCGGCAGATGCTGGCGGATGATCGCATCGGTGTCGCCGCCGGGGCGACGGACGGTCGGCCGATAGGTGATCGGGCGGTCGGCGACCGTGGGGTTGGCCAGCGCCGGATCGAAATTCGCCGGGTTGAGGCTCTGGGCGCTGACGAACGCGCCGCTCAGGGGATGCGCGCTCATGCGGCCAGCGCCTGCGGAGCGCCGATCACGGCGACGACCTCGACCGCCTTCTCCTCGGGCACCTCGAAGAAGGACAGGACCGGCGTGTCGGGCATGCAGGTGCGCAGCAGCTTGCGCATCGCGAGCCGCACGCCCGGCTGGACGACCAGCGCGAACGGCTTGGCCTCGGCGATCAGCGGCTGGGCGGCATGGGTCAGCGCCTCGGTGATGCGACGACCCAGGTCGGGCTCGATCACATGGCGGCGCGCGGTGTCGGCGCGCATGGCCTGGCCCAGCAGCCCTTCGAGCTGGCCGTCCAGCGTCATGACGCGCAGCGGTTCGCGCATCCCGCACAGTTTCTGGATGATGAGCGCGCCCAGCTGCGGCCGGATCAGCTCGACAATCTCTTCGGCGTCGAGCGTCTTCTGGGCCGCCACGGCGATCGCGCTGGCGATGCGGCGGAACTCCTTCAAGGTGATATTCTCCGAAAGAAGGCCCTTGAGAACCTGGGTCAGGGTGGTGAGCGGCAGGGGGTTGGGGCTGAGCGAGGCGGCGAGCTGGCTCGCGCGCTCCTTCAGCCCGTCGAGCAGCGACTGGACCTCGTCGGGGCCGAGCAGCTCGGCGGCGTTGGAGCCCAGAATGTGGTTCAGATGGGTCGCCATGACGGTGCCCGGATCGACGACCAGATAGCCCATGCCGGTGGCGGCATCGGCGTCGCCCTTCAGGATCCAGGTCGCGGGCAGGCCGAAGGTCGGGTCCTGGACCGGCTTGCCGTCCAGCGTGCCGAAGGCCTGGCCGGTGTCGAGCGCCAGCATCTCGTCGGGCGACACCTGATCCTCGGCGGCGACGACGCCGTTGATGAGGATGCGGTAGTTGAACGGCCCGAGATTGATGTCGTCGCGGACCCGCGCCTGCGGCACGACGAAGCCCAGTTCCTTGGACAGCTGGCGGCGGACGCCGGTGATGCGCGCCATCAGCGGGGCGCCGCGACGCTCGTCGACCAGCGGCACCAGGCCATAGCCGATGTCGATATGCACCTGCATCCCGTCGATGACCTCGTCCCAGCCGATGCGCGAGGGATCGACCGGCTCGGCGGCGGGGGGCGGGGGGACGGGGACCGGGCGCTTCTCGATCTGGCGCAGCTTCCACGCGGTGAACCCGGCAATGGCGGCGGCGGGCAGCAGCACGAGGTGCGGCATGCCGGGCAGCGCGCCGAGCAGGCCCAGGATCACCGCGACCGGGATCCAGGTCTTGGACGCGCCGAACTGCGACCCGATCTGGCCCGCCAGATCCTTGTCGGACGACACGCGCGTCACGATGGCGGCGGCGGCGATCGACAGCATCAGCGAAGGCAGCTGCGCGACCAGCGCGTCGCCGATGGCCAGCAGGATATAGGTCTTGGCCGCATCGGCCACGCCCATGCCGTGGCTGACCGGGCCCAGGATCAGGCCGCCGATGATGTTGGCCGCCAGGATCAGCATCGCGGCGACCGCATCGCCCTTCACGAACTTGGACGAACCGTCCATCGAGCCGTAGAAATCGGCCTCGGTCGACACCTCGACGCGGCGCGCCTTGGCCTGGTCGGGGGTGATGAGCCCGGCGTTCAGGTCGGCGTCGATCGCCATCTGCTTGCCGGGCAGCGCGTCCAGGGTGAAGCGCGCCGACACTTCGGACACGCGGCCCGCGCCCTTGGTCACGACGATCAGGTTGATGATCATCAGGATCGCGAAGACGAAGAGGCCGACGACATAGTCGCCGCCGATCAGGAAGGTGCCGAACGCCTCGATGACATGGCCCGCCGCGCTCTCGCCCTCATGACCGTGCACCAGCACGATACGGGTCGAGGCGACGTTGAGGCCCAGGCGGAACAGCGTGGCGAACAGGAGGACGGTCGGAAAGGCCGAGAAGTCGAGCGGCTTTTCGGCGTTCAGCGCGACCATCAGGACGGCCAGGCTGATCGCGATATTGGCGACGAAGAAGATGTCGAGCAGCGCGGGCGGGATCGGCACGACCATGACCAGGACGAGCAGCAGGATCGCCGCGGGAAGGGCCATGGTGCGGCCGCCGGAAAACAGCTTGCCCATCGTTTAACCCCCCATGCTCGCGAGCATCATGTACGCCAGCCGCGCATGGTCGGGCTTGGGGCGCAGCACGCTGTCGCTGTCGGTGATGCTGGCCGATCCGTTGCGCAGGCCCAGCCGGTTCATCGTGCTGTTGGCCCAGGCCATGGCGTCGGCGGCGCTTTCGTTGTTACCGGTGACGACCGTCGCATCCTCGCCCATGCCCTTCAGCGCGAGCGCCTGTGCGGCGAATTGCAGGTTGGCGGCGCGGGTCGCGTCGCTGTCGGCGCTGCTGCCCGCCAGCTTGTCGGCGAAGCGGTTATAGATGTCCGAGAGCGTGCGCGGCTGGCCGTTCGCGGCGTAGAAGACCGAGCGGTTGGCGCGCGCGGCGGCGGGGAACAGCGCGGCGCCGGTCGCCTGCGGGCTCGACGCCATCTTGCTCAGGAACTTGGTCGCGCCGCCCAGGCCCAGGAAATGCGCCATATACAGGTCGGTGCCGCCCGCCTCGCGGCCCAGCGTCGCCTCCAGCGCGCTCTTGTTGTCCGAGGCATGTTCGGCCGCCATCAGCGAGGCGGCGGTGGGATCGTTGCGCAGCCCCATGACGGCGGTGCGCGCCTCGCCCGACACATGATAGCGTCCGCCCGACTGGCCGATCGAATCCGCCGCCCAGCCCAGGCCATGCTCGGCGCCGTGCTTCTTGACCACCGCGAGCCAGCTCTGCTCGACGAACTGGTACAGACCCGAGGCCGAGGAGGTCCCCGCACGGGCATTCGCGTTCAGCCCGGACTCGAGCTTGGCCTGCCCCAGCAGATAGCCGAAATCGACACCCGTGCGGCTGGACGCCAGCGCGATGGCCGATTGGATCCTGGTTTGAGAGACGGGTTGGACGGTCATGCTGTTCGGTAAAAGCCCTTGTTCGGGCTCTACTCAGCAAAGGGCGTGCCAATTCCCCGCGACTCTGCCGGGGGGCGGTGCGAATCCGGCGCGGGACAGGAAAAAAGCCCGGCAAAGCGGGCTTTCGTGCTGGGGACCGGCAGGACCGGCCATCAGGGTCGGCAGGGGGCGTGGCGGCAAAGCGGCAACGGCTTGCCGCCCGGCAAGCGGCAATCAGGCGTAGGCGCGCATCGCGGGGCGATAGCCCATGCCGGCATCCCCGGTCAGGGTCTGGAGCTTGCGACGGACATTGGCCGCCATCAGGTTCACATAGATGCGGCAGGTCTCGTTCAGGCGGTTGGCCTCGTCGGCCAGCTCGCGCAGCTCGGGTCCGGCGGGGCCGGTGCCCAGCGCGGCGACCTGTTCGATCGCGGCCAGCTTCTCGGAGGTGGCGCGTTCGAGGGCGACCACGTCGTTCGACTTCAGCGCCGCGATTTCGCGGTGCAGGGCCTCGATGACCTGGATCAGGGCGTCACGGCGCGTCATTTACCGTTCCAGTCGAGCTTCAGGGCGATCATCTGGTCGGCGATGGTCGCCGGCAGGATCGGGAAATCGCCATTGGCGATGGCCTTCTTGATCTGGGCGACGCGATCCATGTCGACCGGCGGCTGGGCCGCCAGATCGCGTGCCAGATTGCCGACGCCGCTGGTCTCGCTGGCCGCCTTGGCCGGGTTCGGAGCGGTCTGGGTGCTCGCCGCGAGCGCGTTGGGACGCGTCACGGCGGCGATCCGCCCGATCCTCGCTTCCCCGGCACTCAGCCTTGTTACATCCACCATGTCCGCACCTTCTGGTTCCGCTGACATGGAGGGTAACGGCCGAATCCGGGGAATCTTTAGGGGGAATTTACGCTCTCGCCCCCGATTTTCCGGCCCATGGGCATTCCGCTATTCGGCCCAGCCGGGCAGGGTGGCGCGACCGCTGGCCAGCGCGACCGCCTGGACCGGCTGGCGGGACGAATCGATGCGGACCAGGAAATGCGCGCCGGGCGCGGCATCGGCCATCGCCACGCCTTCGCGGGTGATCGAAAAGCCGTTCGATCCCGCCTCGATCACCACCGGATCGCCGCGCCGGATGACCGGCTCCACCCGGGCGGCGGCGACGGGAATCGGGCGCGGCTCGGCGGCGGGCTTCGGCACGGCCAGCACCGGCACGAAGATGCGCCATTGCGGGCTGGAACAGGTGACGACCACCGCGTCGTGCATCTCGGTGCGCCATGACAGCGCGACGGTGGGGCATTGGCTGAGCTTCAGCCTGGCATCGACCGGCGACCGGGCGCCCCCCTCCACCCCGACGGGGCGGCCGGTAAAGGCGGTGACGGCGGCGTCGAGCGCGGCAATATCCTGAAAGCCGGCGGCACCGGCCAGAAGCAGCGACAGGATCATCAGGGTCTCCGTGGCGGATCGCCGGCAAAGACGAGCGTGACCATCGCGATGCGCGGGCCCGGCTTGGCGGCGGTGGAAAGGATCAGGCGGTCGGCGGCGGCGGGGCCGATCAGCGCGGCGGCGGCGCGGGCGCGATCGGCGGCCAGCACGACCGCGCTATGGGTGACGGGATCGACATCGGCGGCGCTGCCGTCGGTCGCCCCGGTGATCGACAGGCGGATGCGCGGATCGGCCAGCGCCTCGCGCGCCCAGGGGCCCAGCAGCGGGTCGGGATCGACCGGCTCGGCCGAACCGGGGGCGAAGCTCAGCGAGGCGGTGGCGACCGGCATGGCGGGCGGCGGGGCGGGGGGCAGGCGGAGCGCCTGCGACGCGGGATCGGTGTTGGCGCCGAACTGCGCGCGCAGTCCGTTGAGCAGCGCGGGCCGCCGCTCCGCCCCCGTCGCCTGGACCAGAACGAGGAAGCCGACCAGCAACAGGGCAAGGTCGGCCAGCGTGATCAGCCAGATCGGCCGCGAGGGCACGGGATCGGGAAACACCGGATCGCTCATGCCACGCTCATCAGGCTGGGCGGCGAGGACGGGCCCGACTTGGACGACGCCGTCGATCCGCGCGAGGGGCGCGGGGCCTCGCGCGCGGCCAGGGCGGCGAGCGGGGCGACGATGCGGGTCCGCTCGAACGCCTCGATCCGCGCGGCGCGACGCAGCCGCATCGCGATCGGCTGGGCGACCAGATTGGCGAACAGCGCGCCATAGAGGGTGGCAAGCAGCGCGATCGCCATCGCGCCGCCGATCCGCTGCGGATCGTTCATCGTCGCGAACATCGCCGCCAGTCCGATCAGCGTGCCGACCATGCCCATGGCGGGCGCCACCTCGGCCGCGCCGGTCCAGATATCGGCGACCGCGACATGGCGTTCGATCCGGCCCTGCCGCGCCAGGTCGAGCCGCGCGGTCACGGCCTCCGGCCCCTCGCCATCGACGATCGCGGCGATCGCCTCGGCCAGATCGGGGTCGGTGACGACCGAACGATCGAGCGTCAGCACCCCGTGCCGCCGCGCGACGCGCGACAGATGCGCGATCTGTTCGATCAGCGGCTCGGCGGCGAAGGGCTTCCGTACCAGTACGGCCAGCGCCCGGAGCGCGCGCCGCCCGTCACGCCATGGCGTGCGCAACAGCGTCGCGATCAGCGTCCCGCCCAGCACGATGGCGAGCGCCGCGGAGTCGAAGAACTGGTGGAGCGGTGGAAGGGCTATCATGCGCGCCGCCACGCAAAGACCGGGCCAAATGCCTGTGCGGATTCGCCAAAGTCGCACCCGGTGGGGGGAGCGCGTCGGGGCGGCGCGCGCGGCACGGGCGGGGCGGCAGGACCCTGCTGCCGCTTCGTTGCCGCCTACCGGCAAAAGGCGGCAACGCCTTGCCGGAGGGTGGGCGGGCCGGGCGGCCGGGCCAGCCCGACCCCGCGCCTTTCCGCGCCTTTCGACAGGTTGGCACGGTGATTGCGTATCCCCGGCTATCGCGATGATCCGCGTGGGAAAGGAGGTTGAACGATGGCCGCAGAAACGCTTTTCGGAATTCACGGCGCGGCGCTGGAAGTCCGGGCGCAGCGCATGGGTGTGCTGGCCTCGAACATCGCCAACGCCTCCACCCCCGGATTCAAGGCGCGCGACATCGATTTCAAGGCGGCGCTCGCCGCGATCGAGGGCGGCTCCGACCAGGGCCAGGGCAAGGGGATCGCCGGCGCGACGAAGTATCGCGTGCCGCTCCAGACTTCGCTCGACGGCAACACGGTCGAACTCAACCAGGAACAGACCGCCTTCGCCGAAAACGCCGTCCAGTATCAGACGACGCTGTCGTTCCTGAACGGCCGCATCTCCACCATCACCCGTGCGCTGAAGGGCGAATAAGCGATGGCCGACACGCCTCTCTCCATCTTCCAGGTCGCGGGCCGCGCCATGTCGGCGCAGCTTGTGCGGATGAACACCACCGCGTCGAACCTCGCCAATGCGGGCGGCGTCGCCGGGTCGGCCGAGACTGCGTACAAGACGATGAAGCCGGTCTTCCGCACCAGCTTCGACGCCGCGACCGGCCTGTCCACCGTCGATGTCGAGAAGATCGTGACCGCCGGGGAGGACCCCGCCAAGCGGCACGATCCGAACAACCCCTTGGCCGACAAGGACGGCAATATCTACGAGGCCGCCGTCGACGAGACCCGCGAGCTGGTCGACATGATGGAGACCTCGCGCACCTACCAGAACAATGTCGAGGTCATGCAGACGGCCAAGTCGCTGATCCTCGATACCCTCAAGCTGGGACGCTGATCATGACATCCACCGCGCTCGAGTCGACGCTCGACAGTCTGGGCATCGCGCGAACCGGGTCGACCGGCTCGTCCTCGACCACCACGGCGGCCAAGAAGTCCACCACGCTGGGTCAGGCCGATTTCCTGAAGCTGCTGACCGCGCAGCTGAAGAACCAGGATCCGTTCTCGCCGATGGACAATACCCAGATGGTCGCCCAGATGGCGCAATTCTCCAGCGTGGCGGGCATCTCCGAGATGAACACCACGTTGACCTCGCTCGCGAACAAGCTGACCGGGACCACGCCGTCGGCCGCGATGAATTATGTCGGCAAGACCGTGCTGACCCAGGGCACGACCGCCTATGGCCGCACCAGCGGCGGGCTGGCGGGCCAGGTCGAACTGGATGCCGCGGCGTCCGACGTGACGGTGACCATCGCCGATGCCAGCGGCGGGGTCCTCAAGACGCTGTCGCTCGGCGCGCAGAAGGCGGGCGCGGCCAGCTATGACTGGGACGGCAAGACCGCCGACGGCAAGAGCGCCGGATCGGGGCCCTTCACCATCTCGGTGTCCGCCAACAACGGCAGCACCGCCGTCACCAGCCGCTCGCTGGTCTGGGCGCCCGTCCAGTCCGTCTCGCTGCCCTCCACCGGCTCGCCGGTCCTGACCGTCGCCGGTCTGGGCCAGGTCCAGCTCTCCGCCGTCCGCGCCGTCGGCTGATCCCCCTTCACGTACCAGGAAGATAGCCCATGTCCTTCTACACCTCGCTCAGCGGCCTTCAGGCTTCGCAGACCGACATGTCGGTCATCTCGCACAACCTCGCCAATGTCGGCACCAACGGCTTCAAGAAGAGCCGCGCCGAATTCGCCGACGTGATGGCCGCCAATTTCGCCACCGACCCGTTCAAGCAGGTCGGCTCGGGCACCGTGGTCAAGGCCAACCGGCAGGAGTTCAAGGAGGGCAATTACACCAGCACCTCCAACGCGCTGGACCTCGCCATTTCGGGCGACGGCTTCTTCACGGTGCAGGCGGGCGGCACCGCGGGTACGCTCCAGTACACGCGCAACGGCTCGTTCCAGGTCGACACCAAGAACTATGTGACCGACACGCAGGGCAACCGCGTCCAGGTGTTCCCGGTCGACAAGGACGGCAACGTCACCGCGTTCGGCAATGACGGCCTGACCAGCCTTCAGCTGCCCACGACCAGCGGCACGCCGGTCGCCACCAAGAAGGTGACGATGGCCATCAACCTGTCGAGCACCGCCGTCGCGCCGACCGCCGCGTTCGACCGCACCAACATGGGCACGTACAACAACACGACCCAGACCAAGATCTACGACACGGCGGGCAATGCCATGACGCTGACCAACTATTATGTCCGCGCGCCGTTGCCGGTCGATGCCAATGGCAATGCGATCCAGCCCTCGGACGGCAGCAGCAGCTGGCTGGTCTACAGCTTCGTCGGCGATCAGCAGATGACGACCAATGGCGGGTCGAAGGACCCGATCAAGATGACCTTCGATTCGGGCGGCAACCTGAAGTCGCCGACCGGGGCGACCAAGTTCGACAATTTCACCCCGCGCACCTCGACCACGTCGCAGCCGCTGTCGATCGACTATACCGGCTCGTCGCAGTCGGGTTCGATCTTCTCGGTCGCCTCGCGCACCCAGGACGGCAAGTCGGTGGGCCTGTTGTCGGGCGTGTCGGTCGGCGACGACGGCCTGGTGACCGCCTCCTTCTCCAACGGCGAGACCGCCGCGCTGGGCAAGGTCGCGGTGGCGACCTTCGTCAACATGCCGGGCCTGCGCCAGGAGGGGAACAGCTATTGGGAGGCGACCGGCAAGTCGGGCGCGGCCAAGTTCGGCACCGCCAACCAGGGCGCCTATGGCGCGATCCGGTCGAGCACCATCGAGGGGTCGAACGTCGACATCACCGAGGAGCTGGTCAACCTGATCGCGGCGCAGCGCGATTTCCAGGCGAATGCCAAGGCGCTCGATACGTCGAGCCAGATCTCGCAGACCATCTTCAACATCCGCAGCTAAGCGAAACGGGCCGGGTAACGGGACAGGTAACGGGGGGCAGCGATGGACAAGCTGGTCTATACGGCGGCGACGGGACTGCGGGCGCACATGTCGGCGCAGTCGGCGATCGCCAACAACATGGCCAATGCCTCGACGATCGGTTTCCGTTCGGACCGGGTCGTGTTCGACCGTATCGACCTGAAGGGCGGCGGCGCGGCGTTCGAGGCGCGGATGCCCACCGCCGAGGAAGTGACCGACGCCGACCGCCAGCCCGGCACCGTCCAGCATACCGGCAATCCGCTGGACGTCGCGGTCGCGACCTCCAGCGCGTGGCTGGCGGTGCAGGCCCCCGACGGGTCGGAAGCCTATACCCGTCGCGGCGACCTGGAGGTCACGGCCTCGGGCGTGCTGCAGACCGGCGACGGCTATCCGGTGATCGGCCAGAACGGCCCGATCACCGTGCCCCCCTATAATTCGATGAGCGTCTCGCCCGACGGCACGCTGTCGATCGTGCCGCTGGGCGCGGGGCCCGGCACCCAGCCGCAGGTGATCGACCGGATGAAGCTGGCCGACACGCGCGGCAGCCAGACGGTCAAGGGGCTGGACAATCTGCTGCGCGTCAAGGGCGGCGGGGCGCTGCCGCAGGACATGGACGCCACCGTCCAGTCGGGCGCGCTGGAAGGGTCGAACGTCAACATGACCCAGACGCTGGTCGACATGATCGAGAACCAGCGCAGCTACGAGGTGCAGGCCAACCTCATGAAAGAGGCCAAGTCGATGGACGAGAACAGCGCATCGCTGATGCGGCTGCCGAGCTGAGGATTAGGGGTTTATGTCTTCCGCCGCCATGCACATCGCGCGCACCGGGCTCGACGCCCAGGATATGCGCATGCGGGTCATCTCGAACAACCTGGCCAACGTCAACACGACCGGGTTCAAGCGCGATCGCGCCGCGTTCGAGACGCTGGCCTATCAGACGATCACCGCGCCGGGCGCCGCCAGCTCGACCGAGAGCAAATATGCGACCGGCCTGAACCTGGGCACCGGCGTGCGCATCCAGGGCACAGCGCGGATCAACACGCAAGGGTCGATGCAGACCACCAACAACAGCCTGGACATGGCGCTCGACGGCGAGGGCTTCTTCCAGGTGCAGATGCCGGGCGGGACGCTGGGCTATACCCGCGCGGGCAATTTTCTCGCGCTCGGCCGAGGGGCTGCTGGTCACGTCCGAGGGCTATCAGGTGATGCCGGGCATCACCGTGCCGCAGGGCGCGACCCAGATCACCATCGGCTCCGACGGCACCGTGTCGGCCACCATCCAGGGCCAGGTCGCCCCCGCCGAGATCGGCCAGATCCAGGTCGCGACCTTCCCCAACCCGGCGGGCCTCCAGTCCAAGGGCGACAATTACCTGACCGAGACCGCCGCCTCGGGCGCGGTCGGCATGGGCGTCGCCGGGCTCGAGGGGCGCGGCCAGATCCGCCAGGGCATGCTCGAAGGGTCGAACGTCAACGTCGTCGAGGAGCTGGTCGACATGATCGAGACCCAGCGCGCCTATGAGGTCAACTCGAAGATGATCAAGTCGACCGACGAGATGCTCCAATACGCCAACCAGAATCTGTGAGGCCGGTGATGCGTCTGGCTCTTTCCCGTTTCGACTATTGGATCGAACTGGCGCTGTCGACGGCGGCCGCCGCGATGGTCGTCGCCGCGCTCGCGCCGTTGCCCGCGCAGGCCAGCCTCTTCGGCAAGAAGCAGCCGGTCGAGGATTTCACCACCACCCGCCCCGCGCCCATGCCCGCCCAGCCGGTCCAGCCCGCCAACGGCTCGATCTTCCAGGCGGCCGACGGCTATGCCGCGCTGTACGAGGGATGGCGCGCGCGCCGGGTCGGCGATCCGCTGACCATCGTCCTCGTCGAGCGCACGGCGGCGTCCAAGTCGGCGACCTCCAAGCTCGGCTCGAAGGGCGATCTGGGGATCAACCCGCCGACCACCGGCCCGCTGGGCTCGCTGCTCAAGTCGACCGATATCGGCATGGGCGGCAGCCGCAACTTCAACGGTTCGGGCGCGGCCGACCAGTCCAACTCGCTGTCGGGCGAGATCAGCGTGACCGTGGCGCAGGTATTCCCCAACGGCACCATGCTGGTCCAGGGGCAGAAGCGCGTGACGCTGAACCGCGGTGACGAGTTCATCCGGATCAAGGGGCTGGTCCGCATGGCCGATATCGGCATCGACAACCGCGTCGAATCGACCCGCGTCGCCGATGCGCAGATCGCCTATACCGGCAAGGGCGACGTCGCCCGCGCCAGCCGCCAGGGCTGGCTGAGCCGTTTCTTCCAGGCCGTCAGCCCGTTCTGAGGCATAGAGACATGATCCGCTTCCTCCTCACGCTCCTCGCCACGCTCCTGATCGCGGCCCCGGCCTCGGCCGACCGGATCAAGGATCTGGGCGGTTTCCAGGGCATCCGCACCAACCAGCTGACCGGATACGGCGTCGTCGTCGGCCTGCCGGGCACGGGCGACGACAATCTGGAATATACCGTCCAGTCGCTGAAGGCGGTGGTTTCACGGTTCGGCCTGCAACTGCCGCCGGGCGCCAATCCGGGGATGAAGAACGCCGCGGTGGTGATGGTCACCGCCGAGCTGCCGCCCTTCGCCAAGCCGGGGCAGAAGCTGGACATCACCGTGTCCTCGATGGGCAAGGCCAAGTCGCTGCGCGGCGGCGCGCTGATCCTCACCCCGCTCCAGGGCGCCGATGGCCAGATCTATGCGATGGCGCAGGGCAATCTCGCGGTCGGCGGCCTGGGTGCCGAGGGTGCGGACGGGTCGAAGATCGTCGTCAACGTCCCCTCCACCGGCCGCATCCCCGAGGGCGCGACGGTCGAGCGTGCGGTCGCGACCGGCTTCGACACCGCGCCGATGCTGACCTTCAACCTGGCGCGCGCCGACTTCACCACCGCGCAGAATGTCGCGCAGGCGATCAATGCGCGCCTCGGCATGGGCATTGCGCAGGCGATGGACGCCGTGTCGGTCGCGGTCCGCGCGCCGATGGGTGCCGATGTCCGCGCCACGCTGATGTCCGAGATCGAGAATCTCGACGTCGCCTCCGCCGAGCCGCCCGCCAAGGTGATCGTCAACGCGCGCACCGGCACCGTCGTCATCAACTCGGCGGTCCGGGTCGGCCCGGCGGCGGTGACTCACGGCAAGCTGACCGTGAAGATCGACGAGCAGCAGCGCGTCAGCCAGCCCGGCCCCTTGAGCGGCGGCCAGACTGCGATCACCCAGAAATCGGGCGTCTCGGTCGAGGAGGAGCGTCGTCCGATGTTCGTCCTGGCCCCCGGTCCCAAGCTCGCCGACATCGTCAAGGCGGTGAACGCGATCGGCGCGGCCCCGTCCGACCTGGTCGCCATCCTCGAAGCGCTGAAGGAAGCCGGCGCGCTGAAAGCGGAGTTGATCGTCCTGTGACCCAGAGCATCGCACCCAGCTCGGCGATTTCGCCGACTTCCGCCCCCGCCTCGGCGATTTCGGGAAGCGTGTCGACCGACACCCGGCGGCTGTCCAACGGCGCCAATCTGGACAAGGCGGGCACCCAGTTCGAGGCGATCTTCACCGGCATGATGCTCAAGGCGATGCGCCAGACCAAGCTGGGCGACACGATGTTCGAATCGAAGGCGCTGGACACGTTCCGCGACATGCAGGATCAACAGGTCGCGCAGACGATGGCGGTCCAGGCGCCGCTGGGCATCGGCAAGGCGGTCACCGCCTTCCTCGCCAAATCTCAACCTGCCGTTAACCAGAAATAATGTAGCACGAGTCGCATGAGCGATCTGCTCTCTATCGGCGCTTCGGGCGTCCGCGCATATCAAACCGCGCTGACCGCCGTTGGTGAGAATATCGCCAATGTCGCGACGGACGGCTATTCGCGCCGGACGGTCACGACGCAGGAGGTCTCGCCCGCGGCGGGGCTGTCGGCGAACAAGGTGTCGGCGGGCTCGGGCGTGGTGGTGCTGGGCATCGCGCGTTCGACCGACGTCTATGCCACCGCCGCGGTGCGCGCCGCCACCTCCGACCTGTCGCGGACCCAGACGGGGGCGACCTGGCTGAGCCGGATCGAGAGCACGCTGACCGGCGATCAGGTGCAGACCCGCCTGACCTCCTTCTTCACCGCCGCGCGCACCCTGGCCTCGGATCCGAGCTCGAACGCGCTGCGCGCGACGATGCTGGAGGCGGCGCGGTCGACCGCCAGCGCCTTCAGCGCGACCAATGCGGCCTTCGACCAGGTCCAGTCCGATTTCGACGGCCAGGCGCGGCAGGCGGCGCAGGACCTGTCCTCGCTCGCCGTCTCGCTGGTGCGCGTCAATGACGGGCTGGGCCGGACCCAGGCGGGAACGGCGGCGGCGGCGCAACTGACCGACCAGCGCGACCAGATCCTGACCAAGATGAGCGCGCTGGCCGACATCACCAGCACCACCGACTATCTGGGGCGCGCGACGGTGCGGCTGGGCGATCGCGCCGGGCCGGTGCTGGCCGCACCCGACGTGACGGGTTCGGTGACCTATCAGCGCGGAACCGACGGCAGCGTGTCCTTCAAGGTGGCGGTGCAGGGCGAGCTTCAGGACTTCATCCCCACCGGCGGGTTGATGGCGGGGATGCTCGACGGGGCGGAGCGGATCAACGCCACGCGCGGCGCCTTCAACCAGGTCGCGAAGGATTTCGTCAACACCGTCAATACCTTGCAGGCGGGCGGCCAGGACGTGAACGGTCAGCAGGGCGCAAAGATGTTCGCCCTGACCGACGGCACCGCCAATATGAGCCTGTTGCTGACCAGCGGCTCCGGCATCGCGGCGGCCAGCAATGGCGCGGGATCGCGCAACGCCGACAATCTGACCCTGCTCGAACAGGCGCGCAGCAACACGAGCACCGGCAATTTCGAAAACCGGCTGACCCAGATCGTCACCGGCAACGCCACCACGCTCAAGCAGCGCCAGACCGTCGCCGAGGCGCAGACCGCGATCAGCGACGGCGCCAAGGCCACGCTGTCGGCGGCTTCGGGCGTGACGCTGGACTCGGAGGCGGTGACGCTGATGCGGTTCCAGCAGGCCTATTCCGCGTCGAGCCGCGTCATCCAGGCCGCGCGCGACACCTTCCAGTCCATTCTCGAGCTCCGGTAACGGCCATGCAGATTTCCACCAACGTCTTCTATGAAACGGCGTCGCGCCGGATGTCGGAGCTGACGGGCAAGGCGAATGCGCTGCAGGTCGAGATTTCGACCGGCAAGAAGCTGCAGACCCCATCCGACGACGCCGCCGCATCGGCCCAGATCGCCGAGTTCAACCGGCGCGACGCCAATGACGCGGTCTACAAGACCAATCTGACGGTGGCGGGATCGCTGCTGCAACAGGCGGACACCACGCTGGGCCAGATCGGCAAGCAGGTGCAGAAGGCGCTGGAACTGGCGACCCAGGCCGCCAACGGCACGCTGTCGGCCGCCAACCGGTCGAGCGTGGGCGACCAGATCGCCTCGATTCGCGACGCGCTGGTCGGGCTTGCCAATTCCAAGGATGCGCGCGGCCTGCCGCTGTTCGGCGCGGCGGCGGGAACCGATGCCGTCAAGCAGGTCAACGGCACCTATGTCTATTCGGGGGCCAGTGTCTCCGACATCCCGATCGCCGACGGCCAGTCGATCGACGTGTCGGTCGGCGCGGACCGGGTGTTCAAGGCGGGCAGCGACGACACGCTCAACGTGCTTAACAACCTGGTTACCGCACTTCAGTCAGGATCTGGTGACGTCAGCGCGTCCATCAAGGACGCGATGAACAAGTTGAGTGCCGCGAACGACAATATCGCGAGCGTGCAGGCCTCGGTCGGCGCGCGCGCGGCGCGTGTCGAATTGCAGCAGGGGTTGCAGCAAAAGGCCGCCACCGACCGCACGGCGCTCCGCTCCAGCGTCGAAGACGCCGATGCCGTCACGACCATCACCCAGTTGCAGCAGACGATGACCGTGTTGCAGGCGACCCAGGCCAGCTTCACCAAGCTGTCGAACCTGTCGCTGTTCGATTACCTCAAGTGATGCTGTCCGGGCCCGCGCCCGGTAACCCTATTTTGACCTAAGAGGCGTAGGCGGGTGGTCTGACAGGCACAGCGCCGGTCTTCGGGAGAATCGGTTCACCATGTTTCCTGCCATCGGCCTCGTCATCCTGCTCGGCATGGTGTTCGGCGGCTTCGCCATCACCGGCGGCAAGCTGGGCCCCGTGTTCGAGGCGATCCCGCACGAGATGCTCATCATCGGCGGCGCGGCCGTCGGCGCGCTCGTCATCGGCAATTCCGGCAAGGAGCTGAAGGCGCTGGGCGGCGCGATGGGCAAGATCTTCAAGGGTCCGAAATACAAGAAGCAGGACTATCTCGACGTCATCTTCCTCGTCTCGAAGCTGATGAAGATGCTGCGCACCGAAGGCCCGATCGCGCTGGAACCGCATGTCGAGGACCCCAAGTCCTCGTCGGTCTTCGCCGAATATCCGCGCCTCGTCGCCGACCATACGCTGGTCAACCTGATCGCCGACACGCTGCGGCTGGTCGTCGTCTCGTCGGGCACGCTCGACGTGCATGCGGTCGAGGAGGTGATGGACAATGCGATCAAGACCCACCACCACGAGGTCGAGGGGCCGCAGGGCACGCTTCAGAGCCTGGCCGATTCGCTGCCCGCGCTCGGCATCGTCGCCGCCGTGCTCGGCATCGTGAAGACCATGGGTTCGATCGACAAGCCGCCGAGCGTGCTGGGCGGCATGATCGGCTCGGCGCTGGTCGGCACCTTCATGGGCGTGCTTCTGGCATATGGCATCGTGAACCCGTTCGCGGGCCGCCTGAAGCAGGTGATCGACGCCGACGCGGCCATCTATCACGTGGTCAAGCAGATCATCATCGCCTCGCTCCACGGCCATCCGCAGCCGCTGGTCATCGAGGCGGCACGCTCCGGCATCGCGCACAAGGACCAGCCCGGCTTTGCCGAGGTGTTCGACGGCCTGCGGGGCAAATAAGCCATGGCCCGCGCACCGCACGGCAAGAACGAGCCGCCCAAGATCGTCATCGTCAAGAAGATCATCGCCGATGGTCATGGCGGGCATCATGGCGGCGCGTGGAAGGTCGCCTATGCCGACTTCGTGACGGCGATGATGGCGTTCTTCCTGCTGCTCTGGCTGCTGGGCGCCACTACCGAGAAGCAGCGCAAGGGCATCGCCGACTATTTCGCGCCGACCCTGCTCGACACCAAGTCGGTGGGCATCGGCGGCGGCGTCCTGAACGGCGGCGCGGGGCTGGGCCAGATGCGCAAGGAAAGCAGCGCGGCCATCACCCAGACCATGGTCATGAAGATCAACGGCCAGGGCGGCAACAAGGCGGGCACCGGCAACAAGGGCTCGCTGCGCAATCCCGACAGCATGGCGCGCGACCAGCAGACCTTCGACGCGGTCAAGCGCGAGCTTCTGAAGAAGATGGAGGTCACGCCCCAGCTCAAGAAGCTGGCGCAGCAGGTGCGTTTCATCCCGACCGACGACGGGCTGCGCATCGACCTGGTCGACAATGCCAATTATTCGATGTTCGCGATGGGGACGACCACGCTGACCCCGGAGGCGTCCGAGCTGATCGGCACGATCGCCAAGACGGTCGCCGACGTGCCCAACACGATCATGATCCGCGGCCACACCGACGGCGTGCCCTATGGCGATCCGCGCGCGATGAACAACTGGCTGCTGTCGTCCAGCCGCGCCGAGGCGACCCGTCGCCGGCTGGCATCGGGCGGGCTCCCGGAGTCGCGGTTCGAGCGGATCGAGGGCGTCGCCGATCGCGAACCGATGATCGCGAACAACCCCTCCGACCCGCGCAACCGCCGCGTGGCGATCACGCTGCTCTACCGCAAGGGCGCTTTCGGGCAGTAAGCGGGACGGTCCGCTTCGTCCGGGCGTCTTTGGGGGATCGACAGTCCGTAAGGGGTATTCTTCCCTCTCCCCTGTCCAGGGGAAAGGGATGGGATGACAACCCCACCCAAGCAAAAGGCCCGCCCGACCATCCTGCTCCGGGAGACGAGCAGGACGGTCGGACGGGCCTTTATGCGATCGGTCGATCGCGTCGTCGCTTATTCGGCGTCGGCGGCCTCGGCCTTGCGCGGCTTGCGCGCGGCAGGCGCGGCGCCGTGAAGACCATGGGTTCGATCGACAAGCCGCCGAGCGTGCTGGGCGGCATGATCGGCTCGGCGCTGGTCGGCACCTTCATGGGCGTGCTTCTGGCATATGGCATCGTGAACCCGTTCGCGGGCCGCCTGAAGCAGGTGATCGACGCCGACGCGGCCATCTATCACGTGGTCAAGCAGATCATCATCGCCTCGCTCCACGGCCATCCGCAGCCGCTGGTCATCGAGGCGGCACGCTCCGGCATCGCGCACAAGGACCAGCCCGGCTTTGCCGAGGTGTTCGACGGCCTGCGGGGCAAATAAGCCATGGCCCGCGCACCGCACGGCAAGAACGAGCCGCCCAAGATCGTCATCGTCAAGAAGATCATCGCCGATGGTCATGGCGGGCATCATGGCGGCGCGTGGAAGGTCGCCTATGCCGACTTCGTGACGGCGATGATGGCGTTCTTCCTGCTGCTCTGGCTGCTGGGCGCCACTACCGAGAAGCAGCGCAAGGGCATCGCCGACTATTTCGCGCCGACCCTGCTCGACACCAAGTCGGTGGGCATCGGCGGCGGCGTCCTGAACGGCGGCGCGGGGCTGGGCCAGATGCGCAAGGAAAGCAGCGCGGCCATCACCCAGACCATGGTCATGAAGATCAACGGCCAGGGCGGCAACAAGGCGGGCACCGGCAACAAGGGCTCGCTGCGCAATCCCGACAGCATGGCGCGCGACCAGCAGACCTTCGACGCGGTCAAGCGCGAGCTTCTGAAGAAGATGGAGGTCACGCCCCAGCTCAAGAAGCTGGCGCAGCAGGTGCGTTTCATCCCGACCGACGACGGGCTGCGCATCGACCTGGTCGACAATGCCAATTATTCGATGTTCGCGATGGGGACGACCACGCTGACCCCGGAGGCGTCCGAGCTGATCGGCACGATCGCCAAGACGGTCGCCGACGTGCCCAACACGATCATGATCCGCGGCCACACCGACGGCGTGCCCTATGGCGATCCGCGCGCGATGAACAACTGGCTGCTGTCGTCCAGCCGCGCCGAGGCGACCCGTCGCCGGCTGGCATCGGGCGGGCTCCCGGAGTCGCGGTTCGAGCGGATCGAGGGCGTCGCCGATCGCGAACCGATGATCGCGAACAACCCCTCCGACCCGCGCAACCGCCGCGTGGCGATCACGCTGCTCTACCGCAAGGGCGCTTTCGGGCAGTAAGCGGGACGGTCCGCTTCGTCCGGGCGTCTTTGGGGGATCGACAGTCCGTAAGGGGTATTCTTCCCTCTCCCCTGTCCAGGGGAAAGGGATGGGATGACAACCCCACCCAAGCAAAAGGCCCGCCCGACCATCCTGCTCCGGGAGACGAGCAGGACGGTCGGACGGGCCTTTATGCGATCGGTCGATCGCGTCGTCGCTTATTCGGCGTCGGCGGCCTCGGCCTTGCGCGGCTTGCGCGCGGCAGGCGCGGCGCCCGCGTTGCGCGGACCGGGCTTGCGGCCCAGGCCGATCTTCTTGGCCATCGCGCGACGGCTTTCCGAATAGCTCTCGGCGACCATCGGATAGTCGGGCTTCAGGCCGTAGCGCTCGCGATATTCCTCAGGCGTCAGGCCATGGGTCGCCAGATGGCGGCGCAGAGTCTTGTAGGGCTTGCCGTCGATCATCGAGACGATGTGATCCTTCGACGCAAGCGACTTGCGGACCGAAACCGCCGGAACATATTCGGTCGGCGCTTCGACATCGGCGGCCTGCGGCGCGCTGCCCAGAAGCGAAGATACGGTTTCGTGCATCTTGTGCAGAAAGGCCGGAACCTCTTCGGACGAAGTGCGGGTGTTGGGATTACCCAGCCACGCGATGGTCAGTTCGGTCGCCAGTTCTACGGCATTCACATCGATAGGGTCGTCGGCCATGATACGCTCCTTTTTTATTTATGGTTTGACCTAACCGTCAATCTCGCCGCGTCAACCGTCCGGAGCGGAAATGGGTCAAATATATCCGTTTCTCTATTCGTTTGACTTGGTGAGGCGCCAATATCTCTATTTGGGACGGCGTTGCTGCGGCTGATGGGCACAGATGCACGGCGATAGGGTCGGCAAGCCGGGCAATGCTTGGCGAAGCATGTTTAAATCCAGATCAAGAATTGGATGACGGCTCCGTCATCAGCGTGGTTTTGCAAGCAATTACCCAGCTGTTTCCACGCCCCTTCGGTTCCACGATTGCAAAAAATGCAACAAAAATTGTTTAGCTTGCAGTTGTGCTAATCGCGTCGATCGGCCAAAGAGAGCGGGCCTTTCAGGCATCCTCTCCTAAAAACTTTCACGGCTGGTCCTCGGACCAGCCTTTTTTTTGCTATGCATTCGGCGGGCATGCGCCTAGGTTGCCGCATCGCCGCGCTTCAATGACAAGATAAGCAGGAGTGGAAGCCGCCGGAAAGACCGGCATCGCGCGTCGGTGCCGGGGGTCGAGCGACCCGGGTCGCTCCCCCCGTCCAACCTGATTCGATGACCACCAGAGGCGTCAGCGCCGACAAGCGATCATGTCGACGCGGGTATCGCATCGCAATGATGGGCGGGGCGTCCCATGCGGTCGACCCCGGCCTGAAGGTGAGGGGGACGAACGACCGCGTCTATGTCTTGTCCTCGGGCGTCTTGCGGCGAATGAACTGGTCGAGCGCGGACAGCGCCATGCCCGCAAAGGCCGCTGCTTCCGAAACGCCGGGGACCGACGGAGCGGGATCGCGCGGCAGGCCGTCCTGCGGCGGGGGTTCGGAGGAGTCTTCGGTGCTCGGGCGTTGGGTATCGCGCGCCAGCGCGGCGGCGGCGACCACCAGGCCGGTGGCGATCAGCTGGCGTCCCATCGGGCTGCGCGCCTGATCCAGCAGGACCTGCCCGACCCGGTGCAACGGCGACGCCGTGGCGGGCCCGGCCTGCTCGGCGCGTGCCGCCTTTTTCTGTTTCTTCTTGTGCTTCTTCTTGCCCATCGACGGCGCACTCCTGTGCCAGTGTATGTTCAATATAATACACCTTGGTCCACGTACAAGATGGCGGGGTGGTCAGCCGTTGAGCGCGCGCGCGCGCCGTCGCTGGACCGAGCTGCCGATCCCCATCGATTCGCGATATTTGGCGACGGTGCGCCGGGCGATGTCGAAGCCCTTGGCCTGGAGCAGTTCGACCAGCGTATCATCGGACAGGATCTTGGCGCCTTCGCCCGCGATCAGCGTCCGGATCGCGCTCTTCACCGCCTCCGCCGACACCGCATCGCCGCCATCCGCCGCCGCAATCCCACTGGTGAAGAAGTATTTCAGCTCGAACAGCCCGCGCGCGCAGCTGAGATATTTGTTGCTCGTCACCCGGCTGACGGTCGATTCGTGCATCCCGATCGCCTCGGCCACCCGCGCCAGCGTCAGGGGTTTCAGATGCGCGACGCCGTTCAGGAAGAACGCCTCCTGCTGCTTCACGATCTCGGTCGCGACGCGGATGATCGTCCGCTGCCGCTGGTCGAGCGCCTTCATCAGCCAGTTGGCGCTGGCCAGGCAATCGGCCAGCCAGGCCTTGGACCCCTTGTCCTGCGGTCCGTGGCGCAGTTCCTGATAATAGCGGCGATTGACCAGCACGCGGGGCAGGGTGGCGGTGTTCAGCTCGATGCCCCAGCCGGCCTTGGTCCGGGTGACGAACAGGTCGGGCACCACCGCCTGTGCGGGTTCGCCGCCATAGCGACAGCCGGGCTTGGGATCATAGCCGCGCAGCTCGCGGATCATGTCGGCCATGTCCTCGTCATCGACCCCGCAGATCCGCTTGAGCCGGACCAGGTCGCCGCGCGCCAGCAGGTCGAGATTGGCGATGAGCCGCGCCATGCAGGGATCGTAGCGGTCGGCCTCGCGCGCCTGGAGCGCCAGGCATTCGGCCAGATCGCGCGCGCCGACCCCCGTCGGCTCCAGCCCCTGCACGACCGACAGGATCGATTCGACGCGCGCCAGCGGGACGCCCAGCCGCTCGGCGATCTCGGCCAGCGGTGCGGTCAGATAGCCCGCCTCGTCCAGCAGGTCGATGATATGGGTCGCGATCGTCAGGTCGGCGCCCGACAGGATCATCGCGACCTGCGCGCCCAGATGCTCGGCGAGCCCCGGTGCATCATTGGCCAACGAATCCCAGTCGGGCCCATCCTCGCCGCCCAGGCCCCCGCCCGTGCCCGCGCCGTTCAGCGACAGCCCGCCGTCGGGGCCGGTGCCGCCATCGGCGACGCTGTCCTGCTGATGGCTCTCGGTCGCATAATCCAGGTCGAGCCCGCGATCCTCGGCGGGCGCGGTGCCCGCGACCAGCTCGTCGGCACCGGCGGGCGCCTCGCGCTCGGGACGCTCGGGGGTGGCGACGTCGCGGATCGCGGTCGCGTCGAGCAGAGGGTTCTTCTCCACCTCCTCGGCGATGAACGCCTCGATCTCCAGGTTGGACAGCGCCAGCAGCTTGATCGCCTGTTGCAGCTGCGGCGTCATCACCAGCGACTGGGACTGGCGGATGTCGAGGCGCGGGGCCAGGCTCATGCGGATACCCCCGATCCGACGCCCCGTGCCCATCGCCCGGCAAAGGCGATGAAGCGGAACGGGGCGGAGCGGGGCGCGGTCCTCATGCGGTCAGAGCGAGAAGCCCTCGCCCAGATAGAGGCGGCGGACATTGGCATCGGCCACCAGCTCTTCGGGCGATCCGGTGAACAGCACGCGGCCGTCATAGATGATGTAGGCGCGGTCGACGATGTCCAGCGTCTCGCGGACATTATGGTCGGTGATCAGCACGCCGATGTCGCGCCGCTTCAGGTCCTTCACCAGATCGCGGATGTCGGCGATCGAGATGGGGTCGATGCCCGCAAACGGTTCGTCGAGCAGCATGATCGACGGATCGGCGGCCAGCGCGCGCGCAATCTCGGCGCGGCGCCGCTCGCCGCCCGACAGCGCCATGGCGGGCGCGGCGCGCAGGCGGGTCAGCCCGAATTCCTCGAGCAGCTTGTCGAGCTTGCGCGCGCGCTCGGCGGGATCGGGCTCGGCCAGTTCGAGCACGGTCAGGATGTTTTTCTCGATCGACAGCCCGCGAAAGATCGAGGTTTCCTGCGGCAGATAGCCCAGGCCCAGGATCGCGCGGCGATACATGGGCAGCCCGGTGATATCCTCGCCGTCCAGCATGATGCGGCCCGAATCGGGCTTCACCAGCCCCATGACCGAATAGAAGCAGGTCGTCTTGCCCGCGCCGTTCGGGCCGAGCAGCCCGATCACCTCGCCGCGCCCGACCGAGACCGACACGTCGGTCAGGACGGTGCGCTTGTCATAGCTCTTGGCGATGGACACGACCTGCAGGCCGTTCGCCACGGGCGGCTCGGCCACAGGGGGCCTGTGCTCCTGCGCCTCGCGAATCGGGGTTTCCATATCCATCGGCCAGTCTGTTCCCTTCATTGGCAACCACGGTAGCGCGGGCGGGCGCCCGGCGTCACGCGTCAGTTGCGATCGGGGACCGAGAAGGTGCCCGTGACCCGGCCCGACGGCGCGCGCGACACCGTGCCGCCATTGCCGCCCGATGCGCCGCCCGCCACCGACGATCCGTCGATCACCGCGCGCCCGGTGTCGAGATTGATGGTCAGCCGCCCGCCATTCACCGTGTTGCCGTCCTGGGTCAGGGTGACGTTGCCCAGCATGGTGATGACCCGGCGGTTCAGGTCATAGATGCCGTAATTGGCGCGCGCGGTCTGGTTGGGGCGCTTGACCACGACATTGCCCGACGCGTCGAAGCGCGACACCTGCGGCTTCCCGCCGATCACCTGGCCCGTATAGGTGATCGTCATCCGCGCGGCGGTCAGCGTCATCTCCGCCTGGCGCAGCGAGACATTGCCCGACAGGACGCCGCGATTCTGCTTGTCCTGCAACTCGATGACATCGGCGCCGAAATCGATCGGCGCGCGGCTGTTGTGCCGGACCTGCGCCGCCGCGGACACGGCAAGGACGATGAGGGCAGGAGCCGTCGCGGCGATGAACTTGTTCATGGTCGGCTATTTCGTGCTTTACGGCACGATGCGCAAGCGGGCGTTGCCTTCCAGCCGGACGGTGCGATCCTCCAGATTGGCGCGCAGCCTGTCGGCGCTGAAATGGCCCTGCGGCATGCGGCCCGTCACCGCGCCCCCCGATACCAGCGTGCGCTGTTGCAGGTCGATCGTCGCGTTCTGCGTCTGGAGGTTGTAGCCGCCCTGCGACTGGACGTTGAGCGGGCCGTCCAGCTTCACCTGCTCGGTCCGCATGTCGTACAGCCCGGAATTGGCGCGCACCGTGGCGGGACCGTCGGACAGCTGGATCGCGGCGGCCAGTCGGTTCAGCTCCACCACCGGCTCGGCCGAGCTGCGCTGGATCGCCGAGCCCGCGTCGAGCGAGAAGGGCTGCCCCTTGTCGTCGACGCCGCGATATTGCGCGGCCTGGATCTTCATCCGTTCGCGCGCGACCTCGACCTTCTTCTTGTCGAGGACGAAGGACACCTCGCTGGAGGAATAGATCGGCGCCATCACCAGGAACGCGGTCAGCACGCCGATCGCGCTGGGCAGGATCCAGCGCGCCGCCGTCACGAACCGGTCGTGGCGGCTGCCCGGCGCGGCCCAGCGCTGGCGCTGGGTGCGGACGCGATCGGCGATCTCGGACATGGCGGCGGCTTCCTAAAGGGCGGGGCGGATCAGGCGTGGGCGAAGATATCGACCTCGGGCCAGCCCGCCAGGTCCAGCTCGGCGCGCGCGGGCAGGAAATCGAAACAGGCCTGGGCCAGTTCCATCCGCCCCTCGCGCACCAGCCGCTTGTCCAGCTCGACCTTCATCCGGTGCAGATAGCGCACGTCCGAGGCGGCATATTCGCGCTGCGCATCGGACAGTTCGGGCGCGCCCCAGTCGGACGATTGCTGCGCCTTGGACAGCTCAACGCCCAGCAGCTCGCGGACCAGCTCCTTCAGGCCGTGGCGGTCGGTATAGGTGCGGATCAGCCGCGAGGCGATCTTGGTGCAATAGACGGGCGCGGCGACGACGCCCAGATAATGGCGGATCGCGGCGATATCGAATCGCCCGAAATGATAGAGCTTCAGCCGCGCCGGATCGGCCAGCAGCGCGCGCAGATTGGGCGCGGCATAGTCGCTGTCCGGGCCGAAGCGCACCAGATGCTCGTCCGGGCCGCCATCCGACAGCTGGACGACGCACAGCCGGTCGCGCGGGGTGATCAGGCCCATCGTCTCGGTATCCACCGCGATCGCGGCGCCGGCGGCGAACAGGTCGGCGGGGATGTCTTCTTCATGCAGATGAACGGTCATATGTCCTGCCCTAGCGGGGGCGGGGGAAAGCCTCAACCGCGATCGGCCGAATCGGCGGGCCGATGCCTCCGCTTTTTTCCACAGGAATTGTGGAGTTTCGGCCACAATTCCGACGCAATCTGCCTCGTTCGCGATGAACAGAGAGGCGCGTGCACGATTTCGTTCGCGATGGGAGAGCTTCTGCGTTATGGATAGCAACTAGGCGCAAAAGGTTTGGCGCCAAAAGACCCGCGCTCTTCGTCCGGCGCACGGTTCTTGAAGATAGCATTTGCGGGCGAACCGGGAAGACGAACAGGGCTTATGGGTTTCGATAGAGGTAGCCGAGGCAATCGCGGCACGCGTGGTCGCGACAAGCGGGACAATTTCGGCGGCGGCGATGAAGGCGGCTTTGGTGGCGGCTTCGGCGGCGGTGATCGCTTCGGCGGTGGCGGCTTCGGCGGCGGCTTCGGTGGCGGCGACCGCTTCGGCGGTGGTGGCGATCGTGGCGGCTTCGGCGGCGGTGACCGCTTCGGCGGCGGCGGCGGCGGTTTCCGTGGCGGCGGCGGTGGCGGCTTCGGCGGCGGTCGTGGCGGCGGCATGCCCCCCCAGGTCGTTGGCGAGGGCACGGGCGTCGTCAAGTTCTTCAACGCGCAGAAGGGCTTCGGCTTTGTCGTGCGTGATGACGGCGGCGAAGACGTGTTCGTCCACATTTCGGCGGTCGAGCAGGCCGGCCTGACTGGCCTGGCGGAAGGCCAGCCGCTCGGCTTCACGCTCGTCGATCGCGGCGGCCGCATCTCGGCCACCGAGCTGAAGATCGAAGGCGAGCCGCTTCCGGTCCAGGATCGCGCACCCCGCGAACCGCGTGAAGGCGGCTTCGGCGGCGACCGTGACCGCGGTCCCCGCGGCGGTGCGGCCGGTGGTTTCGGCGGCGCCCCGCAGCGCCAGCTGACCGGCGAGAAGGCGACCGGCACGGTCAAGTTCTTCAACGCAATGAAGGGCTTCGGCTTCATTCAGCGCGACGACGGCCAGCCCGACGCGTTCGTTCACATCTCGGCCGTCGAGCGCGCCGGCATGGGTTCGCTGAACGAGGGCGACCGTCTGCAGTTCGAGATCGAGGTCGATCGTCGCGGCAAGTATGCCGCGGTGAACCTGCAGAACGAGGGCTGATCCCCTCGGCTGAATAAGCCATCCCTTTTCGGGCGACAGGGCCCGGCGTTGCAGCGATGCGACGCCGGGCCTTTTCGTTTCTGGGATGGGGCGATTCGGACAGCGGCGCATGTCTCGGCCGCGCTGGCGTCTGGGGCCCTCGCTGCTGTGAACGGTCCTTGAGCCATGATGGCATCGCATCGAATCCATATGAGTCCAACCCCTCCGTGGGAGGGGTTGGGTGGGGCATCGCCGTAAACCATATGCTTGCGGACACGCCCCCACTCCCTCGTCATCTACGGCCGCTCGACATTCCGCGATGCCCTTCCTTCCCTCACCCCTCGCAGAGGGGAGAGGGTTGCGCAGACTTGGCCTTTGCGAAAGCAAAGGTTTAGTCGGAGCTGGGTGAGGGGTGGGCGCTCGCGAAGCGAGCGCGCGAGCCTTTGGGCTCGCTCAACCCCTCACCCAAGCTGCGCTAGCCAGCACGCTGGCAAGCTTCGCTAACCCTCTCCCCTGTCCAAGGGAGAGGGAAGAAGAAGCGATTCTAGATGAGCGCGTCATGCCACCACCTATATGTTTGTGGCGCTTTGATTCTCGCCCTCATGCCAGCCCTTGCCTCGCGTCGGTTGTGACTGTACCAATCGGTACAAGATCAATCACGCGATCCCATCTGCCATGGCATCACGCCCGCCTTTGCCACCCTTTACCCGCGACACCGCAGCACAGAAGGTCCGTGCCGCCGAGGATGCGTGGAACAGCCGCGATCCCGAGCGGGTCGCCCAGGCCTATACTCCCGACTGCCATTGGCGGAATCGCGCCGAGTTCATCACGGGGCGCGATCAGATCGTCGCCTTCCTGCGCCGTAAATGGGCACGCGAGCGCGACTATCGGCTGATCAAGGAACTTTGGGCGCAGGAGGGGAGCCGGATCGCGGTTCGCTTCGCCTATGAATGGCATGATGACCGGGGCCAGTGGTTCCGATCCTATGGCAATGAGAATTGGGACTTTGCCGAGGACGGGCGGATGCGGCGGCGGATCGCGTCGATCAACGACCTGCCGATCGTCGAGGCCGAGCGGCTGTTCCGCTGGCCGCTCGGCACCCGTCCGGCCGACCATCCCTCGCTGAGCGATCTGGGGCTGTAGCGGTGGCGCGGCTGATCGCCGAGCGGGCCGACGCGCTGCCGGGGCTGGCCGAGGTGTTCCGCGAACATGGCTATGCCGGGGCCAGCCTGTCGCTGATCGGCGCGGCGACCGGGCTGGGGCGGGGCAGCCTTTATCACTTCTTCCCCGGCGGCAAGCAGGAGATGGCCGAGGCGGTGCTGGCCGAGATCGGCGATTGGTTCGAACGCCAGGTCTTCGCGCCGCTTGCCCAGGCGGAGGACCCGCGCGGCGGTATCGATGCGATGATGGTCGCGATCGACCGTTATTACCGCTCCGGGCAACAGGCATGCCTGATCGGCGCCTGGGGTCTGGGAGCGACGCGCGAACCCTTTGGCGTCGCGATCGCGGGCTATTTCCAACGCTGGATCGCGGTGCTGGCCGATGCGCTGGCGCGGGGCGGGGTGGACGACGACCGCGCGCTGACCCTGGCGCAGGATGTGGTCAGCGGTATCCAGGGGGCGATCACCCTGTCGCGGGCGCTGGGCGATCCCACGCTGTTCCGCGCGACGCTGGGGCGGCTGACCGCGCGGCTCTATACCGCGCTCGCCGCGGCGTGAGGGGGGAGGCGGCGCTCCCCCCTTCGTCCGGTCAGATCGCGGCCAGCGCCTGTTCGCAATCGGCGATCAGGTCGCCCGCATCCTCGACCCCGATCGAGATGCGCACCAGATTGTCGGTGATGCCCAGCGCCGCCTTGCGCTCGTCGGGGACCGACAGATGCGTCATCGCGGCCGGGTGGCTCGCCAGCGTCTCGGTCCCGCCCAGGCTGACCGCCAGCTTGGCGATGCGCAGGCTGTCGAGAAAGCGGAACGCCTCCGCCTCGCCGCCCTTGAGATAGAGCGAAAAGGTCGAACCGCCCCCGGTGCAGTGACGGCGATAGATATCGGCCTGCCGCTCCAGGCCGGGCGTGCTGTCGAGAAAGCCGAGATAGCCGACACGCTCGACCTTGGGATGATCGCGCAGATACGCGCAGACCTTGGCGGCATTCTCGCCCGCGCGGCTCATCCGCAACTCCAGCGTCTCGAGCGAGCGGAGCAGCATCCAGGCGGTGTTGGGGTCGCAGATGGTGCCGATGGTGTTGCGCATCGACCGGATGGTGGCGATGTGCGCCTTGGACCCCAGCACGCCGCCCGCGACCAGGTCCGAATGGCCGCCCGCATATTTGGTCAGCGAATAGACGACCAGATCGGCCCCGTGGCGCAGCGGCCGCTGCCACAGCGGGCCCAGAAAGGTGTTGTCGATCGCGATCGGGGGCTTTTCCGCCGAATCGGCAAAGGCCGCGTCGCGCGCCGCCGCCACCGCCTCGATATCGACCAGCGCGTTGGTCGGGTTGGCGGGGCTTTCCAGATAGATCAGCGCGACCCGGCCGATCTCCGCCGCCCGGGCCATGACCGCGTCGATCTCCTCGCGCGTCGCACCGGCGGGGAAGTCGAGCCACTTCACCCCGAACCGGCCCAGGATGCGGCCGATCAGCGTCTCGGTCGCGGCATAGAGCGGACCCGAATGGACGATCACGTCACCCGGCTGGACCATCGACAGGAACAGCGTGGCGATCGCCGCCATGCCGCTGGAAAAGGTCAGCGCGTCCTCCGCCTCGTCCCAGATGGCGAGGCGATCCTCCAATATCTCCTGATTCGGCCCGTTGAAGCGCGAATAGACCAGGCCGTCCGCGCCGCCCGGCCGCTTGCCGGTCACGCCCTCGAAATGGCGCTTGCCCGCCGCCGCATTGGGGAAGACGAAGGTGGAGGTCAGGAAGATCGGCGGCTTGAGCGATCCTTCGGACAGGGTCGGGTCAAAGCCATGGCCCATCATCAGCGTCGCGGGGCTCAGCTTGCGGTCGCCGATGCTGGTCGCATCGCTCCTGCGCTCGGCCGTGGCCGGGCTCTGAGTCTGGGGCGGGACGCCGGTCAGATCGGATTCGGTCGGCATGTCGGTTTCCTTGCGAACGAGGGGGCCGCTCTGTCGGCGGCGATACGGGCAGGATAGCGCGGCAAACGGCTTTGGCGAGGCTCAGGCCAGGCCGATCAGCGAAATCTGGCGGCCATAGGATGGCTCGGTGCGGTGGGTGGCGCGGCGGAAGCTGAAGAATCGGTCGCCCTGCGCATAGGTGTCCTCGCCCAGCGCGGCGACGCGCGAGACCCCGGCGGCGGCGAGGCGATGCGTGACATAGGCCTCCAGATCGAACTGGTAATGGTCCGTGCGGCGACCATCGGCGAAGAAGCGCTCATTCTCGGGCGCCTGTTCGACGAAGCGCCGGAGGAAGGCGGCATCGACCTCATAGCTGGCGCGGGCGATGCACGGGCCGATCGCGGCGGCGATCCGCTCGCGCCGCGCGCCCAGCGCCTCCATCGCCAGCAGCGTGGCGTCGGTGATCCCGCCGAACGCGCCCTTCCAGCCCGCATGCGCGGCGCCGATCACCCCCGCTTCGGCATCGGCGAACAGGACGGGCGCGCAATCGGCGGTCAGGATGCCGAGCAGCAGCCCCGGCCGGTCGGTCACCAGCGCATCGCCATGCGGGCGGACATCGTCCTCGGGCGGGGTCAGCACCGTCACCGCCTCGGCCGAGTGGATCTGGTAGCAGGTGACGAGCCGCGCGCCGGGCAGCACCGCGTCACGCGCGCGGCGGCGATTCTCGGCCACCGCATCGGCATCGTCCTGCGAGCCGAGCCCGACATTCAGCCCGCCATGAATCCCCGCCGACACGCCGCCGCGCCGCCCGAGAAAACCGTGCGGCACATCCCCCAATAGCGGGGTGCGAAGCGTTTCGATGGTCATAGCGACAGCCTCATGATCCGGTCCTCGTCGATCGTGTCGCCGACCGCAAAGTCATAGCGCCCGACATCGACAAAGCCGTGGCGCGCGTAAAAGGCCTTGGCGCGGTGGTTGTCGACATAGACCGACAACATCAGGTCGCGCGCGCCGCGAAGCCGGGCCGCGTCGATGGCCCATCGCATCAGCGCGGGGCCGACACCCGCGCCCAGATGGCTCGACAGGACATAGAGCTGGTACAGCTCGACCGCATCGTCCGGCCAGTCGCCGGGAAAGGCGACGGGGCCGATCTTGGCAAAGCCGATCACCGCATCCCCCTGCAGCGCCAGGCGTATCGAAAAGGCCGGATCGCCGATCTGCGACGGCAGGCCGGTGGGGCCGAAGGCCTCGTCCAGAAAGGCGTTCAGGTCGGCGGGCGGATAGAGATGGCCGAACGTCTCGGTAAACGCCGTCCGCGCCATGACGGCGAGGGGGGCGGCGTCGTCCGGGCCTGCGTCGCGATAGGCGATCATGCGCCATAGCCCGCAGGCACCGGCCAGTCGGGCCGCGTCACCGCCAGCGCGCGGAACAGCGTGCCCATGTCCTGCATCAGCCGGTTGCGATCGGCGAGCAGCGCATCGGCGCGGTCGGGATGCGCGCGGGCCAGCGCGGCGGTGCGCTGGTCGATCCCCAGCGCGCCGAGCAGGTCGCGCTGCGTCACCGGCCCGAAGGCGGCGAGGCCGGCGCCCTGCGCGGCGGCGGCCAGCGTCGTGAAGTCGACATGCGCGCTCAGATCCTGTTCGCCCGGCCGGTCGAAGGGATTGGCATAGGCATGGACGCGCACCGCCTGGAGCGTGTCGGCGATGGCGGGGCCTTCATAGCCGTAATCGACGATCAGCGCGGCGCCCCCTTGCGCGGCGATCCGGGCGGACAGGCCGCGCATCACCGCGACGCTCGCGGGGGACACCTCGATCACCGACCCGGCCTCGGCCGTGCGCAGCGGTTCGGGGATGATCTCCGGGGGCACCGGCGGCCCGGCGATCGGCAGGAACAACAGGTCCTGCGCGGCGACCAGTCGCTCATGCCAGCCATCCCCGCGCCGGACGAGCTGGCGGATCGGCAGCGCATCGAAGAATTCGTTGGCGACGACGACCAGCGGCCGGTCGGTGGGCAGCGTCTCGACGGTGTCGTGCCACTGGGCGTCCGCGACCCGCTCGCGCTGCGCGGTGCGGAGCGTCGCGCTGGTCTCGACGAAATGGATGGTCGGCGTCAGTCCCGCTTTCGCCATCGCCCGCCGCGCATCCGCCGCCAGCGTGCCGCGCCCCGGACCCAGTTCGACCCAATGTATCTCGGGCCGTCCCGCACGGTCCCACAGGTCGGCGCACCACAGGCCGACCAGCTCGCCGAACATCTGGCTGATCTCGGGACTGGTGGTGAAGTCGCCGCCCGCGCCCAGCGGATCGCGGGTGCCATAATAATGCGCATTGGCGGCGGCCATGAACTGCGCCACCGGGATCGGTCCGGCAAGCGCGATCGCGCGGGCGAGCCGTTCGGGCAGCGCGTCCTCGGGCTCGGGCTTATGATCGGCGGGGGGGATCAGCGGGTTCGTCATGCCCCCGCTCTGCCCCCCGGCACGCCCGCCCGCAAGAGCGTCAGGCGACGCTGTCGCTGCCCGCGATCGGCTCTACGCGGACGCGGCGGGCCTTGGCGCTGTTCATCAGGTACAGCCCGCCCAGGATCATCGGCACGCACAGCCACTGGCCCATGTGCAGCCCGGTCATCTGTGCAAAGGCGCGCAGTTGCTGGTCGGGTTCGCGGAAGAACTCGACGATGAAGCGGGCGATGCCATAGCCGAGCAGGAACAGGCCGGACAGCTTGCCGGGATCGTAGCGCGCCTTGGTCCGCCAGAAGGCGAAGCTCATCACCGCGAACAGGACCAGCCCCTCCAGCCCCGCTTCGTACAGCTGGCTGGGGTGGCGCGCCGGGTCGGGCAGGCCGAAGGGGACGGTGCGCGGAAAGACGATCGCCCAGGGCACGTCCGACGGCTTGCCCCACAGCTCGCCGTTCACGAAATTGGCCAGGCGACCCAGGAACAGTCCGACCGGCGCGGCGCAGACCAGATAGTCGAGGATGCGCAGCCAGTTGAGCTTGTGCTTGCGCGCAAACAGGATGACACCGACCCCGGTGCCGACCGCGCCGCCATGAAAGCTCATGCCTCCGTCCCAAAGGCGCAGGATCCGCACCGGGTGCAGGAACATCTCGGGCGCGTAGAAGATCACATAGCCGATCCGCCCGCCCAGGATGATCCCCAGCGTGGCATAGAAGACCAGATCGTCGGCATGGGTCCGCGACATCGGCGCGCCCGGCCGGTCGAGCATCCGGCCCAGATACCACCATCCGAACAGGATACCGGCGATATAGGCCAGGCTGTACCAGCGCAGCGTGAAGAAGCCGATCGAGAAGATGTCCGGGTGCAACCCCAGATCCTCGAACCGGATATGGCCGCCGGCGGCCGCGAGCATGGACAGGATCAAGCGCGTTTCCCTTTCTGGCCCGTCTCCATAGAGCGGTCGTGAGACAACACCAAGACCGGGGCTTCGGTGCCGTGGGGGCTTGGTGGGGTGGGGTGTGGCCTTCGACTGCGCTCAGGCTGAACGGTCTTTTGTATCCAGACCCATTCCCTCCCGCCGTTCAGCCTGAGCGCAGTCGAAGGCCACGCCAGGACGGTCGCCGAACGGGATTCACGCGAAGCCGCGAAGGCGCGAAGATTTTTGCGCGCAGAGGCGCGGAGGGCGCAGAGGTGTCCGGTCCGGCCGCCAGGCCAGTCTGCTTATCATGCATGACAGTGTCTGCCGATCGAGATGGCGGGATGATCGTGCGGCGGGTCCCCCTCTGCGCCGTCCGTGCCTCTGCGCGAACCAAGAGACTTCGCGGCATCGCGCGAACAATCGACTCCGTCGCTTTGAGACAGCGAAACCCCCGGCTTGTCTGCTCCTGCCTGTCGGCTAAGGCTGGCGGGGATGGAACTGAACCGGCGCAACATATTGATCGGCGGGGGCGCGGGGGCGGGGTTGCTGGTCGCCTGGGGGCTGTGGCCGCGCGCCTATGTGCCCGATCTCGCCACCGAGCCGGGCGAGCAGGCGTTCGGCGCATGGCTGAAGATCGGGCGCGACGGCATCGTCACCGTCGCGGTGCCCCAGGCCGAGCATGGGCAGGGGATCGCGACGACGCTGGCGCAGGTCGTCGCCGACGAACTGGGCGCGGACTGGCGGACGGTCGCGGTCGAGTCCGCGCCGCTCGGCCCGCTTTATGCCAATAGCGTCGGGGTCGATTCGCTGTTCGAGGGCGCGTTCGACCGGCTGCCCGAGGCGGTGCGCGCCGAATGGCTGCGCCGGGCCATGGTGATGCTGACCGCCGGGTCGAGTTCGATCCGCATGTTCGAGGCCCCCGCACGCGCCGCCGCCGCGACCGCGCGCGCGCTGATGGCGCAGGCCGCGGCGCGGCGCTGGGGCGTCGCATGGACCGCATGCGAGGCGAAGCAGGGCTTCATCACCCATGGCGCGCAGCGGCTGCGCTTCGCCGAGTTGGCCGAGGCGGCGGCGGGCGAGACGGTGCCCGAGCCCCTGCCGCTGGGCAGCGGCGGTGCGGGCGCGCTGGCGGGCCGGGACCTGCCCCGGCTCGATTCACCCGCCAAGGTCGATGGCTCGGCCAATTTCACCGCGGATATCCGCTTGCCCGATATGGTGCATGTCGCGGTTCGCCATGCCCCCTGGGGGCGGACCCGCTCCATCGCGATCGACCGCGCGGCGGCGATGCGGGTGCAGGGCGTGGTCGATGTGGTCGAGGGCGACGATTGGGTCGCGGTCGCCGCCGCCAGCTGGTGGATCGCGCAAAAGGGCCTCGATGCGCTGGCACCGCGCGCCGTGACCGAGGGGCCGATCCCGACGACGGCGGACATGGCCCGCGCGCTCGACGCGGCGTTGGCGGGGAAGGGGCACTCGGTCGCCTCGCAGGGCGATGTCGAGGCTGCGCTGGAAGGCGGGGGGCGGATCGCGGCACGCTATCGGATCGGGGTGGGGGTCCATGCCGCGATCGAGTCGCGCGCGGCGGTGGCCGCCTGGCGCGACGGCGGGCTGGAGCTGTGGTTGCCGACCCAGGCCCCGGTCCGGGCGCGCGAAATCGCGGCGCGGGCGGCGGGGATCGCGCCGGACCGGGTGATCGTCCACCCCATGCCGATCGGCGGATCCTTCGGCATCGCGCTTGAGAGCGAGGCGGCGGCGCAGGCGGCTGTGATCGCGGTCCGGTTGAAGCGGCCGGTCAACCTCCTCTGGTCGCGGACCGAGGATCTGCGCCGCGACGCGTACCGCGCGCCGATGCGGGCCGAGATGACCGCGCGCGTGGCGGGCGGGCGGCTGCTGGCGTGGCGGGCGCGCGTCGCCGCGCCGGACACCGGCCGCGATCTGGCCGGGCGGCTGATGCCCGGCGGGTTCGTCCGGGCGGGCATGGCGCGGGGCGACGCCTATGCGATGGGGGGAGCGGTGCCGCCCTATGCGATCCCGGCGCTGGCGGTGGATCATCACGCCGTCGAGCTGCCCATCCCGACCGGCCATGTGCGCGGCGGCGCCCATGTCGGTCATGGCTTTGTGACCGAATCCTTTCTCGACGAATGCGCGCAGGCCGCCGGGGCCGATCCGCTGGCCTGGCGGATGACGATGCTGGGCGAGGCGCCGCGCCTGGCGCGCTGCCTGTCCACCGCCGCGTCGCTGGGCGGATGGGAAGGGGGCCGCGCGGGCAGCGGGCAGGGCGTGGCGGCGCACGCCTTTCGCGGCAGCTTCGTCGCGGTGATGGCGGAGGTCCACCGCGACGCCGCGGGGCGGCCGATCGTCGACCGGCTGGTCGCGGCGGTCGATGCCGGGCGGATCGTCAACCCCGACATCGTGCGCCAGCAGATCGAGGGCGGGCTGATCTTCGGGCTCGCCGCATGGCGCGGCGGCGCGGTCGGCTTCGTCCAGGGACTGGCCGAGCCCGCGCGGCTGGGGGCGCTGAACCTGCCGCGTCTGGCCGACACCCCCGACATCACGGTCGAGCTGATCCGCTCGGACGAAGCCCCCGGCGGCGTGTCCGAACTGGCCGTGCCGCCGGTCGCGCCCGCCATCGCCAATGCGCTTGCCACCCTGCCGGGCTTCCCACGGATACGAAGCCTGCCGATGGAGTTGTCCGCCTGATGTTGCCCCCCGACCATCCGCCCGTCCCGCGTCCGAAGATCGGCGTGCTCCTGATGAATCTGGGCACCCCCGACGCGCCCGACCCGAAGTCGGTGAAGCGCTATCTGGGCGAATTCCTGTCGGACCGCCGCGTCATCGAGATTCCCGCCCTGCTGTGGCAGCCGATCCTGCGCGGTATCATCCTGAACACCCGGCCCAAGAAGTCGGCCCATGCCTATTCATTGGTCTGGCGCGAGGACGGCTCGCCGCTCGCCGCCATCACCAAGGCGCAGGCGGCGGCGCTGAAGGACGCGTTCGGGCCCGGCGTCATGGTCGACTGGGCGATGCGCTATGGCCGTCCCGCCATTGCCGACCAGGTACAGGCGATGAAGGATGCGGGGTGCGAGCGGATCCTGCTCGCGCCGCTCTATCCGCAATATTGCGCGGCGACGACCGCGACCGCCAATGACCGGGCCTTCGCGCATCTGGCGACGATGCGCTGGCAGCCCGCGATCCGCACCCTGCCGCCTTATTATGACGATGCGCTCTATATCGACGCGCTGAAGACGCAGCTGGAGACGCAGCTCGCCGCGCTGGATTTCACCCCCGAGGCGGTCGTCGCCAGCTTCCACGGCATGCCGCAGCGCACGCTGGAGCTGGGCGACCCCTATCACTGCCATTGCCGCAAGACCGCGCGGTTGCTGGCCGAGGCGATGAAGGACACGTTGGGCGACCGCGAATTGCTGGTCGCGTTCCAGTCGCGATTCGGCCGCGCCAAATGGCTGGAGCCCGCGACCGACACCGTGCTGGAGGCGCTGCCCGGACGGGGCATCCGCAAGGTCGCGATCCTGGCGCCGGGTTTCTCGGCCGACTGTATCGAGACGCTGGAGGAACTGGCGATTCGCGGTCGCGAAAGTTTCGAGGGCGCGGGCGGCACCCATTTCGCCTATCTGCCCTGCCTCAACGACAGTGACGTCGGGATCGCGATGCTGCGCGGATTGATCGCACGCGAGCTTCAGGGGTGGTTGCCGTAGCGTAATATTACGTTTCGCCCGGTCTTCGCCATTGCGGATGACCTCTGCCCCTTTTAAGCCACAATCGGAAAATGGGAGAGGTTTGATGGCACGGGTCGCGATTGTGACGGGTGGTACGCGCGGTATTGGCGAGGCGATCAGCCTGGCATTGAAAGAGGCGGGCGTGACCGTCGCCGCCAATTATGCGGGCAATGACGAACGCGCTCGCGAGTTCTCCGAACGCACCGGGATCAAGGCGTATAAGTGGGACGTTGCCGATTATGACGCGGTCCAGGCGGGCGCCGCGCAGGTCGCCGAAGAACTGGGCCCGGTCGACATCGTCGTCAACAATGCGGGCATCACCCGTGACGGCACGCTGCTGAAGATGACCTACCAGATGTGGAAGGAGGTCATGGACACCAATCTGGGCGGTTGCTTCAACATGGCCAAGGCGGTGTTCCCCGGCATGCGCGAGCGCAAATGGGGTCGCATCGTCAATATCGGTTCGATCAACGGCCAGGCGGGCCAGTATGGCCAGGTCAACTATGCCGCCGCCAAGTCGGGCATCCATGGCTTCACCAAGGCGCTGGCGCAGGAAGGCGCGCGCGTCGGCGTGACCGTGAACGCGATCGCGCCGGGCTATATCGACACCGACATGGTCGCCGCCGTCCCCGCCGACGTGCTGGAGAAGATCGTCGCCAAGATCCCGGTCGGCCGACTGGGCCAGGCGCATGAGATCGCGCGCGGCGTCGCGTTCCTGTGTTCGGACGAGGCGGGCTTCGTCACCGGCTCGACCCTGTCGATCAACGGCGGCCAGCACATGTACTGATGCAAGAACGCCGACCTCCACGGGGGAGATCGGCGTTCCGTCCTCGATACGCTACGCGAGGAAAACCGGGGCGGGTGGGGCAGATACAGGCCCCGCCCGCCCGAACTGTGTTAGCGGCAATAGCCCGGACGACCCGACCGCTCGATCGCGCGGCCCGCCAGCGCGCCCGCACCGCCGCCGATCAGCGTGCCCAGCGTGCGGTCGCCATCGGTGTCGATCGTCCGGCCCAGCAGGCCACCCGCGACCGCGCCGACGATGGTGCCGGTGGTGCCGGAGCGGCGGCACTTGCGCGCCTGATATTCGGCGCGCGCGCCATCCTCATAACCCCGGTCGTAGCGATCGGCATGATAGGCCCGGCGATAGCGGTGCGCATCCGCGGCGGTCGCAGGCAGGACAGCGCCGCCGAGCATCGCCAGCGTGGTCGCCGCCAGGGTCAGGGTCTTCATCATGGTATCACTCCCGATATTTCGTTTCGATCGGCGGTCCCGTCCGCCGTTGATCCGCTTCTGGACGATTCGGCTTGAGCCTTTCCTGAATGCCCCGGTTATCCGCCGTTCATCCGCGCCAGCCTGTGCCGATCCGATCGGGCGGCCGTATTTTTGGCGCTGTCGTGTTGCGGCGCGGCGCGTATGAGGCGCCATGCGTATCCTCCTGTCCTGCCTGTTGCTGCTGGCCTGTATCCCCGGATGGTCGGGTGAGGCGCGGCTGGGCCTGCTGGAGCAGCGGGGGCAGATGGACGTGCGCCGCGTCGCGCTCGACCCGCGCGATCCGTCGCGCCGGACGCTGGGCGCGCTGACCTATCTGGGCGGTGTGGCGCTGACCAGCCGCGATCCGGCCTTTGGCGGATTCTCGTCGCTGACGGTGACGGGGGACCGTTTCACCCTGCTCAGCGACGGCGGCAATGTCGTGCAGTTCGCGATGGGCGGGGACTGGCGTCCGCACGGCATCCGCTTCGCCAACCTGCCCGCGGGGCCGGGGATCGGGTGGCAGAAATGGGACCGCGACAGCGAATCGATGGCGGTCGATCCGCGCACCGGCGCCCTATGGGTGGGGTTCGAGCGCTATAACCAGATCTGGCGCTATGCCCCCGGCTTCGCCCGCGCGGAGGGATTCGTCGCGCCGCGCGGCATGAAGCGCTGGCCGATCAATGGCGGCCCCGAATCGCTGGCCCGGATGCCCGACGGGCGATTCGTCACCATTTCCGAAGAGGCCAAGATTCGCCGCACGCTGTGGCGTGGGGGCGAGGCGTCGCGCAAGACCACGCGGCAGGGGCTGATCTTCGCGGGCGATCCGTTGCGCCACCGCCCGCGCCTGTTCGCCTATCGCGTGTCGCCCGATTACGATGTGGCGGACGTCGCCGCCTTGCCCGACGGCGCGCTGATCGTGGTCGAGCGGCGATTCCGGCTGCCGTTCCGATTCTCGAATCGAATCATGCTGGTCCCGGCGGAGCGAATCGCGCCGGGACGGGTGGTGCGGGGGCATCTGCTCGCCGAACTCGACGCGCCGCTGATCCACGACAATTTCGAAGGGGTCGCGGTGACGCAGGAGGGCGGGGCGACGATCCTGTGGCTGGTGTCGGACGACAACCAGTTGCCGATCGAGCGCAGCTATCTGCTGAAATTCCGGCTGGACCGACGCTGATCGGGCGATTCGCGCGGCCTTCGGCTTCGCATCGGCCGAACGGCGGTTTGGAATGGACCAGGCGAATCGCGGACACGGATGCTGACACCCGTTCAGCCTGAGCGAAGTCGAAGGCCACGCCCCAGGGCCGATCGGCATTCCATGATGCCTTATCCTTCCCTCGCCCCTCGCAGAGGGGAGAGGGTTGCGCAGACTTGGTCTTTGCGAAAGCAAAGGCTTAGTCGGAGCTGGGTGAGGGGTGGGCGCTCGCTCTGCGAGCGTGCGAGCCTACAGGCTCGCTCAACCCCTCACCCAAGCTGCGCTAGCCAGCAGGCTGGCAAGCTTCGCTAGGGTCAGGACTCGTTGATCACAGCCAGAAGATAACGGTGGCAGCGAGAGCGACGGCGGAGAAGAAGGCCGTGGGGCAGCGATCGTAGCGGGTAGCGACGCGCCTCCAGTCCTTAAGGCGGCCGAACATGATCTCGATGCGGCTGCGACGCCGGTAGCGACGCTTGTCGTACCTGACCGGCTCGTTGCGTGATCGCCGGCCCGGGATGCAGGGCTGGATGCCCTTGGCCTGGAGGGCGTCGCGGAACCAGTCGGCGTCGTAGCCGCGGTCCCCGAGCAGCCACTGCGCTTTTGGCAGTTCGTCCAGCAGCGCTGCCGCGCCGGTGTAGTCGCTGACTTGGCCGGCGGTCATGAAGAAGCTCAAGGGGCGGCCGTTCGCATCGGCAACGGCATGGAGCTTGGTGTTCATGCCGCCTTTGGTCCGACCGATCAGGCGGCCGAGATCCCCTTTTTAACCCGCAAGCTCGATGCCGTGCGGTGCGCCTTCAGGTAGGTCGCGTCGATCATCACGGTCTTGGGCTCGGCATCGCCCGCAGCTAACCCCTCCATCATGCGCGTGAACACGCCTCGCTCGCCCCAGCGCTTCCACCGGTTATACAGCGTCTTGTGCGGGCCGTAGGCGCTGGGCGCATCTCGCCAGCGCAGCCCGTTCTTGTTGACGAACACGATGCCGCTCAGCACCCGCCGGTCGTCCACCCTCGGCTTGCCGTGGCTCTTGGGAAAGAACGGCTGCAGGCGCTCCATCTGCTCGTCCGTCAGCCAAAACAGGTCGCTCATCCCGGTCTCCTTGCGGAAGCCTGAATCAGATCGCGACGCTCACATCAATGGGTCCTGACCCTAACCCTCTCCCCTGTCCAGGGGAGAGGGGAAGAAGACGCAATCCTGACTGTCGATCCGACCTGGCCCATGCCCCTACGCACGCCCAACCAAACGTCGAAAACCCGCCGCTCCGGGGAGCGGCGGGCTTCGAAACCTCGGCAGTCGCGTCGCGAAATTACGCGGCGGCGGCTTCGGTCTGGGTCGAGGCCAGCTTCTTCACGACGTCGCGCTTCAGGCGACGGGCGCGCAGGCTGAGCTGGTCGTCCGAGGTCTTGACGAGCCAGTTGTCGAGGCCGCCATTGTGCTCGACCGAACGCAGGCCGTGGGTCGAAACGCGAAGACGGACGCTCTTTTCCAGCGCGTCGGAAATCAGCGTGACGTTCTGCAGGTTCGGCAGGAACGTACGCTTGGTCTTGTTGTTGGCGTGGGAAACGTTGTTACCCACCTGCCGGCCCTTGCCGGTCAGCTCGCAAATGCGCGACATGATCGTTATCCTGGTTTCAGGCAATGCCCGGAAAGGCCGCGCGGATAACCCGTACCGGCGTCCGCGTCAACCGATTCCCCATCGGGGCCCGTGCAACCGGCCCGGTGAACGGGGCGTTGTTACGGCAACGAACCTGATGGAGCCAGACCCATGCGCGCCTTTCTCGTCCTTATCGGCATCGTCCTCCTGCTGGTCGCCGGGGCCATGGCGATGGGCTGGGTCAATATCGACCAGACCCGTCCGGCGGTGGTGCAGGCCCCCGCCTTCCGCGCCGAGGGGCCCAAGGTCTCGGTCGGCACCGAGACCAAGACCGTCGAGGTGCCCACGGTGAAGGTCGAAAAGCCCGCCGACAACGCGCAATAAGCCATAAGGGGCAGGGGCACCGCTCTTGCCCCTGTTCGCCGCGCGCGGCAGGGAGGGGGCATGTTTCCGCTCCCCGCCCCGATGCGTGCCGCGCTCGACGCCGCTGCCCAGGCGGGGCAGGCCGGAGAGGTGCCGGTCGGCGCGGTGGTGATTCGCGATGGCGTGATCCTGGCCACGGGGGCCAACGCGCCGCGCCGCCTGCACGACCCCACCGCCCATGCCGAGATCCAGGCGATTCGCGCGGCGGCCGCGACACTAGGCCGCGACCGGCTGGAGGATTGCGACCTCTGGGTCACGCTGGAGCCCTGCGCGATGTGCGCGGGGGCCATCGCCCATGCGCGGATCGCGCGACTCTATTATGCGGCCAGCGATCCCAAGGGCGGGGCGGTCGAGCACGGCCCCCGCTTCTTCGCGCAGCCGACCTGCCACCACCGGCCGGACATCTATGCCGGGATCGGCGAGGGGGAGGCGGCGGGCCTGTTGCGCGATTTCTTCGCGGTCCGGCGATAAGGCAGGCGACAGACGATGTCGGCGACTCATCAGATCGTCATCAACCCGGACGCCTTTCTCGAAACCGATCATGGGCGAGTTTGGACGGCCGAGCGGAACGAAGCCGCCTGGGCCTGGTGCTATGCGGCCTTGGAACAGGCGCTGTCCCGCCTTCCCCGGCCCGGGCGGGTCATTCTGGTCTGCGGTATCCAGGGTTCGGGCAAGACCTGTTGGATTGCCTCTCAACCTGTCTGCCCGGCAACCGTCTATTTCGATGCGGCGTTACCCGGCATTCGGCACCGGGCGAGGATCGTCGCCATCGCCAAGCAGGCCGACATGCCGATCGAGGCAGTGTGGATCGATACCCCGGTCGCCATCGCCCTGTCACGCAACGCATGCCGCCCCGCCGATCAGATCGTGCCGGAAGCCGCCATCCTGTCCGTTGCCGGGCAATTCGAGCCACCATCGCTTGCCGAAGGATTCATACGCATCCATGTCCATAAGGGCGGATGATGCGCTTCCGGACAAAGCAAAAAGGCCCGGACGGTATCCCGTCCGAGCCCTTTGCCATGGTCGCGAATCACGATTCGATCAGCGCAGGTCGCCCTCGCGGATCGGCACGATCTTGATCTCGACGCGGCGATTGGCGGCGCGGCCTTCCTCGGTGTCGTTCGAGGCGATCGGCTGCGACTTGCCGAAGCCGCGCGTGCCGATGCGGGCGGGCTGCACCCCGCGCGAGGCGAGATAATCCGCGACCGAGACCGCGCGCTGTTCAGACAGGCGCTGGTTGTACGCATCGCTGCCGGTCGAATCGGTGTGGCCGTACACGTCGATATAGGTCTGCTTATACTGAGACAGGATGTCGGCGACCTGATCCAGCGTCTGGCGGAACTGCGGCTGCACCTGCGACGAGTTATAGGCGAAGGTGATGCCCGAGGGCAGGTTCAGCAGCAGGTCGTCGCCCTGGCGCACCACCTGCACGTCGGTGCCCGCGGTCCGCGCGCGCAGGTCGCGCTCCTGCTTGTCCATATAGGCGCCGATCCCGGCCCCGGCGAGGCCGCCGATGCCGGCGCCCAGGATCTTCTCGGTCCGGTCGCGCCGACCGCCGACCAGGTCGCCAAGCAGATAGCCGCCGACCGCGCCGCCGATGCCGCCGATCGCGGCCTTGGACAGGCGCTGCTGTCCGGTTTCGGGATCGGTCGTGCAGGCCGAGGTGGCGAGCACCGCCGACATTGCGGCCATGGACAGGAACTTAGCGGACGTCTTCATGCGCATAACCCTTGTTAGATTGTCGCGTCTCACTCCCGGAAACGCGAACCCGGTGGCGCTTGTTCCGCAAGCGATCTGAACGGAACATGACGACGGGAGTTGTCGAAGGCCCTCCCGTCCCGCTATGAGCACCCTGTACCGATGGCACCGCTGCCCCCCTTTCCGTGGATCGACGTCCTCATCATCCTCGCGCTTGTCGCGTTGAACGGGGCGTTCGCGATGAGCGAGCTGGCGATCGTGTCGTCGCGCCGCGCCCGGCTGGAGGCGATGGCGCGCAGCGGCCGCAAGGGCGCGCAGGCCGCGCTGACGCTGGCCGCCGATCCGGGCAAGTTCCTGTCGACGGTGCAGATCGGCATCACCCTGACCGGCATCATCGCGGGCGCCTATTCGGGTGCCAGCCTGGGCACGCCGACCGCCGCGCGGCTGGAGACGCTGGGCATCGCGCCCTCGACCGCCGCGACGCTGGGCTTCGCGCTGGTGATCGGGCTGACCACCTATGCCTCGCTGATCCTAGGCGAGCTGGTGCCCAAGCAGTTTGCGCTGCGCAAGCCCGAGCCGATCGCCGCCTTCGTCGCGGTGCCGATGCGCTGGCTGGCGGTCGGCACCGCGCCGATCGTCTGGATCCTCGATTCGACCAGCGGGGTGATCTTCAAGCTGCTGGGCCTGAACCGCGACAATGAGGATCAGGTGACCGCCGAGGAGCTGCACCTGATCGTCGCCGAGGCGTCCAAGTCGGGCGTGATCGAGGAGCATGAACGCTCGATCATCTCGGGCGTGGTGCGGCTGGCCGACCGGCCGGTGCGCGAGGTGATGACGCCGCGTACCGAGATCGACTGGCTGGACTGCACGCTGGACGATGCCGCGATCCGCGCCAAGCTGCTCGAAAGCCCGCGCACCCGCCTGCCGGTGGGGGAGGGCTCGATCGACGCGGTGGTCGGGGTGGTGCAGGCGCGCGATATCGCCATGGCGCTGTTCCGGGGCGAGCCGCTCGACCTCAAGCAGCTGATGCGCAAGGCCCCCGTCGTCATCGACCGGATCGACGCGATGGACGTGCTGCTGGCGCTGCGCCAGGCCGAGGTGCCGATGGCGCTGATCCATGACGAGTACGGCCATTTCGAAGGGATCGTGACCCCGGCCGACCTGCTGGCGGCGATCGCGGGCGAGTTCGCCTCGGACGCCGATCCGGGCGAGGCCCCCTCGGTGGTCGAGCGCGATGACGGCTCGCTGCTGGTCGCAGGCACCATGGCGGCGGACGCGCTGGCCGACCGGCTGGGCATCGACCTGCCCGACGACCGCGACTATGCGACCGTGGCGGGCCTGGCGCTGGCGGTGTTCCGCCACCTGCCGACCGAGGGCGAGAGCTTCGTCGAGCAGGGCTGGCGCTTCGAGGTCGTGGACCTGGACGGACGGCGGATCGACAAGCTTCTGGTCAGCGAAGCGTAGCAGACCGATAGCCCGCTGCGGCGGCCCCGCGACGCGAAGACGCGCCTATCCGGCCCAGCGGAACCGGACCAGCGCCATGACGAGCGCAAACACATACGCATAGCCGAAGCGGTCCAGGCGGATCAGGGACAGGCCCTTGCGCCGCCGAAGGCTGCCGATCACCGCCATGACGCCGCCCGCGACGAACGGCGTCACGATCACATTGATCCGGCGCCAGTCCGGGTTGGTGATGGGCGAGGATGGGAACAGCAACAGGCTCAGTCCGCCTGCCGCCAGGCCCCAAAGGGTGAAGCCGATGGTGGCAATGACCGGGTTCTTCGGCTTGGTGAAGGTTTCGCCCATGCTGTGTAACCCGATCTCCGCAGCCGTCTCGATCAGCAGCTGGATCAGGATTTCGCCGCCATATTGAATCAGGATCTCGAACAGGAATTCCATGCCGTTCCCCCCACCCGTCTTGACCGAAAGGTCACGGCCGATCGACATTCAGTATTGCTTCTTCTTGCCCTCTCCCCTGGACAGGGGAGAGGGTTAGCGAAGCTTGCCAGCCCGCTGGCTAGCGTAGCTTGGGTGAGGGGTTGAGCGAGCCCCGAAGGCTCGCGCGCTCGCGGAGCGAGCGCCCACCCCTCACCCAGCTCCGACTAGGCCTTTGCTCTCGCAAAGACCAAGTCTGCGCAACCCTCTCCCCTCTGCGAGGGGCGAGGGAAGGAAAGGCATCGCGGAATGGCGATCCGCCATGGGCGGGATCGATGGCGGGACTCAACCTTCCAACCGAATATCCCCGGACGCCACCACGCGCGCGATCAGCGGCAGGATATGGTCGACCGCAAAGGCGTGGAGTTCGCTCGACTGCGACGCGCAGGCATCTTCGGCGATGACCACGTCATAGGACAGTTCCCACGCCGACCGCGCGGTCGATTCCACGCCCATATTGGTCGAGATGCCCGCGATCACCACCGTCCGTACCCCGCGTCGCCGCAGTTGCAGGTCCAGGTCGGTGCCGGTGAAAGCGCCCCAGTGATGCTTGAGCACGACGATGTCGCCGGGCTCGGCCAGGCCGGGGACCAGTTCGCTGAAGTCGGGCGGGGTGCCCTCGGGCGGCAGGCTGGGGCGGTCGACCGTCTGGCTGGGCATCGTCTCGGGCGTGAAGCCGACATGGACCAGCACGACCGGCGCACCCGCCGCGCGGAAGCGGGCGGCGAGCGTCTTGGCGGTGCCCACGACCTCGTCGCCTGAGCGGGGGCCACCGGCGCGCGGGACGATGCCCCGTTGCAGGTCGATGAGGATGAGCGCGGTGGTGGCGGGATCGAGTGTCGTCATCGCACCTCAACCGACCGGCAAAGCCCCCGTTCCGTCAGAGCCTGCCGAACACCGCCTCGAAGCCCGCACGGTCGCCCGCCGCCAGCAGTCGCGCCTGTTCCAGCCAGCGGTCGCGCGCCATCCGGCCCGAAAACGGTCCCAGTTGCGCGTCGAGCGACTGGGCCTGCGCCTCGCTCAGCCCCGCCATGTCGCCGACCGTGGTGATGCCATGTTCGGCCAGCTTCTGGGTCAGCTTCGGCCCCAGGCCCTTGAGCAGCGTGATCGGCTGATCCTCGGGCCGCGCGGCCTGGGCGGGAGCAGGTTGCGGAGCAGCTTCGGCGGCGGGGCTGGCGGCCAGCGGGGCGGCCGCGGCGACCGGCTCGGCGTTCAGCGGCTCGTCCGCCACCGGCGATTCCTCGGGTGCCGCAGGGGCGGGCATGACCGGGGGTGGCGGCGGGGCGGCCGGAGCCGGAGCGGGTGCAGGCGCTGGTGCGGGCTCCGGAACGGGCCGGGGCTGCGTCAGCTCGGCCTCGCGGATCGGGGCGCTGTCGGGCTGGCGGAGCGCGACGCCCGCTTCCTCGGCATTGTCCTCGACCTGGCGGGTGGCCTTGTTCCGGCGATGCTTGAGCCGCATCCCGATCAGGATGACCGCGATCGCCGCCACCGCGACCAGCGCGATCAGGGCGAAATGGATGGTGGTGATGGTCGCCACGCCATCGGGGATCAGGCTTTGCGCCGTCGCAGAAGTCTCGTTCATGGCCTTACCCTATTGTCCCATCGCCGCGATCGCGAGCCCAATCGTCAGGCTCAGGCCTCGGTTCCCTGCGCATCGGCCTCCCGCGCGACCTCGCGCCAGCCGATGTCGCGGCGGCAGAAGCCGTCGGGGAAGCGGATCGCGTCGACCGCACGATAGGCGGCGGCCTGCGCCTCGCCCACGGTGGCGGCGCTGGCGGTGACCGCCAGCACGCGGCCGCCGCTGGCGACCAGCTGCTCGCCGTCCATCCGGGTGCCCGCCTGGAACACGACCGCGCCGGTCGCCTCTGCGGCGTCGATCGCATCGATGCTTCCGCCCGCGCTGGGCGTGCCGGGATAGCCCGAAGCCGCCATCACCACGGTCAGCGCCGGATCGTCCGAGAAGGCGGGCGCGGGCAGCTCGGCCAGCCGCCCCTCGGCCACCGCCAGCATCACCGCCAGCAGATCGCCCTGGAAGCGCAGCATCAGCACCTGGCATTCGGGATCGCCGAAGCGGGCGTTATATTCGATCAGCTTGGGCCCCTGCTCGGTCAGCATCAGCCCGGCATAGAGCACGCCCGAAAAGGGTGTCCCTTCGGCGCGCAGCGTATCCACGGTGGGGCGGACGATCCGGTCGATCGCCTGGCGCTCCAGCTCGGGGGTCAGGACGCGCGCGGGGCTATAGGCGCCCATGCCGCCGGTATTGGGGCCGGTATCGCCGTCGCCGACGCGCTTGTGATCCTGCGCCGAGCCGAAGGGGAGGAGCGCCTCGCCATCGGTCAGGACGAACAGGCTGGCCTCCTCGCCGGCCAGAAATTCCTCGATCACGACTTCGGCACCGGGGACGGAGAACAGGTCGGCGATCGCGGCATCGGCCTCGGCGCGGGTGAAGGCGACGGTCACGCCCTTGCCCGCCGCCAGGCCATCGGCCTTGATGACGACGGGCAGGCCGAAGGTCGTGGCGAGCGCCGCCTGCGCGTCGGCGAGGGTCGAGACGCGGACATAGCCCGCGGTCGGGATGTCGGCGCGGCGGCACAGGTCCTTGGTAAAGCCCTTGGAGCCCTCAAGCTGCGCGGCGGCCTTGCTCGGGCCGAACACCGGCACGCCCTCGGCGCGCAGCGAATCGGCCAGCCCGTCGACCAGCGGCGCCTCGGGCCCGACCACGACCAGGCCGATGGCGTGTTCCTTCACGAACGCCACCACGGCGGCGTGATCGGTCGCGTTCAAGCCGACGCAGGTCGCATGCGCGGCGATACCGGGGTTGCCGGGCGCGGCGTAGAGCGTATCTAACCCGTGCGACTGGGCCAGCTTCCATGCCAGCGCATGTTCGCGGCCCCCCGATCCCAGCAGCAGGACGTTCATGCCCGATCCTTATCCCTATGACGAAAGTGCGAGGCTGGTAGCCGAGGAGATCGCCGGCGACAACGCGCTCGCGCTGTCGGTCGGCGAACTCAGCCTGAAGCTGAAGCGGATGGTGGAGGGCGAGTTCGGCCATGTCCGCCTGCGCGGCGAGATTTCCGGATATAAGCGCGCCACCTCGGGCCATGTCTATATGAGCCTGAAGGACGAGAATGCCGTCATCGACGCGGTGATGTGGAAGGGGGCGGCGAATAGCTTGCCCTTCCAGCCGCAGGACGGGATCGAGGTGATCGCCACCGGCCGCCTGACCACCTTCCCCGGCCGGTCCAAATACCAGATCGTCGTCGAGCGGATGGAGCTGGCGGGCGCGGGCGCGCTGATGGCCCTGTTCGAGAAGCTGAAGGCGAAGCTGGCGGGCGAGGGGCTGTTCGCGCGCGAGCGGAAAAGGCCGCTCCCCTTCATGCCGCCGGTGATCGGGGTCGTCACCTCGCCGACCGGCGCGGTGATCCGCGACATCCTCCACCGGCTGGAGGATCGCTGCCCGACGCACGTCATCGTCTGGCCGGTCAAGGTACAGGGCGAGGGCTCGGCCAGGGAGGTCGCCGCCGCGATCCGGGGCTTCGACGCGATCGCGCCCGGCGGCCCGGTGCCGCGTCCCGATCTGGTGATCGTCGCGCGCGGCGGCGGCTCGATCGAGGATCTGTGGTCGTTCAACGAAGAGGTGGTGGTCCGCGCGGTCGCCGACTGCACCATCCCGATCATCTCGGCGGTGGGGCATGAGACCGACACGACGCTGTGCGACTATGCCGCCGACCTGCGCGCGCCGACCCCCACGGCGGCGGCGGAGATCGCGGTGCCGGTGCTGGCCGACCTGCGCCTGACGGTGGCGAGCCACCGCCAGCGGACCGAACGCTGCGCGCGCCGCTATGTCGAGCGGGGGCGCGAGCGGCTGGACGCCATGGCCCGCCTTCTGCCCAAGCGCGACCAGTTGCTGGGCCCCCAACGCCAGCGCGCCGACGAGGCGGGGGCGCGGCTCGATCGCGGGCTGGAGCGGCGGGTGACGCTGGCGCGCGGCGGGCTGGACCGGGCGGGCGCGGCGCTGCGCCCGGCGGTGCTGGAACGCCAGGTCGAGCGCGGGCGCGACCGGCTGGCCGCGACCTGGCGGCTGGTCCAGTCGCTCAACCCCGACCGGATCCTGGAGCGCGGCTATGCCCGCATCACCGCGCGGCCCGGCGGCGAGACCTTGTCCTCGGCCGAGGCGGCGCGCGCGGCGGACACGCTGACGCTGCGTTTCCGCGACGGCACGGTCGATGTTGCGGTGGACGGGGACGGTAGCCGCGCCGGGGTTGAGCGCCCCGCCCCCAAAACCTATGACAAGCCCAAACGGGAGCCCAGGCCGGATCAATCCCGGCCGGACCAGCCCACGCTCCTTTGACCCGAAAGTGACGAAGATGCTGATGTCGAACACCGATCGCCCCGCGCGGCTCCATTATCTGGCCAATGGCTTTCGTGTCCTGTCGCCGGGCGACCATGTCGTCTGCGCGGTGACCGGCCGTCGCATCCCGCTCGAGGAGCTGAAATATTGGAGCGCCAGCCGACAGGAAGCCTATGCCGATGCGCAGGCGACCGCGCAGGTGCTCGCCCCGCAATGAGGAGGGCGGGCAGTGTCGCGCTGGGGCTGCTGGTCGCGGGGCTGGGCTTGTCCCCGGTCCCGGCGCAGACCGTCGCGTCGCCCGCCGCCGCCGCCCGCTCGGCGTTCCGCTGGACCGGTGAACTCAGCCAGGGCGGGTTGATCCGGGGACAGGCGCCCACGGGCGCGGTCGCGATGACGCTCGACGGACAGGATGTGCCGCTCACGACGGACGGGGCCTTCCTGATCGGGTTCGACCGCGACGCCGGACCCGCCGCCGAACTGGTCGCGACGCTGGCGGACGGTCGCCAGTTGCGCCAGAGCCTGACCGTCGCGCCGCGCGCCTGGCGGATCGAGCGGCTCGACCGCCTGCCCAAATATCCCGTCCCCGATCCCGAATTCCAGCGGCTGCGCCCGCCCGAGCTCGACCGGATCCGCGCCGCCCGTGCCCAGGTCACCGATGCGGAGGGCTGGCGTCAGCCGCTGATATGGCCGGTCCGGGGCCGCATCTCCGGCCTGTTCGGGGCACAGCGAATCTATCGCGGCGAGCCGGGCAGCTATCACTCCGGCACCGACATCGCCGCCGCCACCGGCACCATCGTCCGCGCGCCTGCCGACGGCGTCGTGATCCTGGCGGCGGACACGCCCTTCACGCTGGAGGGGCATCTGCTGATGCTCGACCACGGCCAGGGTCTCAACAGCGCCTTCCTGCATCTGTCGCGCATCGACGTCCGCCCCGGCGACCATGTCCGCCAGGGCCAACCCATCGGCGCGGTCGGCGCCACGGGCCGCGCCACCGGCCCGCACCTCCATTGGAGCCTGCAATGGCGCGGGCGCAAGCTCGACCCGCTGCTGGTGACGGGGCCGATGGGGTGAGGGGGGTCAGCGGATCCGCTTGACCAGGATCGAGCGGCCGCCAGCGATCGTCGCGCGATAGCCGCCCAGTGGCGCTTCCTTCAGGGTGATCGCATCGCCCTTGCTGGGGCCAAAGGTCAACGCATCGACCGTCTGCCAGACCGAACCATTGGCCAGTTCCAGGTTCCAGCGACCATAGGCCTTGGCGGCGCTGGCGGTTTTGATGGTGCTGTCCAACTGTCGGACGTCGGTGACCTCGTCGGCTCTGCCGCCCCCGAACATCTCACTGGTCGGTACCGCCAGCCCGAACCGCGATTGCTTACGTGCGATTACCGCCTTGCGGTCGAGCACCATCAGGTCGCCGGCCGCCCGCGATGCCAGAATGGCTGCGCTGGCCCGATCGAAACAAGCCAGCCGTTCCTTGTCGTCGGTCATCGCCCTGCACTGGCTCAGCTGGTCCAGTTGGCGAACCGTGCCGCCGTCCGATACCTGAGCCGTCGCGGCCGAAGGTGCCAATAGGATGCCCGACATGAGCCCGACCACCGCCGCCCGCCATGTCATTGGCCGGTGGGCCGTCCGCTATTGTCCTCGACCATGCGCTGCGCGACGGCCTTGTTGGCTTCGCTGCTGCGCGCCCATTGGGCACGCGTCGCGCATGTCTTGTGCGCCCTTATGAAGGAACCTGTCTCGACAATCCGCTTGCAGATCACCTTTTCCGCGTCAGCTTTGGCGGGCGGGGTGGCGGACGGCGCCGGTACGGCCTGCAGGGCCATGACGAGAGGCAAGAATGGAGACATGACGCATTTCCCTTTGCGCCGCCGGATCGGGAATGACCGGCTAAGGCACGGTATTCCTTGTGAATGCCCAAGACGCAAGTTTCTATTATTGTTACACGTCGGGCGGGGCTTGCGCTCGTCCGCAAAGGTCGGTCACTGTGGCTGTGACACTTATGCTACAATGCAGCAAAAAGGTGGCAATTTAGCTAAATGTCGGTTGTATAAGCTTTTATAGGCCGTTTACCCACGAAGCCATGCAGCAGAGTCAATCTGCGCAGGAACGCGCTCTGCCCCCTTACGGAGCGCTCAAAAGGGGTAAGACATGAAACAGATCTTCAAGGGCCAGTTGCTGGCGACCAGCCTGCTGGCCGGTACCGCGGTCTTCGGTGCAATGCCTGCCTTCGCCCAGACCACGGGCAATGCCCCGGTCGCCGCGCCGACGGCCGCACAGGAGCCGGGCACCCAGACCAGCGAGTCGACCTCGACGGCCACCACCGGCGGCGACATCGTCGTGACCGGCACGCTGATCCGCAATCCGAACATCGTCGCCACCAGCCCCGTCACCGTCGTCGGCCAGGAAGAAATCCAGCTGCGTCAGGTGAACACCGCCGAGCAGATTCTGCGCGAGCTGCCGGGTGCGGTTCCTTCGCTGGGTTCGCAGGTCAACAACGGCAATGGTGGTGCCTCGTTCGTCAACCTTCGCGGCCTGGGCTATAATCGCAACCTCGTGCTGGTCGATGGCGCGCGTATCGCGCCTGCCGATCTCACCGGCGCGACCGACCTCAACAACATCCCGCTGGCGCTGATCGAGCGGACCGACATCCTGACCGGCGGCGCGTCGACCACGTACGGCGCAGACGCGGTCGCAGGCGTCATCAACTTCATCACGCGCAGCGATTTCTCGGGCGTCGACTTCTCCGTTACCGACCAGATCACCGGCAAGGGCGACGGCCACAGCTATCGCACCGAACTGACCGTCGGCACCAACATGGACGATGGCCGCGGCAATGCGGTGCTGAGCATCGGTTATCAGGAAACCGACCCCGTCTATCAGGGCGATCGTACGTTCGGCATCCAGTCGATCGATTCCTATACCGGTCAGGCAGGCGGTTCGGGCACCACCGTGCCGGGGCGCTTCTCGGTGCCGAATTTGGTGACCCAGCAGATCGACCCGACCACGGGTGCGCTGGTCCCGACGTACAACTCGTTCAACTTCAATCCGTACAACATCTATCAGACGCCGTTCCGGCGCTTCAACATCTTCGGTTCGACGAAGTATGAAGTCTCGGATCACCTGGAATTCTACAGCCAGGCGATGTTCTCGAAGAACACCGTGTCGACGATCATCGCGCCGTCGGGGACCTTCGGCAATGCGCTGACCATTCCGATCAGCAACCCCTATATCCCGGCCGCCGCGCGCAACACCTTCTGTCTGAATGCGGTCGATGCCGATCCGAACACGGCGGGTATCCAGGCTCCGACCCAGGCGCAGTGCAATTCCTATTACTCTGCGACCAGCCCGACCGATCCCAACTACCGGACCTTCACCACGGCGGCATCGCGTCGTTTCGTAGAGGCGGGCCCCCGCATCAGCGAATACACCACGCAGCTGTTCAACATCCGCGCCGGCGTGCGCGGCGCGCTGTTCGGCAACTTCAGCTATGACGTGTTCGGCACCTATGGCGAGAGCGAGAATGTTCAGCGCCAGTCGGGCAACGGTCTGCTCTCGCGTCTGCAGCAGGCGTCGCTGGCAACCAGCACCACGAGCTGCGTCGACACGTCGAACAACTGCGTTCCGATCAACCTGTTCGGTCCGGCTGGCAGCATCACCGCCGACCAGCTCGCCTTCATCCTCGGCGCCAACACCAGCAGCACGGTGCAGACCACGCTGGGCACGTTGCGCGGCGTCGTGTCGGGCGATTTCGGCGTGTCCAGCCCGCTGGCCTCGACCCCGATCAGCATCGCGCTGGGCGGCGAGTATCGTAAGTATACCGCGCGCACGAGCTCGGACGTCGCCACCCAGACGCCCGACGAAGTGCTCGGCAACGGTGCGGCTTCGCCCGACGCCAGCGGCCGCTATGACGTGAAGGAAGGGTTCGTCGAAGTCGTCGCGCCGCTGATCGAGGACAAGCCGTTCTTCCGCAGCCTGACGCTGGAAGCCGGTGCCCGCTATTCGGACTATTCGCGTTCGGGCGGCAACTGGACCTGGAAGGCCGGCGGTAGCTGGGAGCCGGTTGCGGCGTTCAAGCTGCGCAGCCTTTACACCCGCGCGGTGCGTGCGCCGAACATCGGCGAGCTGTTCTCGCCGACGATCACCCAGCTGGGCAACCTGGCCAACGACCCCTGCGCGGGCGCCGCGCCGGTCAACAACGCCAATCTGCGCGCGGTCTGCCTGGCGCAGGGCGCACCGGCTTCGACGATCGGCAACATCGCCAACGGTTCGTCGGGCCAGATCAACATCACCGGCGGCGGCAACCCCAATCTGGGCGTTGAGAAGGCGACCACCTTCACCGTGGGTGCAGTGATCCAGCCGACCTTCCTGTCGGGCTTCTCGCTGACGGTCGACTATTACAACATCAAGGTGACCAACGCGATCGGCTCGCCGACCGAAGGCGACGTGATCAACAGCTGCTTCGGCAATCTGTCCGCTGCCAGCGCAACCAGCACGGCGTGCACCGGCATCCGTCGCAATCCGCTGACCGGCGGGCTCGACGGCAGCTCGGCGTCGACCCCTGGTCTGCCCACGCCGCTGGCCAATCTCGGCCAGCTGCTGACCGACGGTATCGACGTGGCGGCGAACTATCGTCACGATCTGGGCTTCGGCAAGCTGGCCTTGGCCTTCAACGGCAACTGGACCAGCCGTTCGAAGTTCCAGGCGACCCCGAGCTCGATCTACCGCGAGTGCACCAGCTATTATTCGGTGAATTGCGGCTCGATCCAGCCCGAGTTCTCGTTCAACCAGCGGACCACGCTGTCGGTGGGCAAGGTCGATCTGTCGGTCCTGTGGCGTTACCTGGCCCCGGCCAAGTATGAGCCGCTGGCGCTGGCGTCCGACATTGAGTCGGGTGGTGCCCCGGTCGCCGCGTTCCAGCGCATCGGTGCCTATCATTATTTCGACCTGACGACGCGCTTCCAGGCGACCGACCGGTTCTCGCTGCTGTTCGCAGTGCGCAACCTGTTCGATCGCAAGCCGCCGTTCGTCGGTTCGTCGATCGGCTCGACCAGCTACAATAGCGGCAACACCTATCCGTCGACCTACGACGCGCTGGGTCGCCTGTTCTCGGTGACGGCACGCGTCACCTTCTAAGATCCCAGATGGACCACAACTGGGGGCGGTGGCATTTGCCACCGCCCCTTTTTTTGTGGTGAAATCACCCCACCGACAACGCCAGCTTGCCGTCGCCCTCATCCACGGTGACGGTCGCGCCGTCCTTCACATGCCCGCGCAGGATTGCCTCGGCCAGCGGGTCCTGGAGGTGCCGCTGGACCGCGCGGCGCAAGGGGCGTGCGCCATAGACCGGGTCGTAGCCCACCCGGCCCAGCCATTCGCGCGCGGCGTCGGTCAGGTGCAGCGTGATCTTGCGATCGCTGAGCAATTTGGCGACGCGGCCGACCTGGATGTCGACGATCGGGCCCATATGGCTCTGGCCCAGCCGGTGGAACAGGATGATCTCGTCCAGCCGGTTGAGGAATTCCGGGCGGAAATGCGCGCGGACGATCTCCATCACCTGCGGCTCGACGCTCTCGACGCTCTGCCCGTCCTCCACATTGGCCAGATACTGGCTGCCCAGGTTGGAGGTCAGGATGATGAGCGTGTTCGAGAAGTCGACCGTGCGCCCCTGGCCATCGGTCAGGCGACCGTCGTCCAGCACCTGGAGCAGCACGTTGAACACGTCGCCATGCGCCTTCTCCACCTCGTCGAACAGCACGACCTGATAGGGCCGCCGCCGCACCGCCTCGGTCAGGACGCCGCCTTCCTCATAGCCGACATAGCCGGGAGGGGCGCCGATCAGCCGCGCGACGCTGTGCTTCTCCATGAACTCGCTCATGTCGAGGCGCACCATCGCGGAGGGATCGTCGAACAGGAATTCGGCCAGCGCCTTGGTCAGCTCGGTCTTGCCGACGCCCGTGGGCCCCAGGAACAGGAAGCTGCCCAGCGGCCGGTTCGGGTCCTGTAGCCCGGCGCGCGCCCGGCGGACGGCGGTGGAGACGGCGCGGACCGCATCCTCCTGGCCGATCACGCGCGCACCGATCACCTCCTCCATGCGGAGCAGCTTCTCGCGTTCGCCCTGCATCATCCGGTCGACCGGCACCCCGGTCCAGCGGCTGACCACGCCCGCAATATCGTCGGCGGTGACTTCCTCGCGCAGCATCGCGCCCTCGGTCGCGGACTGCGCCTCGGCCAGCTGCTTCTCCAGCTGCGGGATGCGGCCATAGGACAGCTCGCCCGCCCGCGCGAGGTCACCGCTACGCTGCGCCTGATCGAGTTCGATCCGCGCCTGGTCGAGCTGTTCCTTGAGCTTCGCCTCGCCCGCGATCTTGTCCTTCTCGGCCTGCCAGCGCTGGGTCAGCGCGTGCGACTGTTCCTCGAGGTTGGCGAGTTCCTCCTCCAGATGGCCGAGTCGGTCGATGCTGGCGGCGTCGCTTTCGCGGCGCAGCCCCTCGCGCTCGATCTTCAGGCGCAGGATGCGGCGGTCGAGCGTCTCGATCTCTTCGGGCTTGGATTCCACCTCCATGCGGATGCGACTGGCGGCCTCGTCCATCAGGTCGATCGCCTTGTCGGGCAGGAAGCGGTCGGTGATGTAGCGGTTCGACAGCGTCGCCGCCGCCACCAGTGCGCCGTCGGTGATGCGGACGCCGTGATGGAGTTCGTATTTCTCCTTCAGCCCGCGCAGGATCGAGATGGTGTCCTCGACCGTCGGCTCACCGACAAAGACCGGCTGGAACCGCCGCTGGAGCGCGGGGTCCTTCTCGACATATTTGCGATATTCGTCGAGCGTGGTCGCGCCGACGCAGTGCAGCTCGCCGCGCGCCAAAGCGGGCTTCAGCAGGTTCGAGGCGTCCATCGCCCCGTCGCCTTTGCCAGCACCGATCAGCGTGTGCATCTCGTCTATGAACAGGATGATGTCGCCCTCGGCGGCCTTCACCTCGTCCAGCACGCCCTTCAGCCGCTCTTCGAACTCGCCGCGATATTTGGCACCCGCGATCAGCGCGCCCATGTCGAGCGCCATCAGCCTGCGGTCCTTCAGCGTATCCGGCACGTCGCCGTTCGCGATGCGCAGCGCCAGCCCTTCCGCGATCGCGGTCTTGCCGACGCCGGGTTCGCCGATCAGCGCGGGGTTGTTCTTGGTCCGGCGCGCCAGGATCTGGATGGTGCGGCGGATTTCCTCGTCGCGGCCGATCACGGGGTCGAGCTTGCCGTCGCGCGCCACTTGCGTGAGGTCGCGGGCGAATTTCTTCAGCGCGTCGTACCGGTCCTCCGCCCCCGTCGTGTCGGCAGTGCGACCCTGGCGCAGCTGTTCGATCGCGCCGTTCAGTCCTTGCGGATTGACCCCGCCCGCCGCCAGCGCCTTGCCCGCCGCCGTGGTGGAGGCCAGCGCCAGCGCGAGCAGCAGCCGCTCGACGGTGACGAAGCTGTCGCCTGCCTTTTGCGCGACCTGCTCGGCCTGGTCGAGCACGCGTACCAGGTCATTGTCGAGGCCGGGTGACGACTGCGCCCCCGAGCCGGAGACGGCGGGGATACGGCCGAGCGCGGCATCGGTCTCGCGCTCGACGCGCTTGGCGTCGCCGCCCGCCGCCTGGATCAGACCGGCGGCCATGCCCTGATCGTCCTCGATCAGCGCCTTGAGGAGATGTTCGGGGGCGATGCGCTGATGGCTGTTGCGGATCGCCACGGTCTGCGCGGCTTGCAGAAAGCCTTTGGCGCGGTCGGTGAATTTTTCGAGGTTCATCTGGGGTTCCTGTCGCTTTCCAGGTCAGATGGTGTTGCAAATTGGCAACACAAGGGGTGGGCGCATGATGCTGTCCGCAAGATGGGATGGCCGTTTCGATTGCGAAAGGGTGGCAAGCGGGATGCGGCGAAATCGCTGTGTCGGACCGGGATTGCGGTCCGTCGCGCGCCCGCTATGCTCGACCCCTTACTGAGTGGGGAGACTCAAAAGATCATGCGTATCAAGTCCGTGGCGCTGACCGGCGCCGCCGCCCTCGCGTTCGTCCTGCCGGGCCAGGCCGTTCTTGCACAGACCGCGGTCAAGGCCGCCGCCACCGCGAAGCCCGCGCCCGTATCGACCCTCGTGAAGGCGGTCGACATCCCCTATCAGACCTTCACCCTGAAGAACGGCCTGCGCGTCGTCGTCCATACCGACCGCAAGGCGCCCGTCGTCGCGGTCAGCGTCTGGTACGACGTCGGCTCGAAGCACGAGCCCAAGGGCAAGACCGGGTTCGCGCATCTGTTCGAGCATCTGATGTTCAACGGGTCGGAGAATGCGCCGGGCGACTTCTTCGCGCCGCTCAAGTCGGTGGGCGCGACCGACTATAACGGCACCACCTATTTCGACCGGACCAATTATTTCGAGACGGTGCCGACCGCCGCGCTCGACCGCGCGCTGTTCCTGGAATCGGACCGCATGGGCTATCTGCTCGGCGCGGTGACGCAGAGCGTGCTCGACGAGCAGCGCGGCGTCGTCCAGAACGAAAAGCGCCAGGGCGACAACCAGCCTTACGGCCTGACCCAGTACAAGATCCTGGAGGGGCTGTTCCCCGCGGGCCATCCCTATGCCCATACCACCATCGGCTCGATGACCGATCTCGACGCCGCGACGCTCGACACGGTGAAGGACTGGTTCCGGCAGCATTACGGCCCCAATAATGCCGTGCTGGTGCTGGCGGGCGATATCGACGTCGCCACCGCCAAGCCGTTGGTGGAAAAATATTTCGGCGCGATCCAGCCGGGCCCCAAGAGCGTCCTGCCGACCGTCGCCATCCCGACCCTGCCCGCGCCCGTCAACGAGGAGATGAAGGACCGCGTCGCCGCCGTCATGATCAGCCGCAACTGGGCGGTGCCGGGGCTGAACGATCCCGAAAGCGCGCCGCTGGTGGTCGCGGGGTCGATCCTGGGCGGGCTGGCCTCGTCGCGGCTCGACAATATCCTGGTCAAGCAGGAGAAGCTGGCGGTGCAGGTGTCGGCCAGCGATCGTCCCTTCGCACAGGTCGGCATGTTCAACATGACCGCGATCGTCCGCCCCGGCGTCGATCCGGCGCTGGTCGACAAGCGGATGCAGGAGATCCTGGCCGACTTCCTGAAGAACGGCCCGACCGCCGACGAGGTGCGGCGCGCCGTGACCCGGTTCGTGTCGGGCCGTGTCGAGGGGCTGGAATCGGTCGGCGGCTTTGGCGGCAAGGCGGTGGCGCTGGCCGAGGGGGCGCTCTACTCCAACGATCCGGGCAAATATAAGAAGCAGTTGCTGGCGATCGCGGCGCAGACGCCCGCGACCGTCAAGGCGGTGGCCGATAAGTGGCTGTCGCGCCCGGCCTATACGCTGACCGTCGTGCCCGGCGCGCGCGACGCCTATGAGGAGGCCAAGGTGCCGCCGCGCGCCGATGTGCCCGCCGCGCCCGACCAGCCGGTCAAGGGGACGCGCGGCAGCCTGCCCGAAGTCGGCGAGGTCAAGCCGCTGAGCTTCCCGGCGGTCGAGCGCAGCCGTCTGGCGAACGGGATCGAGCTGATCTACGCGCAGCGGACCGCCGTGCCGGTGACGCAGATCGCGATGTCGTTCGACGCCGGGATCGCCGCCGACGTGCCCGGCAAGCTGGGGACGCAGCGCCTGGTCCAGTCGATGCTGGACGAGGGAACCACCCACCGCAACACGATCGCGATCGCCGAGGAGCAGGAGCGGCTGGGCGCCTCGATCGGGTCGAGTGCATCGAACGACCGCACGGTCGTCGGCCTCGACGTGCCGAGCGCCAATCTGGCGCCCGCGCTCGATCTCTATGCCGATATCGTCCGCAACCCCGCTTTCCCGGATGCCGAACTGGCGCGGGTCAAGGCGCAGACGCTGGCGGGTATCAAGCAGGAGCTGACCAGCCCGCAGGGGCTGGCGAGCCGTGTCCTGCCGCCGCTCGTCTATGGGCCGACCAGCCCCTATGCCAAGGCGCAGGGCGCGGGCGATCCGCAGGCGGTGGCGGCGCTGACCCGCGCCGACCTGATCGCGTTCCAGCAGGCGTGGCTGCGGCCCGACAAGGCAAAGATCTTCGTCACCTCCGACCGTCCGCTGGCCGAGGTGAAGGCGGCGCTCGACCGGGTGCTGGGCGACTGGCGCGGCACGGGCGCGGCGGGGGTCAAGAACTTCGCGGCGGGGCAGCCCTCGGCACCCAGGATCGTGCTGGTCAACCGGCCCGACAGCCCGCAGTCGATGATCCTGGCGGGCGCGCCGACGGGGCTGAAGGGCATCGACAATCTGCTGGTGCAGAACACCGCCAACGACGCGCTGGGCGGCAGCTTCCTCAGCCGGATCAACACCGATATCCGCGAGAACAAGCACTGGTCCTATGGCGTGCGCGGCGGCTTCCAGACCTCGGAATTCGCGGCGCCCTATGTCATGTCGGCGCCGGTGCAGGCGGACAAGACCGGCCCGTCGATCGACGCGCTGCGCACCGACGTCACCGAATTCCTGACCACCAAGCCGATGGACCAGGTGGAGTTCGATCGCGCGATCACCGGGGCGATCCGCTCGCTGTCGGGCAGCTTCGAGACGTCGGGCGCGGTGCTGTCGGCGATGCAGGCCAACGACCTGTTCCGCCGTCCCGACGATTATTATGCGACGATCACCCGGCGGTATCAGGCGATGACGCTGCCCGAGCTGAACAAGTCGATCGAGGCGGCGTTGAACCCCAGGCAATTCATCTGGGTCGTGGTCGGCGATGCCAAGACGGTCAAGCCGCAGCTCGATACGCTGGGCCTGCCGGTCGAGGTGGTCGAGGCGGCCGATGTGGCGGGGCCCGCCCCCGCCGCCGGACAATAAGGGAGAGCGAATATGGCCGACATCGACGGCACCTGGAACTGCACCGTCAAGTCGCCCCTGGGCGACCAGGAGATGACCCTGACCGTCACCACCGAGGGTGATCGCTTCACCGGCTCGGGCGGCGGCCAGATGGGGGCGATGGATATCGAGGGGAGCGTGTCGGGCAACACGATCCACTGGAAGATGTCGATCTCCTCGCCCATGCCGATGACGCTGGACTGCGAAGCGACCGCCGATGGCGACACGCTGACCGGATCGGTCGGCGCGGGCGCGTTCGGCAGCTTCCCGCTGTCGGGCACGCGCGCGGGGTGATTTTTACGCCTTGAGCGGGGGAAGGGCGGTGCGTCGCAGGACGGGCCGCCCTTTTTCTTTGGGGGTTTCCCTTGGCCTTCGACTTCGCTCAGGCTGAACGTCGGGTGGAATGGGTCTTTGCCCGCAGCCGTTCAGGCTGAGCGAAGTCGAAGCCCATGCACAGACACCCGCCCCATAACCGCTTCAATTCCCGCCAAATCCCGTTACGCTGGCGGTCGAAAACCAAAAGGGGGCAAGCATGATCGACCGGCGGCATTTCCTGGGGGGCACGGCGGCGCTGGCCGTGGCGGCGGGCAGCGAGGGGGTTCTGGCCCAGACCAGCGCATCCGCCCGCCTGACCGCGCTGTTCGACACGCTGGTCCAGGAACAGCTTCGCCGCAGTCCGGAGGGCGCGACCAGCCTTGGCCTCGACACCGGCGCCAATGCCGATCTGCGGGGGCGTCTGTCTGATCAGTCCCCCGCCGGGATCGCGGCGGCGAAGGCGGCGACCAAGGCCGATCTGGCCCGGCTCCAGGCGATCGACCCCGCCACCCTGTCGCCAGAGGAGCGGATCGACCTGGAATCGGTCCTCTATACCCGGCGCTCGGCGGAAGCAGTGCAGGCGTTCGATTTCGGCGGCTATTCCTATGGGCCCAGCCCCTATGTCGTGTCGCAGCTGTCGGGCGCCTATCAGTCGGTCCCCGACTTTCTCGACACCAAGCACAAGATCGCCAATGCGGGCGATGCCGACGCCTATCTGATGCGGCTGCGCGCCTTCGGGCAGCAGATGGACGCGCAGACCGACCGGATGCGCCACGATGCGGGGCAGGGGGTGGTGCCGCCCGACTTCATCCTCGACCTTGCGATCGAACAGATGGGCAAGACCCGCCAGCCCGCGAGCGAGGCGCTGGTCGTCCGGTCGCTCGCGCGCCGCGCCGCCGAAAAGGGGCTGGGCGACCGCCATGCGCAGGCGGCCACGAAAATCTATGAGGCGGAGGTGCTGCCCGCGCTGGATCGCCAGCTCGCCTATGCCAAGGCGTTGCGGGCCAAGGCGACGCATGATGCGGGCGTGTGGAAACTGCGCGAGGGGGCGGCCTATTATCCGGTCGCGCTCAAGGCCAATACGACGACCAGCTTCTCGCCCGACGAGGTCCATCGCTTCGGCCGCGACCAGGCGGCGATGCTGTCCGCCCGGCTCGACGCGCTGCTGAAGAAGCAGGGTTTCACCAAGGGCACGGTGGGGCAGCGCATGGCCGCGCTCTACAAGAATCCCGATCAGCTCTATCCCAATACCGACGAGGGCAAGCGCGCCGCCATCGCCTATTGCAACGCGCGGCTGGATGCGATCCGCACCCGCCTGTCGCAGGTGTTCGAACGCATGCCGCCCTATGGCTTCGAAGTGCGCCGTGTGCCGCCCCAGACCGAGGCGGGCGCGGCGGCGGCCTTTGCGCAGGGGCCCGCGATCGACGGATCGCGCCCCGGCCTGGTCTATTTCAACCTGAAGGACAGCGCCGACTGGCCCAAATTCTGCCTGGCCACGACCGTCTATCACGAAGGGTTGCCGGGGCATCAGATGGAGGGCGGGCTGGCGCTGTCCAACACGCGGCTGCCGCTGATCCGCAAGCTCAACGGCTTTTCGGGTTATGGCGAAGGCTGGGCGCTCTATGCCGAGCAGCTGGCGGACGAGATCGGCATGTATGACGACGATCCGCTGGGGCAGCTGGGCTATCTGAAGTTCCTGCTGTTCCGCGCCAATCGCTGCGTGGTCGATACCGGGCTTCACCATATGCGCTGGACCCGCGAACAGGCGATCCGCCATTTCGTCGAGGCCGAGGGCGAGGCGGAGGGGTTCGCGACGCGCGAGGTCGAACGCTACTGCGTCAATCCCGGCCAGGCGGCGAGCTACAAGCTGGGCCATTCGGTCTTTGTCGACATTCGCGAGTCCGCCCGGAAGCAGCAGGGCGCGCGGTTCGACCTGAAGGCGTTCCATACCGCCGTGCTGCGCCACGGCCGCGTGCCGCTCGACGTGTTGCGCCGGATCGGCGAGGACTGGGCGCGGACTTGACGTCGATCAGCATCGCGGTGATCCTCCGTCCGGGAGAATAGCGCGATGCAGGACAGCGTTTCGGTCCGGCGGGATCATGGGCGGCGATCGGTGGCGGTCGTCGCCACGGTCGCGGTCCATGCCGCGATCCTGGCGCTGCTGATCTGGGGACAGCCCCGGCATCGCCTGACCGACGACCCGGCCCGGCCGCTGCTGACGCTGTTCGACGTGCCCCGCCCGCCGGAGCCTCCGCCCGTCCCCGTGCCGCCGCCGCCGGTCGCACCCGCCCCGGTCAAGCGCGAGAGCCTGGTGCCGCGTCCGACCGCCGGGGGCGGATCGCCACGCCCGGCGCCCGCGCGTCCCGCCCGACAGGCCGCCCCGGCGGCGGTCGCGCCTGCCCGGTTCGACATGGTCGACCTGCCCGCCCCGGCGGCGGGATTGGCGGCCGAGCCGGCCTTGCGCGTCGGGACGGCGATCTCGGATGGGCTGGGGACGGGAATCGCCAGCGGGCGCGGGACGGGCGGCGAGGGGCGCGGCACCGGTAGTGGACGCGGCGACGGCGATGGTCCGGGCGAAGGGCGGCTCCGCTACGCGCTTGCCGAATGGATCGAAAAGCCGCCGCAGGAGCTGATCGACAAAGCCTTTCCCAAAATGGCTTGGGCGGGCGGGGTCAGCGGCATCGCGGTGCTGCTATGCGACGTGCCCCGGCCGGGAACGCCCAAAAGCTGTTCGATCGCGGCGGAGCGTCCCAAGGGGCGTGGTTTCGGCGCGGCGGCATTGGGGCTCTACCGGCAATTCCGGATCCGGCCGGTGATGAAGGGCGATCAGGTCTATCAGGCGCAGGTGCTGGTGCCCGTGACCTTCACCGTCCGGCGATAGCGTGACGCCCGCTCAGCGCGTCACGCGCGTGATATGCCCCATCTTGCGCCCCGGCCGCGACTCGGCCTTGCCATAGAGGTGGAGATGGGTGCCCTTTTCGGTGAACGCGCCGTCCCAGGCATCGTCGCCGATCAGATTCTCCATCTGCACCCACGCACCCGTCAGCGACGTGTCGCCCAGCGGCAGGCCGCAAATCGCGCGGATATGATTCTCGAACTGCGAGGTTTCGGCGCCCTCGATCGTCCAATGGCCCGAATTGTGGACGCGCGGGGCCATCTCGTTGAAGACGGGGCCGTTCTCGGTCGCGAAGAATTCGCAGGCCAGCACCCCGACATAGCCCAGCTGCTCGGCGATGCGGATGGCGAGCGCGGTCGCCTCCTCGGCCTGCGCCCCGATCTCGGGCGGCGCGGGCAGGGTGGAGGTGCGCAGGATCGCGTCGCGGTGGATATTGTGCGGCGGGTCGTAGCGGACGGTCGTCCCGTCGGTCCCGCGCGCCACCAGGATCGAGAATTCATGGCTGAAATGGATGAACCCCTCCAGCACGGCGGGGCCGCCAATCGCTTCCCAGGCGGCGGGGGCATCGGCCATCTCGCGGATCAGCGCCTGGCCCTTGCCGTCATAGCCGAAGCGCGTGGTCTTCAGGATCGCGGGGCAGCCGATCCGCTCCAGCGCGGCGGTCAGGTCGGCGGCGGAATTGACCGCGGCCCAGGGGGCGGGGCGGCCGCCAACCTTCTCGACGAAGCTCTTCTCGGCGATCCGGTCCTGCGCGACGCGCAGCGCGGCGGGCGCGGGATGGACGGGCAGCCGCTCGGCCAGCCATTCGACCGGCGTCACATCGACATTCTCGAACTCATAGGTGACGACGTCGCAGGCGGCGGCGAAGTCGGCGAGCACGACCGTATTGTGATAATCGGCGCGGGTCAGCGCGGACGCGGTCTGCGCCGCGACGCTTTCCTCGTCGGGGGCGAGCACATGGGTGCGATACCCCAGTTGCGCGGCCGCCACCGCCAGCATCCGGCCCAGCTGGCCGCCACCCAGAATCCCGATCGTCGAACCCGGCTTCAGCATCGGCTTACCCTTGCGGATCGTTGGCGACGCCGTCGGTCTGGCGCTGGCGCCAGTCCTTCAGACGCTCGGCGAGGTCTTCGTCGGAGAGCGACAGGATCGAGGCGGCGAGCAGGCCCGCATTGATCGCGCCCGCCTTGCCGATGGCCAGCGTGCCGACGGGAATGCCGCCGGGCATCTGGACGATCGAGAGCAGGCTATCCATGCCCTTCAGCGCCTTGGACTCGACCGGCACGCCCAGCACCGGCAGATGGGTCATCGACGCGGCCATGCCGGGGAGGTGCGCCGCGCCGCCCGCGCCCGCAATAATGACCTTGATCCCGCGATCGGCGGCGGTGGTGGCGTAATCGAACAGGCGCTGCGGCGTGCGGTGCGCGGAGACGACTCGGGTCTCATGCGCCACGCCCAGCGCCTCCAGCGTCTCGGCGGCATGCCGCATGGTTTCCCAGTCCGAAGTGGACCCCATGATGATCCCGACCGACGTCATATCCGCTGTTCCGCCTTAGCCCCTTTGGCCCCGTTGCCGGGGAAACGGGCTGCCTAGCGGGACGGGGCGAGGGGGGCAAGTTTCCGTATGCGTTCGGGTATGGTGGCGGGCGATTTTGCCGGAGCGTGGGGGCGTGGGCTTCGACTTCGCTCAGCCTGAACGGAGGATGGAGTTTGGTTCGCGCGGAGACGCGGAGACGCGGAGGTGTCGGTAGGGGCCGCCGCGTAGCCCTCCCCGTCGAACGGAAGACGATGGCAGGCTCCGATGGGAACAATAGACCTGCCGCGCGGACCAACTCTCCGCGCCTCCGCGCCTCCGCGCGAACAAAAATCTTCGCGGCTTCGCGGCTTCGCGTGAAATCAAATGGTTCACGCGAAGCCGCGATGGCGCGAAGAGGTTGGGACGTGAGGCGATCGCGGGTTAGATCGCCCCCCGTCTCCCGATCGCTTAGCGCTCGGACAGATAATAGCGGTCCGTCGGCGTCAGGTCGTCGGCCAGCTCATAGACGATCGGCTGCGCGGTCGGGATTTCCAGGCCGGTGATCTCGTCGTCGGGGATGTTCGACAGATGCTTGACCAGCGCGCGCAGCGAGTTGCCGTGCGCCGAGATCAGCACGCGGTTGCCGTCGCGCAGCGCAGGCGCGATGCGCTCTTCCCAATAGGGCAGGACGCGCGCGATCGTGTCCTTCAGGCTCTCGGTCTGCGGCACGTCGATGCCCGCATAGCGGCGGTCGCCCGACACGTCGAACTCGCCGCCCGCATCCGCCGGGGGCGGTGGCACGTCGAAGCTGCGGCGCCAGATCTTGACCTGCTCGTCGCCATGCTTGGCCGCCGTCTCCGCCTTGTCCAGGCCGGTCAGCCCGCCATAATGGCGCTCGTTCAGCCGCCAATGCTTCTCGGTCGGCAGCCAGAGGCGGCCCATCGTCTCCAGCGCCAGGTTCAGCGTCTTGATCGCGCGGGTCTGGAGGCTGGTGAAGGTCAGGTCGAAGTCGAGGCCCTTCTCGGCCATCATCGCACCCGCCGCGCGCGCCTCGGCCGCACCCTGTGCGGTCACGTCGACATCCCACCAGCCGGTGAAGCGGTTCTCGAGATTCCAGGCGGACTGGCCGTGGCGGATCAGGACGAGCTGGGGCATGGAAACTCCTTCAAAGTGATGAGGCCCGCATAGAGCGGCGGGCACGCGGGGTCGAGGTCAGCCGCGAAAACGGCCTTGCGTGGAGGCGGGATTGGCCTTCAGCACGCGGCCCATGCGGGTCGGCCGGTCGAGCAGCTCGCCGCCGCAATCGGGGCAGATCTCGTCCAGTTCGTCGGCGCATTCGGCGCAGAAGGTGGTTTCCAGCGAGCAGATGAAGGCGCCGCCCTGGGACGGGGGCAGGTCCGCGCCGCAGCGCTCGCAATCGGGACGCATCTCCAGCATCAGGCGGCCACCTCGCGCACCACGTCGCAGATGCGGTCGACCAGAGTCTCCACCTGGCGCTTGTCCTCGCCCTCGGCCATCACGCGGATGACGGGTTCGGTGCCCGACGGGCGGATGACCAGGCGACCGCGCCCGGCCAGTTCGGCCTCGGCGGCGGCGATGACGCCCTGCACCTTCTCATGCTCCAGCGGCTTGCCGCCCGCGAAGCGGACATTCTTCAGGAGCTGGGGCAGCGGATCGAAGCGGTGCAGCACCTCGCTGGCGGGCGCGCCCGCGCGCTTCAGCTCGGCCAGCACCTGGAGCGCGGCGACCAGCCCGTCGCCCGTGCGGGCATAGTCGGACAGGATGATATGCCCCGACTGCTCGCCGCCGACATTGTATCCGCGCGTGCGCATCGCCTCCAGGACATGGCGGTCGCCGACCTTGGTACGGATCAGGCCCAGCCCCTGCGCGGCCAGATGCCGCTCCAGCCCCAGATTGGACATGACGGTGGCGACCAGGCCACCGCCCGCCAGTCGCCCTTCGCGCGCATAGCTGGTCGCGATCATCGCCATCAGCTGGTCGCCATCGACCACCGCGCCGGTCTCGTCGACGATGATGAGGCGGTCGGCATCGCCGTCGAGGGCAATGCCGATATCCGCGCCGCTCGCCACCACCGTCTCGGCCAGCGTCTGCGGCGCGGTCGAGCCGACGCCGTCATTGATGTTGGTGCCATTGGGGGTCACGCCGATCGCGACCACGTCCGCGCCCAGTTCCCACAGGGCGGCGGGGGCCACCTTGTACGCCGCGCCGTTCGCGCAGTCGATCACGACACGCAGGCCGTCCAGGCGAAGCGCCTGCGGGAATGTCGACTTGGCGAAGTGGATATAGCGCCCGGCGGCGTCGTCGACCCGGCGCGCGCGGCCGATCTTGCCCGAGGCCACCAGCGGCACGTCTTGCTCGATCAGGTCCTCGATCGATTCCTCGGCCTCGTCGGACAGCTTGTAGCCATCGGGGCCGAACAGCTTGATGCCATTGTCGGCAAAGGGATTGTGACTGGCCGAGATCATCACGCCGATATCGGCGCGCATCGAATGGGTCAGCATCGCGACCGCAGGCGTGGGCAGCGGGCCGAGCATCACCACGTCCATGCCGACGCTGGTGAAGCCCGCGACTAGCGCCGATTCCAGCATATAGCCCGACAAGCGGGTGTCCTTGCCGATCACGACGCGGTGGCGGTGATCGCCGCGCTGGAAATAGGCACCGGCCGCCATGCCGACCTTCATCGCCATCTCGGCGGTCATCACCGCGCCATTGGTGGCGCCGCGAATGCCATCAGTGCCGAAATATTTTCTTGCCATGCGGCCAAGTCCCTGCCGGATTAAGAGGAAACACCATGCGGTCGCGCCCCGTTTAGCGTGACCTTTCCAAAAGCTCAAAGGAACCGAGGCCCCTTCATGTCCCGAGCCACGCTGATCCTATTGTGTCTGGCCGCCGGTCTGTTGGCGGGGGTGGGGCTGGCGGCGGCCTCGCCCGGGGTGGCGCAAGCGGGTGTCGCGGTCGCGCGGCCGGTCGGCACGCTCTGGCTGAACGGGTTGCAGATGACGGTCATCCCGCTGGTCGTCACGCTGCTGATTACGGGGGTGACCGCCACCGCCGAGGCGGCGCAGGCCGGGCGGATCGCCGCGCGGGCGATCCTGACCTTCCTGATCCTGGTCACGCTGACCGCGACGATGGCCGCTGTCGTCACGCCCGCGCTGCTGCACGCGGTGCCGATCCCGCGCGACGCGGCGGAGGCGCTGAAGGCGGCGCTGGGCCATGCCGAGCCGGTCGCCGCCCCGCCGCCCGTCGCCGAGTTCGTGACCGGCATCGTGCCGACCAATATCTTCGCCGCCGCCACCAACAATGCGCTCCTGTCGCTGATCCTGTTCACGCTGGCCTTCGCCTTTGCGATCACCCGGATCGAGGGCGAGGGGCGTGCGCTGCTGCTGCGATTCTTCACCGCGATCCGCGATGCGATGCTGGTCCTGATCGGATGGGTGCTGTGGCTGGCGCCGCTGGGCGTGTTCGCGCTGGCCTTCGTCGTCGGGGCGAGCGCGGGCGGGGGCGCGTTCGGGGCGCTGGCCCATTATATCGCGATCATCGCCAGCATCGGGGTGATCGTGATGCTGATGGCTTACGGCGTGTCGATGCTGGGCGCGCGTGTGCCGCTGGCGCGCTTCGCCCGCGCGCTGGCCCCGGCGCAGGCGGTGGCGATCTCCACCCAATCCTCGCTCGCCAGCCTGCCCGCGATGGTCGAGGGGACCAAGGTGCTGCGCATCGCGCCGGGCACCGCCAGCCTGGTCCTGCCGATGGCGGTCGCGATGTTCCGCGCGACCCAGCCCGCGATGAACGTCGCGGTGGCGCTCTATATCGCCGACTGGTTCGGGATCGTGCCCGGCATGGCCTCGGTCGCGGCCGCCGTGGTCGTGGCGATCCTGTGCTCGCTGGGCTCGGCGAGCCTGCCGTCCCAGATCACCTTCTTCGCCTCGATCGCGCCGGTCTGCGTCGCGCTGGGGGTGCCCGCCGCGCCTTTGGGGCTGCTGATCGCGGTGGAGACGATTCCCGACATCTTCCGGACGCTCGGCAATGTCAGCATGGACCTTGCCGCGACCGCGACCGTTTCCCGAGCCAGCCGCACCATCGACGAGGACACCCCATGAAATACCGCACGCTCGGCCCCGAATTCGAGGTTTCTGCGCTGGGTCTCGGCTGCATGCCGATGGCCGGTGTCGGCCGGAACATGTACGGCCAGGCCGACGAGGCGGAGAGCATCGCGACCATCCACCGCGCGATCGAGCTGGGCGTGACCCTGTTCGACACCGCCGAAATCTATGGCCCGCTGGTCAATGAGGAACTGGTCGGCCGTGCCATTCGCGGCCAGCGCGACGCGGTGGTGATCGCGACCAAATTCGGCTTCCGCTATGACGAGAACGGCATGACGGGCGTCGACTCCACCCCCGCCAATGTCCAGCGCGCGTGCGAGGGGTCGCTCAGGCGGCTGGGGGTCGAGACGATCGACCTGTTCTACCAGCACCGGGTCGATCCCAACGTCCCCATCGAGGATACGATCGGCGCGATGGGGCGGCTGGTCGAACAGGGCAAGGTCCGGCGGCTGGGTCTGTCCGAGGCCAGCGCCGAGACGATCCGCCGCGCCGCCGCCGTCCACCCGATCGCGGCGGTCCAGTCGGAATATTCGTTGTGGGAGCGCGATGTCGAGGCCGACATCCTGCCCGTGGTGCGCGAGCTGGGCATCGGCTTCGTACCGTACAGCCCCTTGGGGCGCGGGTTCCTGACCGGGCAGATCACCCGGCGCGAAGATCTGCCCGAGGGCGATTATCGGCGGAACGATCCCCGTTACTCGGAGGAGAATTTCGACCGGAACATGGCACTGGTCGAAGTGGTGAAGCAGATCGCCGCCGCGCATGACGCGAGTGCCGCGCAGGTGGCGCTCGCCTGGCTGCTGGCGCAGGGCGACGACATCGTGCCGATCCCCGGCTCCAAGCGGCGCGTGACGCTGGAGGATTCGATGAAGGCGGCCGAACTGACGCTCTCGGCCGGGGAGCTGGCGACGCTGGACGAAGCGGCTCCGCGGGGCGGCACGGCGGGGCCGCGTTATGGCGAGCGGGCGATGGCGATGACGCGGCTCTGAGCCGCTCGCCGGAGTAATACCCCCGAACCTCCGTTCAGGCTGAGCGAAGTCGAAGCCCACGCCCCGGCCTGTCCGCAGGCGTCATCCCGCGCCCTTCGACTTCGCTCAGTGCGAACGGAGGTGGGGGTGATCGGAAGAGCAGGGGGGTAGGGAAAAAGGGGCGGCTGGGTCATCCCGAACCGCCCCATTTGGTTCACAGCGGCTTCTGCTCCAGCCGCGTATCGACGCCCGCCGCCGCCGGTTCGGCCAGTTCCTTGTCGCCCGCCAGTGCGGCATCGGCCTTCAGCAGGTCGAGGTGCATCAGCCTGGCGATGAAGGGCGAGACGACCAGCACGACGACGCCGATCCCGATCGAGAACCAGCCGATCCGCGTATAGACGTCGAGCACCTTGTCCGGCCCCGCGCCCTCGCCGCCGGTCGCCTGCGCGATCAGCCCGGCGATGAAATTGCCCGCCGCCGTCGCCAGGAACCAGGTGCCCATCATCAGCCCGGTCATGCTGGGCAGCGACAGCCGCGTCATCGCCGACAGCCCGACCGGCGAGAAGCACAGCTCGGCCATGGTGTGGATCAGATAGACCAGGATGACGAAGATCACCGGCGTCGGCGCTCCGGCATATAGCGCGGCCCCCGCCACCAGGACCAGAAAGCCCGCGCCCACGCCGACCAGCCCGATGCCGAACTTGAACGGTGCGCTCGGTTCCCATCCCCGCTTGGCGAGCAGGGTCCAGACCGCCGCGAAGACCGGGGCCAGCAGGATGATGAAGATCGAGTTGACCGACTGGAAGGCCGAGGCCGGGATCGTCCAGCCGAGCAGGCTGCGATCGACCGAGCGGTCGGTATAGACGTTGAGCGAGGAGCCCGCCTGTTCGAACAGCGCCCAGAAGAGCGGGCACAGCGCGATCAGGAACAGCGCGGCCAGGATACGGTCGCGATCGATCTTGCCCAGGGTGAACACCGCCCGCCACAGGATGAAGCCCACCGTGCCGATGCTGAACACGATCAGCAGCGTGCCGACCGCGTCCTGATGCCGGATCAACTGCCACGTCACCAGCGTCGCCACGATCGCGCCCAGATAGATCAGCCATTCGCGCGACAGGCCGGCCACGACCGGCGCGCGCAACGCGGGCAGCGAGGGCGCTTCACCCGCGCCGTGGAGTTCGCGCTTCAGCCCGATAAAGGCGACCAGGCCCAGCAACATGCCGATGCCCGCCGCGCCGAAGCCATAGGCCCAGCCCACCGTCTCGCCCAGCACGCCGCACACGATCGGCCCCAGCGCGCCGCCGCCGTTGATCCCCATATAGAAGATCGAGAAGGCGGGATCGCGCCGCATGTCGTCGCGGGCATAGAGTTGCCCGACCAGCACCGAGATATTGGCCTTGAGGAACCCGGTGCCGATCACGATCGCGGCCAGCGCCAGGTAGAAGCCCTCCAGATAGACGCCTTGCGCGCCCTGCGGCCCTTCCATCACCGCGATCAGCAAATGGCCGAAGGCGATGAAGATGCCCCCCGCCAGCACCGCGCGTCTGGCCCCCAGATAGCGGTCGGCCAGATAACCGCCGATCACCGGCGTGAAATAGACCAGCGACATATAGGCGGCGTAGATGCCGAAGGCGGGTTCGTCGGTGAACAGGAAATGCTTGGTCAGGTAGAAGACCAGGATGGCGCGCATCCCGTAGAAGGAAAAACGCTCCCACATTTCGGTGAAGAACAACAGGAACAGGCCTCGGGGATGCCCCAAAACCGTCTTGCCGCGCGCGGCGGCCTCATACGCAGTCGCCATGCCGGCGTTTACTCCATCGAAATCGCCCCGCGCGCCGGTCGGCACGCTGGGGCGTAATGGTTCGGTAACCTAGCGGCAAAGCCGCGACTGTAAATATCATGCGCGACGCCGTAAGGATCGAACCCATGAGCGATTCCTCCTCCGACATGGTGTTCAACGACCGTACGACCCCGCTTTCGCTGCTGGCGACGCGCCGTTCGGGCAAGCCGCGCGATCTGGTCGCGCCGGGGCCGGACGCCGCCCAGCTGGCCGAGATGCTGACCATCGCCGCGCGCACCCCGGACCACGGCAAGCTGGCGCCGTGGCGCTTCGTGATCGTGCCGACGGAGGCGCGCGGCCGACTGGCGGAGGTCATCACAACGGCGTACCGCGCCGAACGGCCCCAGGCGGGCGCGACCGAGATCGCCGCGCTGGACCAGTTCGCGCATCAGGCGCCGTCGCTGGTCGTCGTCCTGTCCTCTCCCCGCATCGAAAGCCACATCCCGTTGTGGGAACAGGAATTGTCGGCGGGGGCGGCGTGCATGAACCTGCTCCATGCCGCGCATGCCATGGGCTATGCCGGGGGCTGGCTGACCGGCTGGCCCGCCTTTTCCGATGCGGTGCGCGACGCATTCGGCGCCGCGCCCGAGCGGATCGTCGGGTTCGTCTTCCTCGGCACGCCGGGCCGCCCGCTCGATGAACGGCCGCGCCCGGACATGGCGCGGATCGTGTCGAGCTGGGGCGGATAGGCCGAGCCGCTGCCGCGACGATCGTGCAAACGTTGTCACCATAGCCCCTCGACTTTGCTGAGGCATTGCTGTATTAACTTGGCATGACAGCTCTTAGCGGCGACGACAGCCCGGTTTATATCCGCCTGCGCGGGACGATCGCGGCGGGCATTCTCAACGGCACCTACCGGACCGGGGACCAGCTTCCCTCGGTCCGCGCGCTGGCGGCGGACCAGGGGGCGAACCCCCTGACGGTCGCCAAGGCCTATCAGAGCTTTCAGGACGACGGCTATGTCGAGGTGCGGCGCGGCGTCGGCATGTTCGTGATGCCGGGGGCCGCCGAGCGGCTGCGCGCCGCCGAGCGCGAGAGCTTCCTGGCGGTGCAATGGCCGCGCATCCGCGACCATATCGACCTGCTCGGCCTCGACGCGACCGACCTGCTCAGCGTCGAGCGGGTCTGACCTTCGGACGCCGCGTCCAGGCGATCAGCCCGGTCGCCGCGGTTCCCAGCGCCAGCAGGCCGACCAGCACCGCCAGCGCGCGCCCGGCCCAGGACATGGCGCGACCATCATGCAGGCGGCGCGCCCAGGACAGCATCACCGGCGCGGCATGACCCGGCGCGGCGACCGCGCCGACGCTGTCATCGGCGACCTTGACGACGCCGGGCGCGGACCCCGCGAAAGACAAGGTCCAGTCCGCCGATCGCTCGGTCGGCCAGTCGATCGCCGAGAGCGACCCTCGTGACCAGCGCTGCGCGCTCGCCACCACCCGCGCGACGGGCAGGGCGGGGCGGGCGACCGGCGGCGCGGGGCGCGGCGCGGTGGCCGTACCGGACAAGGCGAGCGCGATGCCGCTGACGGTCATGGCCAGCACCGGGACCGCCGACCAGAATCCGATCCCCCGATGCCAGGCCCTGACGGCGTCGCCTCTCCGGCCAGAGCGCCTGGCGGGTCGTTGGCGGGCCAACGCTGCCCAGAACCCGCTCAGGCCGGTCAGGACGATGCCGATCCCGGCGATCCCCACAATCCATCGTCCCGCCCCCGCCAGGAACAGCCCGTCATGCAGACGCCGGACCGCGCCGATCACCCCGCCGTCGCGCCAGCCGCTGGCGAGGATATGCGCGGTCGGCGGGTCGAGGAACAGCTGGCGCTGCGCACGGTCGCTCGCCCGGTCGAGCGTCACGACGACCGGCGCCGATCCCTCGCCGAGCGCCAGCGTGGCGATCCGCTCGCCGGGGCGCAGACGGCGAGACGCGGCGTCGCTATAGGCCTGTGCGGCGATCCGGGTTTCGCCGCTGATCCGGTATCGGTCCGGCGCGGCGATCCGCTCGATCAGCGGCGCGCAGGCCAGGATCGCGCCGGACAGCGCCAGCGCGACCGCGAACAGTCCGCTCACCAGCCCCAGCCAGCGATGGACCCGCAATCCCCGGTCGCGATGCGTAATGCCGGCCACACATACCCCGAAACAGACGGCGCGCCCTGCCGGAGCCGAGCGGCGGCGTCAATCGGGGGGGGTGTCTTCCCCACCTCCGCTCAGGCGGAGCGAAGTCGAAGCCCGCGCCCGGTCCTTTGCCCCGGGGGCAACCGCCATCCCATGGCCTTCGACTTCGCTCAGGCCGAACGGGGGGAGGGGATGGGGGTGTTGTCGGTGTCGACAGCGATTAAGCCCTGATCATGCCAAGGGTTCGGGCGGCGTAGGTCCCTCCATCCGTTCAGGCTGAGCGAAGTCGAAGCCCACGCCCCGTCCTTCGCCCCGGGGGCAACCGTCATCCCATGGCCTTCGACTTCGCTCAGGCCGAACGGGGGGAGGGAATGGGGGCATGGTCTGTGTCGAAAGCGATCATGCTGCGGTCATGCCAAGGGTCCGGGTGGCATAAGTCCCTCCATCCGTTCAGGCTGAGCGAAGTCGAAGCCCACGCCCCCCTTCGCCCAAGGGCAATACTCATCCGTGGCGCGTCGACCAAGCCCATCTCCGCCCCTTCGCGAACCGGATTACCGCCGCAGGAACAGCCAGGACCGGATCGCGCTTGCCAGATTGGGGGGATCCTCCGCGCCGATCCGCAGCGCGTCGATCTCCGCCACCAGCGCGGACAGCGGCAGGGCATGCGCCGCCGCCGCCTCTTCCAGCGCGGTCCAGAAGACCGGCTCCAGGCTGATCGAGGTCGCGTGGCCCGCGATCGTGATCGAGCGTTTGACCGGCCCGACGAAACCCTCCGCCGGGGGCGCGATCCGGCTCACGGGGTGTCGAACAGGCTGGCCAGCTGCTCGATGATCGTGCCGCCCAGCTGCTCGGCGTCCATGATCGTCACCGCGCGGGCGTAATAGCGGGTCACGTCATGACCGATGCCGATCGCGACCAGCTCGACCGGGCTCTTGCTCTCGATCCAGCCGATCACCTGGCGCAGATGCCGCTCCAGATAGCTGCCCGAATTCACCGACAGCGTCGAGTCGTCGACCGGCGCGCCGTCGGAGATGACCATCAGGATGCGCCGCTCCTCGGGCCGCGCAATCAACCGGCTATGCGCCCACATCAGCGCCTCGCCGTCGATATTCTCCTTGAGCAGCCCTTCGCGCATCATCAGGCCGAGATTGTTGCGCGCGCGCCGCCACGGCTCGTCGGCTTGCTTGTAGACGATGTGGCGAATGTCGTTCAGCCGCCCCGGCTGCGGCGGACGCCCGGCGGCCAGCCAGGTTTCGCGGCTCTGCCCGCCCTTCCACGCACGGGTGGTGAAGCCCAGGATCTCGGTCTTCACCCCGCACCGCTCCAGCGTGCGCGCGAGGATGTCGGCGGAGATGGCCGCGATGCCGATCGGCCGCCCGCGCATCGAGCCCGAATTGTCGATCAGCAAGGTGACGACGGTATCGCGGAAATCGGTATCCCGCTCGATCTTGTAGGACAGCGACTGGCCGGGATTGACCACCACGCGCGCCAGCCGTGCCGCGTCGAGAATCCCCTCTTCCTGGTCGAAGTCCCACGACCGCGACTGTTGCGCCATCAACCGGCGTTGCAGCCGGTTGGCCAGCTTCGACACCGCCGATTGCAGATGCGCCAGCTGCTGGTCCAGATAACCGCGAAGCCGCGCCAGCTCGTCGGCGTCGCACAGCTCGCCCGCCGCGATCACCTCGTCATATTGGGTGGTCCAGGGCTTATAGTCGAATTGCGACGCCAGATCGTTCATCGGACGGTTGGGGCGGGTCGGCTGGCTGCCTTCGTCACCGTCCTCGCCGGGTTCGCCGTCGAGATCGTCGAGCGAATCCTGGCTCTGCTCCTGCGATTCGCCGTCCTCGCTGTCCGAGTCGCGCTTCTCGGCGCGGGCTTCTACCTCGCCTTCGCCCTGGCCCTGTTCGTCGTCCTGATCGTCGCTTTCGTCCTCATTCTGCTGGTCCTCGCCCTCTTGGTCGTCGCCGCCCTCATCGGTCTGTTCGGGCTCGGCGGGGGGCTCGGCGAGTTCGAGGTCGGCGAGCATGCGCGCGGCCAGCGTCTGGAACCTCTTCTGATCGTCCATCGCGCCCGCCAGCGCGTCGAGATCGGTCGCCCCCTCCAGCCAGTCGCGGACCAGCGCCAGCGCGGGTGCGGTCTCGGCGGGCGAGGGACGCCCCGTCATCCGCTCGCGCAGCAGCAGCCCGAGCGCGGTCGACAGCGGCACCTCGTCGCGGTTGCGCGCGCGCGTCATCGGATCGGAGCGCAGCCGCACGTCGAGCGCATGCGCCAGATTGTCGCCGATCCCGGCATAGCCCCGGGCGCCCAGCGCCTCGATCCGCGCGGTCTCCACCGCGTCATAGACCGCGCGCGCCACCGCCTCGGCCGGCGCGGCGCGGGCATGGAGCGCGGTGTCGTGCAGCTTCAGCCGTAGCGCGAAGGCATCGGCAAAGCCGCGCGCCTCGGCCACCTGTTCGGGCGGCAGCGCGCGGCCGGGCATCGGCACGCGGATATGCTTGCCCGATTGCGCGGGCGCGTCGGCGGTGAAGGCCAGCTCCACCTCCGGCTCCTGCGCGATGGTGCGCGCCGTGCCGCCGAGGACCGCCTTGAACCGGTCGAGAGGGGTTTCGTTGCCCAAGGGAATCAGGCCCGGCTGACGACGCTCTCGGGCAGGTCCTTGCCGAACACGCGCTGATAATATTCCGCGACCAGCGCGCGTTCGTTCTCGTCGCACTTGTTCAGGAACGACAGGCGGAAGGCAAAGCCCGGATCGTTGTTGAAGATCAGCGTGTTCTGCGCCCAGGTGATGACCGTGCGCGGGCTCATCACGGTCGAGATGTCGCCGTTGATGAAGCCCTTGCGGGTCATGTCGGCGACGCGGACCATGTTCTCGACCAGCTGCTTGCCCTCGGGCTTGTCATATTCGCCCGACTTGGCGAGCACGATCTGCGCCTCGGTCGCGGCGGGCAGATAGTTGAGCGTCACCACGATGTTCCAGCGGTCCATCTGGCCCTGGTTGATCTGCTGCGTGCCGTGATACAGGCCGCTGGTGTCGCCCAGGCCGATGGTGTTGGCGGTGGCGAACAGGCGGAACCACTTGCTGGGGCGGATGACGCGATTCTGGTCGAGCAGGGTCAGCTTGCCCTCGGTCTCCAGCACGCGCTGGATCACGAACATCACGTCGGGACGGCCTGCATCATATTCGTCGAAGACGAGCGCGGTCGGCGTCTGGAGCGCCCAGGGGAGCAGCCCTTCGCGGAACTCGGTCACCTGCTGCCCGTCCTTCAGGACGATGGCGTCGCGGCCGATCAGGTCGATACGGCTGATATGCGCGTCCAGGTTGATGCGGATGCACGGCCAGTTCAGGCGGGCGGCGACCTGTTCGATATGGCTCGACTTGCCGGTGCCGTGATAGCCCTGCACCATCACGCGGCGATTGTGCGCGAAACCGGCCAGGATCGCCAGCGTCGTGTCGGGATCGAACACATAGGCGGGATCGAGATCGGGGACGCGCTCATCGGCTTCGGAGAAGGCGGGCACCTCCATGTCGGTATCGATGCCGAACAGGTCGCGCACCGACACCATCTTGTCGGGTGCGTCGAGGATCGTCGTATCGCGGCTGTCGGGAAGCGTATTCGGGATGTTGGTCATCAGGCCCTCGTCTCGTCGCTCAACGCCTTAGGCCAAGCGCGGCTCCCTACTCAATGGCGGTGATCGCAGGAAGATGGCGGATCGGCCCGGTCGCGGCGATTGCGTCGGCAGGGCTTGGGCGTCATCGTCGGGGGAGCCGACGGGCCGCCGAATCGGCTCCGGGGAGCGTCATAACGCCCTGACAGATCGGCAATAAGATGGGGTGGGGTAATGGCGAATTTCATCTGGTACGAATTGCTGACCGACGATGCGGCGGCGGCGCAGGCCTTTTATGCGGGCGTGATCGGCTGGCAGGTGGGCGACAGCGGCATCGCCGACCTGGATTACCGAATCTTCGCCACGACCGAGGGCGAGGCGATCGGCGGCCTGATGCAGCGGTCGCCGGGGGCGGCGGGCAAGCCGGTCTGGCTGGGCTATCTGCCGGTCGTCGATGTCGACGAATCGCTGGCCACCATCGTCGAGGATGGCGGATCGGTGCTGATGCCCGCCTGGACCATGGCGGGCGTCGGGCGGATGGCGCTGGTCGCCGATCCGCTGGGCGCGCCCTTCTATATCATGGCGGCGGAGGAGGAGCGCCCGTCGCGCGCCTTTGTCGAGCATGGCACCGGCCCCGCGACCGGGCATGTCGTGTGGAACGAGCGCATCGCCAGCGACCCCGACCGGGCGCTCGCCTTTTTCCAGCGGCATTTCGGCTGGGCCCATCGCGGCGGGATGCCGATGGGCGAGCTGGGTGAATATCGCTTCCTGGCCGATGGGCCGGTGGTGCTGGGCGCGTTGATGGGGTGCCCGCCGGGGGGCGTGCCGGGATGGCATTTCTACTTCGCGGTGGAGGACATCGATGCCGCGGCGGCGCGCGTGACCGAGCATGGCGGGACGATCGTGTTCGGGCCGATGGAAATTCCCGGCGGCGATTATTCGCTGTCGGCGCTGGACCCGCAGGGCGCGCGATTCGGGCTGGTCGGGCCGCGGAGGTAACTGGGGCGGATCCTTTCCTTCCCTCGCCCCTCGCAGAGGGGAGAGGGTTGCGCAGACTTGGCCTTTGCGAGAGCAAAGGCTTAGTCGGAGCTGGGCGAGGGGTGGACGCTCGCACCGCGAGCGCGCGAGCCTTTGGGCTCGCTGTACCCCTCACCCAAGCTGCGCTAGCCAGAAGGCTGGCAAGCTTCGCTAACCCTCTCCCCTGTCCAGGGGAGAGGGGAAGAAGAAGTCCTGAATATCGATCCGCCCTAAATTCCTCCCCTGCAAGGGGAGGTGGCAGGCCGCAGGCCTGACGGAGGGGTGTCCCGCTATCGAAAGGGTAACACCCTTCCACCCGCTTCTGCCCTTGCAGGGGAGAAATAAGGGGTTCAGGCGAACGCGGGGGCCTGACGCAACTGCTGATAGGCCGCAATCACCTTTTGCAGCCGTCCTTCATGGCTCCGGTCGCCACCATTGCGGTCGGGGTGATAGCGCCGCACCAGCTCGCTATACCGTCGCCGCAGCGCGCTGCGGTCCGCATTCGCCTCCAGCCCCAGCACCTTCAGGCTTTCGCGATCCTGCCCCGACAGCGGCTTGCCGTCGCTGCGTTCGGGCGCGGCCTCGCGGCGATAGCGCGCCGCGATGGCGTCGAGCGGATCGGAGAAATCGGCCCAGCGCGGCCCCGGATCGGTGCCGCCTTGCGCAAAGGCGCGCGTCTCGCGCTCCCAGCCCGCATAGGGGCGTTGCGCGCGGTGAATCTCGTCGGCGCTCATGCCCTCGAAGAAATTGTACCGGCTGTTGAACGCGCGGACATGCTCCAGGCAGAACCAGCGGAACTGCCCCGGTCCGTCGCCGCTGCGCGTGCCCTCGGGCGGGGGCGCGCGAAACTCGCCCGCTTCGGCGCAACCGGCATGGTCGCAGGCGCGGCCGGTATTCTCGACCCGGCCGTGAAACCGCGCGCCGGGTTTGTCCTTGGAGGTATCGCTGCTCGACCGACGTACCACGGCTATCCGCTTGTCCCGAAAAACCGTCTATATAGGGGCCATGACCGATATCACCACCGCTCCTGTCGCCGACCAGATCACCGCCCGCCTGACGCAGGCGCTGGCCCCCACCCATTTGGAGGTCATCAACGAAAGCGCGATGCATCGCGGCCATCTGGGCGATGACGGCACCGGCGAGAGCCATTTTCGCGTCATCGTCGAATCGCCCCTGTTCGCCGGGGAGTCGCGCGTCGCCCGCCAGCGCCGGGTGAACCACGCGCTGGCCGATCTGTTGTCCGAGCGTATCCATGCGCTGGCGATCAGCGCGAAGGCGCCCGGAGAATAAGCCCATGCCCTATGACCTGTGGTACTGGCCCGGCCTGCCGGGACGCGGCGAGTTCGTCCGGCTGGCGCTGGAGGCCGCAGGTCTGCCCTATCGCGACCGGGGCGTGGTGGAGGGCGCGGAGGCGCTGCTCGCGGATATGCGCAAGGGCGATCGCCCGCCCTTCGCGCCGCCCTATCTGCGTGCCGGGGGACAGGCGATCGTGCAGGTCGCCAACATCCTCCACTGGCTGACCGAGCGGCACGACCTGGCGCCGGAGGGGGAGCGTCTCTGGCTCCACCAGCTGCAACTGACGATCAGCGACATGGTGGCCGAGGTCCACAACGTCCATCACCCGGTCGCGACCGGCGCCTATTATCACGAGCAGAAGCCCGAGGCCGCGCGCGCCGCCGCGCAGTTTCGGGGCGAGCGAATCCCCAAATTCCTCGGCTATTTCGAGGATGCGCTCGAGGACCGCGACTGGATGGCGGGCGGACGCTGGTCGCCGGTCGACACCTCGCTGTTCCAGCTGGTCGCGGGCCTGCGCTACATGTTCCCGAAACGGATGGCGGCGGTCGAAGGCGACTATCCCGCGCTGATCGGCTTGCACGACCGTGTGAAGACCCTGCCCGGCATCGCCGCCTATCTGGACAGCGAGCGGCGACAGGCGTTCAATGAAGACGGAATCTTCCGCCATTATCCGGAGCTTGATGCCGAATGACCCGCTTGCCCCGTCCCGCCGCGCGCATCCTCCTGGTGGATGGGGCGGGCCGGACGCTGATGTTCCGCTTCACCCCCGGCGATCGCCCGCCCTTCTGGTGCACGCCGGGCGGCGCGGTCGATCCGGGCGAGAGCTATGAGGACGCCGCGCGCCGCGAGCTGCTGGAGGAAACCGGGCTCGACCGCGATTGCGGGCCGCAGGTCGCCCGGCGGCAGGTCGAATTCCGCACCATCGAGGGGGTCGAGGTGGATGCCGACGAACGCTATTTCCGCGTCGACATCGACGCGCATGAGGTGACGGGCGCGGGCCATACCGCGCTCGAACAGCGGGTCATGCAGAGCTAGCGCTGGTTCACCCGCGACGAACTGGCCGCGCACGCCGAACCCTATTTCCCGACCGACCTGATCGAGCTGCTCGACGCCACGGAGGCGACCCATGTTTGACGATTTCCTGCTGCGCACGCTGCAACCGTCCACCCACGACCTGGGCGGGTTCAAGGTGCACCGGACGCTGCCCAACAAGGAGCGGACGATGGTCGGCCCCTTCCTGTTCTTCGACCAGATGGGCCCGGCGCAGCTGGCGCCCGGATCGGGGATCGACGTGCGGCCGCATCCGCATATCAACCTGTCGACCGTGACCTATCTGTTCGACGGCGCGCTGGGGCACCGCGATTCGCTGGGCACCGACCTGATGATCGAGCCGGGGGCGGTGAATCTGATGACCGCCGGGCACGGCATCGTCCATTCCGAACGCTCGCCCGGCGAGACGCGGCCGCAGGGGTCGATCCTGTCGGGCATCCAGACCTGGCTGGCGCTGCCCGAAGCGCAGGAGGAGATCGACCCCGCCTTCGAGCATATCGGGGCCGAGGCGCTGCCGGTGATTCAGGGGCAGGGCGCGATCGCGCGGGTCATCATGGGCGAGCTGTGGGGAGAGCGTGCGCCGACGACCACCTATGCGGGCACCATCTATGCCGACATCGCGCTGGAGCCGGGCGGGAGCATTCCGATCGACGCCTCCGCCGAGGAACGCGCCGTCTATTGCGCGCTGGGCGAGGCGAGCCTGGAGGGGATGCCGCTGGAGCCGCAGCGGCTCTATATTCTGAAGCCGGGGATCGCGGCGACGCTGCGCTCCGAATCGGGCGGGCGGGTGATGCTGTGCGGCGGCGATGCGTTCACCACGCCGCGCCACGTCTGGTGGAATTTCGTCTCCTCCCGCCGCGAACGGATCGAGGAGGCCAAGCGGGCCTGGCGCGCGCGGGAGTTTCCGACCGTGCCGGGGGACGATGCCGAGCGGATCGAGATTCCGGAGATTCCGAAGACCGTCAGTTATCCGTGAGGAGCAGCCCGTAACCCTGAAGCCCCTCTCCCGTCAGGGGAGGGTTGGGTAGGGGGAGTGGTGTGGGGCGTGGCCTTCGACTTCGCTCAGGCTGAACGGATGTTTGTAAACAGGACCCGATCCTACGCCCCGTTCAGCCTGAGCGAAGTCGAAGGCCATGGGTCAACGCCAGCCACGCGAAAACAGCCCGCCAGAAACGAACCGTCAAAACATCATCGATGTCAGAAAAATGGTGCCCAAGGGCGGGATCGAACCACCGACACTGCGATTTTCAGTCGCATGCTCTACCAACTGAGCTACTTGGGCCCACACCGCGATTGCGATTGGAGGCGTGCCTTTACGGGTGGCTTTGTCCCGTGTCCAGCCCCTCTTCGTCATTTTCTTTGACCGGAATGCGATAACCCTCGCCCAGCCATTGCAGCAGGTCGCGGTCCTTGCAGCCGCGCGAGCAGAAGGGGGCGTGGTCGGCGGCGGTCGGCTTGTCGCAGATGGGGCAGGTGGTCATGCGCGTTCCAGTTGCAGCGGGCGGCCCGTGCGGCGCGCGCATTCGTCGCGCCAGTCGGGCTGGGCCATCAATCGATCGTAAAGGGGGCCGGGGAGCCGGTGGACCATCGCCGGGCCGGGCGGCTCACGCTCCCATTGGCGCAGGATCGCGCGGGCACGGGCACCGACGGGGTCGATCGCTAGCCGCTCGGGGATCGAGGCACGCGGGCGCGGGCGCACGATCTGGAGGAAGCCGAAGCCGTTGACCGCCGTACGCTCGAAGGGAAGGGGGAGCGCGGCATCCAGCGCCTCCGCCACCGCCTGGCGCGGGCCCTTGCCCTCCAGTGTCGGAAAATCGATCCCGATCGACCCGCCAATGCCGTGGCGCAGGATCGCCCCGGCCACCGCACGCGCCGCCGCGATCGCCAGCGGCTCGTGCGGGGGCGAGCCGTCGACATCGAACAGCGTCATCGCCGGGGTCGGCGTCATCCGCAGCACGCCCGCGCCAAAGCCGATCTCGCCCGTCACCGCCTCGTCGAGCAGTTCGGACCAGCCCGCCGCTTCCAGATCGTCCGCCTGATGCGCGCGCAATTCGCGGACCGGCAGGCCGGTGGCGGCGATGCGGGCGCGCAGATCGGGGCCGGGGGCGGGCGTCGCGTCGTCGGGGGCCTGTTGCGCCTTGGGCAGCTTGGCGCGGCCGCGCTCGGGGATCGCCTCGCGCGTGACGATGACGGTCAGCGCGGAGCCTTGCGTCATCCCCTTGGGCACCGGCAACAGCAGCACCTCGCCGCCGCCCGCCAGCGTCACCCGGCCCTGTCGGCCGGGGAGCAGTTCGACCAGCCGCCCTTCGGCCACCGTGCCGACGGTCAGGGTGGCGGTCGGCTCGATTGCGGCCTGGACGATCCGGCCATCCGCGACCAGCGCGGCGCGTGCCTCGCCGATCCCGGCCTCATAGAGCCATTCAGACAAGTGGCAGCCCGGCGGCTTTCAACAGGGCGCGGGTCTCGAACAGCGGCAGGCCGATCACCCCCGAATGCGACCCTTGCAGGAAGCGGACGAACGCCTCGGCGCGGCCCTGGATGGCATAGCCGCCCGCTTTGCCCAGCCCCTCGCCGCACGCGACATAGGCGTCGATCTCGTCCTCGGAGAGCGGCTTGAACGCGACGATGGTGTCGGCCAGCCGGGTGCGCGCCTTGCCGGTCGCGTCGATCACGCACACCGCCGACAGCGCATGGTGCCGCCGTCCGGACATCAGGCGCAGCAGCTTGCGCTGCACCGCCTCGGTCTCGGCGGGGGGCAGGATGCGGCGGCCCAGCGCGATGGTGGTGTCGCCCGCGACGACGATCTCGCCCTCGGCACGCTCGACGGCCTGCGCCTTTTCCACCGCCAGCCGCAGCGCATAGACGCGGGGAAGCTCGGCGGCGCGCGGCGCTTCGTCGATATCGGGGGAGGCGACTCGGTCGGGCACGACTCCCAGCCGCGCCAGCAGATCGCGGCGGCGCGGGGAGGAGGATGCAAGGACGAGCGGCATGTGGGGCCGGTCGCTCACTTGAAGCGGTAGGTGATCCGGCCCTTGGTCAGGTCGTACGGCGTCAGCTCGACGAGCACTTCGTCGCCGACCAGCACGCGGATGCGGTTCTTGCGCATCTTGCCTGCCGTATGCCCCAGGATCTCGTGATCATTCTCGAGCTGGACGCGGAACATCGCGTTGGGGAGGAGTTCCACCACGCGGCCGCGCATCTCGAGCAGTTCTTCCTTGGCCAAAAAATACCTCGGTTCGTCGTGTTATAGGGTATGTCGAAGAGGCGCCGCCATAGCCGCAATGGCCCCAAAAGGAAAGGCGCGCCGAATCTACCTGGGATATGGGGTTGCGGGACGCCTTCGGCAAGGTGGGGAGCGGCCCCCCGCAACCGCGAGGGAACGGTCAGGCCGGGTTATGCTTGGCCAGGAAGGCGGCCATGGCTTTCAGGAATTCCAGCCGGTCCTCGGCGCGGGTGAAATGGTGGTCGGCCAGCGGTTGTTCGATGTAATTGACCGGCTTGCCCGCCGCCTTCAGCGCCGCGACCATCATCCGCGACTGGTTGACGGGCACGCGCTTGTCCGCCTTGCCGTGCACGATCAACAGCGGGATCGTCATGTCGGCGGCGCCGAAACGCGGCGACACCGCGTGATAGTCGGGTGCCTGTTTCTGCAGCCAGTCGGCGCGCGTCTTGCTGAACAGGAAGCGCGAGTCGTAGCGCTTCATCGCCTGAAGGTCGGAGACGCCCGCATAGGAAATGGCGCAGCGATACAGCGCTCCGTCGCGCTGTGCCGCGCGCATGGCCGCATAACCGCCATAGGAGGCGCCGACCATGCAGACCCGCTTGGGATCGGCAATGCCTTCCTTGGCGAGATAGGTGACCGCGTCGTTGAGGTCGTCCTGCATCTTCAGGCCCCATTCGCCTTCTCCCTTGCGGGCAAAAGCGGTGCCATAGCCGGAGGAGCCGCGATAATTGGGCTGGATCACGGCATAGCCCAGCTCCGCCAGATACTGGGTCCACCAGTCCCAGCTTTCCGAATCGCGGGCGAACGGCCCGCCATGGGGCAGCACGATCAGCGGCAGGTTCCTGTCCGACTTGCCACGCGGCAATGTCAGTATCGCCTCGATCGACGTGCCGTCGCGCGCGCTATAGCGGACGCTGCGCACCGGGGAGAGGCGCCGCCCGCGCAACTGCGCATTGTTCCAGGTCAGGAACTGCATGGTCCCGTAATCGATGTCCCAATAATAGAGTGCGCCCGCCTGGGACGCGCCGCCGACTTCGACCAGGAAGCGGTTCCGCACCTTGTCCCAGGAGGTGATCTCGGCGCGACGCGGCGCGACGGCCTTGTCGATCAGACCCTGCAATTCCTTGATCCGCGGATCGGTCCAGGCGTCGTGATAGGATTGGTCGGTATAGCGGATGGCGGAAATGTCGTTGCCCGCTTCGTTGCCGATGACCCCGTCAATGTCATAGCCGGTGACGCTGCTGAGCTTGCGGCCCAGCTTCAGGTCGGGAAGCGTGACTTCGTAGAGTGCGTCATAGCCGTCGCTGTCATCGATCGCGAGTGCGGTGCCGTCGGCGCGGAAGATGCGCGGAATCAACACCGATTCGTCCTTGCGGCCATTGGCGCGTGCGATGGTGTGGAACGATTCGGCATTGGACCGGCGATAGAGGACGCTCTTCTGCCGGGTGTCGTCGCTATAGCGCACGCCCATGCGCAACTGGCCGTCACCATCGGCATACCAGTCCCACACATCGGTCTGGCCGGAGGCGATCCGCTTGACCCGCCCGGTCGCGACATCCGCCTCGTACACCGACGGATAGACGTCCTGCATCTCGTAGATGCCGGTCTGCTTGGCGAACAGGATGCGGGTGCTGCCGTCGCGTGCGGTCCACAGCAGTTCGTCGGCGCGGAAGCCCGAATTCTCCCAATCGATCCGCACCATCTTGGTCATGTCGGCGCGGATGCCGATCAGGCGGGTGACGTAATAATCCTCGCCCCGGATCGTGTCCTGGCTGCCCAGCCCGACGACCAGCCATTCGTCATTGACCCAGCGCCACCAATTCACGTCGACCTTGTCGCTGAGCGCGGCCAGCGCAGGCTTGCCCTGTCCCTTTATCAGCGGGGCGACCATCAGATATTGCTTGCCGTCGATCGCGCGCTTGGCGGCGATGCGGGTGCCGTCGGGCGACAAGGCCGGGCTGTCGAATTCGGGCAGCGCGGCAAAGGCCTCGACCGGGACGGGCGCGGCGGCCGCCGACGGACTGGCGGCCGTGGGCGGCGGGGCGGCCTGGTCCTGAGTCATCGCGGTCAGGCTCATCAGGGCAAGCGTCATCACCGACGCGCCCAGCATCCTCGTCACACCCGTCGTCACGCTATCCCCCCTTGGCCGGGCGATCTCCCCATGCCCTGATGATGCAGGTTAGCAGTGGGCGATCGGCGTGGAAAAGGAAATTCAGCGCGAGGGCGCGTGCTCGAAACCAAGCCGTGCGGGCAGGGGAACCGGGCCGCCAGCGTCGAACAGGCGCAGGCCTTCGCCCGGACCGAACTGGCCGACCTGCGTCGCCGCGACGGGGGGCGGGGTGTCGGGGGGCAGGGCGAAGAGGAGTTCGTAATCGTCGCCCGCGGTCGCCGCGGCCAGCCGGGCGGCGCGATCCTCGCCGCCATGGCTGCGCGCCTCGGCGGAGAGCGGGACCGAGTCGAGGTTGATCGCCACCGCCAGCCCGCTCGCGCCCGCCATGCGCATCGCGTCGATCAGCAGGCCGTCCGACACGTCCATCATCGCATGAACCACGGGGCCCAGCGCGCGGCCTTCGGCCAGGCGCGGGACGGGGCGGCGATAGGCGTCGCGCAGGGCGGTGGGGCCATCGCCCTTCATCGCGATCGCGAGACCGAGCCCGGCATCGCCGATCGTCCCGGTGACCCACAGGCCGTCCCCCGCTTTGGCCCCGTCGCGCGACGGAGCGGCGGCGTCGCGGCCGAAGGCGGTCAGCGTCAGCGTCCGGGGCCCGCGCATCGTCACCGTGTCGCCGCCGATCAGCCGGGCCTGGAACCGGGTCAGCACGGCGTCGAGCCCGGCGAGGAACGCGCGGTCCCAGGCGGCGTCGCCCAGCGGATAGTTGAGCAGGACGCCCTCGACCAGCGCCCCCTTGGCGGCGAGGTCGGACAGGTTCGTCGCGACCAGCTTCCACGCCACATCGGCGGGCGGGTCATGGGGCAGGAAATGCACCCCCTCGACCAGCGTATCGGTGGTGACGACCAGCGGCGCGGCGGTCAGCACCGCGCTGTCGTCAATCAGCCCGCGCGCGCCGGGATGCAGCGGCATCCGGCGCAACGCGGCGATGAACTCCGCCTCGGTCATCGGGGCGGGTGGGGCTTCAGGCCCGCGCGACCTTGGCGATCGCGTCGAGCAGGCCGTTGACGAAGCCCGATTCGCGCTTTTCGTAAAAGGCGTGGGCGACGTCGACATATTCGCTGATGACCGCGCCGACCGGCACGTCGTGCCGCGCGAGCAGTTCGTAGGTGCCGGCGCGCAGGATCGCCTTCATCGGCTTGTCGAGCCGGTTCAGCGACCATCCCTTGGCCAGCTTGTCCTCGATCGCCCGGTCGATCTCGCCCAGGCGGGCATGCACGCCCTTCACGATGTCGTCGAAGAAATCGATGTCGGCATCGGCATATTCGACATCCTCGATGGTCGCGCCGATGCGGTGATTGTGGAATTCGTGGAGCAGCGTGGCCAGCGGCGTCTGTTCCATGTCGTGCTGATAAAGCGCCTGAACGGCGGCAAGGCGCGCGGCGGCGCGCGCCTGGGTACGGGCGGTGGGACGAGTCATTGGCGGGCCTTTACCGGGCTGTCGCCAATTCGTCACGTATTTTGGGAGAGGCTGGGTGGGACGTGGCCTTCGGCTTCGCTCAGGCTGAACGGAGGTTGGGGAACTGGGCTGGATACTAAGCCCCGTTCAGCCTGAGCGAAGTCGAAGGCCAAGGGCCGAAACCCTCACAACTCCCGACGGAAATACACCACCCGCTCGGTTTCGGCGAACCCCAGCGCGCGGTGCATCGCATGCGAGTCGGTATTGGCCAACTCGGCGTCTGACGCGAACTCGGCACAGCCCTGCGCCCGGCCCCAATCCGCCACCGCCGCGACCAGCGCCCCGGCCACCCCTTGGCGGCGATGGCCCGGATCGACATACAGCCCTTCGAGAAAAAGCACCGGCGAGCCGTCGCAGCCATTGACGTAATCCCGCCGCACCGCCGCCTCGGCAAAGCCGATCACCCGGCCATTCTCCATTGCAACGAAATTGCCGTCACCCTCGGGCAAATCCGCCGGATCGCCCGCCTCCTCGCCCCAGAGCGCCGCCCGCAACGCCAGCCATCCTTCCCGATGCTCCGGCGCGGCGGGCGCGACGATCATCGGTTGAGCCGCAACCGCAGCGCCACCGACTTGGCATGTGCCGGAAGCCCCTCGGCATGCGCCAGCGCCACCGTCGCGGGGCCGAGCTCGGCCAGCGCAGTCTCGGTCAGGCCCAGGAAGCTGGTCCGCTTCATGAAGTCGAGCACCGACAGCCCGCTGGCGAAGCGCGCGCGGCGCCCCGTGGGCAGGACATGGTTCGGCCCGGCGACATAATCGCCGATCGCTTCCGGGGTATGGCGGCCCAGGAACACCGAGCCCGCATGGCGCAGCCGGTCGAACAGGGCCTGCGGATCGTCCACCGCCAGTTCCAGATGCTCGGGCGCGAGCCGGTCGACCAGCGGCATCGCGGCCTCCAGCGAATCGACCACGATGATCGCGCCATTCGCATCCCAGGCGGTGCGCGCGACGCTGGCGGTCGCCAGTTCGGGAATCTGCCGGTCGACGGCTTCGGCCACGCGGGTCGCGAAGTCGGTATCGTCGGTGAACAGGATCGACTGGGTGACGGTGTCGTGCTCGGCCTGGCTCAACAGGTCGGCGGCGATCCAGTCGGGGTCGTTCTTGCCGTCGGCCACCACGACGATCTCGGAGGGGCCCGCGACCATATCGATGCCGACCATGCCATAGACCTGGCGCTTGGCCTCCGCGACCCAGGCATTGCCGGGGCCGGTGACGACATCGACCCGCTGGATGCGGCCCGCACCATAAGCCAGCGCGCCCACGGCCTGTGCGCCGCCGACCCGCCATACCTCGTCCACCCCCGCCAGATGCGCGGCGGCGAGGACGAGATGGTTGATCTCGCCCTTCGGGGTCGGCGTGACCATCACCAGCCGCTCGACCCCGGCCACCTTGGCGGGGATCGCGTTCATCAGCAGCGAGGAGGGATAGGCCGCGCGGCCGCCGGGGACATAGATTCCGGCCGCGTCGACCGCCGTCCAGCGCGCGCCCAGCCGTACGCCCTGCGCATCGACATAGTCGGTGTCGGTCGGCTTCTGCTTTTCGTGATAGGCGCGGATGCGCGCGGCGGCGAGGTCGAGCGCGGCGCGCAGTTCGGGCTCCAGCGCGTCATAGGCGTCGCGGCAATCGGCCGGTTCGATCCGCCAGCCGGTTTCGGCCAGGTCGTGTCCGTCGAACTGCTTGGTGAAGGCCGCCACCGCCGCCTCGCCATCGTCGCGCACCGCACGCAGGATCACCTGCACGTCGCGCGCGACATCGGCATCGCTCTCGCGCCGGGCATCGACCAGTTCGTCGAACGCGGCGGCAAAGCCCGATTCTTGCGTGTTCAGCCGGATCATGCCGCTTCCCTCTCGGCCACCGCGCGGCGGAACGCCTCGACCAGCGGCACCACGGCGCTGCGCGTCTTCATCGCAGCGCGGTTGACGACCAGCCGCGAGGTGACCTCCTCGATCACCTCCACCTCGACCAGCCCGTTTTCCTTCAGCGTGCGGCCCGACGACACCAGGTCGACGATGCGCGGTGCCAGGCCCAGCGTCGGGGCCAGCTCCATCGCGCCGTTCAGCTTGACGCACTCGGCCTGCACGCCCCGCGCGGCGAAGTGGCGGCTGGTGATATGCGGATATTTGGTCGCGACGCGGACATGGCTCCATCCGCGCGGATCGTCGCCCTCCGCCATCGCGACGGGCTCGGCGACCGAGATGCGGCAATGGCCGATCTTCAGGTCGACGGGCGCGTACAGCTCGGAATAGCCGAATTCGGACAGCACGTCCGATCCGACGATACCCAGCTGTGCCGCGCCATGCGCGACGAAGGTGGCGACGTCGAAGGCGCGGACGCGGATCAGCTCGATGCCGGGGACATCGGTCGCGAAGCGCAGCGCGCGGCTGTCCTTGTCGGTGAAGGCCGGTTCGGGCCGGATGCCGGCGGCGGCGAGCAGCGGCAGCGCCTCGGCCAGGATGCGTCCCTTGGGGACGGCGATGATGAGCGGCTGGACCATGAGGATCGGGGGCTTAACCCCCGCCATCGGGGATCGCAATGTCGTTTCCCTTCCTCCCCTGCAAGGGGAGGTGGCATCGCGTCAGCGATGACGGAGGGGTGTCACCCTGTCGAGAACGCCCCTGCCCCTCCACCACCGCTTCGCGGCGGTCCCCCTCCCCAAGCAAAGCTTGGGGAGGATGGGATTTACACCTTTGCGGCGTAGATCATCCGGCCGGGGCCGAGATTGGCGAACACCCGGTCCAAGTCGCTCTCGCCGACCGCGAAGCAGCCCTGGCTGCGGCCCAGCATGCCATGGGTGCGGATCATGTCGCGATTGGCGTACCAGGCCGAATGGATCACGATCGCGCGGCCCAGCGCATTGTCGTTGGTCGGATCGAGCCCGACCAGACGCTGCGACCGGCCATGCTTGCCGACATAATAATCGTCGGTCAGGAAGGCACCCTCGCTGCTGGCATTCGAGTTGAACGCATTCGAGAAGCGCTGGAGATAGCCGCTGTGCGACGGGTCCGACCCGCTGCCGTGCGAGACGAGCAGCGACTGGCTCTTGCCGCTGACCAGATCGATCAGGTGGAGGCGCGGTTCGGACGAGCCGACCGCGAAGTCGACGATCGCCATCCGGTCGCGCTGGCCGATCCGTCCGTTATGCCGTTGCAGCGACGCCATCGCCGCGCGCAGCAGTTCCGGACGCACCACCCGCGACGAGGCCAGGATCGGCTGCGCCGGGATCGGATCGGGCGCACCGGGCAGCGTGGGATGTTTCGGAACCGGCGGCTGGCGAAGTGGGCGGAGATCCCCCGCGGTCAGGCGACCCCGGGCGTTTGCCGCACCCGGAACCGCGAGCGCCCCGGCCAACACCAGCGCGTTCTTCAACAGCGCGCGCCGACCCGGCGCAGCGTCCAGATTTTCGAGCATTATGATCCTTCAAACCCCAGAATTCCCGCGACTCCTAGATAGCAGGGAAGGGGCCGTTTTTCTGCCCTTCCCCCTATCGGTTGATCGCTTGGTTCCATCGATTCGGCGAAAGTTCCGGCTCAGCGTAAAAAATTTCGCTCGGCACCAAATGTGGCTTGACGTGTTTAAGAAATTATGAACTCGCCAAGGAAAAGGGATATGAAGGCTTTCGCTTTTGCCGCCCTGCTCGGGGTGACCACTCTGGGTTTGGCCGCACCCGCTTTCGCCGAAGAGGGGCCTGCCACCGCCACCATCGCCCAGGCCGCCGCCGCGCTGGCGCCCAACCGATTCGTCTGGGCCGATCCGCAAATGGCGGCGGTCGATCCGGTCGCCCAGCCGGTGACGGTCGTCGTCAGCCTGCCGATGCAGCGCGCCTATGTCTATCGTGGCGACACGATGATCGCGGCGGCGTCGGTATCGACGGGCAAGGATGGCAAGGACACGCCGGTCGGCATCTTCCCGATCCTGCAGAAGCGCGAGATGCATCGCAGCAATCTCTACAATTCGGCGCCGATGCCGTTCATGCAGCGGCTGACCTGGGACGGCGTGGCGCTGCACGCGGGCAACAATCCCGGATTTCCCGATTCGCATGGCTGTATCCGGCTGCCCAGCGCCTTTGCCAAGAAGCTGTTCTCGATCACTACGGTCGGGACCAATGTGATCGTCACCGACCAGATGGTCGGAGATCATCTCGATCCGGCGCTGCTGGATACCGAGGCAAGCCAGGCCAATCAGGCGCAGTTGGCGTCGCTGGCGCGGTGAGGTCGGGGCGTGGCCTTCGACTACGCTCAGGCTGAACGGAGTTTGCTCCCGCGTTCCGTTCACGCTGAGCGAAGTCAAAGCGCACGGGCTGGCCGTGCGGCTAGGCCACCAACCCCAATTCCCGAAGCTGCGGCCGAAGCGTCGCCTCGTCGGTGAAATGCAGCGCATGGATTCCCATCGCCGCCGCCGCATCGATATTGGCGCGATTGTCGTCGATGAATACCGCCTGCCCCGGCTCCAGCCCGAACCGGGCGAGCGCGAGGGCGTAGATGGCGGGGTCGGGCTTCACCAGCTTCTCGTCGCCCGACACCACGATGGCGCGGAAACGATCGAACAACGCCGCCTCGCGCGCCCGGAAGGGCGGCCAGAATTCATGGCTGAAGTTCGTGATCGCGAACAGCGGGACGCCCGCCGAATCGAGTTCGGCGACCAGTTCATGCATCCCCGGTATCGGATCGCCGATGCTCTCGCCGAAGCGCGGGCCCCAGGCGGCGATCAAGTCGCGATGCTGCGGGTATAGCGCGATCAGCTCCGCCGAGGTGTCGGCGAAGTCGCGGCCCGCATCATGCTGGAAATGCCACTCGGTCGTGACGACATCGCGGACAAACGCATCGAGCGCCCGATCGTCCGCGATCAGGCGCCGATACAGGATCCGGGGATCCCAGTCGTAGAGTACGCGACCGACGTCGAAGATGACGGCGGTCGGCCGATCGGAACGGGCCGCGGACACGCCGCCAGCCTCGTCCTGTTCGATCAGCCCCAAGAGCGATTAGCCCTGGCGCGCCTTGAAACGACGGTTGGTCTTGTTGATGACATAGGTGCGGCCGCGACGGCGGATCACGCGGTTGTCCCGGTGGCGATCCTTGAGCGACTTCAGGGAATTGCGGATCTTCATGATCGATTCGCTTCTTTTGAACTGGAGGGTGATCTGGAAAGCGTCGCCGCCTAGTGGCAAAGGGCGGCCAAGTCAAGGTTGGGGCATGACATGACGGTCATCCGCTACGCGGCCTCTTCCGCCGCTGGATCAACCCCCATATGTCATGCGTTGCCCATCCGTAACATCTTCAAGGTGCCCCCCACTCATGAAAGCCCGCTCGCTCCTGATCCTCGCGGCCGCCGCCGGAACGCTGGCCGCCTGTTCCACCACGGGTGGGCGCCTGCCACCGACCGAGGTGATTCGCTATCATCTGGGCGAGCCGATCGCGCGCGGGACCGTCCGGGTCGAGCCGCTGTCGAACACCGGCCCCGCCAGCATCGAGTTCAAGACCTATGCCGCCGCGGTCGAAACCGCGCTGCTGCGCAACGGCTACACGCTGCCCCAGGGTGATGCGCAGCCCGACTATATCGCGACCGTGGCCTTCACCCGCGCCAACCGGCTGGGCCCGCCGCGCCCGTCGCCCTTCTCGATCGGCCTGGGCGGCGGCAGCTTCTCGGGCGGTCGTGGCGGCGGTGTCGGGCTGGGCGGGGGCGTCAGCTTCCCGATCGGCAAGAGCCGTCCGCAGGAGATCATCGGCACCGAGCTGTCGGTCCAGATCAAGCGCCGCGCCGACCAGTCGCCGATCTGGGAAGGCAGCGCGCGCAACATCGCCCCGATCGAGGCGGTGGCGAAGGTCGATGCCCAGGCCCAGGCCGCCAAGCTGGCCGATGCGCTGTTCACCAAATTCCCCGGCGAGTCGGGCCGCACCATCGAGGTGAAGTAAGCCGATGACGCTGACCATCAACGCCGCCTTCGATGGCGGCAATATCCGCCTTGTCGGGATCGAGGGCGACCGGGTCGACCTGGAGATCGTGAACGACCGGGATTCGGACTTCTACCAGTGGTTCTATTTCCGGGCCGGTGGGGTGAAGGGGCGCACGCTGACCTTCCGGATCCTGAACGGTGCAGGCTCGGCCTTTGCCGATGGCTGGCCGGGCTATCATGTCCGGACCTCGACCGACCGGCAGGACTGGCGCATGACCCCGACCCGCTATGCCGACGGGGTGATCGAGTGGCAGTGGACGGGCGAATCGGACTTGGTCTGGTTCGCCTATTTCGCGCCCTATACGATGGAGCGCCACCACGACCTGGTCGCGCGGATCGCCGCGCGCGGCGTCCATCACGAAGAGATCGGCCAGACGCTCGACGGCCAGCCGATCGACTATTTCCGCCTCGGTTCGGGTGCGAAGCAGGTGTGGCTCTATGCCCGCCAGCATCCGGGCGAATCGATGGCCGAATGGTGGATGGAGGGCGCGCTCGACTGGCTGACCAGCCCGGCGGCGGAGTCGCTGCTGGCGGCGGCGACGGTGCATATCGTGCCCAACATGAATCCGGACGGCACGCGGCGCGGGCATCTGCGCACCAATGCGGTGGGGGTGAACCTCAACCGCGAATGGCACGCGCCCAGCCCCGAGCGCAGCCCCGAAGTGCTGTGCGTGCGCGACCGCATGGACCGGACCGGCGTCGACTTCGCGATCGACGTCCATGGCGACGAGGCGATCCCGGCGAACTTCATCGCCGGGTTCGAGGGGATTCCGAGCTGGACCGAGGAGCATGGCGCCAAATTCTATGAATTCGGTCGCCGCCTGGCTGCGCACACCCCCGATTTCCAGACCCAGATGGGCTATGAAAAGGCAAGCGCGGGCAATGCCAACCTCGCCATGTCCACCAACCAGCTCGCCGAGCGGTTCGGCGCGGTGTCGGTGACGCTGGAAATGCCGTTCAAGGACCATGATCCCAATCCCGACGCGGTCCATGGCTGGTCGGGCGAGCGGTCGGCGAAGCTGGGCGTGTCGTGCCTGGAAGTGCTGTCGGAGATGATCGGGGACATCTGATCGGGGAGTGGGGGGCGCTCCGGAGGGGCGTCCCTTGGCCTTCGACTGCGCTCAGGCTGAACGGAGCGACGGATGTTACGCCGATTTCCCCAACCTTCGTTCGGCCTGAGCGAAGTCGAAGGCCACGCCCGGCGTTACCGGTGTACCCCCTCCATCGCGAGGTAATGGTCCAACTCCGCCAGCACCCGCTCCAGCCCCGCCGCATTCCCGGCCTCGGCCCGCACGGTCAGCGCGGCTTGCGTGTTGGACGCCCGCAACAGCCACCAGCCATCCGCCGTCCGCACCCGGACGCCATCCGTGTCGTTGACCTCGGCCCCGTCACGGGCCAGCGCCGCCGCCACCCGGTCGACGATCGCGAACTTGTCCGATTCGGATATGACGATCCGCGTTTCGGGAATATCGACCATCGCGGGCATCGCCCCGCGCAGCTCGGTCATCGAGCGGCCTGCCAGATGCACGCTGCGGATCAGGCGGATCGCGGCATAATGGGCATCGTCGAACCCGTACCATTCGCCCGCGAAGAACATATGGCCCGACATCTCCCCGCCCAGCGGTGCGGCGGTTTCGGCCATCTTGGTCTTCATCAGGCTGTGTCCGGTCTTCCACATCACCGGCTGGCCGCCCAGCGTCGTGATATGGTCGAACAGCGCCTGGCTGGCCTTCACGTCCGCGACGATCGGCGCGCCGGGATGCTCGGCGAGTGCGGGCCCGGCCAGCAGCATCAGGATCTGGTCGCCCCAGATCACGCGGCCCAGCCCGTCGATCGCGCCGATCCGGTCGCCGTCGCCGTCGAAAGCGAATCCGAAGTCGAGCGACTTCTCGGCCACGAGTCGCTTCAGCGCGTCTAGGTTGCTCTCGACCGTCGGATCGGGGTGATGATGCGGGAAATGACCGTCCACATCGGTGAACAGCGTGTGATGCTCACCCGGCAGGCGCTGGACCAGCTTCTCGATGACCGGGCCCGCCGCGCCGCTGCCGCAGTCCCAGCCGATGCGATAGGCACCCCCGGCATAGCCCGCCATCAGCCGGTCGACATAGGCGTCGAGAATGGCGTGTTCGCTCACCCGCCCCTGGCCTGTGGTCCAGTCGCGCGTCCGCGCCATCCGCGCCAGGTCCTGCACATCCTCGCCGAAAAACGGGCGGTGGTGCAGCACCATCTTGAAGCCATTGTCGTCGCGGGGATTGTGGCTGCCCGTTACCTGTACGGCGCCGTCCACCCCTAGGGTTGCTTCGGCGAAATAGACCATCGGGGTGGGGCCCAGCCCCAGCCGGACGACATCGACGCCGCTTTCGCACAGCCCCTCGACCAGCGCGGCCTCGAGTGCGGGCGAGCTGAGCCGGCCGTCGCGCCCGACCGCGACGCGGGAGCCGCCTGCGCGCCGCACCCGGCTGGCAAAGCCGCGCCCGACCGCATAGGCGGCGGATTCGTCCAGCGTCTCGGGCACGGTGCCGCGTACGTCATATTCGCGGCACGCGCTGGGATGGATCGCGGCGGCGCGTTCAGCCACCACGCCGGTCCAGCAACAGGTCGCGCGCGGCGTTCACCCGCCGCGCGAGTTCGGCCGATCCGCCGCGATCGGGATGGACCTGGCTCACCAGCCGCCGATGCGCCTGGCGGATCGCCTCGGCATCGGCATGCGGCGGCAGGTCGAGGATCGCCAGAGCCTCCGCCTCGTCACGCGGCAGGCGGGGCGTGCGCGCCGCCCTGGCCGGGCGGGGCATGTAGCGCCACACCAGCCAGATCACCGCCAGCGCGATCAGCCATTTCACGCCGTCCGCATCCCGTATCCGATCATGCGGCCGCGTCGGTTTCGGTCGTGCCGCCCAGCGCGGAACCGTCCTCGCCCGGCTCGGGCAGTTGGAGCGCGGCCATCATCTCGCGCAGTTCCTGCCGCGCGGCGACATGGCCCAGCCCCATCGCGCCGAATTCCTTGGAGTCGATCATGGTCAGGCCGTTGGGGAACATTTCGCGATAGATGACCCGCTCGCCCAGCCCCGGAATGATCCGGAAGCCGACCCGGCGCGACAACTGGGTCAGCGCGTCCGACACGCGGCGCATGTTGCGCGCCTCGATATGCTGAAGCCGGTTGCGCAGCACGACCCAGTCGATGGTGGTGCCGTCGGCGCGCGCCCGCTGCTTGCGCGCGTCCCAGATCAGCTCGGAATAGAAGCTGGGGCGCGTGACTTGGAAACTCTCCGGATCGACCTGGCCGATCAGGTCGAAATCGACGAAACTGTCGTTCATCGGCGTGACCAGCGTGTTGGACAAGGCCGCCGCCGTCCGCGCGAAATGGTCGTCGCGGCCCGGCGTGTCGACGATCAGGAAATCGGCATCCTGCGACAGGCCGAACCACAGCTCCTCGAACCCCTCCTCGGTCTGGGTGGTATGGGTCGCATGGACCGGCATGGGCAGGGCATGGCCCGTGCGCCGGATCGTCTCGGCGCGATTCTCCAGATACCGGCCGACAGTACGCTGACGATGATCCAGATCAAGACAGGCGACTCGGGCCCCCTTGGCGGCCAAAGCGATGGCGACATGGACCGCCGTCGTCGATTTGCCAGTGCCACCTTTTTCATTGGCAAAAACAATCACGTGGGTTGAAGATAGCCGCTCCGGCAACTCGTCGCTTCCTTATTGATCCCCGTTGCCACCCTTCATAGAAGCCCTCGGCGTGGGGAACGAGGGGTAAAATCAGTGGAAGTCATTCGGGATCGCGAAGCGCTGGCCGCGACGCTCGGCACGTTGCGGGCCGAGGGGGCGCGCGTGGCGTTCGTGCCGACCATGGGCGCGCTCCATGCCGGGCATATCGCGTTGATCGAGGCGGCGAAGCGGCCGGGAACCAAGGTGGTCGCGTCGATCTTCGTCAATCCCCGGCAATTCGGCGCGGGCGAGGATCTGGGCCGCTATCCCCGGCGCGAGGCGTCCGACCTGCGCATGCTGACCGAGGCGGGATGCGATGCCGTCTGGATGCCCGGCGTCGAGACCATGTATCCGGAGGGGCATGCGACCACCATCCATGTCGCGGGCGTCAGCGAGGGCTTTGACGGCGAGGCGCGTCCCGGCCATTTCGACGGCGTCGCCACCGTCGTTGCCAAGCTGTTCAACCAGGTCCGCCCCGACGCCGCCTATTTCGGCGAAAAGGATTTCCAGCAGCTGGCGGTGATCCGCCGCATGGTCGCCGATCTCGATTTCCTCATCGATATCGTCGGCGTGCCGACCCAGCGCGACGATGACGGTTTGGCGCTGTCGTCGCGCAACATCTATCTCGACGAGGAACAGCGGGCCAAGGCGGTGGCGCTGCCCCGCGCGCTGGGCGTCGCCGCGCGGGCGATCGGGCGGGGCGAGGAGGTGGCGACGGTGCTGGCCGATGCCCGCGCCACGCTGACCGCCGCCGGGTTCGAGGTGGACTATGTCGCCCTGGCCGATGCCGAGACGCTGGCCCCCGATCCCGCCGCCGATCGTCCCCGCCGCCTGCTGGCCGCAGCGCGCATGGGATCGACCAGACTGATCGATAATATCGCTATCACACTCGGTTAATGAGTTAACCAATTTGTGACCGTTATGGCCATAGACCCATGCTCGTGGACACGGTGTCCGCAAGAGGGGCATGGATATGGCCAATAGCAGCAAATCCGCGCAGTTCCTGATGGAAAGCCGGATCGCCGACCAGATGGCGACCGACGGCGCGGCGATGTACGATCTGGGCGTCGCCTTTTCGACCGGCTCGGGCGGCACCCGCCTGGACCTGATCGAAGCGCACAAATGGTTCAACCTGGCGGCGGTCGCGGGCTTCCTGCCCGCGCAGATCGCACGGTCCGAAGTGGCCGAAGACATGACCGCGCGCGAAATCGCCGAAGCGCAGCGCCAGGCCCGCGCCATGCTCTACGGCCATGTCCCGCAGATGCGTGCGGCTTGAGGTCCTGACACCCCGCCGATAGATGGCCCTGATCGTTTTCGATTTGGGGGGGCGATGGACGACAAGAGTGACGGCCAGGTGACCCTCCGTCTTGGGCGCGTCGCCGTTCATGTCGGGGTCGCGACATTGGTGGGCATGTCGGTCACGATCATGCTGGAGCGATACGGCCATTTACCGCACTGGATGGTGGTCAATAACGCAAGAGGCAGGTCGTTCGTCTGGCTGACCGGGCTGTTGTTCGGTTCTCTCGCATGGCGAATGCTGAACAAGGTGTTCCCGGTGCAGGGGAAAGGCGGAGCGTAGAGGCCGCCATGTCCGCGACATGAGGGATTCGGGATCGCAGGCGCGGGAACGGCTCCGTCATCGGCCGACCGGAATGATCGACGAGGCTTATCCCCGCCGACCATTTACGCCGTCATGCAATCGCGATCAGTCCGCCGCCTTTTTCGCAGCCGTCTTTTTGGGCGCGGCCTTTTTGGCCGGAGCCTTCTTCTCCGTCGCGGATTTGGCCGCCGTCTTGGCAGGCGCCTTCTTGGCTGCGGCCTTCTTTACGGGTTTCTTGCGGGCCGGAGCCGCCGCCGCCCGTGCGTCGATCAGCTGCGCGGCTTCCTCCAGCGTCAGCTGGTCCTTGTCGACCGTCTTGGGGATGGTCGCGTTCGTCTCGCCGTCCGTGACATAGGGGCCATAGCGCCCCTCCATCAGCTTGATCTCCGCCTCGGTGCGTGGATGCTTGCCCAGCACCTTGAGCGGTTCTCGCGACGCCGTGCCGCGCGCGGCACGCCCACCGCCCGCCGCCGCTTCGGCCAGCTTGACCACGGCGGCGTTCATGCCCGTCTCGAAAACCTCGGCGGTCGAGGTCAGGCGGGCATATTTGCCGCTATGCGCCAGATAGGGGCCATAGCGCCCGATCGACGCGGTGATCGGCTCGCCCGTCTCGGGATGGTTGCCGATGGTGCGCGGCAGGCTGAGCAGCTTGAGCGCCCATTCCAGGTCGAGATCGACATCCTTGGGGATCGAGGCGCGCTTGGCGTCCTTGCCCTCGCCCAGCTGGATATAGGGACCGAAGCGACCCGACTTGCGCTCGACCGGCAGTCCGGTTTCGGGGTCCTGGCCCAGCGTTTCCGGCCCTGAATCCTCGCCCGCACCCTCGCCGCCCTGCGCGAAGCGGCGGGTATATTTGCACTCGGGATAGTTGGAGCAGGCGATGAATGCGCCGAACCGGCCGCCGCGCAGCGCCAGCCTGCCCTCGCCGCAATTGGGGCAGAGGCGCGGGTCCGAGCCATCGGCCTTTTCGGGGAAGAGATAGGGTGCCAGGAACTGGTCCAGCTCGGCGGTGATCGCCGAGGGCTGCTGCTCCATGACTTCGGACGTGCGCGGCTTGAAGTCGCGCCAGAAGGCGTCGAGGACCGCCTGCCACTGGGCGCGGCCGCCGGACACGTCGTCCAGCTCCTCTTCCAGCTCGGCGGTATAGTCATAGCCGACATATTTCTCGAAGAAGCGTTCCAGGAACGCCGTCACCAGCCGCCCGCTCTCCTCGGCGAAGAAGCGATTCTTCTCGACGCGGACATAGGCACGGTCCTTCAGCGTCTTGATGATCGAGGCATAGGTGGACGGCCGCCCGATGCCGAGTTCCTCCATCCGCTTGACCAGCGACGCCTCGGAGAAGCGCGGCGGCGGCTGGGTGAAGTGCTGCTCGGCCTTCACCTCCTTCTTGGCGGGTGCATCGCCCTCGCGCAGGCGGGGGAGGCGGCGCGCCTCCTCGTCCTGGCTGTCGTCCTGGCCTTCCTCATAGAGCGCCAGATAGCCGGGGAAGAGCACGACCTGGCCGGTCGCGCGCAGCACATGGCGGCCGGTGCCGTCGGCCATGTCGATGGTGGTCCGCTCCATCCGCGCCGAGGCCATCTGGCTCGCCAGCGCACGCTTCCAGATCAGGTCGTAGAGGCGGCCATGATCGCCCGAACCGGCGCGGTCGCGCGAGAAGTCGGTCGGGCGGATCGCCTCGTGCGCTTCCTGGGCGTTCTTCGCCTTGGACTGATAGACGCGCGGCTTGTCGGGGACATAGGAGGCGTCATAGCGCTCGGCCACCGCCTTGCGCGCCGCCGAGATGGCCGACCCGTCCATCTGGACACCGTCGGTACGCATGTACGTGATCGCGCCGTCCTCATAGAGCTGCTGCGCGATCCGCATGGTGTGATCGGCCGAGAAGCCCAGCTTGCGCGCGGCTTCCTGTTGCAGCGTGGAGGTGGTGAAGGGCGGCGGCGGGTTGCGCGTCGCGGGCTTGGTCTCGACCGACTGGACCGCGAAGCGGCCTGCTACGACATCGGCCTTGGCGCGGGTCGCGTCGCCTTGCGTGCCGATCGACAGCCGGTCGAGCTTCTTGCCCTCCCACTGGACCAGCCGCGCGACGAAGGGCGTGCCGTCCTGCTCCATATCGGCCGTCACCGACCAATATTCCTGGGGCTTGAACGCCTCGATCTCGCGCTCGCGCCCGACGATCAGGCGCAGCGCCACCGACTGGACGCGGCCCGCCGACTTGGCGCCGGGCAGCTTGCGCCACAGCACCGGCGACAGCGTGAAGCCGACCAGATAGTCGAGCGCGCGGCGGGCGCGATACGCGTCGATCAGGTCGGTATCCAGCTCGCGCGGGTTCTGCATCGCGTGCAGGATGGCGGGCTTGGTGATCGCGTTGAAGGTCACCCGCTCCACCTTGTCGGGCAGCGCCTTGCGGTTCTTCAGCACCTCCTGCACATGCCACGAAATCGCCTCGCCCTCGCGATCAGGGTCGGTGGCCAGGATCAGGCGGTCGGCCTTCTTGGCCTCGTCGGCGATCGCCTTCAGCTGGCGCGCCTTGTCCGCGTAATTCTCCCACTCCATCGCGAAATTCTGGTCGGGATCGACCGAGCCGTCCTTGGGCGGCAGGTCGCGGACGTGACCATAGCTCGCCAGGACGCGGTAGTCCGAACCCAGATATTTCTCGATGGTCTTCGCCTTGGCGGGCGATTCGACGATGACAAGCTGCATGAGTGGTGAAACGCGTCCCTTATGTGCGTACGCGAGGATGGGGAGGGGGCGGGGGGCCGTCAAGCGGGGTTGGGTCGTTGGCGGTGGCGGTTCGGGCAGGTGCGGGTGCCCCGTTCAACGCTCTCGAACGAAACGCAGCGCTTCCCCCCGATAGGTCGGCCGGTCGTGCAAGGCATAGCCCAGCCGCTCCGCCAGGCGGATCGAGCCGAGATTGGCGGGCGCGATGATGCACTGGGTCGCGGCGGGCGCATGATGCTGCTCCATCCAGCGATGCGCGGCGGTCGCGGCCTCGAACGCGTAGCCCTTGCCATGCGCGGCGCTGGTGAAGACCCAGGCTGCTTCGGGTGGAGAGGGTGAAAGTTTCGGCACGACCTCGCGGCGGAAGTCCATGAAGCCGGTCTCGCCGAGATATTGCCCGGTGACCCGGTCGAGCACTGCGAACAGCCCGTGGCCGAATACTGACCAATAGCCGACGAAGCGCAACAGCCGCATCCACGCTTCCTCGCCCGACATCGGCGGACCGGCGTGACGGACCACCACGGGATCGGCGACCATCGCGGAATAGGCGTCGAAATCCGCCACCTCATAGGGACGCAGGGTCAGGCGTTCCGTCTGGATCATGCCAGCGCCACCCGGCCGCCCGCATGGCGCTCCAGCCGTCCGGCCAGCTCCAGTTCCAGCAGGATCGTCTGGACGATGGCGGGCGGGCGGCCGCTCTGGCGGATAATTTCGTCCACGCTCACCGCCACCGGGCCGAGCAGGTCGCCGACCCGCCGCCGGTCGGCATCGCTCGCCTCCTGCGGCGGCGGCGGGGTGTAGGCGCTATCGGGTGCGCGGACCATGCGCGGGTCGATCGGGCGAATCTGTTCGAGAATGTCCCCCGCCGACTGGATCAGCGTCGCGCCCTCGCGGATCAGCATGTTGCAGCCTTGCGCGCGCGGGTCCGCCGGGTGGCCGGGCACCGCCATCACCTCGCGCCCCGCCTCGCCCGCCAGCCGCGCGGTGATGAGCGAGCCCGAACGCGGCGCGGCCTCGACCACCACGGTCCCTTGCGCCAGCCCGGCGATGATCCGGTTGCGCGAGGGGAAGTGGCGGGCCAGCGGCTGGGTGCCCGGCGGCTGTTCGGCGATCAGCAGGCCGCGCGTCGCCACCTCTTCCTGCAACCGGGCATTTTCGGGGGGAAAGGCGATGTCGATGCCGCTGGCGATGACGCCGATCGTGCCGCCCTCCAGCGCGCCGAGATGCGCCGCGGTGTCGATCCCCCGCGCCAGCCCCGAGGTGACGGGCACATGCTGCGCCGCCAGATCCTGTGCCAGCCCCCGCGCGAAGCGGCAGGACGCGGCCGAGGCATTGCGCGCGCCGACCAGCGCCACCCCGCCGCGATGCGCCAGCCCGATGTCGCCGCGCACGATCAGCGCGGGCGGCGCGGTGTCGAGCTCGGCGAGCAGCGGCGGATATTCGGCCTCGCCCAGCAGGACATGCCGCGCGCCGAGTCGTGCGACCGCCTCGATCTCGCGGGCGATCAGTGCGGGATCGGGGATGCGCGGGCCATCGCCGCCGCCGCGCCGGGCGAGCATCGGCACCGCGTCCAGCGCCGCCTCCGCCGCGCCGAAGCGCGCCATCAATTGTCGCCAGGTGACCGGGCCGATGCCATGCGTCCGCAGCAGCCGGAGCTGCGCGAACCGGGCGTCAGCCACGCGTCTTGCCGATGCGCGGCTCGGTGCCCGCCAGCAGCCGCTCGATGTTCGACCCGTGCTTCCACACGACGATCAGCGCGAGCGCGATCAGCAGCAGGACCAGGTCGAACCGGCCGAGCACGGCGGCGGCCAGCGGCGCGCTGATCGCCGCGATCATCCCCGCCACCGCCGAGATGCGGATGGTGGCGAGCAGGCCCAGCCAGACCACCGCATAGATCAGGCCCAGCGGCCAGTAGAGCGCGGTGACGACGCCCATCAGCGTGGCGACGCCCTTGCCCCCGCGAAACTTCAGCCAGACGGGATAGCAATGGCCGACGAACGCCGCCGCCGCCGCCAGCACCTCCTGGCCGGGCAGCCAGTGGCGGACCAGCAGCACGGCGGCGACCCCCTTCAACATGTCGAGGATCAGCGTCGCGGCGGCCAGCCCCTTGCGGCCGGTGCGCAATACGTTGGTCGCGCCGATATTGCCCGATCCGATGCTGCGCAGATCGCCCGCGCCCGCCATCCGGGTCAGGATGATGCCGAAGGGAATCGACCCCAGCAGATAGCCGATCAGCAAGGCCCAGCTCGGCGGTCCCCAGATGATGTCGGTCGGCAATGGTCTTCCCCCGGTTCTCCGGGACAGACATAGAACAGCGATCCCGGCCTGTCCAATCGCGGCCCGCTCTGGTCTCGGCGTCGGGGGGCGCTTAAAGACGGCGGGATGAGCGATGCGCGTCCCATCCTGTTCTTCGATTCCGGCGTCGGCGGACTGTCGATCGCGGGCCCCGCGCGCGCCCTGCTGCCGACCGCGCCCTTCGTCTATGTCGCGGACAGCGCGGGCTTTCCCTATGGCGAAAAGACCGAGGCGGAGATTGCCGGGCGGGTACCCGCCCTGCTGGGGCGGCTGGCGGAGCGGTATCGGCCAAGGCTGATCGTCATCGCATGCAACACCGCCTCGACCATCGCGCTGCCCGCGGTCCGCGCCGCGCTCGACGTGGCCGTGGTGGGCACCGTGCCCGCGATCAAGCCGGCGGCGGCGATGAGCGAGACGCGGGTGATCGGCGTGCTCGGCACGCGCGCGACGGTGCGACAGGCCTATGTCGACGATCTGGCGGCGCGGTTCGCGGGCGATTGCCGGGTGATCCGGCACGGCTCGGCCGAGCTGGTCGAACTGGCCGAGGCCAGGCTGCGCGGCGAGACGCCGTCGTCCGAATCCTTCGCGGCGGTGCTCGACGGGCTGTTCGGGCAGCCGGGGGGCGAGGCGATCGACGTGATCGTCAACGCCTGCACCCATTTCCCGCTGGTCGAGGCGGAACTGACGGCTGCGGCGCCGCATCCGGTGCGCTTCGTCGATGGCGGGCCGGGAATCGCGCGGCGAATCGCGTTTCTGACCCAGGGGCAGGAGTGGCCCGACTCGGCGGGAGAGGGGGTGGCGGTGTTCACGCATCTGGGCGCGCGCGAGGCCGCCCTGCGACCGGGGCTGGCGGCGCGCGGCTTTTCGCGGATCGAGGCGCTATAGCATCGCTCGCCCCGCCCGAACGGGGCTTGCGAGCGATCCGCATCGGGAACCGTGGGGGCGCTGGGACAATATGTCCACCATGATCGATCACAGTCATCGCGGTTATCGACTCGCATCGCTCGCCGCATCGTCCTACATTCCCAACCCATGAGCATGGACGGTACGGACGTGCGCGTGGATTATTCCCGCGTCTTCACCCAGGCGATCGACCGCCTGCACGCCGAGGGACGTTACCGCGTCTTCATCGACATCTTACGCAACAAGGGCATGTTCCCCAATGCGCGCTGCTTTGCCGGTCATAACGGACCCAAGCCGATCACGGTCTGGTGCTCCAACGACTATCTGGCGATGGGACAGCATCCCAAGGTCATCGCCGCGATGGAGGAGGCGCTGCACGATGTCGGCGCGGGCTCGGGCGGCACGCGCAATATCGGCGGCAACACCCATTATCATGTCGATCTGGAAGGCGAACTGGCCGACCTGCACGGCAAGGAAGCCGCGCTGCTGTTCACCAGCGGCTATGTCTCCAACGAGGCGACGCTGGCGACGCTCGCCAAGATCCTGCCCGGCTGCGTGATCTTCTCCGACGAACTCAACCACGCCTCGATGATCGCGGGCATCCGCAATTCGGGGTGCGAGAAGCGGGTCTTCCGCCACAACGACCTGGCGCATCTCGAGGAATTGCTGGCGGCGGCCGATCCGGGCGTGCCCAAGCTGATCGCGTTCGAGAGCGTCTATTCGATGGAGGGCGATGTCGCGCCGATCGCAGCGATCTGTGATCTCGCCGACAAGTATAATGCGCTGACCTATCTGGACGAGGTCCATGCGGTCGGCATGTACGGCGCGCGCGGCGGCGGCATTTCGGAGCGGGACGGGGTCGCGCACCGGCTGACCGTGATCGAGGGGACGCTGGGCAAGGCGTTTGGCGTGATGGGCGGCTATATCGCGGCCGACCGGATGATCGTCGATGTGATCCGATCCTATGCGCCGGGTTTCATCTTCACCACCTCGCTGTCGCCAGTGCTGGTCGCAGGCGTGCTGGCGAGCGTCCGCCACCTGAAGCAAAGCGCGGTCGAGCGCGAGGGCCAGCAGGCCGCCGCCGCCCGGCTGAAGGCGATGATGCGCGACGCGGGACTGCCGGTGATGCTGGGCGAGACGCATATCGTGCCCGTCATGGTCGGCGACCCGGTCAAGGCCAAGAAGATCAGCGACATCCTGCTCGCTGAATATGGCATGTACGTCCAGCCGATCAATTATCCGACCGTCCCGCGCGGCACCGAACGCCTGCGCTTCACGCCCGGCCCCGCGCATGACGAGGCGATGATGGCGGAACTGGTGTCGGCCTTGGTCGAGATCTGGGAACGGCTTGAACTGAAGATGGCGGCTTAAGGCCTCTCCGTAATTCCATGTTCCCCGGCGAAGGCCGGGGCCCAGTTGCTGCAAAGGCAATGGTGCGCAGAGCGATGCGTGGGAGGCATGCGCCAAGGCTTCGCTTGGGCCTCCCACGCTTGGCCAGTCCGCTCGATCGGGGGCGTGGTAACTGGGCCCCGGCCTTCGCCGGGGAACAGGGGGTGATAGGGCTGTTGGACGCTGGAATTCGCGGGAAGGCGAGTCCGTGCCCGACGGCCCCGCCTTACGACTTGCAGTAACCTTCGCCCGTCTTGACCGTCAGGCACTCGGTCTTTCCCGCCAGATATTTCAGCCCGGTCGCATCGCCACCCGTCGGGCGCAGCGTCTCGCGCACGCCGTTGCGCTCGAAGACGATGGTGTCGCCCACCGCATCGCCCCGGAACTCGCCCCTGTGGTCGAGGTCCCATTGCATCTCCAGGCGATAGCGGCCGGGCGTCGCGGCATGCTTCACGTTCAGGACCATGCCCTCCACCCCGATCCAGCGGCCGACATAATCCGGCGCCTTCTTCTTGGGCACGCCGTTGAAGGTCGCGCCGTCGCCCGCCGGGCCCGCCGTCGCGGCCGCCTGGGGGCCGCTGGCCGGGGCGGCGCCGTTGGTCACCGAGTCGGGCGCCTCGCGCGAGCAGGCGGAGAGGGTGGCGAGGGCGGCGAGGATCAGGATACGCGTCATGCCGCGCAGAACCCCTGGCCATGGCGCACGTTCCGTTGCGCGAAGGGGTAGCCATCCGCCCCGTGCGCGCGTAAAGGCGCGCTCATTCCATTCCTACCCCGTCAGGAGCGCCCGTCCCATGCGCATCGCGATCGCATCCGATCATGCCGCCGTCTCGTTGAAGACCGTGCTGGCGGACTGGCTGCGCGAACAGGGGCATGAGGTGCTCGACCTGGGCACCGACGGCACGGCGAGCGTCGATTATCCCGATTTCGGCCATGCGGTGGCCGAGGCCCTGGCCGATGGTCGCGCCGAGCGCGGCGTGGCGCTGTGCGGCTCCGGTATCGGCATCTCGATCGCCGCCAACCGCCATCCCGCCTGTCGCTGCGCGCTCGTCTCCGAGCCGCTGTCCGCCGCGCTCGCCCGCCAGCATAACGACGCCAACGCCATCGCCATGGGCGCACGCGTCATCGGTGAGGAAATGGCCAAGGCCTGCCTGACCGCTTTCCTGTCCACCCCGTTCGAGGGCGGACGTCATCAGCGCCGCGTCGACATGCTGTCCGCTGCCCCCGCCCAGAATTGAACGCCCAAGGATATCCGCAATGAGCACGCTTAACGACGTCCAGCCCGCCGGCTTCTTCACCCGCACCCTGGCCGATGCCGACCCCGCCGTCTTCGCCGGTGTGTCGCACGAGCTGGAGCGCGAGCAGACCCAGATCGAACTGATCGCCAGCGAGAACATCGTCTCCAAGGCGGTGATGGAGGCGCAAGGCTCGGTCTTCACCAACAAATATGCCGAGGGCTATCCGGGCAAGCGCTATTACCAGGGCTGCGCGCCGTCGGACGAGGTCGAGCAGCTGGCGATCGACCGCGCCAAGCAGATCTTCGGCTGCGACTTCGTCAACGTGCAGCCGCATTCGGGCGCGCAGGCGAACGGCGCGGTGATGCTGGCGCTGGCCAAGCCCGGCGACACGATCATGGGCCTGTCGCTCGACGCCGGTGGTCACCTGACGCACGGTGCCAAGGCGGCGCTGTCGGGCAAGTGGTTCAACGCCGTCCAGTACGGCGTTGACCCCGAGACGCACCTGATCGACTATGACGAGGTCGCCCGCATCGCGCGCGAGTGTCAGCCCAAGATCATCATCGCCGGCGGATCGGCCTATCCCCGCGTCATCGACTTCGCCAAGTTCCGCGCGATCGCGGACGAGGTCGGCGCGTATTTCATGGTCGACATGGCGCACTTTGCGGGCATCGTCGCGGGCGGCCTGCACCCGACCCCCTTCGGCCATGCGCATGTCGTGACGACCACCACGCACAAGACGCTGCGCGGCCCTCGCGGCGGCATGATCATGACGAATGACGAGGGCGTAGCCAAGAAGATCAACTCGGCGGTCTTCCCCGGCCTGCAGGGCGGCCCGCTGATGCACGTCATCGCCGCCAAGGCGGTCGCGTTCGGCGAGGCGCTCCAGCCCGAGTTCAAGACCTATATCGCGGCGGTGGTCGAAAATGCCCGCACGCTGGCGGCGACGCTGAAGGCGCGCGGCGCGAACCTGGTCGCGGGCGGCACCGACACGCATCTGGCGCTGGTCGACCTGACCCCGCTGGGCATCACCGGCCGCGACGCCGACGAGGCGCTGGAGCGCGCGGGCATCACCTGCAACAAGAACGGCATCCCCAACGATCCGCTGCCCCCGATGAAGACCAGCGGCATCCGCGTCGGCTCGCCCGCGGGCACCACGCGCGGTTTCGGCCCGGCGGAGTTCGAGCAGATCGGCCATATGGTCGCCGATGTGCTCGACGGTCTGAAGGCCAAGGGCGAGCATGGGGACCCCGAGGTCGAGGCGAACGTTCGTGCCCGTGTGCGTGAGCTTTGCGCACGCTTTCCGATCTATCAGGGATAAGGACGCATGAGCAGCTTCGAAGACAAGATCAACGCTGTGCCGGAAACCGTGAAGAACACGCCGGGCCTGGGCAAGTCGATGGCCAAGTGGGCGGCTCTGGGTGCGGTGATCGCCATTCCGTTGCCGTTTACGATGCCGCTAGGTGCGGTGGCCGGAGCCACCTATGCCTATTGGAAACGCGACAAGAAGAAGATCTGAATGCGCTGCCCCTTTTGCGGCCATGAAGACAGTCAGGTAAAGGACAGCCGCCCCACCGAAGATGGGGCGGCGATCCGCCGCCGCCGCCAGTGCGAAGGTTGCGGCGCGCGCTTCACCACCTTCGAGCGCATCCAGCTGCGCGAACTGACCGTGATGAAGAGCGAAGAGCGGCGCGAGCCGTTCGACCGCGAAAAACTGCTCCGCTCCATCGCCATCGCGACCCGCAAGCGCCCGATCGACCCGGTGCGGGTGGAAAAGCTGGTGTCCGGCATCCAGCGCCAGCTGGAGACCAGCGGCGAGGGCGAGGTATCGTCCAAGCGGATCGGCGAGATGGTGATGGAAGGGCTGAAGCGCCTGGATTCGGTGGCCTATATCCGCTTCGCCAGCGTGTATCGCGAGTTCGGCGAGGCCAAGGATTTCGAGGCTTTTGCCGGGACGGTTGAGGAAGTGGCGCCGAAGGGGGAGTGAGGTGAGGTTCGGGGCGTGGGCTTCGACTTCGCTCAGCCTGAACGGAGGTTAGGAGTTATTTGGCTTTAACAAGGCAGCCGTTCAGGCTGAGCGAAGTCGAAGCCCAAGGGATTTCCCTTGCCCCAAATCCCGAAAGCGATAGCCTTGCGGTGCTCGCTTTCGGGGAAAGTGAATGGCCTTCTACTGCTACATCCTCCGCTGCTCCGACGGCAGCTATTACACCGGCCACACCGACAATCTCGAACACCGCATCGCCCAGCATCAGACCGGCGAAATCCCCTGCTACACCCACAGCCGCCGCCCGGTCGAACTGGCATGGTCGCAGGACTTCCCCACCCGCCACGAAGCCCTTACCGCCGAGCACCAGATCAAAGGCTGGTCCCGCACCAAGAAGGCCGCGTTAATCGCATCGGACTGGACGGCGCTGAAAGAAGCCGCGATACCGCGCGCGGAACGTGCCCTTCGACTTCGCTCAGGGCGAACGGAAGAGTGAACGTGAACAAATCCCAGCCCCCCGTCATCGTCCTGGTTCGCCCGCAGCTGGGCGAGAATATCGGCAAGGCCGCGCGTGCCATGCTCAATTTCGGGCTGGTCGAGATGCGCCTCGTCACCCCGCGCGACGGCTGGCCCAATCCGCAGGCGGGGCCCGCCGCCTCGGGCGCGGACACGGTGCTGGAACAGGCCAAGGTCTATGAGAGCGTCGCCGATGCGGTCGCCGACTGTGCGCAGGTCTATGCCACCACCGTGCGCAAGCGCGGCGTCACCAAGCCGGTCGTGACCCCGGAAGAGGCGGCGCGCGAAATCCATGCCGACACGACCGGCCGGGCGGCCTTCCTTTTCGGGCCCGAGCGATCGGGGCTGGAGACCGACGACGTGGCGATCGCGCGCAAGATCGTCACCGTGCCGATCAACCCCGAATTCGGCAGCCTGAACCTGGCCCAGGCGGTGATCCTGATCGCCTATGAATGGTCGAAGGGCGTCGAGCTGGCCCAGCCGCCCGAGGTCGAACTGCCCGAGGTCGCGCCGCAATTCGAGCTGGACGGCATGATCGGCCAGCTCGAGGAGATGCTGGACGGCGCGGGCTATTTCTTCCCGCCCGACCGGACGCCCGCCACCAAGCGGACGCTGCGCACCCTGCTGACCAAGCCCGGCTGGTCGAGCCAGGAAATCCGCACCCTGCGCGGCGTACTGTCGACGCTGGCCCGCCCGCGCGAGCGGTAACGTACCACCTCCGTTCAGCCTGAGCGGAGTCGAAGGCCACGCCGTGATCTCCGCCACGGGGACCGCTTGGCGGGGGATGGCCCTTGGCCTTCGACTACGCTCAGCCTGAACGGGATTGGGGTCGCCTTACCCCCGAGTCCGGTCGAAGGTCGCCAGTTCATAGGCGATCGACCCTTCGACCAGAACGTCCCACATCTCGGCGATCACGGCGCCGGGCAGGCCCAGCCGTTCGGCCTCGGCCCGCGCCTGTTCGATCACCTGGGTCTTGCGATCCTCGTCGCGCACGCGGTCGCGGCTCGGCTTGATCCGCGCGGCGGCGTCCATATAGCCGAAGCGGCGCGCAAGCAGCGCCACCAGCTCGCGGTCGAGCTGGTCGACGCCCGCGCGAACCTCCGCCATGGTGGTGCAATCGGGTCCGGCGAGAATCTGGGTCATGGCCAAGCTCTGCCGGGCGGCGTTCGCGCTGTCCAGTCCGGCTTGCGGGTCGCGGCTGGCGCGCGATAGGCTGCGGCTTCGTTCCAATTGGGAGATAGGACGATGCTGACCACCTTGCTGCTGCTTGCGCTTTCCGGCCAACAGGCCGAACCCACCCCCGCACCGGTGAAGGAAAAGAAGATCTGCCGCGCGCAGGAAACCACCGGCTCGCGCCTCGCCAGCAAGCGGATCTGCAAGACCCAGGCGGAATGGGACGAGATCGCTGCCAATGCCCGCAACGATGTGGAAAGCACCGCCGGACGGCTGAGCACCGCCAACGGCCGCTGATCCGCCGCTTCGCTTGACTCCGGGGTGCGTCTCGGTTAGGCGCGCCCCTTCGCAATTGCCCCCGCATCCCGGTGAAGCGGTGGGCCTGCGCTTGTCCCCATAAAGGCTTGCATGGTGCGATACCGGGACCAACGTCGTTCGTAATTGCCAAGGATTTAAGATGTCGAAGCGTCAGAGCGCGAAGTACAAGCTCGATCGCCGTATGGGCGAGAACATCTGGGGCCGCCCCAAGAGCCCCGTCAACAAGCGTGAATATGGCCCCGGCCAGCACGGTCAGCGTCGCAAGGGCAAGATGTCGGACTTCGGTCTGCAGCTGCGCGCCAAGCAGAAGCTGAAGGGCTATTACGGCGACGTGACCGAGAAGCAGTTCAAGGCCTGCTACCAGGAAGCCGCCCGCATGAAGGGCGACACCTCGCAGAACCTGATCGGCCTGCTCGAGCAGCGTCTGGACATGATCGTGTACCGCGCCAAGTTCGCGCCGACGATCTTCGCCGCGCGCCAGCTGGTCAGCCACGGCCACATCCGCGTCAACGGCGTGAAGTGCAACGTCGCGTCGCGTCGCTGCTTCGTCGGCGACGAGATCTCGCTGGGTTCGAAGGCGACCGAAATGGCGCTGGTCATGGAAGCACAGCAGCTCGCCGAGCGTGAAGTGCCCGATTACGTCACCGCCGACGGCAACACCAAGGTCGCGCTGACCCGCATCCCGACCCTGGACGAAGTGCCCTATCCGGTGAAGATGGAGCCGAACCTGGTCGTCGAATTCTATTCGCGCTAAGTTTTCGGGTCTTACCGAATTGCGGAAAGGGCGGTCCTTCGGGGCCGCCTTTTTTCGTTTCGGCGTCGCTTGCCGGATGCCGAAGGGCCGCCCATACTCCGCCCATACAAGGAGAGGGGTGCGATGCGACCGGGTTTTGTTGCCATCGGTGCATGGATGATCGCGACGGCCGCCACGGCCCAGACCGCCGAGCAGGGCCAATATGCCGGACAACTCCGCGCGATATTCACCGCGGTCGCCAGCGGCACCTGCCCGGCCGACCTGATGGCGGATGGCCTGCTCAAGGCGTATCAGGACCAACTCCCCCGGATGGCGCCGGACCTGAAGGCGGCGGGGCCCGTCAAGACGATCACCTTCGTGCAGGCCGAACAGATAAGCGGCGAACGCTATGAGCAATATCGGGTGAACTTCACCAACGGCGCGCCGTCCAAGTGGACGATCGGCGGGCTGCGCAATGGCAAGTTCCAGTCGGTCTATTCGCTGGGGGACTGACGTTTTCCCTTGGCCCGGAACGGCGTTTCCGGAGCTGACGCTGGAGCGAAGGCAAACGCCGGCATGCTTGCCCTCGGCGACGCCGCCCGGCACAACCTCCCCAAACACAAGGGGAAAGCACATCATGCGTCGTCTGGTCCTATTGTCCCTCCTGCTCTCGGGCACCGCCATCGCGCAGGAACGGCCCGCCATTTCGGTCGACACGCTCAAGACCGTGACGCAGGTCCTGTCCTCCGACGAATATGAAGGCCGCGCGCCGACCACGCCCGCCGAGGACAAGACGGTCGCCTATATCATCGACCGTTTCCAGAAGGCCGGTCTGAAGCCCGGCAATAAGGGCAGCTGGACCCAGGACGTGCCGATGGTCGAGATCACCGCGACCGACGTCCAGCCCTTCACGGTGGCGGGCAAGGGGCAGCCCATTTCGCTGGCCTACCGCACCGACATGGTGGCGGGGACCTATCGCGTCACGCCCCGGATCGACGTGAAGGACAGCGAGATGGTCTTTGTCGGCTATGGCATCACCGCGCCCGAAAAGGGCTGGGACGATTATGCCGGGGTGGATGTGCGCGGCAAGACGGTGGTCATCCTGATCAACGATGCCGACTGGCAGACCATGGGGCGCGATGGGCCGTTCGAGGGGCGCGCGATGACCTGGTATGGTCGCTGGCCCTATAAGTTCGAGAATGCCGCGAAGCACGGCGCCGCCGCCGCGCTGATCGTGCACCAGACCGAACCCGCCGCTTACCCTTGGGCGGTGGTCCAGTCCTCCTGGACCGGGCCGCAGCTGGAGCTGGACGAGGCGGGGGATCATATGGATCAGAGCCAGGTCATCGGCTGGATCCAGCAGCCCGTGGCCGAGCGCATCCTGAAGGCGGCGGGCCAGGACCTCGCCAGTCTGACCAGGGCGGCGCAGACCAAGGGGTTCAAGGCGGTGCCGCTGGGCCTGACCCTGTCGGGCGGCTTCGCCAACACGATCCGGCGCCAGGCATCCAAGAATGTGATCGGCGTCCTGCCCGGCACCACCGAGCCGGGCGATTACGTCCTCTATTCGGCGCATTGGGACCATCTGGGCCGCTGCGACGCGGTGGACGGCGACGATATCTGCAACGGCGCGCTCGACAATGCCACGGGCATCGCCGGGCTGGTCGCGCTGGCCGAGGCGCAAGCAAAGGCGGGGCCTGCCAAGCGCTCGATCGCGTTCCTGGCGGTGACGGCGGAGGAAAGCGGGCTGCTCGGTTCGGGCTATTATGCGCAGCATCCGGTGTTCCCGCTGGCGCGGACCGTGGGGGGCGTGAACATGGACGGGCTGAACGTGACGGGCCGCTCGAAGGACTTCGTGCTGGTCGGCAAGGGCAAGTCCGAGATTGAGGATCTGGCCAAGGGCTTTGTCGGCCGGCAGGGCCGCTATATCGGCGAGGAAGCCAATCCCGAGCGCGGCAGCTATTACCGTTCCGACCATTTCTCCTTCGCCAAGCTGGGCGTGCCGATGCTCGACGGCGGGTCGGGGCAGGACAAGGTGATGGGTGGGATCGCCGCAGGCAAGAAGGCGACCGAGGACTATGTCGCCAACCGCTATCACAAGCCCGCCGACGAATATGATCCCCGCTGGGATTGGTCGGGCGCGGTCGAGGATTTGACGGTCTATTATCAATTGGGCAGGACGCTGGCCGACCGGCCGGGCCTGTGGCCCAACTGGTATCCCACCGCCGAATTTCGCGCCATTCGCGATCAAAGCAGGAAGAACGTCCAGTGACCACGCAGACCGTGACCACGCCCCCGCCGCCCGAATGGGCCCCGCATGACGCCGTGTGGATCGGCTTTCCCAGCCATCCCGAGCTGTGGCAGGAGGATCTGGAGCCTGCGCGCGAGGAGGTGCTGGCCTTTGCCCGCGCCGTCCATGCCGATGGCCGGGGCGAGCGGGTGATCCTGGTCGCCGCAGACGGCGAGGCGGCCGATGCCGCGCGGGCCATGGCGGGCGACGCGGCGGAGGTGATCGTCCAGCCCTTCGGCGATATCTGGCTGCGCGACACCGGCCCGATCGTCACCGGCGACGGATCGGCACGGCTGTTCCAGTTCAACGGCTGGGGCGGCAAATACGACCTGCCCGGTGACGATACGGTCGGCGCGCGGCTGGCCGAGGATCGCGGTATCGCGGCGACGGTGTGCGACTGGGTGCTGGAAGGCGGCGCGATCGACGGCGACGGCACCGGGCTGGTCATCACCACGCGCCAGTGCCTGCTCAACCCCAATCGCAATCCCGAGCTGAGCGAGGCGGCGATCGCCGACCGGCTGGCGCGCGACCTGGGGCTGACGCGGATCGTCTGGCTAGGCGACGGCCTGCTCAACGACCATACCGACGGCCATGTCGACAATCTGGCGCGCTTCGTCGGACCGAACCGGGTCGCCATGCCCGAGGCGGCCGAGAACGACCCCAACTGGCAGGTCTATGCCGCCGCCAAGCGGACCGCCGAGGCGGCCGGGCTGGAGGTCGTGACCATCCCGTCGCCCGGCCGCGTGCTGCGCGACGAAGAGGTGGTGCCCGCCAGCTATATGAACTTCTATATCGGCAATGCGGCGGTCGTCGTGCCGATCTATGGCAGCGAGAATGACGATGCGGGCGTCGCCGCGATCCAGGCGATCTTCCCCGACCATCAGGTCATCGGCCTGCGCGCCGACGCGATCCTGACCGGCGGCGGCAGCTTCCACTGCATCTCGCAGCAGATCCCGGCGCGCTGATCCGAATCGCGGCCGACAAAAGGCCCGCGCTTCCAGAGGGGAGCGCGGGCCTTTTTGCTGTGTAACGCTTCCAGCGGAGAGGGATCGGGGATGCGGCCCCTCGCATAAGGTGCTACTCCTTTCATGATAGAAGGGGGATGCGCCATGATGATCGCCCGCTCGACTGCCACGCCCGATCGTTCCGTCTGGTCGGCCATCGTTCCTCCCCTCGTCATCATGGCGGCGGCGGCCCTGCTCCGCCTGCCGATCGCACTGGCCCATCCCCATGCAGCGGCATTGCTGTTCCTGTGGATCGCTTCCGACGCGATGATGCTGGGCCTGATCGCCCGCCATCGCCGTCCCGGCTGGCGCGCGGGCATTGCTGCCATGGCGATGGCGGGCTCGGCGGTCCTTTCCCTGTCGCCGGTGCCGATCCGCGCCGCCCTGGTCGACATGCCCTGGGCGCTGGCGGTGCCGGTGGTCGCGATCGGCCTTCATGGCGGCTGGGGCCTGTGGCGCGTGGCGGAGCGGGTGCGACATTGGGATGCGCGTGATCCCGATCGCTGGGGCGCATTGCTTGGCGAAATTCTACCCCCGCCACTCGCGCGCTTCGCCATGGCCGAGGCGAGGCTGCTGCATCTGGCCCTGTTTCGCTGGAACGGCGCACCCGACGTGCCGCCGGGGACGATCGGCTTTGCCTATCACCGCTATCTCCAGCCGATGATGATCGCGCTGCTGCTGCTATCCTGCATCGAGATCGGGGTCACGCACCTGCTCATTGCGCATTGGAACCGGACGCTGGCGTGGATCCTGTTCGCGATCAGCGACGTGTCGCTTCTCTATCTGGTCGGCCTCATCAAGTCGCTGCGGCTGGCACCTGTGTTGCTGACCCCGACGGGGGTACGGATTCGCGCCGGGATTCTGATCGACCGGATAATCCCCTATGAAGCGATCGCCGAAGTCACGGCGAATCCCGATGGAGAGACGGTGCGGGCGCCGGGCAGCTGGAACGTGGCGTTGCTCGCCTGGCCCAACCTGATGCTCCGGCTCGAAACGCCGCTGCCGCCCCGTTCGCCCTGGCATGGCGCGCCGGTCCACGCGATCGCCTTGCGGCTCGACGAGCCCGGTCGCTTCCTCGACGAATTGCGCGCCCGGCTGGTCACTCGGCGGGTGACGGGCCGGTCCTGAGCCATTAAAGGGCGTGGCCATGACCCAGATCACCGTCGCCGCGCTGCAACTGGCCTTCACCGCCGATATCGACCGCAACATCGCCGAGGTGTCGCGCCTCGTTCGCGAGGCGGCGGCCCAGGGGGCGCAGGTGATCCTGCCGCCCGAATTGTTCGAGGGCGAATATTTCTGCCGCGTCGAGGACGAGGGACTGTTCGCCAACGCCAAGCCGACCGCCGAGCACAAGGCGGTGCGCGCGATGCAGGCGCTGGCCTCCGAGCTGAAGGTCCATATCCCGACCAGCTTCTTCGAGGCGGATGGCCCGCATCACTATAACTCGCTGGCGATGATCAATCCCGACGGGCAGGTCGCGGGCGTCTATCGCAAGAGCCATATCCCGGACGGTCCGGGCTATGAGGAGAAATTCTATTTCCGCCCCGGCAATACCGGGTTCAAGGTGTGGGACGGCCCCGCGACCAAGCTGGGCGTCGGCATCTGCTGGGACCAATGGTACCCGGAGACGGCGCGCGCGATGATGCTGATGGGCGCCGAAATCCTGTTCTACCCCACCGCGATCGGCAGCGAGCCGCATGACGACAGCCTCGACACCGCCCGGCTGTGGCGGCGCGCGATGGTCGGCCATGCCGTGTCGAACGTCGTGCCGATCGTCGCGGCCAACCGGGTCGGCTGCGAGCATGGTCAGACCTTCTACGGCACCAGCTTCATCTGCGACGAGCGCGGCGACATCCTGGCGGAGTTGGACCGCGAGGAAGAGGGCGTGATCGTCGCCACGCTCGACATCGACCGGGTGAAGCGCCACCGCGCGGCGTTCGGCTTCTTCCGCGACCGCCGTCCCGAGCTGTACGGGCGGCTGGTCCAGGATATCTGACGTCTTGTTCCTCCCCAGGCGCGCTTGGGGAGGAGGGGGATCATCCCCGCAAGGCCAGCGCCCGTTCGAACACCGCCTCGAACATGGTGGGGGTCAGTCGCCCGGTATTCTGGTTGTAGCGCGAGCAGTGATAGCTATCGAGCACCACCGGCCCGCCGCCGGGCAGGCGGTGCTCGGCCAGATGCGCGAACCGCGCCTTGGGCAGGCGTCCGCCCAGTGCCTTGATGACCGATCGGTGCGCGATCTCGCCCAGTGCGATGACGACCGACAGCCGGGGCAGCGCGGCGAGTTCCTGCTCCAGGAAGGTGCGGCAGGTGCGGATTTCGTCGGGCGTCGGCTTGTTCTCGGGCGGCAGGCACTTGACCGCGTTCAGGATCACCGCGCCGTTCAGCGTCAGGCCGTCATCGACCCGCGCGTCGAAATTCCCCTCGGCCAGCCCGAACCGGGCGAGCGTGCCATAGAGCAGCGGCCCGGCGCCATCGCCGGTAAAGGGGCGGCCGGTACGATGCGCGCCATGCTTGCCGGGGGCCAGGCCGACGATCGCCAGCCAGGGATCGGCATCGCCGAAGGGCGGCACGGGGCCGTTCCACCAGCCGGGATATTCGGCGGCGACCGCGTGGCGGACCTCGACCAGGCGGGGGCATAGCGGGCAGTCATGGGGCGGCTGGACGGGCACGAGCGGTGCGGGGATGGCGGGAAAGGATGCATCGGACATCGCGCTCGGGTAGTCGTCGGGCATGACGACGACAAGCTATGCCATCGCGCTGGGTTCCAACCGTCCGGGGCGGCATGGCTCGCCGCGCGCCGAGATCCGCGCGGCGCTGGCCAAGCTGGGCGATGTCCGCGCGGTGTCGCCGATCATCGTCACCGCGCCGGTCGGCCCGTCGATCCGGGCCTTCGCCAATGCCGCCGCGCTGGTCGACAGCCCGCTCGATCCGCCCGCGATGCTGGCGCGGCTGAAGGCGATCGAACGCGCCTTCGGGCGGCGGCGCGGGCAGCGCTGGGGCGCGCGGGTGATCGACCTCGACATCATCCTGTGGTCGGGCGGGGTCTGGCGGTCGCCGGGACTCGTTGTCCCACACATCGCCTATGCCGCACGCGCCTTCGTGCTGCACCCGCTGGCCGCCATCGCCGCGGACTGGCGCGATCCGCGCGACGGCCGCCGGGTGAGACATTTGCGACATGGTGTTGACCGCAGGCGTCCGCGCCCCTAGGTCGCTTCCACCCCGATGGAGGGTCCGTAGCTCAGTTGGTAGAGCAAGCGACTTTTAATCGAGAGGTCCCGGGTTCGAGTCCCGGCGGACCCACCACGGGGTGTTTCAAGACATTGCGGACCTTTCCCGATCGGCAGGTGGCATAAGCGCCCCGCCGCGTCCCCGCCTGATACGCGTGGCACGATGGGGTCATGGCGGCAGGGGCTGCCCCATGGTAATCCGTAGCGGCGCCAATGACGTAGGATGCTGGCGCGCCGAACAGGACGAGCGCCGCATGGATTTTCCGCTGATCGCCCCCCGACCGCCCCGGCTGTCCGAACATCTGGACGGGCTGAAGCGGATCGAGGCGTCCGGGCAGTTCAGCAACAACGGCCCCGAAGTCCGCGCGCTCGAGGCGGAGATGGTGGACCGACTCTTCGACGGCCGGGGGGCGGCGCTGGCGGTGGGCAATGCGACCCTGGGCCTGATGATCGCCATCCGGCAGGCGGCGGGCATGACGCCGAAGCCCGGCATGCTGGCGATGATGCCCGCCATGACCTTTGCCGCGACCGCGCAGGCGGCGATCTGGGCGGGGCTGACGCCGTTGATCGTCGATGTCGATCCGCAGAACTGGACGGCCGACCCGGGCGAGGAGGAGCGGATGCTCGCGCGCCATGGCGACCGGATCGGGGCGATCGTGCCCTATGCCACGTTCGGCACGGACATCGACCTGGATCGCTATGCCTGGCTGGCCAGACGCCATGGCGTGGGCGTGGTCGTCGATGCGGCGGCGTCGCTGGGCACGCTGGACGAACGGGGGCAGGGGTTCGGCACGGGTGCGCCCTTCACGCTGGTCTATTCGATGCACGCGACCAAGACCTTTTCGGTCGGGGAGGGCGGGCTGGTCTATAGCGGCGATGGCGACCGCATCGACCAGTTGCGCGCGATGGTGAATTTCGGTTTCGAGCGCGGGCGGGTCGCGACGCTGCCCGGTATCAACGCCAAGATGCCCGAGATACTGGCCCTGATGGCGCGCGTGAAACTGGCGGAGATCGACGCCGTCTGCGCCGCGCGCGCGGATCTGGACCGCGAATATCGCGACAGCCTGCCCGGCTATGGCTTTCAGGCGGAGCGGGGGCGGCGGCAGGCGACGCAGTTCATGCCGGTGCTGTTGCCGCCCGCCATTGCGGCGCGGCGCGATGCGGTGATCGCCGCCCTGGCGGCGGACGGCGTCGGGGCGGGCCATTATTTCAGCCCGCATCTCGGCGAGCAGCCGCTGTTCCGCGACACTGCGCTGATCCAGCCGACCCCGGTGGCGGATGCGCTGTCGGTGCGGATGCTGAGCCTGCCGATCACGGACGGGATGAAGCCGGGCGATGCCGGGATCGTCGCCGAGCGGCTGAAGGCGGTGGTCGCGCGCATCGCCGCCGAGGGCGCGCCCGCGCCGGACCGCGACCGGCCCTGTGGTTGCCTGGTGGTGGGGGGAGGCCCGGCGGGAACCGCGATCCTGATCGCGGCGAGCAAGACGGGACAGCTGGCGCCGCTGGCCCGGCAGGGACTGGTCCTGGTCGAACGGTCGGACCGGATCGGCGCGGGCGAGCTGGGCGGCTATGCCATCCGGTCGGACACCACCGCCGAGACCTTCTTGTCGGCGGTGAAGGGCAATCCGCATCCCGAACTGGCCGCGCTGGAGGCGCATCCGGCGGGGCAGGTGATGGCGGGCTATTGCGGGGCGCTGGGCGCGCCGCTCCGCGATACCGCGCCGCTGCTGGAGGCGACGGCGCAGCGGCTGCGCGGGATCGTCACGGATCATGGCGGGGCGGTCCTGACCGCGACCGAGGCATTGCGCGCGGACCGCATGGCGGATGGCGGGTGGCGCACCACCCTGAACGGTCCCGATGGCGTCCGCACCCTGACCTCGCGGCATATCGTCATCGCCACGGGGGGATACCAGACCGACGAACAGATGGCCGACACGATGGTGGCGGGCGCGCGGCTGGGCGATATGGCGGGGGACCGGCTGATGCGATCCGACGCGCTGCTGCGGCATGGCGGGATCGATCGGGTGCGGGAGCGGCTGGCGGGTGTCCGTGCGCCCCGCGTCGCGATCATCGGCGCATCGACCAGCGCGATCGCCTGCGCCGTGCAACTGCTCAAATGCCATGATCTGCCCTTCGGAGCGGAGGCGATCACCCTGCTCGCCCGGACACCGCCCAAGCCCTTCTTCCCGACGGTCGAGGCCGCCCATGCCGAGGGGTTCACCGATTTCACCCCGGACGACATCTGCCCGGTCAGCGGCTTCGTGCTGCGCCTTGCCGGGTTGCGGCTGGAGTCGCGCGAACTGGTCCTGCGGATGCTGGCGCTTGGCGGGCGCACGCCCGATCCGCGGCTGGCGCTTCACCGGATCGCGGGAGAGGCGGACCTGCACGCGCGCGCCATCATCGGCGCGGCCGATCTGGTGATCGGGGCGCTCGGCTATCGCCCGCGCGCGCTGCCGCTGTTCGACGCCGACGGGGTGGCCATCGCATTGGCGCATGAGGAGGGGCGGCCGATGGTCGACCGCCATTGCCATATCCTCGATGCGCAGGATCGCCCGGTGCCGGGCGCCTATGGCATCGGCCTGTCCGCCGGTTTCGTGCCCTGGGGGCCGCTGGGGGGAGAGAAGAGCTTCCGGGGGCAGGCCAACGGACTGTGGCTGTGGCAGAATGATGTCGGCCGGATGATCGTCGATCAGGTGCTGGGGCAGGGCGATGCGCAATCGGGTGCGGCGGCGGCATGAGCGATCCGATCGTCAGCGTCGTCATTCCCGCCTATAACGGCGCGGCGCTGATCGGTGAGACGCTGGCCAGCCTGGAAACCCAGACGCTGACCCGGTGGGAGGCGCTGGTCGTCGACGACTGCTCGTCCGACGACACCCGCGCGCTGGTGCGCCACTGGCGCGATCCGCGTGTCCGCCTGATCGAGAATGCGGTGAATGGCGGGCCGGTGCGGACGCGCAATCGCGGCTTTGCCGAGGCGCGGGGGCGCTATCTGGCGGGGCTGGACCAGGACGATCTCTGCCGTCCCGAAAGGCTGGCGCGGCAGGTCGCCTATCTGGAGGCGAATCCCGATGTCGTGCTGGTGGGCGCGCAGGCGGAGCAATGGGTCGAGGGGCGGATCCTGCCCATGAACTATGCGCCGCACACCACCCCCGATCTGATAGCCTGGCTGAGCTGGATCGAGAATCCGCTGGTCTGGTCGACGGTGATGGTCCGTGCCGAGGTCGCGCGGCGGCTCGATCCGTTCACGCGGCCCGACATCCTCTATGCCGAGGATTTCGACCTGTATCATCGCATCCGCCGATTCGGCCGGATCGCGCGGCTCGACGAGCCGCTGCTGATCTATCGCCAGCATGCCGGGGGCGTGTCCAAGCGCTTCACCGACACGATGCGGGACAGTGCGACGCGGGTGCTGGCCGAGGCGCATCGGCGGCATCTGGGCGCGGAGGCCGAGGCGGTCGCGCGGCTGCTGGTCCGGCACAATATGGGCGGCGTCCCGGTCGCGGACGGGGCGATGTTCCGGCGGCTGGGACGGGCGATCGCCGGATTGCAGGCGGCCTTCGTCGCCGAGGTCGCGCCGCGTGACGAATCCCTCGCGCTGATCCGCTGGGAAACCGCGCGGCGATGGCGGCAACTGGCGCGCGCCGCGCTGCGCTCGGGCCGCGTGACGCTGGGCGATGTGCTGAGCGCGCGGCCGCCGCATCTGGGGCTGGGCTATGCGGGACTGGACGATCTGCTGCGCTGGCGTGCCATCGGCGCGGTGCGACAGCTGCGTCGCATCCGTCGGGAATTGGACTCATCCACCGTCGAAAACGAATCGCCCAAGGGGTGATTCGCGGCGTCGACGTCGCGCTTCGGGATTGGGAAGGGCCGCTTGCGGACGGTCCAAACAAAAGCCCGCGCAGAGGGGGCTGCGCGGGGGATGGCAATCAGTGCGTCTTGGGAGCCGGGCTTGTCGATCCGCAAGCCCCGGAAAAATCAGAAAAGATGATGAACCAGTCGCGAGGCGCCCAGCGCGACGCCGCCAACGGCGATCCAGCTGGCCATCGCACCGAAGGCCAGGATCAGCAAACGGTCAACGGGCGAAATGGCGTTATCGTTCATGGTCATCGGTCCTCTCCGACCGGTCTGCCTGCCGGTATGAGACATTTCTGCGACAAAATTCGCCGAGAAGCAAACCCATTTTTCAAATCAGCCTGATTGATAAATTCTCCGTTCAGGAAAAAGGAGAGGGACAAATGCGTGCCTTGGCCTCGCCAGGCCCGGAAATCGGGCATTTCCCCTTGCCTTGCCAGGGAGATGGCATGATCAGCACCCTTCTATGACAGACCCGAACCCCGTCCCCGATATGTGCCCCGCATCCGTGTTGAGCGAACCCGGTGTTCGACCCTCGACCATGCCGCTGGCGTTGCGTGGCGCCGCTGCGGGCGCAATGGCGCTGGCGCTTCTGCTGATTCTGGGCCTGCTGATCGATCACTGGCCCTTTGCCTGGGACCGGGCGATTCTGACCGGGCTGCGCGCGCATGGCCAGTCGCGCGCGCTGATGCGGGCGGCGGTCGATGTCACCGCGCTGGGCAGCGTGCCGGTGCTGATCCTCATCATGGCGGGGGCCGTATCGCTGCTGGCCGCGCGTCGGCTGTGGCTGACCGCGATCGCCACGGCGGCGGCGGGGATCAGCGGGGGCATGGCGGTGACGCTGGTCAAGACGATCGTCGCGCGGGCGCGGCCCGATCTGGTGCCGCACTGGGTCGACGTGTCCAATGCCAGCTTTCCCAGCGGCCATGCGGCGGGCAGCGCGATGGTCTATCTGACGCTGGCCGCGCTCGCGACTCAGGTGACGCAGGAGCGGCGGGTGCGCCACATGATCGTGATCCTGGCGGTGCTGCTGGTCGGGATGATCGGGGTCAGCCGCGTCTATCTGGGCGTGCACTGGCCGTCCGACGTGGCCGCCGGATGGTGTTTCGGAACGCTCTGGGCGCTGGGCTGGTGGTGGGCGACCGCCGCCGCCCGCGAGTCATGGCGCGGCGCGCGCCAATAGCCGCTGTGCCGCCTTCAGGTGCGGCGCATCGAGCATCTTGCCGTCCAGCTGGAGCACCCCCGCGCCGGGGTTCGCCCCGAACAGGTCGACGATCGCCTGCGCCCGGATCACTTCTTCGGAGGTCGGGGTGAAGGCGGCGTTGATCACCGGTACCTGCCGGGGATGGATCGCCATCATGCCGGTAAAGCCATCGCGCCGCCCGCGCGCGGCATAATCGGCCAGCCCCTCCGCGTCGCCGAAATCGGGATAGACCGTCTCGATCGCCGCGACGCCCGCCGCATGCGCCCCGAACAGGGTCAGCGAACGGGCCAGCTGATAGGGGGCGGTATAGCCGCCATCGGCATGGCGCGCGGTCGTGGCGCCGATCGCGGCGGGCAGATCCTCCGCGCCCCAGGTCAACCCGGCGAGCGGCAGGCGCGCGTCCGCATAGTCGCCCAGCCGGAAGATCGCCGCCGGGGTCTCGGTGGCGATGGGCAGGATGGGGGGCAGGACGGGGATGTCCGCCACCCCCAGCGCCGCCAGCGCGTCCAGGCTGGCCAGCCCCTCCGCCTTGGGCAGGACGAGGCCGTCGGGACGCGCGGGCAGGATGGCACCGAGATCGTCGGCGGCCAGCGGTCCGTCGACCGGGTTGATCCGGACGAAGATGGCCTTGTCCGTCTCGCGCGGGGCGGACAGGAAGCGGGCGACCGCCTCGCGCGCCGCCGGCTTGGCCTGGGTCGCGACCGAATCCTCCAGGTCGAGGATCAGCGCGTCCGCCTCCGTCCGCAGCGCCTTGGCCATCAGGCTGGGCTGGTCGCCCGGCACGAACAGGAGCGAACGCAGCCGCATCGGCGTCAGCGGCCCATTTCGGCCAGCTTGCGCTCCCAGGCCAGCGCGTCGCGGACGATGCCGTCGAGGTCGTCGCGCTGCGGGCGCCAGGGCAGCGCCGCCAGGATCGCGCTATTGTCGGCGACCAGTTCCGCGGGATCGCCCGCGCGGCGGCCCTCCATCCGGCGCTCGATGGTCAGGTTCGTCACCCGGTCGACCGCGTCGAGCACCTCGAGGACCGAGAAGCCGCGACCATAGCCGCAGTTGAGCGTGTGGCTCTCGCCCGGCTGCGCGACCAGCAGCTCCAGCGCGGCGACATGCGCGGCGGCAAGGTCGGAGACATGGATATAGTCGCGCACGCCGGTGCCGTCGCGGGTCGCGAAGTCGGTGCCATAGACGCCGACCGCCTCACGCTTGCCGATCGCCGCCTCGACCGCGATCTTGATGAGATGGGTCGCGCCGACCGTCGACTGGCCCGAACGGCCCTGCGGATCGGCGCCCGCGACGTTGAAATAGCGCAGCGCGCAATAGTTGATCGGATGCGCGGCGGCGACGTCCTTCAGCATGATCTCGGTCATCAGCTTGGACATGCCATAGGGATTGATCGGCGCCTTGGGATCGCTCTCCTTGATCGGCACGCGTTCGGGCGTGCCATAGGTTGCGGCGGTCGAGGAGAAGATGAAGTGCGCCACGCCCTCGGCCACCGCGCTTTCCATCAGCGAACGGCTGGCGGCGGTGTTGTTGCGATAATATTTGAGCGGATCGGTGACCGATTCGGGGACGATGATCGAACCGGCGAAGTGCATGATCGCGCGCACGCCATGCTCGCGGATCGCGGCGCGCACCGCCTCGTCGTCGGCGACATTAGCGACCACCAGCGAGGCACGCGGATCGACCGCCCAATCGAAGCCGGTGACGAGATTGTCGAGCACGACGACCTCATAGCCCGCATCCAGCAGCGCCAGCACGGCATGGCTGCCGATATAGCCGGCGCCGCCGGTCACCATCACCTTGCCGTCGATCGTCGCCATCATCTTTTGTCCCAAAGCCTTGGATTGTCGTCGCCTAGCGCCTTCCTATCTAGGCACACAAGACGACAAGGAGATTCCGAGTGACCGAATATGTGACGCTGGCCGGCGGATGTTTCTGGTGCACCGAGGCGGTGTTCAAGGACGTGATCGGGGTCGAGTCGGTCGAGAGCGGCTATATCGGCGGGACCGTGCCCAACCCGACCTACAAGCAGGTGTGCGGCGGCGATACCGGCCATGCCGAGGCGATCCGTATCGGTTTCGACCCCGAGCAGCTGGCGCTGGACGATCTGCTCGACATCTATTTCGCGACGCATGACCCGACGCAGCTGAACCGCCAGGGCAATGACGTCGGCACGCAATATCGCTCGGCGATGTTCCCGGCCGACGAGGCGCAGGAGACCGCGATGGTGGCGGCGAAGGCGCGCGCGCAGGACGGCAGCGACAAGCCGATCGTCACCACGATCGAGCCGATGGCCGAATGGTATCCTGCGGAGGATTATCACCAGGATTATTGGGAAACCTCGGGACGGTCCAACCCCTATTGCATGGCGGTGATCCCGCCCAAGCTCCAGAAGCTGCGCAAGAGCTTCGCCGCGCGGTCGAAGGCAGTGACGGCGTAAAGCAGGTATGGGGCTGGGGGCGGGACACTTCCTGCCTCCAGCCCTCACCCCCGTTCAGCCTGAGCGTAGTCGAAGGCCAAGGGATTGGCCGACGCCACGAAGGCATTTTTGGCGACAGTCCGGGGCGTGGCCTTCGACTACGCTCAGGCTGAACGGAGGTTGGGCGGCGTCTTAGCGTGTCGCCGCGCGCCGCAGCCGGTCGTTGATCGCCTCGCCGATCCCGTCCGCCGGGATCGGGGCGACCGCCAGGCGGGCGTGGTCGCTCGCATCGGCGCGGTGGAGGGCGTCGAACAGCCGTGCGGCGGCCTCCACCGGATCGCCGCTCGCCGACAGCGTGTCATGGCCCGCGACCGCGCCGAAGCCGATCAGCCATTCGTCCGCATCCGCTGCCGTGGCGTTCAGCCGCAGCGCCTTGCGCGGGGCATAATGGCTGGCGAGCTGCCCCGGCGCGGTGACGATCGCGGGGGCGTCCGGCCCCTGTTCGACCGTGCCCAGCACGCCCGACAGCATCGCCGCCGTGACCGGACCGGGGCGCAGGATGGTGCGGCCCGCGACGATCGTCGATTCCACCCCCGCCTCGGTCGCGCCGTCGTCCAGAATGGGTACGTCCGGCCCCAGGCTGGCGCGGACATGGGCGGCGCGGGTCGGGCTGATCCCGCCGCTGGCATTGGCGGAGGGGGCGGCGAGCGGACGGCCGCTCTCCGCCAGCAGGGCCTGCATCGCGCGGTGGCGCGGCACCCGGATCGCCACCGTGTTCAGCCCCGCCGTCACCAGCGAAGCGATGCCCGACCCCGCCCGGACCGGGCGCACCAGCGTCAGCGGGCCGGGCCAGAACGCCTCGGCCAGCGCCAGCGCCTCGGCATCGAAGTCGGCCAGCACCTGCGCCGCCGCCAGATCGGCGACATGGACGATCAGCGGGTTGAAGGACGGCCGCCCCTTGGCCGCATAGATGCGCGCCACCGCCGCCGCGTCGGTCGCATCGGCGGCGAGGCCATAGACCGTCTCGGTCGGCACCGCGACGATCCCGCCCGCCGCGATCACCGCGGCGGCGGCACGGATCGCGGAAGGGCCGAAGGGCAGGGTCGGGTCGTGGTCGGGAAAGGTCATGGCTGACGCGGCCTATATCCTGTTGCGACGTGCGCGATAAGGGGGCAGGGCCATGCGCGCGCCCCTTCGACAATCGCGGTCGGGCATCCTATCTGCTGGGCCATGTTCGACCTCGATTCCTATCTCGCCCGCATCGCCCTTCCCTCGCGCGTGACCGTCGATGCCGAAGGGCTGGCGCGGTTGCAGCGCGCGCACCGGCTGGCCATCCCGTTCGAGAATCTCGACGTCCGCCTCGGCCGTCCGATCGCGATCGACAGTGCCAGCGTGTTCGCCAAGCTGGTCGGGGCCCGGCGCGGCGGATATTGTTTCGAGCAGAACCGGCTGCTCCTCGACGTGCTGGCGGCGCATGGCTTTGCCGCGCGGCCGCTCCTGGCGCGGGTCTGGCTGCGCGCGACCGACGTGCCGCCGACCACCCATACGTTCAGCCTCGTCCATATCGACGGCCAGGACTGGATCGCCGATGCGGGCTTCGGGGGCAGCTATTCGCCGCCGATGCCGCTGGTCGACGGAGCGGAGGCGGACGGCCCCGACGGCGCGCGCTTCCGGCTGGCCCGCGACGTCCAGCATGGCTGGATGCTGCTGCGCGACGGGCATCCGGGCAACACCGACGGCCGCTCGATGGGCGAGGGGTGGGAGCCGCAATACAGCTTCACCACCGACCATGTCTGGGATGCCGATCTGGCGATGGGCAATCACTGGACCTCGACCTATGAAGAGAGCCGGTTCCGCCTGGCCAATATCGTCAGCATCATCCTGCCGCGCGGTTTTGCGACGCTGACCGGCCGGCATTATCGCCGCTGCGTCGGGCAGGAGGTGACGGAAGGGACGATCACCGATCCGCGCGTCTATCGGATGCGGATGAGCCTGATGTTCGGCATCGACCTGACCGCCGACGAAACCGCGACCCTGTTCGCCGAATAGTCCCGAACCCCGTCCGCGAATCGCGCCGTCGCCCGATGGCGGTGCGATTCGCGGTCGCGCCCGATCGATCTTCAACGAAATGCCGTCCGGCGGATGCTTCCCCGGACCGGTTGTCCCGTGCGCGCCGCGCCATCTGATGCCCATGGAATGGCGGCTTTTCAGGACATCGCGCAGGTGCGGCCAATAATTCGCCATTTTGGGCAGAAAATTTTGCCCATTTAAGGGGCATTTTACCTTTGTTCCCTATCCCTCCAAATGAATGCGGGGGAATTACAAATGAGTGACCCTTAAAGACGCCCCTTCACCCGTGCCAAGGCAAGCCGGGTGCAGCCGCGCGACAAGGGTGACTCCCGATTGGGATACGGAACCGGGCGCCGAAATCTTGACGATCGTCCCGATAGATAAGTGATCCTCGACGCAGGCGCGATCCTGCGCCGTCGAATCTTTGCTGCGAAGGATAAAATCATGTCGATCACGACAGTGATGGCAAGCGAGAATCTGTGCCTGCCGAACATCGGCACGCTTGCCGAGGAATTGCAGGCGGCCATCACGCCGGGCGCGACGGTCCGGCTGGATCTCTCCGAGGTCGCCGCCCCCGATCTGAGCGTCGTCCAGCTCGTCCAGGCGGCACGGGTCGGCGCGGCGGAGGTCGATTGCGATTTCGCCCTGGCGGCCCCGGCGGGCGAGTCCTTCCGCGCGCTTCTCAACCGGGCGGCCTTCCTGCCCCACCCCAACCCCGAACACAGCCAATTCTGGTTCCACGGAGATACGGACCAATGACCGCCTCGATCCTTACCGTTGACGACAGCGCCTCCTTGCGCATGGCGATCCGCATCGCGCTGACCGGCGCGGGCTATGCGGTGACCGAAGCCGCGGACGGCGTCGAGGGGCTGAGCAAGGCGACCGCGACCCGGTTCGACCTGATCGTCACCGACCTGAACATGCCCAATATGGACGGGTTGGAAATGATCCGCGCGCTGCGCCAGCAACCCGCCCAAGCGGGTGTGCCGATCATCTTCCTGACCACCGAATCGGACGACGCGATGAAGGCGCAGGCCAAGGCGGCGGGCGCGACCGGCTGGCTGGTCAAGCCCTTCCAGCCCGAACAGCTGATCCGCGTCGCGCAGAAGGTCCTCGCACGGTGAGCGGCGAGGACCCGACAGCCGCCTTCCGGATCGAGGCGGGCGAGCTTCTGGAGCAGGTCGAACAGGGGCTGCTCGACCTGGGGCACCGGCTGGACGATATGAGCCTGGTCAATGCCGTGTTCCGGGGGCTTCACACGCTCAAGGGCTCGGGCGCGATGTTCGGCTTCGACAAGCTGGCGGCCTTCACCCATCATTGTGAAACCGCGTTCGACCGCGTCCGCAAGGGCGATGTCCGCGCGACGCCGGACCTGGTGTCGGTCATCCTGTCGGCGGGCGACCATATGCGCGCGCTGGTCGAGGGCGATGCGCCCGAGGCCGAGGGGCAGGCGATCCTGACCCGGCTGGCGGCGGCGGTCGACGCCGCGGCGGGCGGGGCCGGCGAAGCGCCCGCGCCCGTCGCCGCGCCGGTCAGGACGGGCTGGACGCTGTCCTTCCGCCTGCCGCCCGACGCGATGGCCAATGGCACCAATCCGCTGGCGCTGCTCGACGAGCTGCGCGAGTTGGGCGAGGCGACGATCGTCGCGCGGACCGACGAGATCCCCGCGCTCGGCACCTTCGAGCCCGGCCATTGCGTCGTCGGCTGGGACTGCACGCTGATCGGCGACATCTCGCGCGACGCGATCGAGGACGTCTTCCTGTTCGTCATGGACGATATGGAGATCACCATCGCCCCGCTGGCGGTCGAGGCGAGCGAGGAACCGGCGGTGGCGGACGAACCGGCGGCGGCAACGCCCGTCGCGGCTCCGGCGCCCGCACCCGCCGCCACGGCCCCGGTCGCGGCGAACGACCAGCCCGCGCGCACCCCGGCCAACCGGTCGCAGGGCGAGCATGTCCGCGTCCCCGCCGAGCGTCTCGACGAACTGATGGACCGGGTCGGCGAGCTCGTCATCGCGCAGAGCCGCTTGTCGCAGCTGGCGGGCCATGGCCATGACCTGAGCCTGCGCTCCGTGTCCGAGGAGATCGAGCGGCTGGCGGGCGAGATGCGCGACACGATGATGATCCTGCGCATGGTGCCGGTCTCGACGCTGTTCGGCCGCTTCCGCCGCCTGATCCACGATCTGGCGATCGAAACCGGCAAGACGATCGAACTCGTCACCGAGGGCGAGACGACCGAGGTCGACAAGACGGTGATCGAGCGGCTGTTCGACCCGCTGGTCCATATCATCCGCAACAGTTGCGACCATGGCCTGGAACGGGCCGAGGACCGCCTCGCGGCGGGCAAGTCGGCCAGCGGCCTCATTCGCCTCAGCGCGCATCAGGCGGGCGGCGAGGTGCTGATCACCATCACCGACGACGGGCGCGGCATTGATGTCGAGCGGGTCCGTGCCAAGGCGGAGGCCAATGGCCTGATCCAGCCGGGGCAGGTGGTCGGCGAGGACGAACTGCTCGGCCTGATCTTCCACCCCGGCTTCTCGACGGCGGCGCAGGTCACCAACCTGTCCGGGCGCGGCGTCGGCATGGACGTGGTCAAGCGCACGATCGAAAGCCTGCGCGGCTCGATCGACGTGAAGAGCGTGCCCGGCCAGGGTTCGACCATCACGCTGCGCATCCCGCTGACGCTGGCGATCATCGAGGGGCTGCTCGTCCGGGTGGGCGAGGGACGCTATGTCATCCCGCTCGCGGCGGTCGAGGAATGCCTGGAGCTGTCGCTGGAGGAGGATCTGCGCTCGCGCGGGCGCAGCATCATCACGCTGCGCGAGCGGCTGGTGCCGTTCCTGCGGCTGCGCGACCTGTTCGACACCGGGACCAAGCCCGACACCTATCAGAAGATCGTGGTGGTCGGCACCGGCCAGGAGCGGGTCGGCCTGGTCGTCGACCAGATCATCGGCAACCACCAGACGGTGATCAAGGCAATGTCGCCGCTTCACCGCAACGTCGCGGCCTTTGCGGGCGCGACCATATTGGGCGACGGTTCGGTCGCCCTGATCCTCGACATCGCCCAGCTGATCGCGCTGAGCCAGCCCAGGGAGGAGCGGCGTCTGGCCGCTGGATAAGCCCATGCCCTATCACAAAGTACCCCAATGGACGCCCGACCAGGGGCTGGAGGTCCTGACCTTCGGCCTGGGCGGAGAGACCTTCGCACTGGAGGCGGGCATCGTCCGCGAGATACTGGACATGATGCCGGTCACCGCGGTGCCGGGCGCCGATCCGCTGGCCGCGGCGGTCATCAATTTTCGCGGGCGCATCGTGCCGCTGGCCGATCTGCGCGGTTCGTTCGGGATGGAGGCGCTGAGCACCACCGCCGACAGCCGGATCATCGTCATCGAACTCGACCTGGACGGCAATCCGATCCTGATCGGCCTGACCGCCGACCGGGTGAACGAGGTGACCGTGCTGCATGCGGGCGATGCGGAGGAGGCGCCCGTCATCGGCATGCGCTGGCCGCGCGACCATGTCCGCTGCCTGGTCCGGCGCGAGGGCGATGTCGTCGTCCTGCCCGATCTGGCGGCCCTGTTCTCGCGTCTGACCGCCCATGCGACCGAGGCGGCAAGCATCCACTAAAATATACGACATATCAGCCATTTGCGCGGGGGGACAAAATCATGCGAGCAACGATAAAAATGAAACTGGCGGCCAGCTTTGCCGTCACGATATTGCTTTTGCTGGCCGTCATCGGCGTCGGCATCGCCAAGATGAACGCACTGAACACGGCGATCACCGACGTCATCGCGGGCCCCGCCAAGCGGCTGGAGATCGCGCTCATGGTCAATGAGCGGATGAACAAAACGCTGCGCTTCGAAAAGAACATGGCGCTGACCAACGACGATGCGCTGACCCGCAAGTTCGACGAACAGGTGATGAAGGCGCGCAGCGAGACGCGCAACATGATCGCGACGGGGCTGAACATCGCCAGCGCCGACGGCAAGCCGCGCTGGATGCAGGTCCAGTCGCTCTTCGAGCAATATGTGCCGGTCAACGACCGGATTCGCAGCCTGGCACTGGTCAACAAGAATGCCGAGGCCGGACAGCTTTCGGTGTCCAAGTCGCGCGAGATCGCGGGCACCATGTCCGACCAGATCGACCAGATCGTCAACATCGCGCAGGACGCGATGAAGCAGGCCGATGCCGATACCAATGCGCAATATGAGCAGGCCCGCAACATCCTGCTGGCGACGGCGGTGGCGGCGATCCTGATCGCGATCGGTGCGGCCTTCTGGATCGCGCGCCTGGTGTCGCAGGGGCTGAGCAAGGTGTCGGTCGCGCTCGACGCGGTGGCCATCGGCGATCTCAGCCAGGATGTGACCGTCAAGACCAATGACGAGATCAAGGACCTGGTCGACACCGTCAACCGCATGACCGCCAATCTGCGCGAGAGCGCCCAGCTGGCCGATACGATCGCCAGCGGCGACCTGACCATCAGCCACCAGCCCCTGTCGGACAAGGACGTGCTGGGCCATGCACTGGTCTCGATGGTCGAGCGTCTGCGCGGCGTGGTGAGCGACTCGACCCAGGCGGCGCAGAATGTCGCGGCGGGCTCGCAGCAGCTGTCCTCCTCGTCGGAGCAGGTGAGCCAGGGCGCGACCGAACAGGCCGCCGCCGCCGAGGAAGCCTCCGCTTCGATGGAGCAGATGGCCGCCAACATCAAACAGAATGCCGATAACGCGACCCAGACCGAGAAGATCGCACGCCAGTCGTCGCAGGACGCCGAACAGAGCGGTGCGGCGGTACAGAAGGCGGTCGTCGCGATGCGCACCATCGCCGAGAAGATCGGCATCGTGCAGGAAATCGCCCGCCAGACCGACCTGCTGGCGCTGAACGCGGCGGTCGAGGCGGCGCGTGCGGGCGAACATGGTCGTGGCTTCGCGGTCGTCGCCGCCGAGGTCCGCAAGCTCGCCGAGCGCAGCCAGTCGGCAGCGGCCGAGATCAGCGGCATGTCGTCCGACACCGTCGCCGCCGCCACCCAGGCGGGCGAGATGCTGACCAAGCTGGTCCCCGACATCCGCCGCACCGCCGAGCTGGTCGCCGAGATCAGCGCCGCGTGCCGCGAACAGGATATCGGCGCGGTCCAGATCAACGAGGCGATCCAGCAGCTCGACAAGGTCACCCAGCAGAACGCCTCGGCGTCCGAGCAGATCTCGTCCACCTCGGAGGAACTGGCCAGCCAGGCCGAGGAGCTTCAGGAAGGCATCGCCTATTTCCGCGTCGAGAAGGCTGGGGGCCAGCATGTGCGCAGCTCGGCGGTTCGCAAGCCGGTCGTCCAGCGCGCCGCGCCGGCCAAGAAGGCCAGCCCGGCCTCGCGACCCGGCTCGATCGCCGACCAGCAGGCGCGGGTGCGCGGCTTCGCGCTCGACCTGGCCAATGGCGGTCCCGACAGCGAGGACGCCGATTTCGGACGCGCCGCCTGATCGCTGCGTAACCGGGGGAGGCGGATCGCCTCCCCCACCCCCCTTTTCCACCCGCAACGCCGACCGTCATCCGCGCGCCAAGACGCGGAGGCTCCGGCGTGCGTCCTTTTTTCCTCCTTGGGACATCACCATGCTGACGCTGTTCAACAATCTGTCGATATCGAAGAAGCTGACATTATGTCTGGGCGCGATCATCGCGATTACGGTCGGCGTCGACGGGGTGATCCTGTCCAATGCGGGCAAGGTCAAATCGACCACCGAGATCAACGAGCATACCTATAAGGTCATCGCCACGGCGGACGATATCGTCACCAACATGGTCAACCAGGAAACCGGCTATCGCGGCTATCTGGTGTCGGGGAACGATGACTTCCTGAAGCCCTATCACAAGGGCTGGACCGATTTTTCGCATGCCTGGACCGAGGTCAAGGCGATGACCAGCGACAATCCGGCGCAGCAGTCGCGGCTGGACGATATCCGGCGGCTGGCGGAAAGCTGGCATAACGATGTCGCCGAAAAGGCCATCCGCCTGATGTCGCATCCCGAAACCCGCGAAAGCGCGCGCGCGCTGGAGAGCAGCGGTGCGGGCAAGGCGGCGATGGACCAGCTGCGTGGCCGGGTCGGCGAACTGGTCGCCACCGAACGCACCCTGCTCGCCCAGCGGCAGGAGGCGCAGCGGGACGCCTTCTCGACGATCACCCTGGCCATCTGGATCGGCATGGCGGCCAGCGTGCTGGCGGCGGTTGCGATCGGCCTGTTGATGACCCGCACGATCGCCCGCCCCATCGGCCTGTTGTCCCAGGCGCTGGCCCGCATCGCCGAACCGCTGGCGACCAATCGCCGCGACGAGATCGGGCAGATGCAGGGCAGCGTCGGCGCGGTCGAGGGCGCGTTCGACCAGATTTCGGGCGTGCTGGATGCCGTGTCGAAGGGCGACACGACGGTCGGCATGACCCAGCGTTTCGGCGGCCTGACCGATCAGCTGAACGCCAATCTCGACGCGCTGCGCCGCAGCTTCGAGGGGATCGCCGCCATCGCCGGGGAGATTGCCGGGGGCGACCTGACCGTCCAGCCCAAGCCGCTGTCCGACAAGGACCGGCTGGGCCATGCGCTGGTCACGATGGTCGAGCGTCTGCGCGGCGTCGTCGGCGATGCGACCCAGGCGGCACAGAATGTCGCGAGCGGCAGCCAGCAGCTGTCCTCCTCGTCGGAGCAGGTGAGCCAGGGCGCGACCGAACAGGCCGCCGCCGCCGAAGAGGCTTCGGCCTCGATGGAGCAGATGGCCGCCAACATCAAACAGAATGCCGACAACGCGACCCAGACCGAGAAGATCGCACGCCAGTCCTCGCAGGACGCCGAACAGAGCGGCGCTGCGGTGCAGAAGGCGGTCGTGGCGATGCGCACCATCGCCGAGAAAATCGGCATCGTGCAGGAAATCGCGCGTCAGACCGACCTGCTCGCCCTCAACGCGGCGGTCGAGGCGGCGCGTGCGGGCGAACATGGTCGTGGCTTCGCGGTCGTCGCCGCCGAGGTCCGCAAGCTCGCCGAGCGCAGCCAGATGGCGGCGGCCGAGATCAGCGGCATGTCGTCGGACACCGTCACCGCCGCCGTCGAGGCGGGCGAGATGCTCAGCCGCCTCGTCCCCGACATTCGCCGCACCGCCGAGCTGGTCGCCGAGATCAGCGCCGCGTGCCGCGAACAGGATGTCGGCGCGGTCCAGATCAACGGCGCCATCCAGCAGCTCGACAAGGTCACGCAGCAGAACGCCTCGGCCGCCGAACAGATCTCGTCCACCTCGGAGGAACTGGCGAGCCAGGCGGAGGAGCTTCAGGAGAGCATTTCCTATTTCAACGTCGATGACCGCGACCGCACCGGGTCGGCCCGATCGTCGCGTGCCGCCAAGCCGGCCGATCGCCGGGTCGCCGCCCGAAAGGCCAAGCCCGCGCCGCGTTCCCAGTCGGTTGCCGATCAGCAGGCCCGCGCGCACGGCTTCGCCCTCGACCTGAGCAATGGCGGCCCGGACGGCGAGGACGCCGAATTCGGACGCGCGGCATGAGCGCGCGCGGCGACATCCAGGTCGTGGTCTTCGGACTGGGGGAGGAGGAATTCGCCCTTCCCGTGACCAGCGTCCGCGAGATTCTGGATCATCGTCCGGCCTATCGGGTGCCGGCCGCGCCCGACTGGTTCCTGGGGCTGACCGATGTGCGCGGCCTGTCGGTGCCGATGGTCGACCTGCGCGCGCGGCTGGGCCTCTCGCCGGTCGAGCCGACGCTGACGACCCGCATCCTGGTCGTCGACCTGGTCGGAGCGGGGGACGTGCCGCTCTCGCTCGGGCTGGTCGTCGACCGGGTGCTCGACGTCAGCATCTTCGCGGCGGACATGATCGAGGATTCGCCCGGTGTCGGCGGCCGATGGCGATCGCAGCAGATCGAGGCGATCCTGCGGCGCGGCACGGGCTTCGTCGCACTGCTCGATCCCGGTCGGCTGTTCGCGGCGGACGATCTGGACGGCCCCATGTCCCTTGCGGCGGCGGCCTGACTTCTGGGGGCGGTATCGATCGATACCGCCCCGCTTCCTTTTTCAAGATCATAACCTCTTCGGAGCAGTAAAATGCGTTTCCATGCCTCTCTCAAGACCACGTCGCATGTCGATGCCGCCACAATGGAAATCACCCGGTTGCAGCGTGCCTTCGCCCAGGGGCGGACGCAGGAGCGGGCCGATCTGACCGGCGCGACCGGCAAGGCGCGCGACGTTCTGGTCGCGGTGAACGAGATGATCGAAGCGGCGGCGTCCCCCGCTTCCGCCTTTACCCGGCGGCTGTCGCACATGGCCGCCGAGCATGACCGGGGCGATATCGACGCGATGCTGCCGGTCGACGATTTCCACGGCGACCTCGCCGACGCCGCCCGCCTGGTCAACGACCTGGTCGCCAGCCATATCGCCGTCAAGAAGATGGCGATGGCCTGCGTCAAGTCGCTGGGCGAGGGCGATTTCGAGGCGCCGCTGGCGCCGCTGCCCGGCAAGAAGGCGTTCATCAACGACACGATCGAGCAGCTTCGCGGCAATCTGAAGGGCCTGATCGCCGAGATGAACACCATGTCGGCTGAGCATGATCGCGGTGATATCGACGTCTTCGTGCCGGTCGAGCGGTTCCAGGGCGACTTCGCGGCGATGGCCAAGGGCCTCAACGACATGGTGGCCAACCATATCGCCGCCAAGAAGAAGGCGATGGCCTGCATCAAGCAGTTCGGCGAGGGCGATTTCGACGCGCCGATGGAGCAGCTGCCCGGCAAGAAGGCCTTTATCAACGAGACGATCGAACTGCTGCGCACCAATTTCAAGGCGATCATCGGCGAGATCCAGCGGCTGATCGCCGCCTCGACCGCGGGGCAGCTGAGCGAGCGGGGCGAGGCCCAGCGTTTCCCTGGCGACTTCGCGCGTCTGGTCCAGGGCATCAACGGGATGCTCGACGCGATCCTGCTGCCGATCGGCGAGGGCAACCGGGTGCTCAATCTCGTCAGCACGGGCTCGCTGCTCGAACGGGTCGAGATCGCATGCGAGGGCGATCATCGCCGGATGAAGGATGCGATCAATAATCTGGTCGACAATCTGACCAGCTTTGCGATCAACGTGTCGGGCGCGGCGGATCTGGTCGCGGCGGGCAGCCAGCAACTGTCCTCCTCGTCGGAGCAGGTGTCGGGCGGTGCGACCGAACAGGCCGCCGCCGCCGAGGAGGCTTCGGCCTCGATGGAGCAGATGGCCGCCAACATCAAACAGAATGCCGACAACGCCACCCAGACCGAGAAGATCGCGCGCCAGTCCTCGCAGGATGCCGAGATCAGCGGGGCGGCGGTGCAGAAGGCGGTCGTGGCGATGCGCACCATCGCCGAGAAGATCAGTATCGTGCAGGAGATCGCCCGCCAGACCGACCTGCTGGCCCTCAACGCCGCCGTCGAGGCGGCCCGCGCGGGCGAACATGGACGCGGCTTTGCTGTGGTCGCCGCCGAGGTTCGCAAGCTGGCCGAGCGCAGCCAGACGGCGGCGGCCGAGATCAGCGGCATGTCCTCGGATACGGTGGCGGCCGCGACCCAGGCGGGCGACATGCTGACCAGGCTGGTCCCCGACATTCGCCGCACCGCCGAGCTGGTCGCCGAGATCAGCGCCGCGTGTCGCGAACAGGATATCGGCGCGGTCCAGATCAACGAGGCGATCCAGCAGCTCGACAAGGTCACCCAGCAGAACGCCTCGGCCTCCGAGCAAATTTCGGGCACGTCGACCGAACTGGCGGGTCAGGCCGAGGATTTGCAGGAGAGCATCGCCTTCTTCCAAGTGGCGCAGGAGGCGCGACCGGCGGCGGCCAAGTCGGCGGTGCGCAAGCCCGCGCCGCGTCCGGCGGCGGCCAAGGCGCGGCCCGGCGGCGGACGTGCGGGATCGGTCGCCGACCAGCAGGCGCGCCTGCGCGGCTTCGCGCTCGACATGACCAGCGGCGGCCCGGACGGCGAGGATGTGGATTTCGGCCGAGTCGCCTGACGTCGCCATCGGGGGCGGGGTATCGGGGGGCGGGGTATCGGGGGCGGGGCGTCGCATTGCCTCGCTCCCGGACGCCATCGCCGCGCAAGGCCGCGTAAAATCGGCACAAGAGCATCCGCTCTGAACCAATCCTTCATCAGTTGCCAGTTAATTGATGATCGGAATTTTATGGGTGATTCGAAACCACCTCGAAAGGTGGTTCTTACGGGGACTGACGATGCGCGCAACCATCAAGATGAAGTTGGCCGGGACATTCGCGGTAGTATTGTTGCTATTGGCGGTGGTCGTCGGGGTCGGCATTTCCAAGATCAACGTTTTGAACACCATGATCGCGGACATCATCGATGGGCCGGCCAAGCGTATCCAGCTCTCGTTGACCGCCGATGGCGATATCGGTCGCGCGATTCGCGCCGAAAAGAACATGATGCTGAGCCAGGATGCGGCGGCGAACCGCAATTTCGAGGCGCTGTTCGCGCAATATGACGCCAAGATCCAGGAAAGCCTGAACGGCGGGCTGAAGATCGCCACCGAGCAGGGGCGTCCGGTCTGGACCAAGGCGCTGGAGGACTGGCGCGCCTACAAGGCGGTCAGCGAGCGGGCGCGCGGCCTGGCGATGGAGAATCGCAATGCCGAGGCCGCGCAGATCTCGATGACCGAGGGGCGCACCATCGCCACCAATCTGAGCGAGACGCTGGGCAAGCTGGCGATCATCACCCAGGGGCAGATGGTCAAGGCCAATGCCGAGTCGGACGCGCTCTACGCATCGGCGCGCACCACCATGTTCACCACCGCCGCAGTCGCGCTGCTGATCGCGATCTGCGGTGCGGTGTGGATCGCACTGCTGGTGTCCAACGGGCTGCGCAAGGTCGGCGAGGCCATGTCCGCGGTGGCCGAAGGCGACCTGAACAACGAAGTGTCGGTCCGCAGCAATGACGAGATCAAGGATCTGGTCGACACGGTGAACCGCATGACCGGCCGCCTGCGCGACACGATCACCCAGACCGCCCAGGCGGCGCAGAATGTCGCGAGCGGCAGCCAGCAGCTGTCTTCCTCGTCGGAACAGGTGAGCCAGGGCGCGACCGAACAGGCCGCCGCCGCCGAAGAGGCTTCGGCCTCGATGGAGCAGATGGCCGCCAACATCAAACAGAATGCCGACAACGCCACCCAGACCGAGAAGATCGCACGTCAGTCGTCGCAGGATGCCGAACAGAGCGGTGCGGCGGTGCAGAAGGCGGTCGTCGCGATGCGCACCATCGCCGAGAAGATCGGCATCGTGCAGGAAATCGCCCGCCAGACCGACCTGCTCGCCCTCAACGCCGCCGTCGAGGCGGCCCGCGCGGGCGAACATGGTCGCGGCTTCGCGGTGGTCGCCGCCGAGGTCCGCAAGCTCGCCGAGCGCAGCCAGACGGCGGCGGCCGAGATCAGCGGCATGTCCTCGGACACCGTCGCCGCCGCGACCCAGGCGGGCGAGATGCTGACCAGGCTGGTCCCCGACATCCGTCGCACCGCCGAGCTGGTCGCCGAGATCAGCGCCGCCTGCCGCGAACAGGATATCGGCGCGGTCCAGATCAACGAGGCGATCCAGCAGCTCGACAAGGTGACCCAGCAGAACGCCTCGGCGTCCGAGCAGATCTCGTCCACCTCGGAGGAACTGGCGAGCCAGGCCGAGGAGCTTCAGGAAGGCATCGCCTTCTTCCAGGTCGACACGATCGGCCATGGCGCTCCCGCCCGCACGCCGCATCATCGCCGCCCGGCCTCGCGCCCGGCCGTCGCCAAGGTCAGGGCCAAGGCTCCGTCGTCCTCGCGGCCCGGTTCGGTCGCCGACCAGCAGGCGCGGGTGCGCGGCTTCGCGCTCGACCTGACCAATGGCGGCCCGGACGGCGAAGACGCCGAATTCGGACGCGCGGCATGAGCGCGGCGGGGGGAGACATCCAGGTCGTGGTCTTCGGTCTGGGGGACGAGGAGTTCGCGCTTCCCGTGACCGCGGTCCGGGAGATCCTGGACCATCGTCCGGCCTATCGGGTGCCCGCCGCGCCCGAATGGTTCCTGGGCCTGACCGATGTGCGCGGCCTGTCGGTGCCGATGGTCGATCTGCGGTCGCGGCTGGGATTGCCGCCGGTCGAGCCGACGCTGACGACCCGGATCCTGGTCGTGGACATGACCGGCGCGGGGGGCGCGCCGCTCGCGCTGGGGCTGGTGGTCGACCGGGTGCTCGACGTCAGCACCTTCGCCGCCGACTCGGTGGAGGGCTCGCCCGATATCGGCGGCCGCTGGCGGTCGCAGCAGATCGAGGCGATCCTGCGGCGCGGGGCGGGCTTCGTCGCGCTGCTCGACCCCGCCCGGCTGTTCGGCGCCGATGACGGGCCCGACGCGCTGGCGACTCTGGGCCTGGCGGCCTGATCCTTCTTGCAACCGGCCGCCCGGCGCGGCGGCCGGTCCCTTTCCTTCCGGCGAACAGGAACCGACCCCTTGAGCAATCTGGCCCGCGTGGCAGACACGACCGATGCGCTGCAACCGCGCGATTTCGATCGGCTTGCCGCCTATATCTACAAGGAGTGCGGCATCCGCCTGCCGCCGGTCAAGATCACCATGATCGAGGGGCGGTTGCGCCGCCGGGTGCGCGCCAACGGCCTGTCCAGCCTGCGCGACTATTGCGGCTGGCTGTTCGACGGCAATCATCTGGAGGGGGAGCGCGAGCATCTGCTGAACGCGGTCACCACCAACAAGACCGACTTTTTCCGCGAACCCAAGCATTTCGACTATCTGGTCGATACCGCGCTGCCCAAGATGCACCGTGAGGGCGTGCGCCAGCTGCGGGTTTGGAGCGCGGCCTGCTCGACGGGGGCGGAGCCCTATACGCTGGCGATGCTGCTCGATGCCTATGCCCAGGACAAGGGCGGCCCCGATTTCGGCATCCTGGCGACCGATCTGGACAGCGAGGTGCTGCGCACCGCCCGGCGCGGCGTCTATCCGGCGGCGATGCTGGACCCGGTGCCGACCGCGCTGCGCAACCGTTATGTGATGCGGCCGAGCGATCCCAAGCGCGGCGAGATGCGGATCGCGCCCGCCCTCCGCTCGGCGATCGGCTTCGCGCAGATGAACCTGATGGACGAACGCTATCCGGTGGGCGATGCGATGGACATCATCTTCTGCCGCAACGTGCTGATCTATTTCGACAAGCCGACCCAGGAAAAGGTGGTGTCGCGGCTGGTCGCCTGTCTGCGGCCCGGCGGGCTGATCTTCCTGGGTCATTCGGAATCGATTGCCGGGTTCCAGCTGCCGCTGCGCCCGGTCGCCAACACCGTGTTCGAGCGCGTCTGATGCCGGTCAAGAAGATCCGCGTCCTCGTCATCGACGACAGCGCCAGCGTCCGCCAGGCGATGACCGCGATCCTGTCCGCCGATCCGGCGATCGAGGTGATCGCGGCGGCCGCCGATCCCTTCGCCGCCGCGCGCTACATCCAGGAAGAGGTGCCCGACGTCATCACGCTCGACGTCGAGATGCCGCGCATGGACGGCATCACCTTCCTGCGCAAGCTGATGGCGCAGCGCCCGGTGCCGGTCGTCATGTGCTCCTCGCTGGTCGAGGAAGGGTCGGAGACGCTGCTCCAGGCGCTGGAGGCCGGCGCGGTCGACGTGATCCTGAAGCCGCGCGTCGGGGTGGCGGACCATCTGGCCGAGGCGCATCTGATGATCCGCGAGACGGTCAAGGGCGCCGCCACCGCGCGGCTGGGCGCGCGGCGCCAGGGGCGGACCACCGCCCCGGCGCGCAAGCTGACCGCCGATGCCGTCCTGCCGCCGCCGACCGGCCGCGCGATGAGCCGCACGACCGAGATGGTGGTGTGCATCGGCGCGTCGACCGGCGGGACCGAGGCGCTGCGCGAGGTGCTGGAGGCGCTGCCCGCCAATTCGCCGGGCATCGTCATCGTCCAGCATATGCCCGAGAGCTTCACCCGCGCCTTTGCCAAGCGGCTCGACGGGCTGTGCCAGGTCGACGTCAAGGAGGCCGAGGACGGCGACACGGTGATGCGCGGCCGGGTGCTGATCGCGCCCGGCGGCCTGCGCCACACCATGCTGGAACGGCAGGGCGCGCGCTATGTCGTGTCGGTGCGCGAAGGACCGCTGGTCTCGCGCCATCGCCCGTCGGTCGACGTGCTGTTCCGTTCGGCGGCGCGCAATGCCGGGGCCAATGCGGTCGGCATCATCCTGACCGGCATGGGCGACGACGGCGCGCGCGGCCTGCTGGAGATGAAGCAGGCGGGCGCACGCACCTTCGCGCAGGACGAGGCGACCTCGATCGTCTTCGGCATGCCCAAGGAGGCGATCGCGCGCGGCGCGCATGACAGGATCATCCCGCTGGGCAGCGTCGCGCGCGAACTGCTGCAAGCCACGGCCCGCTGAGAAGGGGAAATACCATGTTGATGGCACGGATCGATACGCCCCTGGCCACCCCCGTCCTGGGACCTGTTTTGGGTGATGCCCCGTCGGTCGGGGAACTGGCCGATCATCTGCAAGGTGAGATGACGGGGCTGGAGGATGCCTTTCGCCAAACCGGCGAGGCGCTGGCCTCGGCGATCGACACCATCGACGGGCTGGCGCAGGGGCTGGCGGTGATCCGCGAGTCGCTGTCGCCCGAGACCGCCGGGGTCGCCGTCACCCGGCTGCGCGACGTCGCCTATCGCCTGATTACCCTGCCGATGATCCAGGCGCGCCGCGCGGTCGAGGTCGAGACGCTGAACGGCCGCACGCGCGAGCTGCGCGGGCTGCTGGGCGAAGTGGGCATGATCCTGAAGCTGCTCGGCATCTATGGCATGAACATCAAGATCGCCTCGTCGGGCGAGCCGTCCTTCCTGAACTTCGTGGTCGGCATGGACGAGAAGCTGGCGAGCGGCCGGAACGAGCTGCGCCATATCGAACAGGATCTGGGCCAGTTCAACCAGGTCATCGGCGAGGTGCAGGCCGCCGACCAGCGGCTGGCGCGCGAATGCGCGAGCGCCGGGGGGACGGTGCCGTCCGAACTGACCGGCAATGCCAATGCGTTGCAGGACCATGTGAACGCGGTGATGCGCACCACCGACGAGGTGGCGGGCATCATGCGCACCGTGCAGGGCGAGGTGGCGCGCATCCTGGGCGCGATCCAGATCGGCGACAGCGTGCGCCAGCGCGCCGAGCATGTGATCACGATCCTGCGCCGCATCGCGCCCGCGACGATCGGCGACGTGCCGCCGGTGCCGCCCGGCGCCGCCGCGCATCTGGCCCGGCTGGCCGCCGCGCAGATGGAGGCGATGGCCGATGATTTCGGGCGGGAGATCGTCGCGATCGTCCAGTCGCTCGAACGGCTGGGGCCGCTGGCCGATCATCTGCGCACGCTGCTGGGTTCGCACAATGCCGATGACGGGCAGATTCTGGTCCGGCTGGAACTGGACATCGCCAAGCTGACCAGCGTCACCGACCAGCTGTGCGACGCCGACGGGCATCTCGCCGAACTGACCGGATTCGTCAGCCGGACGCTGGCCGATCTGACCCAGGGGCTCAGCCGGATCCGCAACATCGCGACCAGCGTGCAGGACATCTCGACCAATACCCAGCTGCTGTGCCGTCGCCACGGCACCCTGGGCCGCGCGGTCGCGGTCATCGCCAAGGAGGTCGCCCCCTGCGCCAGCCGTCTGGACCAGTTGAGCGTCGCGGTCGGTCGGCTGGTCGGCGTCCTGGCGGCGATCGATCTGGTGCAGGACAGCACGCAGGACGGCACGGTGCGCACGCGCGGCGCGCTGAACGACGCGCTGGCGGTGGTCCGCGCGGCCTGCGAAAGCTCCAGCGCGGTGATGGCCAAGGGCGATGGCGACGCGCAGCGCGTGCTGGCGTCGCTCCAGGCGAGTGCCAGCGACCTGGCCGAACAGCGCGCCTTTGCCGACACGCTGGCGACCGCCGCGCAGGGGCTGGCCCTCTATGCCGGGCAGCAGGGTCATGCGGCCGATGCGGGCGCGCTGACCGCCGAGGATTTCGCCGCGCTGACCGAGCTGCTGCCCTGGGCGGGAAGCCTCTACACCATGGCGTGCGAGCGGGTGATCCATGCGGACTTCCTGTTGCCCGGCATGGCGGTTCCCGCGCCGTCGGTCGCGGCGGTCACCTTCGACGACGACGATGACGGGCTGTTCTGATCCGGTCCGCGGGCCGCGCCCGTCCCGGCGGCGGGGCGGGCGAGGGTTACGATAGCTTCACCCGTCCGTCACGAAGCCAATCGGCTCACCAATCGTTTCGCTCCTGCAGCATGAACGGGGACCCGCCTGTCCCCGTGGCACAGCAAGGGACCTAGCGAGATGGCCGAGACGATCGCCGACCTTTTGAACCGCACGCTGATCGAGGCGGGTGTGGAGCGAATCTGGGGCGTGACGGGCGACAGTCTGAACGCGTTCAACGATTCGCTCCGCAAGTCGGGCAAGATCGACTGGATGCATGTCCGCAACGAGGAGGCGGGCGCCTTCGCCGCCGGGGCCGAGGCGGCGGCGACCGGCGCGCTGGCGGTGTGCGCGGGCAGTTGCGGGCCGGGCAATCTCCATCTCATCAACGGCCTGTTCGACTGCCATCGCAATCGCGTTCCCGTGCTCGCCATCGCCGCGCATATCCCGTCGAGCGAGATCGGCCTGAACTATTTCCAGGAGACCCACCCGACCGAGCTGTTCCGCGAGTGCAGCCATTTCTGCGAGATGGTGCAGGATGCGCGGCAGATGCCCGAAATCCTCCACCGTGCGATCCGCACCGCGATCGGCCAGCGCGGCGTCGCGGTGCTGGTGATCCCCGGCGACGTCGCGTTGCAGACCGCGCCCGAGACGCGCGCCATTCCCTTCCCCGCCCTCGCCGCGCCGCGCCTCGTGCCCGACGCGCAGGCGCTGGGGCAGGTCGCCGCGCTGCTCAACGAATCCAGGGCGGTGACGCTGCTGTGCGGCGCGGGCACGGCGGGCGCGCATGACGAGGTGGTCGCGCTGGCCGAGGCGCTGAAGGCCCCGATCGTCCATGCCTATCGCGGCAAGGAATGGATCGAATATGACAATCCCTATGATGTTGGGATGACCGGGCTGATCGGCTTCTCGTCGGGCTATCACGCGATGATGGAGTGCGACACGCTGCTGATGCTGGGGACCGACTTCCCCTATCGCAACTTCTATCCCGACAAGGCGAAGGTGGTGCAGGTCGACCGCGATCCCGGCGCGCTGGGGCGGCGGGTGCCGCTCGACCTGGGGGTGGTCGCCGATGTCGGCGAGGTCGCGCGCGGCCTGATCCCGCTGATCGCGGGCGAGCGCGACGGGCGCTTCCTGGACAAGGCGCGCGCGCATTACCGCGACGCGCGGAAAGGACTGGACGATCTCGCCACCCCGCGCGACGGCGACAAGCCGCTTCACCCGCAATATGTCGCCCGGCTGGTCGACCGGATCGCGGCGGAGGATGCGGTCTTCACCGCCGATGTCGGCACGCCCGCCGTCTGGGCGGCGCGCTATCTGACGATGAACGGCAAGCGGCGGCTGATCGGATCGTTCAACCACGGATCGATGGCCAATGCGCTGCCCCAGGCGCTGGGCGTGCAGGGGGCGTATCCCGCGCGGCAGGTGGTGTCGCTGTCGGGCGATGGCGGGCTGACCATGTTGATGGGCGACATGCTGACCGCCGTGCAGATGACGTTGCCGGTCAAGATCGTCGTCTTTAACAATCGCTCGCTGGGTTTCGTCCAGATGGAGCAGAAGGCGGCGGGCTATGTCGATACCAATGTGTCGCTGCACAATCCCGACTTCGCCGCCATCGCGCGCGAGATGGGCTATTTCGGGGTGCGCGTCACCCGCTCGGACGCCTTGGAGGAGGCCCTGCGCGCGGCGTTCGCGCATGACGGGCCCGCGCTGGTCGATGTCGTGACCGAGACCCAGGAGCTGATCATGCCCCCCAAGATCCAGGCCGAGCAGGTCAAGGGCTTCAGCCTGTACGCCGCGCGCGCGGTGCTGAGCGGACGCGGGGACGAGGTGATCGAACTGGCCAGGGCCAATCTCTTCCGGTGATCCGGCGGCTTGCCCTGAGGGACTGGGTCGGGCAGCGCCTGTCGCGGGCGGACACGATCCGCAGCGTGGCGTTCGTCGCGCGCTGCACCGGCGCGGCGGTGCTGGCGCTGGTGGTGGCGAACCGGCTGGGGCTCGACCATCCGGTCTGGGCCAGCGTCTCCGCGCTGGTCGTGTCGCAGGACACGCTGGGCGACACGCACCGGTCGCTGAGCTGGCGGATCGTCGCGACGGTGATCGGGGTGGGGGTCGCGGTGCTGGTCGCGCTGATCCTGCACGGGGCGGGGCCGGTGGCGATGCTGGCGGTGGCGGTGGGGATCACCGCCGCCGTCGCGCGGCTGCGCACCGAGCTGCGCGTGTGTATGTGGACCTCGGTCATCGTCCTGCTGACCGTACCGCCCGGCGGCACCATCCTGACCGCCGCGCTCGCCCGCGCGCAGGAGGTGCTGCTGGGCGTCGCGATCGGCGCGGCGCTCCACTGGGTGGCGGAACGGTTGCTGTTCCGCCGGGCCTAGCCGCGGAAGGTCATCGGCCGGGCATCGGCGCGATCGTGATGCGGTCGATATTGGGGGCGTAGCGCGACCGCAGCAGGACGCCGGGCCAGGTCTGCGACGCATAGGTGCGGCCGTCCCATTCGGGCTGTTCCTCGCCCGAGATGCGGATCGTGTTCGCACCGGCGCGCAGCGTGACGGGCACCGTCATCTCCCACCAGTTATTGGCATGGAAGCTGTTGGGGAAGGTGGCGAGCAGCGGCTTGGCGCCGTTGACCGAGATGCGTGCAATCCGGGCGAGTGGGTCGGGATTATAATGCGTCGCCTTGGACTGTTCGTCGTTGGAAAAGCGGATGGTCAGCGCATAGGTGCCCGCCCGGTCGGCCATGACGCGGGGGAAGGTCAGCGTGTTGCCATTGCCGGGCGCGCCGCCGATGTCGAACACCGCGCGTCCTCCCTCGGCGCGCGAGGCGGTGCCGATCCGCGCGGTTCCTGCGACCTGCGCTTCCTCCGCCTGATAGCGATGCGGGGCGGCGGGGGCGACCTCGCGGGTGACGCGCAGCGCGCGCAGCACGGGCGATCCGCCTGCACCGCCGACCACCACCTTGTTGATCCCGCCCAGCAGGAAGGCGCGCCCGTCGGTCAGCCTGCGGCCATTGACCGTCATGCGCGCCGTGCCGCCGCGCATATCCGCCGCCAGCCGCATCGGCCCGTCCTGCGGCGCATAGACCCAGAAGGTCGCGCTCGTCCCCGGCGACAGGGTGACGCCGTCGCCCGCCGGGGCGGGATCGCCGCGCAGCACCGCGTCCTGCACGTCGTACAGCGCGGTTGTCGGCGCCGGGTCGGCGGCGGTCAGGGTGATCCGGTCGACCAGCGCATTGCCCTGGGTGCGGCGGCGCCCGTCCCGGCTGCGCGTCGAGAGGGTGAGCACATGCCGCCCCTGCGTCAGCGACAGCACCGTATCGACATGATCGAGCACCGATGGCTTGTAGCCCAGCGGCAGCAGCAGCTCGGTCTCGCCCGCCGCCTTGCCGTCGATGGTCAGGAAGACGTTGGTCGCCCCCTGCGCCTGCGCCAGCGGGTCCTTGTTGAAGGTGCTGGCCAGCACCCGCAGGTCGTAGCGGCCGGTGCGCGGCACATCGACCGCGAAGTCCAGCGCGGCGTCATGGCCGGTCGCGAATCCCTCGACCGAATAGCGGCCCGAGGTGTGGAAGCGATCGACATTGTCGGGCGATCCCTCCGGCCCGCGCAGCGTCAGGCCGGTGCCCCGGCGGATCGCCTGTTCCGCCTCGTAATCCTGCCGCCAGGGCAGGGTGACGGCGGCGGGCCGTGCGGTCTGGCCGGGGGTCAGGACCAGCTCATAGGCGGCTTCCTCGCGCAGGGCGGGCAGGCCGTCCTGGCCGAAGCGCATCTCCACCCGCCCGTCGCGGACCGGCAGGATGCGGTCGGCGATCAGGTCGGGCGGGGTGGCGTCGCCCAGCTGGCCGGTCCAGCCGATCTCGCGCACCCGCGCGCGCACCGTCCCGCCGAACAGCGCGGGAATCCGGTCGAGCGCGACGATCGCGTCGCCGCTCTTGCCGCCGAACAATAGCCGGGCCTGGTGCCGGGCGGGATCGAGCGTCGCCAGCCCCTGTAGCGTATAGCTCTGGTCGGGATGCGGCGGCGTGACCGCCAGCGTATGGCCGCTCATCGTCGCATAGGCGTTGAGCAGCCACCATTGCCCGTTGCCGCGATTGGCCTGCACCGCCGAGTCGCTGAGATTGCCGTCGATATTCCAATAGGCGATGTCGGCATCGACTTTGGAATCCTCGATCGCGGCGACCCATTGCACCATCTGGCCGGGGACGGAGGTGTGGTAGTTATAGGCATATTCGTTGATGTTGATCGGCAGGTGGCGGCCCTGCCACCTGGTCCCGGCGAACAGCCTGTCCTCCCATTGCCGATATTGGCGCACGCTGGTGCGCACCGTCGCCGGGTTGCTGAGTTCGTGCCAGGTGATGACGTCGGGCACCGTGTCGGCCGCGATGGCATGGCGCAGGAAGCCCTCCACCTCGGGGAACAGGATGCTGGTATTGGGCCCGGCGATCCGCGCATCGGGCATCTCCTGCCGGATCATGCGATAGGCGCGGTCCCAGGCGTCGTTGAAGACGGTCGGGTCCTTCTGCCAGCGTACGCCGTTGCAGCTCTTGGGACCGTCGGCGAACATGTTCCCGTCGGGCTCGTTATAGGGGACGAACACGATGCGGTCGCGATAGCGCTTGGCCATGCCCTTCACTTGGCGGACCTGCGCGCGGAGCTTTTCGATATAGGCCGCGACCGACTGGGCGCAGTCGCCCGTCTTCCAGTTGTATGGGAATTCGCGGTTGATGTCGGTCATGTAGATATAGGTGTCGCCGCCCGACGCATCGGTCAGCAGCGTCGCCACCTCCAGCGCGTCGGCGCCGGGATGCTGCGGCCCGTCCTGCGCCTTGGTCGAGACGGTGCGCAGGCCGATGCCCTCGACCAGATTGGGATGCGGCAACCGCGCATCGTACAGGCCGTAGAGCGTACCCGACGCGCCGCCGTGAAAGGCGCCGGTGTCGCTCGACAGGTCGACCGTGATCCGGTCCTGGGCGGTGGCCAAGGTCGCGGTCGATCCGAGCAGCGCGGCAAGCATCAGGCGAAGCGGGGAGGGCATCAGGCGGGCTTTCGTCAGGAGGAGCATGGGGGGCGCTCGGCGGTCATGCGCTCGATCGTCGCGCGGGTCAGGATCAGGCGGGCGGCGGTGGCGGCGAGCGCCAGGTGCATCAGGCCGGGGATGAGGGTCGACAGCGCGCGGATGCCGGTCAGCGACAGCGGCGTCTGGTTGCCCGCCCCCGCCCGGTACGACACGATGACCAGCACCCCGCTGATCAGCACGCCCGCCAGCGCCCAGGCCAGCTTCACGAAGAACTGGTTGAAGGCGAAGCTCATGCCCGAGGAGCGCATGCCCAGCTTCCACTCGCCATATTGGTCGGCCAGCTGGATCAGGGTGAAGTGCAGCGGCAGGGTGCAGCCCAGCACGACGCAGCAGAGCCCGACCAGCACCAGCCACAGCATCGGATGGCCGCCCGGCACGAAGAAGGCGGCGAAATGCCCCGCGACCAGGATCAGGTTCACCCCGACATAGACGGTCTTCACGTCGAACCGCCGGGTAAAGAAGGGCACGATCACCGATCCCAGGAACCCGCCCGCCGTCGCCGTGCCGAAGAACAGCGCCTGATAGGTCGTGTCGCCGCCCAGCACATAGGTGATGAAATAAAGGGCGGCGCCCCCCTTGGTGTTGAAGATGCCGATCAGCAGCAGCGTCATGACGAAGGTCAGGCGCAGCTGGTCGTTCTTCAGCGTGGTGGCGACCGCGACCTTCAGCGGCACCTCGGCCGAGTCGGCGGTGACCACCCGCTCGCGCACGAACAGGAAGCAGATCAGGAACATCGCGACCGCCGCCAGCGACAGGATCGCCACCCCGTCCCGGTAACCGCGCGCGATGTCGGTGCCGCCCAGCTGGCGGACCATGATCGGCAGGCCGACCGACACGCAGAAGGAGGCGATGGCGACCAGCGCGAACCGCACCGACTGGCACGCCACGCCCTCGCGCTCGCTGTCGGTCATGCGGGTGATCAGCGCGCAATAGGGCACGTTGTTGAGCGAATAGGAGAAGGCGAGCAGGAAATAGGTCGCCGCCGCATAGGCGACCTTGCCGTCATAGCCCAGATCGGGCGACTGGAAGGTCAGGAAGCAGCTCAGGCCCACGGGAATCGCCGTCCACAGCAGATAGGGACGGAACCGCCCCCAGCGGGTGGAGGTGCGGTCGGCCATGATCCCGATCAGCGGGTCGGAGATCGCGTCGAAGATGCGCAGCGACAGGAACAGGATGCCGACGATCCCCGGCGCGAGCCCGAAGACGTCGGTGTAATAGAAGGTCAGGAAATTGGCGATCAGCCCGGTGACGATCGTGCCCCCGGCATCGCCCAGCCCGTAACAGACCTTTTCGACGAACGGGATTGAAGCGGCGACGGCGGCATCGCTCCGCTGTGCTCCGTTCGCCGTTATGGCGTGGTCCGCCCCCGATGCCGCCATGACCCTCTCCCTTGCTACCCCGTCTATCGCCTGACGATTCCGATTCCGCTTTCCCTTATTCCCAACCGTCCCGATCGAAGGCCGCGGCGACCGCCGCGCCGTCGCGCACGAAGACCGGAATATGGTCGAGCGGCGCCGCGACCGACAGGTCGCCGCCGCCTTCGATCAGGTCGCCGTTCCACGCGTCGCGCCACACCCCGGCGGGAAGATAGACGCAGCGCATCGTCTCCCCCGCCGCCGTCACCGGCGCGACGAGCAGGTCGGGGCCGAACATATATTGATCGTCCACCGCCCAGCAGCGCGGATCGTCCGGATGGTCGTAGAACATCGGTCGCATCAGCGGATCGCCGCGTTCATGCGCATCGCGCATCAGCCCGGCGAGATAGGGGCGCAACCGCTCGCGAAGCGCGGCATAGCGGCGCAGGATCGCGAAGACCGGCTCGCCGAAACTCCAGAGTTCGTTGCCCGCACCCGTATCGCATTGCGCCACGCCGTCGCGGAACGGCTCGGGCGGCGGGGTGATGGGGTCGCGATGGCCGTGCATCCGCAGCACGGGAGTGAACACCGCCCATTGGAACCAGCGGACCATCAGCTCGTGAAAGGCCGGATCGCCGACATCGCCGCCGTGGAAGCCGCCGATATCGGTCGTCCACCAGGGGATCCCCGCCATTCCCATGTTCAGCCCGGCGCTCAGCTGGTTGCGCATCGCCTCGAACGAGGAATGGATGTCGCCCGACCAGACCAGCGCGCCGTAACGCTGGCTGCCCGCCCAGGCGCAGCGGATCAGGCTGACGATCTCGGTCTCTCCCTCCGCCGCCAGCCCGTCGTGAAACGCCTGGGCATAATGGAGCGGATAGGCGTTGCCGACCGCCAGCACGCTGCCCGCATGATAGCGATAGGTGTCGAAATCATAGGCGCTATATTCGGGTTCGGCCTCGTCCAGCCAGAACAGCGCCACCCCCTGGTCGCGATAGTTGCGCTTCGCCCTTTCCCACAGAAAAGCGCGCGCGCCCGGATGGGTGGTGTCGATGAAGCGGGTATTGCCCAGAAATTCCTGTTGCACGTCCAGCCCGCGATTGGCGCGGACCAGATAGCCCTTTTCGGCCATCTCGGCATAATTTTCCGACCTGGGGTCGACGGTCGGCCAGATCGAGACGAGCAATTCGGTGCCCATCGCCTTCAACTCGGCGGTCATTGCCGCCGGATCAGGCCATTCGCGCGGATCGAACCGCCAGTCGCCCTGGACCGGCCAGTGGAAGAAGTCGGCGACGATCACCGCCAGCGGAATGCCGCGCCGGTGATAGTCGCGCGCGACCGCCAGCAGCTCCTCCTGGGTGCGATAGCGCAGCTTGCTCTGCCACAGGCCCAGCGCGAAGTCGGGCATCATCGGCACGGTGCCGGTGACGCAGGCATAGTTGCGCACGATCTCGGCGGGGGTGTCGGCGGCGGTGATCCAATAGTCGATCTCGCGCGCGGCGCGTGCGGTCCAGACGGTGCCGTTGGCGGCGAAATGCACCTCGCCCACCGCCGGGTTGTTCCACAGAAAGCCATAGCCTTCGCTCGACACGACGAAGGGGACGCTGGCCTGCGAATTGCGCTGCGCCAGTTCCAGCGAGCAGCCTGCCAGATCGAGATTGGGCTGCTGATACTGGCCCATGCCGTAGAGCCGTTCGCCGCGCTTGGCCTCGAACCGCACGGTGATCGCGGCGACCTCGCCGGGCAGCGGCTTGAACTCGCGCCCCGACAGGCCGAGCGCGCTGATCGTGCGCACCTCGTCGGTGCCGACCGTCCAGAATGTGTTGATCGTATCGCGCTGCCGCCATTTCTCCTCGAGCAGAAGCTGCCCCTGCGCGTTCAGGAAGCGGACCCGGCCCTGAAGGTCGACCTCGGCGGTGATCCGCCCATGGGTGATGCGGGCGATGGCCCCGTCGCGGGTGACGTGCGGCGTGCCGTCATGGGTGACGCTGTCGAGCAGCGCATGGGGCTTGGCATCGGTCGCCGGAAAGGTCGAGGCACGTAGCCGAAGCCCGTCGGGACCATGCGCCTCGATCCGCAGCCAGTCGCCATTGTAGCGCCATGCGATCGCGCGCGATTCCAGACACAGCGTGTCCAACCCTGTCACCCTCCCGATCTTTGTGCGTCCGTAAACGTTTACGAATACTGATCGGAACAATCGGGACTGTCAATGACCCTTGTGCGGATCGCGCCGTCCCGCAATCACGGGCGGATGGACATACGCCAGCTCGCCAAGCATTTGGGGCTTTCGATCGGCACGGTTTCGCGCGCGCTGAACGATCGCAAGGATGTCAGCCCCGCCACGCGCGAGCGGGTGATCGCGGCGGCGCGGACCCATGGCTATATCCCCAACCAGTCGGGGCGGACGCTGCGCAGCGGGCGGACGGGCACGATCGGTTTCATGCTGACGCTGGAGAATGACAGCGCGATCCATGGCGACCCGTTCTTCATGGCGCTCCTGGAAGGATTGCAGAGCGGGCTGGGCGAGCATGACCTGGACCTTGTCGTCCTGCTGGCGCGCAAGGGCGAGGACGGGCTGACCTTTTTGCGGCGGCACGTGTCGCGCGGGACGGTCGATGGCTGGGTGTTGTCGGGGACGCAGCAGGACGATGCGCGGATCGCGTTCCTGCTCGAGCGGGGGATTCCCTTCATCGCGCTGGGGCGGACCGCGACCGCGCAGGACTATGCCTGGATCGACCTGGATTTCGAGGGGGTGGTGGCCGAGGCGATGGGCCTGTTCACCCAGGCCGGGCACCGGCGCATCGGGCTGGTCGCGCCGCCCGTGTCGATCAACAACAGCCAGATCGTCCTCGCCTGCTACAGCGCCGCGCTGGAGCGGGCGGGGCTGCCCTTCGACCCGGTGCTGGTCCATCATGGCGAGACGGACGAGAGCGACGGCGAGGAAACCGCGCGCGCGCTGATGGCGCTGGCCGATCCGCCGACCGCCTTGCTACTGATGGGCGAGACCGCGCCGGTCGGGGCCTATCGCGCGCTGCGCAGCATCGGGCTGGAGCCCGGACGCGATGTCGCGGTGATCGGGTTGCGCGACAGTCCGGCGTGCCGGGCGCTGTCGCCCGATCTGACCTGCTTCACGCTGACGCTGGGCGATCTGGGACTGGCGCTCGCCAAAGGCGTGGTCGCCCGGCTGCCGGGCCGGGCGGCGGAGGACGAGCCGCTCGTCCAGCAGCTCTGGCGGATGAGCCTGCGTGCCGGGCGGAGCCATGTGACGGCCCCCTGATCGCCTCTATCTGTCCGACAAGAAACACCGGCGCCGTGGCGAAATGCGCGTCTTTTCGTCGCCGATCCCCTCCGCGCGCGAAAGCGGTTGCGAATCCCGACTGAAGCCCGCTACCCCATGGGCAAAGATAAATAGTCGGAGAAGATCGGTGCCCTCATGCTGCCACGCCCCGTCGCGTCGCGACGTCCTTGCCACCGCCAGCGTGGGGGCGATGGCCACCGCCTGGGGCGCGGCGATGCCCGCCAGCGCCTGGGCGCAGAATGGGGCGGGGCTGGGGGCGCGGCCGATCGCCACCGCATCCGCCGCCATGGTCCAGCCCTTCGACATGGCCGATGTCACGCTGGCGGACGGGCCGTTCCTCCATGCGCAGAAGATGACCGAGGCGTATCTGATGCGGTTGCAGCCCGATCGGATGCTTGCCAATTTCCGCAAGAATGCCGGACTGAAGCCCAAGGCCCCGGTCTATGGCGGCTGGGAGTCGGAGGCCCAGTGGGACGACATCAACTGCCATGGCCATACGCTGGGCCATTATCTGTCGGCCTGCGCGCTCGCCTATCGCGCGACCGGCGACCGGAAATACCGCCAGCGCATCGACTATATCGCGAACGAACTGGCCGAGTGCCAGAAGGCGGCGGGCACCGGGCTGGTCTGCGCCTTTCCCAAGGGAGCCGCGCTGGTCGCGGCGCATCTGCGCGGCGAACCGATCACCGGCGTGCCGTGGTACACGCTGCACAAGGTCTATGCGGGCCTGCGCGACGCCGTCTTGCTGGCGGACAGCGAACCGGCGCGGGCGGTGCTGATCCGGCTGGCCGATTGGGGCGTCGTCGCCACCAGGCCGCTATCGGATGCGCAGTTCGAGACGATGCTGGAAACCGAATATGGCGGCATGAACGAAATCTATGCCGACCTGTATGTCATGACCGGCAACGCCGATTACCGCCGCGTCGCCGAGCGTTTCTCGCAAAAGGCGATCATGAACCCGCTGGCGCAGGGGCGCGATTATCTCGACGGGCTGCACGCCAATACGCAGGTGCCCAAGATCATCGGCTTCCAGCGCGTGTTCGAGGCGACCGGCGAGCCGAAATATCAGAATGCGGCAGCGTTCTTCTGGCGGACGGTGGCGCATACCCGCTCCTTCGCGACCGGCGGGCATGGCGATGGCGAGCATTTCTTCGCCATGGCCGATTTCGACAAGCATGTCTTTTCGGCCAAGGGGTCGGAAACCTGTTGCCAGCACAATATGCTGAAGCTGACCCGCGCGCTGTTCCTGCACGATCCGCGCGCCGAATATGCCGATTATTACGAGCGCACGCTCTACAACGGCATCCTCGCCTCGCAGGACCCGGATACGGGCATGGCGACCTATTTCCAGGGCGCGCGGCCGGGTTACATGAAGCTCTATCACACCCCCGAGGACAGTTTCTGGTGCTGCACCGGCACGGGGATGGAAAATCATGTGAAGTATCGCGACTCGATCTACTTCCATGACGACCGCGCGCTCTATGTGAACCTGTTCATCCCCTCGAGCGTGACCTGGGCCGACAAGGGCGCGGTGCTGACCCAGGTGACGACCTTCCCGGAGACGGCGACCACCCGGTTCCAGTGGAAACTCCGCCAGCCGACCGAACTGACGCTGAAGCTGCGCCACCCGAAATGGAGCCGGACCGCGACCCTGCTGGTCAACGGCGCCGAGGTGGAGCGCTCGGACAAACCCGGCCGCTATGCCGAGCTGACCCGGACGTGGAAGACCGGCGACACGGTCGAATGGCGGATGGTGATGGAGCCCGGCGTCGAAAGCGCCCCCGCCGCGCCGGAGATCGTCGCCTTCACCTATGGCCCGCTGGTGCTGGCCGGTGCGCTGGGCCGCGAGGGGCTGGCACCGGGTGCGGACATCATCGTCAGCGAGCGCAAATATGGCGATTACAACAACACGCCGTTCCAGGCCCCGACGCTGGCGGGCGAGCCGGGGGAGCTGACGCAGAAGATCCGGGCCTCGGGCAAGCCGCTCGAATTCACCATCCCGGCCGCAGACGGCAAGCCGGTGCGACTGGTCCCCTACCACCGGATCGCGCATGAGCGGTACGCGACCTACTGGAACTTGGCCTGATCGCTTCCTCCACCGTCGAGCATAGGATGGAGCCTTTGTCGGGTGAAAGATAAATTCCGAGTCCTATGGGATGTTTTCAAGCCGCTGTGATTAGCGTGAGGTATTTCTATCTAAGCGTACGCCAAAGAAGTTTAATATTTTCGTTGAAGGGCAATTACAATAATTGTCTAAATTAGGTGCCATTGTTGTAAAAGGGGCATGCAGTTTCTGTTCCGCCGGCTTTATCAAACGAATAGCAAAATTTGGTTTCGTAGCGTTGCAAAAATGCATCGCTATAGGATATTTTACCAAATACAAATGAGCGGAATTTCCCATTCGACCGAAGTTCGTTCTCCTTTGCTGAGGTATTTGAGCGTGGTATGGAAATAGTTACGGTATTTCCTATGGCGATTGACTCAGATAAGGGTATCTTGAGCATCGCAGTCCTGCCTATATCTAAATAGGTGCCAAGTGGTGTAATGGCAACATTTGCAAGCATGCGTGCTTGCATAGCTGTGGATCGTCCAACGTTCTGAATTGTGACAGTAGCATTTCCAGCATCGTCAATGCTTAGGCTCTGATCAAGCCCTTTGTAAAATACGTTGGGGACAATGCTTACATATGGCCTTTCGCTCTGATGTAGGCTCGCCTCAGCGGTTGCGGCCTGGCGTGTTGCTGCGTTGGCGCTTACTTGGGCACTCCGTAACGCTGCCAAAGTTGCTTTCGCTTGACGGTCAAGAGCGGCCTGCTGACCTTGAGACGCTTTCGCAATTTTCGCCATGGATTTTAAGGCATTGGCTGTATCGCGGCCGTTTTGCACCTGATTCCATTGGGCGATGCCGCTAGAAAAAACAGCGATGATAACGCCAGCTAAGCCAATCTTATCACTCATTGAGATAGATTTGTTATTTTGGACGGCTTTTGAGGGCTGGATTGGTTCAGAGCTTCTACGGAGGCTCAACCGATTCTTGCGGTATGTCTGGGGCATACAATCTATCTTATTCGAACGGCAGAATTTGTATGGGATGCCGCAACTTGAAAGGTTTTGCCAGCAAGGCATTCAGGTCATGCCTAATTTCCACTGTAAGGCGCAATTGAATACATCATACATTGGAATGGTGGGCGATGACGGGCTCGAACCGCCGACATTCTCGGTGTAAACGAGACGCTCTACCAACTGAGCTAATCGCCCCCTCTCGGGAAGCCACGCCTAATGCCGGGGTGTCGGGCATCTGGCAAGCCGCTTTTGCGTCGCGAACCGCAGCGGTTCCTTTGTTGGATACAAAGCCGATCGCATCCGGTACATAACAGGAACATCGGAGGCGGCCTGACCGGGGGAGCGGTCGGGAGCGTCCGGTGCTTCGGGGGGAGCGGGGATGGCCGGAACGGGGGAGGGCGCGCGGTGGACGCAGGCGCGGCGACGGCAATTCCTGGCGGCGCTGGCGGTCAGCGCGGATGCGGGCGTGGCGGCGCGGGCGGTGGGAGAGACGCTGGGCGCCGTGCGCGGGTTGCGGCGACGCGATCCGACCTTCGCGGAGGGCTGGGCCGAGGCGATCGGCGCGGCGCACGCGCTGGTCGAGGAAGGCCTGCTGCGCCGGATGCTGACCCTGTTGGCCCAGGGTGGGGAGGAGGGCGGAGAGGCCGGTGCGGGGACCACCGGCCTCTCCATCACCCCGCCGCTCTCGGCCACCGAGGTGCAACTCTATCTGAAGCTGCTCGCCCGGCGGGATGCGCTGGCGCAGGCCGGTGACGGGGCGAGCGCGGCGGCGCGGGCCGATGCGGCGGAGACCGATGCGGCGCTGGAACGCGCGCTCGACGGCCTGGCGCGGCGGCGGTTGAAGGGGATGGCGTGATGGCGGGAGAGGATGCGGCGACGCGGCTCGCCACGCTGGCGATGCTGGAACCGGAGGCGCGGGGGCAGGCGTTGGCGGCGCTGACCCCGGCGCAGAAGCGCGAGCTGGTCGAGCGATGGGAATTATGGGCGCATGACGGACAGATTGCGCCGCCGGGCGACTGGCGGGTCTGGCTGATCCGCGCGGGGCGCGGCTTCGGCAAGACGCGTGCGGGGGCGGAGTGGGTGAGTGCGCTCGCCCGCGACAATCCGGGCGCGCGGATCGCGCTGATGGGGGCGACCCTTCGCGATGTCGAGCGGGTGATGGTGCGCGGCGAAAGCGGTCTGCTGGCGGTGGCGCGCAAGGGGGAGACGCCGCGCTGGATCGGCAGCCTGGGGCAGGTGCATTTCGCATCGGGCGCGATCGGCTTCGCCTATTCGGCGGCGGCGCCCGAGGCTCTGCGCGGGCCGCAGCATCATGCGGCCTGGTGCGACGAACTGGGCAAATGGAAGGGGGAGGCCGGGTGGGACAATCTGATGATGACGCTCCGGCTGGGGGAACGCCCCCGCGTGCTGGTCACGACCACGCCGCGCGCGACGCCGCTGATGCGCAAGGTCATGGCGCTGCCCGATTGCGTGGAGACGATCGGGCGGACCAGCGACAATGCGCATCTGCCCGACAGCTTCCAGGAGGCGATGCTGGCGCAATATGGCGACACGCGGCTGGGGCGGCAGGAACTGGACGGCGAGATGGTCGACGATCGCGAGGGGGCCTTGTGGACCCGCGCGCTGCTCGACCGGCAGCGGGCGAAGACGGTGCCCGCGCTCGACCGGGTGGTGGTCGGCGTCGATCCGCCCGCGACCAGCAGCGGCGATGCCTGCGGGATCGTCGCGGTCGGGCTGGGCCGCGACGGGCATGGCTATGTGCTGGAGGACGCGAGCGAAGCGGGGCTGTCGCCCGAGGGCTGGGCGGCGCGGGTCGCGGGCTGCGCCAGGCGCAACCGCGCGGACCGGGTGGTGGCCGAGCGCAACCAGGGCGGCGACATGGTGGAGAGCGTGCTGCGGCTCGCCGACCCGACCCTGCCGGTGCATCTGGTCTATGCCTCGATTGGCAAAGCCGCGCGGGCCGAGCCGGTGTCGTTTCTCTATGCGCAGGGGCGGGTGTGGCATGCGCGCGGCTTCCCTGCGCTGGAGGACGAGCTGTGCGGGCTGGGCGTGGCGGGAGCCTATGACGGGCCGGGCCGCTCGCCGGATCGCGCGGACGCGCTGGTCTGGGCGCTGACCGAGTTGATGCTGTCGGGCCGGGGGCCGCCGGGGATACGGAATTTATGAGGTCAGCTTTTCCTCCCCTGCAAGGGGAGGTGGCAGGCCGAAGGCCTGACGGAGGGGTGTCCTGGTTGGAGATGTGGGACTGTCTTCGCGGGCGGTGACACCCCTCCACCATCCTGCGGATGGTCCCCCTCCCCTTGCAGGGGAGGAATGGTTTTCGAGGAGATTCGATCATGAGGATGTTCGGTCGCAAGGCCGGGCGGGGGGCTGCGCGTCCCTTGCTCGGGCTGGGCTTGGCCCGGTCGGGGGTGCCGCTGACGGGGGCGGCGCCGTCCTATGAAAGCCAGGTGCGCGAGGGCTATCTGCGCAACCCGGTGGCGCAGCGAGCGGTGCGGATGGTCGCGGGCGGACTGGCGGAAGCACCGCTGGTCGCCTCGCACCCCGAGCTGGTCGCGCTGGTCGCGGCGCGCAGCGAGGGGCAGGCGCTGCTGGAGACGGTCGCCACCCATATGCTGCTGCACGGCAATGCCTATGTGCAGTTGCTGCGCGACGGCGATGGCGCGGTCGTCGAGCTGTTCGCGCTGCGCCCCGAACGGGTGACGATGGAGCTGGACGCGAGCGGCTGGCCCGCCGCCTATCTCTACCGCGCAGGGGGTCGGGTGACGACGCTGCCGGTCGATCCGGTCCGGCCGCAGGTGGTGCATCTGAAAAGCTGTCACCCGCTCGACGATCATTATGGGCTGGGCTGTCTCGGCGCGGCGGCGGGGGCGATCGCGATCCACAATGCGGCGGCGACGTGGAACCGCGCGCTGCTCGACAATGCGGCGCGGCCGTCGGGGGCGCTGGTCTATGATCCGGGCGACGGCTCGACCCTGACCCCCGACCAGTTCGAGCGGCTGCGCGCCGAGATGGAAGGCTTTGCGGGCAGCGGCAATGCGGGGCGGCCGCTGCTGCTGGAAGGCGGGCTGAAATGGCAGGCGATGAGCCTGACGCCGGCGGAGCTGGACTTCATCGCGGCCAAGGCGTCGGCGGCGCGCGAGATCGCGCTGGCCTTTGGCGTGCCGCCGATGCTGCTCGGCCTGCCCGGCGACAACACCTATGCCAATTATCGCGAGGCCAACCGCGCGCTGTGGCGCCAGGCGATCTTGCCGCTGGCGGGGGCGATCCTGAGCGGGCTGTCGCAGGGGCTGGCGGGCTGGTTCGAGGGGGCGAGCCTGTCGGTCGATGTGAATCGCGTCACCGCGCTGGCCGAGGAGCGGCAGATGCTGTGGCAAATGGCGGCGAGCGCGGACTTCCTCGATCCGGCGGAGAAGCGCCAGATGGTCGGCCTGTCATGAGCGGCGATGTTCTGGCGCGGCTGCTGGCGCAGGCGGCGGACAGCGGGGCGGACCTCGTGACGCTGCGCGCGGTCGCCGAGGAAGCGGGCGAACTGGGCGCGACGCGTGCGCTGACCCGGCTGGGCCTTTCGGACGCCGAGGCGGCGGGGGATGTCGCGGAACTGCGCGAGCTGCTGACCGCGTGGCGCGAGGCCAAGTCGTCGGTGTGGAAGAGCATGGTCGGCTGGATCAGCCGCTTGCTCGGCGCGCTGCTGCTGGCGGGAATCGCGATGCGGCTGGGGATGGAGGACTGGCTGAAATGAGCCTTTCCTTCACCGGCTATGCCGCGATCTGGGACCGGATGGACCGGGTGGGCGACGTCATGCGGCGCGGCGCGTTTGCGGGCGCGGGGCGGGTGCCGCTCCTCTGGCAGCATCGCGGGGCGGCGATGGGGCGGATCGAGTCGCTCGTCGAGGACGCCACCGGGCTGGCGGTCGCGGGCGTGGTCGAGGACCCCGCGCTCGCCGCGCTGGTCCGGTCGGGCGCGGTGGCGGGGCTGTCGGTCGGTTATCGCCCGCGCGTCGTCCACCAGGGCGCGGCCCGCGCGATCCTGTCGGCGGAACTCATCGAGATCAGCCTGGTGACGGTGCCGATGCAACCGCTCGCCCGCGTGAATCACCTTTCAACCAAGGGGAATTGATATGGACGTGATCGAACGACCCGTGCTGGACGGCGCGCGCGACAAGAGCGACGGCGCGTTCGGCGGCTATGTGCGCAGCGGCACCACCGTCGAGCTGAAGGCCTTTACCGGCACGACCGGGGACAGCGGCGGCTTTGCCGTCCCGCGTGAGATCGATGCGGCGATCGCCTCGGTCCTGAAGACCGTCTCGCCGATCCGGGGCATCGCCAATGTCGTGGCGGTGGGATCGGCGGGCTATCGCAAGCTGATCACCACCGGCGGCACGCCGTCGGGCTGGGCGAGCGAGACGGCGGCGCGGCCCGAGACCGCGACGCCCGCCTTTGTCGAGCTGGCGCCGCCGATGGGCGAACTCTATGCCAATCCCTCGGCCAGCCAGGCGATGCTGGACGATGCGGCGTTCGACGTCGAGGGCTGGCTGGCGGAGGAGATCGCCACCGAGTTCGCACGGGCCGAGGGCCAGGCCTTCATCACCGGATCGGGCGTCAACCGGCCGCGCGGCTTGCTGACCAGCCCGATATCCTCGGCCCGGGACGGCACCCGCCCCTTCGGCACGCTGCAATATCTGGCGAGCGGGGCACCCGGCGCGTTCGGGCCCGCCCCCGACGAACGGCTGGTCGACCTGATCCAGTCGCTTCGTGCGCCCTATCGCCAGGGGGCGTGCTTCGTGATGAACGCCGCAACCTCGGCGCGCATCCGCAAGATCAAGTCGGGCGACGGCCAGTTCCTGTGGGCGCCGGGGCTGGTGGCGGGGCAGCCCGCGACGCTGCTCGGCTATCCGGTGGTCGAGGCGGAGGACATGCCCGACATTGCCGAGAATAGCTGCGCGATCGCGTTCGGCAATTTCCGGCTCGGCTATCTGATCGCCGAGCGCGCCGAGACGGCGATCCTGCGCGATCCGTACAGCAACAAGCCGTTCGTCACCTTCTACGCCACGCGGCGGGTCGGCGGCTGTGTCAGCGACTCGGAGGCGATCAAGCTGATGAAGTTCGCGACGAACTGAACCCTCGGAAAAATCGGGGCAGCCGGCAGGCGGCTGCCCCGTAGTTCAGGGAGGATGCCGGACCCGGCCGGGGGGCGCGGGGTCGGCATGGCCGGTGCCCAAGGGGGAGGCGGGCAGCGGCTGAGCAGGTCTCTGCTCCCCAAGTGTGACGATCATATGTCGCGCCTGTCGCAACTTGTATCGGTGAAGGAGAATTCATGATGAGCGGGACGATGGAGCCCCTGCCCGCCGCGACCGTGACGGCGGCGGCGGGCGCGGTGCGCGCGCTGTTGCGGCTGGACGAGGGCAATGAGGCGGCGCTGGTCGAGCGGGTCGCGGGCGTCGCGCTGGGGCTGGCCGAGTCCTTTTGCGGGCAGCTGCTGATCGCGCGAGTCGTCGAGGAGCCGGTGACGGCGTCGGTCGCGTGGCAGGCGCTATCGGCGACGCCGGTCGGCGCGATCCTGTCGGAGGGCGAGGGGGCGATAGACCGTGATGGTCGTGGCTGGGTCCGTACCGGCGCGGCGATCACGGTGCGTTATCGCGCCGGGCTGGCAGCGGACTGGACGGGCTTGCCGCCCGAGATCGCGCATGGCGTGGCGATCATGGGCGCGCATCTGTTCGACAATCGCGAGGCCGCCGCCGTACCGCCCGCGGCGGTCGCGGCGCTGTGGCGGCCCTGGCGGCGGATGCGGCTCGATACGCCGAGGCGGTCGTGACCGCGCGCGAGGCGCTGCGCACCGGCCTGTTGACCGGCTTGCGCACCGTTTTGCAGCCGCTGGCGGTGACGGTGTTCGACGCGGTCCCGGTGCGCGGCGGCGTCCCGCAGGCGGTGCTGGGCGAGCCGAGCGACAGCGACTGGGGCGCGGCGGGGATCGAGGGACGCGAGCTGCGCGTGACCGTGACGCTGAGCGACGAGGGCGAACAGCCCCGGCGGCTGCGCGCGGCGATGCAGGCGGTCGAGGGGATCGCGCTGCCCGCCGCGCTGTCGGACGGATGGCGGGTCGCCGGGCTGGCGGTCATCGCGACACGCATGGCGAAGACGGGCGCGCGCTGGACCGCGAGCGTCGAATGGCGCGCCCGTTTGTGGCGCGCGGGACAATAAGGGGGGACATCATGGCGATCGAAAAGGGAAGCGCCTTTCTGCTCAAGATCGGCGACGGGGCCGAGCCGCCCGCCTTCGCGACGATGGCGGGGCTGCGCACGACGCAGCTGTCGATCAACGGCGAGACGGTGGTGGTGACGAACAAGGATTCGGGCGGCTGGCGCGAGCTGCTGTCCGGCGCGGGGGTGCGGCATGTCAGCGTCGCGGGCGCGGGCGTGTTCACCGGATCGGCGGCGGAAGCGCGGATGCGCGGCCATGCGCTGGCGGGCACGATCGAGACCTATCGGCTGAGCTTCGAGAGCGGCGGGTCGATGACCGGCCGGTTCCTGGTCACGCGCCTCGACTATAGTGGCGATTTCGGCGGCGAGCGGACCTACACGCTGGCGCTCGAAAGCTCCGGCCCGGTGGTGGCGGCATGAGCGCCGGGGCCAATCCGGTGCGCGGCGAGGCCGCCTTGCGGGTCGGCGGCGCCGAGCTGGTCGTGCGGCCGAGCTTCCAGGCGCTGGTCGCGGCGGAGGGCGAGTTGGGCCCGCTGTTCGAACTGGTCGAGCGCGCGGGCGAGGGAAAATTGTCGCTGGGCGAGGCGGCGGCGCTGATCTGGCACTGCCTGCGCGAGGTGCCCGAAGGGCTCAGCCGCGAGCAGCTGGGCGAGGCGCTGGTCGAGCTGGGGCTGGCGGCGCTGGCACCGGTGCTGCGGCAATTGCTGCGCCAGATCCTGGGGGGGCGATGAGCTTTGCCGACGATGCGGCGCGGCTGGCGGGGATGGCGGGCGCGGTGCTGGGCTGGTCGCCCGACCGCTTCTGGCGCGCCACCCCGGCCGAGCTTCACGCGGTGGTCGGGGCCTTGACGGGGGCGGGGCAGGACGGGGGCGATCCGCCGTCGCGCGCCACGCTCGCCCGGTTGCGGGAGATGTATCCGGATGGATGAGCAGGATTTCGCGCCGCGCATCGACATGCGTGGCTTCACCGCCGACATGGCCGCGATGCGCGCCGACCTGTCGCAGGGGCTGGGCGATGCTGCCGAGCTGGGCGCGCGTAGCGTCGAGGGGGCGCTGCTCCGGGCGGCGCGGACCGGCCGGTTCGGTTTCGAGGAGCTGAAGGCGACCGCGCTGTCCGCGCTCGACCAGATCGCCCGCGCGGCGTTGCGGCAGGGGGTGGGGGCGGTCGGTGACGGCGGCCTGCTGGGTCTGCTGGGCGGACTGGCGTCGGGCCTGCCGGGGCGGGCGACCGGCGGGCCGGTATCGCCCGACCGCCCCTATCTGGTCGGCGAGCGGGGGCCGGAGGTCTTCGTGCCGACCAGCAGCGGCCGGGTCGAGCCGTTGGGCCGCGCCGCATCACCGCGCGACGTGCGGGTGGCGATCACCATCAACGCCGGGGCGGGCGAGGCGGCGGGGGTGCTGCAACGCTCCGGCCGCCAGGTGGCGCGTGCGGTTCGCGCGGCGCTCGCGGAGGATTGAGGCGCCCGCGACGGCCCGAGGGACAAGGGGAGGGAAAAACCGGTGCAATGGTGTCTGCATGAGCAGCGGCGGGATCAGCGGAGCGATCATTTGTCGCGCTTCGATCCTCGTTACTGGACCGTCGACTTTCCGCGCCCGATGATGGCGGCGGTGGTCGCGAGCGGGGCGGACAGCCTGCGCGTCGACACGGTCTTCTATCGCACCGACGATCTGGCGGGGCTGATCTGGGAGTCGGCCGACCGGCACGACCATCCGCTGCTTCGCTATGACACGGTGCGCGATTATCGCGATTGCCGGTTGCGGTTCCGCTGGCGCTCGGGCGGGATCAAGCCGCTCGACGCGCGGCATGGGCCGACGCTGACCATCGAGGGGCGCGACGCAAGCGGCAAGGCGCGCGCCTGGTATGTCCGGCTGTGGAATTATGCGACCGGCACGGCGGAGGATGCGGAGGTCGCGATCGACTTCGCGAACCTGGCGGGCGGATTCAGATTTCCCGAGGAGCGCGATCCCGTCTGGGCGGGCGATGTCGATCGCATGTTCGTTTCGCTGGTCGCGCCCGATTACGATGCGGGGGCGGCCTTTCTGGCGCGGCCGCAGGAGGGCTGGGTCGAGCTGACCGGCATCGCCTGCGAGGGGCCGGGCGCGGTGATCGGGGTCGGCGCGGCGGTGCTGCCCGAACAGGGGTTCCGCATCGCCAGCGGCTATGACGACAGCTATCACCTGACGCCGCAGCGTTTGCTGCGCAACATGCTGCACCTCGGCTATCGCGGCGACCTCGTCCATTATGTCGGCATGAGCCATTATTTCCGGCTCGAACGCAGCGGCGACGGGCTGTACGCCAGCCTGGCGGGCGGCGTGCTCAACGCGCCCTGCGCCGCCTGGCATCGCGGGTTCGCGCTCGAGGCCAGGGCGCTGGGTTATGACCCGATCTGGTCGCTGTCCTATGAGCTGTTCGACGCGCATTGCTGGGGCGACTGGAAGCAGCGTTCGGCCGATGGCGCGCCGGCGCTGACCGGCTGGTCGCCGCCCTCCACGCTGCTCAGCCCGGCGCATGGCGGGGCGATGGCGTATCTCCAGGCGGTGGCGCGCGCGTTCCTGGCGATTGGGCAGGCGGCGGGGCTGCCCCCGAAATTCCAGGTGGGCGAGCCCTGGTGGTGGGAGCGTCCCGCCGACGGCGCGCCGTGCCTGTACGACGCGGCGGCGGTGGCGGCCTTCGCGCCGGTGCCGATGGCGAGCATGGCGGGGGCGCGGAGCCAGGCGCAGCGCGATACGCTCGACCGGGCGGGGGCGTGCCTGGCGGCATCGACGGCGGCGTTGTGCGCGGCGGCGAAGGCGGCGGCGCCGGGCTGCGTCACCCATTTGCTGACCTATCTGCCGACCGTGCTCGACCCGGCCGCGCCCGAGGCCGTCCGCGCGAACATGCCGGTCGGCTGGGCGAGCCCGGCCTTCGATATCCTGCAGCTGGAGGATTATGACTGGGTGACGGCGGGCGACACCGCCTCGACCCGCAAGGGCGTCGCGCTGGCCGAGGCGCGGCTGGGCTATCCGCCGGAGCGGCAGCATTATTTTTCGGGCTTCGTGCTGCGCGCCGATCAGCGGGCGCAATGGGGCCGGATCGCCGAGGCGGCCGGGGTCGCGCGGGCGCGCGGAATCGCGGCGACCTTCGTCTGGGCGATGCCGCAGGTGATGCGCGACGGGTTCGTCTGTTGGGAAGGGGGAGAGGATCGCGTGCAGGCTTTCGACGATGTGCTGTTCCCACTGGCGCTGGGCCGCGAGGCGGAGGTGACGCCGGGCTTTTCCACCGCGATCCTGACGAGCGCGGGCGGGCGCGAGGCGCGCAACGCCGCCTGGGCGGAGGCGCGGACCACCTATGATGTCGGCCCCGGCCTCCGCTCGGCCGAGGACATGGCGACGCTGCTCTCCTTCTTCCGCGCGCGGCTGGGCCCGGCACGCGGATTCCGGCTGCGCGATCCGTTCGACAGCAGCGCCACCGACGAGGCGATCGGCACCGGCGACGGCACCACCCGCCGCTTCGCGCTGGTCCGCCATTATGGCGACCAGCCGCGCCGGATCACCCGGCCGGTCGCGGGCAGCGTCTCGGTCAGGGTGGCGGGCCGGGGCGTGACGGGCTTCGTCGTCGAGCCGGGCGGCTGGCTGTTGTTCGACACCGCTCCCGTGGCGGGCGCGGCGATCGCCGCCAGCTTCGCCTTCGACGTGCCCGTCCGCTTCGCCGAGGACCGGCTGAGCGTCACGCTGGCGGGGTTTCGCGCGGGGGCGGCGGCGTCGGTGCCGCTGGTCGAGGTGCGCGAGGCATGAGCGGCGACACGCTGACCGGCTGGGTGCTGTGCTGGCGGATCGAGCGGTCCGACGGGGTGACGATCGGGCTGACCGGCCATGACCATGATCTGTGGATCGACGGCCTGCGCTACCGCGCCGCGCCCGGCCTGACGCCCAGCGCGATCCTGCGCGGCGACGGCCTCGACCCCGATCTGATGGACGCCTCGGGCGCACTCACCAGCGAGGCGATCGGCGAGCGCGACCTGCTGGCGGGCCGCTGGGACGGGGCGCGCGTGGCGGCGATCGCGGTCGACTGGAGCGGCGCGGGCGACCCGGTGCCGCTGGGCCAGGGGACGATCGGCGCGGTGCAGCTGGGTGAGGGGGGCTTCACCGCCGAACTGCGCGGCGTCGGCGCGCTGCTCGACCGGCCGGTGGCGGCGGAGACCTCGCCCGACTGCCGCGCCGCGCTGGGCGACCGGCGGTGCCGCGTGCCGATGGCGGGGCGGCGGCGCATCGCGCGGGTGAGCGACTGGGACGGCGAGGCGATGCTGACCGTCGCGCATGACGAGCCGGTCGCAAATGCCTATGGCCAGGGGCGGCTGATCTGGTTCGGCGGCGCCAATAGCGGGCTGGAGGCGGTGGTGTTGCGGTCGGAGGGGCGGCGTCTGTGGCTGGCCGCCACGCCCGCCTTCGCGGTCGAGGGCACGCCGCTGGTCGAGCTGGTCGAGGGGTGCGACAAGCGGCTGGAGACCTGTGTCGCGCGGTTCGCCAACGTCCTGAATTTCCGGGGCGAGCCGTTCCTGCCCGGCATCGACCTGCTCACCCGCTATCCCGGCGCATGAGCGCGGTGGCGGCGGCGGCGGCCGCGCTGGTCGGCGTGCGGTTCCGGCTGCACGGGCGCGACCCGGCGCATGGGCTGGACTGTGTCGGGCTGGTCGCGGCGGCGACCGGGCGGGCGGCGCCGACCGGCTATGGCTGGCGCAGCGGCGACGCGGCGAAGGCGGCGGCGGCGCTCGATGCGCAATTTCAGAGGACGACGGATTCGCCGGGCGCGGTGCTGCTGCTGCGTGCCGGGCCGGGGCAGCTCCATCTGGCGATCCGGGTCGGTGACGGGATCGTCCATGCCGATGCGGGCCTGCGCCGGGTCGCCTGGCGGCCGGGGGCACCGCCCTGGCCGGTGCTGGGCTGTTGGAAGGGGGAGGGATAATGGCGACCTTGGTGTTGGGCACGGTGGGGCGGGCGCTGCTGGGGCCGGTGGGCGGCGCGATCGGTGCGCTGATCGGCAACCGCGTGGATCATGCGGTGCTGGGGCCGCGACGGCAGCAGGGCCCGCGCCTGACCGAGCTGTCGGTCCAGACCTCGACCTATGGCACGCAGATGCCCGCCGTCTTCGGCACGATGCGGGTCGCCGGGCCGGTGATCTGGGCGACCGATCTGGTCGAGGCGCGCGGGCTGACCGGCGGGGGCAAGGGGCGTCCGGCGACCGAAAGCTATAGCTACACCGCCAATTTCGCGGTCGCCTTGTCGGGGCGGCCGATCCGGCGGGTGGGGCGTATCTGGGCCGATGGCCGGTTGCTGCGCGGGGCGGCGGGCGATTTCAAGGTGGCGACGGGCTTTCGCCTCCATCCCGGCACCGAGGATCAGCCGGTCGACCCGCTGATCGCCTCGGTCGAGGGGGCGCGCGCCTCGGCCTGTCGGGGGCTTGCCTATGCGGTGTTCGAGGGGCTGGCGCTGGCCGAGTTCGGCAATCGCATCCCCCAGCTGACCTTCGAGGTCGAGGCGGACGAGGCGCCGCTGTCCTGCCGTGCCATCGCGCAGGCATTGTGCGGGCAGGTGCGCGGCGGCGATGCGGGCGCGACCGTCGCGGGATTCGCCGCAAGCGGGGGCAGCGTGCGCGCGGTGCTGGACATGCTGGCCGATATGAGCGGCGGGCAATGGGTCGCCGAGGGCGACGGTATCCGGCTGGTCGCGCCGTCCGCATCCGCCACGCCCGCCGTCACGATCCGCGACGACGCCATGGCGGCGGACGGCCATGGGCGGCGCGGCCAGCGCGCCATCGCCAGCGAGGCAAGCATCGCCGCCAGCGTGACGGTGGCGCATTACGATCCCGCCCGCGACTATCAGATCGGGCAGCAGCGCGCGCGTCGCCCCGGCGGAGTGCGCGACGAGCGGCTGGAGCTGGCCGCCGCGCTGGATGCGGCGACCGCGCGGACATTGGCGCAGGACCGGCTGGCGCGGCTGTCGGTCGAGCGGGTGCGTCGCACGGTGACTCTCGGCCCCGAAGCATTGTCCATCGCGCCCGGCACCATCGTCGCGATCGCGGGAGAGGCGGGGCGCTGGCGGGTGATCGAATCCGCCTGGGAGAATATGGCGGTGCGGCTGACCTGCGTGCCGCTGGGCCGGGGCGGGCCGATGCTGCCCGCCGCATCCGGCCGGATCGCGCCCGCGCCGGACCGGGCCATCGGCGTCACCCGGCTGATCGCCTTCGAAGCGCCGCCGCTCGACGACCAGCCGCTCGGCACGCCGCGCCTGTCGGTGGTGGCGGCGGGCGGTCCCGGATGGCGGCAGGCCTCGCTCGCCTATAGCCTGGACGACGGCGCGAGCTGGACCGCGCTGGGCCTGACGGCGATGCCCGGCGTGATCGGGCGGGTGACGGCGGTCTCCCCCGGCGGGGCGATCGGCCTGATCGACCGGCGCGGGGCGTTCGTCGTCGCGGTGGCGGAGGATCTGGCGGATGCCGATCCGGCCGCGATCGATGCGGGGGCCAATCTCGCCTGGGTCGGCGGCGAGCTGTTGCAGTTCGCGCGCGCCGAGCCGCTGGGCGACGGGCAATGGCGGCTCGGCCAGCTGCGACGCGGCCTGCGCGGGACCGAGGCGATGGTCGGCCAGGCCGGGCCCGGCGATGCCTTCGTCCTGATGTCGGCGGCCAGCGTCCGGACGATCGACATTCCCGTCACGATGCTGGGCGCTCGGGTCCGCTTCCTGGCGCATGGCGTGGGCGACGGTGTCGAGGGGGTGCAGGCATCGGCGATGGTGACGGGCCAGTCGGTCCGCCCGCCCGCGCCGGTCCATCTGCGCTGGCGGCGAGGCGAGGACGGGCGGGTCACGATCGGCTGGACCCGGCGGAGCCGCATCGGCTGGGGCTGGACGGACCGGGTCGACGCGCCGCTGGGCGAGGAGAGCGAGCGCTACCGCGTGACGATCGGCGAGCGGGAGGAGGAGGTTTCGGCACCCGTCTGGACGGGCAGCGCGCCCGTCGGGACGCGGGTGGCGGTGCGGCAATTGGGAACGCTGGCGGCATCGCTGCCGCTGGTCGCGATATTGGGGGAGGGACGAGATGGGTGAGGAAACGCCGCGCTGGACGCTGCCGCTGCTGTCGGCAGGGCAGGCGCAGAAAGAGGTGACGCATAACGAGGCGCTGAGCCTGCTCGATCTGGTCGTGCAACCCTGTGTCGAGGCGGTCGGGCTGAACGCGCCGCCCACCGATGCGACACCGGGTCAGGCCTGGGTGGTCGGCTACCAGCCGACCGGCGCCTGGACCGGCCATGCCCGGCATCTGGCGGGCATGACCGCCGGGGGCTGGCGGTTCCTGATTCCGCAGCCCGGCCTGTCGGTATGGAGTCGGGCCGATCGCTGCCGATCGGATTGGGATGAGGATGGCTGGCGGACGGGCCGGGTGACGGCGCGCGAGTTGCTGGTGGAGGGAAAAAAGGTTGTTGGCCCGCAACAAAGTGGCATAGCGCTTACAGAAGGCGGTCAAGTCATTGATTTGCAGGCAAGATCGGCGGTCGATGCGGTGATCCGCGCGCTGCGGAACCATGGCTTGATCGCCTCGGCATGACCCAAAATCTGTGCTTTTAATGCCACAGTCGGGGGCTTTTGTTTGCTTGCGTGGAAACCAACCCTCCGATAGTGAGTTTGCGCTGTCCGTAGTGACAACCAAGAAAGGGGACTATGATGCGGAAGCTTGCCATTGTTCTGGCACTTGCCTCCACCGCCCTCGCTTCGCCTGCCCTCGCCCGCGACAAGTCGTGGTATGTCGGCATCGAAGGCGGCGGGATGATCGTCGAAGATATCAACTATGATATCACCGGCACGCGTACCGGCACCGCCACCGTCGACCATGACTATGGTTATGACATTGACGGCGTGATGGGTTATGACTTCGGTGGTTTCCGTCTGGAAACCGAAGTCGGCTATCGCCGCGCGACGGTCGACAGCTTCAGCTCGACCACGCTGACCAACACCGGCATCGGCACGGGCACCGTTCCGGCCGGCAACTATGACTATGCCGGTGGCTCCACCTCGGCGCTCAGCTTCATGCTGAACGGCTTGCTGGACTTCGGTGCCGATGACGGCATCCAGGGCTTCGTCGGCGGCGGCGTCGGCGTCGCGCGCGTCAAGGCGAACTACGCCCTGAACAACCGCGCCGACTTCCTGAACGACTCGGACACCGTGTTCGCGTGGCAGGCTCTGGCGGGCATCCGCGCGCCGCTGACCGACCACATCGACGCGACGCTGAAGTATCGCTTCTTCAACGCCGAGAACGTCAAGCTGGTCGACGTTGCGAACAACACGTTCGACGGCCGCTTCCGTTCGCACTCGATCCTGGGTGGCGTGGCGTACAACTTCGGCGAACCGGCAGCTCCGCCGCCCCCGCCGCCGCCCCCGCCGCCCCCGCCGCCTCCTCCCCCGCCGCCCCCGCCTCCGGCTCCGGAGCCCGTGGTGTGCTCGCCGGGTCCGTTCATCGTGTTCTTCGAGTGGAACAAGTCGGACGTCACCCCGGAAGCAGCGTCGATCCTCGACAACGCGATCACCCAGTACCAGAGCTGCGGCAATGCCCGCGTGATGGTCGCCGGCTTCACCGACACCTCGGGTACGCCGCGCTACAACATGGGTCTGTCGCAGCGTCGTGCCGACGCGGTGAAGGCGTACATGACGTCGCGTTCGATCCCGGATGGCTCGATCTCGACCGAAGCGTTCGGCGAAGACCGCGACCACCTGCGCGTTCAGACTGCGGACGGCGTCCGCGAGGTCCAGAACCGTCGCGTGGAAATCACCTACGGTCCGGGCGCTGGCCAGTAAGCCACGCTCAGCCAAGGCTGATTGCAAAAAGGGAGGTCGGCGAAAGCCGGCCTCCTTTTTTCATGCGCGCGCACGGCCTGTACACGGCCCGTAATCGATTTCGGTGATTCATACTTTCTTCGCCCCTGCCCAATATGAACAGGTGACTGGGGACACGAAGGGGCAAGGCCGCCATGCCGCGCGGAGGACAACATCATCGAAGCCGGGAAGCGCGTCGGCAGGTCATGATTCCGTGCCGGATGAAGTCGGTGCGGGGATGGGGCGACGCCTGCATCCACAATATCTCGTCGCGCGGCATGATGATCGCCTCCGACGATCCGCTGGTGCCCGGTGACTATGTCGACATCCGCCGGGGCCGCCAGGTGGTGATCGGTCGCGTCATCTGGCGGCGCGATTGCTATACCGGCATCCGAACCCAGGACGTGATCAGCGCCGACACCCTCATCAACGAACCGCGCCTGGAAGGGCGCCCGGTCCAGTCCGCCGCCGAAGCCGATCGCCGCACCAGCCGCAGCCGCGCGGTCAGCCGCATCGACACCGCGCATGGCCTGGACCGAAGCCGCTGGCTGGCTGGCAACCTGCAATTCGGCGCGCTTTGTGCCTTCGGGCTGGTCGCCGCCATCGTCATCGCCCTGGAGGTGGCGCAGATGCTCGCCATTCCCACCGGCCGCATCACCCAGGCGCTGGCGGTAAAGCCCGACGCGCGCCCCTGATCCGCGAAGGGGATCAGGCCGGTTCGTCCGCCCCGATCGCCGCCGCCAGCCAGGCGGGGCACAACGCATCGCCCAGCGTCTCGACCCGGCGATGCTCGACCATCAGCCCCAGCTCCGGATAGGTCGCCCGTGTCCGGTCGCCCGCATCGCCCAGCGGCGCCACCACCAGTCGCCGGTTGACCTTCGAGCGGTGATGCATCCGGGCGGTATTCTCCTGCCCGACATAGCAGCCCTTGGTGAAGCTGACCCCGTTCAGCTCGCGCGCATTGCATTCCAGCCAGAGCGTCTCGCCCGACCCCAGCTCGCCCACGCCCTCGGTAACGCCCAGCGACAGGCGGTGCGCGACCCAATCGGTCGCCGCGTCGCCGGCGGGAGCCAGCCAGCGCTTGCCCAATTCGGGCAGGCGCGGGTCCTCGGCATGGCCATCGGCGTCGCGGCTCCAATGCACCGCCAGATCCTCCACGGGCTCGATCGTGATCGCCCGGCGCAGGCGATAGATCGACAGCCGCCGCGCCAGCGCCTCGGCCTGCGCGGCCTCCGCATCGATCAGCACCGCATCGCCGTCCGCCCATAGCAGGAAGTCGAACAGCGCCTTGCCCTGCGGGGTCAGCAGCCCCGCCCAGCGCGGCCGGTCGGGCGTCAGGCCGATCACGTCCTGCGTCACCAAGCCTTGCAGGAAACCGCGCACATCCTCGCCCGCCACGCGGATCAGGCGCCGGTCGGCCAGGGTCGTGGCGGGCGCGGGGCCGGGCTGCGTCGTCGGGGTGGTATCGCTCATGGCGGCAAGGTAGGAGGGCGCGACCAATCGCGAAAGGCCCGTTTGTCATGACCTTCGATCTGCTTCTCTCCGGCGGCACCGTGCATACCCCCGGCGGCCCCGTTCGTGCCGATGTCGGCGTGACGAACGGCCGGATCGTCGCCATCGGGGCGAAGGGCGATGCGGGGCGGGTGATCGACTGCACCGGGCTCGACATCCTTCCCGGCGTGATCGACAGCCAGGTCCATTTCCGCGAGCCCGGCCTGATGCACAAGGAAGACCTGGCGAGCGGAAGCCGCGCGGCGGTGATGGGCGGCGTGACCGCCGTCTTCGAAATGCCCAATACCAAGCCGAACACCGATTCGGCCGACGCGATCACCGACAAGCTGACCCGCGCCAAGACGATGTATTGCGACCATGCCTTCTATGTCGGCGCGACCAACCACAATGCGCGCGACCTGGCCGAGCTGGAGCGGATGCCGGGCACGGCGGGGGTCAAGATCTTCATGGGCGCCTCGACCGGCGACCTGCTGGTGTCCGAGGATGCGCGGCTGGCCGAGGTGCTCGCCTCGGGCCATCGCCGCGTCGCCATCCATGCCGAGGATGAGGACCGGATGAACGCGCGTGCGGGCGAGCGGATCGAGGGCGATCCGTCGTCGCACCCGGTCTGGCGCGACGACGAAAGCGCGCTGCTCGCCACCCATCGCATCCTGCGGCTGGCGCGCGCGGCCAATCGCCGCATCCACATCCTGCACGTCACCACGCCCGCCGAGCTGGAATATATCGCCAAGCACAAGGACATCGCGACCTGCGAGGTCACGCCGCAGCATCTGACGCTGGCGGGCGAGGAGGCCTATCCGCGGCTCGGCACGCTGGCGCAGATGAACCCGCCAATCCGTTCGGGCGCGCATCGCGACGGGCTGTGGCACTGGCTGAACCAGGGCGTGCCCGACGTCATCGGCTCGGACCATGCGCCGCACACGCTGGAGGAAAAGGCCAAGCCCTATCCGGGCAGCCCCAGCGGGATGCCGGGCGTGCAGACGCTGCTGCCGCTGCTGCTCGACCATGCCGCGAACGGCCGCCTGTCGCTCCAGCGCGTGATCGAGCTGACCAGCGCCGGTGCGCAGCGCATCTTCGGCATCGTCGGCAAGGGGCGGATCGCGGCGGGCTATGACGCCGACTTCACCATCGTCGACCTCAAGAAGCGGTGGACGATCGAGGAAAAGTGGCTTCAGTCCAAGTGCGGCTGGTCGCCCTTCACCGGCATGGAACTGACCGGCAAGCCGATCGGCACGATCGTGCGCGGCCAGGTGGCGATGTGGGAAGACCAGCTGGCCGAGGCCCCGACCGGCCAGCCGATCCGTTTCGAGGCGGTCGATTTCGGATGATCGCGGAGCGCCGGGTGCGTGACATCCGGGTCTATTGCCCGGTCGCGCACCCCACGCTGGCTGCGATGATCGCGGGCGATCCGATGGCGGTCGAGCGCGACGCGACCGCCGCCGCGCTGCTTGCGATCCTGCGGACGCCGCCGCTCGGCGATTTCGGGCGGTATCGCGAGGTGGTGGAACTCGCGCTCGGCTATGAGGGCTTTCGCCCGGCCGAGGGCGCGGTGCCGACTCTGGGAACGGTGGGCGAGGCGAGCTGGTCGCCCACCGTCATCCTGACCGCGATCTATGATGCGGAGGCGGATGTGTCGGGCCTGGCGGAACGGCTGCTCGCCGCGCATCCCTGGGACGTGCCGGTGATCGCGGTCAGCGAACCCTATCGCTTGCTGATGCGCGGATAGGGGCGGGCACGGGCTTCGACTTCGCTCATCCTGAACGGCTGTTGGGGAATCACCCGCTCCGTCCGTTCAGCCTGAGCGAAGTCGAAGGCCAAGGGAATCCCCCAGCCCCGATCAGAACGGCAACCACCGCGCCTTGTGCGTGAAGTTCATATAGCCGACATTGACGCCCGCGCGCCAACCGACGCCCAGCCGCACCGGGATCAGCACGACATTGCCGCGCCGCAAATAGGTCGCGGCGAACCCGCCGACGAAATAGAGCCGCCCCTCGGCCGCCGGGAAGCGGTGGAACAGCTCCTCGGTGTCGTAGAGGTTGTAGACCAGCACGAACACCTTGTTCGCATCGCCGCCAATGTCGAAGCCCAGCGAGGGGCCGGTCCAATAGACCGGCATCTGCCCCTCGACCTTGTGCGTCATCACGCCCGAGCCATAGCGAAGCCCGACGACGAACGCGCCCGATGCCTCGCGCCCCGCGATATAGGCATTGGGGCGGCCCTGCTCGCGCAGGATGCGCTCGATCATCCCCGCCAGGCCCTCGGCGCCCTTGCCGAACACATCCTCGCCCGCGGCCATCAGATCGTCGCGCTCGAAGGTTTCGGAGGCCTGGGTCGTCTGCGTCGCACGCGAATCGGGGATGGGGGTGGTGACTGGGGGCGGAGTGGTGGTCTGGGCGGGGGGCAGGGACTGGACGGGCGGCTCGACCGGCACCGGATCCCGCTGCGCCGGACGCGAGGGCTGGGTCGCCAGGTCGCTGTCGATTCCCTGGTTCGGATCGATGGTCCGGACCTGGGCGACGGCGGGCATGGCGGTCGCGACGACGGCGGACAGGCCGCACAGGACCGACAGACCCAGATGGACGAAACGCATGACCTTCAACTCCCCCGGCAAGCCGATGCGGCACGTTAACCAGCCGCCGCCTTGCAGTGCAATGAACGACCTGAAGGCCCCTAGTCGATTTTCTCCACAAAATCCCGTCCAACCCCGGTTGATTGCCTCCCCCGGCCCCGCTATAGCCGCACCTCGCCGCAACCGGAGACGTGGGTGAGTGGCTGAAACCAACGCTTTGCTAAAGCGTCGTACGGGAAACCGTACCGAGGGTTCGAATCCCTCCGTCTCCGCCATATGCCGCGCTCCCCGATCATGTTCGAAACGCCGTAAGGCCGAACCGTTCTTCACCGCCCTGTCGAGCGGCTGGGACGGCATCTGATCCGTTTCCGGACCTCTGCCGATCGGCGCTTGTGTTGTCCTGTCCTTGCGATCACCCTTGCCGAAACGAACCGGCTTTCGGGACCGGGAGACGAGGGAGGATGAGCTATGAGGATCGCACTCGCGGCGCTGGCGATGGGTATGGCGGGCGTGGCGGCGGCCGGGGCGGCCCAAATCCCGTCGGCCCAGACCCCGTCCGCGCCGACGCCCGCGCCGGTGAAGGAGGATTTCAGACCCTCCTCGCTCAACCAGCCGGGCCAGCTCTATCCGCAGGTCAATTCGCAAGGTTATGCCCGTTTCCGCATCCTCGCCCCCGATGCCAGGGCGGTGAAGGTCAGCCTGGGGCTGGGTGGGCGCGGCGGGACCGTGCTGACAAAAGCGCCCGACGGGTCATGGATGGGCACGTCCGAAGGGCCGCTGGACGAGGGATTCCATTATTACCACCTGACCGTCGATGGCGGCACGTTCAACGATCCGGGGACGCGCAACTTCTACGGGTCGACGCGCTGGGAAAGCGGGATCGAGATTCCGGCGCATGATGCGGACTTCTATGCGCTGAAGAACGTGCCCCATGGCCGGGTCGAGCAGATCCTGTTCGCCTCGCCCAGCACGGGCACGCAGCGGCGCGCCTTCGTCTACACCCCGCCCGGCTATGACCGGAGCGCGGGCGAACGCTGTCCGGTCCTCTATCTCCAGCATGGCTGGGGCGAGGACGAGACCGCCTGGTCCAACCAGGGCCATGCCAACCTCATCATGGACAATCTGATCGCCGCCGGAAAGACGCGGCCGTTCCTTATCGTCATGACCTATGGCATGACTAACGATCTGCGCCCCGGCGGTCCAGGCGGGCTGGCCGCGTTCGATATCCGGCCGTTCCAGACGGTGCTGCTGAACGAGCTGATCCCCTATGTCGACGGGCATTTCCGCACCCTGTCCGACCAACGTCACCGCGCGATGGCGGGGCTGTCCATGGGCGGGTTCGAGACCAAGCTGATCGCCCCCAAACATCTCGACACCTTCGGCGCGATCGGGTTGCTGAGCGGCGGGACCATGTCGATGGAGGATGTGAAGGCGGCACCCGGCTATCGCGACAAGGTGCGGCTGACCTTTGTCAGCTTCGGCAGTCGCGAGCTGGAGGGCGGTCGTACCGGCCCGCCGGGCGGTCCGCGCAGCGATCCGCGCGCCAATGCCGAAGCGTTGAAGAAGGCCGGGCTTAACAGCGTCTTCTTCGTCTCGCCGGATACGGGGCACGAATTCCAGACATGGCGGCGCAGCCTCCACGCCATGGCGCCGCTGCTGTTCCGCGACTGAAGGGGACGGGGTCGGCGGCGGTGATGCGCCGCCGACCTTACGCCATCAGTTGCGCAGGCTGTCGGGCACGACGCCGCCATTTTCGGCGAGCTTGGCCATCACCGCCTTGTGCAGCGCGATATTCTGTTCGGCCGACCCGTCCTGGGCGGCGTGGACGCCCAGTTCGTCGGCCAGTTCCTTGCGCGCCGACAGGCTGGAATCCAAGTCGAGCAGCTTGAGCAGATCGACGATCGAGCTTTGGTAGTTACCACCGCCGCCCTTCATCGACGCCATTTCGGACAGGACCGCACCGACATCGACCGCCTGGGGCGATGCGGGTTCAGGGGCAGGGGTGGCGGCGGCGGCGGCCGGGGCGGGCTGGGTCGGTTCCGCCTGGATCGTGGCGGGTGCCGGGGTGGGAGCGGGGGCAGGCGTCTTGCTGCCATGGTGGAATATCTTGTTCAGGATATTGCCGAAAATGCTCATGACCGAGTTCCTTCGCTGATACGGATGACGGCGATGCCCGCCTCAACGACGAAAAGTGGCGTCCGGGTCCGTCACGGGTCGCTTCCCGGTTGGGAACGTCATCGCCCGACAGACGCTTACACCCCATCTCCCGACGCTTTTTCAGGGGTTTGCCATGACCATTCGTACGACGCTCATCGCCACGACCGCCCTTCTCGCGCTGGCGGGGTGCGGCAAGAAACAGGATGCGACGCCCGCCGACACGACGAACAGCATCGCCGCCGCCAACCAGCTCGACGCCGCGACGCCGACCCCCGCCGCCGTCAGCGCGTCGCAGAGCTTCGTCAACACCGCCGCCGCCAGCGACGCGTTCGAGATCGAAAGCTCGAAGCTGGCGCTGACCAATGGTTCGTCCGCCTCGGTCAAGTCCTATGCCCGCAAGATGATCGAGGCGCACACCGCCTCGACTGCCAAGCTGAAGGCGACCACCGCCACGCTGAGCCCCGCGCTCACCCCCGACCCGGCGCTCAATGCCGAGCAGCAGCAGACGATCGACCAGCTGAAGTCGCTCAACGGCGCGGCGTTCGACCAGGCCTATATCGCCGCGCAGGCGGCCGGGCACCAGCAGACGCTCGATGCGCTGAAGGCCTATGCCGCGACCGGCGACGTGCCCCAGCTGAAGGCCTTCGCCAACGGGCTGATCCCGACCGTCGCGGCGCATCTGAACATGGTGAAGGGCCTGAAGGCCTGATTTAAGGGACAGGGGCGGCGGGCATGCGCGCCGCCCCTTCTCAAAAGGCGAAGCTGACCGTGCCGATCGCGCGACGCGGGTCGCCGATCGCGACGCCATATTGGTTGACCGCCGAGGTGTAATAGGTGCGGTCGAAGATGTTCTTCAGGTTGAACTGGAACGTCACCCGCCGCCCCGCCAGTTGCGTGTCATAGGTGACGAAGGCGTCGGCCACGACATAGGAGGCCAACCAGAAGCTGTTGGCATCGTCCCCCGGCCGCCGCGCGACATAGCGCCCGCCGCCGCCCAGCCTCAGCCGATCCTCGCCCGCGATCGCCCCGACATCATAGGCCGCCGACAGCGACGCGGTATGCGGCGCGACATTGGCGAGCTGGTTGCCCGCGAATGCGGGGTCTTCGACGGTGCGCGCATGGGTATAGGCATAGCTGCCGATCAGGCTGAGCGTGCGCGTCACCTGGCCCGCGACGTCCAGTTCCACCCCGCGCGAGATGGCGCGGCCCGCAGTGCGGTAATCGGTCAGCGCGGTCGCCGGATTGAACTGCGACACCAGCACGTTGCGCTTGTCGATATCGTACAGCGCCAGAGTCGCGGTGACGCGGTCGGGCACGTCCAGCTTGGCCCCGACCTCGAACGAGCGTCCCCGCTCCGGCGCGAAGGCCGAGGTGAGGGTGACGCCGCTGGCCAGCGGCGCGATGGTCGAGGTCGGCTTCAGCGAGCGGGTATAGCCGCCATAGAGCGACAGCGTATCGGTCGCGCGCCAGACCAGCCCGGCCTGGGGCACGAACTCCCAGCGGTCCAGATCGGTGTTGGCGGTGAAGGGCCGCCCGCGCCCCGCCCGCTGGTCGAACCCGACCAGACGCCCGCCCGCTGTCACGATCCAGCGCTCGCCCAGATGGATCGCATCCTGGCCGAACAGCGAATAGTTATACAGCCGGTCGGTCTGGTCGCTGTCGGAGGGCGACACGGTGGTCGGAAAGGGCTCGCGCCCATAGACGGGGCGCAGATAGCTGAAGGTCGTGGCGGTCGCCTGGCGGATCAGGTCGCGGCGGTAATAGCGGCGATATTCGCCCTCCACGCCCAGGATGATCTGGTGCCGCATCCCCAGCGCCTCGACCTAGCCGTCGAGATAGGCTTGGATATAGGCGTCGGTGCTGAGCGAGCCGACCGTGGCGTCGTTCCGGCGGGTCAGCGTGCCGCGCGTCGTGTTGACCGCCGTCACCCGCAACTGTCCGGCATCGTAACGCTCGCTGTTGAAGCTCGCCGCCAGATGCGCCGCCCATGTGCCGCCCAGCCGGTGGTCGAGGGCGAGCTGGACCAGATGGCTGTCGCCGAACATCCGGTTGTTGCGATCGTCCAGCCGCTCGCGACGCGGCACCGCCAGCGGGGTTATGGTGCGGGGATCGAGCACCGTCCCCCGGTCGAAGGGCGTGTCGAACCGGCGATATTCATACCACAGCACCGCCTGGGTATCGCCGCCATACCAGCCGAGCGAGGGCGCGATCAGCGTGTCGCGGCGCTCGCCGAAATTGCGCCAATAATCCTCGTCCTGATGATCGAGCACCAGCCGCCCGGCCAGATTGCCCGCGATCGGCCCGGTCAGGTCGGCCATCGCCTCCAGCCCGGTGCGCGATGCGGCATAGGCCGATCCGGTCAGCGCGACCGCCAGATGCGGGTCGAGCAGCGGCTTCTTCGCGACGGTGTTGATGACCCCGCCGGGGTCCATGATGCCATAGAGCAGCGAGGCGGGGCCCTTCAGCACCTCGACGCTCTGGGTGGCGGCGTTGAAGGCGCGGCCCTGCACCAGCGGCATGCCGTTGCGCATCACCGACCCGTCGCGATTGCCGCCGAAGCCGCGCTTGAGCACCGTGTCCTGCGTCGCGGCCAGCGTATTGCCCTGGGTGATGCCGCTGATATTGGCGAGCGCATCGTCCAGGAAGCGCGGGCGCTGGTCGCGGATCACCTGCGCGGGCACGATATTGACCGCCTGCGGCGTCTCCAGCGGCCCGGCCGAGGAGCGCAGGGTCGAGGCGTCGGGGGTCGGCTTGTAGCGGTCGTCCGCCGCCCTGGGCGCGGGCGAGGCGCGGCCGGTGACGACGATCTCCTGCCCGGTGGTGCCGTCGTCGTCGAGCGTGGCCGCCTGCGCGGAAGCGGCGGTCAGGCCCAGGACCAGCAACCCGCCGGTGATCGTTCGCATAGGATGTCCCCTTTGCGAGCGCCTCATATACTTTTGATAGGGACTCGCAATAGCTACCTGCGCGTGAGGGTGATCCCGTCCGGCCCCTCGCGCACCGACAGGTCGAACAGCGCGCCGATCAGCGTCAGGCTCTCGACCGGGCGGTCCAGCCGGAAGCGGCCGTTGAACGTCTCGTCCGCCAGCGCCGGATCGGCCAGCCGGATGGGGCGGGGGCTGTACCGCCCGATCCGCGCCACCGCATCGCCCAGCCGGATGCGGTCGCCGGTCAGCCAGCGGTCCTGCCACCCCTGATAGCTGGCGGTGTCGAAGCGGTGGAGCGCGATCCGGTCGCGCCCGGCCTCGGCCCAGTAACCGGCGGTGACGACCACCGGCGGCTGCCCCGGCACGGTCAGCCGCACCCGGCCGCGATAGACGCGCAGCTCGCTATGCCCCGCGCCGCGATCGACGCTGAAATTGGTGCCCAGCGCGACCATCTGTCCCTCGGGCGTCGAGACCGCGAAGGGGCGGCTTGCATCGTGGCGCACCTCAAAGCGCGCCGCGCCGCCTTGCAACGTCAGGTCGCGTGCGCCGTCCGAAAAGGCGATGGCGACGCGCGAGGCGGCGTCGAGCGTCATGTCCGATCCGTCGGGCAGCGTGACCCGGCGCTGCTGTCCGACCGCGCTGGCATAGTCTGCGCGCACCGTCCCGCCGGGGGGCAGGGCGTGCCACAGCACCGGCGCGACCGCGACGATGGCCAGCCCGGCGGCGATGCCGATGGCGAAGCGCCGGTTCGCGGGGCGCGCCAGCGCCTGCCAGCGGCGGGGACGGGGGCGGGGCGCCGGGATGGGCGGGCTTGCCCGCTCTGCCTGCTCGACGACATGGAACAGCGCCGGGTCGCCCAGCAGGCGCACCATGCGGGACAGCGCCGCGCGATGCGCGGGCGAGCGGTTCAGCCATGCGCCCAGTTCGGCGCGATCGTCCGGCGACAGCGCGTCCAGCCGGTCGGCCCAGTCCGCCGCCTCTTCGATCAGCCCGTCAGTCATGCGCCCGGCTCCGGGGAAGGGGGCGGATGGGGCCGTCGTCCACGCATCCGGCCAGATCGACCATGGCGCGCACCAGATGCTTCTTCACCGCCTCGACGCTGATGTTCATCTCCTCGGCGATCTGCTGGCGCGACTTGCCCTCCAGATGGCGTTCGACAAAGACCGCGCGGCGCTGCGGCGGCAGGGTGTCCAGCACGGCGCGGAAACGGTCGAAGCGCTGGCGATAGTCCAGCACCTCGTCCGCCAGCGGCAGCGCGCAGGCCAGTTCGGTATCGACCGGGCCATGGTCGGCGACGATACGCCGGGAGCGGTTATGGATGACCGAGTCGGCCACGCGAAAGGCATAGGCGAGCGGCTGTTCGATCACCTGTCTGCGCTCCTGCTCGATGACGCGCATGATCGCCTCCTGCACGATGTCCTCGGCCTGTTCGGGCTCGCGGATCCGCCTGCGGACATAGGTCAGCAGCCGGTCGCGCCCGTCCGCCACCCAGGCGAGCGGCCCGCTCATTCGGTCCCGTCCATGAAGAGCCGGTCGCACCGCATCCGGGGACATTCCCTCGTCGAAAAAACAGGATGCGCCGGCCTCGGGGAAGAGGCCGACGCACCATGATCCGATATCCTGCGCGGGCAGGACATCAAGTGGCGTCAGGGTCAGAAGGTGACCCGCACACCGCCCAGCAGCGTCGTGCCCGAACGCGTCACGACATAGAGCCGCTTGGTGCTGTTGGAATATTGCTTCTCGCGCTGGTTGGTCAGGTTGATGCCGTTCAGCGTCAGCTGGACGTTCTTGGTGAGCGCATAATGCGCCGACATGTCGACATAGACGGTGCCCTCGAACCCGGTCACGTCCTGATCGGGGCCGAGCGACGTCAGCACCGGAGAGGCGCTGAAGATATAGCCGCTGCGGTAATTGGCCGAGACGCGCGCGTCGAACGCCTTGTCCTGGTAATAGAGGGTGGCGTTGGCGTTATACTTGCTCAGCCCCTCCAGCGTCGTCGGGATGCTGCCCGCATAGATTTTGGAATAGTCCAGCCGCGAGTCGACATAGGTGAAGTTCACCGCAGTCCCCAGCCGGTCGAACGGCGCGGGCAGGAACTTGAAGTCGGTCTGGCCCGACAGCTCGACCCCGAACAGGTTCGTCGCCAGCAGGTTCACGGGGCGCGAGAAGCTGTCGATGATCGTCTTGCCGGTGACGCCCGGATAGAGATTGTCGGGCAGCCCGGTCTGCGAATAGGGCACGTCGCTGACCGTCTGGGTCGAGATATAGCCGTCGAGATGCTTGTAGAACAGGGCGGCGGCGACATAGCCGACCGAGCCGAAATACTGCTCGGCCGAGATGTCGAAGTCGTTCGACTTGTAGGGGCGCAGGTTCGGGTTGCCGATCGACACGGTGATGTCGCCATTGTTGTTGCTGACCGACCCGTTGACCGCCAGCGCGCCCAGCGCCGGGCGGTTGATGTTCTGCGACGCGGCGAAGCGCAGCATCAGCCCCGGATTTAGCTCGAAGATCAGGTTCGCGGCGGGCAGCACGCCCTGATATTCGCCGCGCACCGTGACCGGGCCGACGCTGGCCAGCCCGTCCGAGGTGACGGTGGTGCGATAATAGCGCGCCCCGATATTGCCGCGGAAGGGCACGCCGCCCAGCACATGGTTCCAGTCATATTGGACAAAGGCCGCGCCGGTGCGCTCCTCGACCGCGAAGACGCCCAGCTTGCTGGTCAGATATTGGCTGCGGTCGATGCCCAGCGTCTGGAGCATCCTGGGGAAGTCGACGATGGTCCAGTCCTGGCCGGTATAGCCGCCGTAAACCTGCGCATAGCCCGCGACATTGGCGCTGACCTTGCCCGACTGGAACTGGCTGGTCAGGATATTGTCCTGCTCGCCATAATAGCCGGTATTGGCGAAGCGCCGCCACTCGCCGCCGATGCTGATCGTGTCGTCGGGCGAGAATTTATAGTCGAACCGGCCCTTGATGTTGTCGAACGCCGTGTCCTGATAGGTGTTGTTCACGTACAGCCGCTTGGCATGCCAGAAATTGGCGTCGGCCGGGTTGAACTTATAGGTGTTGACAAGCGAATAGGTGCCGCCGCGATAGTCGGAGGTGACGTCGCCGAACCCCTCGACCGTGAACTTGTCGTTGACCGGCATCGAATAGGCCGACCGCTCGACCCCGCCCAGCCAGGTGAAGGTCAGCCCCTCGGCCAGCTCGGCGTCGCCGCTCAGCACCAGCTGCTTGAAGATGTTCTTGGTGTTCTGGATGCGCGTCTCGGTCGATGCCTTGCCGCCCGACACGTCGAGATAGACGACCTCGTTGCGGTCGTTCCACTGGAGCGCGTTGACCCGCGAATTGGGATAGACCACGCCCGCGAACGTCTCGCCGCCGCCCAGCCAGGTCGAGCTGCCGCCGCCGCGCGAGGCCAGGTGCGTCTCGAAACGGTCGCCCTTGAACTGGCCGTAAAGGCCGTCGAGCGTCAGATGCACCTTGTCGGTCGGCGCCCACTGGACCGAGGTGGTCAGCCCGATCCGCTCCTGCTTGCTGTCCCATACCGACAGGCGGTTGCCGCGTGCGAACAACAGGTCGCCCGAGTTGATCTTGGCCTGTTCGGCGGCGGTCAGGCCGCTGATGTTGCTGCCATTCGCCTTGTTGCGGCGCCAGCGATAGGTGTCGAACCCCTCCTCGCGGGTGTTGCGGCGGCTATAGGCGGCCGAGACGAGGATGCCGAAATCGCCCCAGTTCTTGGAGATCAGGCCGGTCAGGCGCGGCTGGAAATCGCGGGTCAGCGTATTGGTGCCGCCCTGCGCCGACATGGCGATCTTGGTGCCTTTGAAGTCGAACGGGCGCGCGGTGTAGAGCCCGACCGTGCCCGCCAGGCCGCCCTCGGTCTGCTTGGCCTGGTACGATTTCTCGACATCGACATGGTTGAACAGTTCGGCGGCGAACAGGTTGAAGTCGAAGGCGCGGTCGCGCGTGGTCTGGCCGCGGCTGTCCTGCGGCGAGTCGACATTGCCCAGCACCTCCATCCCGTCGAGCTGGACGCGGGTGAAGTCGGGGCCCAGGCCGCGCAGGGAGATGCGGCGGCCCTCGCCCGCTTCACGATTGATCGCGACGCCGGGCAGACGCTGGAGCGCTTCGGCCAGGTTCAGGTCGGGAAAGGCGGCGATGTCGCTGGCCGCGATCGAATCCTTGATGATCGACGCGTCGCGCTTGGAATCGCGGGCGGCGGCCAGACTGGTGCGATAGCCGGTGACGACCACCTCGCCCTGCTGGTCCGCCGCCCCGTCCTGCTTCGGCGCGTCCTGCGCGACCGCCGGCTGCACCGCGAACAGCGCGCTCGACGCCAGCAGCAGCGTTCTCTTCGTCCACATCTCGAATAACCCCCCAAGGAATGAAATCACGCGTCCGGCCAAACGGACGGTCGCGGGGAAGACAGGGGTTTCGCGAAAACGGGGACAAGGAAATTTGTAAAAGTTTTAAGACATTTATGGCGTTTTTGTTACGGTTTTTCTACGGATTTGAGAATCGTCTGAACAATCCGAGGGCCATGTCCCCGGTTGCCGGGGAAAAACGTCTTGGGATAGGCGAATGACAACTTCGGCAGGGGACGAGCGGATGCGGACGATGCGAACGGGCTGGGGAATGGCAGCGATCCTGATGCTTGTTCTGGCGATGCCGGGCGGCGCGGTCGCGCGGGAGACGGCGGGCTATCTGGCGGCGGGCGAGGGGCTGGACCTGGCCGCGATCCTTCCCGGCCCGCCCGCACCGGGCAGTCCGCGCGCGCTGGCCGATGCGCGGGTCTTTCGCGACAGCCGGACGCTCGCCGGCACACCGCGCTGGCAACAGGCGACGGCGGACGTGTCGAGCGATCTGGGCGATCGCTTCGCCGGGGCGCTGGGCTTTCGACCGGACTGGAGCAAGCTGCCCGTCACCCGCGCGCTGATCGCGCGGTTCGATGCCGACCGTTCGGCGGCGATCGGCGCGGCCAAGCGGCACTGGCAGTCGCCGCGCCCCTTCATCGGCACCGACCTGCCCATTTGCGAGCCGCGCACCGCCTCGCTGATCGCCAATGGCGATTATCCCTCGGGTCATACCGCACATGGCTGGGGCTTTGCGCTGCTGATGGCGGCGCTGATCCCCGACCGGGCGCAGGCGATCCTGGCGCGCGGGCGCGACTATGGCGACAGCCGCTGGATCTGCGGATCACACAGCCAGAGCGCGGTCGAGGGCGGCTATCTGGCGGCCAGCGCGGTGTTCGCGCGCGAACAGGGCCAGCCCGGATTCCGCCGCGACATGGCGGCGGCGGCCGAGGAGCTGGCGCGCTACCGCCGGGGCCTTACAGCCGCCAGTCGACGCTGAACGCCACGACGCGGCCCTGCTGCGCGCGGACGGTGATGACGCCGTCGCTGGCCCCGGCGCGGATCTCGCCGCCCAGCGCGTCGCCCTGCATCACCGCGATCCGGTCGAGGATATTGGTCGCGCGCAGCCGCAGCGTCAGGACGGGTGTCGCTGCCCAGCTCGCACCCAGATCGACCAGCGCGAAGCCGGGCAGCGCCAGCGTATTGGCATCGTCGGCAAAGCGCCGCCCCATCGCCGAGACATCCCCGTCCAGCGTCCAGCCGGTGCCGGGCAGGGTGGCGCTGGCCGACAGGCTGGCCATCAGACGAGGCACCCGGCGCGGCATCCGGCCGCTCAGGTCGGTGACGACGGGGGGGCCGCCGGTGGCGTCGGCGAAGCGATAATGGCGCAGCCTGGGGTCCTGCCAGGTCAGCGTGCCGCGCAGCGCCAAGCCCGGCCGGGGACTGGCATGGCCGCTGAGCTCCAGCCCCAGCGTGCGCGCGGTCGCGTCATGCTGCCCCACCTGCACCGCGCCGGTCGCGGGATCGAGCGACAGGTCGGGCAGCGCGATGTCGGGAAAGCGGCTGGCGAACAGCGTGGCGTCCAGCCCCGCACCGCCACGCCGCCAGATCAGCCCCAGCTCGGCCTGCTCGACCGACAGGGCGCGGACGGCATCGCCGCTGCCGATGCGGAACGCGCCGGGATCGGGCAGCCGCATCGCACGGGTCGCGCGGGTGAAAAGCCCCAGCCGGTCGGACGCCCGCCAATGCAGCGCCAGCGTCCCCGCCGTCCGCGCGATGCGGGCCCGGCGCCGGTCCCATATCCCCGATCCGATCGCGATCCGGTCATCCGCCAGCGTCGACGGATCGCCGCCATTCACCGTCGTCGCGCGCTCGACCCGTGCGGACAGCGCGGCGCGCTCGTGCCGCAGGCCCCAGTCGAGCCGCCAGCCTGGCGCGAACCGCCATTCGTCGGCGGCATAGAGCGCGACCATGCGCTGGTGCCCGTCGACCGCCTCATAGGTCGATCCCCGGCTCGACAATCCGCCATCGGTCGCGCGGCCCAGCACCCGTCCGGCGGCATCCAGCGCGACGAGATCGAGTAACCGGCCCTGTCCCCGCGCCTCGACCAGCGCACGCGCGACCGCGCGGCGGAAGCGCCAGTCATAGCCGACGCCGTACAGCCCCAGCGTCAGTTCGTGATGCCCCGCCGCCTCCAGCGCGCGCGAATAGGACAGGTCGGCGATCGCTTCGGACAGGCGGACATCGGCAGCGACGGGGTTGAGCGTCACCACCCGGTCGTTGCCGGGCAGCGGTGCGAAGGGGCTGTCGTCGCCGACATGGCGCAAGGCGGCCTGGGCGGTCCCCGGAAAGGCGGCGGCGAGGCGCGGCAACGCCTCGGCGATGGCGCTCGCCGCCGGAATCGCGCTGCCCGAGGAGGACAGTGCATAGCGCGTGGTGCGCGACCGGCGGCCATGCGCACGTAACGCCAGCGTGCCCCCGCCCATATCCTGGGTCAGCGCCAGCGAGGGCATGGTGAGCCGGTTGCGATTGTTCCGCCCCAGCGGCCGCTCGCCCAGCGCGGCGAAGCGCAGGGTCGCCAGCTCGGGGCCGAAGAAGCTGTCCCGGCGCGGATCGAAACCGGGCAGCGGCGCCAGCCCGCCGCCGACATAGCGCATCGGAAAGGACGAGATGTTGAGCGTGTCGTCGGCCAGCCCGCGCCATGCCAGCGTCAGCCGCCCGCCCCGCCAGTCGTGATCGACCCGCGCGCGGATTTGACCGCCGCCCAGCGTCGCGGCGATGCGCCGCACCGTCGGATCGCGCGCCACCGACCCGCCGACGATCGCGCGCCAGCCGGGGGCGATGGGGCCGGTCGCATAGCCTTCCCAGCGGACCAGCCCGTAATCGGTCAGCGTCGCGCGCATCTCGCCGCCGGGCCGCCCGGCGGGGGCGCGGGTACGCATGTTGAGCACGCCGCCCGGCGCGTTGCTGGCAAAGATCGCGGAGGGGCCGCCGCGCACATAATCGACCGTCTCGACCATCAGGTCGGGGCGGACGAACTGGTCGATATCGGTCCAGGGCAGCGTGTCGTGCTGCACCGGCAGGCCGTCCTCCTGCACCGCGATCGCCTGATAGCCGTCGAGCGGGATGCCGCGCACCCGGACGGTGTTCGCCGCGGTTCCCGCCGAGGTGTCGACCCACAGGCCGGGCAGGCCCGACAGCATCTCGGCCAGGCTTTGCGGCGGCCGCCGCGCCAGTTCCACCGCGTCCAGATGCGAGGCGGAATAGCTGCGGTCCAGTTCGCCCTGCACGTCGGTGCCGCGTCGTCCCGACACGATCACCTCCTCGCCGGTCACGGGCGGCGGCGGCGGCGGGGGCGGGGAGGGGGCGCGGCGTGGCGGCGTGACCTTGGGCGGCAGCGGTCGGCTGGCCCGCACCACGATTCCGCCCGGCATCCGGCGACAGGACAGTCCGGCCGGGCGACACCAGCGGTCGAGCGCGCGCGACAGCCGCAGCGTCCCCTTCAGCGCGGGCGCCTGGCGACCGGCCAGGTCGGCGGGCCGAGCGACCAGCGCCTGCCCCGCCTGCCGCGCCAGCCGGTCGAGCCCGGCCGCGACCGTCCCGGCGGGCAGGTCGACGCGCAGCATCGGGTCGTCCTGCCCGGCGGCCAGCACCAGCGCGGCGAGCAGCATCATCGCCGCCCCGCCGCGTCCTGCGCGCCCATCACTGTCCGACCGTCGCCACCCATTCCGCCACCACAGGAGCCGCGCTCTTGCGCGCCGCCGCCCCGGCATCGCCATCGACGGATGCGCGCCGATACCGCGCAAATATGTAGCGCGCATGTCAGTCGCCCCCGACATTCCACGGCTTCGCGAAGATGCCGCTGAACCGATCTGGATCAAGAATCGTTACGCCCGATCATCGATGGAGGACTGGACGTGGCGGGTCAGACAGTGATCGTGACGGGCGCGGAATCGGGCATCGGCGCGGCATGTGCGGAGGCGTTCGGCGCACGGCAGGCGCGGGTGGCGGTGCTCTATTATGCGGATGCCGCCGCCGCCGAAAAGACCGCCGGGGCGGTGCGCGCCGCCGGGGGCGAGGCGATCACCGTCCAGGCGCATGTCGATGACGAGGTCTCGGTCGACCACGCCTTCGCGACCGTCGAACGGCATTGGGGGCCCGCCGATGTGCTGGTCAATTCGGCCGGGCTGAACATGTCGGGCGTAACGGTGCGCGACATGACGCTGGCCCAGTGGCGGCGGCTGCTCGACACCGACCTGACGGGCGCCTTCCTGACCTCGCGCCGGTTCCTGACCGGGCGGGGCGCGGCGAAGGGTGATGCCGCGATCCTGCACATCTCGTCGATCCACGCCTATGCGGTGCGCGCCGGGGGCGCCGATTACTGCGCGGCCAAGGGCGGGCTGTCCAATCTGGTCGAGACGCTGGCGATCGAGGAAGCGCCGCACGGCGTCCGCGTGAACGCGATCGAGCCGGGTATGATCCTGACCCCGATGAACGCGCATGCGCAGGCCGATCCGGTCTATCGCCGAACACTCGAGCAGAATATTCCGATGGGGCGCGCGGGGAATGCCTCGGAAGTGGCCGACCTTGCCGTCTTCCTCGCCTCGGACAAGGCACGCTACATCACCGGCGCACGGATCGTCATCGATGGCGGCCTGTCGCTGATGCAGGCGCTCGGCGCATGATGGCCCCCGACGCGCGGAGCCCGGTCGCCGATCCGCACCGCAAGGACCGGGTGGTCGACGCCCCGCTCGACCTCGACTTCAACGTCAAGCGGATCGAGGATGTGACGCTGTCGGGCCCGCCCGCGCTGATGGCCCGCGACCTGATGAGCCCCTATGTCTGGCGCGAGGCGGACGGGCGATGGGGCATGATGGTCCGCGCGGTGGTCCGTCCGGGCGAGACGCTGACCGATACCGGCGTGATCTGGTCGGGATGGAGCGAGGACGGGCGGCATTTCACCATGCTCGACACCCCCTCGATCGCGCCGGGGCCGGGCGACCATGACGCGGGCGGGGTCGAGGACCCGACCGTCGTGCGCCGCGAGGACGACTATCTCGTCTATTATTCGGGCGTGCTGGCGGACCATTCGCATGGCGAGCTGTCCTATGCCACCGGCCCCGCGCTCGACCGGCTGGCCAAGAGCGGTGTCGCGCTGGCTTCCTCCAAGTCCGAGGGCAATACGAAGGAGGCGACCGTCGACCGCACCGCCGACGGACGCTGGCGGCTGTTCTACGAATATGCCGCCGACCAGGCCTCGCGCATCGGCATGGCGATCGGCGCGGACGTCGCGGGCCCCTGGACCGAACAGCCCACCCCCTTCATGCCGCGCGAGAACAGCTGGGACGACTGGCATCTGTCGACCGGCCCGCTGTTGACCGACGACAAGGCGTGTCCGGTCATGTTCTACAATGGCGCGACGCGCGATGCGCGCTGGCGGATCGGCTGGGTTGCGTTCGACGAACATTATACCCGCGTCGTCGCGCGCGGGATCGAGCCGCTGATCCTGCCGCCGCCCGCCGATGATCGCGGCGCCACCGACATCGCCTTCGCCGCCTCGGTCGTGGTGGCCGAGGATGGCATCTGGCTTTACTATTCGCTGGAGGATCGGCGATTGTCACGGGCGCTCATCCGGCGCAGTTGAGCCGTCTCCCGTCCTTGTTCCCCAGGAAAGCGTATCGATGTCCGCAGATACCGAAGCCTCCGTCGCGCCGAGCATCCATGCCTCGATCGCTCCGGCCCCGGCGCTGCGGCCCGACCGCCCCTATGCGCGGGACGAACTGCTCCACGAGCTGTTCGACGCGACCTGCCGGGACCGGGGCTGGACGACCGCGCTGAAGCTGATCGGCGCGGACGAGGAATTCGGCCGCTCGACCGAATGGACCTATGACATGCTGGCGCAGCGCAGCCTGTCGCTGGCGCACCGGCTCCGCGCGCTGGGGGTGGGCAGGGGCGACCGCGTCGTCCTGTGCCTGCCGCGCGGGCTGGACCAGTATATGGCGATCCTGGGCGTGCTGCGCGCCGGGGCCGCCTATGTGCCCGTCGACTGGGGCTATCCGCAGGACCGCATCGCCTACATCATCGAGGATAGCGGCGCGGCGCTGACCATCACCACGAGCGCGCGGGCGGGGGAGATTCCGGGGCGGACTTTGTGCCTGGACGCCGAATTGGGCGATCTCGCCGCCGAGCCGCCGCTGCCGATGGGGCGCACGGTGACGGAATCGGACCCGCACGACCTGGCCTATATCATCTATACCTCGGGCACGACCGGGCGGCCCAAGGGGGTGATGATCACCCATGCCAATGCCTGCCATCTGGTCCGCTCCGAAAGCGCGATCCTGGCGCTGGAGCCGGGCGACATCGTGTTCGGCGGGTTCAGCCTGGCCTTCGACATGTCGGTCGAGACGATGTGGAGCGCCTTCTTCGTCGGCGCGAAACTGCTCGTCGCGACCGAGGCGCTGGCGTCGAGCGGGCCCGATGTCGCGATCGCGCTGGCCGAGGAAAAGGCGACCGTCTGGCACGTCGTCCCCTCGCTGATCGCGCTGGTCGAGCATCCGGTGCCCACGCTCCGCCTGATCAACATGGGGGGCGAGGCGTGCCCGGCGGACCTGCCGCGTCGCCTCGCGCGGCCGGGCTTGCGGCTGCTCAACACCTATGGCCCGACCGAGACTTCGGTGACCGCGACCTGGACCGAGGTGCAGCCGGGCAAGCGTATCACCATCGGCAAGCCGCTGCCCGGCTATACCGCCTGGATCGTCGACGAGGCGTTGCAACCCGTGGAAGCGGGGCAGGAGGGCGAGCTGGTGATCGGCGGCCCCGGCGTCGGCGTCGGTTACGTCAACCGCCCCGACCTGACCGCCGAGAAATTCACCATGACCCCGTTCGACACCGTGTCGGGCGGGCCGGAGCGCATCTATCGCTCGGGCGATCTCGTCCGGCTGGACGCGGCGGGCGACATCGATTTCGTCGGGCGCATCGACACCCAGGTCAAGATTCGCGGCTTCCGCGTCGAACTGGCCGAGATCGAGGCGGTGATCGGCGAGGCTCCGGGCGTCGCGCAGGCGGTCGTCCATCTGTTCACCGATGCCGACGGCTCCGAATTCCTGGCCGCCTTCCTCGTCGCGCGCGGCGGCGAGACGATCGACATCGCCGATATCAAGGCGCGCGTGACCGAGCGGCTGCCCAATTACATGCGCCCTGCGGCGTACCAGCAACTTGTGGCGCTGCCGACGCTGCCCGCCTCGGGCAAGGTGGACCGCAAGGCGCTGCTCAAGCCCGAGGTGACGGTCGACACCGGTCGCGCCATCGAGGCCCCCGCGACCCCGATGGAGGAACAGCTCCATCGCATCTGGGCCGAAGCCTTCGCGCCGCAGCCGGTATCCGTCACCGACGATCTGTTCGAGGATCTGGGCGGCCACTCGCTGAAGGCCGCACGGCTCGTCTCGGCGGCGCGCAAGGTGCCGGGGCTGGCCGGGCTGTCGCTGGAGGATCTCTACGCCGCGCCGACCATCCGCGCGCTGGCGCTGCGCATCGGCGGGACCGCGCCCGTCGCGGTGGCGACCGAGGCGAGTTTCCACCGCGTCCCCGAATGGCAGCGGATGCTGTGTGTCGCCGCGCAGACCGTCGCGCTGCTGCCCATCTATACCATTGCCGGGCTGCAATGGTTCTTCCCTTACGTCGCCTATACCCATCTGGCGGGGCGGATGAGCCGGATCGACGCGCTGGTCCTCAGCGCGCTATTCTTCACCATCGTCCCCGTCGCCTCGATGCTGTTCTCGATTGCGGCCAAGTGGCTGATCGCCGGGCGGTTCAAGGCGGGCGAGTATCCGCTCTGGGGCTGGACCTATTTCCGCTGGTGGCTGGTGCGCCGGATCATCGCGGTGACGGCGACCCCCTATCTGGCGGGCACCCCGATGATCCGGGGATATTATCGGATGCTCGGCGCCAGGATCGGCAAGCGCGCCTATATCGGCACCGGCATCATCGACACCGCCGACCTGTTTGCGTGCGGCGACGACGCCATCGTCAGCGACCAGGCGGTGCTGGCGACCAGCTCGGTCGAGCGCGGGTTGCTGCGGTTGGGCACGGTCCATCTCGGCGCACGGTCCTTTGTCGGGTCGCAGGCGGTGGTCGGGCGGAATGCGCGGCTGGAGGAGGATGCGATCCTCGACGACATGTCCGCGCTCCCGGCCGAGACGGTGATTCCGGCGCGGCAACGCTGGACCGGATCGCCCGCCGCCTTCGACCAGATAGTGGAGCCCGGCACGGTGCGGACCGCGAAGAGCGGCACGGCGTCGCTGGGGCTGCTGATCGGCGCGCTGCTGCTGCCGATCCTCGCCATCCTGCCCATCGCACCGGGCCTGATCGCGCTGATCGAGCTGGACTGGGCGACGACCGGCTATGGCTATATGCTCGTCTCGCCGCTGCTCGCCGCGACCTATATCGTAATGATGTGCGTGCTGACCGTGTTGGCCAAGCGGTTGCTGCTCGGCCGGGTCGCGCCGGGCGTCTATGACCTGAACAGCGGCTTCTATGTCCGCTACTGGATGGTCAAGCAGATCAACGATCTGGCGCTGCGGCTGCTGCACCCGATCTTCGCGACGCTGTACGTCATCCCCTGGTATCGCGCGCTGGGCGTCAAGGTCGGGCGGCGCGCGGAGATTTCGACCGCCAGCGCGATCATCCCCGACCTGGTCGAGATCGGGCCGGAGAGCTTCATCGCGGACTCAGTTATCTTCGGCGCGGCCAAGATCGGGCACGGCACCATCGAGCTGGCCCATACCAAGATCGGCCGCCGCAGCTTCATCGGCAATTCCGCGCTGCTGCCGACCGGCGCGCAGATCGGCGACGAGGTGTTGATCGGCGTCCTGTCCAAGCCCCCCGCCGACCCCGCGCTCGCGACCGAGGCGGGGAGCACCTGGTTCGGCTCGCCCGCCTTCAAGCTGCCGGTGCGCCAGGTCGCGACGATGTTCGACGAGGGCGCACGCTTCAACCCGTCGCGCGGCCTGATCGCCACGCGTCTGTCGATCGAGGCGATCCGCACCACCCTGTCGCTGACCGCCTTTCTGGTGTTCTTCAGCATGTTGCTCTCGGTGGTCGGCGATCTCGACGATCTGGAGCGCGGCGGGCTGGTCATCGTCTCGACCTTCCCCTTCCTCTATCTGGGCTTTTGCCTGGCCTGCGGGGCGTTTGTGCTGGCGCTGAAATGGCTGGTCGTCGGGCGGTACAAGACGACCACCGCGCCGCTGTGGAGCACCTTTGTCTGGCGGACCGAGCTGGTGACGGCGACCTATGAGAATCTGGCGGTCAGCAACCTGCTCGAACCGTTGCGCGGCACGCCGTGGATCGGGCTCTATCTGCGGCTGATGGGCGCGAAGGTCGGGCGGCGCTGCTATATCGACACCACCGACCTGACCGAGCATGATCTGGTCACGATCGGCGATGATGTCGCGCTGAACGACTATGCCGGGCTCCAGACGCATCTGTTCGAGGACCGGGTGATGAAGGTCGGCGCGATCACCGTCGGCGACCGCGCGACCATCGGCTCGCTGGCGATCGTGCTCTACGATGCCGAGATCGGGGCGGACGCGCAGCTGGGCGACCTGTCGGTGGTGATGAAGGGCGAGACGCTGCCCGACGGCACCAACTGGGAAGGCAGCCCGGCGCGCATCGTCACCGGGGGATGACGCCGCTCTGGCATGACGGCGCGCTGGACGCGTTGGACGCGGATGGCCCGGTGATCTGGCGGACCGAGGATCCGGGGGCGGGGCGGCGAGCGGGGCTGGCCGCGCGGTTGCTCGCCCGGCTCGGCAGCCTCGATCCGCAGGCGGTCATGCTGGCGCGCAGCCCGGCGGGGCAGCCACAGGTCGTGGTCCCGCGCGGCTGGCATCTCGGCCTGTCGGGGCGCGGCGGCCAGTGCCTGATCGGTGCGGCGCGCCGGCCGATCGCGGTCGACCGCGAGCTGATCGAGGAGGCCCCGCCGCTCTGGGACATGCTGACCCCGCTGGAAGCACAGGCGCTGCGCGCCGCGCCGCCGGGTGACCGGTCGCGGCAATGGCTGCGCCGCTGGACGATCAAGGAAGCGCACGCCAAGCTGGTCGGCGCGCCCCGGCGGCTGGCGGCGGAGTCGATCGAGACCCGGCTGATCGATTCGGTCATGGCGACAGCGACCTGTGAGGGCATGTCTCGCTGCTGGAGCCGTGAGGCGGGTGGCGCGTTCGACACCGTGGCTCTTTGGGACGATACGCTATGACCGACCTCGCCGTCCGCCGTTACGAACAGGCCGACTACGCCGCCGTGCTGGCGATCTTCGACGACAATCGGGCGGACTATTTCGGCGCGGGCGACCGCGAATGGCTGGAGGAGACGTTGGACGATCCCGACGGCCCGGCCTTCGTGGTTGTGCTGGACGGGGTGGCGGTGGCGTTCGGCGGCTATGAACTCTGGGAGCATTACAACAAGGCGCTGCTCTATTGGGGCATGGCGGCGCGGCGTTGCCACGGCATGGGGCTGGGCCGGTTGCTGCTGTTCGAGCGGCTGCTCCATATCGCCACCCATGCCGATCCGCCGACCCGCTATGTCACCGTGGACACCTCGCCACGGGTTGCGCCCTTTTTCCAGCGCTGCGGCTTCGAACAGACCGCCGTCTGGCCCGAGGGCTATCGCTCGGGCATGACGATGCACGAATTGCGCTTCGATCTGGCGGAGGTCCCGGCGGCAACGCTGAGGGCATGGCGCGACGCGGCACTGGACAGGGCGCGGCGCCGTCTGGGTAGCGTCGGGGGCTAGTCCGGTGAAGCCCCTCTCCCGGCAGGGGGAGGGGTTGGGGAGGGGCGAGGGCCACGGGCTTTGGGCTCGGTGAGACCCCATGCCCTCCCCCGACCCCTCCCGCCTGCGGGAGGGGAGAGGTCCGGACGGGCGTCGGATCGTTCACCAGCCCTGCGCCCATTCGTCATAGCGGAGGGCCCGGCCCATAAAGCCCCTCTCCCGGCAAGGGGAGGGGTTGGGGAGGGGCGATGGCCACGGGTTATGGGCTCGGTGAGACCCCATGCCCTCCCCCGACCCCTCCCGCTTGCGGGAGGGGAGAGGTCCGAACGGGCGTCAGAACGTACCCCAACCCCCCGCCATCCCGGCATAGCGGACCGCGCGGCCATATTTGGCGAGTTCGGCCTGCACCTCGGGCAGCGCGCGGGCCTTGTCCATCGTCTCGACCATCTCGGCCTCCAGCGACGTGCGGTGCGGGGAGGGCGGCTGGATCAGGAACAGGCCGATCGCCTGCTCCCGGCTGTCCTCGGCGCGCAGGCGGGCGATCAGATGCTCGCCGATCGCCTTCACGTCGCCCCGGCATGCCGCGGCGGAGGTCGTCGCGCTCCAGTTCTCGGCGGGCTTGGCGGCCAGCCGGTCCTCGTCGGCTTTCGCCTCCGCCGCATGGCCCAGCCGGTGCTGCGCACAGGCGCGGTTGGACCAGATCCACATCTTGCCATAGAGGCTGATCTTCGGGCCCTGCCCGGCCTCCAGCGCGGTCAGGCTGTCGATGCTCGCCTGATAGCGTCCGGCGGCGGTCAGCGTCTCGGCGCGGTTTATCGCCAGCGAGACCAGCTCGGGATATTGCTCCATCCCCAGCGCCAGCATCCGGTCATATTGCGCCACCGCCTCGTCGGTCCGGCCCAGCGAGCGCAGATTCTCGGCATATTCGTTGGCCAGCCAGAAGCCGTCATGGCCGACCATCTCGATCCGCGCGGTGTCGGTGGCGAGCGCCTTGCCCGCCGCGATCGCCTCCTGATAGCGGCCGAGCGTGCGCAGCGTGCGCATCTGTTCGGTGACCGCCTTGTAATCGCGCGGCGCGGCGCTGGCGGCGGCCTCCGCGCTGGCGGCGGCGCTGGTCAGCGACTGGCGGAAGCCGTCGGCGACCAGCCGCTCCATGTCGCCCCACAGCGGCTGGTGCCGCCTGTCGGTGGCCAGCGCCAGCAGCGCGGGCGTCGGCGGGGTCCTGGCCAGCCCGGCCCGCACGGCGGCGAGATCGCCCCGGCGGCTCTGCGCCACGATCGCGCAGCCCAGCATGCTGCCGCCGAAGGCGGTGCGCGGCGATTGCTGCCATTCGCTGTCGGACAGGACGATGCACAGATCCTCATGGGCCTTCGTCCGCGCCTCGGCGGGCAAGGTCTGGATCTTCTGGAGTGCGGCGCGAACCCATGCATCTTCGAGTCCGGTGACGATCGCGGGCTGGGCGGCACGGGTGCGCTGCAAGGCCTTCACGACCGAGTCCGGCGTTCCCAGATCCAGCTCATAGGCGATCCACATCCGGAACACCTCGGGATTGCCGTCGAACTGCGCGGTCGCCGACTGGAATGCGGCGAGCGCCGCCTGCGGACGCCGCAGATCGGACAGCACCGCCGCCTTCAGCCCGTCGACCATCCCCGCCATCGGCGAGGGGTGCGGCAGCTTTTCGGACATCGCGGCGATCAGCGACAGCGCCTCGATCTTCGACGGCTGGTCCGGCTTCTGGATCAGCGCCATCAGCTTTTCCAGGTCGGGCCGGATCGTCGCCGTCAGGGCGGGGTCGAGCCCGGCAGGCATTCCCGAGGGGCGCGGGGACTTTTCCAGATAGAATTCGATGCCCGTCTCGTTCGAGACCTTCTCCGACACGGCATAGACCGCCTCCGCCTCGGCGGCGGGCACCATGTCGCGCGGGCCGGTGTCGAGTCGATAGACGATGTGCAGGCCGTCGGGCAGCTTGGTCGAGCGGCGCGAGAAGGCCACCGGCCCGCCCTTGGCCTCGACATCGTCCAGCGGCTCGAGCAGCCGGTCCTTGACCCGCAGGTCGATCGTCTGCTCGTTCACCACATGGTCGGGCAGCGCCAGCGGCTGGCGGCGCGGATCATCCTGCCGGTCGGGCAGGATGTCCTGTGCGGCATAGGCGCGGGTGATCAGCTTGGCGGACAGCTTGGCCTTGTCGAACGCGGCGCGCGACATCGTATAGTCCTCGACCATCGTCACCACATTGGCGTCGCGATCGTCGGTCTGGACCAGCGGCTTGCCCTCGACCAGTTCGGGAAAGCGCTTGCGATAGAAAGCGAGATTGTCGTCCGCGATCTTGCGCGCGGAGGTCGAGGCCCAGCTGCCGCGCACCTGGTCGGCGCGGGCGTCGGTATAGCGGGTCACGACGTGCAGGGTCATCGCGACCTCGGCCTTTTCGTCGACCGCGAATTCCTCGACCACGGTCATGCGCCCGGCCCGCTCGCCATAGCCCGCCATCGGCTCGAGCGCCGCCTGGCCGTCGCGGATCGGCAGCGCATGGCCCAGATTGGAGGGGACGATCGCGGTCCCCCGGCCGCCGCGATGGGTGCCGGTCGGGTCGATCCACAGCACCCGTCCGTCGAGGACCGCACGGACGATGACATGGTCGAACACCAGCGGCGAGGGCAGGCGCTCGGTCAGCCGGGGGCCGTCGGTCGTCGACACCAGCGCAGGCACCGCGTCGATGCCCAGCCGCCGCAGCGCCACCGCCAGCAACAGGCTCTTGTCCTTGCAGTCGCCGTAACCGCGCGCCAGCACCACGCCGGGCCGCCGCGGCACGAACGAGCCCTCGCCCAGCTCCTCACCGACATAGCGGATATTGTCCTGGATATAGCGGGTCGCGGCGGTCAGCCGGTCGGCGGGGGCGGGCGACGCCTTGGCGATGGCGTCCAGCCGCGCGGCGAAGTCGGCGGGCAGCGTGTCGTCGCCCCGGTAGAGCCCGGTCGCCCAGGTCGCGACCTCGCCCCAGTCGCGCATCGTCGAGATCTCGCCCAGTCCCCACTGGAACACGCCGCCGGGCACATTGTCCTCGCCCTTCATCGGCGCGGGATCGGTGACGCTCCATTCCCATTCGGTGCCGCGATCGGTCTTGCGCGGCGGAAAGGCGATGTCGCTGTTGATCGCCTTGAAACGCGGCGTCATCCCCTCGGGCCAGACGAACCGCAGGCTGCGCATCGCCAGCGGCTCGGAGAAACGCTGGGAGAAACCGTAAAAGGCATGGCCCGCCCACAGGCTGGACCGGGCATGGACCGTGGTCGCGTAATCGACGATGTCGCCGACCCGCACGTCGCGCAGATTGGCGATGACCTTCATCGTGCCGCTGACGATCCCGTCCTCCAGATCGTCCTCGCGCTCGACCACGCGGAACTGCGTGTCGCGGGTCAGGTCGATGACCTTGCCGTCGCGGATCAGGTGGACGAAGTGGACGCCCAGCGTCTCGAAGGCCGGATTATAGGCCATGGTGATCTGACCGGCCGACTCCAGCCCGCTGCGGTTGATGACCTTGCTCGTCAGGCGGAACCAGTCGTCATGACCGTCCGGGCGCGAGCGATATTGCGCATCGTTGAGCAGATAGACGACGCCGTCCTGCGCCCGCTCCACGCGCGGTTTCGTCGCCTCGGGGATGGCAAGCGTGCGGACCCAGTCGGGCATCGGCTCGACCGCCGGGGCCTGCGCGGCGGCGGGGCCCGCGGTCTCCACCGCCACGGCGACCGGTCGGGCGGCGTGAAGCGGAAAGGCGGCGACGCCCGCCATCAGAAGCGCCGGCGCCAGCCGGTGCCGCGGCACGAATATGGTACGCACGTCTCTATTCCCCCCAGATCCCCGGCCGCGACGCTATGGCGCGTCGGAAATCCTGGCAAGGGGGGACGGGGGGCGGCGGAAACGGCGCGCGGTGGTGCGGATCGGCGGATGATGCTAAGCCATTGACGGATATAGCCATAACCGATCGGGAGAGGATCATGCGCGACACCAGCCGTCGAACCGTCATCACAGGGCTGGGCGCCGGACTGGCTATGGCGGCCGGGGGCGCCTGCGCCGCGCCGGGCGGGCGCAGGATCGGCTATGCCATTGTCGGACTGGGCCGCTATGCCGAACTGATTATGTCCAAATTCGCCGAGTGCGACCATGCGCGCCTGACCGCGCTGGTCAGCGGCACGCCCGAGAAGCTGGCCCGTTTCGGCGAGACATATGGCGTGCCCGCCAGCCACCGCTACAGCTATGCGGACTTCGACACGATCCGCGACAATCCCGATGTCGACGTCGTCTATGTGATCCTGCCCAACGCCCTGCACGCCGAATATACGGTGCGCGCGGCGCGGGCGGGCAAGCATGTGATGTGCGAGAAGCCCATGGCGGTGTCGTCCTCGGACTGCCGGACGATGATCGAGGCCTGCCAGGCGGCGGGGCGCAAGCTGATGATCGGCTATCGCTCGCGGTTCGAGCCGTATAACCGGCTGGCGATCGATCTGGCGCGCAAGGGCTTTGTCGGGCCGACGCGGATCGTCACCTCCGACCATGGCTTTAACGCGCAGCCCAACCAGTGGCGACTCGACCGTGCGCTGTCGGGGGGCGGGTCGCTGATGGACATCGGCATCTACAGCCTGAACGCGGTCCGCTACCTGACCGGCGAGCAGCCGGTGGAGGTCAGTGCGGTGGAATCGACCGACCGCAACGACCCGCGCTTCCGCACCGTCGAGGACCGCATCACCTTCCTGTTGCGCTTCCCCTCCGGGATCGAGGCGACCTGCGTGTCGAGCTATAGCTCGGGGCACAATATCTACCGCGTGACGGGGACGAAGGGCTGGATCGAGCTGGAACCCGCCACCGCCTATGAGGGGCAGCGGATGTTCGTCCACCGCGACGGCCGGACCGAGGAGCGGCGCTTGACGCCGAGCAAGGGGCAGCATGCCGGACAGCTCGACCATTTCGCCGAGTGCATCCTGAACGACACCCGGCCGCTGGTCCCCGGCGAGGAAGGGCTGGCCGATCTGCGCGTCATCGAGGCGATCTATCGCTCCGCGCGGGAAGGGCGGCGGATCACCCTGACCGCCTGAGCCGTGATGGCGGCTTCCTGATCCAGGTGATGTGGTTTATCCTGTTGTAAAATAGGGATAAGATGGAACGATCGCCCGATCGATCGGGTTGGAGTCCGATGCGGATCCACCATCTCAACTGCGGGACCGACTGCCCCCTGGGGGGTGCGTTGTTCGACGGGCGCAGCCATGGGCCGCTGGGGCATCTGGTCTGCCACTGCCTGTTGATCGAGACCGAGGCGAGCGGGCTGGTGCTGGTCGATACCGGCTATGGCCTGCGCGACGTGGCGCATCCGCATCGCCGCCCCGATCCCCGCATCACCCTGCCGTGGCGGGCCATGCTCAACATCCGGCTGCGCGAGTCGGAAACCGCGATCCGCCAGATCGAGGCGCTGGGCCATCGCGCCGGGGATGTCCGGCACATCGTGCTGACCCATCTCGACTTCGACCATGCGGGCGGGCTGGAGGATTTTCCCAATGCGGCCGTGCATGTCATGCGCCGCGAATATGACGATGCCGCCGGGCCGCATGCGGGGATCGTCGCGCGCAACCGCTGGCGGCCCCGGCAATGGGATCAGGTCGCGCGGTGGCAGTTCCACAGCGCCGGGGGCGAGGGCTGGTTCGGGTTCGATGCGGTCCGCGACCTGCCCGGCCTGCCGCCCGAAATCCTGCTGGTGCCGCTTCCCGGCCACACATGGGGCCATGCGGGCGTGGCGATCCGACAGCCCGGCGGGCGATGGCTGCTCCATGCCGGGGACGCCTATTTCTATCGCGGCGAGATGCGCGAGGCGAGGCGCCGCTGCACGCCGGGCCTGCGCGCCTATCAGCGGCTGATGGAGGTCGATGCGCGTGCGCGTCTGGCCAACCAGGCCCGGCTGCGCGACCTGTCGATCGCACGCCGCGACACGGTCACGCTCGTCTGCGCGCATGATCCGGTCGAATGGGAGCGGTGCCGCGACGGCTATCCGCTATAGCGGCAAACGGCTTTCGCGGACGACGCCATGCGATAGGATGCGCCGGTCCCGCCAACGGGACGGGAGAGGGCCATGAATCATCACTGCGTCGCGATCGTGCCGGCTGGCGACATGGCGGCCAGCACCGCCTTCTACCGGCTGCTCGGCTTTACCGTCGCGGCCGATTTCGGCGGCTATCGGATAATGGAGGACGGGCGCGGCTGGCATCTGCATTTGAACCACATGCCCGGTTGGCCACCCCGCGTGGAGGAGAATCCCTTCGGCCTCTATCTCTATGTCGAGGACGTCGACGCGGTCGCCGACCGGGTGCGCGACCGGATCATCGAGCCCGGCGCGCCGCACCTCAAGCCCTGGGGTACCTATGAGTTCGCGGTCAGCGACCCCAACGGCGTGCTGGTGCGGATCGGGCGGGTCGCGCAGTAGCGTCGCCCGTCCGGCTCAGTGCAGCTTGGCGATCGACAGCCCGTCTTCCTTGGCGCGCGCCTTGACCGACTCCTCGCTGCGGGTCAGCGCCTTGGCGATCGCCTTCAGCGCCATGCCCTTCTTGGCGAGCGTGTGGAGTTTCTGAATCTCGTCGGGCCGCCAGGGCTGGCGGTGTCTCTCAAAACGTTCGGCCATATCCGCATGATTAGCGTGATCCGGCCCCGCTGGCCATGGCGGGCGGGCGGATGATGACTGTCTTACAAATGCGTCATGGAGCGCGACGGCGCTTGCCTTCGCACCGCAGCAAGGCGAAGCAGAACGTCCGGGAGACTATATATCATGCGAGTATCTCTATGCGCTTATACGCCCTGTTGTGTTGCGTAGCCACGGCCGCGATCGCCATGCCGGCGATGGCGCAGACGCGCGGCGTGCCCACGCCTGACGCGGACCAGACGCAGGGCGGCGACAGCAGCGACATCGTCGTGACCGCCAAGCGGCTGGACACGGCGCGCGCGCATATCCAGCCCAGCCTCGGCGCGTCGAATTACGAGATCACCAGCGCGACGATCAAGGCGCTGCCCGGCGGCGAGAACCAGCAGTTCAACCAGATCCTGCTCCAGGCGCCCGGCATCGTGCAGGACGGTTTCGGCCAATTCCACGTCCGCGACGACCATAATGGCCTGCAATATCGCATCAACGGCACCATCCTGCCCGAAGGCCTGGCGGTGTTCGGCCAGACCCTGTCGCCGCGCCTGGTCGACAAGGTCAACATCCTGACCGGCGCGCTGCCGGCGCAATATGGCCTGCGCACCGCAGGCGTGATCGACATCACGACCAAGAGCGGGCTGTTCGACAATGGCGGCACCGCCTCCATCTATGGCGGCAGCCACAACACCATCCAGCCCAGCCTGACCTATGGCGGCTCTTCGGGAAGCACCAATTACTTCGTGTCGGGTGATTACCGGCACAGTGGCCTGGGCATCGAGAGCGTCGACGGCCGGTCCAATCCGGTGCACGACGATACCGACCAGTATCAGGGCTTTGCCTATGTCGACCATATCCTGGACGACCAGAACCGGGTGTCGTTCGTCGGCGGCTATTCCAACCAGTGGTTCCAGATCCCCAACCCGGTCGGCCAACAGCCAGGCGGCACCTGGAGCGTCGGCGGACAGAAGACGTTTCCCAGCGAGAAGCTGAACGAGACGCAGCTGGAGAAGACCGGCTTCGGCCAACTGGCCTTCCTCCACGATGCCGAGCCGTTCACCGTGCAGGCGTCGCTTTTCGCGCGCTATTCCTCGCTGCGCTATCGTCCCGACGTGCTGGGCGAGCTGCTCTATAACGGGCAGGCGCAACAGGCGTACAAGCAGGATTTCGCGATCGGCGGGCAGGTCGATGCCGTCTATCATCTGGGCGATGCGCACACGCTGCGCGGCGGCCTGCTGCTGTCGCGCGACCGCTCGACCAGCGCGACCACGACCAGCGTCTTCCCGGTCGACGGCAACGGCGCCCAGGCGGGCGAGCCGATCATGATCGCCGACAATAGCGGCAAGACCGCGACCAGCGTCAGCGCCTATCTGCAAGACGAATGGAAGCTGCTGCCCAGGCTGACGCTGAACTATGGCGCGCGCTACGACCTCTATAACGGCTATCGCCGTGAGGGGCAGCTGTCGCCGCGCGTCAACCTGGTGTGGCAGCCGGACGATGTCTATACGCTGCATGCGGGCTATTCGCGCTATTTCGTGCCGCCGCCCTTCGAGCTGGTCGGCAATACCAGCATCAACAAGTTCGTCGGCACCAGCGCCTATCCCTCGGTCACCGTCAACGACGTCCCCTATGCCGAGCGGCAGGATTATTTCGACGCCGGGTTCCAGGCGCGGCTCAGCCGCTACTTCACCTATGGCATCGACGCCTATTACCGCATCTCGAAGAACCTGATCGACGAGGGGCAGTTCGGCGCGCCGATCATCCTGACCCCGTTCAACTATCGGCAGGGGCGTATCGGCGGGATCGAGGCGAATATGAGCTATCAGCGTGGGCCGCTGCTCGCCTATGCCAATTTCGCCGCCGCCAAGGCCAAGGGCCGGGGCATCGTCTCCAGCCAGTTCAGCTTCGGCCAGGACGATCTCGACTATATCGCCCGGCATTATATCTATCTGGATCACGACCAGACCTTCACCGGATCGGCGGGTGTGTCCTATGCCTTTGCGGGGGGCACGAAGCTGGGCGGCAGCATGATCTATGGCTCGGGCCTGCGCCGCGACGACGATGTGCGGAGCATTCCCAACGGCGCCAAGATCGCGCCCTATGCCCAGTTCAACCTGACCGCGAGCCACCATCTGGCCGGGCCGAACATCGACATCCGCTTCGACGTCATCAACGCGCTCGACCACAAATACGAGATCCGCGACGGAACCGGCGTGGGTGTCGGCGCGCCGCAATATGGGCCGCGTCGCGGCTTCTTCGTCGGCGTGTCCAAGTCGTTCTGAGGAGGGGGGGGGCGGCGGCACCAACCGCCGCCCCGCCACCCGGTCAGGCGATGCCGAATGTCCTGATCCGGTCGGGCATGTGCCGGTCGATCGCGATGGCGGCGGCGCGGTCGCGATCGGCCTCGGCGGTCCTGCCCAGCCGCTGCTCGACGATGGCGCGGCCATAGAGCGCCCAGGCGCGCTTGGGATCGATGGCTAGCGCGGCGTCGAAATCGGCGAGCGCGGCCTGATCCTCGTGGCGCCGCAGCCGGACGAAGGCGCGGCTGTCGAGATAGCTGGGATTGCCCGGCACCGCATGGATGGCGGCGTTGCAGTCGCTCATCGCCTTGTCCAGCTCGACATTCGCGAGCATCCGGGCCCAGCATCGCCCATTGAGCGCGGTGCCGCGCCGGGCATCGTCGCGATGCGTGTCCAGCCACAGGCCATATTGCGCGATCGCCGGGGCCATCGCGTCCGCATCGGCATAGAGCCGCGCGATTTGCAGGCGCTGCATGTCCTCGCGCGGCAGGGCGGCGCTGATCTGGTCGAGATCGGCGACCGCGCCCGCCGGATTGCCCGCCCGCTGGCGAAGCTCGGCGCGCAGGAAACGGGCGTGGGTGTCGGCGGGGTCGAGCGTCAGCGTGGTGTTGAGGTCGTCGATCGCCAGCACCGGCCGCCGTTGCTCCAGATAGGCGAGCGCGCGCTGGCGGGGGAAGCGCGGGTCGCGGGGCGCGAGCGTCATGGCATGGGTAAAGGCGTCGATCGCGCCGGGCAGGTCGTGCTGGGTCTGCAGCATCGCGCCGCGACGGCTATAGCCCTCGGCATCGGTCGGTGCGGCGGCCTCGGCGACGACCTGCACCGCGCCCGACGCGGCGGGATCGACATGCGCGGCGGCGTCGAACAGCCGTCCGCCATTATAGGTGAAATACAGCCGGTGCTGCGCATTCGAGACATAGAGGCGGTGCGACACGAAATAATCCGCGCCCAGCAGCATGTCGGTGTCCAGTCCGCCCAGATCGGCGATATGCAGCCGGACATTGTGCAGTTCCTCATTGCCGATCCGCAGCAGCTTGAACCGCGCGACCCAGCCCTTGACGACATGATGCCCGATCCCGGTCGACCAGCCTGCGGGCTCCACCCCCGGATCGCCGGGATGCACCCCGGCCCGCGCGGCGGCGCGCAGGGTCAGCACGGTGCCGTCCGCGCCGGTGTCGAAGGTGGCGCGCAGCTTCGCGCCGTCCAGCTCGACCGTGCCGACCGTGTGGTGCTGGCGGCTGTCGCGCGGCTCGATCGGCATTTCGAAGAAGGGCTGCCCCTTGGTCCAATAGGCCATGGCGGCCTTGGCGCAGTTGCTGGGCTTGAACAGCCGCACCATGCCGCCGGGCAGGTCATATTCGACATCGGCCAGCCCCAGCACATTCTGGCCGAGCAGTCCGGTCTCTCCGACATCGCTGCCGCTGACGATGAATTCGACATGGGCCAGGTCGAACCCGGCCAGGGTGAAGCGGCGGACGGTGGTGACGCGTGCCTCCGAACTGCCGCCGACCCCGTTCACGCGATACCCGTCGGGAAGCGGGCTCAGCGACAGCCCGAACTCGCGCGCGACGGGTGGCGCGATGTTGCTGTAAAAGGCCCCGCTATCGAGCAGGAAGGGGGCGGGCCTGCCGTTGATCTGTGTCTCGACCACCGGGCGAAGCCCCTGCATGGTGACGGGGATCGCGGCCATCATCCCGACCTGACACCCCGTGGCCGCCATAGCGGGCGCGGCGCCGCCCGCCAGCAGGCCCGCCGCCACGGCATATCGCCCCATCGTCCCGATCATCGCGCCATCATCCCCATGCCGGCTGCCTTGGTGATGCAGCATAGCGGGACACGGAAACAGCAAAGATGACACGAATCTGAAATTCCTGATACGTCGCGCCCGAGCATAGCCAGAGTTTTCATCGCCACCGGATTTTGTTCCCGGTCGATCCGATCCTTTCTCGATCGGGCCATTTCTTCGTGTCATGGGCCGGGTCGTCGGAAAAAGCGTGGGGCTTCAGGACGGTTGATTTTACCAAACGCCCGGCGAGCGGTCCCCGGCCAACATAAATCAGCCTGACTGCGGATATTTCAAAACATTGCTGAGTTGGGCCCCCGCATCTTGCGGAGACGATCCATGGCGACAGCTGCCCTACCCGACGCCTCCGGCGCCCACGCGCCGGACGCCGACCGCCGCCGCGCGACGCGCTGGCTACAGGCGCTCAATTTCTTCATGGCCGACATGCAGGCGGGGATCGGTCCCTTTCTGGGCGTCTTCCTGCAACAGCGCGGGTGGCAGACGGGGCCGATCGGCACCGTCATGACGCTGGGCGGCGTGGCGGGGATGGTGATGGCCGTGCCTGCGGGCGCCTTTATCGACCATACCGACAAGAAACGCTGGGTGGTGGTCATTACCGGCATCTGCACGGTGCTGGCGTCCTTCCTGATCCTCTGGTCGCAGACCGGGCTGGTCGTCGGGATCAGCCAGGTGGCGACCGCGATCGCGGGCGCGGCGATCGGTCCGGCGGTGACCGGCATGACGCTGGGCGTCGTCCGGCAAAAGGGCTTCAACGCGCAGAATGGCCGCAACCAGGCCTGGAACCATGCCGGAAACATGGTCGGCGCGGGGCTGTCGGGTTTTCTCGGCTGGAAGTTCGGGATGCCCGCCATCTTCTTCCTGGCCGCCGCCTTCGGGGTGCTGGCGGTCATCTCGGTCCTGTCGATCCCCGAGCGCGCCATCGATCACCGGGCCGCGCGCGGGCTGGAGGATGACAAGGGCGAGGATCAGGAGGGCGGGCAGGCCGAGGGGTTCAAGGCGCTGCTGTCCAACAAGCCGATGCTGATCCTGGCGGCGGCGCTGGCGTGCTTCCATCTGGGCAACGGCGCGATGCTGCCGCTCTATGGCATGGCGGTGGTCGGCGCGGGCAAGGGCGATGCGGCGATGTTCACCGCGACGACGGTGATGGTCGCACAGGCGGTGATGATCGTCGCCAGCCTGGTCGCGATGAAGGTCGCCGCCGGGCGCGGTTACTGGCTGGTCCTGCTGATCTCCTTCGCGGCGCTTCCGCTGCGGGGATTCCTGGCGGGGACCTTTATCGAGCATTGGGGCGTCTGGCCGGTCCAGGCGCTCGACGGGATCGGTGCGGGGCTTCAGAGCGTCGCGGTGCCGGGGCTCGTCGCCTGCCTGTTGAACGGCACCGGCCGGGTCAATGTCGGGCAGGGCGCGGTGATGACGATCCAGGGCGTCGGGGCCAGCCTGTCGCCCGCGATCGGCGGGTGGCTGGCGCAGGAACTCGGTTACAGCACTGCCTTCTATATATTGGGCGGCTTCGCGGTCGCCAGCCTCGCGCTGTGGATCGGCTTTGCGGGCACGTTGCGCCCGGCCTGTGGCGGAGACGCCGGAAAGGAAGCGAACGCATGAGCGGCGGTATCTGCTGGGTCCATGTCGGCGACCTGCATCTGGACGCGGATGATGGCTGGCAAAGCCTGGACCGGCTGCGCGCCATCGTGGCGCAGGTGAATGCGCGGATCGGCGAGGCGGCGGACTTCGTCTTCCTGCCAGGCGACAATGCCAATCACGGCATGCCCGAACAATATGCCCGGATGCTGGACGCGCTGGCGCCGCTGTCGCGACCCTGGCGGATCATCCCCGGCGACCATGATTTCGAGCCGGGCGATCTCACCGCCTATGAGGCCGCCATCCCCGGGGCCAACCAGCCCGAGACGGAGGTGATCGCCGGGCATCGCTGCCTGTTCTTCGACATCGTATCGGCGGGCGCGGGCGGGCCGGATTTCCGGCTGACCATGCACGACCGCAACCGGCTGGCCGAGGAACTCGCGCGGGCCAAGGCGGCGGGGCAGGTGCCGCTGGTCTTCATGCACGCCTATCCCGGCGATCTGGCCGCCGATGGCGAGACGATCGCGCGCCAGCTCATCGATGGCGAGGTCGCCTTCGTCGATACCGGCCATACCCATTATAACGAGCTGCTGAACGATGGCCGGGTCATCTATGGCGCGACCCGCTCGACCGGGCAGATCGAGGAGGATGGCGGCGCGGCGGGCTTCACCATCGTCCATGTCCAGGACCGGGTGGTCAGCTGGCGCTTCCGACGGCTGGATGCACCCTGGCCGCATGTCCAGATCGTGGGCCCCGGCGATGTCCGCCTGATCACCCGGCCGACCGACCCGCATCAGGTCCCCCGGCCGGGCCCGGTGACGATCACGGCCAGGCTGTTCGGCGCCGATGCCGATGCGGTGCCGATGGTTGCGGCCGATGGCGGCGCGGCGACGCCGATGACGCGCGGGGAGGATGGATCGTGGCACGCCGCAGTGACGCTCGACGCCGGGCTGCACGCGGTCGAGGTGGCGTGCGGCGAAGGGCGCGATCGCATCGACTGTCTGGTCCGGGGCATGGACGCGATCCCCAAGCGGCGCCTGCCCGTCGCGCCGGGCGAGGATTGCCATGCGATCGGCCCCTGGCCTATCGCCGGGATCGACGGGGCCCGGCTGGGGCCGAACAAGAATGGATGCGGATGGTGACTCTGGCGACGGGTGCGACCTGGGCGATTGCGGGTCTGTCGACCGCCGGAGTCATCGCGCGGCCGATGCGCTGGCCCGAATGGATCTGGGCGGTGGCGGGGGCGGCGCTGCTGATCCTGCTCGGCCTGATGCCGCTCGGGCAAGCGGGGCAGGCGGTGGCCAAGGGGGGCGACGTCTATCTGTTCCTGATCGGCATGATGCTGCTCAGCGAGACGGCGCGCGAGCATGGCGCGTTCGACTGGATCGCCGCCACGGCGGTCAACGCGGCGAAGGGATCGCGCGCGCGGCTCTTCGCGCTGGTCTATGCGACCGGGGTGGTCGTCACGACCTTCATGTCCAATGACGCGACCGCCGTCGTGCTGACCCCGGCGGTCTTCGTCGCGGCGAAGAAGGCGAAGGCCGACCCGCTGCCGCTGCTGTTCGCCTGCGCGCTGATCGCCAATGCCGCCAGCTTCGTCCTGCCGATCTCCAACCCCGCCAATCTGGTCCTTTATGGCGGGCATATGCCGCCGCTGGGCGCGTGGATGGCGGCCTTCGCGCTGCCCTCGATCGGGTCGATCGTCGTGACCTTCCTGGTGCTGCGGACCATCGAGCGGCAGCGGATCGCGGGCGGTTGCGAGCGCGACGTCGCGCGCGACCCGCTGACCAATGGCGGCAAGCTGGCGATTGCGGGCATCGTGCTGACCGCGCTGCTCCTCCTCACCATGTCGGCGCTGGACGAGCCGCTGGGGTTGCCGACCGCGATCGCGGGGATCGCGACGGCGGTGATCGTGTCGCTGCTGGCGGGACGCTCGCCGCTGACGCTGGCGCGGTCGGTGAGCTGGGGCGTGCTGCCGCTGGTCGCCGGGCTGTTCGTGCTGGTCGAAGCGCTCGACCGGACGGGGGTGATCGCCTGGGTCGCGAGCGGCCTGCGCGGCATGCTGGCCGATCCGACACGCGCGGCGGCGGTGTCGGGCACGGTGCTGGCGTTCGGCAGCAACCTGATGAACAACCTGCCCGCCGGGCTGATCGCGAGCAGCGCGATCGCCCAGGCGCAGCCGCCGCAGATCGTCACCGACGCGCTGCTGATCGGTGTCGATCTGGGGCCCAACCTGTCGGTGACGGGCTCGCTGGCGACGATCCTGTGGCTTCAGGCGATCCGGCGCGAGGGGGAGGATGTCGGCTTCCTCGCCTTCCTCAAGATCGGCGCGGTGGCGATGCCGCTGGCGTTGCTGGCGGCGCTGGGGATTCGGTTGCTGATCGGGTGAAAGTCCGTGGGTGAGGGGGGGCGTGCGCTTCGACTTCGCTCAGCGTGAACGGAGTGGGGGAAGGGAGCCCAACCTCCGTTCAGCCTGAGCGAAGTCGAAGGCCAAGGGCCTAGAGCGCCGCCAGATCGATCGCCCCGTTCTTGTCGAGCCACTGCCCCGCCTCCGGCATCGGGTATTTCAGCCCGGTGGCGCAGTTGAACAGCACCACCCGTTCATCCTCGTCGACCAGATTGTCGCGCACCGCCTGCTTGTACGCCGCCAGTGTCGCCCCGCCCTCGGGGCAGAGCAGCAACCCGTCCCGCTTCGCGCAGTCCTCCACCGCCTTCAGGATCGCCGGATCGCCGACCGCCAGCGCCGCGCCGCCGGACTCGCGCACCGCACGCAGGATCAGGAAGTCGCCGATCGCCTTGGGCACCCGGATGCCCGCCGCCACCGTCGCGGCGTCCTCCCAGCGTTCGGCATGCTCCTCACCCGCCTCATAGGCGCGGACGATGGGCGCGCAGCCGCTGGCCTGGACCGCATACATGCGCGGTCGCCTGGACCCGATCCAGCCCAGCCGCTCCATCTCGTCGAACGCCTTCCACATGCCGATCAGGCCGGTGCCGCCGCCGGTCGGATAGAAGATCGCATCGGGCAGTTCCCAGCCCAGCTGCGCGGCCAGTTCCAGCCCCATCGTCTTCTTGCCCTCGATCCGATAGGGCTCCTTCAGCGTCGAGAAGTCGAACCAGCGCCCCTCCGCCGCGCCGCGCCCGACGATCGCGCCGCATTCGTCGATCTGGCCGTTGACCCGCCATACGCGCGCGCCCTGCGCGGCGATCTCGCGGACATTCACTTCCGGCGTTTCCTCGGGGCACAGGATCACCGTCTCGATCCCGCACCGCGCGGCATAGGCGGCCAGCGCCGCGCCCGCATTGCCGTTGGTCGGCATCGCGATCCGGGTCACGCCCAGCTCGCGCGCCATCGCCACCGCCATGACCAGCCCGCGCGCCTTGAACGATCCGGTGGGCAGCCGCCCCTCGTCCTTGACCAGCACCGATCCGCCGCCCGAGCGGGGAATCGGGATCAGCGGCGTCTCGATCTCGCCCAGCGACACGATGCTCCCGGTGCGCCGGACGGGCAGCAGCTCGCGCCAGCGCCACAGATCGGTGTCGCGTGCGGCGATCGCATCGCGCGACACCGCGCGGCCCATCGCCTCCAGATCATACCGCACCAGCAGCGGACGGCCCGCGCGCGACAGGCCGTGGAGCCGGTCCGCCTCATAGCGTTCGCCGGTCAGCGAGCATTCCAGATGGGTGACGAAGGTCGGGCGGTCTTCGGTGAGGTTGCGGTTCATGGGGTCAGCCTATCGGCCGAAACCGCCCGACGCCATAGGCTTAGCCCGGGCTCGCCGCCGATCCCGCGAGCAGCCCGCCATCGATGTTGAACGCCGCGCCGGTGACATAGGTCGCCTCGTCCGAGGCCAGCATCACCGCGATCGCGGCGACCTCGTCGGGTTCGCCGAAGCGTTTCAGCGGGGTATCGGCGACCAGCGCCGCCATGCGCGCCGCGCGGTCGGGCCCGTCGCCCAGCATCGGTTCCCAGATCGGGGTCAGGATCGCGGCCGGGTGGATCGAATTGCAGCGGATCGTCCAGCCCGCCTGCGCGCAATAGAGCGCGACCGTCTTGCTGTGGTTGCGGATCGCCGCCTTGGACGAGGCATAGGCCGCCGCCGCCGGAATCCCGACCAGCCCGGAGCGCGACGAGATGTTGATGATCGATCCGCTGCCCTTCGCCTTCATCGCGCCGATGGCATAGCGACAGCCCAGGAAGGTGCCGTCCGGGAAAACCTGTGCCGCGTCAGCGGTGCCGCTGGATCATTTCGAAAACTCCCGTTCGATCGCGTCTTCTAGGGCGGATCGACATTCAGTATTGCGTCTTCTTCCCCTCTCCCCTGGACAGGGGAGAGGGTTAGCGAAGCTTGCCAGCCTGCTGGCTAGCGCAGCTTGGGTGAGGGGTTGAGCGAGCCCAAAGGCTCGCGCGCTCGCTTCGCGAGCGCCCACCCCTCACCCAGCTCCGACTAAGCCTTTGCTCTCGCAAAGACCAAGTCTGCGCAACCCTCTCCCCTCTGCGAGGGGCGAGGGACGGAAAGGCGTCGCTGAATGTCGATCGGCCCTAACACGAATGGCGCGGGTCATCACCCCTTCAGCGCTTCCATCGAATCAACTGCCGATCGTGCAGCCGCGACAAAGTCAGCAGCGCGGTCGCCGCGCCGATCAGGCACATCAGCATGTCCCATTGCGTGTCCCAGACATCGCCCTGCGTGCCCAGAAACGCCTCCGCCCCCTGGCCCAGCGCCAAGGCAGCGGCGAATTCGATCAGCTCATAGATGGCGCTGACCGCCAGGCAGCAGGCGAGGACGAGAAAGGTCGTCAGCCCGCCGCGCGGCAACCCACCCCGCCGGATCAACGCCTCGCGAAACACGATGGCGGGCACGAAGCCCTGCGCGAAATGGCCGAGCCGGTCATAGGGATTACGTGCCAGATGCAGCCAGTCCTGAACCCAGGCCCCGGCGGGCACCCGCGCATAGCTATAGGCCCCGCCCAGCATCAGGATCAGCGCCGGCGCGACCTCCATCGCCCAGGTCGCCCGGTCGAACGGCCGCCACCCCGACGCGACCAGCCCCGCCGCCCAGATCAGGGTCAGCAGCACCAGCCGCCGGTCGTCGCGCTTCCATCGTTCCCGTTGCATGCGCCGACGATAGCGGCGTGGCGACTCCATGCAACGCCCGCACCGGATTGCCGGGGGCGCTCGCGGGTGCCAAGGACACTGCTGACAATATAAGGGACCGGCGATGATCGTGCGCGGCGATGAGTTTCAGGATGTCGAGGTGCCGGGCAGCGGCGCGATGCGGGTCCACCTGATCCGCCCGGCGGTCGAGGGGCGCTTTCCCGCCATCCTGCTATTTTCCGAAATCTATCAGGTGACCGCGCCGATCCGGCGGCTGGCGACGATGCTGGCGGGGCAGGGCTATGTCGTCGGCATCCCCGAGGTCTATCACGAATATGAGCCCGCCGGCACGGTGCTGGCCTATGACAAGCCGGGCACCGATCGCGGCAACGACCTGAAATTCACCAAGCCGGTCGCGGCCTATGACGCCGATGCGATGGCGGCGCTGACCGCGCTGGCGGCGCATCCGGCGTGCAACGGGCGGCTGGGCACGTTCGGCGTGTGCCTGGGCGGGCATCTGGCCTATCGCGCCGCGCTCGACCCGCGCGTCTCGGCGGCGGCGTGCTTCTATGCCACCGACATCCATTCGGGCACGCTGGGCGAGGGGCGCAGCGACGACAGCCTGGCGCGGATGGACGAGCTGAAGGCCGAGGCGATGTTCGTCTGGGGGCGGCAGGACCCGCATGTCCCCTATGCCGGACGCGAGGCGATCCGCGCCCGGCTGGAAGCGGTCGGTGCCAGCTATGAATGGCATGAGGTGAACGGCCAGCACGCCTTTCTGCGCGACGAGGGGCCGCGCTACGACCCCGCGTTGTTCCTCCAGGCGATGCAATGGACCCTGGCGCTCTATGCGCGGGCGCTGCGTTGATCGCCCTTCGGTATCGTCCCGAAATCGCGGCACATTTGCGGATGTTTAACCCTTTGTGACCGATATGGGCGGAAACGAGACCGCCCTTCCATGATCCTTCGTCCCCCCTCGCTTCGTCGCGCACGCGCCCGGCGCTCGGTCCTGAGCGATCGGCGGGGGGCCGCGATCGTCGAATTCGCGCTGGTCGCGGCGCCGTTCCTCGCGCTGCTGCTGGCGATCCTGCAGACCAGCCTTGCCTATCTGGCGCAGGAATCGCTCGAAACCGCGGTCGAGGTCGCGGCGCGCGGCATCGTGACCGGACAGACCCAGTCGGCGGACATCAAGTCCCTGGCGCAGGGGATGACCCAGGCGCAGCTCGCCGAGCGGTTTCGCAAGTCGGGCTGCGCGCAACTGCCCATCTTCCTGTCCTGCTCGCGGCTCTATGTCGATGTGAAGAGCGCGCCCGGCGGCGGGCTGGCTATCGCGCCGCTCGATCTGCGTCTCGATGCCAATGGCAATCTGCGTCTCGATGCCAATGGCAAATTGTCCGCGCCGCTGTCCTATAGCCTGGGCGAGCAGGGGGCGGTCGTGATCGTGCGGTTCGTCTATGTGTGGCCGATGCGGATCACGCCGCAGCCCGATCTGAGCGGCAATGCCGGTTCGTCGATCCTGATGGCGACATCGGTGTCCAAGTCGGAACCCTATACGTGAGGCGGCGGGTCCTGGCGACGATGCGAGGCGACACGCGCGGGGTCGCCCTCGTCGAATTCGCGCTGATCCTGCCGGTGATGCTGTTGCTCTATCTGGGCGGCGTCCAGCTCCAGGACGGGATCGCCTGCAATCGCAAGGTGACGATCGCCACCCGCGCGGCGGCCGACCTGATCGCGCAGAACACGACCGGCATCATGTCGGCCGCCGAGGTCCAGGACAATCTGGTCGCGGCCGCGCAGGTGCTGCAACCCTATGCCGCCGACAAGGCGCGCTTCCGGATCACCGAGATCGCGACCGATGCCCGCGGCAACACGACCGTGCAGTGGAGCCGGGGACTGAACACCGCCGGCTATGCCGTCGGCACCACCCTTGCGGTTCCGGCCGCGATGCGCGGTGCGGGCACCTATTTCCTGCTCGCCGAGGTCAGCTACGCCTATTCCCCTCCGGTATCGTTCGGCACCATCGGCCCGATGACCTTCCAGGATCGTCTGTTCATGGTGCCGCGCAATACCGACAAGATCGATTGTTCGAACTGCCAATGATCCGTCGCATCCTGTCCGTCCGCCTGCTTCGCGCGGCGCTTCGCCATCGTCGCGGGAACGTGATGATGCTGTTCGCCCTGGCCCTGCCGGTGCTGACCTTCGCCATCGGCATGGGGGTCGACTATGCGCGCGCGATGAAGGCCCAGACCAAGCTCAACGCGATCGCCGATGCGGCGGCGCTCTCGGCGGTCAGCAAGGCCAAGCTGGGCGTCAGCGACAGCGATGCGGCAGCCTATGCGGCCCAGGTCTTCCAGGCGCAGGCCAAGGGCCTCGGCGGGGAGGGGGCCATCCAGATCACCGGGCTGACCGTGCAGGCGCCGACCGACGCCAACGGACGGCGCAACGCCACGGTGAAATACACTGCCACATCCTCGAACGCCTTCGCCCAGATATTGGGGCTCAAGACCCTGCCCATATCGGGCCTGTCGGCCACCACCAACGCGGTGGCGCCCGATATCGACTTCTACATGGTGCTGGACGTCTCGGCCTCGATGGCGCTGCCGACGACCTCGGCGGGGCTGGCCAAGGTGGCGCAGAGCAACAGCCAGGGCTGCAAATTCGCCTGTCATTCCCAGGCCGATCAGACCGGGCGCGATGCGAACGGCCGGATAACGGACCTGTACGGGGTCGCGACATCCTATGGCCTGACCCTGCGCATCGATGACGAGGGCACCGCCCTGTCGCGCCTGAGCACGAATATCCGCAGCGCGTCGAGCAAGAACGGCGCGGCATATCGGGCGGCGGTGGTGACCTTTCGCGGCAAGGGCGGCATCACCGTTCTGACGAAGCGGACATCGGACATGACGATCGTGGCCAGCAAGGCCAAGACGTTGAAGGTGCCGCTATACTACACCAACAACTGCCCGACCCGCGCCTGCGATCCGGACGAGGTCGGCTTTGGCGACAGGGACTCGGCGCATAGCGACATCCTGAGCTGGATGCGCGACAATATGGAAACGCCGGGCAGCGGCACCGACAACCAGGCTCCGCAGGGCGTGATGTTCATCGTCACCGACGGCATGCGGGACGAGGCCCGCGCCAATGGCCGACCCGAGGTGGCGATCGACACGACGCTTTGCGATGCGATCAAGGCCCGCAACATCCGTATCGCGGTTCTCTATACCGAGTATCTGCGCGAAGCGATGGACAACCACAGTTGGTCCCAGAAGAATGTCGCGCCCTATCTGTACCAGGTCGAACCGGCGTTGCAGAAATGCGCTTCGCCCGGCCTGTATACCAAGGTCACGACCGACCAGGACATCTTCGCCGCCATGGATGGCCTGTTCCAGAGCGCCGTGGCGACCGCGCGCATCACCCGGTAGGATGCGCGCGGGGCGCGGGGGCGCGGGGGCGCGGGGTCAGCCCGCCAGCGCCTCGACCTGTTCGGCCAGTTCCAGCCAGCGCATCTCGGCCGCGTCCTTCTCCTCACGCGCCTTTTCGATCGCCTTCATCAGCCGGTCGAACTGGGCGGGGTCCTTGGCATAGAGATCGGGGTCGGCCAGCTTCACCTCGTCGCGCGCGATGGCCGCTTCCAGCTCTTCGATCCGCTTGGGCAGCAGCTCGTAATCGCGCTGGTCCTTGTAGCTGAGCTTGGTCTTGGCCTGGACCGGCGCGGGGGATGCGGGGGCGGCGGCCTTGGCCGGAGCCTTCTTCTCCGCGACCGGTTTGCGCTTGGCGACCCAGTCGGCATAGCCGCCCGCCACCACATCGACCGTGCCCGACCCGTCCAGCCCCAGCGTCACCGTGACGGTGCGGTCGAGGAAGTCGCGGTCGTGGCTGACGATCAGGACGGTGCCGTCATAATCGCCGATCACCTCCTGCAACAGGTCGAGCGTTTCGAGGTCGAGGTCGTTGGTCGGCTCGTCGAGGACCAGCAGATTGGATTCGCGCGCGAACTCACGCGCCAGCAGCAGACGCGAGCGCTCGCCGCCCGACAGCGTCCCGATCTTCGCCTCGGCCAGCGAGGGGTCGAACAGGAACTCCTTGAGATAGCCGTGGATATGCTTGCGGACCCCGCGCACGTCGATCCAGTCGCCGCCGTCCGCCAGCACCTCGCGCACCCGCTTTTCCGGCGCCATCAGCTTGCGTTGCTGGTCGATGATGACGCCGTCGAGCGTCTTGGCGAGGAACACCGTGCCTTCGTCGGGCTCGATCTCGCCGGTCAGCAGCTTGAGCAGGGTGGTCTTGCCCGCGCCGTTCGCGCCGACCAGGCCGATCCGGTCGCCGCGCGTCACCTTCAGGCTCAGGTCCTTGATGATCGTGCGGTCGCCGTAACGCTTGGTGACATGCTCGGCCTTGATGACCTCCTTGGTCTTCACATCGTCCGACGCGATGCCCAGCTTCGCCGCGCCCTGCGGCCCGATCATCGCGGCGCGGGTGGCGCGCATCTGGTGCAGCTTTTCCAGACGGCCCTGGTTGCGCTTGCGCCGTGCGGTGACGCCGCGGTGGAGCCAATGCTCCTCGATCTTCAGCTTGGCGTCGAGCTTCTCGGCGGCGCGCTGTTCCTCGGCATAGACCTGTTCGGTCCACGCATCGAAGCCGCCGAAGCCGACCTCGTTGCGCCGCATCTGACCGCGATCCAGCCACAGCGTCGACTTGGTCAGCCGGGTCAGGAAGGTGCGGTCATGGCTGATGACGACGAACGCGCCGGTGAAGCGCTTCAGCCAATCCTCCAGCCATTCGATCGCGGCGAGGTCGAGATGGTTGGTCGGCTCGTCGAGCAGCAGCACGTCGGGGTTCATCGCCAGCGCGCGGACGATCGCGGCGCGCCGCTTCTCGCCACCGCTGGCGGTCGCGGCCTCGCGGGTCAGGTCGATGCCGAGCTGTCCGGCGATCGCCTCGGCCTCATAGCTTTCCGGCGCGCCCTCGCCCGACAGGACATAGTCCATCAGCGTGGCGCAGCCGGTCAAATCGGGGTCTTGCTCGAGATAAACGACATGGGTGCCGGGCACGATCATACGCCGCCCCTCGTCCGAATCGATGATCCCGGCGATCAGCTTGAGGAGCGTCGATTTGCCCGCCCCGTTACGCCCGATCAGCGCCAGCCGGTCGCGCGGACCGATATGGATGTCGAGATGCCGGAAGAGCCAGCCCGAGCCTTGCACAAGGCCCAGGTCTTCATAGGAAAGAACGGGTGCTGCCATGATGGATTGGCAGTTAGGCGCGAAGGGGGAACCCGGCAAGCGCTCCATGCGCTGTCGCACGGCTGCATGATCCATTCAGAGGCTGTTCAACGGTTTCCCGCTATGCCAGTTTCATGTCGATGACCGTCCTTCTGGCTCTGCTCGCCGCACCGATGGGTCCGCCGCCGATGATCGGGTCGCCCCCCGATCAACGTCGCGGCGACCAGATGCGCGCGGCCCAGGCCCGCCGGGAAGGCAATCTGTCGCTGCGCGAGATCGAGGCGCGGGTGGTGCCCACCATGCGCGATTCGCAATATATCGGCTTCGACTATGATGCGGGCGCGGCCATTTACACGCTGAAGTTCCTGCGCAATGGCACGGTCATCTGGGTGGAGGTCGACGGTCGCACCGGCCGCGTCATCGGCCGGACCGACGGGTGAGCGCGACCCCCGCCGGTTGCAATCGAACAACAGGAGTTTTGCGATGCGCGTTCTGATCGTCGAGGACGAGCCCAATCTCGGCCAGCAGTTGAAGTCCACGCTGGAGGGTGCGGGCTATGCCATCGACCTGGCCACCGATGGCGAGGAGGGGCATTTCCTGGGTTCGACCGAAAGCTATGACGCGATCGTGCTCGACCTGGGCCTGCCCGAGATTGACGGGCTGACCGTGCTCGACCGCTGGCGCAAGGAGGGCAAGACCATGCCCGTCCTCGTCCTGACCGCGCGCGACAGCTGGTCGGACAAGGTCGCCGGGCTCGACGCGGGCGCCGACGACTATGTCGCCAAGCCGTTCCAGACCGAGGAGCTGATCGCCCGTCTGCGCGCGCTGATCCGGCGCGCCAGCGGCAACGCCTCGTCCGAGCTGACCGCCGGCGACGTCCGCCTCGACACCCGTTCGGGCAAGGTCACGCGGGCGGGCGAGCCGGTGAAGCTGACCGCGCAGGAATATAAGCTGCTGTCCTATCTGCTCCACCACAAGGGCAAGGTGGTCAGCCGCACCGAGCTGATCGAGCATATCTACGACCAGGATTTCGACCGCGATTCGAACACGATCGAGGTGTTCGTGACGCGCATCCGCAAGAAGCTGGGCCAGGACGTGATCACCACCATTCGCGGCCTGGGCTACAGCCTGGACGATCCGGCGGCCGGGTCGGCGGGCGCGGCGGCCTGACCGGCGGCCGCACCGGGACATTGCCATGAAGGACGGTGCCACCCTGCGCCCGACGCGGCGTACCGGATCGCTGTCGCGTCGCATGATCCTGATCGCCGCGGGGTGGATCACGGTCCTGCTGGCGGGCGGCGGCTTCGCGCTCGACCGGGTGCTGGTGTCGGCGGTCACGCAGAATTTCGACGACCGGCTGGCCTATGTGCTGCGCTCGCTGCTCGTCTCGGCGGAGATCCAGCAGGGCGAGGTGTGGTTCAGCCGCGAGCCCGCCGACCAGGCGTTTCTGGAGCCGGGCTCGGGCGTCTATTGGCAGGTGTCGGCACCGGGGCGCGAGGCGTTTCCCTCGCGATCCCTGTGGGACCGGCAGCTGGCCTATGGCACGCCGCACAATGACGACAGCATCCACACCTATAACAGCGACCAGTTCCCCGAGGAAAAGCTGCGCATCGTCGAACGCGATGTGAAGCTGCCCGGGTCGGAGGTGCGCTGGCGGTTCCAGGTCGCGCAGAGCCGCCAGGGGCTGGACGCGCAGATCGCCGCGCTCCGGCGGACGCTGGTGCGCAGCTTCGCGCTGCTGGCGATCGGGCTGTTGCTGATGGCGGCGATCCAGACCTTCTACGGCCTTTATCCGCTACGCCGGGTGCGCGAGGATATCGCGGCGATGCGCGCCGGGCGGGCGGACCGGATTTCCGACGCCATGCCCGACGAGGTCGCGCCGCTGGTCGAGGAACTCAACGCGCTGGTCGAGCATAACGAGAAGCAGGCCGAGGAGGCGCGGCGGCATGCGGGCAATCTGGCGCACGCGCTCAAGACTCCGCTGACCGTCATCATGAACGCCGCCACCGCGCATGCCGACGATCTGGCCGAGACGGTGATCCGCGAGGCGCGAACGATGCGGCGGCAGGTCGACCACCATCTGGCGCGCGCCCGCGCGGTCGGGCGGCGCGGCTCGGCGCACAGCCGGGCGGAGGTCTGGCCCAGCCTGCAATCGGTCGAGCGCGCCGTCGGCCGCCTCTATCGCCACGCCCGGATCGATGTCGACGGGCCGAAGGACCTGGTCGTCCATGTCGAGCGCCAGGACCTGGACGAGATGCTGGGCAATCTGGTCGAGAACGCGGCCAAATATGGCGGCGGCAGCGTCTTCGTGACGGTGGCCGCGCAGGCCGGCTTCGTCGAGATCCTGGTCGAAGACGACGGCACCGGCATCCCCGAAAGCGAACGCGTCCGCATCTTCGATCGCGGCGTCCGGCTGGACACGGGCAAGCCTGGCACGGGACTGGGCCTCGCCATCGTGCGCGACGTGGCGGAGATTTACGGCGGCACCGTGTCGCTGGAGGAGAGCGAGGACCTGGGCGGCCTGCTGGTGCGGCTCAGGCTTCCGGCGGCGGTGACAGCGGTTTGTGATCCACTATGGGGCGATCCGGGTATTTCCCGGATTGCCGCTGGGCCGCTGATCCGTTAGCCGCCCCCGCCTGTCGATGCTCGGGGCATCGGCAACGGGGGAAATCCATGAAAATGATCAAGGGACTCGCGCTCGTCGCGGGTTTGTGTGCTGCGTCACCGGCGCTGGCCAAGGGCTTTGGTGTGGAGCTGAACGGCGCCAATGCGCAGGACCGCTGGGGCGGGGAAATCGGGCTGGGCTATGCTGTCGACATCGGACGACTCAGCCTGCGTCCGATCGGTGGTGTCTTCATCCATCATGACGAGAATAATCCCAATTCGCGGGACTATTTCAGTAACGGCCAGTCGCGGTGCCGTGCGCCCGATGGCCGTTTCACCAATGACGGGAACTGCCTCGCCATCGCGTTCAAGGGCTATGCCAAGGCAGAGGCTGTCTATGTCTTTCCACACAGTGTCGAGATCGGCGGCGGCGCACGGGTCAGCAGCGATGCCGTGCGCGGTTACGCCACGCTGGCCGTCCCGCTCAGCGAGCGGGCGCGGGTCAAGGCCAATGCCGGCGACCGCTATTACGCGCTCGGCGTGACCTTCGGCTTCTAACTTATGGAGTGGCGGCCCCGTCAGGCCGCCACCGTCTCCAGCGCATCCATCGCCCGCGCGGCGATGCCGATGGACCGTTTGCGCGCCTCGTGGTCGAAGATCGAACTGACCACCATCACCTCGTCCACCTTGCTCCGCTCGACAAAGGCGGCGAGCTGCCGTTCCACGGTCGCGGGCGCGCCGATCGCCGAGCAGGACAGGACATGGTCGAGGATCGCGGCCCCCTGCGCGCCCAGGCTCTCGCGATAGCCGGGGACGGGCGGGGGCAGCTTGCCCGGGTTGCCGGTGCGCAGCGCGACAAAGGCCTGTTGCTGCGAGCTCGCCAGCAGCTCCGCCTCTTCGTCGGTGTCGGCGGCGAAGACGTTGAACCCCGCCATCGCATGGGGCTTGTCGAGCACCGCCGACGGCCGGAAGTCGCGGCGATAGACGGCCAGCGCGTCGTCCAGCGCGTCGGGCGCGAAGTGCGAGGCGAAGGCATAGGGCAGGCCCAGCGCGGCGGCGAGCTGCGCGCCGTAGAGGCTCGATCCCAGGATCCACATTTGCGGCCGCGCGCCCGCGCCCGGCGTCGCGACGATGCCGGTCTGGCCGTCATCGGCGAAATAGCTTTGCAGCTCCATCACGTCGCGCGGAAAGCCATTGGGGTCGCTGTCCAGCGTCCGGCGCAGCGCGCGCGCGACGCGCTGGTCCGATCCGGGCGCGCGGCCCAGCCCCAGGTCGATCCGGCCGGGGAACAGCGCGTCGAGCGTCCCGAACTGTTCGGCGATGGTCAGCGGGGCATGGTTGGGCAGCATGATGCCGCCAGCACCGATGCGGATCGTCTTGGTCGCCTGCCCGACATGCGCCAGCACGACGGCGGTCGCGGCCGAGGCGATGCCGGTCATGCCGTGATGCTCGGCGGTCCAGTATCGGTGATAGCCGTTCGCCTCGGCATGAGCGGCCAGGTCGGCGGCATTGGCCAGCGCCTGCGCCACGGTGCCGCCCTGAATGACGGGCACCAGATCGAGCAAGGAATAACGTGTCATAAGAGCAAGATGGGGGTGACGCGCGCCCTTCGCCAGCCAAGACCGGGTATCAGAAGGTCAAGCCGTACTTCACCGCCGCCCCGCGCTCGTCGGGCAGGGCGGCGATCTGCCCCGGATCGTGCCGCCAGAACAGATGGGTGGACAGCTCGCCCGCGCCCAGCGGCACGGCATGGCGCGCCTCGATCAGCGTCTCGCGCCCGGTCGGCGCCAGCGCCAGCCGCTGCGTGGTCCAGCCGTCGACCTGCCCGGCGGCATAATCCCAATGCGCCGGGAGCCGCACGTCGAGCCCGCCGCCGGTGACGCGCAGCGGTTGCGACAGCCGCACGTCCAGTCGGTCGCCGCCGAACAGGCCGCGCTTGCCCGCCTCGACCGACCAGGACCGGCTGACCAGCAGCCCGCCGCCCATGCCGCCGAACGCGTCGGTCCAGCCCCGGCGCCAATGCCCCGCCAGCGTCCAGCCGCCATCGCTGCGCCAGCGTGCGGCGGCATCAGCGAACCAGCTGGTCGCGCGCGGTTGCCCCAGCGCGCCGCCGAACCAGCCGCCCAGCACCGTCGACCGCTCGGCCAGCCGGGTCAGGCCCAGCGTCGTCGCGATCGCCCCGACGCGCCGGTCGAGCCCCAGTGCCATCTGGTCGTAGCGCGGCGGCGTCATCCCCGGCACGGCGGCGGCGAAGCGGCCATTCTCGGCCGACAGGCTGATGCCGAGCGCACCCAGCCGCTGGCGCAGCGCCGCCGAGGCGCGCGGTGCCCGGTCGATGCCGAAGCCCGGATCGGTCAGCAGGAAGCCTGGCCCCGCCTGTCCGGTCCACCCGGCCACCAGCGCGTCGGCACCGCTGGCAAAGCCGAAGCCGATGGCGGTGTCGGGCGCCAGCGCCTGGGTCATCGTGCCCGCGACGATCCGGCGACCGGCGGCGGGCGCGTCGGAGGGGACGATGGCGCGCAGCCGTGCCTCGCCCGCCGTGGTGATCGCGCTGGTGACCGCGATCGTGCGGACACCGTCGGACAGGCTCGCGCCTTCGATCCGGCCGAGCAGGCTGGGGGCGAGCAGCGCGCGCGGCGCGGCGCGTGCCACCGTGCCCGACAGATCGAGCTGATAGGCGCGCGCATAGCCGTCGAGCGCAACCATGCGCAGCCCCGCGACGGCCGCGTCGCCCATGGCGGGGGACAGGCGCGCATTGACCGACAGCGAGACGGCGGCTCCGCCCGATCCCGTGCCAGCCACGTTCAACGCGCCGATCGGCTGGAAGGCGTTGGTCAGGTCCAGCGTCCCCCGGCCATAGACGCCGTCGCTGCCCGCCGATCCCGTGTCGCGCGCGGTGCGCAGCAACAGCTCGACGATCTGCGCGGCGGTCAGGTTGGGAAAGGCCTGGGCCAGCAGCGCGGCGGCGCCGCTGATCTGGGGCGCGGCGAAGGAGGTGCCCGACCACAGCTTGCGCGTGCCGGTCTGGTCGGGCGCCTCGACCATCTCGCCCAGCGCGGTCAGGTAGTGCGCGGCGGACTGGCCCGCGCGGTTGCTGAAGCTGGAGATGACGCCGCTGGCATTGACCGACCCGGCGATGATGACCTGGCCGCGCGCGACGCTGGCATCGTTGGCGATCTGGGCCAGCGCGGTGGGATCGGCCTCGCCGTCATTGCCGGCCGCGATCACCACGACCATCCCCGCCGCCGTCGCCCGGCCGATCGCGGCGGTCAGGCTGGTGGGCGGAGTCTCGTTGGCGCCCAGCGAGATGTTGACCACCTTCGCGCCCGATTGCCGCGCCACGTCCAGCCCGCGCGTGATCGCATCGAGCGGAAAGGCGCAACCGCTGCCCGCATCGCCCCCGGCGGTGCTGGAGCAGCTGCCGGGCCGGTCGGCGCGCAGGACCACCAGTGTCGCGTCGAACGCGACCCCCTGCGCCCGGACGCCGTCGCGCCCCCCTGCGGCGGTGAAGGCGACGGCGGTGCCGTGCCCGTCCTCGTCGGTGATGCCGCGCGTTCCCGCGACATCCGAGGAAGCGCTGGCGATTCGTCCGGCGAACAGCGTGTTCGTCGTGTCGATCCCCGAATCGATGATGCCGAGCGCGACGCCCTTGCCGGTCGCCCCGCGTTGATAGGCGGCCAGCGCGTTCATCGCGACCGCCCCCGTCGTCGCGCGATACCCGGCGGTGTCGTAATTGGGGATCGGGGTGGGCGTCGGCGTGGGGCTCGGCGTCGGCGTGACCATGGGCGGCGTCGGTGTCGGCTGGATGCCCGATCCGGCCCCGCCGCACGCGCCGAGCGTCAGGCCGGTCGCCAGCACCGTCGCAATGCCGGTCATGCCCCGCAGGCGCTCGATCCTCACATATCCCCCTTTGTCCGACCCCGTGTACGGTCCTTATCGCCGATCCTGCATCCTGACGAGCCCGGCGGCTTGCGGCGAGGCGACGGCCCGCCTACACGCCCGACCATGCTGCCCGCCCTTGCCCATATCGACGCGTGGATCTTCGATCTGGACAATACGCTGTATCCGGCGAGCGCCAATCTGTTCGCGCATATCGACCGACGGATGACCGCGTTCGTCGGCGAGCTGCTGGGCCTGGACCCCGCCGAGGCGTTCCGCGTGCAGAAGGAATATTTCCACGCGCACGGCACCACGCTGGCCGGGCTGATGGCCGAGCATGACGTCGATCCCGCCGCCTTCCTGGCCTATGTCCATGATATCGAGATGGACGTGCTGGAACAGGACGCGCCGCTCGCCGCCGCGCTGGCGAAGCTGCCGGGGCGCAAGCTGGTCTTCACCAATGGCGACAAGCCCTATGCGCTGAAGGTCCTCGACCGGCTGGGGCTGGGCGAGCATTTCGAGGCGGTGCACGACATCACCGCCATGGGCCTGGTCCCCAAGCCGCAGCCCTCCGCCTATGCGGGGCTGTGCGCGGCGTTCGACATCGATCCGACCCGCGCCATCTTCTTCGAGGACATGGCGCGCAACCTGATCCCCGCCAAGGCGATCGGGATGACGACCGTGTGGGTCGACAACGGCTCCGAACAGGGGCCCGAGGCCGCCCGCGACCATATCGACTATACCGTCCACGCGCTGACGCCGTGGCTGACGAGCATTTTGGAGGACTGACGATGGCTCACGAACTGGCCGCCACCATCGATGCCGCCTGGGAAAACCGGGCTGAGCTGGGTTTCGCCACGCAAGGCGAGGCGCGGATCGCCGTCGACCGCGCGCTCGCGCTGCTCGACCGGGGCGAGGCGCGCGTGGCCGAGCCCGACGGGAATGGCGGCTGGACGGTCAACCAGTGGCTGAAAAAGGCGGTGCTGCTGTCGTTCCGCCTCAACGACAACGTCCTGATCGACAACGGCCCCGGTGCGGGCCACTGGTTCGACAAGGTGCCGTCGAAGTTCAGCGGCTGGTCCGAGGCCGAATTCCGCGCCGCCGGTTTCCGCGCGGTGCCCGGTTCGGTCGTGCGGCGCGGCGCGCATGTCGCCAAGGGCGCCATCCTGATGCCCAGCTTCGTCAATATCGGCGCCTATGTCGGTGAGGGCACGATGGTCGACACCTGGGCGACGGTGGGCAGCTGCGCGCAGATCGGCAAGAATGTCCACCTGTCGGGCGGGGCGGGCATCGGCGGCGTGCTCGAGCCGCTCCAGGCGGGTCCCGTTATCATCGAGGACGGCGCGTTCATCGGCGCGCGCGCCGAAGTCGCCGAGGGCGTTCGCGTCGGCGAGGGCGCGGTGCTGTCGATGGGCGTGTATCTGGGCGCTTCGACCAAGATCATCGACCGCGAGACGGGCGAAGTCTTCCGCGGCCATGTGCCGCCCTATTCGGTGGTGGTGCCGGGCACGACCCCGTCGGTCGACGGCAAGCCGGGCCTGTACTGCGCGGTGATCGTCAAGCGCGTGGACGCGCAGACGCGCTCCAAGACCAGCATCAACGATCTGCTGCGGGATTGATGATCTGGGCACGCCCCTCCCGTTTACGGGAGGGGATGGGGGAGGGCCTGGCCATAGGCGATGGTCTCTGTGAGACGCGATGTCCTCTCCAAACCCCTCCCGCCTGCGGGAGGGGCTTATCGTTCACGCGAAGCCGCGAAGTCGCGAAGAAGAATGGGTTTCGCGCGGAGGCGCGGAGAACGCAGAGGTGTCGTACCGGACGGCAACCTTCATCCGGCCTCACCGGCCTGAGGCGAAAAGACGACGGTCTCCCGAAGCGATACCCCTCTGAGCCTCCGCGCCTCCGCGCGAACACAATCTTCTCTGCTTCGCGGCATCGCGGCATCGCGGCTTCGCGTGAACCCAAATTACAAACCGACCCGCTTCGCCAGCCACCGCGCCGCAGCCTCCGGGCTTCCCTTCGCCGCGTCGTCCCGATCGACCCGGTAGTTCGCCTCGCGCATCACCTCGACCGGAATCCGGTTCAGCATCGGCCGCAGCGCCTCCACGAATGCCGCATCAGCCGCCCGGTCCTTAGCGACCAGTAGCACCGCGTCATAACCCGGTATCGCGCGCTTCGGATCGCCCAGCACCACCAGCCGGTCCGCCGCGATCCGCCCGTCCGAAGAGAAAGCGGAGATCACATCCGCCCGCCCGCTCTCCAGCGCGCGGTACATGAAGGTCGGGCTGTACGGCGTCTGCCCGGCGAAGCGCAGGCCATAGGCATCGCGCACCGCCGCCCATTCGGGGCGGTCGAGAAACTCCAGGTCGCTGCCCAGCTTCAGTCGGGGCGCCACACGGGCCAGATCGGCGAGCGACCGCACGCCCAGACGCTGCGCGACCGGGGCCTTCGTCGCAAAGGCATAGGCATTCTCGAACCCCAGCGGCCCCAGCATCGCCACGTCGCGCGTCGCGGCCCATTGCTGGAGCGCGCCCAGCATCGCGGCGCGGGGCGGCGAATCCTGCCGGTGCATCGCGGTGGTCCACAGCGTGCCCGCATAATCGACATAGACGTCGACCCGGCCCCCCGCCGTCGCCTCGAACGCCACCGCCGAGCCCAGCCCGTCGCGATAGCTGACCGCATAGCCGGCACGGGCCAGCCGGTCGCCGATCAGGCGCGCCAGGATATATTGCTCGGAAAAATTCTTCGCGCCGATCACCACCTCGCGCCGCTGTTGCGAGCCGCGCGGCCATAGCGGCTGCGTCGCCAGCGCGCAGCCCAGTGCCAGCGCGACCAGCCCGCCGATCCACAGCCCCTTCCGCCGCGTCGCCAGCCCGCGCTCGATCACCCCGATCAGCGCGTCCACCCCCAGCGCCAGGGCGGCGGCGGCGACGCAGCCCGCCAGTACCAGCGCCCAGGCCTGGGTCTGGAGCCCGGCAAAGATCATGTCGCCCAACGAGGGCTGGCCGACCGTGGTCGACAGGGTCGCCGCGCCAATCGTCCAGACCGCCGCCGTCCGGATTCCCGCCGCCAGCACCGGCGCGACCAGCGGCGCCTCGACCAGCCGCAGCTTCTGCGCGCGGGTCATCCCCACCGCATCGGCCGCCTGCAACACCGCCGGATCGAGCCCGGCCAGCCCCGTCACCCCGTTGCGCAGGATCGGCAGCAGCGCATAGAGCGTCAGCGCCAGCAGCGAGGGCAGGAAGCCCAGCGCCGGTATGCCACCGCCGACCAGTCCCGACAGGCTGAGCAGCAGCGGATAGAAGAGCGCCAGCAGCGCCAGCGCCGGGATGGTCTGGACCAGGCTCGCCAGCCCCAGCGCGACCCGCGACAGCCCCGGCCGCCGCGCACAGGCAAAGGCGAGCGGCACCGCAATCAGGATGCCGAGCAGCAGTGCCGCCATGCTGACCAGCACATGCTGCGCCAGGAGCGGGGGGACGCGGGCGAGGGCGTCGAGAAAGGAACTCATGACCGGAGCGCCGCCAACCGATCGGCCTGACGCCTGGGCACCGCCATAAGCGCCTGTGCCGCTTTGCCGCCTTGTCCGGCGACCAGTTCGGCGGGTGTCGCGTCGGCGACGATCCGGCCCGCCTCCATCACCAGCACGCGGCGCGCGGTCAGCAGCGCCTCGGCCATGTCGTGCGTCACCAGCACCGTGGTCAGGCCCAGTCGCTCGTGCAGCTCCACCAGCCGCCCCGCCACCGCATCGCGCGTGACGGGATCGAGCGCCCCCAGCGCTTCATCGAGCAGCAGGATCGGCGGTTCGGTCGCCAGCGCGCGGGCGATCGCGACCCGCTGGCGCTGGCCGCCCGACAACGCGTCGGGCATCCGCTGGGCCACGTCGCGCGGCAGGTCGACCAGATCGAGCAGCGTGCCCACTCTGTCGCCCACGTCGCGCCCGGCGATCGTCAGGCCGATCGCGATATTGGCGGCGACCGTCATGTGCGGGAACAGGCCGTGCTGCTGGAAGACATAGCCGATCCGCCGCCGCCATTCGGGCGCGGGCCGCGCGCCGGCATCCTCTCCGTCGATGGTGACGCGGCCCGTATCGGGCGTCTCCAGCCGGTTGATCATCCGCAACAGCGTTGACTTGCCCGATCCCGACGCCCCGACCAGCGCGACGAAGCTGCCCCGCGCGACGGTCAGCGAAACCCGGTCCACCGCCGCGACCGATCCGTAGCGGCGGCTGACATCGGCCAGGTCGATCATGGCAGGGGCGGGGGATGGCATCGGCATGTCCAACGCAGGGTCGACCGTTTCCGCCCCACCGTCCATCGCCTTTCGCTCTGTTCGCGGGGAACGAGACGCGGTATGGCATGTAAAACATGTTCAACAAGTGCCGCGTCAGGAGAGCCCCATGAACACTATCGCACAGCCCCCCAGCCATGTGCTGGACCGTGTCCTCGTCTTCGAAATGGTCCGCGTGACCGAGGCTGCGGCGATCGCCGCCTCGACGCTGGTCGGGCGCGGGGACGAGAAGGCGGCGGACGCGGCGGCGGTCGAGGCGATGCGCGCCGCGCTCAACGAGCTGGAGATGGACGGCACCGTCGTCATCGGCGAGGGCGAGCGCGACGAGGCCCCGATGCTGTTCATCGGCGAGAAGGTCGGCACCGGCCATGGTCCGGAGATCGACATCGCGCTCGACCCGCTGGAGGGCACGACCATCTGCGCCAAGGCGGGGCCCAACAGCCTGGCGGTGCTGGCGATCGCCGAGAAGGGCCATCTGCTCAACGCGCCCGACGTCTATATGGACAAGATCGCGGTCGGCCCCGGCTATCCGGCGGGCATCATCGACCTGGACCGCAGCCCCAGCGAGAATATCCGTGCCATCGCCGAGGCCAAGGGGGTGAAGCCCGGCGACATCGTGGTCTGCGTGCTCGACCGGCCGCGTCACGAGACGCTGATCGCCGAGCTGCGTTCGCTGGGCTGCGGGGTGGTGCTGATCGGTGACGGCGACGTGGCGGGGGTGATCGCGACCACCGATCCGGACACGACGATCGACGTCTATATGGGCTCTGGCGGCGCGCCGGAGGGGGTGCTGGCCTGCGCCGCGCTGCGTTGCGTCGGGGGGCAGTTCAAGGGGCGGCTGCTGTTCCGCAACGATGCCGAGCGGGCGCGGGCGTATAAATGGGGCGTGACCGATCTCGACAAGCAATATGACCTGACCGAACTGGCGCAGGGCGACTGCATCTTCGCGGCGACCGGCGTGACCGACGGATCGCTGCTGGCGGGGGTGAAGCGCCATGCCAAGGTGATGACGACCGAGAGTGTGGTGATGCGCGCCTCGTCGGGCACGGTGCGCTGGGTCAAGGGGCAGCACCGGCTGTGATTTGCCAGGTTGATCGTCTTTCCGACGACGTAGCGCCGTGACCTTCACACCCGCGCCGTTCAGCCTGAGCGAAGTCGAAGGCCATGGGATAAGCGTCGCCAAGCCGCGAACGCCGGGCGTGCGCTTCGACTTCGCTCAGCGCGAACGGATGGGTGAGGCGCGATCGGCTATGGAAGGGCAAGGGTCATGATGTCGCCCATTCTAGCCGCCCTGCTGCTGCTCGCCGCGCTGGGTGGCGTTTGGTGGTTCCAGAAGGGCGATCTGGGCGAATATCGGCGGTTCAAGGCGCTGAACGACGGTCATTCGCGGCGAATGCGCTTCCGGCTGTGGCTGGTGCGCGCGGCGCTGGTCTTCGTCGTGCCGGTGCCGGTCGGGCTGGCGCTGCTCGGGCGGCTGGCGGGGCTGGTCACCATGCCGGGCGAGTTCGCACCCTTATCGGCGCTGCTGCCGTCGGTCCTTGCCAGCGACGACGGGGCGTTGGGGTTGTTGCTGGGCGGTGCGGTGGGCGGGCTCGCCATGGGGGCGGTGCTGGCGCGCGTGTTGAAGCGCAGGCCGCTGGGCGATGTCTCCGCGCTGTTGCCGCGTGACCGGCGCGAATTGAAATATGCCGCCGCGCTCAGTGTCATGGCCGGGGTGAGCGAGGAGGCGTTCTTCCGCCTCTATCTGCCGTTGCTGGTTGCGCTGGTGACGGGACAGGCCTGGATCGGCTTCGTCGCCTCGCTGGTGCTGTTCGGGGCGATGCACCGCTATCAGGGCTGGGCGGGAATTCTCGCCACCACCGCGCTGGGGGCGGTGATGACGGGGCTGTACCTGATGACCGGCAGCCTGTGGGTCGTGATGCTGGTCCACGCGCTGGTCGACCTGAACGGCCTGGTGGTGACGCCGCTGCTGGGCGGAGCACTCAAAAGATAACCTGTTCCCCGGCCTTCGCCGGGGAACAGGCAGGTTTCAGGCCGCGCTCAGTTCTTCAGCCGCCAGCCGGTGCGGAAGATCCAGCCGATCCACGCCAGGCACGCCAGCAGGAACAGCCCCGTCACCCCCAGGCTGACCGTCGGGGCCACGTCCGACGTGCCGAAAAAGGTCCAGCGAAAGCCGTTGATCAGATACACGACCGGATTGAACAGCGTCACGGTCCGCCACGGCTCGGGCAGGATCGTCACCGAGTAGAAGGCGCCGCCCAGAAAGGTCAGTGGCGTGACGATCAGCAGCGGGATGACCTGCAACTGCTCGAACCCGCGCGCCCAGATGCCGATCGCGAAGCCGAACAGCGAGAAGGTCGTCGCGACCAGCAACAGGTAAAAGATCATCGCCACCGGATGCAGAATGGATAGATCGACGAACAGATAGGCGGTCGCCAGGATCACCAGCCCGATGACCATCGACTTGCTCGCCGCCGCGCCGACATAGCCCAGCACCGTCTCGATCGGCGACAAGGGCGCGGACAGGATCTCGTACATCGTCCCGGTGAATTTGGGCATGTAGATGCCCAGGCTGGCGTTCAGGATGCTTTCCGAAAAGATCGACAGCAGCATCAGCCCCGGCACGATGAATGCACCGTAAGGCACGCCCGAAACCTGATTCATCGCAGAGCCGATCGCGGTGCCGAACACCACGAAGTACAGCGTCGTGGTGATGACCGGCACCATCAGGCTGGTCCACACGGTCCGCCGGAACCGCGCCATTTCGAAGCGATAGATCGCCCATATGCCATGCAGGTTCATGCGCGCGTCCCCTCGACCAGATCGACGAAGATATCCTCCAGCGAGGATTTGTAGGTTTCCAGATCGACGAACCCGATCCCCATCTCGCCCAGCATTCGCAGGAGCGAGGGGATGCCGGTATGCTCGGCGCGCGCGTCAAAGATGTAGCGCAGGCGGCGCCCTTCATCCTCCAGCGTCAATTCCCATTCCGCCAGCGCGGCGGGGATCGCCGCCATCGGCTCGGCCAGCGTCAGCACCATTTCGCGCTTGCCGAGCTTCTTCATCATCTCGGCCTTTTCCTCGACCAGAAGAAGCTGGCCCTTGGCGATCACGCCCACCCGGTCGGCCATCTCCTCGGCCTCCTCGATATAATGGGTGGTCAGGATGATGGTGACGCCACGTTCCCGCAGGCGGTGGACCAGCTTCCACATATCGCGGCGCAGTTCGACATCGACGCCTGCGGTGGGTTCGTCGAGGAACAGCAGGTCGGGTTCGTGGGCGAGCGCCTTGGCGATCAGCACCCGGCGCTTCATGCCGCCCGACAATTCCATCAGCTTGGCATGGCGCTTGTCCCAGAGCGACAGGTCGCGGAGCACCTGCTCGACATAAGCAGGGTTGGGCGCGCGACCGAACAGGCCCCGGCTGAAATTCACCGTGTCGATGACCCGCTCGAACATGTCGACCGACAATTCCTGCGGCACCAGCCCGACTTTCCGCCGCGCGCCCTTGTAATCGCGCAGCGCGTCATGCCCGTCGACCCGGATCGTACCCGCAGACGGCGTGACGATGCCGCAGACGATCGAGATCAGCGTGGTCTTGCCCGCGCCATTGGGGCCGAGCAGCGCGAAGATCTCGCCGCGCCGGATGGTCAGGTTGACCGGATGCAGCGCGGTGACGCCGCTCTTATAGGTCTTCGTCACCCCCTGGATGGACAGGATCGGGTCGGTCATGCGGCAGTCCCCCGTATTTGGCCCCCGTTGGAAGACTGCCGCTTTATCAACCGTTTCGCGCGTCGGCGATGGCCTTTTGCAATTGTTCGATCGGCAGCGCGCCCGACAGGACGCGGTTGCCGACGATCCAGCTGGGCGTGCCGTTCAGGCCCAGGCGACTCGCCGCCTCCATGTTGCGGGCGATCTCGGCATCGGCCTGGGGCTGGAAGGCGGCGAGCTTGGTCGTGTCGACCCCGGCCGCCCTGGCCGCCGCCGCGATCGTCGCGTCGCTGACCGGCCCTCCGGCATAGAGCGCGTCGTGGAACGCCTGGAACTTGCCCTGCGACGCGGCGAGCAGGCTCATCCGCGCCGCCGCCCGGCTGGACGGCGCCAGGATCGGCAGCTCGCGATAGACGATGCGCAGTTTCGGATCGGCCTCGACCAGCTGCTTGAGCAGCGGCAGGCTGGCCCGGCAATAGCCGCAATTATAGTCGTAGAATTCGACCAGCGTGACGTCGCCCTTGGGATTGCCGGAATAGGCGTTGCCGAAGGGCTTGGTCAGGTCGCCGCCGATCGCCGCCACCGCCTTGCCCTGTTCGCGGTCCTGAAGCCGCTGCATCGCCTCCGGAATCACCTCGGGATGGTCGAGCAGATAGGCGCGCACCGCCTCGCCCGAGGCTCCGTGCGGCGCGGCCAGTTGCTGGATGCCGATCGCGGCGCCGCCACCGATCAGGCCGCCGATCACCGCGACGGCGGCCAAGGCCTTCATGCTCATTTGCGGCGCTTCTTCTTGGAACTGGCAGCGGCGTCGGCAGAGGTCATCGCAATATCCTGCGCCCGAATCCATTCGGACGTATTGGGGGTGAGATTGGCCATCGCATAGCGGGCGCTCTGGATGGCGGTGCGGGTGTCGCCCATCATGCTGGCCCGCTCGGCGGTGGCGAGCGCGGCGCGCGGCTCGTCGCCCAGCTGTTCGTAAGCGGTGCCGAGCTGGATCCAGGCAAAGGGATTGTCGTCGTCGCGCTGCACCGCGACCTTCAGCACCTTCACCGCCTCGGCCAGATGGCGCTTGTCCTCGGTCGCGATCAGCGCATGGCCGAAGGTCGTGGCGATCAGCGCATTCTGCCCCGACCCCATGGTCGCGGCGCGAAGCGGGGCCAGCGACTCTTCGGGCTTGCCCGATTCGAGCAGGATCTGGCCCTGGATTTCCTCGAAATAGGGATCGTGCGGGTCGCGCGCGATCAGCGCATCGGCCTCCGCCTCGGCTTTGTCGGGGTATCCCGCCTTGTGATAGGCATAGGCGCGCGCATAATGGGCATAGACCGACTGGTCGCTGACCGGATATTTGATCAGCGTCGCCTCGGGCGTGGCGACATAGCCCAGCAGCTTGGCCTTCACCCGCAGGAAGCGTTCCTGCAATTTCGCATCGACCGGCTTGTTCCAGGCAGGGGCGGCCTGGAGATCGGCGGTGAGCGCCTGGATGCGGTCGGCCGATAGCGGGTGGGTCTGCGCGAAGGGATCGATATTGGTGTAGCCGTACCGATATTGCTGGTTCTGCAACTTCTTGAAGAAGCTCAGCATCCCCTTGCCGGTGATCCCGGCGGTGGTCAGGTAGCGCGCGCCCGCCGCGTCGGCGCTGGATTCCTGCGTGCGGCTGAACGCCAGCATCTTGCCCATCGCGGCCTGCTGTCCCGCCGCCATGATCCCCGCGCCCGCCTCGCCGCCGCCCGCCGCCATCGCGGCCAGCCCCAGCACCATCGAGAGCAGGTACATGCCCATGGCGGGCTTCATCGCGGCATCGCCCAGCACGACATGGCCGTCGGCGATATGGCCCAGCTCGTGCGCGACGACGCCCTGCACCTCGTTCACGTTGTCCGCCGCCTGGATCAGCCCCGAATGGACATAGACGATCTGCCCGCCCGCCACGAAGGCGTTGATCGAATCGTCGTTGATCAGGACGATCTTCACGTCGCGCGGCGACAGCCCCGCCGCCTTGATCAGCGGCGCGGACATGTCGGCGAACAGCGTCTCGGTCTCCGCATCGCGCAGGATCGATTGCGCGGCGGCCGGCTGGGCCCAGAGCAGGGCGGTGGCGGCGAAGGCGGCGATCAGGCGCTTCATGATATCCTCTATCGTCGGGTCGGGCCCCGCGCACAACCGGCTTTGCAGGCGCGGGTGCGATGGATAGCCTCTGGCAGCGCATGGCTGAACGCCGGGCGAACGAAAGGGGAGACGGGATGGTGGCGATGACGATCGACGAACGACCCGCGCCGGTGACGGTGCGGCAGGGCCTGCCACCCTGCCGGATTCGGGCCAGCGGTGCGGAAATCCGGCGGATCGCCGACCTGCCCGCCTCCGTCGCCGCTGCGATGAACGCGGCGGCCGGGGGTGTCGTGGCCGAGGCGGGCCAGCCCTTCCATGCCACCGACGTCGCGCACCGCGATGCGCCGCCGGGGGTCCGCTTCCTGCGCGCCTATCGGGTGCGCGACCTGTGGCTGGTCTGGGTCGAGCGCGGCGGGATCGCGCATCGTTACGATGTGTTGGGGTTCCGGAACCCGCCCCATGGCATGGTGGCGGCGGTTCCGACGAATCCGGGCCGGATGGGGCTATGCGCCGCGTCGCGCAGGCTGGCGGCGCGGGGATAGGGCAGGGGCGTCTTCCCCTCTCCCCTGGAAAGGGGAGAGGGTTAGCGAAGCTTGCCAGCCTGCTGGCTAGCGCAGCTTGGGTGAGGGGTACAGCGAGCCCAAAGGCTCGCGCGCTCGCTTCGCGAGCGCCACCCCTCACCCAGCTCCGACTAAGCCTTTGCTTTTGCAAAGACCAAGTCTGCGCAACCCTCTCCCCTCTGCGAGGGGCGAGGGAAGAACAGGCATCTTTGCAAGTTCCCCCCCCCCCAACAAAAACGCCCTCCTTCCGCTGGGGAAGGAGGGCGTCTTCGCGTTCAGGGTTCGGCGATCAGGCGCCGAAGGTCCGCTGCCACCAGCCGCGACGCGGGGTTTCGCCCGTGGTGGTGTCCGGCTCGGCGGTCGGGGCCGGTTCCTCGGCGATCACGGCTTCGGCCTCGACCGGGGCTTCCTCGGCGACCGGCTCGGCGGCTGCCTTGGGGGCGGCCTTCTTGCGGGTGCGCTTGGGCTTGGCCGGGGCTTCCGCCTCGGCGGCGGGGGCCTCCTCGACGACCGGCTCGGCAGCTGCCTTGGGGGCGGCCTTCTTGCGGGTGCGCTTGGGCTTGGCCGGGGCTTCCGCCTCGACCTCGGCGACCGGGGCGTCCGCCGCCGGAGCCTCTTCGGCCACCGGCGCCTCGACCGTTTCGCTCACCACCGGCGCGGCCTTGCGGGCGCGCGGGCGACGACGGGTCTTGGGCGCGGTTTCCGCCTCGGCCTCGGCCACCGCCAGCGGGGTGGTCACGGGGGCGGCATCGCCCGCCTCGATCGGCTCCTCGATGGTCAGCGGCGTTTCGGCCGCGTCGTCATCGCCCTCGGCGACCGTTTCGGCACCGGCGTCGGCCGCAACCTCGGTCGCGCCGCCGTCCTGGCGACGGCCACCGCGACGGCCGCGACGGCCCCGACGACGGCGACCGCCTTCGCGCGGTTCGCCGGACTCGGCCTCGGTCGCATCGACGGCTTCGGCGGCGTTCTCCTCGCCTTCCTCGGCCTCATCGGATTCGACTTCCTCGGTCGCCTCGGCACCTTCGCCCTGCTCGCCCTCGCCACGGTTGCGGCGACCACGACGGCGGCGGCGACGCTTGCGACCGCCTTCGCCTTCCTCGCGGGGTTCGCGCGGCGCGGCGGCTTCGGTGGCCTCCTCCTCGACCTCGTCCTCTTCTTCCTCCTCGATCTCGTCGATCAGATCGTCCTCATCCTCCTCGACGGGCAGGAGCGTGTCGATCTTGGGGGCATAGGCGGGCGGCGGGCCGGAGGCCTCGACCGTCATGCGCGCACCCTCTTCCTCGCGATCCGGGATGATCTCGACGGTGACGCCGTAGCGATCCTCGATCTCGGCGATGTCCGCGCGCTTGCGGTTCAGCACATAGATGGCGGCTTCCTGGCTGGCGCGCAGCGTCAGGATCGAGCCGCGACCGCGCGCGGCCTCGTCCTCGATCAGCCGCAGCGCCGACAGGCCCGAAGACGAGGCGGTGCGGACCAGGCCGGTGCCCTCGCAATGCGGGCAGGGGCGGGTCGAGGCCTCGAGCACGCCGGTGCGCAGCCGCTGGCGGCTCATTTCCATCAGCCCGAAGGACGAGATGCGGCCGACCTGGATACGGGCGCGATCGTTCTTCAACGCCTCCTTCATCGCCTTCTCGACCTTCCGGACATTGGAGTTGTTGTCCATGTCGATGAAGTCGATGACGACCAGACCCGCCATGTCGCGCAGACGCAGCTGGCGCGCGATTTCCTGCGCGGCTTCCAGATTGGTCGCGGTCGCGGTCTGCTCGATATTATGTTCGCGAGTCGAACGGCCGGAGTTGATGTCGATCGACACCAGCGCCTCGGTCGGGTTGATGACCAGATAGCCGCCCGACTTCAGCTGCACGACCGGATTGTACATCGCGGCCAGCTGATCCTCGACATGCGCGCGCTGGAACAGCGGCACGGCGTCGGCATATTGCTTCACCCGGCGGGCATGGGCGGGCATCAGCAGGCGCATGAAGTCCTTCGCCTGGCGATAGCCTTCCTCGCCCTCGACGATCACTTCCTCGATCTCGCGATTGTAGATGTCGCGGATCGCGCGCTTGATCAGGTCGCTGTCGCCATAGATCAGCGCGGGCGCCGACGAATGCAGCGTCTTTTCGCGGATGCCGTCCCACAGGCGCGCCAGATAGTCGAAGTCGCGCTTGATCTCGGTCTTGGTCCGCTGGAGCCCGGCGGTGCGCACGATGCAGCCCATGGTCGAGGGCAGCGCCATGTCGGCCATGATGGTCTTCAGGCGCTTGCGGTCGGCCGCGTTCGAGATCTTCCGGCTGATGCCGCCGCCATGGCTCGTGTTGGGCATCAGCACGCAGTAACGACCCGCCAGCGACAGGTACGTGGTCAGCGCCGCGCCCTTGTTGCCGCGCTCTTCCTTGACGATCTGGACCAGCAGCACCTGGCGGCGATGGATGACGTCCTGGATCTTGTAGCGGCGGCGCAGATTCTGGCGACGCTGGCGCAGCGCCTCGACCTGGTCGTCATTGACGGTCGACTTGCGCGCGCGCGGGGCGGCGCCATTCTCTTCACCGTCCTCGTCGTCGTGATGGTCGTCGGCGTGATCGTCATGATCCTCGCCGTCATGATCCTCATCATCCTCGGCGTCGAGCTCGGCGCGCAGCGCGGCCTCTTCGGCGGCATGCTCGGCCTCTTCGCGGAGCAGGGCTTCGCGGTCTTCCTTGGGGATCTGGTAATAGTCGGGGTGGATTTCCGAAAAGGCCAGGAAGCCGTGACGGTTGCCGCCGTAATCGACGAAGGCCGCCTGCAGCGACGGTTCGACGCGGGTCACCTTGGCGAGGTAGATATTGCCCTTGAGCTGCTTGCGCTCGGCCGACTCGAAGTCGAATTCCTCGATCCGGTTACCCTTGACGACCGCCACGCGGGTTTCTTCCCGGTGGCGTGCGTCGATCAGCATACGCGTGGTCATTATGAAGTCTCCACGCGCGCGTCGGGCCCGGTGGCAGCCGTCGCGCGCGGTAAATAAGGTGGGCGGCGGCGCGGGGCGCCGGTCCGCTGGAAAAAACGGAATGCGTGTCGGCCGCAGCCGCAGCGCCGGCAACGGGGCCGGTGCGGATCCACGACACCGCGTTCCCGCCGGCATGGGCCGGTCGGACTGCGGGGTGGATCATATGCGTCATGCGAGCGTCAACCTGGTTGGCCCTGGCGCGAAAGCCTTCGCGTTCCCGGCCCTTGATGGATGGCCCCGCCCCGATCGTGGGAGAGGTGATCGGGGTCGGGGTCCACCGGATTGCTAGCATCATCGGAACGTTTGCGCAACAGGCGGAAAACTGCCGATTCTCCCGGCCAGAAAATGCCGAATTGCCGGTTAACCATGCGTGGAAAGGCTGGATACAGCTGCGCGGCGTTACCCCCGAATGTCGATCGACCGATCGCCGAAAAGGGTTTTGGGGTGATGGCTTTTCGCTGGACCAGCGGCCGGCGGGCGCGGCATGTACGCCGCGTCGTGTTGATGCTGATCGCTTTTCTGATGGGGGTGTTCGCGCCGGCCGGTGCGTGGGCCGCCACGATTCGCAAGGTCGTGGTGCGCGGCGCGCAGGTGATCATCCGGTTCGATACACCCGTCAAGCGCGCGCGCAGCGTCATGCTGGACGAGCCGCGCCGCGTGTCGATCGACGTGACCGGCGCCTCGCCCAACGCGCTGGCGGTGCGCGAAGGGGTGGTGCGCGGCCTGACCCAACGGCGAATCAAGCCCGACGTCACCCGCCTGGATTTCGACCTGGCGGAGAATGCGACGATCTTCGACGGCGGCTTCGACGATGACGGGCGGCAATTGTCGCTGACCCTGAAGCCGGTGCGCCAGGGCTATACCCAGGCGAGCTTCGCTGGCGCGCTCGACTTCTTCCCCTTCCATTTCCAGCGCAAGCCCACCTATGCGCTGTCGGTGCCGGTCCCGGCGGCGACGCGCGCCCTGCCGCTGCCACGGGTCAAGGGCGCCGACGACCGCCCGCTGGTGGTGATCGATGCGGGCCATGGCGGGGTCGATCCCGGCGCGATCAATCCGCAGACGGGGCTGCGCGAAAAGGATGTGACGCTCGCCATCGCCAAGGCGATTCGCGATACGCTGGTGGCGTCGGGCCGGGTCCGCGCGGCGCTGACCCGCGAGGACGACCGCTATATCCTGCACCGCGAACGCTATAATATCGCGCGGCGGCTGCATGCCGACCTGTTCATCTCGATCCATTGCGACAGCGCGGGCGCGGGTGAGGCGCGCGGGGCCACCGCCTATACCCTGTCCGACGTGGCCTCCGACAAGGAAGCCGCGCGGCTGGCGGCGCGCGAGAACAAGGCGGACGTGATCGCGGGCGTCGATCTGGGCGGGAATAGCGACGTATCCTCGATCCTGATCGACCTGACCCAGCGCGAGACGATGAACGCCTCGGCCAGCTTCGCGCGCCTGCTGGGCCGCGAGGCGCAGCCGCTGATCCCGGTCAAGCCGGTCTTCCACCGCATGGCGTCGCTGATGGTGCTCAAGGCGCCCGACATGCCCTCGATCCTGTTCGAGACGGGCTATATCTCGAACATGCAGGACGCCGCGTTCCTGGCCAGCAAGGACGGGCAGAAGCGGATCGCGCAGGCGGTGCTCCAGGCGGTCGAGGTGCATTTCGCACGGCGGATGGCGTCGCGCTGAGCCCGCCGGAGATCGGGGCGAACCCGTCCGGCAACACTCGTTAAACTTTTGCGGTTAGGGTCATTTCCCAATGACCGAATATGTAGAACAGCTTGAGGGGCAGTATCGGCGCACGACGGAGCAGCTGGCCCTGTATCGCCGCGCCTGCGCGTCGCCGGTGCTGGACCTGGCTGCGCTGTGCGCCGCCCGGCACGGCCTGCTTGCCGCCAGCACCGCGCGCGCCAAATTCCTCCAGACGGAAATCTATCCGCTGATCCTGCGCGGCCAGGGCGCTGCCTTCGCGGCCCGCATCGCGGAACTCGACAGGGACCTCGCCGTCAAGCGGCGGCTGTCGAGCGGACATATCGCACAGTGGTCGACGGCGGCGGTGCAGGCGGATTGGCCGGGCTATAAGGTGGCTTCGGCGCAAATCGTTCGTCTGGTGGAAGCGCGCCTAGTGCTCGAGAAAGTGGTCATCCTGCCCGCGCTTCGTACGCTGGCGATGCGGCGCGTGGCGTAACGGGCGCGACCGATGAAGGACTATTACGACATCGCGTTCGACGAGCGCGCCCGGATTCTGCACATCACGACCAACGGCTTCTGGTCGCTGGCGGTGACGACGATGTTCTCGGCCGATCTGCTGGCGCGCGGGACCGCGATCCGGATCCGGCACGGGACGTTCTGCACGCTGGCCGATCTGCGCAAGGCGCCCATCCAGCCGCTGCCGGTGATCGATGCGCTCGCGGCGATGATGCCCAAGGCGCTGAAGCTGACCTCCGCCCCGATCGCGGCGGTCGCGGGGTCCAGCCTCGCCAAGTTGCAGACCGAGCGCTATCTGGTCGGCCCCAATTGCCGGACCTTCCTCAGCCATGACGAGGCCGTGGCGTGGCTGGCGGAGGCGTCGCTGCCCGTGCGGGCGTGATGCTGCGGCGGTGCGGGGCGTCATGTCTGGCCCCCATCGCCGGATCGGCGTAAGGGGCGGGCGATGATCCGCGTCTGTGCCCTTTACCGTTTCGCCCCTTTCCCCGATCCCGCCGCGCTGCGCGAACCGCTGCTCGCCGTTGCCGAGGCCAATGGGATTCGCGGCACGCTGCTGCTGGCGGCCGAGGGGATCAACGGCACCATTGCGGGCAGCCATGACGGGATCGCGGCGGTGCTGGACCATATCCGCACGCTGCCCGGCTGCGCCGATCTGGACTATAAGGACTCGACCGCCGAGACGATGCCGTTCCACCGGATGAAGGTGCGGCTGAAGCGTGAGATCGTGTCGATGGGCGTGGACGGCATCGACCCGACCCGCGAGGTCGGGACCTATGTCGCGGGGGCGGAATGGAACGCGCTGATCGCCGATCCGCAGACCGTGCTGATCGACACGCGCAACGATTACGAGGTCGCGATCGGCAGCTTCGACGGCGCGGTCGACCCGAAGACGAAGAGCTTCCGCGACTTCCCCGCCTGGTTCCGCGATCACCGTGACGAACTGATGGCGGGCAAGAGCCGGGTCGCGATGTTCTGCACCGGCGGGATACGCTGCGAAAAGGCGACCGCCTTCTTGAAGGCCGAAGGGGTGGAGGATGTCTTCCACCTGGACGGCGGCATCCTGAAATATCTGGAGACGGTGCCCGAAGAGGAGAGCCGCTGGCAGGGGGAATGCTTCGTCTTCGATGCGCGCGTGGCGGTGGGGCATGGGCTGGCGCAGGGCTCGCATGCGCTATGCCATGGCTGCCGGATGCCGGTCAGCCCCGAGGATCGCGCATCGCCGCTCTATGTCGAGGGGGTCAGCTGCCCCGCCTGCCACGGCACCCGCGACCCCGACCGGCTGGCCGCCTATGCCGAGCGGCACCGGCAGGAGCGGCTGGCGGCGGCGCGGGGGCAGGCGCATGTCGGCGCGCGCCATGCCCCTTCGGCCGGTGGCGACCCCGCCCTCGGCCCGGATCGCGACGAGCCGCCCGCCGCCTGACGCGGGTGTGACGGCTGGCAGGTGGCAAGCCGGAGCGAACCTGCTACACGGACCGTCGCAAAATCATGGCCGTCACCTTCTCCCATCCGTCCGAAGCCCCCGAAACGCCGCGTCGCCCGCCATGGCGCCGTTGGTGGGTGAGGCTGTCGGCCGCGCTCGCCCTGCTGGCCGTGATCGGCGCGGGCCTGTTCTGGTTCCTGTTCATGCGCGACCTGCCCTCGGTCGATGCGCTCAAGGCCTATGAGCCGCCGCTGCCCACCCATGTCCGCGGCATCGACGGCACCCCGATCCAGTCCTATGCGCGCGAACGCCGGGTCGAGCTGTCCTATAACGAATATCCGCCGCTGCTCGTGCGCGCGTTCCTGGCGGCGGAGGACAAGACCTTTTTCGAACATGGCGGCGTCGACTATCCGGGCCTGGCGGGCGCGGTGCTCGACTATGCGCAGAAATGGGGCACCGGGCGGCGTGCGCGCGGCGGTTCGACCATCACCCAGCAGGTCGCCAAGAACCTGCTGATCGGCAACGCCTATTCCCCGACGCGCAAGGTGCGCGAGGCGATCCTGGCGTACAAGATCGAGAACGCGCTGACCAAGCCGCAGATCCTGGAGCTGTATCTCAACCAGATCGCGCTGGGGCGGAACGCCTTTGGCGTCGAGGCGGCGTCGCATGCCTATTTCGACAAGGAACTCAACGAGCTGACGCTCGGCCAGATGGCCTATCTGGCGGTGCTGCCCAAGGGGCCGTCCAATTACGATCCCATCCGCCATCCCGACCGCGCGCTGGAGCGGCGTGGCTATGTCTTGGGCGAGATGCTGCGCAACAATTTCATCACCCGCGCGCAATATGACGCCGCCATGGCCGAGCCGCTGGGCACGGTGCTGCGCCGCACGCCCAAATATGCGCAGGTCGGCGGCTATTTCGTCGAGGAGGTCCGCCGCCAGCTGATCAAGCAGTTCGGCGAGAACGCCAAGAGCGGACCGCACAGCGTCTATGACGGCGGGTTGTGGGTGCGCACCTCGCTCGACACGCGGCTCCAGGATCTGGCGACCCAGGCGCTGCGCGACGGGCTGGTCCGGTTCGAGGGCGGGCGCGGCTGGTCCGGGCCGATCCGGCACGAGACGATCGACGACAGCAATTGGCAACAGGTGCTGCTCAACACCAATATCGCGCTCGACTATCGCGACTGGCGCGCCGGGATCGTGACCGGCAAGGGCGGCAGCGAGGCGACGATCGGCTTCGCCAATGGCCGCACCGGCACGCTGCCGCGCAGCCTGGCGCAGATGCCGCGCCGGGGCACGGCGGCGACCGCGTTCAGCGCGCTGAAGGTCGGCGACATCGTCGCGGTCGCGCCCGAAGGCGGCGTGTTCGGCCTGCGCTCGATCCCGCGAATCTCGGGCGGCTTCGTGGTCGAGGAACCCGCCAGCGGCCGGGTGCTGGCGATGCAGGGCGGCTTCGACGCGCGGCTCCAGGCGTTCAACCGCGCCACCCAGGCGCAGCGCCAGCCGGGCTCGACGATCAAGCCGATCGTCTATTCCGCCGCGCTCGACCATGGCATGACGCCCGCCTCGATCATCGTCGACGGGCCGTTCTGCGTCGACCAGGGCGCCAATCTGGGCACGAAATGCTTCCGCAACTTCGGCAATTCGGCGGGCGCCGGGCCGCACACCATGCGCTGGGGCATCGAGCAGTCGCGCAACCTGATGACGGTGCGCACCGCCGCGACCGTGGGCATGAAGAATGTCGTCGCCACCATCAAGCAGATGGGGATCGGCGACTTCCCGCCCTATCTGGCCTATGCGCTGGGCGCGGGCGAGACGACGGTGGGGCAGATGGTCAACGCCTATGCGATCCTGGCCAATAACGGGCGCGGCGGCGATCCCTCGCTGATCGACTTCGTCCAGGACCGGCATGGCAAGGTCATCTGGCCGGAGAATTGGCGCGCCTGCGACCGTTGCAACATGGCCGATTATGACGGCAAGCCGATGCCCCGCCCGGTTTCGCACCAGCGGCAGGTGCTCGACGCGATGACCGCCTATCAGATGGTCCACATCACCGAGGGCGTGATCCAGCGCGGCACCGCGACCGGCCTGCGCGACCTCGACCGTCCGATGTTCGGCAAGACCGGCACCAATAACGGCCCGACCGATGTCTGGTTCGTCGGCGGCACGCCGCAATTCGTCGGCGGCCTCTATATTGGCTATGACCATCCGCGTTCGCTGGGCGGCTATGCGCAGGGCGGGACGGTCGCGGTGCCGATCTTCCGCGAATTCGCCGAAAAGGCCTATGAGGGGCTGGACAAGCTGCCCTTCCGCGCGCCGCCGGGCATCCGCATGGTGCGGATCGACCGGGCGAGCGGACGGCCGGTCTATGGCACCTTCCCGACCGGCGACGATCCCAAGCCTTCGGTGATCTGGGAGGCGTTCAAGCCCGAGAGCGAGCCGCGCCGCCGCGCGCGCCGCGCAGGGCCCGCGACCGAGGCCCCCGCGACGCCGACCGGCCCCGCCACTCCGGCGGCGCCCCGCGACAGCGATTTCTTGCAAAGAGAAGGCGGAATCTACTAGCCCGCTTCCCATATTCGTTTTGCCGTCCCCGTTCGGACGGCCGCACGACCGATTCGGAGAATTTTCATGCGCGCTGAAGCGCAGGCTCATGTCGACACGATCAAGGATGCCCTGGAGCTGCTGCGCCGCTTCCTCGACTGGGACCGCGCGCTGCGCCGCCTGGACGAGCTGAACGCGCGCGTCGAGGATCAGGCGCTGTGGAACGACCCCAAGCAGGCCCAGGCCGTGATGCGCGAGCGTCGTCGCCTGGACGAGGCGATCACCGCCACCCGCGCCATCGAGAACGAGCTGTCGGGCACGGTCGAGCTGATCGAGCTGGCCGAGATGGAGGGCGACGAGGAGCTGGAGAAGGAAGCCGTCACCAGCCTGGGCGAGCTTGCCAAGCGGGCCGAGGCCGACAAGGTCAAGGCGCTGCTGGCCGGGGAAGCCGACGCCAACGACACCTATCTGGAAATCAACGCGGGCGCGGGCGGCACCGAGAGCCAGGACTGGGCCGGGATGCTCCAGCGCATGTACACGCGCTGGGCCGAGCGGCACGGCATGAAGGTCGAGCTGATCGACTTCCATGCGGGCGAGCAGGCCGGGATCAAGTCGGCGACGCTGCTGGTCAAGGGCGAGAACGCCTATGGCTATGCCAAGACCGAGTCGGGCGTGCACCGGCTGGTGCGGATCAGCCCGTACGACTCCGCCGCGCGCCGCCACACCAGCTTTTCGAGCGTCTGGGTCTATCCGGTGATCGACGACAATATCGAGGTCGAGATCAACGAGAGCGAGCTGCGCATCGACACCTACCGCGCATCGGGCGCGGGTGGTCAGCACATTAACACCACCGACTCGGCGGTCCGCATCACCCACCTGCCGACCGGCATCGTGGTGCAGTGCCAGAACCAGCGGTCGCAGCACAAGAACAAGGCCGAGGCCTATAACCAGCTCCGCGCCCGCCTGTACGAGCGCGAACTGGCCGAGCGCGAGGCGGCGGCCAATGCGCAGAACGCGACCAAGACCGATATCGGCTGGGGCCACCAGATCCGCTCCTATGTCCTCCAGCCCTATCAGCTGGTGAAGGATCTGCGGACCGGCGTCACCTCGACCGCGCCCGGCGACGTGCTGGACGGCGATCTCGACTCGTTCATGGCGGCGGCGCTGTCGCAGCGCGTGACCGGCGAGGCGGTCGCGGTGGAGGATGTCGACTAAGATGCGTATCCAGGGGGCGGGATCGATCCTGGCGGCGGCACTCGTCATCGCGCTGGGGGGCGCGGTGGCGGCGTGCGACGGCTCCAAGCCGCTGATCCAGCGCGACGAGGACAAGCCCGGACCCTTTCCGGCGGCGGACCGCCCGGTCGCCGACGTGGTGTCGGCGCGCTGGTCGAGCGAGGATGCGCGGGATCGGCTGCGCGAGGCGGACCAGGTGATGGACCGCGCCAAGATCCGCCCCGGCATGACCGTCGCCGATATCGGCGCGGGCGAGGGCTATTACACCGTCCGCCTGGCGCAGCGCGTCGGCAAGCAGGGGCGGGTGCTGGCCGAGGACATCGTCGCGGCCTGGCGCGACCGGCTGGCCGACCGCGTCGCGCGCGAGCGGCTGGACAATGTCAGCGTCCGGCTGGGCGAGCCCGCCGATCCCAAGCTGCCGCCGAACAGCTTCGACCGGGTGCTGATGGTCCATATGTATCACGAGATCGACCAGCCCTATGAGTTCCTCTGGCGGCTGTTCCCCGCGCTGAAGCCCGACGGGCTGGTCGTGGTGGTCGACGCCAATCGCCGCACCCGCGCGCACGGGACCCCGCCCGAACTGTTGAAATGCGAGTTCGAGGCGGTCGGCTTCACCCAGGTCTCGATCGAGAACATGCCCTCGGCGGGCGGTTATCTGGCCACGTTCCGCGCGACCGGGCCGCGCCCCGAACCCGACACGATCCGGCCCTGTCGGATGCCGGGCAACTGAGCCGGGGCCCTTACGTCATCATTGCGCCGACAGACTTGGAACATGACATATTTGTCATGTATTGATCGGTCATCGGTCCCGCACGGGGCCGATACGCCACCGGCCAGCATGGGCCGGGGCACGCCAAGGAGAAGACCATGACCATGTTGTTGATCGCCGGGCTGGTGCTCGGCACCGCCGCCGCATCCGATGGAGCGATCGAGCACCGGATGCAGCTGGACCATCATTCCGGGCCGGTCGCGGTCCGTTACAGCGCCGATGTCGGCGTGACCCATAAACAGATCGGCGCGGTCGCCACCGGCGGCCGCCCCTCGACGCTGCGGTGCCTGTGGAGCGCCAATGTGACCGTCCATCGCGAGGCGCGGGCGACCACCGGCACGACCCTGAGCCGCAGCGCGGCGCGTGACGGCGTGATCGAGGGCAGCCGTCCGGGCTGGTGCAGCACCCAGCGCGCGGCGATCGCGCGCGAGGTGGCGCAGCGCCAGGACGCGGTGCGCGATCATGTCCAGGCGGTGGCGCAGGAGGATCATCCCACGCTGCGCGCCGAGATGGATCGTCTCCATGCCGAGACGCGCGCCGGATGACCATGACGCACAAGGCCCTGTGGGCGGCGGCGTCGATGCTCGCCCCGATCGTCGCGGCGCATCCCGCCACCGCGCAGGATCGCCCCGCCATCGGGGTCGAGCTGGACAGCGACGAGAATCGCCGTGGCCTGAGCTGGAGCGGGGGGCGGGTGTCGCCCTCCGCCGACATCTTCGCGACCCGTGGCGCGCTGGAGGCGAGCGGCCGGATCGTGGCGTTGCGCGAATCGGATCGCCATGGCGGCGCGGGCCTGGTCGGCGACCTGACGCTCGGTGCCAGCACGCTGGTCGGGCCGGTGACGCTGCGCGGCCGGGTGACGGGGCATCTGTTCGGCGGCGCGGGCTTCGACGCCGATTATGTCGAACTGGGCGGTGCCGCCTCCTATACGCTGGGGCCGGTCCAGCTGGACGCCGGCGCGGATTACGCCCCGTCGCAGGACGCGATCGGCGGCGACAATCTCTATCTCCATGCGGGTGCGCAGGCGGGTGTGCCGGGCACCCCCTGGACCGTGCTGGCCGGGGTCGGCCATTCGACCGGCCAGACCGACAATGCCGCGCGCGCCGCCCGGCTGCGGCCCGGCGGCGACTATAGCGACTGGCGGATCGGCGTGGAGCATGTCGCGGGGCCGGTGACGCTGGGGCTGGATTATGTGGGGACCGACGTGTCGGAGCGGGCGGCATCGGCCTTCCCGCTGGCCGATGCGCGGCATTCGGGCGACCGGCTGGTCGGGCGCGTGCGATTCTCCTTCTGAACGGATCGCGATGCCGATCGGCCCTCATAGCATCCCCTGATCGCGCAGGCTGACCACCGCGCCCCGCGACAGGATCAGATGGTCGAGCAGCTTCACGTCCAGCGCCGCCAGCCCTTGCGCCAGCCGCCGGGTCAGCGTCAGGTCGGCGGCGCTGGGGCGGGGATCGCCGTCCGGGTGGTTGTGCGCCATCACCACCGCCTTCGCCGCCAGCAGGATCGCGTCGCGCGCCACCCGCGCCAGGGGTACGCCGACCGAATCGGCATGGCCCGCGACATGGCGCAATCCCAACAAGGTCCGTTCCGAACCCAGAAAGGCGATCCCCAGGGCCTCGCCGCCGGTCCGGTCCAGCCCCGCGAACAGCCGACACGCATCCTGGCGCGTGCGGATTCGCAAGGGAGGGCGAAGAAGGGCGGGCATTCCCGGCCCTGCTTCACCCCGGCGTCGAAAGCATCTTCAGCCCGCACCGTTCCGGTCGCGCTTGGCGCGGAGCGTGCGCGGCGCTAGGCCCGGGCCATGCGGCAATATCTCGACCTCATGGACCGGGTTCTGACCCACGGCGTGCAACAGATGGACCGGACCGGCACCGGCACCCTGTCGGTGTTCGGCCATCAGATGCGATTCGATCTGGCCCAGGGCTTTCCCGCCCTGACCACCAAGAAGCTCCACCTGCGCTCGATCATCGTCGAGCTTTTGTGGTTCCTGCGCGGCGACACCAATGTCCGCTGGCTTCAGGAGCGAAAGGTCAGCATCTGGGACGAATGGGCCGATGCGCAGGGCGATCTCGGTCCCGTCTATGGCAAGCAGTGGCGCGACTGGGCGACGGCGGACGGCCGCCATATCGACCAGATCGCCGAGCTGGTGGAACAGATCCGCACCCAGCCCGCCTCGCGCCGCCAGATCGTGTCCGCCTGGAACCCCGGCGACCTGCACGCCATGGCGCTGGCGCCCTGCCATTGCCTGTTCCAGACGCATGTCGCGAACGGGCGGCTGTCGCTGCAACTCTATCAGCGCTCGGCGGACATCTTCCTGGGCGTGCCGTTCAACATCGCCTCCTATGCGCTGCTGACCCATATGCTGGCGCAGCAATGCGATCTGGAGGTGGGCGAGTTCATCTGGACCGGCGGCGACTGCCATCTGTACCTGAACCATCTGGACCAGGCGCGCACCCAGCTGGGCCGCGAGCCCGGCGCGCTGCCCCGGCTGGAGATCGTGCGCAAGCCCGATGCGATCGACGGCTATGAGCCCGAGGATTTCGTCCTGCACGATTATGTCGCACAGCCGCATATCAAGGCGGCGGTGGCGATATGATCGTCTTCGTGCTGGCGCGGGCGCGCAACGGCGTGATCGGGCGCGACGGTGGGCTCCCCTGGCACCTCCCCGCCGACCTGAAGCATTTCAAGGCGCAGACCATCGGCAAGCCGATGATCATGGGCCGCAAGACCTTCGAGAGCTTTCCGGCGCCCTTGCCCCGACGGCGGCACATCGTCCTGACCCGCGATCCGCACTGGAGCGCAGAAGGGGCCGAGGTCGCGCATGACGTCGAGTCCGCCTTGGCGCTGGCGGGATCGGGCGATGTCGCTGTGATCGGCGGCGCGGAGATCTTCGCGCTCTTCCTGCCCCGCGCCGACCGGATCGAACTGACCGAGATCGACGCGGAGCCCGAGGGCGATGCGGTGGTCCCGGCCTTTACCGGATGGCATGAGACCCGGCGCGAGACGCATCCGGCCGAAGAGGGGCGTCCCGCTTATGCCTTTGTCTCACTGGTGAGACGATGATCGGCTGACCGGGATTTCCGCTGCCCGTTGCGCGATGGGCATCGGCAAGTGCCGCAAAGCCTTCTATGACGGGCGGGCGCGTCGATCATGAGGCGCGATGATCCTATCGGACGGGCAAGATCGCATGATCTGGGAAGCGCAGCGGCAGGCGGAGGAACGATGGGATGCCGAGCGGGAGGCCATGCTGTTCCTGGAGGCGCACCGGCTGGCGCATACGCCCGACAGCCATGCGGTGGCGCTTCACGCCCTGCGCCATCCCGGCAGCGTGCTGGGCCGCGAGGTCGCGCGGCGGACCGATGGCGGCGTCCGCCTCACGCCCGACGATGTCGATTCGCTCCGCCCGCTGCTGCGCGTGCACGAGGAGGCGGGGCACAGCCATGAGGCCTGGCAGCGCGACCTGGGCGTCCAGGCCGAACGGCTCGAGTCGCTGACCACCGACGCGCGGCAGATCGCCCGCGACTTCACCAGCGACATGGCCGCGCTGTCCGGCGTGGACCGGGATGCGGAGGCGAGGAGCGCGGGCGACGTGGCCGGTCTGCTCGAACAGCTGATCGCGCGTATCGCGAAGACCGAGCGCGAGCTGGCCGAGCTGTCGGGCCATATCGCGGCGCTGCGCGACCGGATCGACACGGTGCCGCGCAACGAGGATGTCGACCCGCTGACCGGCGTGATGACCCCGACCGGCGCGCGCCAGATGATCGCGGAGCTGCCCGACCTTGCGCATGGCTATGTCCTGGCGAGCTGCGGGCTGGACGATCTGGACGCGATCGAGGCGCGATATGGCCGGTCGGTGGCGGACAATGTCGTGCGCGCCTTCGTCGCGACGCTGCGCCAGAGCTGTGTCGGTGCCGACATCATCCGCTGGCAGGACAATCTGTTCGTCCTGCTGTTGCGCGGCCGCCCGCTGTCGCATCTGGCGATGATGATGGAGGAGGCGCGCGGGGCGATGCTGGCGCGCACGCTGCGGCTGCGCGGATCGGGCGAGCCGATCGGGGTCGTTACCCTGTCGGCGGGCGTCGCCATGGGGCAGGGCGCGGAGCTGCCGGAGGTGCTCGACCGGGCCGAGGCCTTTCGCGCCGTGGCCAGCGCGGGGCAGGGCAATCGCGTCGTGTCGCGCGCCTAGCCAATTCGCGCGGGCCTGTTATAGCGCGCGCCCATGCAGCGTCTTGATGGCGTGAGCCCCGTTCCGGCCCATCTGGCCGGCGGGATCGTCGCGCTGGGCAATTTCGACGGATTTCATCTCGGCCACCAGGCGGTGATCGGGGCCGCGGTTGCGCGCGCGCGCGCCGAGGGGCGTCCGGCGCTGGTCGCGACCTTCGATCCGCATCCGATTCGCCTGTTCAAGCCCGACGCCGCGCCGTTCCGCCTGACCACGCTCGACCAGCGCGAGCGGTTGTTCGCCGAGGCCGGGGTGGATGCGATGGTCGTGTTCGGCTTCGACACCGCGCTGGCGTCCCTCAGCGCGCAGGAATTCGTCGAGCAGCGGCTGCTGGGCGCGCTGCGGGTCGGCGGCGTCGTGACCGGCGAGGACTTCACCTTCGGCCGGGGGCGCAGCGGCACGGTCGCGACCCTGCGCGAATGGGGGCGGCGGCAGGGCTTCTCGGCCGAGACGGTCGCGCCGGTGACGCTGGACGGCGAACCGGTCTCGTCGAGCCGGATCCGCGCCGCGCTGATCGCCGGAAACCCGCGCGAGGCGGCCCGGCTGCTGACCCGGCCGTTCGCGATAGAGGGGATGGTCCAGCATGGCGACAAGCTGGGCCGCACCATCGGCTATCCCACCGCCAATCTCGACATGGGGCATTATCTGCGCCCGGCTTACGGCATCTATGCGGTGCGCGGGACGCTGGACGACGGGCGGGTGCTGGACGGTGCGGCCAATCTGGGCATCCGGCCCAGCTTCGACCCGCCCAAGGAATTGCTGGAGCCGCATTTCTTCGACTTTGCGGGCGATCTGTACGGGCGGACCCTGTCGGTCGCCCTGATCGACTATCTGCGGCCCGAGGCCAAGTTCGACACGCTCGACGCGCTGATCGCGCAGATGGACGGCGATTGCGCCCGCGCGCGCGACATTCTCGCCCGTGCATAATCCGGCATGACGTGTTAACCTAAAGTCGTTAAGGGCGTGTCCCCTATGACCGACGCGCCCGATTATCGCGACACCGTCTTCCTGCCGAAGACCGATTTCCCCATGAAGGCGGGGCTTGCCGCCAAGGAACCGGCGATTCTGGATCGCTGGGCCAAGATGGGGCTGTACGACCGCCTCCGCCGCGAGCGGGCCGGGCGCGAGCGGTTCATCCTGCATGACGGCCCGCCTTACGCGAATGGCGACATCCATATGGGCCATGCGCTCAACAAGGTGCTGAAGGACATCATCGTCCGTTCGCAGACTCTGTTGGGCAAGGACGCTCCTTACGTCCCCGGCTGGGACTGTCACGGCCTGCCGATCGAGTGGAAGGTCGAGGAGGCGTATCGCGCCAAGAAGCTGAACAAGGACGAGGTGCCCGTCGCGCAGTTCCGCGCCGAGTGCCGCGCCTATGCCGACACCTGGGTCGGCACGCAGAAGGCGCAGTTCGAGCGGCTGGGCATCATGGGCGACTGGGCCAACCCCTATCTGACCATGACCTATGACGCCGAGGCGGTGATCGCGGGCGAGCTGTTGAAGTTCGCCGAATCGGGCCAGCTCTATCGTGGCGCCAAGCCGGTGATGTGGTCGCCGGTCGAAAAGACTGCGCTGGCCGAGGCCGAGGTCGAATATGAAGACATCGTCTCGACCCAGATCGATGTCGGGTTCGAGGTGGCGAGCTGCCCCGAATATCCCGATCTTGTCGGCGCGCTGGCGGTCATCTGGACGACGACCCCGTGGACGATCCCGGTCAACCAGGCGCTGAGCTATGGCGAGGCGATCGACTATCTGCATTTCGAATGCGATGGCCGCCGCTATCTGGTTGCCGAGCCGCTGCTGCCCGCCTTCACCAAGCGCACCGGCATCACGATGAAGGGCTTTATCGGTCTGGTGAAGGGTCCGGTGCTGGAAGGCGCGACCGCCAAGCACCCGATGCACGCGCTGGGCGGCTTCTTCGCCAAGCCCCGCCCGTTCCTGGCGGGCGCGTTCGTCACCACCGACGCGGGTACGGGCCTGGTCCACATGGCCCCCGATCACGGCGAGGACGACTTCCTGCTGTGCAAGGCGCATGGGATCGACCCGGTCTTCGCGGTGCAGGGCGACGGCACCTACCGCGCCGACTGGGCCTGGCTGGGCGGCCAGGGCAGCGTCATCAACAAGAAGTTCGTGTCCGCCGAGGGGCCGATTTGTTCGGACCTGCGCGAAGTCGGCGCGCTGCTGTCGGCGTCGGACGATTTCCAGCACAGCTATCCGCATAGCTGGCGCTCGAAGGCCAAGGTCATCTTCCGCGCGACGCCGCAATGGTTCATCCCGATGGACCGCGCCGAAGCACCGGTCGATCCGACGCTCGCCATGGCGAATGTCGATCCGATCTCGGGCGTTACGCCGCTCCTCACCGTGCCGCTGGGCAATGGCGCGACGCTGCGCCAGACCGCGCTCGATGCGATCGAGCGCACCCGCTGGGTGCCCGAACGCAGCCGCAACCGCATCCGCTCGATGGTCGAGGGGCGCCCCGACTGGGTCATCAGCCGCCAGCGCGCCTGGGGCGTGCCGATCGCGCTGTACGTGAACCGCCAGACCGGCGAATATCTGGCCGACAAGGCGGTCAATGCCCGCATCATCGCGGCTTTCCGCGAAGGCGGGGCGGATGCGTGGTTCACCGCCGATCATCAGGCGCTGCTGGGCGCCGATTACGCCCTCGCCGATTTCGAGCCGGTCAACGACATTCTCGATGTGTGGTTCGACTCGGGCTCGACCCACGCCTTCGTGATCGAGGCGCGGTACGGCGAGGGCACGCGCGCGAACCTGTATCTCGAAGGGTCGGACCAGCATCGCGGCTGGTTCCAGTCGTCGCTGCTGGAGTCGTGCGGCACGCGCGGACGCGCGCCCTATGACGCGGTGCTGACCCATGGCTTCGCGCTCGACGGGCAGGGGCGCAAGATGTCCAAGTCGCTGGGCAATGTCGTCGATCCGCTGAAGATCATCGGCGAGTCGGGCGCCGACATCCTGCGCATCTGGACCGCCTCGACCGACTATTTCGAGGATGTGCGCATCGGCAAGGAGGTGCTCGCCACCGCCTCGGACAGCTATCGCAAGCTGCGCAACACCTTCCGCTATCTGCTCGGCGCGCTCGACGGGTTCACGGAAGAAGAGCGCATCTCGTTCGACGCGATGCCCGAGCTGGAGCGTTACGTCCTGGCCCGCCTGACCACGCTCGACGCCGAGCTGCGCCGGGCGGCGGACGCCTATGAGTTCAACCGCTATCTGCGCGCGCTGACCGATTTTGCGAATGAGGACCTGTCGGCCTTCTTCTTCGATATCCGCAAGGACTCGCTCTATTGCGACGCCGCGACCGATTCGAAGCGTCGCAGCTATCGCACCGTGCTCGACATCCTGTTCCATGCGCTGGTCCGCTATGCCGCGCCGATCCTGTGCTTCACCGCCGAGGAAGTGTGGCAGGCGCGCTATCCGTCGGAAGACGGTTCGGTCCATCTGCTCGAATGGCCGGTGCTGCCGCAGCTGGGCGAGGACGAGGCGCTGATGGCGCGCTGGGCCGAGATTCGCGGGCTGCGCGCGCAGGTGACCGAGGCGATCGAGCCGCTGCGCCGCGAAAAGACCGTGCGCTCGTCCAACGAGGCCGAGGTGACGGTGCCCTCGCTGCCGCTCGAGCCGCATGCGCTGGCCGAGGCGTTCATCGTCGCCGATGTGGCGCTGGCCGATGCGGTGACGGTGACGCGCACCGCGAAGCACAAATGCGGTCGCTGCTGGCGGCATCTGCCCGATGTGGCGGTGGACGGCGAGCTGTGCGGGCGCTGTGCCGAGGTGGTCGCGCATGGCTAAGTTCCCCCGGCTGGGGCTGGTGACGGCGGTCGCGCTGTTCCTGCTCGATCAGGTCATCAAATGGGCGATCACCGGGCCGATGGGCCTGCGATCGCTCGGCGACGTGCGTGAGATCGCGCCGATCTTCAACCTGCGCTTCGTCCCCAATTTCGGCATTTCGCTGGGGTTGCTGACCGCCGACAGCAACGCCTCGCGCTGGGCGCTGGTCGCGATGACCGGGGCGATCGCGCTGGCGGTCGGTTATTGGATGACGCGCGAGCGCAACCCGGTCGACCAGATCGCGCTCGGCTGCGTGCTGGGCGGGGCGCTGGGCAATATCCTGGACCGGGTGCGGTTCGGCTATGTCGTCGATTTCGCCGATCTGCACTTCGGCGAGTGGCGTCCCTTTTTGGTCTTCAATGTCGCCGATGCAGCGATTACGATAGGCGTTCTGGTTCTGCTGGCGCGCGCGCTTCTCGTGCGCGATCGGCCTGCTCCCGTGGAGAAGAGCAATGCGTAAGTTGGTGCCCGTCATCGCAGGTCTGTCCTGCGCCGCGTTGCTGACGGGATGTGGGGCCGGGCGCGGCCTCGACCGGGCGCGTCCCGACGAGTTCGCTGTCGCGCGTCAGCCCTCGCTGATCATCCCGCCCGATTTCGCGCTGGTCCCGCCCCAGCCGGGTGCCGCGCCCGTCCAGGCGCGTAGCAACCAGCAGCAGACGCTTGACGCGCTGTTCGGCGGCCAGGCGGCACGCAGCCAGTCCGAATATGGCCTGGTGCAGAATGCCGGCGGCGACAGCGCCGATGCGGGCATCCGCTCCTCGGTCGGCGATCCGGGCACGAACGTCGTCGACAAGGGTGCGACCACCCGCGACATCGTGGCGGCGCCCGAGGGTGACGGCCAGGACGCGCGCGCCGCGACCAAATAAGGGGTTTCCCCAAAGGGATCGGGGCCGGGACGCTTGGGCGTTTTCCGGCCCTTTTTCATGGCGAAAGCGCGTCAGGCCGGCGGCGCGCCCTCCGACCCCGACAGGCCGGGATCGGTCTGCGGCCCCATGTCGAATCGTACCCGGTCGACACAACCGACATAGCCCTGCCTCTGCGCGGGCAGGCGCGCGCTGCGCAGGACGGTGATCGCCTGTCGCCCGAAATCGGCGGTCGGCTCGCTGGCGATCACGGTCAAATTGCCGAGTTCGCCCCAGGGCGCGACATCGTAGCGGATGACCGCCCAGCCTTCGATCCGGCGCCGTCGATAGGGTTCGGGAAAGCGCAGCTGCGGCGGGGTGGCCCAGCCATGCTCGTCGGGACAATTGCCATCGGCCACTCTGGTCGCGCGGATCGCCTCGGGCATGTCGGGGGCGGGCAACGTCCCGGCCTCGCGCCAATAGGGGGCGAGACACCCCGTCCTCGCGCCCCTGGTAAAGCGCGACGCCCGCATGGCGGTCAGCCCGGCCGCGTTCAACGCGGCGTTGCCCGTGCCGGTCAGGATGGCGGCATGGACCGGCTTGCCCGCCGCATTCAGGTCATAGCGGATCATGCTCCAGTCGCGCACTCCCGGCGTCGCGGGGATTTTGACGAAGTCGGGGATGTGGCGGATCAGGGCGCGGGGGAGCGGCGTGTCGAGACAGGGGCCGCCGCTCGCCCGGATCGACTTCCACCCCTCTTCGGGAAGGCGGCCGGAAAGGGGATGGATCGTATAGGACATCAGCTCGGGTGCCGCTGCTTGGTCCAGCGGCACGGCCTGCATGGTGAAGGTCACGCCGCACCCCTCATGCGGCTTGCCCGCCGGAAAGCGGCTGGCGGCCATGGCGGGCAGGATGTCGTCGCCGAACGGCAGATAGTCGGGACCGTCGCGGCTGATCGAGACGGGCCTGCCGCGCTCGTCGATGGCGAAGCGCAGCGTCGTGCTGCGCGGTGCCGCCTCGACCGTCCAGCCCAGCATGTTCCAGGGCCGCCGGATCGCCTGTCCCGATACCATGGTGCCGCGACAGCGGACCTCGCCCGGCATCCATTGGATCAGCATCTGGCGAGGGCCGCCGGGACTGGCGGGGGGCGCCGGCTGGGACGGGAGCGCGGCGGCGGCGGGAAGCCCCAGCAGGGCGGCGGCAAGGCAGATCGAGCGGGCGGCGCGGGGCATGGGCAGGCTCTCCATGGACGCGATCCGTCGACCGGGCGGCCGCGACCGGGGGCAGCTTAGGCGGTGCCCGGCGGGGAAGCGAGGGGCCATCGGCATCCCCGCCATGCGGAAAGGGCGGCCCCGTCGCCGGCGCCGCCCTTCACCCCCCGATTATCCGCCGATCAGAAGGCGGCCGTCACCGAGAACACCACCGTCGCCCCCGCGATGGTGTCGCCGCCCGGAACCTGCCCCTTGGAGAAATTGGGCTGGAGATAGGCCGATTTGGCGCGGGTGATGTCGGTATCGATATAGGACACGTTGAAGGTGAAGTTCTTGTACGCCGCGACATCGGCGCCCAGCGACCAGTCCCAATATTGGCCCGTCGGCGACAGGCTGGTGCCGTTCGGGCCCAGGCCCGGATTGCCCTTGGAATAGCCGATATGCGCCTTGGCGGTGATCGGGGTGTTGGGAATGCCGACCGCGCCGTCGCCGGTCAGGTACAGATTGTCCCAACGCTGGCCCCGGCTGTACGAGGTGTTGGAGAAGTTGCCGAGCGAGGTCTGCTTGGGCGCATAATAGACGCCGGCGGTCAGCGTGGCGGGACCGGCGGTCCCCGACAGGCGGCCGAAGAATTCGACCACGTCCGATTCGGATGCGCCGCCCGGATAGGTGTACCAGGTCACGCCCGCATCGACGGTCGCGCTGCCATAGCTGTGCTTGTACCCGGCAATGCCGTCCAGCTCCATATTGGCGCCGCCGAACGTGCCCCAGCCCGCCAGGTTGGAGGCGAAGGTGCCGATATAGAATCCGCTTTCGTGGCTGACCGTCAGCGCGGCCTGGACCGCGGCGTTCTTGTTGGTCTGCGAGATGCCGCGCAGGCGGTAGTCGGTCAGGATCGCCGCGCTGCCGCTGACCGTGATCGGCGAGGGCGGTGCGGTTTCGGTGCCGCTGTCCTGCGCGAAGGCGGGCGTCGCGGCGACCAGCGAGAGGCCGCCGAGGAGGATCGTGGAGAAGCGCATCGTTTCCCTTTCAAACGGAAATTCGATGTTCTCACCTGCAACCCCGCATGGGTGCGGCCTCTATCGTGTCGGGTCAAACCCGGCGGACCGTCTGCCGTAGCGAGTTAGCAAGAATTGGCAGGACGTGGTGCGCCGCACAAGTATAATCTAACGCAGGTTGGCTTTCATGTGACGCGATGTTGCGCAAACAGCACAGGTCATGCCCCCAGATTTTCGTGACGCGCCCCGCCCGGCAGCGAACGGATGTGAATGTCCCGCTGGGGATAGGGCAGGCCGATGCCATGCTCCTTGAACAGGAACCACAGCCGGTTGAGCACGTCGGAGCGGACATTGCCGACCCCGCTTTCGGGATCGCTGATCCAGGCCAGTATCTCGTGCTGGAGCGCATGGTCGCCGAAACTCATCAGCCAGACGGTCGGCTTGGGGCTTTTCAGCACGCGCGGCGATTCGCGCGCGGCGCGCAGCATCAGCTCCTGCGCGAGTTTCAGGTCGTTGTCATAGGCGATCGAGACGGGAATGCGGACGCGGACGTTGCGGTCGGAATAGGACCAGTTCTCCACCTCCTGGGTCATCAGATTCTCGTTGGGGATCAGATGCTCCTTGCCGTCGCGGGTGATGATCGACACCGCGCGCACCCCGATCTTGTTGACCCAGCCGATCTCGTTCTGGAGCGCGATGACGTCGCCCGGCTTGATCGACCGGTCCATCAACAGGATGATGCCCGCGATCAGATTGCCGATCGTCTTCTGCAACCCGAAGCCGATCGCCAGGCCGAAGCCGCCCGAGAACAGCGCCAGGCTGGTCAGGTCGATCTCCAGCAGGTCGATGGCGAAGAAGAAGGCGATGACGACGATGCCGATGCTGGCGAGCTTCTGCGCCAGCAGCTTCTGGGTCGGGTCCAGCCCGCGCGCATGGCCGATCCACTGCTCGGTGATCCGCGTCACCGCGCGGGTCAGCGCCAGAATGGCGACGACCGTGACCAGCATCGTGACCAGCAGCATCACCGAGAATCGCCGCGATCCCACGGTAAAGCCGATCTGCTCGGCCAGCCGGGTGACCGGCTCCAGCCCGCCGATCTCGCGGCTGAACAGCGCGACGAAACAGACGGTGGCGAAGACCCAGGCCAGCCAGCGCGGCAGGTTCAGCCCGCGCAGCAGCTGGAACCCCGCCCGCGCCACCGAACTGCCCAGCGCCAGCCCGATGGGCACGCCCGCCAGCGACTCCCACGGCCAGATCGCTCCCAGCGTCATCAGCAGGAGGGCGGCGGCCAGATGGCGGGTGATCGCACAGATGCGCGCTTGCAGCGCTTCGCCTTGGGTCGCGGCGAAACGCTGGACCAGCGCCGCGACATGCGGGCCGAGCTTGCGCCCCGCGACCACGCCGCCCGCCAGCATGGCGAGCGTCAGGACCGAGGCGACCCCGGCCTCGATGGCCTCGACGCGGGTCGGCAGTTCGATGCCGCTCGCCTGAAGCCATTCGACCAGCGTCACCCGCGCGCTGCCCGGAAGCGGGCAAGCCCCCGGTCGAGATCGGCGATCAGGTCGTCCGTGTCCTCCAGCCCGATCTGGAGCCGGATCAACGGCCCGGCGAAATCGCGTTTGGTAACGCTGCGATAGCGGTGCGGGTCGGCGGGGATGGCCAGGCTTTCATAGCCGCCCCAGCTGAACCCCAGCCCGAAATGCGCCAGCCCGTCGAGCATCGCGGTGCGCGCCGCATCGTTGCCGCCGTCGAGGACGAAGGCGAACAGCCCGCTCGACCCCAGGAAATCGCGCGCGAATATCGCATGGCCGGGGCAGGAGGGGAGCGCGGGGTGGAGCACCTGCGCGACGCCCGGCTGTTCGGCGAGCCATTTCGCGATGGTCAGCGCGCTTTGCTGATGCTGCGCCAGCCGCACCGCCATGGTCCGTAAGCCCCGGCTGCCCAGATAGGCGTCGTCGGGACTGGCGACCTGGCCCAGCTGGAAGCTGGTGTCGCGAAGCGCCGCCCAATGCGACGGCGCGGCCGTCACCGAGCCCAGCATCGCGTCCGAATGGCCGACGACATATTTGGTGCAGGCCAGCACCGTCAGGTCGATGCCCTTCTCGATCGCCGGGAAGAACAGCGGCGTCGCCCAGGTATTGTCGAGGATCGTGGTGATCCCGCGTTCCTTGGCGACGGCGACGATGGCGGGAATGTCCTGCACCTCGAAGCTGAGCGAGCCGGGGCTTTCGAGGAAGATCGCGCGGGTGGCCGGACCGATCAGCTCGGCAATGCCCGCTCCCACCAGCGGGTCGTAGAAGCGCGTGGTGATCCCCATCCGCGCCAGCAATCCGGTGGCGAGCCCGCGCGTCGGATCATAGGCGCTGTCGACCAGCAGCAGCTCGTCGCCCGGCGACAGGACCGACAGCAACGCCGCCGCGATCGCCGCCACGCCCGAGGGGTAGAGGAAGGTCGCCTCTGCGCCGGGCTCCAGGCTGGTCAGCGCATCGGCCAGCGACCATTGGGTGGGCAGGCCCTTGCGACCATAGAACAGCTTCTCGTGCAAATTGCCCGCACCGGTGGCGCGCATATGCGCGACATTGTCGTAGAGGACCGTGGAGCCGCGCCAGACGGGGACGTTGACCACCCCCTTCGTCCATTCCGCGCGGCGGCCCGCCTGGACGAGACGGGTGGCGGGCTTGATGGGCAGGTCTTCGTCGGTCATCGGCGTCACGCGTCTTTCGCTTTGGGGGTGCTGGGGTCAGAGCCCCATTCGGTCCAGCTGCCGTCATAGACCGGCATCATCCCGCCGATCCGCTCGGCCCCGAAGGCCAGCACGCAGGCGGTGACGCCGGAGCCGCAGGTGGCGACCATCGGCCTGGTCGGATCGACCCCGGCGGCGGCGAATTCGGCCGCGATGGCCTCCGGCGATTTCCACCGGCCATCCGCCTCGAACAGGCGCGAATAGGGCAGGTTCAGCGCCGTCGGAATATGGCCCGGCTCGACGCCGGAGCGGGGTTCGGGCTCGGACCCGGCGAAGCGGCCGGGCGAGCGGGCATCGACCAGTTGCGCATCCCCGGCATCGACATGGGCATGGACTTCGCGGAGCGTGCGCAGCCGGGCCAGATCGGCATGGGCGACGAACAGGCCGGGCGTATCGACTGCGCCCGCCGGGCCCGTCATGACCGGATGCCCCGCGGCAGTCCAAGCCTCCAGCCCGCCATCGAGCAGGGCGACCGACTTCGCGCCGAACAGCGTCAGCATCCACCAGGCCCGCGCCGCGCTGTGCAGCGGGGAACGGTCGTAGAGGACGATCCGGTCGGCATGGCCGACGCCTGCCTCGCTCATCGCATGGGCGAAATACTCGGCCATGGGCAGGGTCATCGGCAGGTCGCTGTCGGGATCGGCCAGCCCCCCCAGCGCCAGGAAGCGCGCGCGGGGAATATGCCCGTCCTCGAACCCGCGCCGTGCCTTCGCGTCGCCGGGATCGTCGAGGAAATAGGTGACGTCGAGGATGCGCACATTCGCTTCGCCCGCCATTGCGGCGAGGTCTTCCGGGGTGATGAGTGGCGACATCCTGGGCTCCTCGGTCGGTGGGTCCGTACCTAGGCGCGTTGGGGGCGGGGTCGCAAGCGGGAGCGCGCAAGCTCACCGGCAGGCGGGAGGGTGGCGTGGCCTTCGACTTCGCTCAGGCCGAACGGAGCGGGGGAATACGTCTTTTACAACATCCGTTCAGCCTGAGCGAAGTCGAAGGCAAAGGGAATCACCCCAACCCCTCAAGAAACCCCGCCGCCTGCGCCCGGATCGCCTTGCGGTCTTCCTCCGCCATCCGGTTCCAGTTGCGATAGGGCATCGCCATGCGCGGATTCTCGCCGAAACGCTCCTCGTGCCGCGCCAGGAAATCCCAATAGAGCGCGTTGAACGGGCAGGCGTCCTCGCCCACCCGCTGCTTCACGTCATAGCGGCACGCCCCGCAATAATCCGACATGCGGTCGATATAGGCCCCCGACGAGACATAGGGCTTGGAGGCGATGATGCCGCCATCGGCGAACTGGCTCATGCCCACGACATTGGGCAGCTCGACCCATTCATAGGCATCGATATAGATTTCCAGATACCAGCGATGCACCTCCGCCGGGTCCGCGCCGATCAGGATGGCGAAGTTTCCCGTCACCATCAGCCGCTGGATGTGATGGGCATGCGCGGTGTCGAGCGTCTGGCCCAGCGCCTCGGCCATGCAGTGCATGTCGGTCCGGCCCGTCCAGTAGAAGCCGGGCAGCGGCCGGGTCGCGCGCAGGGCGTTGCGGTTCACATAGTCCGGCCCGACATGCCAGTAGAGCCCGCGCACATATTCGCGCCAGCCGATGATCTGGCGGATATAGCCCTCGACCGAATTGAGGCTGACACGACCGTCCTCATATTCCCCTTCCGCCATCCGGCAGAGTTCGAGCGGGTCGAGCAGCCCCGAATTGATATAGGGCGACAGGACCGAGTGCCAGAGCTGGTGCTGCCCGGTCAGCATCGCATCCTGATAGTCGCCGAATTTGGGCAGGCCGTTCGCCATGAACGCCTCGGCCTGTTTCTGCGCGTCCTCCGCGGTGGTCGCATAGGCGAAGCCGTCGAGCGAGCCGGGATGGTTGTCGAACCGCGCGGCGACCAGCGTCAGCACCTCGCGCGTGATCGCATCGGGGGCGAAGGTGAGCGGTTCGGGCGGCCTGTCCTTCTTGGGGGCGGGCTTGCGGTTGTCGGCGTCGTAATTCCACTTGCCGCCCTCGGGCTTGTCGCCCTTCATCAACAGGCCGGTCTTGCGCCGCATCAGCCGGTAGAAATACTCCATGCGCAGTTCCTGGCGGTCCTCCGCCCAGGCCTCGAACTCGGCCTGGCTGGCGATGAAGCGGGTGTCGGGACGGATGTCGACGGGGATGCCGAACATCGTCTCCCACGCCTCCAGCATCGCGGCGACGCGCCATTCGCCCGCCTGGGTGACGACGATCCGCGCGGGATCGTGGCGTCCGACCGCGCGCGCGACCTCGCCGGTGAAGCTGCCCGCATTGTCGGCGTCGTCCAGCCGGACGTAATCGACTGTCCAGCCTGCCTGGCGCAACGCCTCGGCATGATGGCGCATCGCGGACAGGATATAGGCGATCTTGGCCTTGTGATGGCGGACATAGGCCGTCTCGTCCGCCACCTCCATCATCAGCAGGACTGCGCTTCTGGGATCGGCACCCTCCAGCGACGACAGGTTCATCGACAATTGATCGCCCAATATCGGGATCAGCGTTGGCGATTCGGGCATGGTTGTCCTACATGGCCTTTCATGAAGCATCTCGGCCAGACCAGCGCGCTGCCCGCTTCCCCGGAAGAGGCGGTGCTCGATTATGTTCCCAACCCCCGACCGGGGCGCACCTATCTGATCCGGTTCGCGGCACCCGAGTTCACCTCGCTCTGCCCGGTGACCGGCCAGCCCGACTTCGCGCATCTGGTGATCGACTATGTGCCCGGCGAGATGATCGTCGAGTCCAAGTCGTTGAAATTGTTCCTGGGCAGCTTCCGCAACCATGCCGGTTTCCATGAGGATTGCACCGTCGGCATCGGCGAGCGCCTGTTCGAGGAGATGAAGCCGGTCTGGCTGCGCATCGGCGGATATTGGTATCCGCGCGGCGGCATTCCGATCGACGTGTTCTGGCAGTCCTCGGCCCCGCCCGCCGATCTGTGGCTGCCCGACCAGGGCGTCGCGGGCTATCGCGGCCGGGGCTGACGGCCCCCGGCCGGGCCGGTCAGCGGGGGTTCAGCGGGCCATGCTAGACGGGGCGCCTCACAGAATGGAGGTTCCGTCGTGAAGACCAGGTTGATGATCGCCGCTTCCCTTCCCCTCTGTCTTGCCGCCGCCGTCCTGCCGACCGCGGCGCAGGCCATGCCCAACCCGGCATCGGTCTTCTGCCAGAAGATGGGCGGCCGCTCGGTCAACGCCACGCTGCCGGACCGGTCGCAGCTCGGCCTGTGCTATCTGCCCGGCAAGAAGATCGTCGAGGAATGGACGCTGTACCGGATGCTCGACGGCAAGAAGCCCTCGCCCCGGCACAACCCCTTTCGATAGGACATTCCGCTCCGCAACAGGGTCCTGAGGGACCCTTTTCGTCGGCAGACCGGGCCTTTGCAGCGCCCGGTCGCCTGACACGGTTGCGGTGCAGCAAATATGTAATACGGTCTGCAACCTTCCTGCCAAATGCGGGTTAACCTTGAAACGATGTGTCCGGTGGGAAACTCGCCCCGACATGTCGTGCTTCAAGGACTGGCAATATGGCGGATGCGAACGGAACCGTGATCGAACGACTGGCGCTGATCGGAAACTTCCTGCCCCGGCAATGCGGGCTCGCGACATTCACCACCGACGTCTATTCGGCCCTTCGCGATCGCTTTCCCAATCTGGCGGTCGACGTCTATGCGATGGACGATCATCCCGGCCGCTACGCCTATCCCCCGGCCGTGACCGCCGCCATCCCGCAGAATGAGCGTTCCGCCTATATCGACATGGCCCGCCGGATCGAGGCGAGCGGCGCGCAGGCTATCTGGGTCCAGCACGAATATGGCATCTATGGCGGCGCGGCGGGCGAGCATCTGCTCGCACTGCTCGACCGTACCACGCTGCCCGTCATCGCGACGCTGCACACGGTTCTCGAAAAGCCCTCGGCCGACGAACGCCGGGTGATGGAGGGGCTGCTCCGCCGTTGCGCCAAGATCATCGTCATGGCGGACAAAGGCTTCGACATCCTCAAGCGCGTCTATGGCGCCGATCCGCGCCAGATCGCGATGATCCCGCACGGCGTGCCCGACCGCGAGCTGATCTCGCCCGACTCGCTCAAGGCGAAGTTCGGCTGGCAAGGCCGCAAGGTCGTCTTCACCTTCGGTCTGCTGGCGCCCAACAAGGGGATCGAGACGATCATCGAGGCGCTGCCCGCCGTCGCCGCGCATCATCCCGAACTGCTCTATGTCGTGCTGGGCGCGACCCATCCCAATCTGATCGCGCATGAGGGCGAAGCCTATCGCGACCGGCTGAAGGCGCTGGCCGAGGCGCGCGGCGTGGCGGACAATGTCGCCTTCGTCGATGCGTTTGTCGACCATGACGACCTGATCGAATATCTCCAGGCCGCCGATATCTACGCCACCCCCTATACCAACCCCGCCCAGATCACGAGCGGGACGCTGTCCTATGCGGTCGGCGTCGGCAAGGCGGTGATCTCCACCCCCTATGTCCATGCCGCCGAGATATTGGACGACGATCACGGCGTGCTCGTCCCGTTCGGCGACGTCGAGGGGTTCGCGCGCGAGATCGACCGGCTGCTGGGCGACGACACGGCGCGCGAGCGGCTGTCGCAGCGTGCCTATGCGCGGGGTCGCACGATGATCTGGCCGCGTCTGGCCGAGGCGGCGATCAAGCAGATCGGCACCGCGATCACCACCCGCCCGCGCCGCATCGCCATCGGTCATACGCCGACGATCAAGCCGCTGGCCCCCGATCTGGCCGCCGTCGAGCGGATGAGCGATTCGACCGGCATGTTGCAGCATGCCATCTATTCGGTGCCCGATCGTCGCCATGGCTATTGCATCGACGACAAATGCCCGCGCGCTGATCTTCATGACCCAGGCGCCCGGCATCGATCCCGTCACGCGCGACAAATGGACCACCATCTACGCCTCGTTCCTGCAATATGCCTGGAATCCCGAGGCGCGGCGCTATCGCAACTTCATGCGGTTCGACCGCAGCTGGTGCGAGGATGTGGGGTCGGAGGACTCCAACGGCCGTACCCTGTGGGCGCTGGGCGTCGCCGCGCGCGACGCGCAACTCGCCAAGCATCGCGACTGGGCGCAGATGTGGTTCGACGCGACCGCCTCGCTGGCGCTCGACCTCGGTTCGCTGCGGGCCCAGGCCTTTGCGATGCTGGGCGCCGCCGCCATGCTGGAAGCGCGGCCGGGGCATCAGCTGGCCCGCACCATCCTGGAAAAGCTGCCCCCGCTGCATCTGGCGCTGCTGGAAGAAGCGCGGCGGCCGGAATGGCAGTGGTTCGAGATCGTGCTCGCCTATGACAATGCCCGCGTGCCGCAGGCGTTGATCGAGGCAGGGCGTGCGCTGGGGCGTCAGGACCTGATCGACTGCGGCATTTCCACGCTGGACTGGATCGTCGCCAAGCAGACCTCGCCGGAAGGCCGCTTCCGCGCGGTCGGCAGCGAGAGCTTCGGTCGCCCCTATGCCGAGCCGTTGCAGTTCGACCAGCAGCCGCTCGAGGCGCAGGCGACGGTCGAGGCCTGTCAGTCCGCCTATGCCGCGACCCGCGACCCGCGCTGGATCGCCGAGGGCGAGCGCGCCTATGGCTGGTTCCTGGGCCTGAACGACCTCGACCTGCCGCTGGCGACGGCGCAGGACGGCGGCTGTTTCGACGGGCTGATGCCGACCGGTCTCAACCGCAACCAGGGCGCGGAGTCGATCCTGGCCCTGCAACTCGCCAATTGCGCGATCGCCAGCCTTTGCCATTCCGCATCATCCATGGCAGGAGCCGATCGTCACATCGCCTGATGCGTCCAGCAAGGGGGATGGGATGAGCGTTTTGGGTAAAGTGGCGAGACGGTAGCGCGATGGATCTTTTCAACCACCGGCTGCGGCTTCATGCCGATCCTTCCCGCGTCGTGGTGCGGCCGTTTCACATCGCCTGGGGCGGTGGCAATGGCGCGCCGCCCAGCCGGACCGAACGGCTGGTGGGCGAGGTGCTGGCGATGACGCCGCAGGAAGCGCGCGACCAGCTGGAAACCGTGCTGAAGGATTTCGAGGCGCGGCACTGGCAGACGCGGCGCGTCTTCATGACCCGCTACGACCAGATCGAGGATCTGCTGAAGCTGGACGGCGCAACGATCAGCGACGAGAAGCGGCAGCTGATCGGCGCCTATTTCTGCCACGAATACAGCTACGCGGCGGCGGCGCTGATGAACCCGTCGGCGGTGCCGCATTTCGACCAGACCGGCATCCAGCCGGGGTCGCAGCGTATCCTGATGTCGATGCGCGCGGTGGGCGAGGGGCATATCTCGTCGGTCGCCTTTCGCGAAGGCATCATCAACGACCAGAACCAGCTTCGCCTCGCGCCCGAGCCGCCTTTCGCGACCGCGACCGACGTGCATGGCTGGGGCGACGACGATGTGCCGGGCGGCCCCGTCACGGTGCATCGCCACCGCGACTCGACGCTGTCGGGCACGGTCATCTTCCCGATCACCCAGGCCCAGTCCAAGGGGCTGGAGGACATGCGCATCGTCCAGTTCACGCATGACGACGGCGCGGTCGAGTGGATCGGCACCTATACCGCCTATGACGGCTCGGGCATCCAGTCCGAACTGATGCGCACCCGCGACTTCCGCGCGTTCGACCTCGTGCCGATGACCGGATCGGCGGCGCGCAACAAGGGCATGGCGCTGTTCCCGCGCAAGGTCGCCGGGCAATATATGATGATCGGGCGGCAGGACGGCGAGAACCTGTTCCTGCTCAAGTCCGACTCGCTGACCCATTGGGACGAGGGTGAGAAGATCCTGACCCCCGTCTATCCATGGGAGCTGGTGCAGATCGGCAATTGCGGCCCGCCCATCGAGACGGACGAGGGCTGGCTGCTGCTGACCCACGGCGTCGGCGCGATGCGCAAATATTCGATCGGCGCCGCGCTGCTCGACAAGGACGACCCCTCCAAGGTGCTGGGCCGGACGAAGCAGCCGATCCTGGCCGCCAAGGACCAGGACCGCGAAGGTTATGTGCCCAACGTCGTCTATTCGTGCGGCGCGATCCGGCACGGCGACTCGCTGTTCCTGCCTTACGGCATCGCGGACAGCTCGATCGGCTTCGCCTTCGTGAAGATCAGCGAGTTGCTGGCGGCAATGTAACGACCTGGCGGCGCGTATAGCGATACAGCGCCGCCAACAGCCCCAGGAACAGCAGCGTCCCCCCGACCAGCGCGGGGGTGGCGAAGCCGTCGCCGACCAGCGCCAGCGGCGCGTCTGAATTGGTCAGATAGACGATTCCGGCAAAGCCCACGCCCCACAGGCTCTCGCCCACGATCAGCCCGGTCGCCGCCAGCACGCCCAGCCGCTCCGCCGTCTCCGGATTGGCGCTGCGCCGCGCCCAGCGGTCATAGCCATGGCCGATGACCGCGCCCAGCACGACGGGCAGCGTCGCGGTCATCGGCAGATAGATGCCCAGCCCCACGCCCAGAGGCGGCAGGCGCAGCCAGCCGAGCTTGCCCAGCCCTTCGTCGGCGATGATGACGCCGACGCCGATCAGCGCCCCGACGCCGATCATCGTCCAGTTGAGATCGCCGCCCAGCACCCCCTTGGCCAGGGCCGAGATCAAAGCGGCCTGCGGTGCGGACAGCGCATTGGGGCCCGCGCCCGGCGTGCCCGCGAACCCCAGCGTGGCGTTGAGCAGGTCGAGCACCGGCGGGATCACCAGGCTGCCGAAGACGACGCCGATGACCAGCGCCACCTGCTGCTTCCACGGCGTCGCACCGACCAGTTCGCCGGTCTTCAGGTCCTGGAGATTGTCGTTGGAGATGGTCGCCACGCCGAACACGACGCCGGTGACGATCAGCGCATAGGCGACCAGCGCCTGGGTCGTTTCGGGCGGGGTGCCGCGCCCGAACAGTCCGACCAGCAACAACGCGGCGGCCAGGACGGACAGGATGCCGATCCCCGACACGGGGCTGTTCGACGCGCCGATCAGCCCCGCCATATAGCCGCACACGGCCGCGATCACGAGGCCGATCAGCAGGATGAAGAGCAGCGCGCCGCCGATCAACGCGATGCCCGACGCCGCCAGCGGCCCGCCCGCGATCACCGACCAGAGCAGCCCGGCGATCGGCACCAGCGTCGCCAGCGCCACCGCCGCGACGATCCCGATCGGCAGGTCGCGCTCGCCCACCGCCAGCACCGCCCCGTCGCGCCTGGCCGAGGCGGCGGCCAGCGACGAGCGGATGCCGCCGATGACCGGCCCGATGATCTTGAGGAGCGTCCAGATCGCCGCCACCCCGATCACGCCCGCGCCCAGGAAGCGCACGTCGCGGGAAAAGATGCTGCCCGCCCATTCGGCGACGGGCCCGGTCGAGGGGGCCATGGCGGTCAGGATCGGCAGCGCCCCCCACCAGCCGATTGCGATCCCCGCCAGCATCGCCATGCCGACTGACAGCCCCACCAGATGCCCGACCCCGATCAGCGCGAAGGACAGCCCGCCCGCGATCCCGGTCGCGCCCGCACCGGTGCGGAAGAAGACCGCCGCCTCGGCCACCGCCAGCTTGGTCTGGGTCAGGATCGCGAACGCGGCCGAGGCAAGCGCGTTGACGACGATCAGCCGCAGCCCGACCGCGCTCTCTGCCTCGCCCTCGCGGCTGCCCGCGCCGACCTTCAGCACTTCGGCGGCGGCGCGGCCCTCGGGATAGGGCAGGTCGGTGTCGACCACGAGCGCACGGCGCAGCGGCACCGAGAACATCACCCCCAATATGCCGCCCGTCGCGGTGATCCCGGCGGTCAGCAGATAGGGGAAACCCTGCCACCAGCCGATCATGACCAGGCCAGGCAGCACGAAGATGATCGCCGCCAGCGTTCCGGCCGCCGAGGCGACGGTCTGGACGATATTGTTCTCCAGCACCGAACTGTTCGGCAGATAGCGCAGGATCGCCATCGAGATGACCGCCGCCGGTATCGAGGTCGCGAAGGTCAGCCCGACCTTGAGCCCCAGATAGACATTGGCGGCGGTGAACAGCAGGGTGATGATCCCGCCCAGCGCGATCCCGCGAAGGGTCAGCTCGGCGACGGGGGCGACGGTGGCAGAGGTACGGCTCATGCGCGCAGATGTGGCAGATGGCGGGGCGCGCGACTAGGGTTTCGTGGTGCGGGGGGGGGGCGGGGCGGGGCGTGCGCTTCGACTTCGCTCAGCGCGAACGGGCGGAGGATGGATCACCAATTCCCCATCCCCCAACCTCCGTTCAGCCTGAGCGAAGTCGAAGGCCAAGGGAAACCCGACATCTCAAACCCCCACCCCTGCCGAGGCCGGGGGCCAGGCATCACCAAGGCCGATCGACATTTACCGATGCCCGTCCTTCCCTCGCCCCTCACAGAGGGGAGAGGGTTGCGTAGACTTGGCCTTTGCGAGAGCAAAGGCTTAGTCGGAGCTGGGTGAGGGGTGGGCGCTCGCCAAGCGAGCGCGCGAGCCTTTGGGCTCGCTCAACCCCTCACCCAAGCTGCGCTAGCCAGCAGGCTGGCAAGCTCCGCTAACCCTCTCCCCTGGCCAGGGGAGAGGGGAAGTCATCCTGAATGTCGATACAGCCTAAGTCTGTGGCAGGCGGTGTTCCTTGGCCTTCGACTTCGCTCAGGCTGAACGGAGGTCCGGGACGGTCAACCCCGAAACAGGTTCCCCAACACCCCGCGCACCACCGCGCCCATGATCCCCCCGCTGTTCGACCGCCGCCGCGATCCGCTGCCGAACACCTGCTTGCCAATCTCGTTGGCGACCTGTCGCCCGATCGAGGAGCTGGCTGAGCGTGCCGCGCTGGTCGCGATTTTGGCCCAGGGGGAGTTGGCGGCCTCGCGCTGTTCGGCGATGCGCGCGCGTTCGGCCTCCTTCGCGGCCTTCGCTTCGGCCTTGGCCGCCTGCGCCGCCTGCTTGTCGGCTTCGGTCGCGGCCCGTGCTTCCGCAGCGGCGGCGGCGGCTTCCTGCGTCTTGGCGGCGAGCAGTTCCTCGGCCGATTCGCGGTCGATCGCCTGGTCATATTTCGCGCCGACCGCGTCGGTTTCGACCAATATCCTGCGCTCTTCGGGCGTGGCGGGCCCGACCCGGCTGCGCGGCGGGGCGATCATCGTGCGCTCGACCGGCGAGGGCGAGCCGTCGGGCTGGAGCAGCGACACCAGCGCCTCGCCGACCTTCAGCTCGGTGATCGCGCTGGCCACATCGACGCCGGGATTGGCGCGGAACGTCTCGGCGGCCGAGCGCACCGCCGCCTGGTCGCGCGGTGTGAAGGCGCGCAGCGCGTGCTGGACACGGTTGCCCAGCTGCCCGGCGATCTTGTCGGGCACGTCGATCGGGTTCTGGGTGATTGAAATAGACGCCGACGCCCTTCGACCGGATCAGCCGGACGACCCGCTCGATCGTGTCGACCAAGGCGGGCGCGGCCCCGTCGAACAGCAGATGCGCCTCGTCGAAGAAGAAGACGAGCCTGGGCTTGTCGGGGTCGCCGATCTCGGGAAGCTGCTCGAACAATTCGGACAGCAGCCATAGGAGGAAGGTGGCATAGAGCTTGGGACTGGCCATCAGCTGGTCGGCGGCCAGGATGTTGACGACGCCGCGCCCCGCCTCGTCGGTGCGGATCAGGTCGGCCAGTTCGAGCGCGGGCTCGCCGAAGAAATGCTCGCCCCCCTGCGTGCGCAGCTGGAGCAAGGCGCGCTGGATCGCACCGACCGACTGTTTGGAGACATTGCCATAGGTCGTGGTCAGTTCGTCGGCCCGCGCGGCGCATTCGGCCAGCATCGCCTGGAGATCGTCGAGGTCGAGGAGCAGCAGCCCCTCCTTGTCCGCGACATGGAAGGCGATGGTCAGCACGCCCTCCTGCGTCTCGTTCAGCCCCATCATCCGTGCGAGCAGCAGCGGCCCCATCTCCGACACGGTGGCGCGGACCGGATGCCCCTGGGTTCCGAACAGGTCCCAGAACTGCACGGGCGCGGCTTCATAGGACCAGTCGGTCATCCCCAGCTCGGCGGCGCGCGCGGCGAAGGCGGCATGGGTCTTGCCCAGCGCCGATCCCGCCAGCCCCAGCCCCGACAGGTCGCCCTTCACATCGGCGACGAAGCTGGGCACCCCGGCGCGCGAGAAGCCCTCGACCATGGTCTGCAACGTCACCGTCTTGCCGGTACCGGTCGCGCCCGCGATCAGGCCGTGCCGGTTGGCGCGCTTGAGGTCGATCGCCTGCGGCTTGCCGCCGCCCATGCCGATGAAGATGCCGTCCATGGCCGCATATTATCGCGGCGTTCGGTGACGGGAATAGCAAAAGGGCCGCCGCATCGGGGAGATGCGACGGCCCTTTTCGGACGGGCGGAACCGTTACTTGATGCGCAGCGGCATCAGGCGGTCGGCGATCCGGCCGCGGGTGATCTGCGCCAGCACCTGCGGACGACCGGCGGCCTTGGCGGCGGCGACGACGCGCTGGACGTCGGCGGCGCTGCGGACCGGGGTGCCGTTGATCGCCGTGATGACGTCGCCGCGCTTCAGCTTGGAGGCGGCATCGCTCGACGGATCGACCGCCGCGATCACCACGCCCTGGGTCGACGGCTCGACATTGATCGCGCGGGCGATCGCCGGGGTCAGCGTCTGCACCGACAGGCCCAGGCCGCCACCGGCCGCCGGAGCGACCTGCGCATCGTCGTCGCTGTCGGGGAAGGCGTCGGAGCCGTCACCCAGCGACGCGGCCAGTTCCTCGTTGGACGGACGCGTCGCGGCGGTCGCGGTCAGCGAGACCGGCTTGCCGCCGCGCAGCACCTCGAGGTTGACGCGGCCGCCCGGCGGGACATTGGCGATCAAATAGGACAGCGTCTGTTCGGGCGTGACCGACTGGCCGTTGACCTTGGTCACCACGTCGAACGCCTTCAGCCCGGCCTTGGCGGCGGGGCCGTTGGGCTCGACCTTGGCGATGACCTCGCCCTGGTTCTTGGGGATGCCCAGCGACGCGGCGACATCGTCGGTGACCGGGCCGCCGATCTGCACGCCCAGATAGCCGCGCTCGATCTTCTGGCCCTTCATCAGCTTGTCGATGATCGGCTTGGCGTCTTCGGCCGGGATGGCGAAGCCGATGCCGATATTGCCGCCCGACTGCGAATAGATCTGGCTGTTGATGCCGATCACATTGCCGTTCATGTCGAACATCGGGCCGCCCGAATTGCCCTGGTTGATCGCGGCGTCGGTCTGGATGAAGCGGTCGTTCGCGCCGCCCTGGCCGGTGACGCGGTGGACGGCCGAGACGATACCGGCGGTCACGGTGCTCGACAGGCCGAAGGGCTGGCCGATCGCCAGCACCCAGTCACCCGGCCGCGCGCGCGACGAATCGCCGAAGCGGACGAAGGGCAGGTTCTGGCCGTCGATCTTCAGGACCGCCAGGTCCGAGGTCTCGTCGCGGCCGACGACCTTGGCGGTATATTCCTTGCGGTCGTTGAGCGTGACGGTGATCGAATCGACCGAGGCGCCCTGCGCGCCGGGTGCGATGACGTGGTTGTTGGTGACGATATAGCCGTCGGGCGAGATCAGGAAGCCCGAGCCCAGCGAGGCGCCTTCGCGCTTCTGCGGCTGCGGCCCGCTCTGGCCGCCGAACTGGCCGAACATGCCCTCGAACGGCGTGCCCGCGAACGGGTTCGGCGGCTGCTTGACGGTGATCGACTGCTTGGTGGAGATGTTGACGACGGCGGGCTGGAGCTTGGCGACCATGTCGGCAAAGCTCATCGGCGCACCGGCGCGGGGGGCGACCGCCTGGATCGCGCCCGGTTCGTTCTGCGCGACCTGGGCGGTGCCGGGCTGGAGGGCCAGGGTCGCGGTCGCGCCACCGAGGAGGAGCGCACTGGTAATGGCGTAGGCGTAGCGCACTGGGCTAGGGTCCTCTCAAAGAAAATTCAGTTTGACCGTGTCCTATTTGTCACGGTCTGGCTGAACGACGCTTGAATATGAACGAGCGGAAAGGTGGCGAAACCACCTATCGGCCCGGCGCGGTGAATTCCTTCAAATAGCTGTTCTGCGGCGACAGAATGATCTGGGTGCTCCCATGTTCCTGGGTCGAGCCGTCCGCGCCGAAGGTGTGGCGATAGGACTGCATGGCCCGGTAGAAGTCATAGAAATCCGCATCCTTGCCAAAGGCCTGGGCATAGATTTGCGCGGCCTGGGCATCGGCGTCGGCGCGGACGATCTGCGCCTGCTTCTGGCCTTGCGCGGCGATGGTGATCGCCTCCTGCTGGCGCGCGGTCTGCATCCGGGCGAGCGCGCTTTGCAGCGGGGTGCCCGGCGGCAGCTCGGCTTCCTTGATCCGCACGTCGACGATCTGCACGCCATACTGGCGCGCGATCCGGTCGAGCCGGACCTGGATCGCGTCCATCACCTGCCCGCGCTCGGGGCTGAGCAGTTCGGACGACCGCCGCTTGCCCAGTTCGTTGCGCAGCGCCGATCCGAAGATCGGCCGGAGCTGGTTGATGACGCCGTCGACGCTGCCCGCCGTCGCCAGCATCCGGCGTGGGTCGATCACGCGGAAACGGGCAAAGGCATCGACGTTCATGCGCAGCTGGTCGGTCGACAGCACCTGGGTCTTTTCCAGGTCGAGGTCGAGCACCCGCTTGTCGACCCAGACGATGCGGTCGATGAAGGGAATGCGTGCGATCAGCCCGGCGCCGCTGTCGCCCAGTTCCTCGTTCGGGCGATAACCGTTGACGATCCGGCGCGGCTGCTCGAACCGATAGATCACCGCCTGCTTGGTCTCGGGCACGATGGCGAAGGTCGCCGCCGCCACGATCACCGCGACCAGCAGGGCGATGCCCAGCACGATCGGATTGCGCATCGACAGACCGTTCACTGGCCGCCTCCCTGCGTCGCGACGGGCGCGGCGGGTTCGGGGGCCACCATCTCGGGCGCGGGGCGCGCCTTTTGCAGCGGCAGATAGGGCACGACGCCCGGCGCCTCGACGATGGTCTTGTCCGACTTGGCCAGCACGGCCTCCATGGTCTCGTAATACATGCGGCGACGGGTCACTTCGGGGGCCAGGCGATATTGTTCGTACACCTTGTCGAACTGCGCCGCCTCACCCTGGGCGCGGGCGATCACCTGCTGTGCATAGGATTTGGCCTGGTTCACATCGGCCACCGCGCGCTGCTGCGCCGCCGTGACCTTGTTGAAGTCGTCGACGATCTGCTGCGGCGGGGCGGCCTGCTTGATCGCCACGCCCTGGATGCGCACGCCCGAGCGATATTCGTTCAGGATCGACTGGGTCAGCTCCTGCACCCGCTGTTCGATGCCGGTGCGGCCCGAACCCAGCGCCTGGTCCAGCGTCGTCTCGGCGATCACTGCGCGCATCGCGCTCTCGGCGGCGGCGCGGACCGTCTCCTGCGGCTGGGCGAGGCGGAAGGCGAAGTCGCGCGGATTGGCGATGTCCCAGCGGACCGAATAGGTCAGGTCGATGATGTTCTGGTCGCCGGTCAGGACCAGATTCTCGCCCGAGCCCTCGGGGAAATTCTCGGTCCGGATCTTCTGCACGTCCAGGACGCGGACGGCGGCGATGGGGGCGGGGGCGGTCAGCTGGATGCCGGGTTCGAGCACGCCGGTATAGCGACCGAAATAGGTGACGACTCCGCGCTGCTGCGGGCCGATCGGATGGATCGAGGTGTAGAGCAGCCAGATGCCGACCAGGATCGCGGCCCCGATCGCCCAGAGGGTGCGTCCGCCGGGCGCGCCGGGCAGGCCGCCAAAGCCGCCGCCCGATCCGCCGGGGCCTTCGCCCGGTCCGCCGCCGCCCGATCCGCGCGCCTTGCGGATGAACTCGTCCAGCGCGGTCGGCTTGGCAGGGGCCTTGCGACCGCCCGGCGGGACGGCCCAGGGATTGCGGGGCCCGCCATCGGAGTCCTCACCGGACCCGCCCCAGGGGCCCTTCGGCGTCTCGGCGGCAAGAATGGGGGGGCGTCGGAAGCGACCCGTCAGCTTTCTCATAGTCATCGTTATAGGAACGGTTCGCCGACAAAAACAGTGCCAAGCCGCGTAACCCATCCTATCTGCCCCCCATGAGCATGATCGAGACGGTGAAGGCGGCGGTGGCCGCGGTGGCGGGCAAGCGCGCGAGCGTGCGGATGGAGGGCGCGCGCGCGGGTGTCGTGCTCGACGCCACGGGGCTGGACGGCGCGGGCCGACAGGCGCTGGAGGACGGGGTCAAGGCCGCCGCGATCCAGTCGGGGGCGGAGGATGTCCGTGTCGTCCTGACCGCCGAGAAACGCGAGCGCCGGATCGTCGCCGTCGCCAGCGGCAAGGGCGGGGTGGGCAAGTCCACCCTGTCGGCCAATCTCGCCATCGCGCTGGCGCGGGGCGGGCGCAAGGTCGGGCTGGTCGATGCGGATATCTATGGCCCGTCGCAGCCCCGGCTGATGGCGGCCGAGGGGGTGAAGCCCGTCGCGCAGGACGGCAAGCTGCAACCCGTGCCGACCCCTCACGGCGTTCCCCTGCTGTCGATGGGCCAGCTGGTCGAGCCGGACAAGGCGATCGCCTGGCGCGGGCCGATGGCGGCGGGGGCGCTCAGCCAGCTGGTCGATGGCGACTGGGGCGCGACCGAGCTGCTGGTGCTCGACCTGCCGCCGGGGACGGGCGATGTCCAGCTGACCATGGTGCAGAAGCACCGCCCGGCGGGCGCGGTCATCGTATCGACGCCGCAGGACCTGGCGCTGATCGATGCGCGCCGCGCGATCGACCTGTTCGCCAAGGCCGGGGTGCCGATCATCGGGCTGGTCGAGAATATGGCGGGCTATTGCTGTCCGCATTGCGGCGGCATCTCGGACCCGTTCGGTTCGGGCGGGGCGGAAGCGGCGGCGGCGGAGCTGGGCATTCCCTTCCTGGGCCGGGTGCCGCTGACCATCGCGATTCGCACCGCCTCCGACGCGGGGCAGCCGCCCGCGGCGGGGGAGGGGGACACGGTCTTCGCCCCGCTGGCCGAACGGGTGGCGCAGTGGCTGGACGCGAGCCCGGCGGCGGCATGAAACCGGCGCGGCGGCAGGGCGTTAGAGCCGGATAAGCCGCCCGCATCCCCTTGATCCCGCAAGCCGGACGGGCGGTTCGACAAAAGGGACCGTCCATGCCGCTGACCGCCGACGAGGATATCCGCGACCTGCTGAGCGAGGCGCGCACCATCGCGCTGGTCGGCGCCTCGGACCGCCCCGACCGGCCCTCCTACGGGGTGATGAAGCGGTTGCAGGATCATGGCTATCGCGTGATTCCGGTCAATCCGCAGATCACCGGCGAGCATGTGCATGGCGAGTTCGTGTTCCGCGAGCTGGGCCAGCTGGGCGATCCCATCGACATCGTCGACATCTTCCGCCGCTCGGACGCGGTCGGCGCCATCGTGGACGAGGCGATCGCGGTCGGGGCCAAGGCGATCTGGATGCAGCTGGGCGTCGTCAATGACGAAGCGGCGGCGCGCGCCGAGGCGGCCGGGCTGAAGGTGGTCATGAACCGCTGTCCGGCGATCGAGATACCCCGGCTGGGCATCGCGCCGGTGACCGGGGGCTGAGGTCGGGGGCGAAGAACAGGGAGATGCGACGATGATGATGCCGTTCCTGATCCTGCTGGCCGCGCCGCAAGCACCGGAGCGTCAGCTCGTGACACTTCCCCGGCTGACGACGGGATGTGTGCCGGGTCGCTGTCCGATGACGGCACGCCCCTCGCCCTATCGACTGGGCCCCGACAGGACGAGCGCGATCGATTCCAAGTCCCGCGCCTTTGCCAATGACGGCACCTATTGTGCTGTTGTCGGGGACAAATATTGCACCAGCAAGCCGCGAACCCTGTTCCGGATGCCCATCGACCAGTAATCGATCGGCATTGGTGCAAAGGAATACTGGCGCGATGCCCGCGAAACAGGCATGATCCCGGCCGTGGCGGTCATCCGACCGCGCGCATGCACGATGCCGGGAGAGCGTCATGGTTGCGACGATTTGGGCGATAGGGATGATGGTGGCTCCTATTCAGGGGGAGATGCCGCCGCCCCAGCCATCGGTCGACGCGATCATGGCCAGGACCCGGCGACTGAACAGCGTCGAGAGCCGCTGCATCTATGATCCCAACTCGACCGATGTGACTGTCTGCGGTCGACGCAATGCCGATCGCTTCCGCTTTCCCTATCAATCCGCACCCGATCCCGGCGACCCCAGGCATGAGGGGGTGATGGCCGAGCGCACCCGGATGCTGGCGCGCAGCACGCCGTTGAAGGATTTGTCACCCTTCCAGGTCGGCGGCGGCCTTGCCGGCGTCACGGTCGGAACAGGTGGGCGAAGCGGCGCGCTGACCCTGCGGAAGCCCGCGCCATGATGCTGGTGCCGCTGATCCTCGCGCTCCAGGCGACTCCGGCGGCGGCCGGGCCGCCGCCGGGCACCGAGCGTTTCTCGATCCTGGCTCCCGATCCCTGCCCGCCCTCGGCCGGGACGAAGGACGAGGTGATCGTGTGCGGACGGCGCCTGGGCGACAATCGCCTGCCCCCCGATCCGGATGCGCCGCCCGCCAAGCCGCTGATGTCCAATCCAGATTTGACCGGCATCGGGGCGTTGCGGGCCGCGGGCACGCCCTGCGCCGCGCAGCTTGCGGGGTGCGGGGGGAAGGTGGACGTCGTGACGCCCGTGCTGATGCTGGCGAACGAGGCGCGGATCGGGCTCAGCAAGATCGTCGACAAGGCGCGCGACAAGCGCAACCGCGTGCCGATCGCGCTCGACGGTCCGGGGCCGCGAGGGCATTTGGAGCCATAGGCCGGATCGCCCACCATTCCTCCCCTGGAAGGGGAGGGTGCCCACGGTCGCGCGCTTCGACGAAGCTTTCCAGCCGGGACACCCCTCCGTCATGCCTGCGGCCTGACACCTCTCCTTCCAGGGGAGGAATAGACGGAATGTCGATCCGATCGAGACGCCCGCGCTGACGAAGCGGGCGCGCGCGCCCCTCAGCCCCGCGCCTGTCGCCGCGACCGGGCCGAGGGCGGCGGGGCGAACCAGTCGGCCAGTGTCAGCCCGGTCTGCGCCATCGCGCGCAGTACCACCTGTCCCGCCGCGCGCGCATCGCTCAGCGCGTCATGGTGGCGGTGTTCCAGCTTGAGGAAGGCGGCCAGCGTGCTCAGCTTGTGATTGGGCAGCTCGGGCCAGGCCCGCCGGGCGATGGTCACGCTGTCCAGCCAGCGCGCGGCGATCGGGGGCAGCGCGTCGCGTTCGCAGGCGCGGCCCAGCGCCCCCTTGTCGAACCCCGAATGCGCCACCGTCACCCGCCCGCCCAGATGCCCGGCCAGTTCGGGATGGAGCGCGGCGAAATTGGGCTTGCCCAGGACATGATCGGCGGTGATGCCATGGATGCCGATATTGAAGGGGCTGAACTCGTCGCACGGATCGACCAGCGTCTCATAGGCGAGCACCTCGATCCCGTCCGTATAGCCGACGATACCGATCTGGCAGATGCTGCTGGTACGCGAACAGGCGGTTTCGACGTCGATGACCACGAAATCGGGGGAAATCATCCTGCTGCTTTAGCGCGATCTGGCGTTTCGAGCAATAAAAGGTCGCCTGCCCGCTCGACAGCGACCATTTCTATCCGCTACCCGCCCAGGCTCAACGAACGCTCTGGATACGGGAAAAGATGATGGGCGACGCATTGCGGGTGGCTTTGGCGGGACTCGGTACGGTGGGAGGCGGCGTCATTCGCCTGCTCGACGCGAACCGGGAGCTGATTACCCGGCGCGCCGGTCGTCCGATCGAAATCGTCGCCGTCTCCGCGCGCGACCGGACCAAGGATCGCGGCGTCGACCTGTCGCGGTTCGAATGGGTGGACGACACCGCCGCGCTTGCCGCGCGCGAGGATGCCGATGTGGTGGTCGAGCTGATCGGCGGGTCGGACGGCCCTGCGCTGACGCTGGCGCGCACCGCGCTGGAGGCCGGACGCGGCTTCGTCACCGCCAACAAGGCGATGCTGGCGCATCACGGGCTGGAACTGGCGCAGAAGGCGGAGGCGTCGAAGGCCGCGCTGAAGTTCGAGGCGGCGGTGGCGGGCGGCATCCCGGTCATCAAGGGGCTGCGCGAAGGCGCGGCGGCCAATGCCATCGCGCGCGTCTATGGCATCCTGAACGGCACCTGCAATTTCATCCTGTCCAAGATGGAGGCGGAGGGCCGCGACTTCGCCGAAGTGCTCGCCGAGGCGCAGGCGCTGGGCTATGCCGAGGCGGACCCCAGCTTCGACATTGACGGGGTGGATGCCGCGCACAAGCTGTCGATCCTGGCCGCCATCGCCTTCGGCACGCAGCCGGCGTTTGGCGATGTCGCGATCGGCGGGGTGCGCCATGTCCTGGCCGCCGATATCGCGCAGGCGGCCTCGCTGGGCTACCGGGTGCGGCTGGTCGGCGTGGCGGAGGAAGGGGCGAACGGCCTGTTCCAGCGGGTGCATCCGCATCTGGTGCCGCTCGACCATCCGCTGGCGCATGTCACCGGATCGACCAATGCGGTGGTCGCGGAGGGCAATTTCGTCGGCCGCCTGCTGTTCCAGGGTGCGGGCGCGGGCGATGGCCCGACCGCCAGCGCGGTGGTCGCCGACCTGATCGACATTGCGCGCGGCGAATATGGCGCGTCCTTCGCCATGCCCGCGCACGAACTGATCCCGGCGGCCAAGGCCGATAGCGGCGAGCGACGCGGGCGCGCCTATCTGCGCTTCACCGTGCAGGACAAGGTCGGCGTGCTGGCCGAGATCGCGGCGGCGATGCGCGATGCGGGCGTGTCGATCGAAAGCCTGATCCAGCGCGGCGAGGCGGCCGATGGCGGCGTGATGATCGCCATCGTGACGCATGAGGGGCCGGAGCGCGCGGTCGCCCAGGCGCTGGAGCGGTTGCGTGGCAGCCAGAGCCTCGTGGGGCAGCCGCTGTTGATGCATATTCTGGGGTGAGTGTCGGCGGGGGCGTAGGGTCTCTGCGAGGCCCCTTGCCCTCCCCCAGCCCCTCCCGCCTGCGGGAGGGGAGCTTTAAGGTGACGCCTCCCGCCTGCGGGAGGGGAGTTTTAGGGTGATGCCTCCCGCTTGCGGGAGTGGAGTTTATGGAATTCCGCGTTTCGTCCTTGCCGCTCCCCTCCCGCAGGCGGGAGGGGCTGGGGGAGGGCGGTGTCTCACCGAGCCCCTCCCTTACTTCTTGATCAATCCGATCTCGACAAGCCGCTCATACAGATAGTCATGCGCGGTGATCGGCGTCGGATAACGGTTCGGATTGTCCGCCGTCACCGTACCCGGCAGCGTTTCGATCAGGAAATCGGGCGCGGGGTGCAGGAAGAAGGGCATGGAGTAACGCGAGAAGCCGCGCCGCTCGACCGGCGGGTTGACCACCCGGTGCGTGGTCGAGGGCAGGACATGGTTGGTCAGCCGCTGGAGCATGTCGCCGACATTGACCACCATCGCCCCTTCGGGCGGACGGATCGCCAGCCATTCGCCCGAATCGCGGTCGAGCAGTTCCAGCCCCGCCTCTTCCGCGCCCAGCAACAGGGTGATGAGGTTGATATCCTCATGCGCGCCCGCCCGCACGCCCTCGGCATCCGCCGGGATGGGGGGATAATGGAGCAGGCGCAGCACCGAATTGCCGTCCTTGACCGCCGGATCGAACCAGTGCGGATCGAGCTTCAGATGCCGGGCGATGGCCGACAGCAGGCGATCCCCCGCGCGGTCGAACGCGGTGAAGAGTTCGAGAAAGTCGTCGCGGAACCCCTCGGGCCGGGTGGGCCAGATATTCGCGGGCATCCGGTCGGCATAGGCATGACCCTCGGGCAGCTCGCGGCCGACGTGCCAGAATTCCTTGAGGTCGACGACCTTGGCATCCTTGGCGATCTCGGTCTTGAACGGGGTATAGCCGCGCGCGCCGCCGCCGCCGGGGATGTGATAGCCACGCTTTTCCGCCTCGGGCAGGTCGAACAGCGCCTTGGTCTGCGCCCAGGCGCGGTCGATCAGCTCGGCGGGGACGCCGTGATCGGCGACGATCGCAAAGCCGAACCGCTCGAACGAACCGCCCAGCGCGGCGGCGAACGCCTCGGGATCGCGGTCTTGATCGGCCAGGCTGAGCGTCGGGACCTCGGCGGAGCGGGTGTCGGTCATGAATATATCGTCCAGAAAATCGAATAGGCGTAAGGCTATATAATGTCCCTACCGGCCCGAACAGGCCAGCCGGTCGGCGGTCAATTTATCCGCCGAGCGTGATCGTGCCCGTCGATCGGTCGCCGCCCGCATCGTGCAGATCGAGGCGGAAGCGCTTGTTCTCGGCGGTGGTGCCGACCAGCCCCTCGCCGCGATCGGTCAGGGTGAAATCGGCATCCGTCATCTTGTCGCGGAACCAGTCGCGCACCGTCTGCGGATCGGCGGGGCTGTCGAAGGTCATGACGAACGCCTTGTCGCGGCCATTGCCGACATCGACGTTGCGGATCTTCGAGCCGGGATAGAGATGGATGCCGTTCAGTTCGAAATTATCCGCCTCCAGCGACACCTTGGGCAGCTTGAACGCGCCGGTGAAGCCGGGCAGCGCCAGCTTCACCTCGCCCGATCTGCCGTCGACCGCCGCCAGCGTCTGGCCGTCCGAGCTGTTGATCGTCACCGAGGTCCCATCGGTCGGCCGGTCGCAACCCGCCAGCGCCCCCGCCAGCGCCAATGCCGTGCCCAGCGAAAGGGGCAGGGCGGTTCGATGCAGGATGGTCATGACGGCAAACTCCCTCCAGTGTCCTGTCGGTCCGATACACGTGGGGGTGGTGTCTGGCGCGCGCAAGCTGTCAACGTGCTGAACGCGGTTGACGGCGGAGGTGATCGGCTCGGTTTGGGTTTTCCCGGTTTCCCTGGCGTCCGAACGCGCTTATGGGACAGGCATCATGTCCGAATCCCGTTCCGCTGATCCGGCGACCCCCGTCGCCGCCGACACCCCCGGCGCGCCCATCGGCTTTGTCGAATTCGTCCTGCTGATCGCGGCGCTGATGGCGCTGACCGCGCTGGGGATCGATTCGATGCTGCCCGCGCTGCCCGCCATCGGCGAGGCGCTGAACGCGTCGCCCACCCAGCGGCCCTTCGTCGTCACCGCCTTCCTGATCGGGTTCGGCGTGGCGCAGCTGGTGCATGGGCCGCTGGCGGACCGTTACGGGCGGCGGCGGGTGCTGATCGTGGCGCTGGTCATCTATATCGTCGCCAATGGCGCGGCGGCGATGGCGGGCAGCTTCCTGCTGCTGATGGTCGCGCGCGTCTGTGCGGGCGCGGCGATCGCGGCGACGCGGGTGGCGACGGTGGCGCTGGTTCGCGACTGCTATCATGGTCGCGCCATGGCGCAGGTCATGTCGATCGCCTTCATGGTGTTCATGGTGGTGCCGATCCTGGCGCCCGCTTTCGGTGAGCTGGTGCTCTTGTTCGGCAACTGGCGGCTGATCTTCTGGACCATTGCGGGCCTCGCCACGCTGGTGCTGATCTGGTTCGCGGTCCGCATGCCCGAGACGCTGAAGCCCGAGGCGCGGCTGCCGATCTCGCTCGGCCGGATCTGGCGCGGCTGGCGGCAGACGGCGGCCGACCGGCTGTCGCTGGGCTATACGCTGGCGGCGACCGCGCTGATGGCGGCGCTCTATGGCTATCTCAACTCGGTGCAGCCGATCATGGCGGTGACGTTCGGGCGCGAGAAGCTGCTCGCGCTGATCTTCGCCACCACCTCGGTGACGATGGCGGCGGCCAATCTGCTCAACTCGCGGATCGTCATGCGGCTGGGCACGCGGCTGATCAGCCACAGCTCGGTGACGATCCTGATCGTCGTATCGGCGCTGCATCTGGCGATCGCTTGGTTTGGCGGCGAGTCGCTGGTCGTGTTCGCGGTGCTTCAGGCGATCACCATGGCCTGTTTCGGTCTGGCGACCTCCAATTTCTCGGCGATGGCGATGGAGAATATGGGCGGTATCGCGGGCACCGCGTCGAGCGTGCAGGGATTTGCCAGCGTCACCATCGGGTCGGTGATCGGCGCCGGGATCGGCCAGGCCTTTGACGGGACGACCCGGCCCTTGACGCTGGGCTTCCTGGTGGCGGGATGCGCGGCCTTCGCCTTCGTGTTCGCGACCGAGCGCGGGCGGATGTTCCGTCCCCTCTGACACGCGCACGGCCCGCGCCGGGAACCGGCCGGGCCGCCGCACCGTTCCACCCTCCACAGATCACAGGAGGCAAGGATGGGCGGACATCAGGTTTCCAGCCAGGGACCCGGCGACGACGGCTGGGACGAGGAAGGCTATGACGAGAGCCAGCGTGCCGAAATCCTGGAGGCGACGCGCGACGGCCCCAGCGATGGCGTGCTGATCACCGATATCGACCCCGATCTGGGCGACGATACGGTGGAGGACGAACCGATCGACGAACTCGACATGGACTCCGAAGAGGTCGGCGAGAGCGACGCCTCGGTCGACATGAGTGCCGAGGACATCGACGAGGACGATCTCCAGGAGGATTTCGAGGACGACACCGTCGCCGACGGCGATATCGACGAAGCCGACGACGCCGCGCTGCGGCCATGAACCGCCTGCCAGTCGCGCTGGCGGCCGGGGGGATCGTGCTGGTCGGCTGTTCGACCATGCCCGATCCCCGCTCCTCGATGCCGCCGATGGTCTCGACCGATTTCCGGTGCGAGAATGGCAGCCGCTTCTGGGTCCGTTTCGACAATCGCGATGACAGCGCGCTGATGCGGCTGGACGGCGATCTCGCGATACGCCTGACCGGTCAGCCGGTCGCGTCCGGGATCCATTATGCCGGGTTCGGTCATGACCTGCGCGGGAAGGGGGGTGAGGTTGTTTTGACACGCCCCACCGGCGATTCCTTCCGCTGCCAGGCCGTCCGCTGAGCCGAGGGCATCATTCAAGGCGAAAAAATGGCGGAAAATCTGGGCCGCCGCATTCTCCCCTCAATTGGTTCATCTAGGTGACAGGAACTGTGTCATCGCGGCAACAGGTTCCCACAACGCGACCAAAATGACGATCTTCGTGCAACCCCGCACGGTTTTGCCGGTTAAGCGGGCCTGGGCTGAGCGGTTCGATCCGCCGCCCCACATAGAATAAGAGAAGGGTATCTCACATGCGTAAGCTTTCCCTCGTCGCCGCTGCGGCGGCCGCGTTCGTTGCCGTGCCTGCCATGGCACAGGACATGAACACCACCGACACGACGGCTGCGGCACCCGCCCCGGCCGCCGACACCGCGACCGCTCCCGATGGCACCCGCGCCTTCGGTATCGAGCCGTACGTCGCGGTCATGGGTGGTTGGGAGCAGTTCGATCGCCAGTCGGTCGCCGGCATTCCCACGCAGCCCAAGGGCTATAACCTGGACGGCGCGCTGGTCGAGGGCATCGTCGGCTTCAACGTGCCGCTGGGCCCGGTGTTCGTCGGCGCCGAGGGCGCGGTCGCCAAGGGCGTGTCGGGCGACATCGACTGGCAGTATGGCGCCTATGGCCGCGCGGGCTTCCGCGCCGGTGAGAGCGGCCTGTTCTACGGCAAGGTCGGCTATCGCTGGAACAACTTCCACAACTTCGCTCCGGGCGTCGCTGGCGACCTGAAGCGTGACTATCACGCGACCGTCTATGGCGTCGGCGCCGAAGTCGGCCCGAAGGACATCGGTCTGGGCGGCTTGACCGGCAACTCGGGTCTGCGCCTCCGTCTGGAAGTCTCGACCTTCGACGACGCGCACTCCTTCCGTCCGATGGCGGGTGTCGTCGCACACTTCTGATCCCTCGGGGTCCAGTTGGCGTAAGGTGGCGGGGTTCGGCAGTGATGCCGGACCCCGTTTTCCTTGGGGGCCATGCTTCCCATATCGATGACGATGACCGGACGGGTAAAACGCAAGGTGGGACTGGCGGCCGCCGCCCAACGGGTCGAGCGGGCACCGCCGCGATCCTGCGCGCTGTGCGACCGGCCGCTGGGGGCGAAGGTGGAATGGCACCACCTCGTCCCCAAGAGCGAAGGCGGGCGCGAGACGGTGCCGGTTCATCCCATCTGTCACCGGACCATCCATGCGACCTTTTCCAACGCGGAACTGGCGCGGGGGTTTTCGGACTTCGCGGTACTGCGGGCGCATCCGGAGATGGCGCGGTTCCTGCGGTGGATTGCCGGGAAACCGGCGGACTTCCATGCGCCGACGCGGGCGGCGCGGTGATCTGGGTTCGCGCGAAGGCGCGATGGCGCGAAGAGGTGTGGTTCGCGCAGAGGCGCAGAGGCGCAGAGAGCGCGGAGATTATTTGGGCGCGCGGCCAGCTCTCCCAATCTCCGTTCAGCCTGAGCGCAGTCGAAGGCCAAGGGAAACCCTCTCCCCACAACCCTTACGGCCGCAGGCCAAACTCGAAATTTCATAGTGTGACAGGCGTTATCCCGTGGCCTTCGACTACGCTCAGGCTGAACGGATGTGAGGAGATCCTCTTCCTGCCTTCTTTCCTCCGCGCCCTCCGCGCCTCTGCGCGAACCACACCTCTTCGCGCCATCGCGGCTTCGCGCGAATCAAAAAAAGGGCGGACCGAAGCCCGCCCTTTCGGCAATCACTCCGCCGCGACGCCTGCGGCCGAGAACATGTCGCCGGTCTCGCCCGGCTCCTCGTTCGCCGCCTTGGCGGTCTTGGCCTTTTGCCGCGTGTCGAACGCGTCCCAGACGTCGTTCCACTGGCCGCGCGTCGCCGCCTTCGAATATTCGGTGGCGCGCGTCTCGAAGAAGTTCGCATGCTCCACGCCGTTGAGCAGCGGGGTCAGCCAGGGCAGCGGATGCTCATCGATCATGTAGATCGGCTTCAGGCCCAGCTGGCCCAGGCGCCAGTCGGCGATGTAGCGGATATACTTCTTGATCTCCTTGGGCTTCATCCCCTCGACCGGGCCCATTTCAAAGGCGAGGTCGATGAAATTATCCTCCAGGCGGATCGTCGTCTGGCACACATCGGCGATGTCGTCCTTCACCGCCTTGGTCAGGCACTGGCGCTCCTGGCAGAAGGCGTGGAACATGCGGATGATGCCTTCACAGTGCAGGCTCTCGTCGCGCACCGACCAGCTGACGATCTGGCCCATGCCCTTCATCTTGTTGAAGCGCGGGAAGTTCATCAGCATCGCGAAGGACGCGAACAGCTGGACGCCCTCGGTGAAGCCGCCGAACATCGCCAGGGTGCGGGCGATGTCCTCGTCGCTGTCGACGCCGAAATTCTGCATGTAGTCATGCTTGTCCTTCATCTCGGCATATTCGAGGAAGGCACCATATTCGCTCTCGGGCATGCCGATCGTGTCGAGCAGATGGCTGTACGCCGCGATGTGCACCGTCTCCATGTTGGAGAAGGCGGTCAGCATCATCTTGATCTCGGTCGGCTTGAACACCCGGCCATATTTCTCGTGATAGCAGTCCTGCACCTCGACGTCCGCCTGGGTGAAGAAGCGGAAGATCTGGGTCAGCAGGTTGCGCTCATGATCGGTCAGCTTCTGCGCCCAGTCGCGGCAATCCTCGCCCAGCGGCACCTCTTCGGGTAGCCAGTGGAGCTGTTGCTGACGCTTCCAGAACTCGAACGCCCAGGGGTATTCGAAGGGCTTATACTGCTTGGAGGCTTGGAGAAGTGGCATCGGGGTTACTCCGGATACGAATGACGTAAAGAGGGTGAAGGCCGGTTCAGCCGCTGCTGGCCCAGGAGCGCAGAGCGGTGGCGAAACCGGCGAGAATGATCCCGCCCATGGCGAACATGGTGCCCGCGATCAGCCGGGCGTAACGGCCCTGCTCCGACCGGGGCGTGCGGAGCTGCAACAGCAGGATCAAGCCGATCCCGCCCAGCAACGCCGCGACGGCGTACATGATGAACGCCGATGTCATGCGACCAATTCCGGTGTGGCGCGTTCCGAAACCGAACCCAACACAGGAGATTCAAGATGGTCGATGTCAGCCAGATCAAGGAACATGCCGAAGTCATCGGTGCGGACGGCGTCCATGTCGGGACGGTCGATCATGTCCAGGGCGACCGCATCAAGCTGACCAAGAACGACAGCCCCCAGACCGAGGACGGGCAGGGCGCCAAGCATCATTACCTGCCGATCGGCCTGGTCGCCGAGGTCGAGGGCGATCAGGTCCGCCTGTCGGCGACCGCGCAGAACGCCGTCGACCAGTTCGAAGAGGCGGAGTGAACTCCCAACCCCTCTCCCCTTGTGGGAGAGGGAGGGGCCCGCGGCCGAAGGCCGTGGGAGGGTGAGGGGGCCGTCCATCATGGGCGGCCCTTTTGCCTGTGCGCGATCCGCACGCCGATCGCCGCCACGACACCGTCGAGGTTGGTCATCACATCGGCATTGGCGAAACGGATCACGTCATAGCCTTCATGTTTGAGGAAGCGAGTGCGTGCGGCGTCGCTTTCCGACTTCACGGCATGGTCATCGCCGTCGATCTCGACGATCAACCGTGCCGCGTGCGAGCAGAAATCCGCGTGGTACGGGCCGATCGGAACCTGACGGCGAAACTTCAGGATCGGCAACGATTCACGCAAGGCACGCCATAGTCGGCGTTCGGGTTCGCCGGCATTCTGACGCAGCTCGCGCGAGCGGGTGACGGTGGTGGCGGGGAGCAGCTGGCGCTTGGTCAGGCCCTGAGCATTGCCCCTCACCCTTCCCACGGCCTGTGGCCGCGGGCCCCTTCCCTCTCCCACAAGGGGAGAGGGAGGATTGGAGGAATGAGGGGCCATGGCTCTGCCTTCCCGTCAGGCGATCAGCATTGCTCCTGCCTCACTGACAGGCCAAGCACTCGTCGTAATCGGTCGTCTCGCCGATCTCGAACTTCGGTGCGCTGATCGTGTTGTCCGCCTCGACGCCGCCGCTCCCTGCGAAACCGGCGCGCTGCACCGACTTCGACCGCAGATAATAGAGCGACTTGATGCCCAGCTCCCAGGCGCGGAAGTGGAGCATCAGCAGGTCCCACTTCTCCACATCCGCCGGGATGAACAGGTTCAGCGACTGCGCCTGGTCGATATAGGGCGTGCGATCCCCCGCCAGTTCGAGCAGCCAGCGCTGGTCGATCTCGAACGAGGTCTTGAACGTGTCCTTCTCTTCCTGGCTCAGGAAGTCGAGATGCTGGACCGAGCCGCCATGTTCGAGGATCGAGTTCCACACCGCATCCGAGTTCTTCGACTTCTCGATCAGCAGCTTTTCGAGATAGGCGTTCTTGACCGAGAACGACCCCGACAGCGTCTTGTGGGTATAGATGTTCGCCGGGATCGGCTCGATGCACGCGCTGGTGCCGCCGCAGATGATGCTGATCGACGCGGTCGGCGCGATCGCCATCTTGCAGCTGAAACGCTCCATCACGCCCACGTCGGCCGCGTCGGGGCAGGGGCCGCGTTCGACCGCCAGGGTCATCGACGCCTGGTTCACCTGCGCGTTGATGTGCTTGAACATCCGCAGGTTCCACGACTTGGCCATGGCGCCCTCGAAGGGGATGCCGCGCGCCTGGAGGAAGCTGTGGAAGCCCATCACGCCCAGGCCCACCGATCGCTCGCGACCGGCCGAATAGGCGGCTCGCTCCATGCCCGGCTCGTGGCGGTCGATATAGTCCTGCAGGACGTTGTCGAGGAAGCGCATCACGTCCTCGATGAACTGCTTGTCGTCCTTCCACTCGTCCCAGGTTTCCAGGTTCAGCGACGACAGGCAGCACACCGCGGTGCGGTCCTTGCCCTTATGGTCGATGCCGGTCGGCAGGGTGATTTCCGAACACAGGTTCGAGGTCGACACCTTCAGCCCCAGCTCGCGGTGGTGCTTGGGCATGTTCTTGTTCACATGGTCGGCGAAGACGATGTACGGCTCGCCGGTCGCCAGACGGGTCTCGACCAGCTTCTGGAACAGCGCGCGGGCGTCGACCGTGGCGCGGACCTCGCCGGTCTTCGGGCTCTTCAGATGCCATTCGGCGCCGTCGCGCACCGCCTCCATGAAGGCGTCGGGGATCAGCACGCCGTGGTGGAGGTTCAGCGCCTTGCGGTTGAAGTCGCCGGACGGTTTCCGGATTTCCAGGAACTCCTCGATCTCGGGGTGCGAGATGTCGAGATAGCAGGCGGCCGAACCGCGACGCAGGCTACCCTGGCTGATCGCCAGCGTCAGCGAGTCCATCACGCGGACGAAGGGGATGATGCCGCTGGTCTTGCCGTTCAGGCCGACCGGCTCGCCGATGCCGCGCACCTGGCCCCAATAGGTGCCGATGCCGCCGCCGCGCGAGGCGAGCCACACATTCTCGTTCCAGGTGGTGACGATGCCGTCCAGGCTGTCGGGCACCGAGTTGAGGTAGCAGCTGATCGGCAGGCCGCGACCCGTGCCGCCGTTCGACAGGACGGGCGTGGCGGGCATGAACCACAGCTTGGAGATATAGTCGTACAGCCGCTGCGCATGCTCGGCATTGTCGGCATAGGCCGAGGCGACGCGCACGAACAGGTCCTGATAGCTTTCGCCGGGCAGGAGGTAGCGGTCGTTCAGCGTTTCCTTGCCGAAATCGGTCAGCCGCGCGTCGCGGGCATGGTCGACCTCGACCGGATAGGGCTGCGGCCGGACCGACTTGGTGTCGGCGGGCGTCGGGGTCGGGGCGGCAATGTCCGCCGCCATCTTCTCAAGCATGTCAGTCGTCATGTCGCTATCCCGGTCATCCCTGAAGTCCATCATTGATGCCGCTCCTTTGTTCCTGATCCGTTCGGGTCGGTGCCCCGCCCCCGGCACAGCCGTGCCACAGGCGTCGCGAACGGTGGGAAATGGCATCGCAAAGGCCGTTTTCCGGCGCTTCCGCGATCCCGACCGGGCCTGTCGGTCCGATCCCTTCCTACCAGCGATTGGGGTTGTCCCCGACCTCTTCCACTATCCATAGTGGAAAATCCCGGCGATCACCGCAAGGGGGGTAAAGCGCGGAAAGGGGGTTGGTTGCGACGAATGGCGGTCGTCAAAGCGGTGTCGAAACCCGCGACGCATGGATGTCTGCGGGGTTCGCGAAGCGCAAGCCCCAAAGAAATATTTTTGAGCGCCGACGGCGCCCGCCCCGGTCAGCCGAGCGACAACCAGAACAGCGCCGCCAGCCCGGCCAGGGCGACCAGCATCTGGGGCGGGCGCAGCCGCGCGAAGTGGCGCGGCGCACCGCCCCACCGGGCGAGCCAGGGATCGGTCAGCGCGATCGAGGCATAGCCGATCAGCAACAGCGCAAAGCCCGTCGCCGGCCCCGCGACCAGCGCCAGCAGCCCCAGCGAGAAGCGCAGGATCATGGTCAGCATCTGCGACACATGGGGCCCGCCGGGCGTGAAGAAGCTCAGGCCGCGCGCCACGCCCGCCAGGAAGATCAGGATCGCCGCCCCCCAGATCTGCCCGATCAGCAGCGCCAGCGGCACCTTCGCCCAGGCGGCCAGCGCCGCGATCGGTAGGACCAGCACCGGCCCATAGCCGAAGATCAGGCTGAGCGGGGGAATGCGCGCGTCGGCGGTCTCCGCCATGGGGAGGGGGCCGGGGGCGGGGGACGGTGCGGGGCAAGACATGACGGCGCGAACGTGCGGCGACCCTTTCCTATCCCGCCATCCGCCTCATGCCGATCGGTGATGCGGCTCGGCCTCGTCGCGCGCGACCTCCAGCCAGGGGTGGTCGTCGGGCAGCGGGGTGGCGAAGGCGATGCCCACCCGCCCTTCGCGCTCCCAGCGGATATAGCCGCGCAAGGGCGGGTTGACACCCAGCCGGACACCCACCGCAGCCCCACCCACGATATAGGCGGGGGGCAGTCCCTCGATCATCATGCCGGTGGTCGACAGGTCGCGAAGCCGGACATCGACGGTCGCCCCGCCCGAGACGATCTGCGCGACGCGCAGGACCTTGGTGCGCGGCCGACGGTGCGACTTCATGCCCACCGGCGTGGCGCGCGCGCCCTGTTCGCCCAGCAGGCGGTGGACCTCCTCCACGCCGCTCGGCTTGCCATAGACATAGCCCTGGATATGGCTGCACCCCAGATCGCGGATCAGCGCGATCTCGTCCTGCAACTCGACGCCCTCGGCGGTCGTCTCCATGCCCAGCGTGTCGGCCAGCGTCACGATCGCGCGGATGATCGCGGCATTGCGGCTGCCGGTCCCGACCGCGCCGCGCACGAAGGACTGGTCTATCTTGATCTTGTCGAACGGCGCATGGCGCAGATAGCCGAGCGAGGAATAGCCGGTGCCGAAATCGTCCAGCGCCAGCCGCACGCCCAGCGCCTTGAGCGCCACGAACTGGCGCTGCGATTCCAGATCGTCGTTCAGGAAGACGCTCTCGGTGATCTCCAGCTCCAGCCGCGACGGGGCCAGTCCCGATTGCTCCAGCGCCTGACCGATCAGCACGGGCAGATGCGGCTTGGCGAACTGGATGGACGAGACGTTGACCGCCACCCGCGCGGCACGCGGCCAGCTCGCCGCCTCGAGACAGGCGGTGCGCAGCACCCATTCGCCGATCTGTTCGATCAGGCCGCATTCCTCGGCCACCGGTACGAACTGCGCGGGCGAGATGTCGCCCTGGGTCGGATGGGACCAGCGCAGCAGCGCCTCGAACCCGACAATCTCTTCGTCGCGGGTCGACACGACCGGCTGATAGGCGAGGCGGAACTGGTTCTGCGCGATGGCGGTGCGCAGATCCTCCTCCATCCGCTTGCGGCTGCGCGCGCCCTCCAGCATCGCCTCGGCATAGAATCGGTGGACGCCGCGCCCGTCGCCCTTGGCGGCATAGAGGCCCAGATCGGCGTTGCGGATCAGCGTCTGCGAGTCGGCGCCGTCCTGGGGCGCGATGGCGATGCCGATCGAACAGCCGATCGTCACGTCATGGCCCTGGATGCCATAGGGTTGCGACAAGGTATCGATGATGACCCTGGCCAGCGCCGCCAGCCTTTCGCGCGAATCGGTGCCGGGCAGCAGGATCTGGAACTCGTCGCCGCCCAGACGGCCGACCAGCCCGGCATCGCCCACCGCCTGCTCCAGCCGCCGCGCGACCTGTTGCAGCAACAGGTCGCCCGCCTGGTGACCCAGCGTGTCGTTGACCGCCTTGAACCGGTCGAGGTCCATCAGGAACAGCGCGGTCGGGCGATAGGGGCTGACCGATTGCTTGAGCATCGTGTCGAGCGACAGCTTCATCCGCTGGCGATTGGCGAGGCCGGTCAGGCTGTCGAACAGCGCCAGCCGGGTGATCTCCGCCTCGGAGCGGCGCTTTTCGGTCAGGTCCGAGCCCGAGCCGATAAAGCCGCGGAACCGGCCGATGCCGTCGATGATCGGACGGCCCGAGATCGACCACCATCGTTCCGGATCGCCCGCACCCGAATCGACCGCGCAGACGGTATAGTCGGAAAAACTGGTGCGCGAGGCCATGTGGAAGGACAGCGTCCGCTCGGTCCCCGGCGCCGAGGGGTCCATCTGGAACAGATCGGTCAGCAGCCGGCCCTTGCAGGCGAGGCCGGTGGACTGGAGATCCTCGGCCACCTTCCTCGACAGATAGGTCAGGCGCCCGTGCCGATCGGTTTCCCAGAACCAGCCGGTGCCATGTTCCTCGAACTCGGCGATCATCTTGACCGCCTGCTGCCCCTCGCCAAAGGCGCGGGCGCGGGCGTCCGCGACATTATAGTCCAGGCGGCCGACGCGCCGGGCGTTGAGGACCAGGATGATCAGCGGCGGCACCACCGCGCCGAGAATCGGGGCCAGCGGCACCCGCCAGGCCAGCGCCGCGATCACCGCCATGAAGGCGAAGCCGAAGGAATAGCCGATCATCGCCCCGCGCACCGGATGCAGCATCGCGGCGGTCGTCCACATCGCGCAGATCAGCGCCAGCGTCGGCGTCCAGGGGCCGGGGGCATGCTGCGACCCGATGACCAGCGCCAGCAGCGCGGCGGTCGCCAGCGCCACGAGGAAGCCCAGGCCGACCAGATATTGCTTGAGCCGGTAGAAGGGCCATTGGCGCGCCTCGCCACAGGCGAGCACGATGCCGAAGATCAGCGTGCTGCCGACCAGCACGCCGCTCGCAATCTCCTTCTGGACCTGCATCCAGGACGGGTCGTCGCGCAGGCTGAAGCTGAGGACGAGCGCGACCGCGACCAGATTCTGCAGGATCGCCAGCGGCCAGGTCCGGCACAGCGTCTGCAACCGCTTGAGATGCACCTCGACCAGCAGCTCGTCATTGTCCTCGACGAGACCCAGCAAGGCCAGAAACGATAGGCGGTCGGAAGCGGAAGGCATGCGCGAAAGGGGGTCCCGATCGGTGGTCCCCCGTCTTGCCTCAACGAAGTTAAGATAGATTAAAGTTTGGCCGGACGCGAAATGCCGTCATGGCTCCGCTGCGGCGTTGCAAGCCACGCGCCGCTGTCGCACAAGGCGCGCATGACGACCCTGATCCGCGACACCGACCTGATCGAGAGCGTGGCCGACGCGCTCCAGTTCATCAGCTATTACCACCCGATGGATTATATCCGCGCGCTCGGCAAAGCCTATGAGGCGGAGAAGAGCCCGGCGGCCAAGGATGCCATCGCGCAGATCCTGACCAACAGCCGCATGTGCGCGGAGGGGCATCGCCCCATCTGCCAGGATACCGGCATCGTCACCGTCTTCGTCAAATGGGGCCAGGATTGCCGCCTGTCGGGCGACCGGTCGCTGCAGGAAGTGGTCGATGAAGGCGTGCGCCGCGCCTATCTCCACCCGGAGAACAAGTTGCGCGCCTCGATCCTCGCCGACCCCGCCTTCACCCGCCGCAACACCAAGGACAACACGCCTAGCGTCCTCCATGTCGAGATGGTGCCGGGCAACAAGGTCACCGTCGACGTCGCGGCCAAGGGCGGCGGGTCGGAGAACAAGTCCAAGTTCAAGATGATGAACCCGTCCGACTCGATCGTCGACTGGGTGCTGGAAATGGTGCCGCAGATGGGCGCTGGCTGGTGCCCGCCCGGCATGCTCGGCATCGGCATCGGCGGCACCGCCGAAAAGGCTGTGCTGCTCGCCAAGGAATCGCTGATGGGCGCGATCGACATGGGCCAGCTGAAGGAGCGCGGACCCCGCAACGATATCGAGGCGCTGCGCATCGAGCTGTTCGACAAGGTCAATGCGCTGGGCATCGGCGCGCAGGGGCTGGGCGGCCTGTCCACCATCCTCGACGTCAAGATCCTCGACTGGCCGACCCATGCCGCGTCCAAGCCGGTGGCGATGATCCCCAATTGCGCCGCGACCCGCCATGCGCATTTCACGCTGGACGGCTCGGGCCCGGTCTATCTCGAAGCCCCCAAGCTGGAGGAATGGCCCAAGGTCGACTGGAAGCCCGACCTCCAGGCCGCTCGCCGCGTCGACCTGAACACGCTGACGCCGGAAGAGGTGAAGAGCTGGAAGCATGGCGACCGGCTGCTGCTGAACGGCAAGATGCTCACGGGGCGCGACGCCGCGCACAAGCGGATCAAGGACATGCTCGATCGTGGCGAGGAGCTGCCGGTCGAGTTTCGCGGCCGCGTGATCTATTATGTCGGGCCGGTCGATCCGGTCGGCGAGGAAGTGGTCGGCCCGGCGGGCCCGACGACCGCGACCCGCATGGACAAGTTCACCCGCATGATGCTCGACCAGGGCCTGCTGGCGATGGTCGGCAAGGCCGAGCGTGGTCCGGCGGCGACCGACGCGATCCGCGAATACCAGTCCGCCTATCTGATGGCGGTCGGCGGCGCGGCCTATCTGGTCGCGCGCGCGATCAAGGGATCGAAGGTCGTCGGCTTCGAGGATCTGGGCATGGAGGCGATCTACGAGTTCGACGTGGAGAATTTCCCCGTCACCGTCGCGGTCGATTCCGAAGGCCAGAACGTCCACACGCTGGCCCCGTTGGTCTGGCGCGACAAGATCGCCAAGGAAGGCCTGCTGACCCCGGCGTGATGGGGCGATTTAGGGCTGATCGACATTCAGTACTGCTTCTTCTTCCCCTCTCCCCTGGATAGGGGAGAGGGTTAGCGAAGCTTGCCAGCCTGCTGGCTAGCGCAGCTTGGGTAAGGGGTTGAGCGAGCCCAAAAGGCTCGCGCGCTCGCAGAACGAGCGCCCACCCCTCACCCAGCTCCGACTAAGCCTTTGCTTTCGCAAAGACCAAGTCTGCGCAACCCTCTCCCCTCTGCGAGGGGCGAGGGAGGGAAAGGCATGGCTGAATGGCGATCCGCCCTAGCCGCTCCCGCTGGGGGGAGGGGCGTGTCAGGCGTCGGACGCGATCGCCATCCGTCCGTTCAATTCCTGTAGAGCGCGTCCAGTCGCTCGCCATAGATTTCGCGCAGGACGTGGCGGCGGATCTTCAAGGACGGGGTCAGCTGCTCGTTCTCGATCGTGAAGGGTTCGTCGGCGATGATGAAGCGGCGGATGCGTTCGGTCACCGACAGGTCGCGATTGACCCGGTCGACCGCCGCCGAGACCGCCGCGCGGAAGTCGAGATCGTCGTCCAGCGCGGTGCGGTTGCACCCCGTCCCCGACTTCGCGCACCATTCCGCCGTCCATTCGGCATCGGGCACGATCAGCGCGACCATATAGGGACGCCGGTCCCCCGCGATCATCGCCTGGCCGATCTCGGGCTGGAGCGTCAGCATCCCCTCGACCTTCTGGGGGGCGACATTCTCGCCCTTGTCGTTGATGATCAGGTCCTTCTTGCGGTCGGTGATGCGCAGGCGACCGGCCGCGTCGAACTCGCCGATATCGCCGGTATGCAGCCAGCCGTCCTTCAGCACCCGCTCGGTCTCGACCGGATTGCGCCAATAGCCGTGCATGACCAATTCGCCGCGCACCAGTATCTCGCCATCTTCGGCGATGCGGACCTCGGTATCCGCCAGCGGCGGGCCGACCGTTTCCATCCGCACGCCGGCGCGCGGCCGGTTGCAGGCGATGACCGGCGCGGCCTCGGTCTGGCCATAGCCTTGCAGCAAGGTGAGGCCGATCGAATGGAAGAACAGCCCGACCTGGGGATTCAGCGGCGCGCCGCCCGACACCATCGCCTTCAGCCTTCCGCCGAACTTCTTGGCGATCTTGGGCTTGAACAGCGTCGCCACCGCCAGTTGCGCGGGCCGGTCGACCAGCCGGAGCTTGCCGTCATAGCTGCGCGCGCCCAGCGCCAGCGCCTGGTCGAGCAGCCGCGCGCCGAGCCCGCCCTTCTTCTCGATCGCCTTGGCGATGCGGGTGTGCAGCACTTCGAACAGGCGGGGCACGACGAACATGATCGTCGGGCGCACCTCCTCGATATTGGCGGCCAGCTTGTCGAGGCCCTCGGCATAATAAATCTGCCCGCCCAGCGCGATCGGGAAATGCTGGCCGCCGGTATGCTCATAGGCGTGCGAGAGGGGGAGGAAGGACAGGAACACCTCGTCCTCCCAGCCGAAATCCTCCGCGATCACCGCGCTGCATCCGGCGCAATTGTGCAGGATCGCGCCGTGATGCTGCATCACCCCGCGCGGCGCGCCGCCGGTGCCCGAGGTGTAGATGATGCAGGCCAGGTCCTTGCGGCCGAAATCGGCCTGTGCGGCCACCGCATCGGGCGCGGTCGGATGCGCGGCGATCAGCGCGTCATATTGGCGGCACTCGATCTGCGCGGGGCCGAGCTTGAGCGGCTCGAACCCGATCACCGTCTGGACATGGTTGGAGCGCAGCGCGGCGGGGAGCAGCGTCGTCGCCAGCTTCTGGGTCGAGACGATGACCGCGCGCGCGCCCGAATTCTCGATGATATGGGTATGATCGCGCTCGGTATTGGTGGTGTAGGTCGGCACCGTGACGCAGCCCGCCGCCATGATGGCGAGGTCGGCGATGCACCATTCGGGGCGGTTCTCCGACACCAGCATCACCCGGTCGCCGCGTTGCAGCCCGGTCGCGCGCAGCCCCGCCGACAGGCTGGCCACCTGCCGCGCCGCCTCGGCCCAGCTGATCGCCTGCCACGCGCCGCCCTGCTTGCGCCACAGGAACGGCGCGTCGCCCTTTTCGGCGGCGCGGGTGAAGAACATGGTGACGAGATTGGGGAAATATTCGAGCGTACGCATGGTGCCTCTCCCACCGGCCCGTATCGTGCACGTCAACGCGCGATCGGGCTCTTTGTTTGCTGGTTCGTCGCTTACTCGGCCGGACGGCCCGGCTTGTCGCCGACACGCCGGATCGCCGTCATGCGGCCCGTCACGTCGATCGCCACGCCCTCGCTGCGCGGATCGGCGGCGCCGACCCAGCGGCCGCCGACGCGCTCGATGGCATTGGCCTTCAGCCCCATCGGCGCGACCGTCACCGTCTCGCCCAGTGCCTGGAGGCCGGGGACCAGCGCGACCAATGAGGTGCCCTGTTCGACCGTCGCCACATGGCCCGGCGCGAAGAGCAGCCCCTGCGCGATCGCATCCTGTGCGCTCAGCTTCCAGTCGATGACGCCGATGATCGCCTTGGCGACCTGCGCGATGATGGTCGATCCGCCCGCCGCGCCGATCGCCAGCCGGACCTTGCCGTCGGGGCCATAGACGATGGTCGGCGACATCGAGCTGCGCGGGCGCTTGCCGCCCTCGACTCGGTTGGCGACGAGGTCGCCGTCCTTGACCGGCACGATGTCGAAATCGGTCAGCTCGTTGTTGAGCATCGTGCCGTCGACCGACAGGCCCGATCCGAACGAGCCCTCGACGGTGGTCGTCACCTCGGCGACATTGCCCGCATCGTCCACGGTCAAGAGGTCGGTGGTGCCGGGCACCTCGCTGACCGGGGCGCGGACGCGCGGCGGGGCGCCGGGCGGCGTGCCGGGCGACACCGAGGCCATGGTGCGATCGGGCGAGATCAGCGCCGAGCGGTCGGCGATATAGGCCGGATCGAACAACCCTTTCAGCGGTACGCGGACATAATCGGGGTCGCCCAGATACATGTCGCGATCGGCATAGGCGAGCCGCGAGGCCTCGGCGAACAGATGCCAGGCCACCGGCGAATCCTTGCCCAGCTTGGCCATGTCGAAACGTTCGAGCAGCTTCAGGATCGACAACATGGTCGATCCGCCGCCCGAGGACGGGCCCATGCTGCAAATCCGGTAGCCGCGATAGGGCGCGCAGAGCGGCGGGCGGGGCTTGGCGGCATAGGCGGCGAGATCGCCGGTCGTCATCTTCGACGGATTGCGCGTCGCGGTGTTGACGGTCGTGACCAGCTTCTGCGCCTGGGGACCGACATAGAAACTGTCCGGGCCGAGCCGTGCGATTCGCTCCAGCAGCGCGGCCTGTTCGGGATTGCGGATGATGCTGCCCAGCGGGAGGACCTGGCCATCGGGTCCGGTCAGCCGCGCGCGGGTCGCGGCATCGACATGGCCGCCATAGCGGGTCAGCGCGGTCTGGAGCCGCGGGGTCAGCTGGAACCCGTCGCGGGCCAGCCGGATCGCGGGCTGGAATAGCCGCGCCCAGGGCAGCCTGCCGCCCTTCGCATGCGCCAGCGCCATGCCGCGCAGCGCGCCGGGAACGCCGACGCTGCGCCCGCCGGGAACCGCCTCGGCATGGGATAGCGGGCGGCCATCAGGGCCGTAGAACCAGTCGGGGGTGGCGGCCATCGGCGCGGTCTCGCGCGCGTCGATCGTGTCGGTGCCGCGCGCGCTGTGGCGAACCCAATAGCTGCCGCCGCCGATGCCGGAGCTTTGCGGCTCGACCACGTTGAGCGCCAGCATGGTCGCGATCGCGGCGTCGGTCGCGCTGCCCCCGGCGCGCAGGATCTCGACCCCGGCGGCGGCGGCGCGGGGATCGGCGGCGCTGACCATGCCCTGGGCGGGGGCCTTGGCGGCGGGCTGGCGCGCCTCGACGGGCGCGACGGGGGCCAGCGCGAGCGCCGCCACGGAGAGGAGCCAGTGCTTCATGCCGCCGACCCTAGCGGCAAGGGTCGGCCCCCGCCAAGCCGTAACGTCAGGCGCCGACCGCTTCGGCGATGCTGGCGAACCCGTCGCGGGCGAGCAGCGCGTCGAGATCGGCGAGGATGCGCGCGGCCAGCCCCGGCCCTTCATAGACCAGCGCGGAGTAGAGCTGGATCAGGCTCGCGCCGCTGCGGATGCGGGCATAGGCCTCCGCGCCCGAATCGATCCCGCCCGCCGCGATCAGCGTCATCGCCGCCCCGGTGGCCTTGCGGAAATCGGCGAGCCGCGTGCGGGCGAGCGGGGCGAGCGGACGGCCCGAAAGCCCGCCGGTCTCGGCGGCGTTGCCGCTCTTCACGTCCGGCCGGGTGATGGTGGTGTTGCCGATGATGATCGCGTCCAGCCGGTGGTCGATCGCGGCGCGGGCGATCTCGTCGATCTGTGCGGGCTCCAGGTCGGGGGCGACCTTCAGGAACAGCGGCACGGCGCCCGCGGCTTCGCGCGAGGCGGCCAGCAGCTCGGCGAGGGCGGGCCCGTGTTGCAGGTCGCGCAGGCCCGGCGTGTTGGGGCTGGAGATGTTGATCGTGACATAATCGGCGATCGGCGCGGCCTGGGTCACGCCGTGGCGATAGTCGGCGATGCGGTCGGCCGCGTCCTTGTTCGCGCCGACATTGATGCCCAACACGCCCTTGCGCTTCGCGGCGCGCGCCCGCGCCAGTCCCGCATCCAGCCCGCCATTGTTGAAGCCATAGCGGTTGACCACCGCCTTGTCCTCGACCAGCCGGAACAGGCGGGGCTTGGGGTTGCCGGGCTGGGGCCTGGGGGTCAGCGTGCCGATCTCCACCATGCCGAAGCCCAGCCCGAAAAAACCGTCGATCGCCTCGCCATTCTTGTCGACCCCCGCCGCCAGCCCCAGCGGATTGGCGAAGTCGATCCCCGCCACCTGCGTCGCCAGCCGGGGATAGCGCGCCGGATCGGCCCCCATCGGCGCGCCCAGCGACCCCCAGCGCGACAGCATCGAAACCGTCAGACCATGGGCGCGCTCGGCATCGAGGGCGAAGAGGAGCGGGTGATAAAAGGCCATGTCGGCCCGGTTAGCGGATTGCGGAGGGAGGGGGAAGATTGTGCTTTCTTCCGTCAATTTCTCCGCTCCCCCTCCCGCAGGCGGGAGGGGGTTGGGGGGAGGGCAGGGTGTCTCACCGAGTCCATCGCCCATGGCCTTGCCCTCCCCATCCCAGTCTCAGGTAAACGATGCCCCGCATCGTTCAGGTCATGCCGGGGGCATGACCGGCCTGAAACTCGCTTGCGGGAGGGGAGCGGCAAGATCGAAGCGCGTGCGCCTTCGCTGAGTCAGGGCTTAAGGAACGCTATCACCCAACATGGGTTGGTGGGGACCCACAGGGAGATCCCCCCGATGAAGACCCCCGTCGCATTCACCCCCCAGGTCGAAGACGTGAAGCCCGATGAAGGCGAAACCGTCGACCAGATGAAACAGTCCTTCGCGCATATCCTCGACACCACGTCCAGGGACTATGGCCACGGCGTCCGCGCGGTCCATGCCAAGGCGCATGGCATCATCCGGGGCATGCTGACGGTGCATGACAATCTCCCGCCCGAACTGGCGCAGGGGCTGTTCGCGACGCCGGGCGAGTATGAGGCGGTGGCGCGCATCTCGACCAATCCGGGGGACATATTGGACGATGCGATCGGCTTGCCGCGCGGACTGGCGCTGAAGGTGATCGGGGTCGAGGGCGAGCGGCTGCCCGGTTCCGAAGGCGATGCGACCCAGGACTTCGTGATGGCCAATGCGCCGGTCTTCACCGCACCGACGGCGGACGCCTTTGCCAAGAATCTGAAGATGCTGGCCTCCACCACCGACAGGTTCGAGGGCGGCAAGAAGCTGCTATCGGGCCTATTGCGCGGGATCGAGGCGACGTTGGAGACGGTCGGGATCGAAAGCGCGACGCTCCAGACGCTGGGCGGAGCCAAGCCGGTGCACCCGCTGGGCGAGACCTATTACAGCCAGACGCCGTTCCGCTATGGCGACCATATCGCCAAGTTCGCGCTGTTCCCGGTCAGCCCCGCGCTGACCCAGCTGACCGGCGACACGGTCGACACCCATGACCGTCCCGACGCGCTGCGCGAGGTGGTGCGTGAGGTGATGATCGAGCAGGGTGGCCAGTGGGAGTTGCGTGTCCAGCTCAACCGCGACCTGGACTCCATGCCGATCGAGGATGCGACCGCCGAGTGGAGCGAGGCGGACAGCCCCTATGTCACCGTCGCGACCTTCACCGCCGCGCCCCAGATCAGCTGGCGCGACGGCGAGACCCATGCGATCGACGATGCGCTGTCCTACAGCATCTGGCACGGGCTGGCGGCGCACCGGCCGCTGGGCAATATCAACCGCGCGCGCAAGGACACGTACCGCTTCTCCGCCGAGTATCGCGGCCGGGTGAATGGCTGCCCGATGCACGAGCCGCGTGCCATGGCCGAGTTGCCGTGACGGGGACGCACAGGCTAGGACGGGCCGCATGATCCGCCTGTTTCATGTCAGCGACGTGCATTTCGGTGCCGAGGACCCCGCCGCGCTCGCCTGGTTCGCCGAGCGGGTGGCGGTGGAAAAGCCCGATGCGGTCATCATGACCGGCGACCTGACCATGCGCGCGACCAAGCGCGAGTTCCAGGCGGGCGGCGCGTGGCTGCAATCGCTCGGCGTGCCGGTGACGGTCGAGGTCGGCAATCACGACATCCCCTATTATTGGGACCCGTTCCGGCGGCTGTTCGCCCCCTATCAGCGCTATGCCGCGGTCGAGCGGATGATCGAGAAGCCGCTCGACCTGCCCGGCGTGACGGTGGTGCCGCTCAAGACCACCGCGCGCGCCCAGTGGCGGTGGAACTGGTCCAAGGGGCGGGTCAGCACGGGGTCGCTGCGCCGCGCGCTGGCGCTGATCGAGCAGGCGCCCAAGGATCACCTGATCCTGGTCGCGGCGCACCACCCGCTGATCGAGGGGCCGACCAAGGGTACCGCCAAGACCCGCAACGGCGATGTCGCGCTGACCCAGCTGGCGGCGGCGGGCGCGCATGCGGTGCTGAGCGGGCATGTCCATGACCCGTTCGACGTGCCGATCGACCGCGATGGCCGGATCATCCGGATGATCGGGGCGGGCACCCTGTCCAAGCGGACGCGCAAGACGCCGCCCGCCTTCAACGAACTGCGGATCGAGGGGCTGGGGTTCGAGACGCTGGTCCGCAGCCTGGACGAAGCCCCGCCGCATGTCATTACCGAGGATATGCGGGCAGGGTGATCGGGCGAGTTGGGGCCTAGCCTTCGACTTCGCTCAGGCGGAACGGAGGTTGGGGCCCGCTTTCTGATCGTCAGTCGTTCGGGCTGAGCGAAGTCGAAGCCCAGGCCCCGACCTCGCCGAAAATCACCCCCGCATCACATGCGGCCGCGCTGCGATCTGGTCGTACATCCGCCCCGGCTGGTCGAGCCAGATCGGCGACAGCTTGGTCGAATCCGCCCGCGCCAGCCCGACCGCATAGGTGCAGCGCGCCACACCCCAGTCGGTATGCGCGGCGGCGGCCAGGATGGGCACGAACATCGGGCGGCCCGCCGCATCGATCACATGGATCGCCTCACGCGGCAGCGCGGTGACCCCGCGGACCGTCCGGCTCTCGCCCGGCGCCAGTGCGAAGGGCGGGACCACCGGCCGTCCCTGCGGCTGATAGGCGAGTTCGACCAGTTGCTCGTCCAGCCCGGCATGCGCGCTGAGCAGCCGCAGATCGACCGCGACCCGCCCGATCGGGGTCGCGCCGGTGTTGCGGACCGTCACCTCCGCCTCGATCGTCGCCGACAGCATGTTGAGCCCGACGCGCAGCGGGCGCGCCTCGACCGCCAGGAAGCTGGGCTCGGGCGGCAACGGCGGCAGCGATGGCGGGGCCGGGGGGGCGACCGGCTCGGGCGCGGCGGAGGCGGGGCGCGGGTCGGGCCCCGCCGGACGCGTCGCCACCGGCTCGGCGGCGGGTTCGGGGCGGGGCATCGGCGCGGACTGGGCGCGCGCGGGGCGGCTGCGCCGACCCAGCCAGATTCCGATCAGCAAGGCCGCCAGTCCGGTGCCGATCAGCAGCGGCCAGAAGGGCAGGGTGCGATCCGTGTCGGCCTGTTCGGGCGCGGTGGTGCCCGGGGCGACGATGGCCGGGGCCTGGCCATTGCCGATCGTCATGCCGTCCATCGATTCGGTCCGGTCGACCATCGGCGTCTCGGGATCGGGCAGGCGCGTCGCGGGCGGCTCGGGCGAGGGCAGCGGCGTCGGCTCGGCGGTCGGGCTGGGCGTCGGGGTCGGCGACGGTGCGGGCGTGGGGCGCGGCGTCGGCCGGGGGGCCGGGGGCGCACGCGGGGTCGGTGTCGGCGTCGCCTCGGGCGTGGACTGGCCGGGCAGGACCAGGCGCGGCGTGGGCGGCGTCGGCACCGGGGTCTGGGTGGATTGGGGCGAGGATGCGCGCGGCGTCAGGCTGAATCCGTCCAGCCCGCCGGAGGAACGGCCCGCGGCGTCACTGTCCTGCGTGATGGTCTGGGCGAGGACGGGGCTGGCGAGCATCGGGGCAAGCACCGGCGCCAGCGTCAGGGCAAGAAGGCGCGCGATGCGACGCGGCCCGGACGATGTCATCAACTGCATTCCTCGTGGTAACTACAATCTTCACCGGCCGCCTGGGCCATCGACCCGACCATATAGCCGTGCCCGGTAGGCCCGGCGGATGCAACCCCTTGTGTAGCGCGATATGCGGCCAATATATGGCAGAGCGCGCCGGGGCCGGAACTTTCCCGCCCTTGTGGCGTGCGGCGGCTGGACAGTTCGGGTGTCCGTCCCTATATGGCAATCATCCACCACAATCTTCGGGAAATGATGCGCCTTCGCGCAGCGTGTCGGTCGAATGGAAGATTGCTGGTTCAACGGACGCCGGATGCCGCCGCATGTGAATGCGAGCGGCCTTTCGGCGTCCGATGTTGCGTCCCGTCCGGAGGCATCCGGGCAGCGAATTGACGGCTGACGAGGCAGACAGACCCATGGCAACCAAGGCGATCGACAGCGGCTCCGCCCCGCGCAAGGGCGATGGCGGCACCGCCAAGCGGCGTATCCGCAAGGTGTTCGGCGACATCCACGAAGTGGTGCAGATGCCGAACCTGATCGAGGTTCAGCGCGAAAGCTACGAACAGTTCCTCCGTTCGGACAAGTCGCGGGGCCATGTCTCCGGGCTGGAAAAGACGCTGCGCAGCGTCTTCCCGATCCAGGATTTCGCCGGGACGGCGTATCTCGACTTTGACGATTACGTCCTGGAGGACCCGAAGTTCGACGTCGAGGAATGCCGCCAGCGGGGCATCACCTATGCCGCGCCGATGCGCGTCACGCTGCGCCTGACCGCGTTCGAGGTCGATCCCGACACCGAAGCCAAGTCGGTCATCGATATCAAGGAGCAGGACGTCTACATGGGCGACATGCCCCTGATGACGGAGAACGGCACCTTCTTCATCAACGGCACCGAGCGCGTCATCGTCAGCCAGATGCACCGTTCGCCGGGCGTGCTGTTCGACCATGACCGCGGCAAGACCCATGCCTCGGGCAAGTATCTGTTCGCCGCGCGCGTGATCCCGTATCGCGGTTCGTGGCTGGACTTCGAGTTCGACGCCAAGGACATCGTCAATGTCCGTATCGACCGCAAGCGCAAGCTGCCGGTGACGGCGCTGCTCTATGCGCTGGGCATGAACTCGGAAGAGATCCTCAACTATTTCTACAACCGCTTGACCTTCGTTCGCGGCGACGGCGGCTGGAAGATCCCGTTCCAGGCCGAGAACTGGCGCGGTGCCAAGCCGATGTTCGACATCGTCGATGCGAACTCGGGCGAGGTCGTGTTCCCCGCCGGTCAGAAGATTTCGCCGCGCGCCGCCAACAAGGCGGCCAAGGACGGCCTGACCCAGCTGCTGATCCCGACCGAGGAAATCTTCGGTCGTTACTCGGCCTATGACCTCATCAACGAGCAGACCGGCGAAATCTATGTCGAGGCCGGTGACGAGATCAGCGCCGAGAATCTCGAAGCGCTGGACAAGGCGGGCGTCGACACGATCGAGCTGCTCGACATCGACCATGTTGCCACGGGTCCGTGGATCCGCAACACGCTGAAGGCCGACAAGGCCGAAGAGCGCGAGCAGGCGCTGTCGGACATCTACCGCGTCATGCGCCCCGGCGAGCCGCCGACGCTGGAGACGGCGGAAGCGCTGTTCGCAGGGCTGTTCTTCGATCCCGACCGCTACGACCTGTCGGCCGTGGGCCGCGTCAAGCTGAACATGCGCCTCGACCTCGACTGCCCGGACACGGTGACGACGCTGCGCACCGAGGACATTCTGGCGGTCGTCAAGACGCTGGTCGACCTGAAGGACGGCAAGGGCGAGATCGACGATATCGACAATCTCGGCAACCGCCGCGTGCGTTCGGTGGGCGAGCTGCTGGAGAACCAGTATCGCGTCGGCCTGCTCCGCATGGAGCGCGCCGTGAAGGAGCGCATGTCGTCGGTCGACGTGTCGACGGTGATGCCGAACGACCTGATCAACGCCAAGCCCGCAGTCGCCGCAGTGCGCGAGTTCTTCGGTTCGTCGCAGCTGTCGCAGTTCATGGACCAGACCAACCCGTTGTCCGAAGTGACGCACAAGCGTCGCGTCTCGGCGCTCGGGCCGGGCGGTCTGACGCGTGAGCGTGCGGGCTTCGAAGTCCGCGACGTTCACCCGACGCACTATGGCCGTATCTGCCCGATCGAAACGCCGGAAGGCCCGAACATCGGTCTGATCAATTCGCTGTCGACCTTCGCCCGCGTCAACAAGTATGGCTTCATCGAGACGCCGTACCGCAAGGTGATCGACGGCCGCGTGACCGACGAGGTCGTGTACCTGTCGGCGATGGAGGAGCAGAAGCACACCGTCGCGCAGGCTTCGGCCGCGACGGATGCGGACAATCGCTTCACCGAGGATCTGGTCTCGGCGCGTCAGGCGGGCGAGTTCCTGATGGCGCTGCCAGATCAGATCACCCTGATGGACGTCAGCCCCAAGCAGCTCGTCTCGGTCGCCGCCTCGCTCATTCCGTTCCTGGAAAACGACGACGCCAACCGCGCGCTCATGGGCTCGAACATGCAGCGTCAGGCCGTGCCGCTGGTGAAGGCGGAAGCGCCCTTCGTCGGCACCGGCATGGAAGAGACGGTGGCCCGCGACTCGGGCGCGGCGATCGCGGCGAAGCGCGCCGGTATCGTCGACCAGGTCGATGCGTCGCGCATCGTGGTTCGCGCGACCGGCGAGGTCGATGCGGGCAAGTCGGGCGTCGACATCTACACGCTGATGAAGTTCCAGCGTTCGAACCAGTCGACCTGCATCAACCAGCGTCCGCTGGTGAAGGTGGGTGACGTCGTGCGGGCGGGCGACGTGATCGCCGACGGCCCCTCGACCGAGTTCGGCGAGCTGGCGCTGGGCCGCAACGCGCTCGTCGCGTTCATGCCCTGGAACGGCTACAACTATGAGGACTCGATCCTCATCTCCGAGCGGATCGTGAAGGACGACGTGTTCACGTCGATCCATATCGACGAGTTCGAAGTCATGGCGCGCGACACCAAGCTCGGGCCGGAAGACATCACCCGCGACATTCCGAACGTGGGTGAAGAGGCGCTGCGCAACCTCGACGAGGCGGGCATCGTCTATGTCGGGGCCGAGGTGGAGCCGGGCGACATCCTGGTCGGTAAGATCACGCCGAAGGGCGAATCGCCGATGACGCCGGAAGAAAAGCTGCTCCGTGCGATCTTCGGTGAAAAGGCCAGCGACGTGCGCGACACCTCGCTGCGTCTGCCGCCGGGCGTTGCCGGTACGATCGTCGACGTGCGCGTCTTCAATCGTCACGGCATCGACAAGGACGAGCGCGCGATGGCGATCGAGCGCGAGGAGATCGAGCGTCTGAAGAAGGACGCCGACGACGAGCGCACGATCCTCAACCGGGCGACCTGGAGCCGCCTGCGCGAGATGCTGCTCGACCAGACCGCCACCGCCGCGCCCAAGGGCGTGAAGAAGGGCATCGTGATCGATGCCGAGGTGCTGGAATCGGTCGATCGTCACGAATGGTGGAAGTTCGCCGTCGCCGACGATGCGCGCCAGAGCGATCTGGAAGCGGTCAAGGCCCAGTATGACGAAGCCGCCAAGCGGATCACGGACAAGTTCCATGACCGCCGCGACAAGCTGGAGCGTGGCGACGAGCTGCCGCCGGGCGTGCTGAAGATGGTCAAGGTCTTCGTGGCGGTGAAGCGCAAGCTGCAGCCGGGCGACAAGATGGCCGGCCGTCACGGCAACAAGGGCGTCATCAGCCGCATCCTGCCGCAGGAGGACATGCCCTTCCTCGCGGACGGTACGCCGGTCGATCTCGTGCTGAACCCGCTGGGCGTGCCGTCGCGCATGAACGTCGGTCAGATCTTCGAGACGCATCTGGGCTGGGCGGCGCGCAACCTGGGTATGCAGGTCGCGGCGCAGCTCGAGGATTGGCGCGAAGCCAATCCCGACGCCAAGCCGGGCGCGGTGCCGGAAGCGGTGAAGGCGCGGCTCGTGGAAATCTACGGCGATCACTATGCCGAAGACATCCAGAACCGTGACGACGAGGAAGTGGCCGAGCTGGTCCAGAACATCCGCACCGGTGTGCCGATGGGGACCCCGGTGTTCGACGGCGCGCGCGAGAGCGACGTGTCGGAGATGCTGGAGCTGGCGGGCCTCCACACCTCGGGCCAGTCGGACCTGTTCGACGGGCGCACCGGCGATCAGTTCGACCGCAAGGTGACCGTGGGCATCATCTACATGCTGAAGCTCCACCACCTGGTCGACGACAAGATCCACGCGCGTTCGATCGGCCCGTACTCGCTCGTCACCCAGCAGCCGCTGGGTGGTAAGGCGCAGTTCGGTGGCCAGCGCTTCGGTGAGATGGAAGTGTGGGCGCTGCAGGCTTATGGCGCGGCGTACACGCTCCAGGAAATGCTGACGGTGAAGTCGGACGACGTGGTCGGCCGCACCAAGGTCTACGAAGCGATCGTCAAGGGCGACGATACCTTCGAGGCGGGCATTCCGGAGAGCTTCAACGTGCTGGTCAAGGAAATGCGCTCGCTGGGTCTCAACGTCGACCTCAAGTCGATGGAAGACGCCCAGGACGACGGTCTGGCCGAGGCGGCGGAGTAAGAAACGGAGCCGGTGGGGCCACCCGCCCCGCCGGCCTCTTTCTCGCTCGCCCGATGAATTTTCCCTCCCTGTGAGGAAAGCAAAATGAACGAACTGACCAACTTCGCCAATCCGGTGGCCAAGCCGGAAACCTTCGACCAGATTCAGATCGGCATCGCGTCGCCCGACAAGATCCGTTCCTGGTCGTTCGGCGAGATCAAGAAGCCCGAGACGATCAACTACCGCACGTTCAAGCCGGAACGTGACGGCCTGTTCTGCGCGCGCATCTTCGGTCCGATCAAGGATTACGAATGCTTGTGCGGCAAGTACAAGCGCATGAAGTACAAGGGCATCGTCTGCGAGAAGTGCGGTGTCGAAGTCACGGTGTCGAAGGTCCGCCGCGAGCGGATGGGCCATATCGAACTGGCCGCCCCCGTCGCGCACATCTGGTTCCTGAAGTCGCTGCCGAGCCGCATCGGCCTGCTGCTCGACATGCAGCTCAAGCAGCTCGAGCGCGTGCTGTACTTCGAAGCCTATATCGTCATCGAGCCGGGCCTGACCCCGCTGGAGAAGTATCAGCTTCTCACCGAGGACGAACTGCTCGACGCGCAGGATGAATATGGCGAGGACGCCTTCTCGGCCGGTATCGGCGCCGAGGCGGTCCGCATCATGCTCGAGAGCCTCGACCTCGAGGGCGAGCGCGTGCAGCTTCTGGAAGAGCTGGCGACGACCAAGTCGGAGCTGAAGCCCAAGAAGATCATCAAGCGCCTGAAGGTCGTCGAGAGCTTCATCGAATCGGGCAACCGTCCCGAATGGATGATCCTGGAAGTGATCCCGGTCATCCCGCCCGAGCTGCGCCCGCTGGTGCCGCTGGACGGTGGCCGCTTCGCGACCTCGGACCTGAACGACCTGTATCGCCGCGTCATCAACCGCAACAACCGCCTGAAGCGCCTGATGGAGCTGCGTGCGCCGGATATCATCGTCCGCAACGAAAAGCGCATGTTGCAGGAAGCGGTCGACGCGCTGTTCGATAACGGCCGTCGCGGCCGCACGATCACGGGCGCCAACAAGCGTCCGCTGAAGTCGCTGTCCGACATGCTGAAGGGCAAGCAGGGCCGCTTCCGTCAGAACCTGCTCGGCAAGCGCGTCGACTATTCGGGCCGTTCGGTCATCGTGACCGGCCCGGAGCTGAAGCTGCACCAGTGCGGCCTGCCGAAGAAGATGGCGCTCGAGCTGTTCAAGCCGTTCATCTATGCCCGTCTGGACGCCAAGGGTCTGTCGATGACCCTGAAGCAGGCCAAGAAGTGGGTCGAGAAGGAGCGCAAGGAAGTCTGGGACATCCTGGACGAGGTGATCCGCGAGCACCCGGTCATGCTGAACCGCGCGCCGACGCTTCACCGTCTGGGCATCCAGGCGTTCGAGCCGGTGCTGATCGAGGGCAAGGCGATCCAGCTTCACCCGCTGGTCTGCTCGGCGTTCAACGCCGACTTCGACGGCGACCAGATGGCCGTGCACGTCCCGCTGTCGCTCGAAGCGCAGCTGGAAGCGCGCGTCCTGATGATGTCGACCAACAACATCCTGTCGCCCGCCAACGGCAAGCCGATCATCGTGCCGTCGCAGGACATGGTGCTGGGCCTGTATTACCTCTCGCTCGAAAAGCAGAAGGAACCGGGCGAGGGCATGATGCTGGCGGATATGGAGGAGGTCCATCAGGCCCTCTTCGCCGGTGCCGTGACGCTGCACACCAAGATCATCAGCCGCGTTCCGCAGACCGATGAGAATGGCGAGCAGTATCTCAAGCGCTATGAGACCACGCCGGGTCGCATGTTGCTGGGCGAGTGCCTGCCCAAGAGCCACAAGGTGCCCTTCGACATCGTCAACCGCGTCCTGACCAAGAAGGACGTCGGCGAGGTGATCGACGAGGTGTATCGTCACACCGGCCAGAAGGAGACCGTGCTGTTCGCCGACGCGATCATGGCACTGGGCTTCCGTCACGCGTTCCGCGCCGGCATCTCGTTCGGCAAGGACGACATGATCATCGCGCCGGACAAGGATCGTCTGGTCGATGAGACGCGCGAGCAGGTGAAGGACTTCGAGCAGCAGTATCAGGACGGCCTGATCACGCAGCAGGAGAAGTACAACAAGGTGATCGACGCCTGGAGCCGTTGCGGCGACCAGGTCGCGAACTCGATGATGAACGAGATCAAGGCGGTCCGGCATTACGAGGACGGCCCGATGGAAGGCCGTGAAAAGCCGATCAACTCGATCTACATGATGGCCCACTCGGGCGCCCGTGGTAGCCCCGCGCAGATCAAGCAGCTGGCGGGCATGCGCGGCCTGATGGCCAAGCCGTCGGGCGAGATCATCGAAACGCCGATCATCTCGAACTTCAAGGAAGGTCTGACCGTTCTTGAATATTTCAACTCGACCCACGGCGCGCGTAAGGGCCTGGCCGACACGGCACTGAAGACGGCGAACTCGGGTTACCTGACCCGCCGTCTGGTCGACGTGTCGCAGGACTGCGTCATCATCGAAGAGGATTGCGGCACGACCCGCGCCCTCGAGATGAAGGCGATCGTGCAGGGCGGTTCGACCATCGCCTCGCTCGGCGAGCGTATCCTGGGCCGCACCACGGCCGAGGACATCGTCAACGCCAAGACCGGCGAAGTCATCATCGCATCGGGCGTCCTGCTCGACGAGCCGATGGTGGCGAAGATCGAGGCGGCGAACACCCAGTCGGTCAAGATCCGCAGCCCGCTGGTCTGCGAATCGAAGGTCGGTGTCTGCGGCAAATGCTATGGCCGTGACCTCGCCCGCGGTACGCCGGTGAACATCGGCGAAGCGGTCGGCGTCATCGCGGCGCAGTCGATCGGTGAGCCGGGTACGCAGCTGACCATGCGTACCTTCCACATCGGTGGCGCGGCGCAGCTGAACGAGCAGTCCAACCTGGAAGCGGCGGTGGACGGTGTCGTCCAGTTCCGCGACCTGCGCCTGATCGTCGACCAGCGTGGTCGTCGCGTGGTGCTGAGCCGTTCGGGTGAGATCGCGATCGTCGACATGGACGGCCGCGAGCTGTCGGTCGACCGTATCCCCTACGGTGCGTACGTGCTGTTCGACGATGGCCACATCGTGTCGAAGGGCGACCGCATGGCCGAGTGGGATCCGTTCACCATGCCGGTGATCACCGAAAACCCCGGCACGGTGAAGTTCCAGGACCTCATCGAGGGCAAGACCCTGACCGAGCAGGTCGACGAAGCGACGGGTATCGCCCAGCGCGTCGTCACCGAATATCGCGCCTCGACCAAGTCGAAGGAGGATCTGCGTCCGCGCATGACCCTGCTCGACGACAATTCGGGCGAGGCCGGTCGCTACATGCTGGCGCCGGGTGCGACGCTCTCGGTCGAGGACGGGGCGCAGGTGCAGGGCGGTGACGTTCTGGCCCGTGTCGCGCGCGAGTCGGCCAAGACCCGCGACATCACCGGCGGTCTGCCGCGCGTCGCCGAGCTGTTCGAAGCGCGCGTGCCGAAGGACTCGGCGATCATCGCCAAGGTCTCGGGCCGCGTCGTGTTCGGAAAGGATTACAAGGCGAAGCGCAAGATCGGCATCCAGCCCGAGGATGGCGGCGAGGTCGTCGAGTATCTGGTGCCCAAGTCGAAGGTGATCGACGTTCAGGAAGGCGACTACGTCAAGCGTGGCGACAACCTGATCGGCGGTTCGCCCGATCCGCACGACATTCTGGAAACGATGGGCGTGGAGCCGCTGGCCGAATATCTGGTCAGCGAAATCCAGGAAGTTTACCGTCTCCAGGGCGTGAAGATCAACGACAAGCACATCGAGACGATCGTTCGTCAGATGCTGCAGAAGGTCGAGATCACCGACGGCGGCGACACCACGCTGCTGAAGGGCGAGCAGGTCGATCGCGAGGAAATGGACGCGATCAACGACAAGCTCGACGCGAACCAGGTCCGTGCGCAGGGCAAGCCCGTCCTGCTCGGCATCACCAAGGCGTCGCTGCAGACCCGCAGCTTCATCTCGGCGGCGTCGTTCCAGGAGACCACCCGCGTCCTCACCGAGGCGGCGGTCCAGGGCAAGCAGGACACGCTGATGGGCCTGAAGGAGAATGTCATCGTCGGCCGCCTGATCCCGGCGGGTACCGGTGCGGGCATGAACCGCCTGCGCGTGGCGGCCTCCAGCCGCGACGCCGCGCTCCGCGCGCAGCAGCGCAAGCTGGCCGAGGCGATCGTCGCGCCGGTCAGCGCGGCCGAGCAGCGGGCGGCGGAAAACGCCCGTTCGCCGCGGGAAGACGTCGGCACGGGCAATGACCCGCTCGCCGAGGTCGCGCCTTCGGGTCACGGCACCGATGCGGATGCCGGTGAGTATCTGAACGACTGATCCGGCTAACGGATTGGAAACAAAGGGCCGCCGTCCGGGCAACCGGGCGGCGGCTTTTTTTGGAACGCCGTCGATCGGGTTTATCGTTGACGCGGATGCGTGGCTGACCGAGAGGCCGACGCGACGAAAGTCCCGGATTTGCGCCGAATGGAGGGTGCGTAGAGCCGGATACGGGAACCGAAATGCCCTCCCAACCATATACGAATATTGGAGAAGATCCCGGACGCGCGCGGGTTGTTGGCGTGCCGATGGGACCCCGGAGACCTGAAATGACGTCCCCCGAGATTGACGAAGACTATTTCTACCAGCGTGCCGAAACCGAACTCGAACTGGCCCAGAAAGCGACCCACCCCGCCGCGGTTAGAGCCCATTACATCATCGCGAACCACTATCTGGATCGCGCCTATAACCAGCCCGCCCATGGCGAGGTGATCGAAGCGGCGGAGTAACGAAAAGGGGACCTGCGGGGCCCCCTTTTTTCCAAGGGCTGAGCCGGCCGATCGACATTCAGCGATGCCTTTCCTTCCCTCGCCCCTCGCAGAGGGGAGAGGGTTGCGCAGACTTGGTTTTTGCGAGAGCAAAGGCTTAGAGCGTTTTCCGGCCGACCTGAGTCGACGGGGGATTCCCATGGCCGAGCTGATCTGATTCACGGTGCTGGCTGGATGGAGGCCGGCATTGATGGGCAAGCCGTTGTCGATGGATCTACGATCGCGAGCGCTGGCCGCGGTTGACGAGGGGATGAGTTGCCGGGCTGCGGCGGTGCGGTTCGGTGTGGCGGCCGCGACGGTGATCCGGTGGCACGACCAGCGCCGCAGCACGGGCACCTATGCCGCCAAGCCGCAGGGCGGGGACACGCGGTCGCGGCGGATCGAAGCGCATGCGCCCACGATCCTGGCGCTGCACGAAGCGCGTCGCGACATCACGCTGGACGAGCTGCGTCGCGAGCTGGGTCAGGCGGGCGTGACGGTGGCGATCTCGACGCTGCACCGCTTCTTTGCCCGTCACGGGATCACGCGCAAAAAAAGACCGGGCATGCGATCGAGCAGGATCGCGCCGACGTCCTGAGTGCGCGTGAGGACTGGTTTGATGGCCAGCTCGACCTCGACCCTGCGCGGCTCGTCTTCATCGACGAGACCTGGACGGCGACCAATATGACCCGCAGCCACGGCCGCTGCCGGCGGGGCGAGCGGCTGCGGATGGGTTACCCACATGGTCATCGCAAGACGACCACGCTGGTCGCTGGCCTGCGCATGACCGGCATGATCGCGCCGATGGTGCTCGACGGCCCGATCAACGGCGACTGGTTCGAGGCCTACGTCCGACAGGTTCTCGTGCCCGACCTCGGACGCGGCGACGTGGTCATCATGGACAACCTGTCCAGCCACAAGCGTGCCGGCGTCCGTGAAGCCATCGAAGCCGCAGGCGCCCGCCTCATGTTTCTCCCGCCCTACAGTCCCGACTTCAGCCCGATCGAGAAGGCCTTCGCCCGCCTCAAGGCTATGCTGCGCAGGGCCGGCTGAGTAGCCCCTAGTTTTCTAGACGCCTTCCGCGTTCAAAACCTGCTGCCGTTCGAACGCGACGGGCGACAGCATCCCGTTCCTGACCTGCTTGCGTACAGGGTTGTAGAACATCTCGACGTAATCGAACACGTCCTGCCGGGCTTCCTCACGGGTTTTATAGGTGCAGCGCCGGATGCGCTCACGCTTGAGCGAGGAGAAGAAGCTCTCGGCGACGGCATTGTCATGGCAGTTGCCGCGTCGGCTCATCGAGTGCTCAAGATTGTGAGCCCGGATGAAGCCAGCCCACTCCATGCTGGTGAACTGCGAGCCCTGGTCGGAGTAGATCAGTACCCGTTGCTTCGGCTTGCGCCGCCATACCGCCATGTGCAGCGCCTGCAGCACCACATCGGTGGTCTGTCGGCTCTGCATCGACCACCCTCCGCAGCCCTTCCAACGATGCTCCGCATCGCCGGAACCTTTGGCTGCTCCGCCCACCACGCGGCGGGAGTACAGGTCGGTCACGACCGCCAGATAGGCGAAGCCTTCCAGGGTGCGAATGTAGGTGATGTCCGTCACCCAGGCCCGGTCCGGCGCAGCGACGTCGAACTGGCGGTCCAGCGTGTTGTCGACCGCCAGGGACGGTTTGCCGCCATGGCTGCCGGGCCGGCGCTTATAGCCGATCTGCGCCTTGATGTCCGCCAATCCGGTCAACCTGGCAACCCGGTTCGGGCAGCAGGTTTCGCCGTGATCCAGCAGGTCGTCGTGCAGCTTGCGGTAGCCATAGACCTTGCCACTGTCGTGCCAGGCCCGCCGCAGCAGCTCCGTTTGCCGCGCATCTTCCCGAGCTCACCGGCTCAGCGGGCTCTTCTGCCAAGCATAGAAACCGCTGGGCTGCACGGCGAGGCAGCGGCACATTGCCCGCACGCCAAAGTGATCACGATGCTCGGCAATGAACGCGTATCTCACTTTGCATCCCGAGCGAAATACGCGGTGGCTTTTTTTAGGATGTCGCGCTCCTCGGTTACCCGAGCCAACTCGCGCTTCAGCTGGCGGATCTCGGCGTCCTTGCCGGCATCGCCGGATACGGCCTTCGCCAGCTGCCGCTTCCACGCATACAGCGAGTGCGCACTGACCCCGAGCCGCTGTGAGACCTCCGCTACCGGATACCCGCGCTCGGTGATCTGGGCCACCGCGTCACGCTTGAAGGCCTCGCTGAAATTCGGCTTCCCCATCATCGCCTCCTGTCCTCAAAATTAGGATCGAAGGCGTCCAGAAATCTAGGGGCTACTCAGATCACACCCTAGAACATTTTGTCATCGTAGCGGCTCATAGCCAGCATGCCGCAAATATTTTGCGCATTTGGCTGGCGGGAAGTCGTCGATGAGGCGCCCGATGCGGTTCCAAAGACCTTCGCGGGTTCGCTCGCCGGTGCGGCGGAGCAGGCCTTTGAGCTTGGCGAAGACCTGTTCGATAGGGTTCAGGTCTGGGCTATAGAGCCTGGCCCCGGCGGAGGCCGGGGGCGGCAGGAACATTAGCTTTGCGCCGACGGCCTCGACCAGGGCGGCCGCCTCGCTGCCCTTTGTGGCTGGAAAGATTGTCGAGAATGACCACGTCGCCGGGTGCCAGCTCGGGCAGGAGGTACTGGCGGATACACTGGGTGAAGATAGTGCGGTTCATCGGCTGGTCGATGACGAAGGGCGCCACGATGCCGTCGCGCGTCAGCCCGGCAAGGAAGGTCGTCACCTTCCAGTGTCCGGCAGGCGCATAGCCGCGCGCCCGCTGGCCGCGCGGCGCTCGTCCGTAGCGACGCACCATGTTGGTGGTGACCCCGGTCTCACTCAGGAAGACCAGGCGGCGGGCGGCCAGCAGCGGTTGCAGGAGGCACCAGGCTTCACGGCGCTCGACCACGTCAGGCCGCAGCTGCTCGGCGGCGTGAACGCTTTTTTTGAAGCTGATGCCGCAGGGTGTGAAGAACCGGCTCAGCATGCCGGCGTCCGCCGTCACGCCATGCTCGGCCAGTAGCCGCGCACCGACCTGCGCCAGCGTCAGGTCGTTCTCCACCGCGATCAGAGCCAGCAGCCACCCCTCGTGCGCCGGAAGCCGCGACCATCGATCACCGCCTTGCCGCCGCGGCGTCCGGCGACCCGCACTTGCCGCCGCCAGCCAGCGCACCGCTGTCGCTTCCCCGATCCGATAGCGGAGAGCCGCCGCTCGTCGCGACAAACCCTCTTCCAGCACCGATGCAATCAGGCGATCCCGCAAATCCTGCGAATAGGCTCTTGAGTGTGATCCATCTAAGCTGAAGCGTAACCGCTATTGCGGAGATAGTTGGCGCACTCGTGAGGTGGAAAGGCGTCGAGGAGTGATCTGGCCCCCGTTTCACCGGACGGATTCAGGCGGTTGCAGAAACCAGTGCGCGATGTTCGCGCGGTGAACGCATTTTGAGCCCTGAATGGGGGTGGTTGTCGTTGTAGTCCTCGATCCATCCGGCAAGCGATGTCAACGCGGTGGGAGCATCAGGCAGCGGCGAGACGCGGACGTAATCGCGCTTGAGGGTATGAACGAAGGCCTCCGAGATGCCGTTGGACTGCGGGCTGCGAACGGGCGTGAAGCAGGGTTTGAGGCCCAGCTGCCGGGCAAAGGTGCGTGTTTCGCGGGCAGTATAGGCCGAGCCGTTATCGGACAGCATCTCGACCGGCACGGGCGCGCGCATACCGCCGAAGCGGGTTTCCACGGCTTCCAGCATGATGTCGCGCACGTCCGAGCCGCTGATGCCCGCATTGGCGATCGCGCGCCAGGCGATGATCTCGCGGTCATGGGCGTCGATGATGAAGGCGCCGCGCACGACCTCGCCGTTCCAGCAGGTGAACTCGAAGCCGTCCGAGCACCAGCGCAGGTTCGAGCGGATCGCCACCACGACGCCGTCATGGCCATAGTCGGCCCGCTCGGTGTAGCGCCGCGCCAGCAGCAGGCGGTCCGCGGCCATGATGCGATAGACGCGCTTGTGATTGACCGGCGCCAGTCCTTCGGCGCGTTGCTGTCGATTGAGGACTGCCGCGATGCGGCGGTAGCCGTAGGTGGGCCGCTGCGCGGCGATCTGGCGTATGCGGGGCAGCAGGTCCGCGTCGTCGGCCTTGGCGTACGGCCCGCGCGTCCGGGTGCGGCCGGTCAGGCGGTCGTACACCGTCGAGCGCCCGACCCCGAGCGTCTTGGCGACCAGGCTCACCGGATAGTCTCCGGCAACGGCGAGTGCATGAGCAAGCTCGCTTTTTTTGGGCGTGAGCGCTCCAGCGCCTCCTTCAGGATCTCGACCTCCAGCGTCTTGCGGCCGAGCTGGCGCTCCAGTTCGCGGATGCGGGTCTCCATCTCGCGGACCTGGCGATTGCTGGTCACGTCGTCGTCGCCGGCGACCGCGACGCTCCCGCCCTCCAGCATCAGCCGCCGCCAGCGGTACAGCAGGTTCGGCGCCACGCCGTTGCGGCGTGCCACCACCGATATGCTCTCGCGACCATCGAGCGTCTCCTCGACGATCCTCAGCTTCTCAGGCGTGCTCCAGTGACGGCGACGACCGCCGTCGGTGATGATTTCGGACACGGACATAAGCCTATGCTTAGGGGATAGCCCCAAGCCTCCTTCTTAGGCTTGAATCCGTCCGGTCGAAATGGGGGCCAGCTCAAGGAGTGAACCGATCTGCTTCCATGTCGCCTCGACCGATCGGGTGTTGGCCTTGCGGAGCAGTGTCTTGAGCTTGGCGAAGACCTGCTCGATGGGGTTGAGGTCGGGTGAGTAGAGCCTGTCCGGCGGAGGCCGGGGGCGGCAGGAAGAGGAGCTTGGCGCCGACGGAGCGGATTAGCTGTCGCACGGCCTTGCCCTTGTGGCTGCCGAGGTTGTCCATGACGACGATGTCGCCGGGCGAGAGGGTGGGCAGCAGGAACTGCTCGACATAGGCTGTAAAACTCTCGCCATCGATGGGGCCATCGAGCACGAGCGGCGCGTCGATGCGATCATGCCGGAGCACGGCCAGGAAGGTGAGCGTGCGCCAATGGCCGTGCGGCACTTTGTCGACGAGCGGCCGGCCACGAGCACACCAGCCACGCAGGCGCGTCATGTTGGTCTTGGCCCGGGACTGTCAGGAATTTTGTGCGGGAGGCCATAGGATGGAATGGGAAGGACCATCGATATGGCAATCGACAAGGACGTACTGGACCAGCTTCTGGCAGGCCGTGATCCGCAGGAACTGTTCGCCAAGGACGGTCTGCTCGACGAACTGAAGAAGGCATTGTCGGAGCGGATGCTGTCGGCAGAGCTCGACGACCATCTGGAGAACGAAAGCGCCGCAGGCACCGTCAACCGGCGCAACGGCTCGTCGCGCAAGACGATGCTGACGGGCACATCGAAGGTGACGCTGGACGTGCCGCGCGACCGGGCGGGAACGTTCGACCCCAAGCTCATCGCCAAATACCAGCGCCGTTTCCCCGATTTCGACGACAAGATCATCTCAATGTACGCGCGCGGCATGACGGTGCGCGAGATTCGCGGGCACCTTGAGGAGTTGTACGGGATCGACGTCTCGCCGGACCTGATCTCGAGCGTCACCGATGCGGTGCTGGAGGCGGTCGCCGAATGGCAGGGTCGGCCGCTCGACACCTGCTACCCGCTCGTCTTCTTTGACGCGATCCGGGTGAAGATCCGCGACGAGGGCTTTGTCCGGAACAAGGCGGTCTACATCGCGCTGGGCATTCAGCCAGACGGTACGAAGGAGGTGCTCGGCATCTGGATCGAGCAGACCGAGGGGGCCAAATTCTGGCTGCGGGTCATGAACGAGCTCAAGAACCGCGGCGTCGCCGATATCCTGATCGCTGTCGTCGATGGCCTGAAGGGGTTCCCGGAGGCGATCAACGCGCTCGCCTATGATCGATCCCCCGGATCGATCATCGAACGGCTCGCTCCCCGAGGCCATTGTCCAGACCTGCATCGTCCATCTGATCCGCAACTCGATGAGCTTTGCATCCTGGAAGGAGCGCAAGTTCATCGCCCAGGCGCTGCGCGGCGTCTACCGGGCCGAGACGCCCGAGGCCGGCATGGCGGCGCTGGAGGCGTTCGAGGATGGACCCTGGGGCCAGAAGCACCCGGCCATCGCCATGAGCTGGAGGCGCCACTGGGACCAGGTCATCCCGTTCTTCGCCTTTCCCGAGGGCGTCCGCCGGATCATCTATACCACGAACGCTATCGAGGCCCTGAACTCGAAGATCCGCCGCGCCGTCCGTACCCGCGGCCATTTCCCCGGTGACGATGCCGCGATGAAGCTGCTATATCTCGTGCTCAATCACGCGGCGGACGAATGGAAACGACCACCGCGCGAATGGGGGGAGGCCAAAAGCCAGTTCGCCGTTATCTTCGGCCAGCGCTTCGTTATCTGATGACAACCGGCCTCCCGCACAAAATTCCTGACAGTCCCCTTGGCCCAGGTTTCGTCGATGAAGACGAGCCGACGCGGATCGATCCGGCCCTGATACTTGCGCCATTGCGTGCGGCGCCTGGCAATCGCTGGCCGATCCTGCTCGCGGGCGATCAGCGTCTTTTTTGAACGTGATCCCGGCCTCGCGCACGATCCGCCACACCGAACCGTAGCTCGTCACCACGCCTCGTTCACCCAGTTCCGCCACCAGGCCGCGCAACGTCACGTCTGGCTTGCTCGCCAGCCGCTCCAGCAGCCACGCCCGCTCGGCGGCCAGCGAACGGGCTGTCTGCGCCCCAGCGGTCGCGCCGTCGCGCTGCCCGTCGTCCGACATCGCTGCGACCACTTCACCGTACTCGCCACGCTGACGCCGAACAGTTCAGCCGTCGCCCGACACGACCGACCACCCAGAACCGATGCCGCTACCCGCTCACGCAGATCATCCGAATAAGCTCAACCCACACCTGCCGACCTCCGCACGGCAGACAGTTTGAATCAGATTTCAGGCGCAAGGGGAATCCCCAACCGATTCAACTCAGACGAGTCCGACTCTAGTCATCCCAGCCAGCCTCCATCCGGCCAGCAACTTGAATCAGAACTTGCTTAGCTTCTGAATCCCTTCGATCGCAAACCGCTCTAGGTCCTGTCTGCATTTGAGGATTCCCATTGTCGGTGAGTTCTGATTCAAGGCTGGCGAAGGAACCAGATCATGAGCAGACGCACGCTGACGGACGAGCAATGGGAGCGGATTGCGGAACATCTTCCTGGGCGGGATGGACTGCGTGGGCGTAGCGGGGTCGATAATAGGCTGTTCGTGGATGCGATTTTGTGGATGGCGGGCAATGCAGCACGCTGGCGTGATCTGCCGGAGGCGTTCGGCAAATGGAGTGGGGTCCATGCGCGGTTCCGCCGTTGGTCGCACGCTGACGTTTGGGAAAAGCTGTTCCATGCGATGGCCGACACACCGGACTTCGAATACGTCCTGATCGACAGCACGATCTCGAAGGTCCATGCCGATGCAAGCGGCGCAAAAGGGGGGCTGAAGCTGCCGCGATTGGCCGTTCGCGTGGCGGACTGACGACCAAGCTACACGCGGCCGTCGACGCCATCGGACTGCCGATCCGTATTCACCCGACGCCGGGGCAACGTGGCGACGCTCCCCAGGCGCTGGATTTGCTGAAAGGCCTGCGTAGCGTCGGTCATGTCATCGCCGATGCTGCCTACGATGCCGATCCGCTGCGCATCTTCATTGCCGATGATCTCGGCGCAACGGCGCAGATCAAGGCTAATCCCAGCCGGACCCGAAAGCCGGCAATCGACTGGCGGCTCTACAAAGAGCGCCACCAGATCGAGTGCTTCTTCAACAAACTCAAACGCTTCCGTCGTATCGCGCTGCGCTGCGAGAAGACGATCTCCGCCTTCATGGGATTCGTCCATCTCGCATGCGCCATGATCTGGATACGCTAAATGCAGACAGAACCTAGGTGTTTGATCCCGCAGTGTGGTGGTACGTTTGACCATCATGCATGGCGGGAGGAGCAATGGCGCAGGTTCTACACGGGAGCGCCCGCACGACGGAGGCAGTCCGTCGAGCGATACAGCGGAGTGAAGAGAGCGTAAGGGCGCTGGCGCGACGACACGGGATTAGCCCGACCACCGTGCAGAAGTGGCGCAAGAGAGCGAGCGTCAGCGATGCCCCGATGGGGCCGAAGGCCATTCATTCCACCGTCCTCACGATCGAGGAGGAAGCGATGATCGTGGCGTTCCGGCGCCACACACTGCTGCCGTTAGCCTGCCCCCGCGTAGGCGGGGGACTGTCTCTACGGCCTCAGCCGACGATCCCGCACCTGACCCGCTCCGCTCTACACCATTGCCTGCAGCGGCCTGGGATCAGCCGGTTGCCCGAGGTGGATGGCGATCAACCAGCCAGGCAGAAGTTCAAGGCCTACCCGATCGGCTACTTCCACATCGACATCGCAGAGGTCCGCACCGGGGAAGGCAAGCTCTACCTGTTCGTCGCCATCGACCGGACTTCGAAGCTCGCTTTTGCCAGGCTCAAGGACAAGGCCAACGTTGCCGGGGCCGTCGCCTTCCTCGACGAGCTGGTCGAGGCGATGCCCTATGACATCCACACCGTGCTGACCGACAACGGCATCCAGTTCGCAGACCTGCCGAAGAACCGTGACGGACCCACGGCACGCCTGCGCGGCCATCCCTTCGATCGCGCCTGCTGGCGGCATGAGATCGAGCATCGGCTCACCAAGCCAAACCATCCCTGGACCAACGGCCAGGTCGAACGGATGAACCGCACCATCAAGGACGCAACGGTCAAACGCTATCACTACGACAGCCATGACCAGCTTCGACAGCACCTCCAGCTGTTCATCGACGCCTACAACCATGCCCGCCGGTTAAAGACGCTCCGCGGCCTCACACCCTACGAATATGTCGCACGCATCTGGACAGAAAACCCGAGCCGATTCAAAATCGATCCGTACCGCCACTCCCCGGGACTAAACACCTAGGTCGACCCGCGCCCGGAGCAGCGCGGCCACCGCCTCGCCGAGACCCGGGACAGCGATGGCGGCTTGCACCCGCGCGAGGAACCGCTCGCCCTGGCCAGCCCCCGGCCTGATCCCGAAGGTGGCGCAGAGCCCACGGATGGTGTTGTCGAGCCGGACACGAGCTTCGACTAGGTGCGCGCGGGCGGTGATTACCGAGCGGACGCCATGCGACATCGGCGATTTGACGTGCACTTGCTTTTAGAAGCCGGTCCGGGTCAACTGTGCGAGGCCCGCCGCATCATGCGGATCAGTCTTGTTCCCCTTCATCGCCTTGAGGCTCTGGTGGGCCTGCCGTGCATCGACGCACACGATCGTGACGCCCAGCGCGTGCAGGCTCCGCGCGACCCACGGCGTCATCCGGCCGGTCTCGATCGCTACGCGTTCCACGGGCCCATGGCGTTCCAGGAGCGTGGCGATCGCTTCTTGCCACTCCCCCTTTTTGAGCCTGCCGCCGAGCGGTGGGCCTTCACATGCGTACTGTCGATCGACAATTCATCCGGCACTGGCCCCGAGCCAGCGATCATCTCGAAGAACCGCTGCCAGATGCCGCGCGACGCCCATCGGTTATAGCGATTGTAGATAGTGGTCGGCGGTCCATAAGCCGCCGGAACATCACGCCACCGGCAGCCTGTCTTGAGTACATGCAGAATGCCCGAGATCACCGTCCGATCATCGACTCGAGGCTTGCCGGGGCGACCATGCGGGAGATGCGGCTCGATCGCCGCCCACGCCGGGTCAGATAGCCAAAACAGATGCCGTGCCATTGCCGTTCCTGTCCAAACTCATCGGAAGCGCCAATTGACAACATTCCATCAACTCGTATGGATTCTCAACTTAGTCTTGCGACCCTTTCGCATCACGGAGAGGAGAGGGAAGGATAGGCGGGGCGGAATGATGATACGACCCGGGGCATAGTGATATGGCGTTGAGTTGATGCGAGCCCCTTGAGGTGGGGCGGGGCATCGCCGCGAACCCCACGCTTGCGGAGGCGCCCCATCCCCGGCGATCTCTTGTCATCCTGCTGTGGCCGGGAACTCGGCGCACGGCGTCCCCATCGCGATCGCCCGGTCAAGGCGTCTTGGCCGCTGGGATCGGCGTATATTGCGTGGAGATCAGTCGCCACTGGCCGCGGTCCAGTCGCGCGACATAGCGGGCTCGAACTGCGCGGGTCGTGCCGTTGGGAAAGGTGATCGATCGCCTGGCGGTGACCAGCGCGACCGGCCCTTGTGCTCTGACGACGACGTCATCGGTCGTGATGGGCGGCACCGGGGTCTTGGCGGTCGGCGCATAGAAGCCCAGCACCTGGGTGCGGGAATCGACATCGCCGATCGGCGAGATTTCCTCATAATCGGGGGCCAGCGTGTCGGCCAGCGCAGCGGGGTCGAACAGGCTCCGGGCCGTCTCGAAGCGCTCGACCAGGTGGCGTAGCGGCGCATCCTGGGCGGAGGCCGTCGGTGTCATGCCGATTCCCGCGACGGCCAGTCCCAAGGCCAGAATGTTCATTGCGATCCCCCTCTCATCCGGTCCGGTATCACAACCGATATCGAGCATCGGCGCAAGGTGCCGAAGGATTGGCGATCCCCCCGCGCCCGACACCGACAGCCAGGCCATTCTATTGCCGTGGAAAACGAGAAGCGGTGGACGTGGAGGAAACCCGGGATCGCCGGTTAAGTCTTTGGGCAAGCGCAAGGAATATGGCGGCTGTATGCGCGCGGCGGGAACGGGGCCTTGCGCGGCGGCGGGCGAAGGCTCGACAGAGGCTCGGGCTGGCCATAGGCGGCAGCCATGGCCCTTTCCCGCCCGCATGACGCCCGCGTTTCGCTTTCCTTCCCGTCATGGGCCCCGGTTACGGGCGACGTGATGGCCTGGGTGGCCACTTATGCGCTGGCCATGGCGATCTTCTTTCGCAGGGTGATCGCGAGCGGCTTCGATCTGGGCTTTGGCGAGCGGGGGGATGCGCTGATCGAGATGACCATTCTCGAACATTGGCGCAACGTCCTGTCGGGCGTGTCGCCCTGGGATGCGGCCTTCTACTTCCATCCCTATGGCGGCTCGCTGGGCTATAATGACGGTTATTTCCTCTATGGCCTGTCCTATTCGGTCTGGCGGCTGGTCGCGGACCCGTTCCATGCCGACACGCTCAACATCCTGACCTTCAAGACGATCGGGTTCGCGGCCGCCTATCATCTGGTGAAGCGGACGCTGGACTGGGGGCGGGGGAGCGCGCTGCTGGTGGCGCTGCTCTGGAGCATCGCCAGCAATATCCACCTCCAGGCCGTCCATGCCCAGTTGCAGAGCGTCGCGCTGCTGCCGGTGGCGATGATCCTGGCGATAGGCTGCGTCCGCGCCGAGGGACGCGGCGATGGCATCGCTGCGCGCTGGCGGGCGGTCGCGCTGGCGGCGCTGATGGCGGCGTGGCTGTTGACCTCCTATTACATGGCCTGGTTCACCATTTTTTCCGCCTGTCTGTTCGTGCTCTGCTGGGCGATGCTGAGCGGGAACGCCAGGCCCGCCGCGCTGGCCGGGCTGGTCCGGCGACATGGCGGGACGCTGGCCTGGGGCGGCGGTGCCTTTGCCGTGCTGATCCTGCCCTTCCTGGCCGTCTATCTGCCCAAGCTGCGCGAGACGGGGGGTGAGGGCTATTATGAGATGCTCGGCTATCTGGTGACGCCGGGGATCGACATGATCAATGTCGGGCCGGGCAATTATCTGTGGGGCTGGCTCTTCCGCCCGCTGTTCTCGCTGCTGCACGCGCTGTTCCCCGACGACCCGCTATTGCCCGGGCGGGTGCTGGGCGGCGAGCATGAGGCGGGGTTCCCGCCGTTGCTGTGCGCGTTGCTGCTCGTCGCGGCGTGGCGGATCGTGGTACGGCGGCGGATCGGGATCGCGGGGGAGGCGCCCGGTGGCGTGGCGCGCCTTTGCGCTCGCGATGATCGTCGCCTGGGCGCTGACGCTGCAATTCTGGGTGGCGTCGCCCTGGAACCTCGTCTTCTGGCTGGTGCCGGGAGCCAAGGGGCTGCGCACCGTGTCGCGCTATCAACTATGGCTGAGCCTGCCGTTCCTGCTGATCGTCCTGGCGGCGTGGCGCGAGCAGGCGGCGCGGCTGGCGGCCACGCGTCCCTGGTGGCTGGCGGGGATCGTCGCCTTGCTGGTCGCCGAGAATCTGAGCGCGGAGACGCCCAACCAGATCAGCCATGCCGTCCATCACGACGCGCTGGCGGCCATCCCCGCGCCGCCTCGCGACTGCGCGGTCTTCTACGTCGTCGCGACGCGGGTGAACGAGCCGCTCTATATCAATGCCGAGCTCAACGCGCTCTATCCGCACAATGTCGATGCGATGTTCCTGGCGGAGCGGTGGCGGGTGCCGACGATCAACGGCTTCTCGACCTTCAATCCGCCCGACTGGCATTTCGCCGATCCAAAGGCGCCCGATTATGATGCGCGGGCGCGCGCCTATGTCCGGGCGCATGGGCTGCGGCACGTCTGTCGGCTGGACATGCGGTCCCCGCGGCCGTGGAGCCGGATGGCGGGATAGGGCCTGAGCCAAAGAAAAGGGCGACCCCCGCAAAGGGGCCGCCCTTTCTTTAGCTCGCCAAGCGAACGGGTGCGGGGTTGCCCCCGCAGCCGATTACTTGAGCTCGACGGTCGCGCCGGCTTCTTCGAGCTGCTTCTTGATCTTCTCGGCCTCGTCCTTGGCAATGCCTTCCTTGACGGGCTTCGGAGCGCCTTCGACCAGCGCCTTGGCTTCGGTCAGGCCCAGGCCGGTGATCGCACGGACTTCCTTGATGACGTTGATCTTCTTGCCACCGTCGCCGGTGAGGATCACGTCGAACTCGGTCTTCTCTTCAGCGGCCGGAGCAGCAGCGCCGCCAGCAGCAGGAGCAGCGGCAACGGCCGCAGCGGCCGAGACGCCCCACTTCTCTTCGAGCATCTTCGAGAGCTCGGCGGCCTCGAGGACGGTCAGCTCGCTCAGCTGGTCAACCAGCGCGTTCAGGTCTGCCATGATCTTATCTCCAATACGGGCCGTCTAAAATGGCCCGAGTGTGTCAGTTCAAATCGTATTCGCCCGAAGATCAGGCGGCTTCCTTGTCCTTGTCGGCATAAGCCGCGAGGACGCGGGCGATCTGCGCCGCGGGAGCCTGGGTGATGGTGGCCAGCTTCGTCGCCGGAGCGACGATGAGACCAACCAGCTTCGCCCGGAGCTCGTCCAGCGAGGGCAGAGTCGCCAGCGCCTGCACGCCTGCGACATCAAGGACATTCGCACCCATCGATCCGCCGACGATCTCGAACTTGTCGGTCGTCTTGGCGAATTCCACGGCCACCTTGGCGGCGGCCACGGGATCGATCGAGCTGGCGATGCCGACGGGACCCGTCAGCATGTCAGCGACACCGGCATAGTCGGTGCCCTGGGCTGCGATCTTGGCAAGCCGGTTCTTCGAGACCTTGTAGGTCGCGCCGGCTTCCCGCATCTTCGTGCGCAGGGCCGTCGACTGGGCGACGGTCATGCCGTGGTTGCGGGTGATGACCACCACGCCAACCTCGTTGAAGTTGCGGTTCAGTTCGGCGACGGCCTGGGTCTTTTGATCGCGATCCATGCCATTCTCCATGGTTGGAACGACCGCGAACGGTCATCCCGGTTGCTTGACCGGGGGGTGTGACCACCCCTCGGGGTGTCCAGCGATGGGGAATGGGCAACCGACGCGTGAGAAACGCGGGGCAGACCGGACGGGACCAGCGAGTGGCACGACCGGCAAAATCCTTTTCCCCGTCTCGGCAGGCAATTAAGCCAGGGCATATTCCCCGGCACCTGCTGTCTAGGACGGAATCCGAACGGGCAAGCCCATCCGGATGCGGGGCTGCCCTTAGGCCGATCGTCATGGGGAGTCAAGCGGGCCGGTATGATGAAGCGAGCGTCATCTGGGAGTCATGGCGATGTCACCGTCATGACGCGGAAGTGAAGCCTGTGTGACTTGGTTGCGCGGCAAAGCCCGGCGCGAGGCCGCGCATCTTTCCCGACGCGGTATCGGGGGAAATTCCATGTCCGATATCAATAGCATGGTCGCCTATGACGATGGTGACGTCGATACCAACCGCTCGACCAACATGCATATGAGCGATCTGATCGCCACCCGCCTGTCGCGCCGCCAGACGCTGCGCCACGGCGTGTCGGCGATGACCACCGCGCTGTTCGGCGGCATGTTGCTGGCGGGCTGCGACGACGAGAATCCGCAGGGCGTCACCGCCACGGCGGCGGGCAGCACCGCCAGCGTCGCGGCGGGTCGCGCGGTCACGCTGACCGGCACGGTGAGCAGCGGCCAGGTCGCCAATGTCAACTGGAGCCAGACGGCGGGGCCCTCGGTCACGCTGACCAACGCCAACCAGCTCGTCGCCACGTTCCGCGCGCCCGCCGTGGCGACCGCGACCCAACTGGCGTTCAAGCTGGAGATCACCAGCCGCGACGGCCTGGTCACCAACAACAGCGTGACGATCACGGTGACGCCGATCGCACTCGACTTCACCGCCGTCCCGCACAGCCTGGCGGACGTGGTGACGGTGCCCTCGGGCTATAGCGTCAGCGTCCTCTATCGTCTGGGCGATCCGATCGCCTCGGGCGTGGCGGCGGCGGCCAATAACGGCACCGACAGCAATTTCGCGCAGCGTGCGGGCGACCATCATGACGGCATGAGCTATTTCGGCCTCGCCGCCAGCGGGGCGAGCCCCGATCCGACCAACAGCACGCGCGGGCTGCTCGTCCTGAATCACGAGAACATCACCCAGCTCTATCTCCACGCCAACGGCCCCACGCCGTCGCCGCGCCCCGAATCGGAGGCGATCAAGGAGATCGAGTGCCACGGCGTCTCGGTGGTCGAGGTCACCCGCACGAACGGCGCCTGGACCTATGTCCAGGCCTCGGCGCTGAACCGTCGCATCACCCCCAACACCCCGATGGCGTTCAGCGGCCCGGTAAAGGGCAATGCCTGGCTGAAGACCGCCTATTCGACCGATGGCACGGGCGGGCGCGGTACGATCAACAACTGCGCCAACGGCACGATGGCGTGGAACACCTATCTGACCAACGAGGAAAACTGGGCGGGCTATTTTCGGCGCACCAGCGGCGATGCGGCGGTACGCGCCGCCACGACGCCCAAGCAGAATGTCTCGCTCGCCCGCTATGGCATCGGCGAGGGGCGTTCGGGCAATTATGGCTGGACGACCGTCACGCCGTCGGATTCGTCGAGCACGATCTTTCGCCGCTGGAACGCGACGGCCAATGCCGCGCTGGCGGCGGACGGCACCGCCGATTTCCGGCACGAGCCGTTCCAGTTCGGCTGGGTGGTCGAGATCGACCCGTTCAACCCCAATTCCACGCCGCGCAAGCGCACCGCGCTGGGCCGCATGAACCATGAAGGCTGCCAGAGCGGCCGGATGATCGCGGGCGTCCGCCCCGCCTTTTACATGGGTGACGATGCGCAGAACGAATATATCTACAAGTTCGTGTCGGCCACGCCGTGGAGCGCTTCGGACGCCAGCGCCAGCGACCGTCTGGCGGTGGGCGACAAATATCTCGACGACGGCACGCTCTATGTCGCGAAGTTCAACGCGGACGGCACCGGCACGTGGATGCCGTTGGTGTTCGGTCAGAACGGGCTGACCGCCTCGAACAGCGTCTATCCCTTCGCCGACCAGGCCGATGTCCTGATCAACACGCGGCTGGCGGGCGATGCGCTGGGCGCGACCAAGATGGACCGGCCGGAGTGGACCGCGGTCAATCCGGCGACCGGCGAGATGTATTGCACGCTGACCAACAACGCCTCGCGCCGCCCGGTCGCTTCGGGCAGCCTGACCGGGGTCGATGCGGCCAATCCGCGCGCCTATGTCGATCCGCCCTCGACCTCGGTCGGCAACCGCAACGGCCATATCATCCGCATCCGCGAAGCGAACGACACGACCGAGGCGACCAGCTTCACCTGGGACGTGTACGCCTTTGGTGCGGGGGCGGACCTGGATGCGACGAACATCAACCTGTCGGGGCTGGACGCGACCAACGACTTCTCGTCGCCCGACGGCCTGTGGTTCAGCCTGCCGAGCAATGTCGCGGGGCAGCAGACGCCGGTGATGTGGATCCAGACCGATGACGGTGCCTTCACCGACGTCACCAACTGCATGATGCTGGCCGCGATCCCCGGCCGGGTCGGCGATGGCGGCACGCGTTCGGTCACCAGCAGCGCGGGCGGCGCCTCGGCGACCGTCACCACCCGGATCGGCAAGGCGCCGGGCGTGACGCTGAAGCGTTTCCTGGTGGGGCCGAAACAGTGTGAGATCACCGGCATCCACTCGACGCCGGACGGCACCTCGGTCTTCGTCAACATCCAGCATCCGGGCGAGGACGCCAGCAGCGTCGCCGCGCCGACCAGCAACTGGCCCGACAGCCAGAGCGGCAGCGCGGCCGCAACGGTCCGCCCGCGCTCGGCCACGATCGTCATCACCAAGAATGACGGCGGCGTTGTCGCGATCTGATCGGCTGATCGCATCGTGACCCCATGAGGGGGCGGGAAGTGATTGCCTTCCCGCCCCCTTTCGCGTTCAAGGGCTGGCGGACAAGGGAGGGGCGGCATGACGACGACACGGCGCGAGGTGATGGCGGGCGCGGCTGCGATCGGGCTGGGGACGGCGATCGGGCCGGTGCTGGCGCAGGTGCCGGGCCGCGACAGGCTGATCGCGGGCACCTATGCCAATGAAGGGGGCCGGGGCCTCTATCCGATCGTCGATGGCCGTGTGGGACCGCCGGTGGCGGGGATCGTCAACGCCTCTTACGGCGTGGGCAACGGGCCGGGCGGCGCCTTCTACCTGTTGCGGGAACAGGCCGAGGGGCGCGTCACCGGCTATGGCCCTGGCTGGGCGTCGCGGGGCGGGGCGTCGACCGGCGGGGCCGATCCCTGCCATGTCGCGCTCGACCGGTCCTCGGCCTGTCTGGCGGTCGCCAATTACTCCAGCGGCTCGGTCGCCTTCTATCGGCTCGACCGGCGGACCGGCGCGCCGGGCGAGGCGCAGGTCTTTCGCCATCAGGGTCATGGCCCCAATGCCGAGCGCCAGGCGGGGCCGCATGCGCATTGGGTGGGGTTCAGCCCCGACCGGCGCTGGCTGCACGCGGTCGATCTGGGGGCGGATGCGATCTTCGCCTATCGCTTCGACCCCGCCGCGCGGACGCTCGCCGAGCCGGTGATCGGCTGGCAGGCCCCGGCGGGGGCGGGGCCGCGCCACATGGTCCGCCACCCGACCCTGCCGCGCGCCTATGTCGCCTGCGAGTTGCAGCCCCGGCTGTTCGTCCTCGACGCGCTGCCCGAGGGACGCTTCCGCACGGCGGGTGAACGGGCGCTGCTGGCCGAGGGCACAGCCACACCCTCCTATGCGGCGCATATCGCGATCGATCGGGCGGGGCGGACGCTCTATGTCTCCAATCGCGGGGCGAACAGCATCACCGTCTTCCGCCTGAACGCCAAGGGCGATCCCGAGCCGGTCCAGCATGTCCCGACCGGCGGCGACTGGCCGCGCTTCTTCCTGCTGCGCGAGGGGCGGGGAGAGATGCTGGTGGCGAACGAGCGTTCGGGTACGGTGAACGCCTTCCGGATCGGCAAGGACGGCCGCCTGACCGCCACCGGCCGCAGCATCGCCATTCCGGGCGTGGTCTTCCTCGCCGAAGTTTGAGGGGCGCACTCCAACCCCGTTCTTGAGTGGATCGCCATTCAGCGATGCCTTTCCTTCCCTCGCCCCTCGCAGAGGGGAGAGGGGTGCGCAGACTTGGTCTTTGCGAGAGCAAAGGCTTAGTCGGAGCTGGGTGAGGGGTGGGCGCTCGCTTTGGCGAGCGCCCACCCCTCACCCAAGCTGCGCTAGCCAGCAGGCTGGCAAGCTTCGCTAACCCTCTCCCCTGTCCAGGGGAGAGGGGAAGAAGGCGCAATCGTGAATGCCGATCCCCCTAGGCGGCTGGGCCTTGCGCCAAGTTCCGCTGGTATCGCGGCAAGTTATTGGCGGTGGCCGACGGACAGGCTCTTGGCTAGGTCCGATTGCCATTCCACGCCTTTCCATCCTGAGCGACCAGAGCCTCCATGCGTTTCTTCCAACCCCTGCTGGCCGGCGCCACCCTGTCCGGCCGTCTGCTCGCCTGTCTCGGGGCGGTCATCGGCATCGCGCTGACCATCCTCGTCTGTGGCGGGCTGCCCCCGCTGGGCCCCGACCTGCCGATCATCGTCGCGCCGCTGGGAGCGTCCGCCGTGCTGGTCTTCGCCGTCCCCGCCAGCCCGCTCGCGCAGCCCTGGTCGGTGGTCGGGGGCAATGTCCTGTCCACGCTGGTCGGAGTGGCGATGTTCCATGCGATCCCTTCGCTGCCGCTGGCGGCGGGATGCGCGGTGGGCGGGGCGATCCTGGTCATGTCGCTGGCCCGGTGCCTGCACCCGCCGGGCGGCGCGGCGGCGCTGACCGCCGTTATCGGCAGCCAGGGAATCCATGCGGCGGGCTTTTCCTTCGCCTTCGCGCCGGTGGCGATCAACTCGATCGCGCTGGTGGCGCTCGGCATGTTCTTCCACCGCGCGACGGGGCGCAGCTATCCGCACGAACCGGGCGTGACCCCGCCCGCGCCCGCCGCCGTCATCCGGCCGGAGGATGTCGAGGCGGCGCTGGCGGACATGCATGAGAGCTTCGACATCGCGCGCGAGGATCTCGACATGCTGCTCGCCCATGCCGAGCGCCATGCGCGGGCGAGGACATAGCCCAACGAAAAAGGCCCGCCCCTCGCATGGAGGGACGGGCCTTTCGCGTCATCCGGTCATGCCGATCAGCGATACTTGCCGCTGAACGAGATGCCGATGATGCGCGGTTCGTTGAACACGGCCGCCATATAGTTCTCGATCACGCCCTTGAGGTTCTTCTCGTTCGTGATGTTGCGGGCGAAGACCGACAGGCTCCAGTCGTCGTTCGGCGCCGAATAGCCGATGCTCAGGCCGCCCTCGAAATTGCCGTTCGAGGTGAACTCCTTGGTCCGGTACAGGACGAAGTTGGTGTAGCCCTGAAGATTCCAGTCGGTCGAGATGAACGCCTTGCCGCCGTCGGACAGTGGCAGGTCGTACTTGGCCGCCAGGTTGACGTTATATTCCGGCGCGTTGGGCAGCGGGTTGCCGTTGATCGGCACGAAGAACGCGTTCGCCCCGAAGATGCGGCGCGTCGTCACCGGGCCGTTCAGCACGGTGCAGACCATCACGCCGTTCAGGCCGCAGGTCTGGACGCTGACATTGCGGTCGCGGATTTCCGAATGCAGCAGGCTGACACCCGCCGACAGCGCCAGGTTGCGCACCGGCAGCCACTGGGCATCGGCTTCCAGACCGTAGGCGACCGCCTTGTCGGCGTTGAGCAGCACGCCGTTGCCGTCCGAGTCGTTGCCGTTCAGCTGGATGTTCTTCACCCGGTACGCGAAGGCGGCGGCGTTCAGACGCAGCGTGTTGTCGAACAGCTTCGACTTGAAGCCGGTCTCGAACGACAGGTTCGTCTCCGAACCGGCGGTCGAGAAGTCCGAGTTGAACACCGCCGAGCGACCCTGGATGGTCGGACCCCGGAAGCCCTGCGCCGCGCGGACATAGACGTTCAGGTTCGGATTGACCTCATAGAGCGCCGACAGGTCCCAGCTGGGCTGGGTGTCCGACAGACGCACGTCGCGGCGACCACGATAGGTCGAGACGCCGGCGGCGCTGTCGGCGGTGCGCAGCAGCTGGGTCCGCTTGGTGTCCTCGCTGACGCGACCACCGGCGGTCAGGGTCAGGCGGTCGGTCGCCTGATAGCTGACCTGCCCGAACACGCCCCAGCTGGTGTTGACGTCGTGCAGGCGGACCCAGTTGTTCGGGTTCGCCCCGATCAGGAACGCGCGCTGGTAGAAGTCCGTGATGTCGCGGCTGTCGAAATAGATGCCGCCGACCTGCCACTTGAACGGCCCGCTGCCGGTCGAGGCGAGGCGGACTTCCTGCGTCCACTGGTCGAGCCCGCGAACCTGGCCCATGCTCAGGCCATAGCCATTGGCCACGCCGTTGACCGGGAAGTTGGCCGCCGCGCCGCCGTCGGTGTCGCCCTTGCTGAAACCGGCCGTGGTCTCATAGGCGGTGATCGAGGTCAGCTCGGCCGCACCCAGGTCCCAGGCGGCGCGCAGCGAGGTGCCTTGCGTGTCATAGGACTGCGGATTGCCGCGCCCTTCGTCATAGGCCACCCGGTCGCGCGGTTCGGCCGAGACGTCGCGCGAACCCTTCTTGATCGCGCCGCGATGGAACAGGGTCGAGGTGCCGTCATACCAGCGGGCATGGCCCGACAGGTTGAACGACAGCGTGTCGGTCGGCGTGAAGAGCAGCTGGAGGCGGACGTCGCGCTCGGTGAAGCCGCCCATCGCGTCCTTCTTCGGGGTCAGCGTGCCGTCGGCGCTGGGACCCGAATAGACATTGTCGACCCAATCGTCGCGGTGCTGCACCAGCGCCGACAGGCGGAAGGCCAGCACGTCGCGGATCAGGGGGCCGCCGACACCGGCGTCCATGCTGATCGTGTTGTAGCTGCCGATCGAGGCGGTCGCGCGGCTCTGGAAGCTCTGGGTGGGCTTGATCGTGTCGAACTTGATGATGCCCGCAGTCGTGTTGCGACCGAACAGCGAGCCCTGCGGCCCGCGCAGCACCTCGACCTGGTCGACGTCGAACACCGGGTTCGACTTCAGCACGACATGTTCCAGCACCACATCGTCCTGGATGATCGACACCGGCTGCGACGCGCCGAGATAGAAGTCGATATTGCCCAGGCCGCGAATGTAGAAGCGCGGGAAGATGCGGCCGGTGGTGGTTTCGGCATACAGGCCGGGCACCCGGCCCGACAGCGCCAGAATGTCCTCGCCGCCCTGCTGGAAGGCGCGCAGGTTCGAACCGCTGACCACGCCCACCGACACGGGCACGCGGTTCAGATTTTCCGAGCGGCGCTCGGCGGTGACGGTGATCTCGCCCAGCCCCTGTTCGGGGCCATTGTCGGCCGGCGTGGCCGCCGCCTGATCGGCGGTCTGGGCAAAGGCGGGCACGGCCGCCAGCGTTCCCCACGCCGCGCCCAGCAGCGCCACGGTCTTGATAACGGATTTCATGTCGTTCCCCACGCTCGGCGGATCGGTCGATGCCGTCCGCCCGATTGATTTTCTCCCGGTAAGCCGAGCGGTTAAAAGTGCATTATGGCGCTTACGTGACAGGACTGATGCGCAAAAAGCACAGCGGGACATGAAAAATTCATGACGACATGGCGCGACCGTCATGCGAGGTTGTGCCCAGGCCAGACTGTGTCCTGCCCGCCGTTGCGGGGGCGGACCGGAACGGCCGGGAGGCAGCCATGACAGGGCGGAGCGGCGGGAATGCAGGGGGAACACAGGCCATGGCGGTCCACGAAACCTCGCCTGTCGCCCACCGGCGAAGGGGCCGGAATGCCGCTTCTGTCACATTGCTGTAACAGTGTTTTGCTTGACGCGGGGCGTTCGGCTGGTCAGGGGGGCGGCGTTCGTGCAAGCTTCGATCCCAGGGTCCATTTCGACGGTCCGGCGTTCCGCCGTGGCCCGCAAAGCCATGGGTGCTGAACACGCACGCTATCGGATCACTATCGGGGTTACCGACTGATGTTCGCCTGGTTCCAACGCCTCCTGCCGAAGACGGGGAATTTCTTCGAGCTGTTCGAGGCGCAAGCCGCCACCATCCTGGCGGGGGCCGAAGCCACCGTCCGGCTGTTCGATGCGCAGGGCAATACCGCCGACGAGATCGCCGCGGTCGCCGCGCGCGAGCATGAGGCCGACGCGATCACGCGCGATGTGCTGACCTCGGTCCGCTCGACCTTCCTGACGCCGTTCGACCGCGCCTCGATCACCTCGCTGATCGGTTCGCTGGACGATACGATCGACGAGATGCACGCCGCCGCCACCGCGATCGGCCTGTACCGTGTGACCAGCTTCGCGCCCGAGATGCGCGAAATGGCGGCGGTCGCGGTCGAGGCGGCCAAGCTGACCGTCGAGGCGATGCCGCTGATGCGCGACGTCGCGCGCAACGGCGACCGGCTCCACGCGCTGACCGAAGAGCTGGTCCGGCTGGAAGGGCGTGCCGACGAGATCCATGCGGCGGGCCTGAAGCGCACGCTGGACGAATGCGGCGAGCGCGACACGCTGCGCTTCGTGATCGAGAAGGAAGTGTACAAGCATCTGGAGCGCATCCTCGACGCGTTCGAGGATGTCGCCGACGAGATCGACGGCATCGTCATCGATCACGCCTGAGGCGTCGGAGATGCACGAACTCGCCTTTCCGTTGCTGGTCGGCCTGATCCTGGTCGCGCTGGCGTTCGATTATCTCAACGGGCTGCACGACGCGGCCAATTCGATCGCGACGGTGGTGGCGACCCGGCTGCTGCCGCCGGTCGCGGCGGTGGGCTTTGCCGCCTTCTTCAACTTCGCGGCCTATTTCCTGACCGTCGCCTTTCCCAGCCTACACAAGGTGGCCGAGACGATCGGCAAGGGCCTGATCGACCAGAGCATCGTCACCCCCGCCGTCATCTTCGGCGCGCTAGGCGGGGCGATGGCCTGGAACGTCATCACCTGGCTGCGCGGCATCCCCTCGTCGAGCAGCCATGCGCTGGTCGGCGGGCTGGTCGGCGCGGGCGTGGCGCATGCGGGCATGGACGCGGTGAAGTGGGCGGGTCTCAACAAGACGCTGCTCGCCATCGTTCTGTCGCCGATGCTTGGCATGATGCTGGCGATGCTGGTCATGCTGGCGAGCAGCTGGGCCATGCGCCGGTCGAGCGCGGGACAGGCGGAACGCAGCTTCCGCGCGATGCATCTGGTCTCCTCGGCGGCCTATTCGCTCAGCCACGGGCTGAACGACGCGCAGAAGACGATGGGGATCATCACCGTCCTCCTCTATTCGACCGGGCGGCTGTCCGGCCCGTTCGAGGTGCCGCACTGGGTCGCCATCTCCTGCTATGTCGCGATCGCGCTGGGCACGATGACCGGCGGCTGGCGGATCATCGAGACGATGGGCACCCGCATCACCAAGCTGTCGCAGCACCAGGGGTTCAGCGCCTCGACCGCAGGGTCGATCGTGATCTTCTGCGCTTCGGCGCTGGGCATTCCGGTGTCGACGACTCACACCATCACCGGCTCGATCATCGGCGCGGGCGTGGCCCGGCGGGCCTCGGCGGTACGCTGGGGCGTGGCAGGCAATGTCGTGATCGCCTGGATCATCACCATCCCCGCCTCGGCGGTGATGGGGGCGGGCTTCTACCTGCTGACCCGGTTGTTCTGACAAGGGGGAGGGCGAAGGTCCTCCCCTTTTTCGTTGGGCATCATCCTATTCTCCGTTCAGCCTGAGCGAAGTCGAAGGCCAAGGGATTCGGTTCGCGCAGAGGCGCGGAGGACGCAGAGATTGCGTTCTTTGGGATAACGCCCCCTCAATGCTGCTCCGTTCCCCGGCGAAGGCCGGGGCCCAGTTGCGGCCCATCATCGACGGCGGGCCGCTCTTGCCTCCCAGGCACCGACGCCGCGCACCTCCCAGTATGTAGCAACTGGGCCCCGGCCTTCGCCGGGGAACAGAAGGATGTTGAGGTGGCGTTCTGGAGAAGGCGCTCTCTTCGCTTCTGTGCGAACCGAATCCCTTGGCCTTCGACTTCGCTCAGGCGGAACGGAGGTGGATTGTGGGGCGGACTCCTCCATCCGCCCCCATAACCCTCAAGACCCCGTAACCGGCCCCCCGGCCGCCTGGAACAGCGCGACCGAGTCGGTCATGCGCGCCGCCTTGGCCTGGATCAGTTGCGACCGGGCCTGCGCGTCGGTTGCGGTGGCGTTGAGCAGCTGCAACGTGCCCACATCGCCCAGCGCCAACTGCCGTCGGGCAAAGGTCAGCGCCTGGCCCGCCGCGTTGCTCGCCCGCTGCGCCGCGTCGAGCGCCTGCGCGTCGGTGGACAGGCCGGTCAGCGAGTCGGCGACATCGCCGAACGCCTGGAGCACCGCCTGGCGATACTGCGCCTTGGCACCCTCCAGCGCCGCCTCGGCCGCCTTTTGCTGGTGGCGCAGCGCATTGGCGTGGAACAGCGGCTGGGTGATCCCGCCGAGCAGCGCCCAGAAGGGATTGCCGCTCTTGAACATGTCGCCGAAATTCTGTGCCGAGCCGCCCGCATTGGCGGAAAGCTGGATGCTGGGCAGCCGTGCAGCGATGGCGGCGCCGACATCGGCCCCGGCGCCCCGCAACTGGGCTTCGGCGGCCAGCACGTCGGGACGGCGATGGACCAGATCGGAGGGGACGATGGCGGGCAGCTCGGTCGGCAGCGTCAGCTGCGCCAGCTCGGGCAGCGGCGGCAGCGCCGATCCCGCCGGGCGGCCGATCAGCGTCGCGATGATGGTGCGCTGCGCCGCCTCGGCACGGACCAGCGGGGGCAGCGCGCCCTCGGCGGTCGCCAGCGCGGCCTGCTGGGTCGAGACGTCCGAGGCGCCGACCGCGCCCAGCCGCTGCCGCTGTTGCAGCGCGCCCAATATGTCACGGTTGACCTGTACCGCCGTCTGCGCGGCGGCGACCTGTTCGGCCAGGCTCGCCCGTTCGATCAGCGCGGTGACGAGGTTCGCCGCCACCGTCATCCGCGCCGCGTCCAGCTGGTGCCGCTCGACCTCGGCGCGTGCGGCGGCGGAGCGGACCTGCGCCCGGTTGCCGCCGAACGCGTCGACGTCATAGGACACGCTGACCTGCGCGGTGTGCAGCGTATAAAGCTGCTGGTTCTGGTCGGCGACCGCTGGCGACAGCGCGTTGGACACGCGGGTCCGCTGCGCCTGATAGTTCAGGCCCCCTTGCGGGAACAGCAGCGAGCCGCGCGTCGCCCGCGCCTGTTCCTGCGCCTGCTTCAGCGAGGCTTGCGCGACGGCCACGTCGTTATTGTGCGCCAGCGCCTCGGCGACCAGCGCATCGAGCTGGGCATTGCCGAAGGCATGCCACCATTGGGGCGCGACGGTGGCGGACACCGTCTGTGCCGGGCCGGTCGCGGGTGCGATCACCGGCGCAGGCGCCAGCGGCGGCAGGCTGGCATGTGCGTCCAGGTCATGCGGTCCCACGGCGCAGCCCGAGATACTGGCCGAAACGCAGGCCAGCAGCGGCAGGGTCAGGAAACGCTTCATGCCGGAACCCCAGAGTCGGAGATGGTGGTATCGTCCTGGTCGTCGACCATCGGATCATGCTTCTTCTTGCGCTGCGACAGCGGCAGGCGGGTCGAATAGCGGCTGATCAGGACCGGCAGGACCAGCAGGATCAGCACCGGGGCCAGCGTCATGCCGCCCACCACGACCAGTGCCAGCGGCTTCTGCACCTGGCTGCCGATCCCGTGCGACAGGGCGGCTGGCAGCAGGCCGATGGCCGCGACCAGACAGGTCATGACGACAGGGCGCAGGCTGTTCTTGACGGTGTTGGCCAGCGCATTCTCGCGCGGGGCGCCCTCGTCGATCGCGTTGTTGAAGGTGGTGACGACCAGGATGCCGTCCATCACCGCGATGCCGAACAGCGCCACGAAGCCGATCGCCGCCGAGATGCTGAACGCCGTGCCGGTCAGGGCCAGCGCCAGCACACCGCCCACGATCGCCATCGGGATCGCGGAGAAGGCGAGCAGGCTGTCGCGCATCGATCCGAAGTTCGCATAGAGCAGCAGCAGGATGAGCACGAGGCTGATCGGGACCACGATCTCCAGACGGGCGATCGCGTTCTTCAGATTGTCCAGCTCGCCCGCCCATTCCAGGTGATAGCCCGGCGGCAGGTGGACATTCTGGTTGATCCGCGCGCGCGCCTCCTCGACCGCGCCGCCCAGATCGCGGCCACGCACCGAGAATTTGATCGGGACATAGCGCTCCTGATGCTCGCGATAGATGAAGGACGCGCCGCTGGTCAGCTTGACGTTCGCCACCTCGGACAGCGGCACCTGGATGGTCCCGTTGCCGTCGGGCGAAGGCGCGCCGATCGTGATGTTGCGCACCGATTCCAGCGAGTCGCGCTGGGCGGGCTTCAAACGCACGATGATCGGGAAGTGGCGGTCGGTGCCGGGTTCGTACAGGTCGGCGGGCGACTGGCCACCGATGGCCGCGGCCACCGTCTGGTTGATGTCGTCGGGCGTCAGGCCATAGCGCGCGGCCTTGGCGCGATCGACGTCGATCCGCACGGTCGGCTGGCCCAGGATCTCGAACACGCCGAGATCCTCGATGCCCTTCACCTTGGCCATCTGCGCCTTGATCTGGTTGGCCAGCTTTTCCAGCGTGACCAGATCGGGGCCGAACAGCTTGATCGAATTGGCGCCCTTCACGCCCGAGGCGGCTTCCTCGACATTATCCTCGATGATCTGCGAGAAGGAGAAGTCGACGCCCGGATATTTCTTGGCGAGGCGGCTCGACAGTTCCTCGATCAGCTTCTCCTTGGTCATTCCGCTCGGCCAGCTGTCGAAGGGCTTGAGCGGCACGAAGAATTCGATGTTGAAGAAGCCGGTCGCATCGGTGCCGTCGTCCGGGCGGCCATGCGCGGACAGGACCGCAGTGGTTTCCGGATAGCTGGCGATGATCTTGCGCACCTCGTTGGTCACCTTCTCGCCCGCCTCGAGGCTGATCGAGGAGGGGAGGGTGGCGCGGATGTACATATTGCCTTCTTCGAGGTGCGGCAGGAACTCGATGCCCAGCGAGCGCACGCCGACGATGGCGAGGCCCATCATCAGCAGGCCGCCGCCGATCGTCACGATCTTGTTGCGCAGCGCGAAGGACGCGGCGGGTTCATAGACGGCACGCAGCTTGCCGACGATGAACGTCTCAGTCTCGGCCAGCTTGTCCGGCAGGAGCAGCGTCGAGAGCACCGGCGCGACGGTGAAGGTCGCGAGCAGGCCGCCGGTGATGGCATAGGCATAGGTCTTGGCCATCGGGCCGAAGATATGCCCCTCCACGCCGGTCAGGGTGAACAGCGGCAGGAAGCTGGCGATGATGATCGCGGCGGCGAAGAAGATACCGCGGCTGACCTCGGACGAGGCGCCCAGCACCGCGCCGAAGCGGCTGGCCAGGGTATAGCGGCCCTGGCCATTCTCCACCGCGGTCGAGCGTTCGACCATGTGGCGGAAGATATTCTCGACCATGATGACGCAGGCATCGACGACCAGGCCGAAGTCGAGCGCCCCCACCGACAACAGGTTCGCACTCTCCCCCTGGAGCACCAGGATCAGGATCGCGAAGGCCAGCGCGAAGGGGATGGTCGCCGCCACGATGATCGCCGAGCGCAGATTGCCGAGGAACAGCCATTGCAGCGCGAAGATCAGCAGGATGCCCACCACCATGTTTTCCATGACGGTGTGGATGGTCAGGTTGATCAGGTCGGAACGGTCATAGATCCGCTCCAGATGGACGCCGGGGGGCAGGATGCCGCTGTCGTTGATGTTGGCGACCTCGGCCTGGACGGCCTTGATCGTCGGCATCGACTGGGCACCGCGCTGCATCAGGACGATGCCCTGCACGATGTCGTCGTCGTTATTATACCCGGCGATGCCCATGCGCGGCGCGTTGCCGATCTTGACGGTGGCGACGTCCTTGACGAGCACGGGCTGGCCACCCGCCTGGCCGACCAGGACGTTCTGGATCGCGTCGGGCGACTGGATCAGACCGATGCCGCGCACGATCGCGGCCTGTTCGCCGAAGTTGATCGTCTGGCCGCCGACATTGCCGTCGCTCTTGGACAGCGCCGCCAGCACCTGCGACACGGTCACGCCGTGCGCGTTCAGCCGGTTCTGGTCGATGACCACGTCATAGGCGCGCAGCTTGCCGCCCCAGCCGGTGACGTCGATCACGCCCGGAATCCGCTTGAACCGGCGCTGGAGCACCCAGTCCTGCAACGTCTTCAGGTCCATCACCGAATAGCCCTTGGGCGCGGAGATGCGGTAGCGATAGATCTCGCCCACCGGCGAGGTCGGCGACAGCGTCGGCTGTGCACCGCCCGCCAGCGGGGGCAGCTGCGACAGGCGGTTGATGACCTGCTGGCGCGCCTGTTCGTTGGTATAGTCGTAGGTGAACTGGATCTTGATGTCCGACAGGCCGAACAGGCTGATCGCGCGGATCGCGGTCAGATGCGGGATGCCCGCCATCTGGACCTCGATCGGGATGGTGACGTTGCGTTCCATCTCCTCGGCCGACAACCCTTGCGTCTGGGTGATGACCTCGACCATCGGGGGCACGGGATCGGGATAGGCTTCGATGTTGAGGTTGATGAAACCGATGACGCCAGCGACGATCATCGCGAAGAACAGGCCGACGATCAGCAGTCGCTGACGCAGCGCAAAGTCGACGATGCGGTTCATTACTCGCCGATCCCCGCTTCGTTGACGAACAGCGCGCCGGAGGTGACGATCTTCTCGCCCGGCTTCAGGCCCGACGTGATGGTGACCAGCCCATTGGCCGAGTCGCCGGTCGTCACGTCGCGCGCGACCAGCAGGCCGTCGGGCCGCATGATCCAGACGCGCGCCGCGTCGCCTTCATGGATGACGGCGGCGGCGGGGACGCGGATCGCCTGACCCGCACCCCGATGCTGGATCGCGAAGCTGGCGAACATCTGCGGCTTCAGCGCCTTGTCGGGGTTGGGGATCGAGGCACGCACCGGCAGGCGGTGGGTCTGCGGGTCGAGCGCGGCGCCGACCAGGTCGATGGTGGCGTGGAAGACGCGGCCGGGGATGGCGGGCGTCGTCACCTCGACGGGATCGCCGACGCGGACATTCTCGGCATCGCTCTCGGCCACCTGCGCGATCAGCCAGACGCGCGAGGGGTCGGTGATCGTCATCACCGGCTTGTCGCCGCCCTGCGAGACATATTGCCCCGGCGCGACATCGCGCGAGGCGACGACGCCGCTGATCGGCGCGTGCAGCGTGGTGATGTCGTGGATGCCCGCGACCTCGCCGACATTCTCCAGCCGGTTGATCTCGCCCTGCGACTTGCCGAGGATCGCCAGCTTGTCGCGCGCGGCACCCAGCGAGGCGGCGGCGGTGCGCGCGGTCGCCTGCGCGGCGGCCAGGTCGACCTTGGCCTGCTGATAATCCTTCAGCGCGCCGCCGGCGGTTTCATAGATTTGCTGCTGGCGGTCGGCATTGCGCTGCGCCGCGACCAGCTGCGCCTGCGCATTCTGATAGGCCGCGCGGGCCGAGAACAGCCCCGAGCGCGCATCGACGAAATCGCTGGTCTTGATCTGCAGCAGCGGCTGGCCCTGGCGCACCGCCTGGCCCGCCTCGGCCAGAACGCGCACGACCTGGCCCGCATAGGGCATCAGCACCGGGGTCGAGCGGGTCGCATCGACCGTGATCGCGCCCGTCGCCATGGTCTGGTCGCCCGAGGCCCCGAGCTCGACGCGCACCGTCGGCATCGCCGCCAGCTGCTCCCTGGACAGGCGCAGCGTACCCGGCGGCGGCGGGGCGGGGGGCGTCTCCTCCTTGTGGGTCAGCTTGCCGATCACCGTGATCAGGATCAGCGCACCCACCAGCACGGCGGCGGCGATCCCGATCCAGCGCCATTGCTGCGCGGAGGACAGGCGGCGGGTTTCGGGTAATGTCGCGTCGGCAGGATTGACGTGCATCGGAGTCTTTCGGCGCAAGGAACGGAATTGCTTCGGCCGATACGGGCAAGGCTCTGACGCTTTCCTTGCGGAAATCTTACGAGACGTTCATCTGTGCGGGCATTGCGGCATCGATGGCGACGCTGTTTTTGGCATCTTCCTCATCTATTCAAATGCTTGGTCATTGCGGACGCGTCATGAACGGCATGTCACCTGGCAGGGAACAAAAGTTTCGTTTCGTCGTTCGAATCGAACGGCTCAACTGAGGGAGGGTGAAGATGGCCAGCCATAGACCGCCGCCGCGGATTTCGGACCTGCCGCGCGAGGAACGTCTGGATGCCTTGTATCGTCGCGCCGCCGACGATCGCGCGCGCTATATGGCGATGCGGGACCGCAAATCGGGCCTGTTCGACCGACTGCTTCACCTGTTCTGAAATTTGCCGCCGCCGGGGCCTTCCCGGCGGATCGTCAGTGTCCGGCCGTCATCCGGCGCTTGCGGCGAGCGGGTTGACCGCTCCGGACCGGGCGCAGGCGAAAGCGCCGCTCCATGCCGATATCGCTATGCCCGATCGCGATCAGCATGATCGATAGCGACGACAGAGCGGATATCGTGAGCCATATCTCCAGCAGCGCACCCGCCATCCGATATCCCCTGAGTGAGCCGGGCCAACGGCCCGTGCCCGGCTTTGCTCCCGACAGATAAAAATAAAGTGACGGAAGGCGCACACGACAGCCCAAGATGGCCGTGCGCGGCGAAATACGACCATGACGTGCGCACGGCCTGGCTTTATGACGGCGCATCATGATCCGATCCGATCGACGTTCCTGGCCCCTGGCCATCGGGCTGGCGCTGCTCGCGGGCTATGTCGACGCGATCGGGTTCCAGCATCTGGGCGGCTATTTCGTCTCCTTCATGAGCGGCAACGGCACGATGCTGGCCGTACATCTCGTTCGTCCCGGTCCGGCGGACGGGAGCGTGGCGATGCTGGCCATGCTGCTCGCGCTGTTCGTCGGCGGGGTGATGGGGGGCACGTTGATCCGCCTGGTCCTGCCGCGTGGCGGACAGGCGGCGGTGCTGCTGCTGGTCGCTTTGCTGCTCGGGCTGGCGGGACTCGACGCGCGGCTCGGCTGGGGGATGGCGGTGGCGATGGGTGCGGCCAACGCCACCTTCGAGCGGGACGGCGAGGTCAGCATCGGCGTCACCTACATGACCGGCACGCTGGTCAAGATCGGCCAGCATCTGGCGCAGGCCGTGGCGGGGCGCGAGCGGTGGCGCTGGCTGCCCTATACGCTGCTCTGGGCGGGATTCGTCGCGGGGGCGGGGCTGGGCGCGTGGCTCTATCCCTTCTGGGGCATGGCGGCGTTGCACGGCGCGGGCATCGGCGCGCTGGCGGCGGCGGCGGTCGCATGGCGCTGGCGTCCGGCTTCTTGACGCGCATCGGGGGCGTTCCGGCCAGGCGCTGCTCGGCTTTTGTTACGGCCCGACTTGGATTCCACGCGCGAGTAATATAATTACAAAGCCTAGAGTCGGGCAGCAGACCCGTGACAGGAGAGCCTATGCGCGTGATCGACCATGTGGTCGCCGGTGGACAGACCGCGACCGACGCCGCTTCGACCCGTCAGGGTGATGTGTTCGACCCCAATAGCGGCCAGGTGCAGGCGCGCGTGCCGCTGGGCGATGCCGCGCTGCTCGACCGGGCGGTCGCCGCCGCGCAAAGGGCGCAACCCGCCTGGGCCGCGACCAATCCGCAACGCCGGGCGCGCGTGATGTTCCGGTTCAAGGAACTGGTCGAGCAGAATATGGACGCGCTGGCGCATCTGCTGTCCTCCGAACATGGCAAGGTGATCGCCGATGCGAAAGGCGACATCCAGCGCGGGCTGGAGGTGATCGAGTTCGCCTGCGGCATCCCCCACGCGCTGAAGGGCGAATATACGCAAGGCGCCGGGCCCGGCATCGACGTCTATTCGATGCGCATGCCGCTGGGCATCGGCGCAGGCATCACCCCGTTCAACTTTCCCGCGATGATCCCGATGTGGATGTTCGGCATCGCCATCGCGTGCGGCAACGCCTTCATTCTGAAACCGTCCGAGCGCGATCCCTCGGTTCCCGTCCGCCTGGCCGAGCTGATGCGCGAGGCGGGCGCGCCCGAGGGCATCCTGCAAGTCGTGCACGGCGACAAGGCGATGGTCGATGCGATCCTGGACCATCCCGCGATCGGCGCGGTCAGCTTCGTCGGCTCGTCCGACATCGCGCACTATGTCTATCGGCGCGGGGTCGAGGCGGGCAAGCGCGTCCAGGCGATGGGCGGGGCCAAGAACCATGGCATCGTCATGCCCGATGCCGATCTGGACCAGGTGGTCGCCGACCTGTCGGGCGCGGCCTTCGGCTCGGCGGGCGAGCGGTGCATGGCGCTGCCCGTCGTCGTGCCGGTGGGGGAGAAAACCGCGGATGCGCTGCGCGAAAAGCTGATCCCCGCGATCGATGCGTTGCGGGTCGGCGTCTCGACCGACGAACAGGCCCATTACGGCCCGGTGGTGAACGCCGCGCACAAGCGCCGGGTCGAGGACTGGATCCAGACCGGCGTGGACGAGGGCGCGGAACTGGTGGTCGACGGGCGCGGCTTCAAGTTGCAAGGTTATGAGGAGGGCTTCTTCATCGGCCCGTCGCTGTTCGACCGGGTGACGCCCGCCATGCAGAGCTATCGCGAGGAAATCTTCGGCCCCGTGCTCCAGATCGTCCGGGCGCCCGATTTCGAGACGGCGGTGCGCCTGCCGAGCGAGCACCAATATGGCAATGGCGTCGCGATCTTCACCCGCAACGGCCATGCCGCGCGCGAATTCGCCGCGCGTGTCGAGGTGGGCATGGTCGGCATCAACGTGCCGATCCCGGTGCCGGTGGCCTATCACAGCTTCGGCGGCTGGAAGCGATCCGCATTCGGCGACGTGAACCAGCACGGCATGGAGGGCGTCCGCTTCTGGACCAAGGTGAAGACGGTGACGCAGCGCTGGCCCGATGGCTCGCCCGATGGCGGCAACGCCTTCGTGATTCCCACCATGGCCTAAAAGCACGCCCCTCCCGCAGGCGGGAGGGGATGGGGGAGGGAAAGGAGTCTCACAGAGACCATCGCCCGTGGCGTAGCCCCCTCCCCAAACCCCTCCCCCCTCCGGGAGGAGGGGCTTAACAGGACGAGACGAACCCGATGACCCAATTCGACCTGACCGACGAGCAGCGCGAGATCCAGGAACTGGCGCGCCGCTTCACCGCCGACCGCATCACCCCCTTCGCCGCCGAATGGGACGAGAAGCATGTCTTCCCGCGCGACACGATCCGCGAAGCCGCCGAACTGGGCTTCGCGGCGATCTACGTGTCCGAGGAATCGGGCGGCATCGCGCTCGGACGGCTGGAGGCGGCGCTCATCATGGAGGCGATGGCCTATGGCTGTCCCTCCACCTCCGCCTTCATCTCGATCCACAATATGGCGTCGTGGATGATCGACCGTTTCGGCGATGCGGATGTGAAGGCGCGTTACCTGCCCGATCTCGTCACCATGGCGCGCATGGCCAGCTATTGCCTGACCGAGCCGGGTTCGGGCTCCGACGCGGCGGCGCTCAAGACCCGCGCGGTGCGCGACGGCGACCATTATGTCGTCTCGGGCTCCAAGCAGTTCATCTCGGGCGGCGGCGAGAATGAGGTCTATGTCACCATGGTCCGCACCGGGGAGGAGGGGCCGAAGGGCATTTCCTGCCTGGTGATCGACAAGGACACCCCCGGCGTGTCCTTCGGCGCGAACGAGCGCAAGCTGGGCTGGCATTCGCAGCCGACCCGGCAGGTGACGTTCGACAATGTCCGCGTGCCGGTCGCCAACCGGCTGGGCGCGGAGGGCGAGGGCTTCCGCATCGCGATGATGGGGCTGGACGGCGGGCGGCTGAACATCGGTGCCTGCTCGCTGGGGGGCGCGCAGCGCTGCCTGGACGAAGCGGTCGCTTACGTGAAGGACCGCCGCCAGTTCGGGAAAGCGATCGCCGAGTTCCAGAATACCCAGTTCACTCTGGCCGACATGGCGACCGAGCTGGAGGCGGCGCGCGCGCTGCTCTATCTCGCGGCCGCCAAGGTGACGGGGGGTGCGCCCGACAAGACGCGCTTCGCCGCGATGGCCAAGCGGCTGGCGACCGATACCGGGTCCTCGGTGGTCGACCGGGCGCTCCAGCTGCATGGCGGTTACGGCTATCTGATGGATTACCCGATCGAGCGCTTCTGGCGTGACCTGCGCGTGCATTCGATCCTGGAAGGGACCAACCAGGTGATGCGGATGATCGTTGGGCGGGAGTTATTGAAGGCGTAAATCTGTCGCCCCAGCGCAGGCTGGGGCCTCTCTCCACAGGTGTCGCGTTCTTGAGAGAGATCCCAGCCTCCGCTGGGATGACGGTAGGGAAGAAGGTAAAAGGACCGACATGACCCAGGATCTGATCGTCACCCGCGAAGGCCCGGTCGGGCGGCTGCGGCTCAACCGGCCCAAGGCGATCCACGCATTGACCCGTGCGATGTGCGAGGGCGTGCTGGCCGCGCTGGAGGACTGGCGCGGCGATCTGTCGGTCGAGGCGATCATCATCGACCATGCCGAGGGGCGCGGCTTCTGCGCGGGCGGCGACATACGGTTGCTGGCCGAGAGCGGTGCGGGCGACGGCGAGGCTGCACGGGGCTTCTTCCACGCCGAATATCGGATGAACCACCGGCTGTTCACCTATGCCAAGCCGATCGTCGCCGTCATGGACGGCATCACCATGGGCGGCGGCGTCGGCATCTCCGCGCCCGCGCGCTTTCGGGTCGCGACCGAGAATACCCGGTTCGCCATGCCCGAGACGGGCATCGGTCTGTTCCCCGATGTCGGCGGCGGCTGGTATCTCTCGCGTTTGCCGGGGCGGATGGGGGTGTTCTTGGCGCTGACCGGGCATCGGCTGGACGGAGCGGAGGCCCATGCCTTGGGTCTCGCCACCCATTATCTGTCCTCCTCGGCCGTGGAGGAGGCCAAGGCCGCGATCGTCGCCACGCCGCAGGACATCGCCGCGACGCTCGACCGCCTGTCCACTCCCGCGCCCGAGGCGAAGATCATGGAGCGGGCGGGGGACATTGATCGGCTTTTCGCCGCCGATACGCTGGAGGACATACTCGCAGCCCTGGAAGCCGATGGCGGCGAATGGGCGGCGCAGCAATTGGCCATACTCCGCACCAAATCCCCGCAGGCCTGCAAGGTCTCTCTGCGTCTGCTGCACGAGGGCGGACTGACCACCGAGTTCGCCGACGAGATGCGCCGCGAATACGGCGTCGCCAGCCGCGTGGTGCAGCGCCCCGACTTCATCGAGGGCGTCCGCGCGCTGATCGTGGACAAGGACAATGCCCCGCGCTGGAACCCGGCGACCCCGGAAGGCGTCACCGATACGATGATCGACCATATCTTCGCCCCCCTGCCCGAGGCCCAGGCCTGGACACCCGAAGACCGCTGAAGAGGACGCCCGCATGACCGACTATACCACCCTGATCGTCGAGCGCCGCGAGGCGGTGACGCTGGTGACGCTGAACCGGCCCCAGGCGCTCAATGCGCTGAATGCCGAGCTGCTGGCCGAGTTGCTCGAGGTGATGCGCGCCTATGACGCCGATCCAGACCAGCGCTGCGCCGTCATCACCGGCAGCCCCAAGGCGTTCGCGGCGGGGGCGGACATCAAGGAGATGCAGGAGATGGACTTCGCGGCCATGTATGGCGGCAACCATTTCTCCGGCTGGGACGAATTCACCCGCATCCGCAAGCCGATCATCGCGGCGGTCGCGGGCTATGCGCTGGGCGGCGGGTGCGAGCTGGCGATGATGTGCGACTTCATCCTGGCCGCCGACACCGCCAGGTTCGGCCAGCCCGAGATCAAGCTGGGCGTGACGCCGGGCATGGGCGGATCGCAGCGGCTGGCGCATGCGGTCGGAAAGGCCAAGGCGATGGAGATGTGCCTGACCGGCCGGATGATGGACGCCGAGGAAGCCGAGCGGGCGGGCCTGGTCGCGCGCATCGTCCCCGCCGCCGATCTGGTCGAGGATGCGCTGAAGACCGCCGCGACGATCGCCGGCATGGCCCCGATCGCGGTGCGCGCCAACAAGGAGATGGTCAACGCCGCCTTCGACATGGGGCTGGCGCAGGGCGTGCAGTTTGAACGCCGCCTGTTCCACGGCCTGTTCGGCTCAGCCGACCAGAAGGAAGGCATGGCCGCGTTCGTGGAGAAGCGCACGCCCGTCTGGACTAGCCGCTGATGTGACTCACGCCCCTCCCGTAAACGGGAGGGGATGGGGGAGGGCCAGGAGTCTCACCGAGACCATAGCCCGTGGCCTTTCCCTCCCCCAGCCCCTCCCGCCTGCGGGAGGGGGGCAGAAGAACAAGAAGAAATTAGGAGAACGGACATGGCGCGGATCGCGTTTATCGGCCTGGGCAATATGGGCGGCGGCATGGCCGCCAATCTGGCGAAGGCGGGGCATGACGTCCGCGCCTTCGACCTGTCGGCGGACGCGCTGGCGGCGGCGCGGGCGGCGGGCTGCCTGCCGGTCGACAGCGCGGTGGCGGCGATGGAGGGCGTCGAGGCGGTGGTGACGATGTTGCCCGCCGGAACCCATGTCGAGCGCGTCTATGCCGACGCCGTCTTCGCCGCCGCGCCGCCGTCCGCGATCCTGATCGACTGCTCGACCATCGACGTCGCCACCGCGCGACGCGTGGCGGAGGCGGCGCGGGGCAAGGGCATGATGGCGGTCGATGCTCCCGTCTCGGGCGGGATCGCGGCGGCCAGGGCGGGAACGCTGACCTTCATGGTCGGCGGCTCCGACCAGGCCTTCGAGCGCGCCGAGCCCTTCCTGTCGGCGATGGGCCAGGCGGTGATCCATGCCGGGGGCAATGGCGCGGGGCAGGCGGCGAAGATCTGCAACAACATGCTGCTCGGCGCGACGATGATCGCGACCTGCGAGGCGTTCGTGCTGGCCGAGAAGCTGGGGCTGGAAGCGCAGACCTTCTACGACATCGCCTCGGTGTCGTCGGGGCAGAGCTGGTCGATGACCAAATATTGCCCGGTGCCCGGCGTCGGGCCGGAAACGCCCGCCGATCACGACTATCAGGGCGGCTTCGCGGCGGTGCTGATGCTCAAGGACCTGAAATTGGCGATGGAAGCGGCACGCGACGCGGGCGCGACCACGCCGATGGGGGAGCGGGCGGCCGAGCTTTACGCCGCGTTCGTGGGCGAGGGGCAGCCGCCGGTCGACTTCTCCGGCATCATCCGCACGCTGCGCTAGAGCCGATCGCCATTCAGCGATCTGACCTGAAAAACCACCGTTCAGCCTGAGCGAAGTCGAAGGCCAAGGGAATCGCTATTCCACAGGAGCCGCCTGAGGAAAGCGCATAGCGTCGCCTTCGCCCGCGTAAGGCCGGTCGGGCGCGGCATGTGAAAAACCCATCGCGCCTTTTCCCTCCCGCCAATGCGGCCTAAAGCCCGCAACGTGATGGAAATACCCGCCCCCCTTCGCCTGCGTGTCGATCGCGATGCGCTTGTCTCCAACTGGCAGGCCATGGACCGGATGAGCGGGGCGGCGGCGTGCGGCGCGGCGGTTAAGGCCAATGGCTATGGCCTGGGGGCGACGCTGGTCGCGCAGACGCTGGCCGGGGCGGGATGCCGCGACTTCTTCGTCGCCAACTGGGCCGAGGCGCTGGCGCTCGCCCCGCTGGGCCTCACCCTGTCGGTCCTGCACGGCCTGCGCGCCGAGGACATGGCCGCGGCCATGGCGGGGTTCGCGCGTCCGGTGCTCAGCACCCCCGAACAGGTGGCGCGGTGGCGCGAGGGCGGCGGTGGCGCGTGCGACGTTATGGTCGACACCGGGATCAACCGACTGGGCGTGTCGGTACAGGCGGTGGCCGACGGCCTGCTCGACGGACTGGCGATCGAGACGCTAATCAGTCACCTCGCCTGCGCCGATGAGGATGTGCCGATGAACGCGCGTCAGCAGGCGGCCTTTGCCGGATTGAAGGGGCGGACGCGCGCGCGCCGGATGAGCCTGGCCAATTCGGCGGGGATCGGGCTGGGTGCCGACTATCATTTCGACCTGACCCGACCGGGGCTGGCGCTTTATGGCGGAATTCCGCGTCCCGACATGGCCGGACCGCTGCGGCAGGTCGCCCGGCCCGAGGCGCAGATCCTGCAGCGTCGCTTGGTCCCCGCAGGCGAGACGGTCGGCTACAACGCCACCTGGACCGCCCCCGCCGATACCGAGGTCGCGATCCTGAACCTGGGCTATGCCGACGGTTATCGCCGCGCGCTGTCGGGCCGGGGGGCGGCACGCGCGGACGATGTGGTCCTGCCGGTACTCGGCCGGGTATCAATGGATCTGGTCGCGGTCGACGTGACCGCCAGGCCCGATCTGGCCGAGGGCGACTGGCTGGCGATGGACTATGACCTGGCCGCCGCATCCGCCGCATCGGGCGTGTCGCAATATGAACTGCTGACCGGGTTGGGACAGCGTTTCGGGCGGGGATGAAAAAAGGGGCCCTCCCGAAGGAGAGCCCCGATCAGTTCCGATCCCGACGGATCAGAAGTTGGCCTTGAACCCGGCATAGAAGAACCGGCCGATATTGTCGTACGGGTCGCCAGAGTCGACGCCCATCAGATTGTATGGCGGCTTCTTGTCGGTGACATTGTCGACGCCGACATAGAAGCGGAAGCGCTCGGTCGCGTTGAAGCCGACCTGGATCGCGTGGTAGAACGCCTCGGGATACCAGACCACCGGGAACGCGTCCGGGTTGCGCGCCGGACGGCCGTCATAGCTGTTCTGCGTTTCATACTCGGCGGCGACGGTCGACTTGCCTTCATACCGCAGACGATACTGGATATCGAAGGTCTCGAAGTTCAGGTTGCCGACGAACTGACCGCGCCATGCGGAAAAGCCCAGCTCGCCCTTGTACCGGTCGCGGAAGGTCGGATCGCCCACATCGGTATAACCGTTGTTCTGCGCCATGTAGCTGGCGAGAAGGCGCAGGGTCAGCGTACCCGTGTCGCTGATCTTGGTGCGATACGACGCATCGATGTCGATGCCCGAGGTTTCCAGCTTGGCGTAGTTGAAGCCCTGCGAGAAGAAGGACGGCCCCGTAGTCGGGAACGACACCGTCGCACCGCCATGGATGACGTTCTGCTGGCCCGCGAAGGTGCCGTTCGGATTGCGGAACACCGCCGCGCAGAACGGATTGTTGATGCCGCTCGGATTGTCGTAGCACTGGTTGATGATCGTCTGCGCGGCCAGCGAGAAGATCGCGTCCTTGATCGTGATGTTATAATAGTCGACGGTAACCGAGAAACCGCGAATGGCCTGCGGCTGGATCACCGTGCCGATGGTGAAGCTGCGGCTCTTCTCGGCTTGGAGCGCCGAATTGCCACGGTTGAAGCCGTAGATGCTCGACGCCGCATTGTTGGTGAAGGGTTCGGTCGTGCCGTTGAAAGTCTGCGTGGTCGGCACGCCCGCCGCGGCGCAGTTGCGGACGCGGTTGGGATTGTTGTTGATGTTGTTCTGGCTGCACGGATCCGACGGCTGGGCGAAGGTCTGCGAGCTGGCGGCGTACAATTCGCTCAGCGACGGAGCACGGACCGAGCGGGCATAGCCGCCACGGAAGGTGATGTCGCGGATCGGCGACCAGATCGCGTTGACGTTGTACGTCCACGGCGTGCCCGCATTGCCGACATTGTAATGCGACACGCGCGCCGCGCCGGTCAGGGTCAGTTCGTGGAAGAACGGACGGTCGGCCAGCAGCGGCACGCTGATCTCGCCGAACGCTTCCTTGATGTCATACGCCGGCGGCGCGAAGGTCGGGATCGAGTTCAGGAACGTCGCGCCGCTGGCGGTCAGATCGTCATACTTCGAATAGGCCGTCTCGCGACGATATTCGCCGCCCAGCGAGAAGGTGACATCGCCGCCCGGCAGGCGGAACAGCGTGCCGTTGACGAAACCGACCAGGTCGAACTGCTCGGCCTTCTGCTTGCGCGTCGAGGTGATCGAGAAATAGTTCAGCGCCGCCTGGCTGACCTGACCCGAACCGAACAGATTGACGGGCACGCAGGCCGCGTCGTCATTGGCGGTCGAGGCATCGGCATTGATCCCGCAGACGATCTGACCGGCGGCGTTGCGCACCGCGTTGATCGAGTTCAGATACTTCTGCGTTACATAGTTGCCGTTGGTCTTGTAGAAGGTGTCGAGACGGCCATAGTTGGCCGACACTTCATAGTGCCACCCCTCGGCGAAATCGCCCTCGACACCGCCGACGATGCGGAAGGTCTCGCGCCTGTGAATCTCGCCGCGACCGCCGAAGTCGACGTTGAAACGTTGCGCCGTGAAGGTCGTCGCCCCCGGTGCGAGCGCCGAGACGAGCGTCGCGCGGGCCTGGCTGCTGAGGAACGGGTTGTTGATGCTGAACGTGTTGTTGGCAAAGGTCGGCTGACCTTCCTGCAACGCGTCGATGCGGACATATTTGGCCTCGACGAACGGCTTGAACGCGTCCGAGACGTCGAAATGGGCCAGGATGTTGCCCGAGAAGCGTTCCAGCTTGGGCTGGAGCATGCCGTTCAGGCGCAGGGTCGAACCCTGGCCGCCCACGCAGTTGCCCGAGCCGAAGGGGCGAAGGTCGGTAACGCAGTTGTTGGCGGTCAGCGTACCATCGGGATTGAAGACGAAGGTGCGGCCATATTGGCTGAGCGTGTTCGAGCTGCCGATATTGGCCAGGCCCGAACAGGCGACCCCGCGCCGGGCCGCAAAGGCTGCGGCGGACTCGCCGGTGGCGGCGACCGTCGGGCAGCTGGCGGTGAACAGGCCGCCTTCCGAAATGGTGTTGTTACGGACATTGCGCAGGAAGGCCGTATCGGGAATGCCGTCGCCCAGCGACGATTCCGGCGTCGTGCGGATCGGACCGCCATTGGGATTCAGCTGCGGGCCGGTGTTCTGCACCGCATTGAACTGGCTGCGGCCCGAATAGGCGCCGGTGATATCGTCGCGGTCCGTGTAATAGACGACATCCGAAAACGAGTATTCGGCGGCGGCGGCGATATTGCCACGGCCTTCGGCGAAATTCTTGCCGACGGTGAGCGCCCCGAAATAGGATCCGCGCGTGCCGTGGCTGGACACGCCGCTCTGGCCGGTGGCGCGAATGCCCTCAAAATTGCGCTTCAGCACGAAGTTGACGACGCCCGCCATCGCGTCCGAACCATAGACGGCCGAGCTGCCGCCCGTGACGACGTCGACGCGTTCCAGCAGTTCGGTGGGGATCGTGTTCGTGTCGATCACGAAGCTGCCCGGCTGTGCGGTCACATGGCGACGGCCATTGACCACGACCAGCGTGCGGCTGGTGCCCAGACCACGAAGGTCGAGCAGGTTCAGGCCGGCGGTGCCGATGAAGCGGGTCGAGTTGGCCTGGCTGTAGGTCGAGCGCAGCGCCGGCAGCTGGTTGAGCGAATCGCCGATGTTGAGGTTGCCGGTCGAGGTCAGCAGCTCGGCGGTGACCGAGGTGACCGGGGTCGGCGAATCCAGGTTCGGCCGCGCCAGACGCGAGCCGGTGACGATGACGTCACCCTTGGCCTGTTCGTCGCGCTCGGTGACGTTGGGATCGGTGGCCGCCCCTTCTTGCGGCTGCGTCGCGGTGGTTTCGGACGTCGCGGTCTGTGCCAACGCGGCGACCGGCAACAGAACCAGGGTGCTGGCCAGCGCAGAGGCTCCCAGCAGGGTACGCATTGTCATTCTTTACCCCCATTATGACGGATCGTTCATGTCCGTTCATCCAAGGGAAAGAAATTTCCGACGCGAAAACAAGCGCCTCTAAAATCGCAAATGAAAATTGTGTAACCGATGTTGCAGGGATGTGACAGGTTCGACACATCCCTGCAATATAACCGTTAATAGCGAAATTTTCGCATAGAAGCGTGTTTACCGCTCAACACACATGGCGATGCCCATGCCGCCGCCGATGCACAAAGTGGCGAGGCCCTTTTTGGCGTCGCGCTTCTGCATTTCGTAGATCAGGGTCGTGAGCACCCGCGCGCCGCTGGCGCCGATCGGATGGCCCAGCGCGATCGCGCCGCCGTTGACGTTGACCTTGTCGGGATCGAAACCCAGCTCCTTGCCGACCGACAGGGCCTGTGCGGCAAAGGCTTCGTTGGCCTCGATCAGATCGAGGTCGCCGACGCTCCAGCCCGCCTTTTCCAGCGCGCGCCGGGTGGCGGGGACGGGGCCGATGCCCATGACCGACGGGTCGACGCCCGCCGAGGCCCAGCTCTTGATCGTCGCGAGCACCGGCGTACCGCGCTTCTCGGCCTCTTCGCGGCTCATCAGGACGAGCGCGGCGGCGCCGTCGTTCAGGCCCGAGGCGTTGGCGGCGGTGACGGTGCCGTCCTTCTTGAAGGCGGGGCGGACGCCCGAGACGCTCTCGATGGTGGCGCCGGCGCGGATATATTCGTCGTCGGCGACCACCGTCTCGCCCTTGCGGGTCTTGATGGTGACGGGGGCGATCTCGTCCTTGAACCGGCCTTCGCCGCGCGCCTTTTCGGCGAGGTTCTGCGAGCGGACCGCGAACCGGTCCTGATCGTCGCGCGTCACCTGATATTGCTCGGCAAGGTTTTCGGCGGTGATGCCCATGTGATAGCCCGCAAAGGCATCGGTCAGGCCATCATGGACCATGGTGTCGACCATGGTCAGCGGACCCATCTTGGTGCCGCCGCGCATCGTCTGGGCATGGGGCGAGAGTGACATGGACTCCTGGCCGCCCGCCACGACGATGGTCGCATCGCCATTGGCGATCGCCTGAAGCCCCAGCGCGACCGCGCGGAGGCCCGAGCCGCAGACCTGGTTCACGCCGTAAGCCGGGACTTCCTTGGGGATGCCCGCCGCCATCGAGGCCTGGCGCGCGGGGTTCTGCCCCTGCGCGGCGGTCAGCACCTGGCCGAGGATGACCTCGGACACGTCCTCGCCGGTGATGCCCGCCTGTTCGAGCGCGGCGGTGATCGCCACCCGGCCCAGTTCATGCGCGGGCGTGGCGGCGAAGGCGCCCAGGAAGCTGCCCACGGGGGTACGCTTGGCGGCGGTAATGACGATCTCGGTCATGAAGGCTCCTCTCTACTTACACTCTATCTAGGGGCAGGCAGGCCCGCGATCCAGTCGGCCAGCGGTTGCCAAAGCTGTTGCTCCGCGCGTCCGCCGACGACCATCCCGACATGCCCGGTCCCGCCCTGACGCCGGTCGGCCAGCCCGATCGCGGTGGCGGCGGGGACGATCCGGTCGGCGGCGGCGACGAACTCGACGCTAGGGGCGTCGCATTGCGACGGTGTGACGATCCCGCCGCCGACGCGCCATCGTCCCTGACCGGGACGATCCTCGGCGATCAGCCGCTCGAACAGTTCCAGGCCGAAGCCATGGGGCAGGGGGGCGCCCTGGTTGGCCCAGTCCTCCAGCCGGATGAAGCGGCGTGCGGCATCGCTGCGCGGATCGAGATCGGCGAAGGCGGCATATTTGGCGATGGTCCGCGCCGGGTCGAGCCGCCAGAACCCCGCCTGCAACGCCTCCATGGGAACGACGCCGAGCGCCTCGGATGTCGGCTTGATCGCGGCCCATTGCGCGGCCATCGCGGCGCGCGCCTCTTCGCCATAGCCGCTGAAATGCCACGGCGCGGCGATGGCGGCGATCCCGGCCACCTTGCTGCGCGCCGCCGCCGCCATGGCCAGCGTGCCGCCCAGGCAATAGCCGACCAGCACCGGCGGTTCGGCAAATGTCGCGATCAGCGGCAGCAGGAAACGCTCGACATGCCCCGCCACGTCGATGTCGCGGTCCTTTACGCCGGGCGTGCCCCAGTCGATCAGCCAGGGGTGGCAGCCCCGCTCGCGCAGCCAGCGGATCAGCGATCGGTCGCGGGACAGGTCCAGGATCGAGGCCGGGTTGATCAGTGAGGGGACGAACAGCACGGGCCGTCCCTGCCCTCCGGCGTCGCGCAACCTTACCCGTCCGCGCCGTCGCCGCACGGCCAGCGCGCGCATCGGCCGTTCGCGCTTCGCGGCCTGGAACCGCCGCAACCCCTCCATGGCGCGCTTTACCAGATCGGGATTTTCCGCGGCCTCGCTGCGCAACATCGCCAGGAACAGCGGCAAGGGGCGCGGACCATGTTGCGATGCGAAATCCATGACGTTAGGCTAGGTCAAAATCATAGAAGGCGGGGGTCCATGAAGAAGCAGGCAGCGGACGGCGTCGTGATCGTCAAGAAATATGCGAACCGGCGGCTCTACAACACCGAAACCTCCTCCTACATCACGCTCGACCATCTGGCGGCGATGATCCGGGCGGGGCGCGACTTCAAGGTGGTCGACGCCAAGACCGACGAGGACATCACCCATAATGTCCTGACCCAGATCATCATGGAAGAGGAAAGCCGGGGCGAGACGATGCTGCCGGTCAATTTCCTGCGCCAGCTGATCTCGATGTACGGCGACTCGATGCAGGCGGTGGTGCCGGGCTATCTGGAGGCGTCGATGGACAGCTTCCGCCGCAACCAGGAACAGTTCAAGTCGGCGGTCGAGGGCGCGTTCGCGGGCACGCCCTTCGCCGACATGGCCAAGCGGAACCTGGCGATGTTCGAGGCGGCGACGCAGGGGTTCAAGCCCGGTGCGCCCGCCCCTGCACCCGCGCCCGCCCCGGCGGCTCCTGCGGCCGGCAGGGACGACGAAATGGCCGCGCTGAAGGCGGAACTGGCGGCGCTGAAGGACAAGATCGAGAAGCTGGGGGAGTAAGCCCCGACCGCCGTTCAGCCTGAGCGAAGTCGAAGGCCATGCTGAAACGTTGACCGCCGTGCATCTTTCTCTTCCTCCCCTGCAAGGGGAGGGGGACCAGCGGAGCTGGTGGAGGGGTGTCCCCGGTCGCGAGGGCGGCACCACCTCTTCAACCGGGACACCCTTCCGTCAGGCCTTCGGCCCGCCACCTCCCCTTGCACGGGAGGAATGAAAAGATGGCCTTCGACTTCGCTCCGGCTGGACGGAGGTCGGGAAACTCCCTCCATTGAACCCGCGCCTGCCCGCATCCATATCGCCGCGCATGAGCGGGAATGAACACGCCATGCCCACCTGGCATGGCACGACGATTTGCTCGGTGCGCCGTGGCGGCCGGGTGGTGGTGGCCGGGGACGGTCAGGTTTCGATGGGCCAGACGGTCATGAAGCCCAATGCGCGGAAAGTCCGGCGCCTGGGCGACGGATCGGTCATCGGCGGCTTTGCGGGGGCGACGGCGGATGCCTTTACCCTGTTCGAGCGGCTGGAGGCCAAGCTGGAGCGGCATAACGGCCAGTTGCTGCGCGCCGCGGTCGAGCTCGCCAAGGACTGGCGGACCGACAAGTTCCTGCGCAACCTGGAGGCGATGATGATCGTCGCCGACAAGGACGTGACGCTGATCCTGACCGGCAATGGCGATGTGCTGGAGCCCGAGAACGGCATTTGCGCGATCGGGTCGGGCGGCAATTACGCGCTCGCGGCGGCGCGGGCGCTTGTCGACTATGAACAGGATGCCGAGACGATCGCGCGCAAGGCGATGGCGATCGCCGCCGATGTCTGCGTCTACACCAATGACCGCGTCACGCTCGAAGCCATCGACGGCGCGCAATAATTTAGGGTTCCCATGAACGATCAGTTGACCCCCAAGGCGATCGTCGCCGCGCTCGACGCGCATATCATCGGCCAGGCCGACGCCAAGCGCGCGGTCGCCGTCGCGATGCGCAACCGCTGGCGTCGCCAGCGCCTCGGCGCGGATTTGCGTGACGAGGTGACGCCCAAGAACATCCTGATGATCGGCCCGACCGGCTGCGGCAAGACCGAGATCAGCCGCCGTCTGGCGAAGCTGGCCGACGCGCCCTTCGTCAAGGTCGAGGCGACCAAGTTCACCGAGGTCGGCTATGTCGGCCGCGATGTCGAGCAGATCGCGCGCGACCTGGTCGAGGAAGCGATCCGGCTCGAAAAGGAACGCCGCCGGGTCGCGGTGAAGGACAAGGCGGAAGAGGCGGCGATGAACCGCTTGCTCGATGCGCTGGTCGGTAAGGATTCGAGCCAGGCGACGCGCGAGGCGTTCCGCCAGCGTTTCCGCGACGGCCATCTCGACCAGACCGAGATCGAGATCGAACTGGAACAGGCCCCGGCCATGCCGTTCGAGATTCCCGGTGCCGCGCCGCAGATGATCAACCTGTCGGAGATGATGGGCAAGGCGTTCGGCGGCGGCCAGCCGCTCAAGCGGCGCAAGCTAACGGTCGGCGCGGCCTGGACCAAGCTGGTCGAGGAAGAGGCGGACAAGCGGCTCGACCAGGACGAGGTCAGCCGCGCCGCGCTGGCCGATGCCGAGGCGAACGGGATCGTCTTCCTGGACGAGATCGACAAGATTGCCGTGTCGGACGTGCGCGGTGGCTCGGTCAGCCGTGAAGGCGTGCAGCGCGACCTGCTGCCGCTGATCGAGGGTACCACCGTCTCGACGAAGTACGGCCCGATGAAGACCGACCATATCCTGTTCATCGCGTCCGGCGCCTTCCATGTCGCCAAGCCGTCCGACCTGTTGCCCGAGCTTCAGGGGCGGTTGCCGATCCGGGTCGAGCTGAAGGCGCTGACCGAGGGGGATTTCGTTGCGATCCTGTCGGATACCAAGGCGTCGCTGCCTGCGCAGTACAAGGCGCTGATCGGCACCGAGGGGGTGGACATCTCCTTCACGGAGGACGGCATCGCGGCGATCGCGCGCATCGCCGCCGAGGTGAACGCGCAGGTCGAGAATATCGGCGCGCGGCGCTTGCAGACGGTGATGGAGAAGCTGCTCGAGGATATCAGCTTCGAGGCGGAGGATCGTCAGGGCACGGTGCTGACGGTCGATGCGGCCTATGTCGACCAGCAACTGTCGGCGGTGGCGCGCAATACCGATCTGAGCCGGTTCGTCCTGTGATTCCGGGGTGAGGGCTCGGTGAGACACCGTGGCCCTCCCCCATCCCCTCCCGCTTGCGGGAGGGGCGAGCCAAGGCCGTCATTGGCGGATAGATCGAACCCTCCGATCTTGCCGCTCCCCTCCCGCAGGCGGGAGGGGGTGGGGGAGGGCAGGCCCCCAGGCGACACCGCCTATTTTTTCACCCTATCATAGGGCACGAACCCGTCGAACACGCACCATTGCGACGGGATGGACATGCCCTGTTGCAGCACCCGGAACCGGTCGTTGCGACAGATCTGCGAGCCCCAGCGTTCGACGATCAGCGTATTGAACGGCTGGAGCCCCGGACATTGTCCGCGCACCTTGGCGCGCCACATGCGCTGGCCGCCGCCATTGATGACGATCGTGTCGTTGTCATAGATGGACGGCCCCGACATGGCGGTGGTGGTATCGACACACTTGGCGGGCGGCCCGGCGACCCGGCCCGCAAAGGGATCGGACTTGGCCGCCACCAGGCTCAGCCCCAGGGCGACGAGCGGAAGGACGCGCCAGCGCATCACCGGGCCTTCCGATAGGGGGTGAATTCGCCGAAGCTGCAACTGCCCGTGAAGAAGCCCGATGCGCGGTCGACGGTCTGCGCGATATCGCCCGAGCAGAGCTGGCCCGTGGTGGTGCGCGTGACGAAGATGTTGTTGCCCTGTCCGCCGACCCCGTCGCAGCCACCCGAGGTCTGGCTGACATATTTCAGATTGGGCGACACGGTATAGACGATGGTCGGGCCATAGGAGCGGACCTGCTGCGTCCGATACTGGCTGATGCATTGGGTCGGCGATCCCGACGTCAGGCCGCGCAACGCCTTGTCCAGATCGGCCTTCTCGGTTTCGGCCCGTTGTTCGATCCGCGCCTTTTCCGCCGGGGTCAGCGTACAGCCCGCCAAGGCCACCGCCGGAACAAGCACCGAAAGCCATGTCGCGATACGCATCATTTCGTCTCCTTCGATCAGCGTCTCCCGTAGCTAGACGTTAACCTCTGAACGCATCCTTGGCTGCACGTCTCTCGGCCAATTCGTCGGCATCGACCGAACGCAGGAACGGGTTGGTGGCGCGCTCCAGCGCGATGGTCGTGGGGATGGTCGGCTCGCCCTGTTCGCGCATCGCTTCGACATCGGCCAGTCGGGCCGCGATCGCCGCATTGTCCGGCTCGACCGTGGCGGCGAAGCGTGCGTTCGACAGCGTATATTCGTGTCCGCAATAGACCCGCGTATCCTCGGGCAGCGCGGCGAAGCGGCGCATATTGGCGTGCATCTGCGCCGCCGTCCCCTCGAACAATCGGCCGCATCCCATTGCGAACAGCGTGTCGCCGGTGAAGATCACCCCGCGATCGGCCAGGTGGAAGGCGATATGCCCCGCCGTATGCCCCGGCACCGACCAGATGGTGGCCTGCGCATGGCCGACCGCGATCCCGTCGCCTTCCTCCAATAGCGTATCGAGCCCTGCGATCCGGTCCGCCTCCGCCGCCGGCCCCGCGACCGTCGCGCCCGCGGCGCGCAGCGCGGCCGCGCCGCCGACATGATCGGGATGCCAATGGGTCAGCCAGACCTGCCCGATCGTCCAGCCGCGTGCGGCGGCGGCGGCGGCCACCGGCCCGGCCTCGCCCGGATCGAGCGCCACGGTGTGCCCGGCATCGTGGATCAGCCAGGCATAGTTGTCGGACAGGACGGGGACTCGGACGATTTCCATGAACCGCGCCTTACCAGCTTCCGACATTGGGCATCGACGCCCAAGGTTCGGCCGGGGGCAGCGCACCGTCCTGCAACAGCTCGATCGAGATGCCGTCGGGCGTCTTGACGAAGGCCATATGCCCGTCGCGCGGCGGGCGGTTGATCGTGATCCCGGCGTCCATCAGCCGCTGGCAGGTGTCGTAGATATTGTCGACGCGGTAGGCCAGATGCCCGAAATTGCGCCCGCCGCCATAGATTTCGGGGTCCCAATTATGGGTCAGCTCGACCTCGGCGCGGCCTTCGTCCCCCGGCGCGGCCAGGAAGATCAGCGAGAAGCGGCCACGCTCATTGTCGATCCGCCGCACCTGTTTCAGCCCCAGCAGCTCGAAGAAGCGGATGCTGGCATCGGGATCGCTGACCCGGATCATGGTGTGAAGATAGCGCATCGTGTCTCCTGCCTGGGAATAGAGGGGCGGCGCACCGGTCGCGGGAGGCGATAGCCGCCTCGACCGGATCACCGTCCTACCCGCAACCAATCCGTTCCACCTTGACCTGCGATAAGGGGCGTCAGCGGCTCTGGAACTGGGCCAGGGCCTTGGCGGTCAGGCTGCGGATCGGGCTGTCGGCGGGGGCCAGCCGGGCGGCCTCGCTCCACGCCTTGCGCGCACCCGCCTCGTCGCCGCTGGCGGCGGCGATATTGCCCGCCTCGAGCTGGACATTGGCATCGTCGGCGGAGCGGGCCAGCGCCTGGGCGATGTCCTTCTGCGCGCGGGGGAGGTCGTTCATCCGCCGGGCGAGCGTCGCCGACAACAGCCAGGCGAGCGGGTCGCCGGGCACGTTGGTCAGCGCGGCGTCCAGATCGACGCGCGCCGCCGCCATCTGGCTGTCGGCGACCAGCGCGCGGGCGCGGTCGAGTTGCACCTCGCCGCGCGCGAAGCCGGTCAGCTCGCCCGCCCCCAGCGCGGCGTCGAGCGCGGCGCGCGCCTTGACGGCGTTGCCCGCCGCCAGCTGGGCATTGCCCGCCTGCGCCCAGTAATTGGCGGCGCGGACGTCATGCGCCGTCTCGGCCGCGCGCGCCGCCTGCTCGAAGGCGCTGGCCGCCGCCACCCAGTTTCGCTCGGTCGCATAGGCGAGCCCCAGGCATTGCTGCGCGAAGAATCCGCCCCCGGCCAGCTGCCATCGCGCCGCCTCCGCATGCGCCGTGCCCGGATCGCGTTCGGCCAGGGTGACGCAGCGTTGATAGCGCGCCTCGCGCGGGTCGGCGGGTAGGGCGGGCTTGGTCACTGCGGGAGCCCCGGTCTGAACCAGCGCGGCGAGCGCGAGGGGGAGAAGGATCATAGGCGGCTCAACACTCCCTCGACGCTCCGGATCAGCAGCGCGATGTCGGCCTCGCGCGACAGCCGATGATCGCCATCCTTGATGAGCAGTGTCTGCACATCGGCTGAACGGAACAGCCCGGCCAGATGCGCGGTGCGGTGCCACGGCACGTCGCTGTCCGCCATTCCCTGGAGCAGCCGGACGGGGCCGTCGAACTCGATGGGGGCGAAGGTCAGCCGGTTCGCCTCGCCCGAGGACCAGAAACGGCGGGTATAGATGGTGGGCGCGGGGCCATAGGGGTTGGGCCGCTCCAGCCGCCCTTCCTGAAGGATCGCCATCTTCTCCTCGGGCGAGAAACCCCAGTCGGTGAAGTCGGGCGCGGGGGCGATGCCGACCAGCGCCTTGACCTGGGTCGGCCGGGCGCGCGCGGCCAGCAGCATCAGCCAGCCGCCCATCGACGATCCCACCAGCACGGCGGGGCCGGGCACCACCGTATCGAGCATCGCGATGACGTCGTCGCGCCAGTCCGCCAGCGCCTGATCCTCGAACGCCCCCTCCGACTCGCCGCAGCCGCCATAGTCGAAGCGCAGGAATGCCCGCCCGTTCGCCTTGGCCCATTGTTCGAGCGCCAGGGCCTTCGACCCCTGCATGTCCGAGGCATAGCCGGGCAGGAAGACGATCGCGGGCGCTTTGCCCGGCGTCCAGTGATGGGCGAGCCTGGGGCGCGGCGGGGCGGGGGTGTCGGTCATGCGCGGGATTTAGGGGATGGAGGAAACAATGGAAACCCATGGGCTTATCCTCCCCTCCGTTCGGCCCGAGCGGAGGAGAGGGGGCTTCAGATCACATATTCCACGCTTTTCATCTGCGCCTGCGCCGCCTGGACCTTGCGACGCTTGGCGACCATCTCGGCGTGGAGCCGCGCGATCGTGTCGCTGCCGGTCGTGGTGCACAGCCCCGGCACCACCGCATGGACCAGCGCGCCCAGACCGCCGGCGATCATGATCCCCCCGAACCGCGCCGCGACGCCGAAATGCTGGACATAGCTCTCGCCGACGCTTTCGGGATGCTCGGTAAACAGGCGGCGGAACATGACGGGCGTTCTCCTATGGCCGTTTGCGCTGATCCTATCATGGCGGTGGGGATTGGCCAAATGACGAAGGGAAGGCCCTTTACCGGCCCGCCAGCCGCTCCACCATGTCCTGCGCCAGCAGGCTGAGCGTGTCGTCGCGCGCGCCCATCACCACGATCCGGTCGCCCGGCCGTGCCTCCGCGACCAGCGCCTCGGCGGCCTCCGCACGCTCGGCGATATGGCGGGCATCGACGCCGCGCGCGTGCAGGTCGGCGACGATGTCGGCGCTCGTCACCTCGCGCGCGACCGTGCCGCCGAAATAGGCCGGGTCGGGCAGCGCCAGCACGTCGCCGGGCTTCATCCGCGCGGCGATGCTGTCGACCAGTTCGCGGCGCATGACCTTCAGCGGGCCATAGCCATGCGGCTGGAACAGGACCAGCAACCGGCCCGGAAAGGCGTGGAGCGTGTCCAGGGTCGCGGCGATCTTGTCGGGGTTGTGGCCGAAATCGTCGATCACAGTCACGCCGCCCGCCTCGCCGACCTTCTCGAACCGGCGCTTGAGCCCGGTGAATCGCTCGACCGCGCGGATCGCGTCGATCAGGGGCACCCCCGCCGCCACGCTCGCGCCGATCGCCGCCAGCGCGTTGGAGACATTGTGGCGGCCCGGCACCGACAGCCGGACATGATAGCCCGCGCCCCCCGTGATCAGGTCGAAGCCGATCGCAAAGGGTTCGGGCTTCAGTGCCTCGGCGACCAGATCGCCCGCCCCCTCGACCGCGAAGGTGGTCAGGTTGGGGATGTCCGCCAGCAGCGCCGCCGTCTCGGCATCGCCCGCATTGGCGACGACATGACGCGCGCGCCTGGCAAAGCCGCCGAACAGGTCGCGCAATTCCTCCAGCGACTTGTGGTCCAGGCTGACATTGTTCAGCACCGCGATGGCCGGGTCGTAAAAGGCGATCGAGCCGTCGCTTTCGTCCACCTCGCTGACGAACGCCTCGCCGCCGCCGACCAGCGCGCTGGCAAAGGGGCTGTCGGGCGAGACGAAATCCTTCATCACCGCGCCGTTCATCGCGGTCGGGTCGCGCCCCGTCTCGTGCAGGATGAAGGCGATCATGCCGGTGACGGTCGACTTGCCGCTGGTCCCGGCGACGCCGATGGGCAGCGCGCTGTCGTTGAACAGCCCCGCCAGCATCCGCGCCCGGGTGGCGCGCGCGCAGCCCAGCCGGTTGGCGGCGACGATGTCGGGCACCGTCTCTTCCACCGCCGCCGAGGCGATCACCAGCTGGTCGGCCGACACCACGCCCGACCCGTCCTGCGGGAACAGCGCGATGCCCGCCCGGCGCAGCGCGTCGAACTTGGCCGCGACCCGGCCCTGGTCGAGCCCCCGGTCGGAGCCCGAAACCGCCCAGCCGCGGGCGTGCAGGATCATGGCGAGCGGCATCATGCCCGATCCGCCGATGCCCACCAGAAAACAGGAATTGCCGTTGTCCATGGCGTCACGCTATCGGCGAGATGGCGGTGCAGGGCAATGCCCGGCCGGACGAGCGAATGGAGGGACGCAGGACATGAAGATCGGAATCCTCGCCCCGGCCAGCATCGGCAACCCCGCCGCCGAGGCGCCGGTCAGCGCCTTCGCCGCGATCGCCTATCCGGACGTCGACCTGATCTTCCACCCGCAATGCTATGAGCAGGACGGGCATTTCGCCGGGTCCGACGAACGCCGCGCCTCGGCCTTTCTCGAATTCGCCAACGATCCCGGCATCGACGCGATCTGGTTCCTGCGCGGCGGTTACGGATCGAACCGCATCCTGTCGCGGGTCATGCCCCATCTGAACGCGGCGGCGGGGCACAAGACCTATATCGGCTATTCCGATCTCGGCTTCGTGCTGGCCGCGCTCTATGCCCGGCGGATCGGGCGGCCGGTGCACGGCCCGATGGCGAGCGACATCAGGCGCCAGCATGGCGACGTGACGGTGGCGCGCTCGCTCGGCTGGCTGACCGGCGGCGACCGGCAGGGGCTGGAGCCCGGCCTGGACGGACGCCCGGCGGCGGCGTTCAACCTGTCGATCCTTCATGCGCTGATCGGCACGCCCTGGCTTCCCGACCTGACCGACCATGTCCTCATCGTCGAGGAAGTGTCCGAGCATATGTATGCGATCGACCGGATGCTGTTCACCATGGCCAACGCCACCCAGCTGAAGGGCGTGGCGGGCGTCAGGCTGGGTGCGGTCAGCAATGTGCAGGAAAATGAACCGGAATGGGGCGAGACGCTGGAGTTCATGATCCAGCGCTGGTGCACCGAGATGGGTGTGCCCTATCTGGGGCGGGCACGGGTCGGGCACACCCAGGACAATCATCTGGTGCCGTTCGGAATCGTGTGACGCCATAAAAAGGGAGGTCTGACGTGAAGGCAATGACGGTCGGAATGCTGATGCTGCTATCGGCAAGCGGAGCCATCGCGCAGACGACGGAGCCGCCCCAGATCCGGGTCTCGGGCACCGGCACGGCCAAGACGTTGCCCGACCGCGCCACGGTCGGGTATCGCGTGCGGGGCGAGGGTGCGACCTCGGATGAAGCGACCGCCCGGCTGCGCGACACTGCGAAGGCCATTCGCACCGGTGTCGAGGGATTGCTGCGCGGCGACATGGAGCTTCATTCAACCGATTTCGACATCGTGCCCGTCCGGTCGCGCGAATGCACGCAGAACGGCTATGGCCAGGCGCAGCTCTCGACGGGGCCCTGCGCGATCCTGGGCTATGTCGCAACCATGCCGGTGTCGATCGATACGCCGCGCATCAAGGATGCGGGAACGCTTGTCGGCTTGATCGGGCGCCTGGGTGGCCTCGACGCCGGATTGCAGCGTTTCTGGCTGAAGGATGACAGGGCGGCGCGGCAACAGGCGATGCAAGCCGCGCTGGCCAGCGCCAAGGCACAGGCCCGGTTGATCGCCGAAAGCTCGGGCGCCAAACTCGGTGCGCTGCTGCGTGTTCAGGATGGGAGCTTTGCCGACACGACGATCGTCGTGTCCGCGGCCCGCGCGGACGAGGCGCCCCCACCGCCGCCGCCTCCGCCGCCCGCGCCCGAGGCCATCCGGGTCGATCTGGTCCCGATGCCGATTTCGACCAACGTCAATGTCGTGGTGGCGTACGCTATCGATCAATGAGCCGGCGTTCGGTGGGCGATAGGAACCGGTGATCGCTCACCGTCCGTGCGCGATGGGACTGTCGCCCGCCTGATACGGATAATGATCTGGGTCAAAATGGTCGCCGGGGACGCCGCTTCGCTCCATAAACCAGATCACGTTCATGCTCTTATGCAGAATAATATTATCCGTTCCTTTTCAGAAACTTGATGGGCCTCAATATCGTCTTTGAGCTGCGGGGGCGCAGTAGGAGAGACAAGATGGCCAACAGCAATGGCGGCGGCGGCCGCGAGAACAATCCGGGCAATTTTGCCAATGACCGCGAAAAGGCTTCCGAAGCCGGTCGCAAGGGCGGCCAGGAGAGCGGCGGCAACTTCAAGAACGATCCGGAGCGCGCCGCCGAGGCGGGGTCGAAGGGCGGCCAGGCCAGCCATGGCGGCGGCGGCCAGGGCAGCTGACGCTTCGACGCGCCAATTGAGGGCGGCGGTGGAGTCGGACCACCGCCGCCCTTTTTCTTGTGAAAAACCTGGGATGTGGAGGCTGTTAACTATTCGCGGATAGCCTAAGGGCATGGAAATGCGCAAAATCTGTAGCGGATGCCGGGACGGTATCGATTTCGACATCCCGTTCACGATGGCATTCCAGCCGATCGTCGACACGATGACCGGACGTCCCTTTGCCTATGAGGCGCTGATCCGTGGGCTGGAGGGCGAGGGGGCGTATAGCGTGCTGTCGCAGGTGACCCAGGCCAATCGCTATTCCTTCGACCAGGCATGCCGGGTCAAGGCGATCGAGACGGCGATGGCGGCGGGCATCATGGACGGCGATGCGCGGCTGTCGATCAACTTCCTGCCCAATGCCGTCTATTCGCCGATGGCCTGTATCCAGCTGACCCTGCGCACCGCCCAGGCCGAAGGCTTGCCGATCGACCGGCTGATCTTCGAATTCACCGAAAACGAGGAGATGGGCTCGCCCGAGCATGTCGGCGGGATCATCGACACCTATAAGCAGATCGGCTTTTCGGTCGCGATCGACGATTTCGGCGCGGGCCATTCGGGGCTCGACCGCTTCGTCCGCTTCCGGCCCGATGAGGTGAAGCTCGACATGGAACTGGTCCGCAACATCGACACCGATTCTCGCCGCCGCGCCATCGTGCGCGCGATGGTCGGCATGTGCGCCGAACTCGACACGCTGCTGATCGCCGAGGGGATCGAAACCGCCGCCGAGGCCGGGGCCTTGCGGGACCTGGGCGTGCGTTATCACCAGGGTTACTGGTATGCGCGCCCCGCGCTGGAGATGCTGCCCGGGGTTCAGGGACGGGCCTGAGCCACCCCATATACGTCGCCGGGATTCTTCCCTATAGAGCCGCGCTGTGCCCGCCGATCCCGCGCAGGCGCATCATCCGCACCTATCGAAGAGAGTTGTTCCATGTCCGCGATGTTCCGTATCACGCTGCCCGACGGTTCCGTCCGTGAGGTCGCGCCCGGAACTACCCCCGCGGACATCGCCGCCGCGATCGGGCCGGGTCTGGCCAAGGCGGCGATCGCCGCGCGCGTCGATGGCGAGCTGCGCGACATCATGCGCCCGTTCGAGGGTGACTCCGCGCTGGCGCTGGTGACCGCGAAGGACGAGGCCGATGCGCTCGAACTCGCGCGCCACGATTATGCGCATGTGCTGGCCGAGGCGGTGCAGGCGCTGTTCCCCGGCACGCAGATCACCTTCGGGCCCGCGACCGATGACGGCTTCTATTACGACTTCGCGCCCCCCAAGGTTGATGGTCGGGATCGCCCCTTCACCGAGGAGGACCTGCCCGCGATCGAAGCCGAAATGCGCAAGATCATCGCGCGAGACGAGCCGCTGATCCGCGAGGTCTGGACCCGCGAGCAGCTGATCGAGCGCTGGACCGCGCAGGGCGAGACGTTCAAGGCGCAGTGGGCCGCCGAGCTGCCCGACGACGAGGAACTGACCGTCTATCGCGCCGGCAAGGGCGAGGATGCCTGGCTCGACATGTGCCGGGGGCCGCATCTGGCCTCGACCGGCAAGCTCGATCCCAACGCCTTCAAGCTGACCCGCGTGTCGGGCGCCTATTGGCGCGGCGACCAGAAGAACGCGATGCTCAGCCGCATCTACGGCACCGGCTGGCTCAACAAGAAGCAGCTCGCCGAGCATCTGACGCGCCTCGAGGAAGCCGCCAAGCGCGACCATCGCAAGCTGGGCAACGAGATGGACCTGTTCCACCTCCAGCAGGAGGCGCATGGCTCGGTCTTCTGGCATCCCAAGGGCTATCGCATCTGGCGCGAGCTGGAGGCCTATATGCGCCGCGCGATCGACTCGACCGGCTATCGCGAGGTCAAGACGCCGCAGGTGATGGACGCGCGCCAGTGGGAGCAGTCGGGCCACTGGGGCAAGTATCGCGAGAATATGTTCGTCATCCCCGACGAGGTGCCCAACACCGAGGACGAGGGGCCGCTGGTCTCGGACGATGCGCAGTGGATGGCGCTGAAGCCGATGAACTGCCCGGCGCACGTCCTGATCTTCCGCCAGGGGATCAAGTCCTATCGCGACCTGCCGCTGCGCCTCTATGAGAATGGCTGCTGCCACCGCAACGAGCCGCACGGCGCGCTGCACGGCCTGATGCGCGTGCGCCAGTTCACCCAGGACGATGCGCACATCTTCTGCCGCGAGGACCAGATCGTCGAGGAAGTCCGCGCCTTTTGCGAGCTGGCGGACCGGATCTACAAGGATTTCGGCTTCACCTATTCGATCAAGCTGGCGCTGCGCCCCGAAAAGCGTTTCGGCACCGAAGAGATGTGGGATCAGGCCGAAGAGGAACTGCGCAATGCGGTCGTCGCGGCGGGGCTCGCGACCGAACAATATGGCTGGGAAGAACTTCCGGGCGAGGGGGCTTTTTATGCGCCCAAGCTGGAATGGCATCTGACCGACGCGATCGGCCGGACCTGGCAGGTCGGCACCATCCAGTCGGACCGGGTCCTGCCCGAGCGACTGGACGCGTCGTACATCGGCGAGGATGGCGAGCGGCACCGCCCGATCATGCTCCACCGCGCGATCTTCGGCTCCTATGAGCGGTTCATCGGCATCCTGATCGAACATTATGCGGGCCGCTTCCCCGTCTGGCTCGCGCCCGTCCAGGCGGTGGTCGCAACCATCGTGTCGGACGCGGACGGCTATGCTGAAGAGGCCGCGGCCAAGCTGGCGGCGGCGGGCATTCGGGTCGAGACCGATCTGCGCAACGAGAAGATCAACTACAAGGTACGCGAACACTCGGTCGCCAAGGTCCCCGTGCTGCTGGTCGTCGGCAAGCGCGAGGCCGAGGAAGGCAAGGTCGCCGTCCGCCGTCTGGGTAGCCAGGCGCAGGAGGTGATGACGCTCGACGAGGCCATCGCCATGCTGCGCGAGGAAGCGACGCCGCCGGATTTGCGCCGCGCAAACGAGAACGTACCGGAGGAGTGGTAGCTGCACGAGGACGCGACTCCGCCCGATCTGCGCGGCCGAGATCCGCTGAATTGATCGAAAGGGCGGGGCGTTTGTCTCGCCCTTTCAAATTCGTGCCCGATCGCTTATATTAGACTTGTAATTGCCACAGGAGAAATACCCATACGTCCTCCCATGATGCGCCGTCCGATGCAGGCGCCGCCGATGAACGGTCCTCGGTTCAACGAGTGGATTCAAAGCCCCAAGGTTCGCGTGATCGACCATGAGGGCGAGAACCTTGGCGTGATGTACACGCGCGAGGCGATGGCGCAGGCGCAGGAGCTCGGCCTCGACCTGGTCGAAGTGTCGCCCAACGCCGATCCGCCCGTCGCCAAGTTCCTCGACGTCGGCAAGTATAAGTACGAGGCGCAGAAGAAGGCGAACCTCGCCCGCAAGTCGCAGAAGACGCAGGAGATCAAGGAGATCAAGATGCGTCCGAACATCGACGACCATGATTACGACACCAAGATGAAGAAGGTGGTCGAATTCATCGGCGAGGGCGACAAGGTGAAGGTCACCATGCGCTTCCGCGGCCGCGAGCTGAGCCACGGCCAGCTCGGCATGAACGTGCTCCAGCGCGTCGCCGAGCAGGTGGCCGAGGTCGCCAAGGTCGAAGCCTATCCGCGCATGGAAGGCCGCCAGATGCTGATGGTGCTGGCCCCGAAGTGACCCGGATCGACTCGGGGGCGTGAGCCCGCCGGGTGATGGCATCGAAAGACCCCGGAGCCTTTTGGGTTACCGGGGTTTTTCTTTGGAGGCGCGGGGCGGTGAAACCGCGTGCGGGCACCGAATTGTTGCTCCACGCTCCGTTCAGCCTGAGCGAAGTCGAAGGCCAAGCGAATCCCACGCTTCACGCGACTTGGCACGCGCCGGGGCTGCACTTCGACTTCGCTCAGTGCGAACGGGTGGGGGATGAGCGGCTTCGTGGAAGGCGGAGGAAACGTCCCGCTAGCCTCAATTCATTCCTCCCCTGCAAGGGGAGGGGGACCAGCGAAACTGGTGGAGGGGTGTCACCCGTCGCGAGAATAGGTGACCTCTCCGGCCGTGACACCCCTCCGTCTGGCCTTCGGCCAGCCACCTCCCCTTGCAGGGGAGGAAAGTTTGCCGATCGCCCTCACACCCTCTGCGTCCTCCGCGCCTCTGCGCGAACCCATCACACCGATTCGCGCAAAGCGAACTGCTAAGCCGCCACCTCCAGCACTTCCCCCGCCGCCGCGCCGAGCAGCCTTTTCTCCAGCGTCTTCAGCCGCCCGCCATTGGTGATCCGGTCGCCGGTCAGGTCGGTCAGGTAGAAGACGTCGACCGCGCGCTCGCCATAGGTCGCGACATGCGCCGAGTGGATCGTCACCTTCGACTGGAACAGCGCATGGGCGAGCTGGTTGAGCAGCGCCGGGCGGTCGCGCGCATGGACCTCGACCACGGTGAAGCGGTTGGAGGCGCGGTTGTCGATCAGGACATTGGGGGCGATCGGGAAGGCGTCCGCGCGCGGACGGACCGAGGGCTTGGCGACCAGCCGGTCGGCCAGCTTGCTGCGATTGGCCAGCGCATCCTCGATCGCGCGGCGCAGGCGGCCCAGCTGGCCCGGATCGTCGAAGGGACGGCCCAGCGGGTCCTGCACCAGGAAATTGTCGATCGCCATGCCGTCGCGCGTGGTGTGGATGCGCGCGTCGATGATGTTGCCGCCCGCGACATGGATCGCCCCCGCGATTCGGTAGAACAGCCCCGGATGGTCGGCGGCATAGATGGAGACCAAGGTCGCGCCGCGTTCGCCGTAAACCTGCGCATCGATCGACAGCTGCGCATCGCCCGCCGCCGCCATCTGGCGCGCATTATGCGCCAGCACATCCTCGGGCTCGGCGATCCAATAGGCTTCGGGCAGGCGGCGGACATGCGCGGCGAACTGCGCCTCGGGCCAGTCCAGGGTCTCGCGCAGCCGTTCCTGCTTGGCCGTGATCCGCTCGCCCCGGCCACGCTGCTTGTGACCGAGTCGCAGCACCTCCTCGGCGGCGTCGTAGAGATCGGCGAGCAACTGGCGCTTCCACCCGTTCCACGTCCCCGGTCCGACCGCGCGGATGTCGACGATGGTCAGCAGGAGCAGCAGGCGCAGCCGCTCGGGGCTCTGCACCGTTTCGCAAAAGTCGAGGATCGTCTTGAAGTCGGACAGGTCGCGCTTGAACGCGGTCGCCGACATCAGCAAATGCCAGCGGACCAGCCACGCCACCGTCTCGGTCTCGGCCTCGCTCAGCCCCAGCCGGGGGCAGAGCCGCTCGGCGACTTCGGCGCCCAGGATCGAATGGTCGCCGCCGCGCCCCTTGGCGATGTCGTGGAGCAGCACCGCGACATAAAGGACGCGCCGCGACACGATCTGGTCGATGATCGCCGAGGCGACGGGGTGTTCCTCGACCAGTTCCTGCCGCTCGATCTTCGCCAGCAGGCCCAGCGCGCGGATGGTGTGCTCGTCGACCGTATAGTGATGGTACATGTCGAACTGCATCTGCGCGACGACGCGGCCGAAATCGGGCACGAAGCGGCCGAACACCCCCGCCTCGTTCATCCAGCGCAGCACCAGCTCGGGGTCGTGGCGGCTGGTCAGCACGTCGAGGAACAGCGCATTGGCCCTGGGATCGCGGCGGATATCGTCGGCCAGCTTGGCATCACGCGACGCGGCGCGCATCGCCAGCGGATGGACCTCCAGCTCATAGCGGTCGGCGAGCTGGAAGATCTCGATCAGCCGGACCGGGTCCTCCTGGAAGAAATCGTCGCGCGGCAGGGCCAGCCGCCCGCGATCGAGGACGAAGCCGTTCAACCGGCGCGGTCGCCTGCGGATCGTGGGCAGGCCGAAGCGATGCCCGCGCGCCGCGAACCGCTCGTCCAGATGCGCCAGGAAGGCGCCGGTCAGCGCGCCGACCGTCTTCACCTGGAGGAAATAGAGCTGCATGAACCGCTCGACCTTGGCCTTGCCGGGCCGGTCGGAGAAGCGCATCCGCTCGGCGATCTGGCGCTGCACGTCGAAGGTCAGCCGGTCCTCGGCACGGCCCGTGATGGTGTGGAGGTGGCAGCGCACCGCCCACAGGAAATTATCGGCGCGGTGGAATTGCCGATATTCCTCGCGGGTGAACAGCCCGCGCTCGATCAAGTCGGCGGCGCGGTCGACGTCATAGACATATTTGCCGATCCAGAACAGCGCATGGAGGTCGCGCAGGCCGCCCTTGCCCTCCTTGACATTGGGTTCGACGACATAGCGGGTGTCGCCCATCTTGCGGTGGCGCAGGTCGCGCTCGGCCAGCTTGTCGGCGATGAACTGGCGGTGCGAGTCGGTCTGGATCTCGGACTTGAAGCGGCGCGAGGCCTCTTGATACAGCGCCTGGTCGCCGCACAGGAACCGCCCTTCGAGCAGCGCGGTGCGCACCGTCACGTCGGCGCGCGCCTGGCGGATCATCTCGTCGATCGAGCGGCTGGAATGGCCGACCTTCAATCCCAGGTCCCAGAGCGAATAGAGCATCGATTCGATGACCTGCTCGGCATGCGGCGTCTGCTTGAAGGGCGTGAGGAAGCCGATATCGACATCCGAATAGGGGGCCATCTCGCCGCGGCCATAGCCGCCCACCGCGATCAGGGTCAGCCGCTCGCCCGCCGTGGGGTTGCTGAGCGGGTAGAGCGTCTCGGTGGTGAATTCGAACAGCAGCTTCAGCACCTGATCGGTCAGATAGGCCTGTGCGGCGGCCGCCTCCAGTCCGCGCGAGGGATGGAGCGACAGCCGCCGCGCCACCTCCTGCCGCCCGGCGTCGAGCGCGGCGCGAAGGATCGGCGTGACCTGCGTCCGCCCCTCGGGCCCGGTGATGCCCAGCGCCGCCACCTGCTCGGCAAGGGCACGGCGGTCGACGATGGCGCGGCGGTTGGGGAGGGATTCGAAACGGCTGTGCATGGGGCCTTCATAGGGACTGGTGATGAACAAATGGAGAGGGGCTTCGGCAGAAGCGGTGGGAATGCCCCTCCACCACCCGGCTGCGCCGGGCGGTCCCCCTCCCCAAGCCATGCTTGGGGAGGAATGATGTCGCCCAAATCCTCCCCAAGCCGGGCTTGGGGAGGGGGACCATGCGCAGCATGGTGGAGGGGCGCGGCCCGCTCTTTCCACCGGCCAAGATTCCCATGCTTGGGCCCGCCGCCCGACCATGATACCGCCGCGCCATGGCCGACCATCACGACATGCCCGCCCTGATCGCCGACATGGGCCGCCGCGCCCGCACCGCCGCGCAGACGCTGGCGCAGATGCCGACCGCCGCCAAGGCGCAGGCCCTGCGCGCCGCCGCGCTGGCGATTCGTCAGGACAGCCCGGCGATCCTGGCCGCCAATGCGCAGGATGTCGCGGCTGGCGCGGCGAACGGTCTGTCCCCGGCGATGCTCGACCGGCTGAAGCTGGACGAGGAGCGGATCGCGGGCATCGTCGCGGGCGTCGAAGCGGTGGCAGCGCTTCCCGATCCGGTCGGCGAGCGGATCGACGAGCGGACCCGGCCCAACGGCCTGAACCTGTCGCGCATCCGCGTGCCGGTGGGGGTGATCGGCATCGTCTATGAAAGCCGTCCCAACGTCACGGTCGATGCCGCCGCGCTGTGCGCGATGGCGGGCAATGCCGCGATCCTGCGCGGGGGCTCGGAGGCGGTGCACAGCAACCGCGCGCTCCATGCCGCCTTCGCCCGTGGCTGGACGGCGGCGGGCGGTCCGGCGGACGCGGTGCAGCTGGTTCCCACGACCGACCGCGCGGCGGTGGGCGCGATGCTGGCGGCGGATGGGCTGATCGACCTGCTGATCCCGCGCGGCGGGAAGAGCCTGGTCGCGCGGGTCCAGGCCGAGGCGAAGGTGCCGGTGCTCGCGCATCTCGACGGGATCAACCATGTCTATGTCGACGGCTCGGCGGACCATGCGATGGCGACACGGATCGTGCGTGACGCCAAGATGCGCCGTACCGGCATTTGCGGCGCGATGGAGACGTTGCTGATCGACCGCGCCTATTGCCACGCCGCCGAACTGGTCGCCGCGCTGATCGATGCGGGCTGTACGGTGCGCGGCGACGATGCGGTGCGCGAGATCGTGCCCGGCCTGGAGGCGGCGAGCGCGGAGGACTGGGACACCGAATATCTCGATGCGATCGCCAGCGTCGCGCTGGTCGACGGCGTGGCGGGCGCGATGGCGCATATCGCCGCGCACGGGTCGCACCATACCGATGCGATCGTGGCCGAGGACGAAGCCGTCGCCGAGCGGTTCCTGGCCGAAGTGGACAGCGCGATCGTGCTGTGGAACGCCTCGACCCAGTTCGCCGATGGCGGGGAGTTCGGGCTGGGTGCGGAGATCGGCATCGCGACCGGGCGTCTGCACGCGCGCGGGCCGGTCGCGCTCGAGGGGCTGACGACGTATAAATGGGTTGGCCGAGGCACGGGCCAGATCCGCGCCGACGCGCGGGGATGAGGATCGGACTGCTCGGCGGGTCGTTCAATCCCGCCCATCGGGGGCATCGGCGCATCTCGCTGGACGCCATGCGCGCTTTGGCGCTCGACGAGGTGTGGTGGCTGGTCTCGCCCGGAAACCCCCTGAAGGACGGGGCGGGGGACATGGCGCCCTTCGCCGCGCGGCTGGCTTCGGCCGAGCGGATGGCGCGCCGCGCGCCGATCCGGGCCAGCGCGATCGAGCGGGAATTGCACACCCGCTATACCCTCGACACCGTGCGCGCGATCACCCGGCGCTACCCCGGCCATGACTTCATCTGGCTGATGGGCGAGGACAATCTGCGGCAGTTTCACCGGTGGCGCGGATGGCGATCGATTGCGCGCGCGATCCCGATTGCGGTTATCGGCCGTCCGGGGTACAATGCCGCCGCCCACGCGACACCCGCGCTGGGCTGGTTCAGGCGTTTCCAGAGGCGTCCGGGCCAGGCGAAGAACTGGACGATGTGGAGTTTGCCAGCCTTCGTGCTGCTGCGCTTCCGCCCCGACCCGACTTCCGCCACGGGCCTTCGGGCCCGCGATCCGGACTGGTTTCGGCATATGGGCCGAAACGTCCCCTGAACAGGAGCTAACTTGGCCACTTCCCCCCAATCGCCGCGTCCGTCCGATCCTGCCGAGGTGGAGGCGCTGCATCGCCTGATCCTCGCCTCGCTCGACGACGACCAGGCGGTGGAGACGATTTCGATCCCGCTGGCGGGCAAGTCGTCGATCGCAGATTTCATGGTGATCGCCAGCGGTCGGTCGACCCGGCAGGTCGCGTCGATGGCGATGAAGCTCGCCGAGAAGATCAAGGCCGAGTTCGGCCGTTCGGTGCGGATCGAAGGCCTGCCGACCGCCGACTGGGTGCTGATCGACGCCAATGACGTCATCGTCCACCTGTTCCGGCCCGAGGTGCGGACCTTCTACAATCTCGAGCGGATGTGGGCGTTCGGCGATGCGCCGACTCCCCCCGCCAGCCCGGCCGACCGCAACCTCTGACGCCCAGGGGTTTCGCCCGTGCTGCTGCATATCGTCGCGCGCGGGCGAATCGGCCGTTCGCCCGAGGCCGAGCTGGTCGACCGCTATATCAAGCGGATCGGCTGGCCGACCCGGATCACCGAACTCCCTGACACCGGCGGAAAAATTCCTCCGCTGGAGGGACAGGTGCGCCTCGTCCTGATGGACGAGAAGGGCGAGAACCTGACCTCGATGGACTTCGCGCGTCGGCTGGAGCGCTGGCGCGACGACGGCGTGCGCGAGTGCCGCTTCATGATCGGCGCGGCGGACGGGTTCGAGGATGAGGACCGGGCGCGCGCCGACCTGCTCATCTCCTATGGTCGCGCCACCTGGCCGCACATGATGGCGCGGGCGATGCTGGCCGAACAGCTTTTCCGCGCGACCAGCATCCTGGCCAACCACCCCTATCACCGCGAGGGATAGGCGTGGCCCGGCGGCATGCGACTCTGGCGCTGGCCGCTCTGGCGCTGGCCGCTCTGGCGCTGCTCGGCGCGACCGACATCGCCGCCGACCAGCGTCGCCTGGCCGATGCGCGGGCGGGCGCGGCGGCGGCGCAGGCGCGCGCCCAGGCGCTGGAACGACAGGCCGATGCCGAACGCGATGCCGCCGCCATCGCCCAGGCGCGCGAGCGGGCCATGGCCGCACGCGTCGCGGCGGCCGAGGCGGAGGTGCGTGCGGCGCGCGCGCGGGTCGATCTGGTCGCGGGGCTGCTGGCGCAGCAACAGGCGCGGCTGGCCCGGACGCAGGCGCCGCTCGCGCATCTGCTGGCGGCGATGCAGGGCATGGCGGCGCGGCCCCCCATCGCGGCGGTGGCGCAGCCGGGCTCGGTCGCCGATGTCGCGCATGTCCGCGCGGTCTTCGGCACCATTGCGCCGGTGATCGCAGAACGATCGGCGGTGGTGCGCGCCGAGCTGGCAACGACCCGGCGAATCCGGGCGCAGGCGGGACTGGCGGCGCGGGCGCTGTCGGCGACCACCGCGAAATTGGAGAGTGAGCGTCAGGCGCTGGCCCGGCTGGAGGCGGTGCATCGCGGACGGGCCGACACGCTGGGGCGCGGCGCGGTGGACGAGGCCAATCGCGCCCTGGCGCTGGGCGAGGCGGCGCGCGACATCGTCGACCGCATGGCCGAGCGTGGCGAGGCGCAGGCGACGGCGGGTGAACTCCTGGCGCTGCCCGGCCCGGTGGCGCGGCCCCTGGCACCGGGCGCGGCGGGACCGGCGATCCCGCCGGGCACCTATCGCCTGCCAGTCGCCGGACGGGTGGCGAGCGGCTTTGGCGAGATTTCGGATGCGGGCGTGCGCGCGCGCGGCATCACGCTGGCGACGGGGCCGCAGGCGCCGGTCGTCGCGCCGGCCGGGGGCGAGATCCGCTATGCCGGGCCGTTTCGCGGCTATGGCGGGATCGTCATCGTGGATCACGGCGCGGGCTGGACCAGCCTCGTCACCGGGCTGGGCGGCATCGCGGTGCGGGTCGGACAGAGGGTCGCGGCGGGCGCGGTGCTGGGCCGGGCGGGCCAGGGGCGCGGGGGCATGGCGCCGCGCGTGACGGTGGAGCTTCGCCGCGACGGGCGGCCGATGGATATCACCGCGCTGCTGGGGTGAGAGCCTTCTAGAGCGTTTTCCGGCCGACCTGAGTCGACGGGGGATTCCCATGGCCGAGCTGATCTGATTCACGGTGCTGGCTGGATGGAGGCCGGCATTGATGGGCAAGCCGTTGTCGATGGATCTACGATCGCGAGCGCTGGCCGCGGTTGACGAGGGGATGAGTTGCCGGGCTGCGGCGGTGCGGTTCGGTGTGGCGGCCGCGACGGTGATCCGGTGGCACGACCAGCGCCGCAGCACGGGCACCTATGCCGCCAAGCCGCAGGGCGGGGACACGCGGTCGCGGCGGATCGAAGCGCATGCGCCCACGATCCTGGCGCTGCACGAAGCGCGTCGCGACATCACGCTGGACGAGCTGCGTCGCGAGCTGGGTCAGGCGGGCGTGACGGTGGCGATCTCGACGCTGCACCGCTTCTTTGCCCGTCACGGGATCACGCGCAAAAAAAGACCGGGCATGCGATCGAGCAGGATCGCGCCGACGTCCTGAGTGCGCGTGAGGACTGGTTTGATGGCCAGCTCGACCTCGACCCTGCGCGGCTCGTCTTCATCGACGAGACCTGGACGGCGACCAATATGACCCGCAGCCACGGCCGCTGCCGGCGGGGCGAGCGGCTGCGGATGGGTTACCCACATGGTCATCGCAAGACGACCACGCTGGTCGCTGGCCTGCGCATGACCGGCATGATCGCGCCGATGGTGCTCGACGGCCCGATCAACGGCGACTGGTTCGAGGCCTACGTCCGACAGGTTCTCGTGCCCGACCTCGGACGCGGCGACGTGGTCATCATGGACAACCTGTCCAGCCACAAGCGTGCCGGCGTCCGTGAAGCCATCGAAGCCGCAGGCGCCCGCCTCATGTTTCTCCCGCCCTACAGTCCCGACTTCAACCCGATCGAGAAGGCCTTCGCCCGCCTCAAGGCTATGCTGCGCAGGGCCGGCGAACGCACCGTGTCGGGCTTGTGGTCCCTCATCGGCAGGTTGGTCGATCTGTTCCAACCACAGGAATGCGCCAACTACTTCACCTCCTGTGGTTATGATCCAGACTGATCAGAATCCTCTCTAATATAAATCCGACTGTTTGCTTTCACTTCCCCACAAGATTGTTGATTTCATTATATTTTGCAACTGTCAAAAGCTTATCTTCTTCTTGCCAAGAGGCATTTGATATGCTAATTGGTGAATCGGAGATAATTATTGTTATAGTACTTAAACTTGCGCCGTGCGATCAGGGATAGGAAATAATGATGAGACTTATTCCTCATGCATTTTGTATGATTGCGCTCTTTGCTTCCTCGCAGGCGCCCGCAATGAGTCTGATTAGTAGAGCAAATTGCGGAAACAACGAGTCGATCACATGGGACTGGACCCAGCAGACATATCCAGAGATTGGCGCATCTTCCCATCACGTATGGAATGGGGTGGAGCCTGATAATCATACGATATTTGATGTGAGAATGGGCGATAACGCTGCCAAGGCGATTGATTGGGGTGAAGGGATGGGGTCGCCTGGAGGTCCGTTTTGGACGGTCAGCGGCCTTCACCGGTGGACCGATGAATTTGGGGTCACCTTCTATGGCGACAGCTTTGCCATTGGGTGTAACCTGTAGGAGAGCGGGCCCCATGAAAGTGAAATCGGCAATGACGGCGGCGTCCGTAGCAGTGATCCTACTCTGTTTGTTCAAATTTAGCGGAATTGAGCGGGAATCCTCAAGGATCAATACTATCCAGGTAATTGAGGATTTTTCGAAGAATGAAAAGCTCTCTGCAGAAGAGGCGAGGGCTGGAATAAAGCGAATCGCAAAACGCGAAAAGCTCAGTGTATCTCAAGTGGAAGCCATGGTTGCTGAGTCCGTTCAGCGCATCAGGGATCTCAATCGCGCTGCGGCAGGGGGGCTTAAGCCCGGTGTTCATATTGTGTCTGTTGTTGGCGCCCCCGCGTTAAGCGCAACAAAAATCAAGGTGGTGCCAATAGGAGGCGTCATCGACATTGATAGAAATTTTAGTGCGGAGAAAGTTTTTAGAGGTCCGGATAACCTGGCCAATGATGAGGATTCGTACATAGTGCCGTTGTCTGTAGTTGGCACGAATCTGGAGAGCGCGAAGTTTGCAGGATATTATTATGATGGAAAGTATTTAAGAGGTGATGCTTATGCAGAAACCGATAGGCTGAGGTCTTTAGAGAGGACGCCGAGCGGAAGGCGTGGCTGGTCTGGTATAACTCGCGTATTCTCAGATTATCCGGAAATAGGAAGGGTGATATTCAGGGAGGCCGATAACGTGGCGGCGGGCATTGTCGTTAGGGTGCCTCAAAACAGCATAAACACGTCGGTTGGTAGTTATCCTGCGACGTTGATCCGGCTCCAGGACGCAAGCGGAAAGTCGATGTCGGCGGTACAATGGTATGGTCCGGATGGGCGCACCAGCAGTCTGCATATCCGGCAGACAGACGATCATTCCGTAGCGGCGATGATGCACTTGGCGAATGATATCGTCACAGAGATGAACTAATTTACGATCGGCCATCTCAATTAGGGAAATGGAACGATCCCTTTCATATCGGGGCAGGGCATTTGGTCGGGGGCGATTGCAGTCCGCCATTATGGGCGTTCGGTACAAGGAGAGTCCGGCATCCCACCGCTCACCCCTCGTTCAGCACGGTTGCGCTTTGATTGGGAACGGCTTCCCGCTACACAGGCGGTCCGCTTTTCTGGTCCAGGACCCTCGATGCCCCGTTTGCTGCCGAAACGTCCGCTTCTGACTGCTACTGCCATTGTCGGCGCGCTGGCCATGGTGCCGATCACGACCTCCGCGATGGCGGCGGTCGACAGCTCCACCGTGCGGCAGTTCGACCGCTTCCTCGACGTCTATAACCGGATCAAGGCCGATTATGTCGACAAGGTCGATGACGACACGCTGATCAAGGGCGCGATCCAGGGGATGCTGGCCGCGCTCGACCCGCATAGCAGCTATGTCGATGCGCTGGATTTCGACAATCTCAAGATCCAGACCGAGGGCAATTATGGCGGGCTGGGCCTGACCGTCTCGATGGAGGACGGCGCGATCAAGGTCATCGCGCCGCAGGAAGATACTCCGGCGGGCCGCGCAGGCATCAAGTCGGGCGACTATATCACCCATATCGACGGCAAGCTGGTCTATGGCCAGTCGCTGGACGAGGCAATCGGCCAGATGCGCGGCAAGCCCGGCACCAAGATCAGGCTGACCATCGTCCGCCCCGGCCGCGACAAGCCGCTGGAACTGACCCTGACCCGCGAGGTCATCGTCCAGCGCCCGGTCAAGTGGGAGGTCAAGGGCGATGTCGGCTATATCAACATCAACACCTTCTCCGAAAACACCGGCGCCGACACGCGCGCCGCGATCATGGCGATCGACAAGGCGCTGGGCCATCGGCCGCTGGGCTATGTCGTCGACCTGCGCGACAATGGCGGCGGGTTGCTGACCCAGGCGATCGCGGTCAGCGACGCCTTCCTTGATCATGGCGAGATCGTGTCGCAGCGCGGCCGCGAGAAATCGGACATCGAACGCTATTACGCCAAGCCCGGCGACGACGCGCATGGCCTGCCCGTGATCGTCCTGACCAATTCGGGCACCGCCTCGGCCTCCGAGATCGTCGCGGGCGCGCTTCAGGATCATCACCGCGCGCTGGTGATGGGCGAGCGCAGCTTCGGCAAGGGATCGGTTCAGACGCTGCTGCCGCTCGGCCCCGAAACCGCGCTGCGCCTGACCACCGCGCGCTACTACACCCCCTCGGGCCGGTCGGTGCAGGAGGGCGGGATCGAGCCGGATATCAAGGTGCCGCAGATTTCCGATCCCGATTACAAGACGCGGCCCGTTTTCCGCGAGGCCGATCTGCGCCGCCACCTGATCAACGAGGTGAAGGCCGACAATGCGATCTTGGAAGAGGATACCAAGACCGATCCGCGCTTCGCGATGACCCCCGATGCGCTCAAGAAGCAGGGGGTCGAGGACTTCCAGCTCTATTATGCGCTGAAGACCATCGCGCGGCTGGGCGGGGCCGCGCAGGTCGCCGCCGCCACCAAGCCGCCGGTGAAGTGACATGACGACCCCGCGTACCCGCAGCGAACGCCGCGCCAACTGGATCGCGCTGCTGCTGCCCGCCGCCTTGCTGGCGGGGGCGTGGGGCAGCCAGCTGATCGGCGGGCTGTATCCGTGCGAGATGTGCCATTGGCAGCGCTGGCCGCATTATGCCGCGCTGGTGCCCGCGCTGCTCGCCTTTGTAGTGCCCCAGCGCAGCATCCGGGGATCGCTTGTCATCCTTGCCGCGTTGTTGATCGCGGTGTCGGGGGCGATCGGTGTCGCGCATGCCGGGGTCGAATATGGCTGGTGGCAGGGCTTCACCGCCTGCACCTCGACGGTGGACTTGAACGGATTGAGCGCGACCGATCGGTTGAATGCGATCATGCATGCGCCGGTCATCCGCTGCGACGTGGCGCAATGGACGCTGGGCGGCATTTCGCTGGCCGGGTTCAACGCGATCTTCTCGCTGGGCGGCGCGGCGGCGATCCTGATGTTGATGAGGAAGGCGCGATGAGCCAGCTTCGCTGGATGCCGGGCGACCGGCGCGAACCGATGAAGGCAATGGTCCGGGTGGACCAGGCCGGGGAATATGGCGCGACCCGCATCTATGCGGGGCAGCTGGCGGTGCTGGGCGACCGGCATCCCTTTGCCCGCGCCATCCACCACATGGCCGAGCAGGAAGAGCGCCACCGCGCCTTTTTCGACCGGATGATCGCCGAGCGCCGGGTGCGGCCGACGCTGTTCCAGCCCTTCTGGGACAAGGCGGGATTCGCGCTGGGCGCCATCACGGCGGCGATCGGGCCGAAGGCGGCGATGGCGTGCACCGCGGCGGTCGAGACCGAGATCGACAAACATTATCAGGACCAGCTCGACCAGCTGGGCGACAGCGACCCCGAACTGTCCGAGGCGATCGCCGATTTCCAGGCCGAGGAACTGGAGCATCGCGACCATGCGCTGGGCGCGGGCGCGGAGGAGGCGATCGCCTATCCGGTGCTGTACGGATTGATCCGGGCGGGCTGCAAGGTCGCGATCGCGGCGGCCAAGCGGATCTGACACGGGGTGAGTGGGAGAGAGGATATGGTCGAGCGGACGTGGCGCGGGGCGATGCTGGCGGGGCTGGGCGTGATCGCGGCGGCGAGCCCGGTCGCGGCCCAGCAGGCCCCCGTCCGGCAGACCCCAATCCAGCCGGCTCCGATCCAGCAGGTTCCGGTGCAACCGGTCGCCGCGCCCGGTGCGGTCAAGCCCAAGCCTGCCCAGGCGCCGGGCGAGGTGTCGCGCAACGCGCCGATCAACGGCGTGCTGACCCTGTTCGGCAACGAACGCTGCCCCACCGACAATAACGGCAACGAGATCGTCGTCTGCGTCCGCCGCAGCGCGCAGGAACAGTTCCGCGTGCCCAAGGAGCTTCGCGAGCTCCAGGTGACGCCCGAGAATGAAAGCTGGGCGGTCCGCGCGACCGGCACCACCAACGAAGGCGTCGGCGTCAACAGCATCGGCAGCTGCTCGGCGGTCGGCGCGGGCGGCGCAACCGGCTGCTTTGCCCAGCGCGTCCGCGAGAATCGCGCCGCCAATGCCGACCGCAAGCGCGAGGCCAGCGTCCCCTAGGGCCAATCGACATTCGGCGACACCTTTCCGTCCCTCGCCCCTCGCAGAGGGGAGAGGGTTGCGCAGACTTGGCCTTTGCGAAAGCAAAGGCTTAGTCGGAGCTGGGTGAGGGGTGGGCGCTCGCGAAGCGAGCGCGCGAGCCTTTGGGCTCGCTCAACCCCTCACCCAAGCTGCGCTAGCCAGCAGGCTGGCAAGCTTCGCTAACCCTCTCCCCTGTCCAGGGGAGAGGGGAAGAAGAAGCAATAGTAAATGTCGATCCGCCGTAATCCTCCCCGGCACGGGGAAGGCGGAGATAGTCGCTACACCACGCCCGCCAGCGCCAATATCCGCTCCGCCTCGATCAGATGGAGCCGCTCGACCATCTGCCCGTCCAGCCGGATCGCGCCCAGCGCCGCCTGGTCGGGATCGGCAAAGGCGGTGACGATCCGCCGGGCCCAGGCGATCTCAGCCTCGTCGGGGCCGAAGCCGCGATGGGCGGCGTCGATCTGGTTGGGATGGATCAGCGTCTTGCCGTCGAACCCCAGCCGCCGCCCCTCGGCGCATTCCGCCGCCAGCCGTTCGGGCGCATCGAGCGCGTTGCACACCCCGTCGAGCGCGATCATCCCGCCCGCGCGGGCCGCCACGACGATCTGCACCCGCAACGGCAGCAAGGCCTCGGGCGGCGGCGGCGCGGGCAGGCGCATCTCCTTGGCGAGATCGTTGGTGCCCGCCACCAGCGCGGTCAGCCCGACCTCGCGCGCGGCCTGTGCGATCGCGCCCAGCGACAGGATGCCCCGGCACGTCTCGATCATCGCCCAGAGCGGCACGCCCGGCCCCAGCGCCGCCCGCGCCCGTGCCAGGGTCGGAACGTCATCGACCTTCGGGATCAGCACCGCCGCCAGACGCACGGCGGCGAGCGCGGCGAGATCGTCCGCCGCCCACTGGGTGTCGAGCCCGTTGGTCCGCACCACCAGCAGCCTGTCCCCAAAGCCTCCCTCGCGCACCGCGGCCACCGCCGCCTCGCGCCCGGCCGCCTTGGCATCGGGGGCGACCGCATCCTCCAGGTCGAGGATCACCGCATCGCTGTCGACCGTCCGCGCCTTGGCGATGGCGCGGGGATTGGAGGCGGGAAGGAACAGGGCGCTGCGCAGGGTCATGGCACGAGCATAGACGCGAGCGGGCGCCGCCGTCACGCCTCTGGTAAATCGCCGTTTCGTCTCCATAGTGGGACGGTCGCGAAAACCGGTTCCACCATCCCCGCAAAGGGACGTGGAGGCGGCAGGGGGATCGAAGGGGGATGATGGTGGAGACGACCGCGCTGTTGCTTCTGGGGCTGACGATTCTGCTGCGCTGCTGCCCGACCTTGCCGATAAGCCGCTGGCTGGCGCGCCTGCTGGTCGAGGCCCCGGCGCGGCAATTGAATCGGGTCCGGCCGGGGCATTGGGCGACGATCGCGCTGGGGGTGGCGCTGATCGGGTTCGCCATCTGGTTCGAGATTGACGAGATCCGCATGCTCGGCGGGGCGGCGGGGTCGATGGGCGATCTGGTGATGATCGTCTCGACGATCGAATGGGGCGGGCTGGCCGAACTGACCATGGCTACGGTCCTGTCCTCCTCGATGCTGGCGCGCTGGCCGGTCTTCCGCCGCTGGGGACGGCAAATGTCCGCGAGCCGGGCGGCGCGCCCGCGCCGGACGGAGCGGCCCGCCAATGACAGCGGCGACGGCGAGGGGCGACGACTCGCGGCCTGACCATGCGGGTGCGGAACGAAAGCATGAGGCCGCCGTTCACCGTCTGAATGCTCCGCGATCCGCGCCTCGCCCGATTTTCCGCGCGTTTTTCGTGCCTTGGCCTGTGCGCTGTCCTGACCGCCTGCGAGCCGGGCATATTGAACCCGGCCGGGCCGATCGCGGCGGGTGAGCGCAGCATCTTCTTCAATGCGCTGGCGGTGATGCTGGCCATCGTCGTGCCGGTGATCGTGCTGGCCTTCGCCTTTGGCTGGTGGTTCCGGGCGGGCAACAGCCGCGCCAGGCATCTGCCCGAATGGGCCTATTCGGGGCGGCTGGAATTGCTGGTCTGGTCGATCCCGGCGCTGGCCATCATGTTCCTGGGCGGCATCGCCTGGATCGGCAGCCACGATCTCGACCCGCCCAGGCCGATCGCCTCCAAGGCAAGGCCGATGACGGTCGAGGTCGTCGCGACCGACTGGAAATGGCTGTTCCTCTACCCCGAACAGGGGATCGCCACGATCAACCGGCTGGTCGTGCCGGTCGGTACGCCGGTGAAGTTCCGCATCACCTCGGCGGGCGTCATGAACAGCTTCTTCGTGCCGCAGCTGGGCAGCCAGATCTACGCCATGTCGGGGATGGACTCGACGCTTCACCTGCGCGCGGACAAGGCGGGGCGGTATCGCGGGCTGTCGGCGCATTATAGCGGGGAGGGCTTTGCCGATATGGACTTCTTCGTCGATGCGGTGCCGCAGGCGGCGTTCGATCGCTTCGTCGCGACCGCCAGGGCGGGGCGGGGCAAGACGCTTGACTGGAACGAGTTCGTGGCGATGGCGCATCCCAGCCGCAATGTCCGCCCCGCCAGCTATCCCCGGCTTCAACCGGGCCTTTACGACCAGATCGTGATGCGCAACGGCGCGCCCGAGGGCGACCGGGCCAAGGATGGGCGCGAGCAATGAGCCTGACCGGCAAGCTGGGCTGGGATTCGATCCCGTTCCACAAACCGCTGCCGCTGGTGTCGGCCGGGGTGATCGGCGTGGTCCTCCTGGGCGTCTTCATCTGGGTCTGGCGGCGCGGGGCTCTGCCCTATCTGTGGAGCGAGTGGATCACCAGCGTCGACCATAAGCGGATCGGCGTGATGTACTGCCTGCTGGCGGGCGTGATGCTGTTGCGCGGCTTTTCCGACGCGCTGCTGATGCGGTCGCAACAGGCGATCGCGTACGGCAATGAGGGCTATCTGCCGCCCGACCATTACGACCAGATCTTCTCGGCGCATGGCACGATCATGATCTTCTTCGTGGCGATGCCGTTCATGATCGGGCTGATGAACTTCGTCGTGCCGTTGCAGCTCGGCGTGCGCGACGTGGCCTTTCCGACGCTCAATTCGGTCAGCTTCTGGCTGACGTGCAGCGGCGCGCTGCTGATCAATATGAGCCTGGTCATCGGCGAATTCGCCAAGACCGGTTGGCTGGTCTATCCGCCGCTATCCGAACTGCGCTTCTCCCCCGGTGTCGGGGTCGATTATTATCTGTGGGCGCTGCAGATATCGGGGATGGGGACGCTGCTGTCCGGCGTGAACCTCGTCACCACCATATTGAAGATGCGCGCGCCGGGCATGGGCTATAGCCGGATGCCGATGTTCACCTGGACCTCGCTGGCGTCCAACCTGCTGATCGTCGCGGCCTTTCCGGTGCTGACCGCCTGCCTCGGCATGCTGATCCTAGACCGTTATCTGGGCTTCCACTTCTTCACGCCCGAGGCGGGGGGCAACCAGATGATGTTCGTCAACCTCATCTGGGCCTGGGGCCATCCGGAAGTCTATATCCTGATCCTGCCCGCCTTCGGCGTGTTTTCCGAGATCATCTCGACCTTCTCGTCCAAGCCCCTGTTCGGTTATCGGTCGATGGTCATCGCGACCATGGTGATCTGCATCCTGTCCTTCATGGTCTGGCTACACCATTTCTTCACCATGGGGGCGGGCGCCGATGTGAACGGTTTCTTCGGCATCACCACGATGATCATCGCGGTGCCGACGGGGGTGAAGGTCTTCAACTGGCTGTTCACCATGTATGGCGGGCGCATCCGCTATACGTCGATGATGCTGTGGTCGATCGGGTTCATCGTGACCTTCGTGATCGGCGGCATGACCGGGGTGATGCTGGCGGTGCCGCCCGCCGACTTCGTCCTGCACAACTCGCTGTTCCTGGTCGCGCATTTCCATAACGTCATCATCGGTGGCGTGCTGTTCGGCGCTTTTGCGGGCTTCACCTTCTGGTTCCCCAAGATGTTCGGCTTCACCCTGGACGAGCGCTGGGGCAAGCGCGCCTTCTGGTTGTGGATCAGCGGCTTCTACGTCGCCTTCATGCCGCTCTATGTGCTGGGGCTGATGGGCATGACGCGGCGGATGCAGCATTATGACGTGCCCGGCTGGCATCCCTGGCTGCTGGTGGCCGGGGTCGGCGCGCTGCTGATCCTGGGCGGGATCATGTGCCAGGTCATGATGCTCTATGTCTCGATCAGGACGCGCGAGACCCGCATCGACGAGAGCGGCGATCCCTGGGACGGCCGCACGCTGGAATGGATCACCAGCTCGCCGCCCCCCGCCTTCAACTTCGCGGTGCTGCCCGATGTGAAGGGCGAGGAAGCCTATTGGGGCATCAAGTCCAAGGCGCGCGAGAACCGCCGCCTGTCGGACCGCCCCGATTACGAACCGATCGAGATGCCGCGCAACTCGCCCACCGGAATCGTCAGCGCCTTCTTCGCCACCGCCATGGGCTTTGCGCTGATCTGGCATATCTGGTGGCTGGTGATCCTGGGCTTCTTCGGGGCCTGGGGGACGTTCATCGTCTTCGCGTGGCGCGACAAGGCCGAATATGACATCCCGGTCGAGGAGGTCGAGCGGCTGGACCAGGCGCGCCGCCGGAGCAAGGCGACGCTGCTCGACCTGCCCGAAGAGGCGCTGTCATGAGCCAGACCGCCAAGGCCCATGATCCCAACAAGCTGGGCCGCGCCGCCGAGCCCAATCCGGATGGCCCCGCCCCCAAGCGGATCGTGGTGTCCTATGGCTTCTGGATCTTCCTGCTGTCGGACTTCATTCTGTTCGCCTGTTTCTTCGCCGCCTATGCGGTGCTGGTGGACGCGACGGCGGGCGGCCCCTCGGGCAAGGACCTGTTCGAGCTGAAGCTGGTCGAGGCCGAGACGGTGCTGCTCCTCCTGTCCAGCTTCGCCTGCGGGCTGGCGGGGGTGGGCACGATGGCGCGCGACATGCGCTGGTTCCAGATCGCCATGGCGGTGACCGCCTTGCTCGGCGCCGCCTTCCTCGCGCTGGAGGCCTATGAGTTCCTCCACCTGATCGGCGAGGGGGCGGGGCCGGGGCGCAGCGCCTTCCTGTCGGCGTTCTTCGCGCTGGTCGGTTGTCACGGATTGCACGTCACGCTCGGCCTGCTCTGGCTGACGACGATGATGGCGCAGGCCTGGGCCAAGGGGTTTCGCGAGGATATCCTGCGGCGCATCCTGTGCTTCAGCCTGTTCTGGCATGCGCTCGACATCATCTGGGTGGCGTTGTTCACCATGGTCTATCTGATGGGAGTGCGCGGATGAGCGAGCGGCCCGACGAGGAAATGGCGCGCGACGAAACCGCGCCGGGCGTGGATGGCGAGCGCGACTCGATCGTGGGCGGCATCCGCAGCTATGCGATCGGGCTGGTCGCGGCGGCGATCCTGACGGCGGCGTCCTTCGCATTGGTGCAGTTCGACATCGTCTGGGGCCCGGCGGTCCCCGCCGCGCTGGTGGCGCTGGCGATCGGGCAGATGGGGGTGCATCTGGTGTTTTTCCTCCACATCACCACCGGGCCCGACAACAGCAACAATGTGCTGGCGCTGTTGTTCGGCGTGCTGATCGTGGCGCTGGTGCTGCTGGGGTCGATCTGGATCATGGGGCATCTGAACCACAATCTGATGGGGCCGATGGCGACGCCCTAGCTCTGGATCGCCGGGCCCCGGATGGCGGAGACGCCGCGTGCCCGGTCGAAGCGCAGGATCAGGCTTTCGTCGTCGAGCGGCAGGTGCAGGGCGAAGCCGTCGCCGTTCCAGTCGTCAGCACCCATGGGATCGCCCGATAGCGTACGCCATTCGGCGTTTTTCAGCCAGTCGGTCCAGTCGAGCGGCGTCTCGCGACGGAAGGCGCTGAGCGCGGCGACGAAATCCTCCAGCGCTTCGTCGCGACTCTCCCAGTCGAGCCAGGTCGTGTCATTGTCCTGCGCATAGCCGTTATTGTTGCCCCGCTGGCTGCGGCCGAACTCGTCGCCGGCGGTCAGCATCGGGGTGCCGCGCGACAGGAACAGCGTGGCCAGCAGCGCGCGGACCGAGCGGATGCGGGCAGCGCGGATGGCGGGGTCGTCGCTCGGCCCCTCGACGCCATGGTTCCACGACACCTCGTCGCCATGCCCGTCGCGATTGTCCTCGCCATTGGCCTGATTGTGCCGCCCGGCATAGGCAACCATGTCGGCCAGGGTGAAGCCGTCATGCGCCGCGACGAAATTGACCGAGCGGCTGGCCGCGCCAGTGAATATGTCGGCCGATCCCGCCACCCGCGTCGCGAGGTCACCGCTGCGCCCGTCGCCGCGCCAGAAGCGGCGCACTTGGTCGCGGTAGCGGTCGTTCCACTCCAGCCAATGCTCGGGGAAAGCGCCCAGCTGGTATCCGCCGGGGCCGATGTCCCACGGTTCGGCGATCATCACGCGGGTCGAGAGGATCGGATCGGCGGCGATCTCGGCGAAGATGGGGGCGTTCGGATCGAATCCCGGCCCGCGCGCCAGCACGGGGGCGAGGTCGAAGCGGAAGCCGTCGACCCCGGCCCGCGCGAAATGGCGCAGGCTGTCGAGGATCGTCGCGCGGACGCTGGGGCGGCTGGCGTCGAGCGTATTGCCGGTCCCCGCATCGTTGATGAGCGTGCCGTCCGCCGTCCGGGCATAAACGTCCGGATCGAGCCCCCGGAAGGACAGCGTCCCGCCCTGTACGTCGCTCTCGCCCATATGGTTGAAGACGAGGTCGAGGATGACGCCGATCCCCGCCTGTCGCAGCGCGGCGATGGTGGCGACCAGCTCGGCGACGCCGCCCGGCACCCGCTCCGGACAAAGCGCCATCGGCACGACCGGATTATAGCTCCAGCCATTGCGTAGGCCGAGCGGCGGCAGATGGCGCTCATCGATCGCGGCGGTGATCGGCATCAGTTCGACCGCCGCCACGCTCAGCTTTCGGAGATGATCGAGCACCGCCGGATGCGCGAGCGCCGCCAGCGTGCCGCGCTGTTCCGGCGGAATGGCGGGATGGCGCATCGAGAAGCCGCGAACGTTCAGCTCATAGATCAGCCCGCCCGGTCGAAAGAGCGGCGGGGCGGGGGGCTCGGTCAGCGGGGCGACGACGCGGGCGCGCGGGACGATGTCGGCGGTGTCCTTGCCATATCGGCCAAGGCGCGGGGACTGGACGAAGGGGCGGTCGAGTTCAAGCGCGTAAGGATCGACCAGGAGCTTGGCGGGGTCGAACCACAGGTTGCGCGCTGGATCATACTCGCCGTGCGCGCGATAGCCGTAGAGATGGTCGCGGCCGGGAACGGTGGCGCTCCAGACATCGCCCTCACGGGCCATGGCGACGCGGCGTTCCTGGGGGCCGTCGAACAGGCACAATTCCACCCGATCGGCGGTCGAGCGGACGGCGAAGCGGGTGCCGCCGGGGACCGGCGTTGCGCCGAGGGGGAGGGCGGGCTGATTCGTCATGGCGGCAGCATGGCAATTCCTCCCCTGTAAGGGGAAGGGGACCGCCGCGAAGCGGTGGTGGAGGGGTGTCCCCGCTGATGGTGACACCCCTCCGTCAGTCCTGCGGACTGCCACCTCCCCTTGCAGGGGAGGAAGAAGGTGGGATCACGTCACCACATCGGGTTCGGTGCGGCCGGTATGCTGGGTGATGCCGGCGATCTCGTCCGCCGCGGCGATGATGTCGGCGAGCATCTCGGGCGTCTCGCGGTCAAGTTCGTCGGCCGAGTAACGCTCCAGATAGACGCGCAAGGTCGCACCGCTGGTGCCGGTGCCCGACAGGCGGAACACCACGCGGCTGCCACCCTCGAACAGCACGCGAATGCCCTGGTTGCGGCTGACCGACTGGTCGGTCGGGTCGGTATAGGCGAAGTCGTCCGCCGTCTCGACCGTCAGCCCCGCGAAACTCTCGCCCGGCAGGGTCGGCAGCTTGGCGCGCAGATCGGCCATCAGCGCATCGGCGCGCTCGCTCTCGACACCCTCATAGTCGTGGCGCGCATAGTAATTGCGGCCATAGGTCGCCCAGTGATCGCGCGCGATCTGGTCGACCGACTTGCCCGAGGCGGCAAGGATGTTGAGCCAGAGCAGCACCGCCCACAGCCCGTCTTTCTCGCGGACATGGTCCGAGCCGGTGCCGGCGCTCTCCTCGCCACAGATGGTCGCCATGCCAGCGTCGAGCAGGTTGCCGAAAAATTTCCACCCCGTCGGCGTCTCATAGGCCGGGATGCCCAGCTTCTCGGCCACCCGGTCGGCGGCGGCGCTGGTCGGCATCGAGCGGGCGATGCCCTTCAGCCCACCGGCATAGGCAGGCGCCAGATGCGCGTTCGCCGCCAGCATCGCCAGGCTGTCCGAGGGCGTGATGAACCGCCCGCGCCCGATGATGAGGTTGCGGTCGCCGTCCCCGTCCGAGGCCGCGCCGAAATCGGGCGCGTCCGCCGCCATCATCCGGTCGTAGAGTTCCTTGGCATGGACCAGATTGGGGTCGGGATGATGCCCGCCGAAATCGGGGAGGGGCGTGCCGTTGCGCACGGTGCCGGGCGCGAAGCCCAGCCGCTTTTCCAGGATCTCGGTCGCATAGGGGCCGGTCACCGCGCTCATCGCGTCGAACGACATGGTGAAGCCGCCCTCGACCGCGCGTCGGATCGCGGCGAAGTCGAACAGGCTCTCCATCAGCGCGGCATAATCGGCGACCGGGTCGATCACCTCGACCGTCATGTCGCCGACCGTCACCTCGCCCAGCGTGTCGAGATCGATGTCCGCCGCCTCGACGGTCAGCCAGCGGCTGATCGCCTTGGTATTGGCGTGGATCGCGTCGGTCACCTTCTCCGGGGCGGGGCCGCCATTGGAGATATTGTACTTGATGCCGAAGTCCTCGTCCGGCCCGCCCGGATTGTGGCTGGCCGACAGGACCAGGCCGCCCAGGGCCTTGCGCTGGCGGATCACGTTGCTGGCCGCCGGGGTCGACAGGATGCCGCCCTGGCCGACCACGACGCGGGCAAAGCCGTTCGCGGCAGCCATGCGGATCGCGACCTGGATCACCTCGCGGTTCAGGAAGCGGCCGTCGCCACCGATGACCAGCGTCTGGCCGGTCTTCTCATCGCCCAGCGCGTCGAAGACCGACTGGACGAAATTCTCGGCGTAATGGGGTTGCTGGAACACCCGCACCTTCTTGCGCAGGCCCGAGGTGCCCGGCTTCTGGTCGAGATAGGGCTGAGTCGCGACGGTCTTGATCATTGGTCCCCCAAGACGGATCGGTAGAGTTCGGCATAGTGGCGGCCGCTATGGTGCCAGCTATAATCGGCATTCATGCCATTCACCTGAATGGTACGCCATTGGTCTTGATCGGCATAGAGTCTCATTGTGCGACGCAGCGCCGCGACGATATTGTCGGGGGTCATGTCGTCGAACTGAAGGCCCGTCGCGACTCCGGCGGCCAGCGCGGCCTCGTTGGCGTCGATGATCGTGTCGGCCAGCCCGCCGGTCCGCGCGACCACGGGCACGCAGCCATAGGCCAGGCCGTAAAGCTGGGTCAGTCCGCACGGCTCGAAGCGCGAGGGGATGATGATCGCGTCGCAACCCCCTTGCAGCAGATGCGAGACCGGCTCGTCATAACCGATGCGCACCGAGACGCGGCCGGAATGGCGCAGCGCGGCGGTGGCGAAGGCGATCTCCAGTGCCGGGTCGCCGGTGCCCAGCACGACCAGCCGTCCGCCCATCGCGACCAGATCGTCGATGACCTCGACCAGCAGGTCCATGCCCTTTTGCCAGGTCAGGCGGCTGATGACGGTGAAGATCGGGCCGTCATCCCGCTCCAGCCCGAACTGCTCCTCGACCGCGCGCTTGTTGGCGACGCGATCGTCCAGCGTGTCGACGGTGAAGGGGGCGGGCAGCGCGGCGTCGGCCCTGGGGCTCCAGATGGCGGGGTCGATACCGTTGACGATCCCGCTGACGCATTCGGCGCGGGCGGCGATCAGCCCTTCCAGCCCCATGCCATATTGCGGCCGGTGGATTTCCTCAGCGTAGGTCGGGCTGACCGTGGTGATCGCATCGGCGGTGCGCAGTCCCGCCTTCAGATAGCCGATCTGGCCGTAATATTCGACGCCGTCGACGCTCCACGCATAAGGCGGCAGGCCCAGATCGGGGAAGTGGTGCGCCGCGAACGAGCCCTGAAAGGCGATATTGTGGATGGTGACGATGCTCTTGGCGACCTTGCCGGGGCCGGGGGCATAATGGAGAAAGGCCGGGGCCAGCGCCGCCTGCCAGTCATGCGCATGGAGCAGGTCGAAGTCATAGCCCGGCACCGCGCCCGAGGCGAGGTCGGCGCCTGCCCGCGCCAGCACCGCGAAACGCCGCCAATTGTCGTGCCAGTCATGGCCGTCGGTATCGACATAGGGGAGCCCCTCGCGCTCATAGAGATGGGGCGCGTCGATGACGAGCAGCCGATGCTCGCCGATCCGGGCCTCGCGCAGCCAGGCCTCGGTGCCGATAATGTGCGGGAAGTGATGCACGCGCGGTGCGTCGCCGATCGCGCGCATGACCTTGGGAAAGCCGGGGATCAGCGTGGTGACGGCGATGTCATGGGGGCTGAGCGCCTCGGGCAGCGCCCCCACGACATCGGCGAGGCCGCCGGTCTTGATGAGCGGGAACGCTTCCGAGGCGACCGACAGGACAGAGAGGGTCATGGGGACTTTCAGTTGGCCAGACGGTCGATCATCGGCTGGGTGATGAGGCAGATGCCCTTGTCGGTGCGCCGGAAACGCTGTCCGTCGAGCACCGGATCGTCGCCGACCACCAGCCCGTCGGGAATCCTGACGCCGCGATCCAGGATCACCCGCCGCAGCCGCGCGCCGCGCCCGATATGGCAGAAGGGCAGGACCACCGCCTCGTCCAGCATCGCGAAGCTGTGGGTGCGAACCCCGGTCGACAGCAGCGAGCGGTGGATGGACGATCCCGACACGATGCAGTCGCCCGCGACCAGGCTGGCCACCGCCGATCCGCGTCGTCCGTCGATGTCATGGACGAACTTGGCGGGGGGCGTGATCTCCGCATAGGTCCAGAGCGGCCAGCTGCGGTCGTACAGGTCGAGCTGTGGCACCACGTCGGTCAGGTCCAGGCTGGCCTCCCAATAGGCGTCGACCGTGCCGACATCGCGCCAATAGGCGCCGGGCTCGTCGCTGGAGCGCACGCAGCTGGCGGAGAAGCGGTGCGCCTGGGCTTTGCCGTGCGCGACCAGATAGGGGATGATGTCCTTGCCGAAGTCGCGGCTCGACCCCGGCGTCTCGGCATCGCGGCGGAGCTGTTCGAACAGGAAGGCGGTGCGGAAGACATAGATGCCCAGCGACGCCAGCGACACGTCCGGATTGCCGGGGATGGATGGCGGATCGGCGGGCTTTTCGACGAAATCGACGATGCGGTCGGTCTCATCGACATGCATCACGCCAAAGGCGCTCGCTTCGGTCCGCGTCACCTCCAGACAGGCGACGGTGACGTCGGCGCCACTGTCGCAATGCTGCTGGAGCATCAGCTCATAGTCCATCTTGTAGACATGGTCGCCCGCCAGGATGACCATGAATTCGGGCGCATAGCTCTCGATGATGTCGATATTCTGGAACACCGCGTCGGCGGTGCCCTCATACCATTGGAATTCGCTGATCCGCTGGCTGGCGGGCAGGATGTCGAAGCTCTCGTTGCGTTCGTCGCGCAGGAAGTTCCAGCCGCGCTGGAGATGGCGGATCAGCGAATGCGCCTTGTACTGGGTCGCGACGCCGATGCGGCGGATGCCCGAGTTGATCGCGTTGGACAGGGCGAAGTCGATGATCCGCGCCTTGCCGCCGAAATAGACGGCGGGCTTGGCGCGGGTATCGGTCATCTCCATCAGGCGACTGCCGCGGCCGCCCGCCAGCACATAGGCCATGGCATCGCGCGCCAGCGGTTGTCCGCGCCTCAGGTCCATCGTCCGTCTCCCATTCGTCTGTCCGTATCGCAACGCGCCGGCCACGCGTTGATATTCGTGAAAAGGTCTAAATCTGGATCATCCGTCGAACCGCAGGATGACGGTGGCGAGCGGCGGCAGGGTGATCCAGGCCGCGCCGTCGCTGGCATCCACGCCCCCCATATTGCCCAGCCCCGATCCCCAATATTGGGCCGCGTCGGAGTTCAGCACCTCGGTCCAGCGGCCGTCATGCGGCAGCGGCAGGCGATAGGGCGCGCGGGCGACCGGGGTCATGTTGGCGACGACCGCGACCGGCTTTTCGCCCGGTGCCTTGCGCAGCCAGGCGAAGACCGAATGCGCGCTGTCGTCGGCGACCAGCCATTCGAACCCCTCGGGCTCGCAGTCGCGGGCGTGGAGCGCGGGCGTCTCGCGGTAGAGATGGTTGAGGTCGCGGACCAGCGAGCGGACGCCCTCATGCGCATGGCTGGTGCGCAGATGCCAGTCGAGCGCGCGCGCCTCCGACCATTCCTCGCGCTGGGCGAATTCCTGGCCCATGAACAGCAGCTTCTTGCCCGGATAGCCCCACATGAAGGCGTAATAGGCGCGCAGGTTCGCGAATTTCTGCCAGTCGTCGCCTGCCATCTTGGTCAGCAGGCTGCCCTTGCCGTGCACCACCTCGTCATGGCTGAGCGGCAGGACGAAATTCTCGTCGAATGCGTAATGCAGCCCGAACAGGATCTCGCCATGATGGTGCCGCCGATGCACCGGCTCGCGCGCCATATATTGGAGTGTGTCGTGCATGAAGCCCATGTTCCACTTGAACCCGAAGCCCAGCCCGCCGTCATGCGCGGGGGCGGAGACGCCGGGCCAGGCGGTGGACTCCTCGGCGACGGTGAAGACGCCGGGATGCTGGCCGTAAACCTGCCGGTTGACTTGGCGGAGAAACTCGACCGCTTCCCAATTCTCGCGGCCGCCCTGTTCGTTGGGCACCCATTCGCCGTCCTTGCGGCTGTAATCGCGGTAGAGCATCGAGGCGACGGCATCCACGCGAAGCCCGTCGATATGGTAACGTTCGGGCCAGAACAGCGCGTTGTTGACCAGGAAGCTTGCCACCTCGCGCCGCCCGAAATTATAGATGGCGGTGTTCCAGTCGGGATGGAAACCCTGGCGCGGGTCCTCATGCTCGTAGAGCGCGGTGCCGTCGAAATGCGACAGCCCATGCGCGTCGGTGGGGAAGTGCGCGGGCACCCAGTCGAGGATCACGCCGATCCCGGCCCGGTGCGCGCCGTCGACGAAGCGCGAAAACCCCTCCACATCGCCGAACCGCGCCGAGGGGGCGTAGAGGCCGGTCGTCTGATAGCCCCAGCTGGGGTCGTAAGGATGCTCGGAAATGGGCAGGAATTCGATATGGGTGAACCCCATCTCGACCACATAGGGGATCAGCCGGTCGGCCAGCGCGTCCCAGCCGAGATACCAGCCATTCTCGTCGCGGTCCCAGGATCCGGCATGAACCTCATAGATGCTGATCGGCACGCGGCGCGGATCGACGCCCGCCCAATGCTCGCGATGCTCCTTGTCTTGCCAGCGATGCTCGGGCGGGGCGGTGGTGATCGAGGCGGTCTTGGGGCGGAGTTCGGCGGCGAAGGCGAAGGGGTCGGCCTTCATCGGCTGTTCGGCGCCGTGGGGCCCGTGGATCGCGAATTTGTAGGCGCGCCCCTCGCCGATATCGGGGATGAAGATTTCCCAGACGCCGACATCCAGGCGGCGGCGCATGACGTGGCGGCCGGGGTTCCAGTCGTTGAAGTCGCCGACCACCGCCACCCGCTCGGCATTGGGGGCCCAGACCGCGAAGTGGACGCCCGCCACGCCCTGATGCTCGATCAGATGCGCGCCCATCTTGTCATAGAGGCGGAAGTGATTGCCTTCGCCCATCAGGAAATCGTCGAGCGGCCCCAGCACCGGGCCGAAGCTGTAGGGGTCGGTGATCCACCATTCCGCGCCGTGTCCGCTGGCGCAATATTTGACCGGCTGCGGCTCGCCCGTCACCGCGCCCTCGAACAGCCCGCGCGCGTCGACCTGCTTCAGTTCGCCCAGCCGGGTGCCCGCCAGATCGAAGGCGGTCACCCGTTCCGCCCCCGGCACCACGGCGCGAAGGAACGTGCCGCCCGGTCCCTGATGAGGTCCCAGCAACGCGAAGGGATCGGCGTTGCGGCCCTCGATCAGGGCTTCCAGAGCGGCACGGGGTGGCTTCACATCACGTTCCAGATTTCCTCGGCATATTGCCGGATGGTGCGATCGGAGGAGAACCATCCGACTTTCGCGACATTGTGGATGGCCGAGGTCGCCCAGCCCGCCTGGTCCTGCCAGCGGGTATCGACCTGGCGCTGCGCGGCGGCATAGGCATCGAAATCGGCGGCGACCATGAACCAGTCGCCATCGTACAGCCCGCCCATCAGCCCGGCATAACGGCCGGGATCGTCGGGCGAGAACACGCCCGAGGCGATGGCAGAGACGGCCTGGCGCAGCTCCGGGCTGCCCTCGATCACTTCGCGCGGGTTGTAGCCGTCGCGGCGCTTGGCGGCGACCTCGTCGGCGGTCAGGCCGAAGATGACGATATGATCGTCGCCGACATGCTCCTTGATCTCGACATTGGCACCGTCGAGCGTGCCGATGGTCAGCGCGCCGTTGAGCGCGAACTTCATGTTGCCGGTGCCCGACGCCTCCATGCCCGCGGTCGAAATCTGTTCGGACAGGTCGGCGGCCGGGATGATCTTCTCGGCCAGGCTGACATTGTAGTTGGGCACGAAGCCGACCTTCAGCAGATGGCCGACGCTGGGGTCCGAATTGATCCGGCGGGCGACGTCGTTGGCCAGTTTGATGACCAGCTTGGCATTGTGATAGCTCGACGCCGCCTTGCCCGCGAACAACTTCACGCGCGGGGTCCAGTCGCGTTCCGGATGGCTGCGAATCTGGTCGTAGAGCGCTACCGTCTCGATGATGTTCAGCAGCTGGCGCTTATATTCGTGGATGCGTTTGATCTGGACGTCGAACAGCGCATCGGGGGCCACGCGCAACCCGGTCGACTCTTTGAGATAATTTGCCAGCCCCACCTTGTTGGAACGTTTGATGGCGAGAAACCGTTCCCTGAAATTCGCGTCGTCCGCAAATTCCGTGAGCGCTATCAGTTTTTCCGCGTCATCCTCGAAGCCTGGCCCGATCGCCTCGCGGATCAGCGCGGTGAGTTGCGGGTTGCATTGCTGCAACCAGCGGCGCGGGGTGATGCCGTTGGTCTTGTTGTTGATCCGCGTCGGATAGAGGTGGTGCAGGTCGGCGAAGACCGTCTTCTTCATCAACTCGGTATGCAGCGCGGCGACGCCGTTGACGCTGTGGCTGCCCGCAAAGGCCAGGTTCGCCATGCGCACCCGGCGCTCGCCGCTCTCGTCGATCAGGCTGATCGCGGCGATGGCGCGGTCGTCCACGCCCTCCATCGCCCGCGCCTCGCGCAGGAGCTTGGCGTTGATCGCATAGATCAGCTGCATGTGACGCGGCAGCAGCCGCTCGAACAGGTGCAGCGGCCAGCTTTCCAGCGCCTCGGGCAGCAGCGTGTGGTTGGTATAGCCGAAGGTGCGGCGGGTGATGTCCCACGCCTGTTCGAACCCCAGGTCGTGATGATCGACCAGCAGCCGCATCAGCTCGGCGACCGACACCGCCGGATGGGTGTCGTTCAGCTGGATCGCCGCCTTGTCGGGCAGGGTGCGGATGTCGTGGAAATACTGAATATGCCGCCGGACGATGTCCTGGATCGAGGCGGAGGAGAAGAAATATTCCTGCCGCAGCCGCAGCTCCTGGCCGGCGGGCGAGCTGTCCGAGGGATAGAGGATGCGGACCAGCGTCTCCGCCGCCAACTGTCCCGCCAGCGCGCCGGTATAATCGCCCGCGTTGAACCGATCGAGCCGGATGGGGTCGATCGCCTGCGCGGTCCATAGCCGCAGCGTGTTGACCCGCTTGCCGCGCCAGCCGACGACGGGGGTGTCGACCGCGATCGCCTCGATCGCCTCGCCGGGCTTCCAGTGGACCGCGCCCGTCTCGGTGCCCACCACCTCGCCGCCGAAGCCGACGAAATAGGCGCTCTCGCGACGTTCGAACTCCCAGGGATTGCCGTGGCTCAGCCAGGTTTCGGGCAGCTCGACCTGCCAGCCATCGTCGATCCGCTGGCGGAACATGCCGTTCACATAGCGGATGCCATAGCCGTAAGCGGGCAGGTCGAGGCTGGCGAGGCTTTCCATGAAGCAGGCCGCCAGTCGCCCCAGGCCGCCATTGCCCAGCGCGGCGTCGGGTTCCATCTCCTCCAGATCGGCCAGGTTGACGCCCAGCGACTGGAGCGCGCCGGCCACCTGCGCCATCACCCCCAGATTGGACAGCGCGTCGCGCAGCAGCCGTCCGATCAGGAATTCCAGGCTGAGATAATAGACGCGCTTGGCGCCCGCCGCATGCGCCTCGCGGGTGGAGGCCATCCAGCGTTCGATGATGTCGTTGCGCACGGTCAGGATGGTTGCGGCCAGCCAGTCGTGGCGGCGGGCATTGGCGGCATCCTTGCCGATCCGGTGGACCAGCGTGTCGACGATCGCATCGGCCAGCGGCCCGGTATCGTCGACGTGCAGGGTGGTGATGGTGGTCGTCATTGATTCGGCGATCCCTGTGTCCCAGTTCTCGCCAGATTAACGGGGCCCGATCCGAAGTCACGCGCCAACCACTCGCCACCGCGAAACCATTCAGCCGGTGGCGATTCCCCAGAGCAGGGTGAGGTTGAGGACGATGATCGTCGCCGCGATGATCCAGGCCAGAACGCGCAGCCAGACCGGGCTGGCGAACGGCCCCATCATGGCCTTGTTCGCGGTGAAGCGGACCAGCGGCACCACGGCGAAGGGCAGTTGCAGGCTGAGGATCACCTGGCTGAGCACGAGGAGCCTGGTCGCCCCCGCCTGGCCGCTGGCGCCGACGACCAGCACGGCGGGAATGATCGCGAGGCCGCGGGTGATCAGCCGCCGCAGCCAGGGCGCGAGCCGGAGGTCGAGGAAGCCCTCCATCACGATCTGCCCCGCCAGCGTCCCCGTCACGGTCGAATTCTGGCCCGAGGCGAGCAGCGCCACGCCGAACACCACGCTCGCCGCGCCCGCACCCAGCATGGGGGCGAGCAGGCGATAGGCCTGGTCGATCTCGGCGACGTCGGTGCGGCCCGCGACATGGAAGGTCGCCGCTGCCACGATCAGGATCGCGGCATTGATGAAGAAGGCGAAGAACAGCGCCACCGTGCTGTCGATCGTCGCCATCTTGATGGCGTCGCGCTTGCCCTCGGTCGTCAGGCCGAAGGCGCGGGTCTGCACCACCGAGGAATGGAGGTAGAGATTGTGCGGCATCACCGTCGCACCGAGGATGCCGATGGCGATGTACAGCATCGCCGGATCGGTCACGATCCGCGTCGTGGGCACGAACCCCGCCAGCACCGCGCCCGGATCGGGGCGCGAGGCGATCAGCTCATAGAGGAAGCAGCCGCCGATGATGAGGAGGAGCGCGATGATGAACGCCTCGACCTTGCGGAAGCCGTAACGCTGGAGCGCGAGGATCAGGAAGACGTCGAATCCGGTGATCAGCACGCCCCAGACCAGTGGCAGGTCGAACAGCAGTTGCAACGCGATGGCGGTGCCCAGCACCTCGGCCAGGTCGCAGGCGATGATCGCAATCTCGCAGAGCAGCCACAGGATGCGCGAGACCGGCTTGGAATAGGCCGCCCGGCACGCCTGCGCCAGGTCCAGCCCGGCGGCGATGCCCAGCCGCGCCGACAGCGCCTGGAGGATCATCGCCATGATGTTGGACAGCAGGATGACCGACAGCAGCGCATAGCCATAGGCCGATCCGCCCGCGATGTCGGTCGCCCAGTTGCCGGGGTCCATATAGCCGACCGCGACCAGATAGCCCGGCCCCGCAAAGGCGAACAGCCGCCGCAGGAAGGACGCACCTTCCGGGATGGCGATCGAGCGATGGCTTTCGGCAAGCGAGCGGGTGGCGGGCGTGGCTACGGTCATCGACCTTCAGATGTGACGGAGTTTCCGCAACGCGACAACCCGCCAAAGCGTTGCGCGAGATCAAGGCAGGGCCGTCATCCCGGCGAAGGCCGGGATCTGTGGCGATGATCGGATGTCCTCTCGAAAAGGCCCCAGCCTGCGCTGGGGCGACGGTCAGCCTGTGCTCCCCACCACCGCACAGGCCAGCGCCATCAGCAGCCCGGCGAAGCGGTTCGAGCGGAACCGGTACAGCGCCCCGGCCCCATCATCGGGCGTCAGCGTCGCGACCTGCCATCCCAAATGCAGCGCGACAGGCGCCAGCGCGGCGACCGCCAGCACGTCCGGCCGCACCAGCCAGATCGCTCCCGCCCAGCACAGCAGCGCCACCGCATAGAAGGCGCCCACGCCCGGCTTCACATAGGCCCCCATGCGCAGCGCCGAGGAGCGCACGCCGATCAGCGCATCGTCCTCGCGGTCCTGCAGCGCATAGATGGTGTCATAGCCGATCACCCAGGCGATCGACCCGGCATAGAGCAGCCAGAGCGGCGCGGAGAGCGCGCCCGCCACCTCGGCCCAGCCGACCAGCGCGGCCCAGCTGAACACCATGCCCAGCCAGGCCTGCGGCCACCAGGTGATCCGCTTCATGAAGGGATAGGCGGCGACGGGCGCCAGGCTGGCGAGCGCGACGAGGGCGGCCAGCGGGCGCAGCTGCACCAGCACGACCAGCCCGATCAGGCAGAGCGCGACCAGCCAGATCGCGGCCAGCTTCACCGATACCAGGCCGGAGGGGATGGGCCGCGCGCGGGTTCGGGCGACCTGCGCGTCCAGATCGCGGTCGACAATGTCGTTGAAGACGCACCCTGCGCCGCGCATCGCGATCGATCCCAGCAGGAACCACAGGATCAGCGGCCAGCGATCCGGCAGGCCGCCCGCCAGCGCGATCGCCCAGACGCCGGGCCAGAACAACAGCCACCAGCCGATCGGCCGGTCGAACCTGGCCAGCAGCGCCAGCCCGCGCAGGCGGGGCGGCAATCGCCCGACCAGTCCCTTATGTTCGCTATCGGGTACGATCTCGATGGTCATTCGCATCGCCTATGGGGGCGACCCGTGGCGTGCAAGCCCGTTCGCGGCTATCCTGCGTCCGTGATCCTCCCGCCATCTTCCGTTTCATGATTGGCCTGTCGGTCGCCGTCGGCCGCTTCGTCGAGGCCCTGTTCTGGGCGATCCTGCGCGTGGCGGGGATGGTGGGCGGCGTCGTACTGGCCGTGGCGCTCGCCCTCGCGCTGGCCTGGTGGCTGATCCGGCGGCGGCGCTAGGACCGATCCCTTCCTTCCCTCTCCCCTGGACAGGGGAGAGGGAAGGAAGGCATTGCTGAATGTCGATCCGCCTAGGCCGCCAGCGTCGCCAGTTGCGAGCGGACGATGTCGAGGCTCTGCTGCGCCAGATGGCTGCCGCGCCCGGCGACGCTGCCGTCCAGGTCGGGGCGCTCGCCGATGGCCAGACAGCGTTCCCATGCGCTTTGCGCCAAAGGCAGCCAATGGCCGATCGCCTGTGCCGGATCGGCCATCGCCTGGTCGAACAGCACATCCCCCAGCACATAGAAATAATCGGGCGACTCGGGCCATTGTCCGAATTCGGCATCGGCCAGCGCCACCGCATCGGGGAGCCGCCCCGCGCAGGAGAGGAGCGGGATGGCGGCGGTGACCAGGGCGTGCCGCCAACCCGCCTCGCGCGGAGCCGTCGCCAGCGCGCGCATCACGTAATCGCATGCCATCGGCAGGTCGCGACGCGCCTGGGCCTCCATGCCGAACTGGAACATCAGATAGGGGTTGTTGGGCTGCTCGGCGAGTTCGCGCAGCAGCAGCGCATAGTTGCGGTCGCGCTTCCTGACCTTCTGGGCGGCAAGATAGCCGTCATGGCCGATGTGCAGCGGGATGCGCGCCTGGGGGGCGAGGGAGACGACCTGTTCATGGACCCGCCCCTCGTAACGGGCACCGCGCGGCAGCAATCGCGGAATCCAGCAGCGCGTCGGGTCGGCGCTGCCCTCCACGGCATTCTCGATACAGGCAAAGCCCAGCCGCGGCGGCCCGGCGCACCAGCGGCGCAGCCGCTTGCCGCCATCGCGAATCCACTCGTCGGCGTCGAGCACCAGGTTCCAGTCGGCATCGGCCAGGTCCAGCACATGGTTGCGCGCGGCGGCGAAGTCGTCGGGCCAGGGCAGGTGATGTACCTCGGCCCCCGCCGCCTGCGCGATGGCGACGGTGTCGTCGGTCGACCCGGTGTCGAGCACCACCATGCGGTCGACCCAGGGGGCGATGCTCGACAGGCAGCGGGCGATGCAGCGTGCCTCGTTGCGGGCGATCAGCGTCGCGGCGATCCGCGGGGAGGAAGGCATTGGGGTCGGTCCTCGATGAGGGCGTTTGCCGGGATAAAGCCATGCCTTGGTAAAGATCGGCCTAAGAGGCGGCCCGAAAACGTCCCGTGGTCACGCGTCCGGGGCACCGGCCCGCGCGCCGCCGCCTATCGTGCCAGCCGACCATCCTCCAGCGCGGCCATGTCGAACGCGAACAGCAGTTCGGGGTCAGGCGCGTCGACCGTGTCGGCGATTTTGGCGGGCGCGATGCGGTGGAGGATGTGGCGGATGATCGCGATCCGCGCGTCCTTCTTGTCGTCGGCGCGCACCACATGCCACGGTGCGAAGGGGGTGTGGGTGCGGGTCAGCATCGTGTCGCGCGCCGCCGAATATTCGGCCCATTTGGCCTGTGCGACCTTGTCCATGTCGGACACCTTCAGCGCCTTGAGCGGATCGGTCCGCCGGGCCTCCAGCCGTTCCGCCTGCTCCTTCTTCGAGATGTCGAGCCAGATCTTGACCAGCCGGATGCCGCTTTCGACCAGCATCCGTTCGAAATCGGGCGCGTCGCGCAGGAACGCCTCCTGCTCGGTGGCGGTGGAAAAGCCCATCACGACCTCGACGCCGGCGCGGTTGTACCAGCTGCGGTTGAAGATCACGATCTCGCCCGCTGCGGGCAGATGCGCGACATAGCGCTGGAAATACCATTGGGTGCGTTCGCGATCGGACGGCTTGGGCAGCGCGACGACGCGGGTCGCGCGGACCGAGAGATGTTCGGTGATCCGCTTGATCGTCCCGTCCTTGCCCGCGCCGTCGCGGCCCTCCAGCACGATGACGACGCGCTCGTCCGATTGGGCGTCCGAACCCGTCATCGCCATCTGGGTGCGGACCAGCGCCAGTTGCAGCGCTTCGAGTTCTTCCTGGTAATGCTTGCCCATTCGTGCCTCCTTGGCATGAAGAAACACCCGAAACCGCAAAAGTGGCAAGCCGCGCGCGAGCCGTGTAAGCGGACCCCATGCCCGCTACTCCCGCCTGGCCGCCGCAATCCACGCCCCGCCTGTTCGTCGACCAGATGCTGGCCGAGGGGCCGATCCGCATCGACGGACCCGCCGCGCATTATCTGGTCTCGGTGATGCGCACCAAGGTCGGCGATCCGGTCAAGCTGTTCGACGACCGGACCGGCGAATGGCTGGGCGTTGCGGCCTCGGTGGGCAAGCGTGACCTGACGCTGGACGTGACCGAGATGTTCCGCGCGCGCGAGGCTGTGCCCGATCTGTGGCTGTGCGCCGCGCCGCTGAAGAAGGGGCGGGTCGACTGGCTGGCCGAAAAGGCGTGCGAACTGGGCGTGGCGCGGCTGGTCCCCGTCGTCACCCGCCGCACCGTGGTCGACAAGCCCAATACCGAGCGGCTGCGCGCGCACATGATCGAGGCGGCCGAGCAATGCGGCCGCACCGCGCTTCCGCAAGTCGCCGAGCCGGTGAAGCTGCCCGCGCTGCTGCGCGACTGGCCCGAAGGTCGCGCGCTGTTCTTCGCCGACGAGACGGGCGGCGTGCCCGCGCTGGAGGCGATGCGCGCGCATGACGGCCCGGCGGCGATCCTGATCGGGCCGGAGGGCGGCTTCGACGCCGAGGAACGCGCGGCGATCCGCGCGCATCCGGGCGCGATCGGCATCGGCCTGGGGCCGCGTATCCTGCGCGCCGACACGGCGGCGGCGGCGGCGGTGTCCCTCTGGATGGCGGCGGCGGGCGACTGGCGTTGATTCAGCCTATGGCGTCTCCGCGCGCGCCCGCGTAAGGCGCGGTTCATGAGCACCAAGACCGCGAGCACCGCCAAGGGCGCCATCATCGAGTCGCGCGATCAGCTGATCGCAAGCTTTGCCCGCGGCGAGAAGCCGAGCGACCGCTGGCGGATCGGCACCGAGCACGAGAAGTTCGTCTATGCGCTGGGCGATCATCACGCCCCCTCCTATGACGAGGCGTCGGGCATCCGCGCGCTGCTGGGCCAGCTCGAACAATATGGCTGGGCCCCGGTCCTCGAGGGCGGCAACGTCATCGCGCTGACCGGCGCCGACGGCTCGATCAGCCTGGAGCCCGCCGGGCAGTTCGAGCTGTCGGGCGCGCCGCTCGACAATCTGCACCAAACCTGTGCCGAGACGGGCCGCCACCTGCAACAGGTGAAGGCGGCGGGCGACACGCTGGGCCTGGGCTTTCTGGGGCTGGGCATGTGGCCGGACAAGACCCGCGCCGAGCTGCCGATCATGCCCAAGGGGCGCTATGCGATCATGCTGCGCCACATGCCGCGCGTCGGCTCGCTCGGGCTGGACATGATGCTGCGGACCTCGACCATCCAGGTGAACCTGGATTACGCGTCCGAGGCCGACATGGTGAAGAAGTTCCGCGTCGGGCTGGCGTTGCAGCCGCTGGCAACCGCGCTGTTCGCCAACTCGCCCTTCACGGAAGGGAAGCCCAACGGCAAGCTGTCCTTCCGCAGCCATATCTGGTCGGACACCGACCCCGCGCGCACCGGCATGCTGCCCTTCGTGTTCGAGGACGGGTTCGGCTATGAGCGCTATGCCGACTATGCGCTCGATGTGCCGATGTACTTCGTCTACCGCGACGGAAAATATATCGACGCGGCCGGGCTGTCCTTCCGCGACTTCCTGAAGGGCGAGCTGTCGGTCCTGCCGGGCGAGCGGCCGACGATCGACGACTGGAACGATCATCTGTCGACCGCCTTTCCCGAGGTGCGGTTGAAGACCTTCCTCGAGATGCGCGGGGCCGATGGCGGTCCCTGGAACCGCATCTGCGCGCTGCCCGCGCTGTGGGTCGGATTGCTGTACGACGATGCGGCGCTCGATGCCGCCTGGGATCTGGTCAAGGGCTGGTCGCTGGACGAGCGGCAGGCGCTGCGCGACGCGGTGCCCGAGCTGGCGCTGGATGCCCCGCTGCCGGGCGGCGGGCGGCTGCGCGACATTGCGGGCGAAGTGCTCGACATCGCCCATGCCGGGCTGGCGGCGCGCGGGCGGCTGAACGGGGCGGGGGATAACGAGACCGGCTTCCTCGACCCGCTGCGCGAGATCGTCCGCTCGGGCAAGGTGCCCGCGCAGGTGCTGCTCGATCGCTATCACGGCGAATGGGGCGGGGACATCTCGCGGGTCTATGGCGAGGCGAGCTTCTGAGGGAGTCGCCTGGGCTTCGACTTCGCTCAGCCTGAACGGATCATAGGGGAAAACCTCCGTTCAGTCTGAGCGAAGTCGGAGGCCAAGGGCTCAACCCCGCCCCGAAACCCACCGAAAGAAACGCGGCACCAGCCCGTACCGCGCCATCCAGTCATCATAATCCCGATACGCCGGATCGGCCGACAGATGCCGCTCCTCGGTCTTCGCGCGCCAATAATAGATCCCGCTGACCACGCCGAGCAGCAGCGTGCTGCGCATCGCATCCCCCCAGCTTCCGGTCGACAGGACGGGCACGGTCGCGATCCACCAGAAGATGTTCTTCGACAGATAGGCCGGATGCCGCGACACCGCATAGGGGCCATGGGTCAGGATGCCCCGGTGCGTCAGGTTGGAGAAGCGAAGCCCGAACGCCACCGTCGCCCAGGCATAGATGGCGGTCAGCGCCACCAGCACTGCACCGATCGCGGCCAGCACCACCGGATGCCCGGCGAACCAATGGCTCCACGGCGCGGTGCCGGGTCGATAGTCGAGCGGTCCGCCATCGGTCATCAGGATCGTCGGCGGGTAGCAGATCAGCGCCGCCATCCACGCCGCCGCATAGGGATTGGCCGAGCGGATATGCGCATCGAGCGGTCGCATGGTCAGCATATAACCGACCGTCGCAAAGGCCACGTCGATCAGGAACATCAGCGTGATCAGCCAGTTGGCCAGCGCCACCGGATCGCGCATCAGGGTCGGCAGGTCGCCGTCGACAAAGGCGGCAAATCCCCCCGGCACCACCCCGAGCATGAAGGCCAGGAAAAAGGTCTTCACCCCCCAGGCACGCAGATGCGCATGGATCGCCTGCGGCTCGGCGCCCTTCTGCCCGGTTAGCCAGGCCCCCAGGCTCCAAGCGCCGTCCCTGGGCTCGACCAGCCGCCGGTCTAGCCACAGGACATAGGGGATCGACCCCAGGAACAGCACGGGCGCCAGCCATCCCAGGCACCACATGGCAAAGGCGAAGCTGCCCTGCCAATAGAAGCGGAACGTCATGTAGATCAGCGCGATACCCGCAAAGGTCGCCCAGAAACCGGCCAGCTTGGTCAGGCTGATGTCCAGCGTCTCGCGGGGCTGGCGTGGATTGGCCCAGTCGATCCCGGTCGAGGGGTTGCGATGCACCCGGTCGACCAGCAGCGACCACAGGATCATCGGCACCGCCACGGCGACCAGATGGGTCAGCGCGGCATAGGGCCCGTCGAGATGGCGGTAATAGGCAAAGCCGAGCCAGGCCAGCGATCCCGCCAGCCCCGCCAGCCCCACACCATGTCCGACCGCCGAGGCGGGGCGGGGCGGGCGGGGCGGGGCGGCGACTTCGGACATCAGGCGGGCACCCCTAGCGCAATTTGGTAAGCGAGGCGTTAGGCCGGATCGACCTCGGGCTCCGTTTCCAGGATTCGCCGGATTTCATCCTGTTCGATCCCGAACGCCGCGGCCAGTCCGCCCAGCGACGCGCCCCGCTTGGCCAGTTCGCGAATCCGCCCCTCATCGACCAGCGTGGCATAGCCGCGCGTGTCGCGTTGCTCGCGCACCACGTCCTTGCGACCCGAGGTGCGGTGACGCTTGGCGGCGGCGGCGTGCGGGTCGCGCGCGGCGGCGGCCATTTCCTGCTCGCGCCGGGCGGTCCGCTCGGCCTCGCGCGCGGCCGTGTCGCGCACGCGATTGGCCATGCGGGCCTCCATCCGGTCGGCCATAATCGCGGCCCGCTCGCCCGCCCGGGCTTCGCGCGCCTTCGCACGGGCGGCGGCCCGTTCCTCCAGACTGTCGTTCGTGCGCACGCGCAATCCGCCGCGCGGTGGGGACACGCCCCAGCTGTCATCGACCAAGATTCAGGCTTTCTACCATCATATCCGCGCCCGGCTCTATAGCGCCACGCCCCCGTCGTGCCAGTCCCGATCGGCGAACCCGTAACGGCAGGGCGCGACGAGGCAACCGCAACGCGATCCGCTTGTTATCTCCGATAATAATCCAGGATGGGAGGATGCGATGGACCCGATGTTCGACCCGGATCTGATCGAATATATGGACGATGCGACCCTGCTGACCGCGCTGGCCACCATAACGGTCGCGCCGGAGCGCGGCGACCGCACCGTCATCCTCGCCGAGATCGCCCGGCGCGACCTTGGGCCGCTGACGGTCGCGCGCGACCCGGCACCGACCACGCCGATGATCGCCCAACTGCGCGCCTGACCGCCCAGGGCCATCAGGCGCGCGCCGCCGTCACTGGCGGATATACCGGAAATACCACACCTCATGCCCCTGCCGCCGGGCCTTGCGCTCGTAACGGGTTTCGGGCCAGTCGGCGGGGCGGGTGAGGAAGTCGGCGGGGGTTCGCGCCTGCCAGGTGAAGTCGGCCCGCGCGTTCATGATCATCATCGACCAGTGGCAATAGGTCGGATCGTCGGTGCCCAGCCGGAATTCGCCGCCCGATTTCAGCTTGCGGGCGATGGTGTCGAGCGGACCGTGGTTCATCATCCGGCGCTTGGCGTGGCGCGCCTTGGGCCAGGGATCGGGATGGAGCAGGTAGACGCGGTCGAGGCTGGCATCGGGCAGCCGCTCGATCACCTCCAGCGCGTCGCCCATGTGCAGGCGGACATTGGTCAGGTCGCGGTCGCGGATATGGCCCAGCGCGCCGACCACCCCGTTCAGGAACGGCTCGCAGCCGATGAAGCCGGTGCCCGGCGTCGCCTCGGCCTGGCCCGCCAGATGCTCGCCCGCGCCGAAGCCGATCTCGACCTGGAGCGGGCGCGCGTCGCCGAACAGCCGCACGGCGTCGAGCGGGCCGTCCTCAGGCACGCTGAGGGTGGGCAGCATGTCCTCGACCAGCGCGGCCTGACCTTGGCGCAGCTTATGGCCCTGTCGCCGGCCATAGAGGCGGCGGATCGTCGTCGGATCGTTCATCGCGCGCCCTTAGCGCGGGGAGGGGGCGGGAGCCAAGACCGTGCGCGCGCGTTGCTGGCGGGGAATGGATCAGGATGACAGCAAAGCCGAGGGCAAGGCGCAGAAAGCCGCCGATGCCAAGGACCTCCACCGTGCGGTGCGCGAGGCGGGGGAGAGCGAGCTCGACCGCCCCGCGGGCGCGCTGTTCTGGTCGGGGCTGGCGGCGGGAATCGCGATCCACAGCTCGCTGATCGCCGAGGGCGCGCTGCATGCGGGTTTGCCCGAGGCACCGTGGCGCGAGCTGGTTACGGCGCTCGGCTATCCGGTCGGGTTCCTCGTCGTGATCCTGGGGCGGATGCAGCTGTTCACCGAGAGCACGATCACCGCGATGCTGCCGCTGGTGACCAGGCCATCGGGCTGGGCGTTGCAGCGGACGCTGCGGCTGTGGGGGATCGTGCTGTTCGCCAATCTGATCGGCACCGCGCTCGCCGCCGGGATGGTCGCGGGCGGGGCGCTGGGCAATCCCGAGATTCGCGAGGCGATGATCGCGGTGTCGGCGGGCATTCTGGAGCTGAACGGGTGGCAGACGTTCATCAACGCCATCCCCGCCGGTTTCCTGATCGCGGTGGTCGCCTGGATCCTGCCCAATGGCCGGAACCAGGCCTTCTGGATCATCCTGGCGATCACCTATGTCATCGCGATCGCCGGGTTCAGCCATTCGATCGTCGGCGCGGACGAGACGTTCCTGCTGGTCTTCACCGGGAAGGTCACGATCGAACAGGCCGTGTTGGGGCTGATGCTTCCGGCGATCCTCGGCAATCTGGTCGGCGGGGCGGGTCTGTTCACGCTGCTGGCGCATGGCCAGGTGCAGGGCGAGACGCCGGACCAGCCATGAAAAAGGGGAGCCGAAGCTCCCCTTTCGCGTCATTCCTCGGTGATCGGATCAGGCGACGGCGGCCTTGATCCGGTCGACCAGATCGGTCTTTTCCCAGGTGAACAGCGCGCCTTCGGCTTCGCGGCCGAAATGGCCATAGGCGGCGGTCTTGGAATAGATCGGCGCGTTGAGCTTCAGGTGCTCGCGAATGCCCTTGGGCGTCAGGCGAACCAGCTTGGGCAGCGCTGCCTCCAGCTTGGCTTCCTCGACGGTGCCGGTGCCGTGCAGGTCGACATAGACCGACAGCGGCTCGGCGACGCCGATCGCATAGGACAGCTGGATGGTGCAGCGCTTGGCCAGGCCCGCCGCGACGACGTTCTTGGCGAGATAGCGCGCGACGTAAGCCGCCGAGCGGTCGACCTTGGTCGGGTCCTTGCCGCTGAACGCGCCGCCGCCATGCGGAGCCGCGCCGCCATAGGTGTCGACGATGATCTTGCGGCCGGTCAGGCCGGCGTCACCGTCCGGGCCGCCGATTTCGAACAGGCCGGTCGGATTGACGTAGATCTGCTTGTCCTCGGGCAGCCAGCCTTCGGGCAGGATTTCGGTCAGCACCGACTTCACATAGTCGCGAAGCTTGGCCTGGCCCGCCTCGTTCGACAGCTCGGCCGAATGCTGGGTCGACACGACGATCGCGGTCGCGCGGACCGGCACGCCGTTTTCGTATTGGAGCGTCACCTGGCTCTTGGCGTCGGGCTCCAGGAAGGGGGCCGCGCCCGAGTGGCGGTCGGCCGCCATCTTTTCCAGGATCTTGTGGCTGTAATAGAGGGTGGCGGGCATCAGGCCAGGGGTCTCGTCGGTCGCGTAACCGAACATGATGCCCTGGTCGCCGGCGCCTTCGTCCTTGTTGCCGCTCTCGTCCACGCCCATCGCGATGTGCGCCGACTGGCCGTGCAGGTTGTTCGAGAAGTCGAAATTCGCCCAGTGGAAGCCCGACTGCTCATAGCCGATCCGCTTGACGGTATCGCGCACGGTCTGCTCGATCTCTTCCAGCGCGCCCTCGGCCCACTGGTCGTTCTCGAACACGCCCTTGCAGCGGATCTCGCCCGCCAGCACGACCTTGTTGGTGGTGGTCAGCGTCTCGCACGCGATGCGCGCTTCGGCATCCTTGGACAGGAACAGGTCGACGATCGCGTCGCTGATCTGGTCGGCGACCTTGTCGGGGTGACCTTCGGAAACCGATTCCGAGGTGAAGATGTACGAGTTCCGCATTCCCGTCCTCATAAGGATATAAAGATAGCTTTATATCGGTCCTAGCGGGCGCGGCGGCGGATGGCAACGCCGATCGCGGCCAGCGCCGCCGCGATGGCCAGCGCCAGCATGTTGCCGATCCGCGAAAAGGGCGTCGGCGGCAGGGCGGCGGGCAGCGGGGCCTGCGCCGCGCCGGTCACCAGATGCGGGACGGTCGCGACCAACCGGCCATCGGCGGCGATGATCGCGGAGATGCCGTTGGGCGTGGCGCGCAGGATGGGCAGCGCTTCCTCGATCGCGCGCATCCGCGCCTGCGCCAAATGCTGCGGCGGGCCCCAGCGGCCGAACCAGGCGTCGTTGGACGGGTTGAACAGCAGGCGCGGACGATGTGCCTCGTCCACCACCTGGCCCGAGAAGATGATCTCGTAGCAGAGCTGCACCCCGACCGGCCCGAAATTCGGCACGCGCAGGTTACGGGGGCCGGGGCCCGGGCTGAAATCCATGTCGCCGGGGACCAGCCGCGCCAGGCCCAGCGGCTTGAGCAGCCAAGGCATGGGCAGATATTCGCCATAGGGCACCAGATGCGCCTTGTCATAGCGGCCGGTGATCCGCGCCGCCGGGCTGATCGCGAAGACGCTGTTGGTCGCGCTGACCACCCGGCGGCGATCGGGTGAGAAGTTCAGCGCGGTGCCGCCGACCAGCGCCGTATCGCGCGGGCCCAGCACGCTGGCGATCCGGCGGCGATCCCAGAAGGGCGGGGCATAGTTGAACCCGAAATAGGCCCAGTCGGGATAGCCGTCCTCGATCATGTCGCGCACCACGCCCTCGGGCCAGACGACCAGGCGCGGGCGGGGACCGGGGCGGCCCGACAGCGCGATCAGCCGCTCGAGCATCTCCGGCCCGTCGCTCTCGCCGCGCTGGTCCTGGCTGACATTGGGCTGGACGACGCGGACCAGCGGCGCATCGGCGCCGGGCTCGGGCGCGCGGGTGAGCGGGGCGGACAGGGCGGCGAGCGCGGTCGCGGGCACCATCACGGCGGCCGGGCGCCAGTCCCGGCGCAGCGCCAGCCAGATCGCCCCCGCCAGAAGCACGGTGAGCCCCGACAGCGCATAGGTGCCGACAAAGGCGCTCATCCGCGCCACGCCGATCACCGGCAGCCAGATGACCGACACCGGGTCCCAGGCATAGCCGGTGAACAGCCGCGCGCGCAGATATTCGGTCGCGATCCAGGCCGCGGCGAAGATCAGGACATAGGCGGTGTCGGCCCGCCGTCCGCGAAACCGCCACGCGACGCCCGCCGCCGCCATCGGAAACACCGCGAGATACAGCGCCAGGCCGACCGCCGCGAAATAGCCCAGCACCGGCGGCATCTTGTCCTGAAAGTCGAAGGCGTGCTGGAACCAGTTGTTGTTGACGGTGAAATGCCCGACCCCGAACGCCCAGCCGCGCCACAGCGCCGCCCGCATGGTCGGCGCGTCCTGCACCAGCGCTAGCAGGACGATCAGCCCGGCCAGCATCAGCGGCCAGAGGTCGAGCGGGGCAAAGCCGCAGGCGGCGGCGGCCCCGGCGATCAGGGCGAGGAGGGCGGGATAGCGGGTCACGGCGGCAGGATATGGCGCGTGGTCATGACAGGAGCAATGCGGGAGTTCGCAATCCTCTCTGGGGCCGATCGACATTCAGCGATGCCTTTCCTTCCCTCGCCCCTCGCAGAGGGGAGAGGGTTGCGCAGACTTGGTCTTTGCGAAAGCAAAGGCTTAGTCGGAGCTGGGTGAGGGGTGAATGCGCGCAGCGCGCGAGCCCTTGGGCTCGCTCAACCCCTCACCCAAGCTGCGCTAGCCAGCAGGCTGGCAAGCTTCGCTAACCCTCTCCCCTGTCCAGGGGAGAGGGCAAGAAGACGCAATCGTGAACGTCGATCTGCCCCCGCTCCCTCCACCCCGCTGCGTATGTGCAAGCGAGCCGCGCCGGGGAGGAAAGGGTGGCAAAACGGACCCCGCCTCCCTAGCTTCCCTCCATGACCCTGCGCCCCTTCCACCTCGCCTTCCCGGTCCACGACCTGGCCGCCGCCCGCCATTTCTATGGCGAGATTCTCGGCTGTGCCGAGGGACGTTCGAGCGATCACTGGATCGACTTCGACCTGTTCGGGCATCAGATCGTCGCGCATCTCGATCCCGCCGCGCAGCCGGTCGCGGTGGAGAATGCGGTCGACGGCCATCAGGTGCCGGTGCCGCATTTCGGCGTCGTGCTGACCATGGCGGACTGGCAGGCGCTGGCCGCACGGGTCGAGGCGGCGGGCGTGACGTTCGGCATCGCGCCCTATGTCCGCTTCAAGGGGCAACCCGGCGAGCAGGCGACGATGTTCTTCCGCGACCCCAGCGGTAATGCGCTGGAGTTCAAGGCCTTTGCCGATGATAAGATGCTGTTCGCCACGAAGATGCCCGCATGACCGCGCCCATTTCGCTCGATATCCCGCACAAGCTCGGCAAGGAGGGCGTCCGTCAGCGGCTGGACGGCGGCATCGGCAAGATCGGCCGGATGATCCCCGGCGGCGCCACGGTCGAGCATCGCTGGGACGGCGACACGATGCACTTCACCGTCGGCGCGATGGGCCAGACCATCGGCGCGCAGGCGACCGTCTATGACGACAAGGTCCATGCGGTGGTGAACCTGCCCGCCTTCCTGTCGCTGTTTTCCAGCCAGCTGGAAGCGGTCATCCGGTCGGAGGCGCCCAAGCTGCTGAAGTAAGGGGGCCCGCACGGGTCCATCGGGGGAAAGAGGGGGGAATGATGGCACTGCATACATGGTGGCTCTTTGTCGGGGCCGTGTTCCTCCTGTCGGGCACGCCCGGTCCCAACATGCTGCACATCATGACCCGGTCGGTCGATATGGGGCTGAGGCGCAGCACGGCCGCCATGGCCGGATGCCTGAGCGCGGTGGTGATCGTCCTGGCCGCGTCCGCCGCGGGGCTGACGACCGTGCTGCTGGCGCTGCCCGGCGCGTTCGAGGTGATCCGCTATGCGGGCGTCGCCTATCTGCTGTTCCTGGGGATCAAGGCGTGGCGCGCGGACGTCGCGCCGGTCGATGTCGGTGACGGCGCGATCCCGCCCAGCCTGTCGCACCGCGCGGTCTTTCGCGGCGGTTTCCTGATCGGGATCAGCAACCCCAAGCTGATCCTGTTCGCCGTCGCCTTCCTGCCCCAGTTCATCAATCCCGCCAGAGCCCAGATGCCGCAATTCGCGATCCTGGTCGCCACCTTCGCGGTGATCGAGGGGCTGTGGTATGCGGTCTATGCGCTCGGCGGGCGTTCGCTGTCGCGCTATCTGGGCAGGCCGTCGGTGAAGCGCGCGTTCAACCGCCTGACGGGCGCGATCTTCATGGGCTTCGGCCTGGCGCTGCTGAAGGTGAAACCCGCCTGAGCGGGCCCTGAGCGGGAGGGCGGGGCCCGGACCGACCGGACCCCCTCCCACCTTATTGGGCGGCGTGGACCTTCCACACCACATTGCCGACATCGTCCGCCACCAGCAGGCCGCCCGTCGCCTTGTCGACGATCACGCCGACGGGACGCCCCTGCGCCTCGCCCTTGGCGTTGAGGAAGCCGGTGACGACATCGACCGGCTTCACCCCCGGCACCGGAAAGCCGTTCGCGGCGAACGGCACGAACACGACCTTGTAGCCCGAGGGCGGCTTGCGGTTCCACGAGCCATGCTCGCCGACGAACACGCCCTGTGCGAAGCGGTCGCCCAGCTTGGCCCCCTGTGCGAAGGTCAGGCCCAGCGCCGCGACGTGCGGCCCCAGCGCATAGTCGGGGCGCTTCACATATTGCTGGAGCGCGGGGTTGGCGGGCTGGACCCGGTCATCGGGATAGCCGCCCCAATAATACCAGGGCCAGCCGAACTGGTCGCCGAACTCCACCTGCGTCAGATAGTCGGGCGCGAGGTCCGAACCGAGCATGTCGCGCTCGTTGACCACGGTCCACAGTCGCCCGTTCTGCGGATTCAGCGCCATGCCGTTCGGGTTGCGCAGGCCCGAGGCATAGATCCGCCAATTCTTGTCCCTGGGCCAGACCTGCAGGATGGCGGCGCGGTATTTCTCGGCCTCCATGCCGTTCTCGGCGACGTTGCTGGCCGATCCGACCGAGACGAACAGCGTCTGGCCGTCGCCCGAGGCGATGACGTTACGCGCCCAGTGATTGCCCGCCGGGTTCAGCGGTACGACCTTTTCGGGGCGGGCGGTGATCCTGGTCTCGCCGTCGCGATACGGCACGCGCACCAGCGCATCGGTGTTGCCGATGTACAGATAGCCGTCGAACAGCACCATGCCGAAGGGCGAGTTCAGCCCGGTCAGGAACGGCGTCTTCAGATCGGCCACGCCGTCGCCATTGGTATCGCGCAGCAGCGTGATCCGGTTGGCCGACGGCACCGCCGCGCCCGCCCGGCCGAGGAAGAAGTTCATGACCCGCTGCACGATCCCGGCATTGGGCCGGGGCGGCGAGTTGGTTTCGGCCACCAGCACGTCGCCATTGGGCAGTTCGTACAGCCAGCGCGGATGATCGAGCCCGCTTGCAAAGGCCTGGATCGCCAGCCCCGGCGCCACGCTCGGCTTGGCCCCGTTCGCCCAGCCCACCGGCTTGGCGATGTCGACGGTCGGGATCACCTGTTCACGCGGTGCCCCAATGGTCGGCTGCTTGCCCGCCACCTGGTCGACGCTCAGCCGGGCCGTGTCGGGCCAGGCCAGCCAGACGACGATAGCGATGCCGATCAGGACGATGATGCCGGATACGATCAGGACGTGTTTGCGCATGGTGGGCAGGATAGGCGGCGGACGGCGCGGGGGGAAGGGGAAAGCATGGCGTCGCGCATTGCGCGCCAGAGGTGGAACTGACGACTTGGCCAGTGGACCATCCCTCCGTTCGGGCCCGACTGGGGCGACGGAGACTCGCCCGCTACGTCTCGCCGATCCCGACGAACGGATTCGCGCGCGGGCGCTGCAATGTCTGGTATGTTCCTAACCGGACGACGCCACCCGACTGACGAGAGTGCATGGCCAGCCTGCGCTTCAAGTCCAATATGTCTATTGCGTTCTCGATCAGGGGGCATTGCCTAGAGGCTGTTATGGACTTGAGAGGTTTGCTGATTCATCCGAGGTGGGATGAGCATTTGCGGCAAGCCGTATCCATCTGACGTGAGCGACGAGGAATGGTTGCTGGTTGCACCGTACCTACTGCTGCAACGCGAGGATGCCGGGCAGCGGGAGCATGACCTGCGGGAGGTGTTCAACGGCCTTGGCTACATTGTTAAGACGGGCGCGCCATGGCGGTGGATGCCGAACGATCTGCCGCCCTGGGCAGCTGTGTACCAGCAGACACAGCGCTGGCTGGCGGCGGGCTGCTTCGAGGCGCTGGTGGACGACTTGCGCGCGGTGCTGCGGCTGTCAGCGGGGCACAAGGCCGAGCCGACCGCTGCGATCATCGACAGCCGGACGCTTCGATCGACGCCCGAGAGTGGCGAGCGGGCCGGCTATGACGGGGCCAAGCGCAAGAAGGGCTCGAAGATCCCCATGGCCGTCGATACGCTGGGCCATCTGCTGGCCCTCCATGTCACGCCAGCCAGCGCCGAGGATCGCGGCGAGATGGAGCGGCTCGCCCGCACCGTACAGGCGGTCACCGGCGACACGGTCGAGCTGGCCTGGGTGGACCAGGGCTATACCGGCGGGCGGGCCGCCGATGCCGCAGCCTTGCACGGCATCGCGCTCGAAGTCGTCAAACTGCCGCAGGCCAAGCGCGGCTTTGTTCTCCTGCCGCGCCGCTGGGTCGTCGAGCGGTCATTCGCCTGGGCAACCCGCTTCCGCCGTCTCGTCAAAGACTATGAACGCTATGCTCAAACACTCGCCGGACTTCACGTCGTCGCTTTCGCCTGCATCATGATGAAGCAGGCTGCCGCGTTCGCCGCAGGTTCATAACAGCCTCTAGGTCACCACGGACCAATCGAGATCGAGTTCCTGCATTTTCGTTACGCGCGGCCAGTCGTCCTTTACCGCCCCGCCGTGGCAAGGGACGGCGTCGATTCCCCAATACCGATCGGTTGAGCCGGACGGAGCATCTTTGAGGGATAAGATTTGGCCGCCGATGCACAGGAAGCGCACCGGCGGCCATCAAGGGCACGAATGTCAGGGAGTTTATCCGCGCCCTCGAACTGGGAAAGACTTGGCCTGATCGCCAATGCCACCGATTATAGGGCAGGTCCGTCAGGTTGGGTAATGCATTAAAATGCGCTCTGTAATCGATTGAATCATTTTTCGCGGGTGGAAACGGCCGAAATGGGTTCGTCGGTCCGCGCTTTCCCCGGAACGGACATGTCTGCCATTGCAGGGTATGGCGTTCGACCTTCAACCTCCCCGACGGCGCAAGGGGCGCCGCCGAGGGAGGTATCCGATGAAGAATTTCCTCAAAACTGTTCCGATGTTCAGCGTGATCGGCATCCTGGGATGCCTGACGGCACCGCAGCCAGCTGCCGCCATGCCGTCCTGCGAACAGGAGGTGCGGATTCGCTGTTCGGGGCATGACGTGCAGGGACGGCCTCGGCTGGATACCCGTCATTCCAGCTACGAAGAGTGCGTCGAGGAAGAGACTGCCTGGCGATGCACGGGCGGACCTTCGTTCTGGAGCGGCGGGAACGACTGGATCGCCTTCCGGCGCGAGGGGGACTTGAACTAACGCCGATACCCTTGCCGGCCGACCTGCTGCTACCGTGCGGCAGGTCGGCCCCAGAAAGAATATGAGTGCTTGGTGGGGTATTATAGGCCAAGAATCATGTCGTAGCGGTCGAGGCCAGGCCCGCAACCACCCGTGGTCACACCATCCGTGCCAAAACCCAGTCGCTCGTAAAAAGCCCGGCTGTGCTGGCTGGTATCCAGGCGGACCTCGCGGACACCTGCTTCGCCCGCCTTGTCCAGTCTCGCTTGGACCGGAGCCCCGTCGGTGAAGTGCGCGATCGACCATGCCTCAGCAGCAATGCGCAATTCGCCCGTCCGCGCCGATCGCCATGTCGCCTCAGTCAATAACGCGGTCATCCCGCCCCGCCACCTGAAAGCCCCATTGCGCAGCCTCATGGTCGAGGAAATGCGCAAAATCGGCCCGCCTGGACGGCGAAATATAGGGGGCGCTGTTACCGTCGAACAGCGCCAGGCAGGCGTCGCGCTCCCCGGCTCGTCAGGCGCGGATCACTCCTCCGCCGCCACCACCGCAGGATGCAGGCGCAGGCGGTGGATGCGGCGCTCGTCGGCTTCCGTCACCTCGATCCGCCAGCCGCTGGGATGGTCGAGGCACGTGCCTACCGGCGGCACCTGTCCCGCCATCACCGCGGTCAGGCCGCCCAGCGTGTCGACATCGTCCTCCGCCTCTTCGAGCGCGGGGTCGACGGTGCGCGCGACCTCCTCCAGCCCGACCCGCGCATCGGCGTCCCAGGCCCCGCCGTCGAGCGGCACGAGCAGCGCCTGCGGCGCCTCGTCATGCTCGTCCTCGATCTCGCCGACGATTTCCTCGATCAGGTCCTCAATGGTGACGAGCCCCTCGGTGCCCGAATATTCGTCGAGCACCACCGCCAGATGCACCCGCTTCTGGCGCATGTCGGCGAGCAGATCGAGCGCGCCGCGCGACATCGGCACATAGAGCGGATCGCGGATCAGCCCGGCGAGGGTGGCGGGATGCTCCGCGCCGGTCGCCAGGATGTTGAACACGTCCTTGATATGGACCATGCCGATGATCTGGTCGAGCGTCTCGCGATAGACGGGCAGACGGCTATGCCCGGCCTCGGCAAAGATCTGGACGAGATGGTCGAAGGTCGTCCGCTCCTCGATCGCGATGATGTCGGCGCGGGGGACGCCCACATCGCCCGCGTCGCGCTCGCCGAAATGCAGGAGGTTGCGGACCATCTGCCGCTCCAGCGGGGTCAGGTCGCCCTTGGCGTCGGGGCCGGGATCGTCCTCGTGCCGGTCGATCGCCTCTTCCAGCTGGTCGCGCAGCGATTCTTCCTGATCGCCGCCGAAGATCAGGGATTTCAGCCCCTGCCAGATACCGGATTCGTGGGAGTCACCGTTGCCGGTGCTGCTACTGGGGCCGTCGGCCATCGGGGGGTGTCAGTCCTCGCGTATCAGATAGGGGTCGGCGATGCCGAGGCTGGCCAGCGCGTCGCGCTCGATCGCTTCCATCGCTTCGGCCTCGTCATCCTGCATATGGTCATAGCCTAGCAGATGAAGCACGCCGTGCACCAGCAGATGAGTCGCATGGGTTTCGGTCGCGATCCCGCGTTCGGCCGCCTCGGCGACGCACACGCCATGCGCCAGAACGATGTCGCCCAGCAGCACCTCGCCATCGTCCGAATTCTGCGTGACCGTCTCGATCAGGTCGGGCTGGACCATCGGGAAGGACAGGACGTTGGTCGACTTGTCCTTTTGCCGATACTGGCGATTGAGCGCGTGCACCTCGTCATCGCTGGTCAGCCGGACCGAGATCTCGATGATCGCGGGGGTGGTCAGCAGGGGGCCATGCGGCGTCCGCTCGATCGCGGCGCGGGCGGCGCGGGTGGCGAGCGCGGTCCACTGGTCCTCGTCGCCGGACCAGGGCTCTTCATGGATCAGCGCAATCTCGATCATCGGGGCCTTTCAGGGGCGGCGGGGGCGGTCGGACGGTAAATCGCCGCCCCCTATCAACAGTTCCGGCGTTACGCCAACGAAAGGACGAGGCCGTCAGGCATTCGGCCCTTCATAGGCATCGACGATCCGCCCGACGATGGGATGGCGCACCACGTCGGCGGCGGTGAAGCGGCTCATCGCGATTCCCTCCACGCCCTCCAGGCGCCGCACCGCATCCGCCAGGCCCGAGGCCGCGACGCCGCCGGGCAAGTCGACTTGGTTGGGATCGCCGCAGATCACCATCCGGCTGTTCTGGCCGAAGCGGGTCAGGAACATCTTCATCTGCGCAGGGGTGGTGTTCTGCGCCTCGTCGAGGATGACGAAGGCATCGGCCAGCGTCCGGCCGCGCATGAAGGCGATCGGCGCGATCTCGATCTCGCCACTGGCGATCCGCCGCTCCACCTGCTCGGCGGGCAGGCAGTCGTAGAGCGCGTCGTAGAGCGGACGGAGATAGGGATCGACCTTCTCCTTCATGTCGCCGGGCAGGAAGCCCAGCCGCTCGCCCGCCTCGACCGCGGGGCGCGACAGGATCAGCCGCTGGACGGAGCCGGTGATGAGCTGCGCCACCGCCTGCGCGACCGCGACATAGGTCTTGCCGGTGCCCGCCGGGCCGAGCGCGAAGATCATGTCGTTGGACACGAGCTGCTTCATATAATGCGCCTGGGCGGGCGTGCGCGGGACGATCGTCTTCTTGCGCGTGCGGATCATGATCGGCGGGGCGGACGTCCGCTCGGCGCTGAGGATGCCATCGAGCGTCGGTTCGGAGGCCATCGCGATCGCGGCGTCGACCAGGCCGGTATCGACCTCCTCGCCGCGCTGGATACGGGCATAGAGGTCGTTCAGCACGTCGCGGGCCAGCGCCACCTGCTCCGAGGTCCCCTCCAGCCCGACGCGGTTGCCGCGCGCGGTGATGTAGACGCCCAATCGATTTTCCAACGCGACCAGATTGCGGTCATATTGGCCGAACAGCTGCGCCAGCACTTGCGGCTTGTCGAAGCTGAGTTCCGCCCGGCTGCGTTCACCGGCCTGGGCGGGGAGGGGCTTGCGGCTCATGCGGTCCTTTCACCGTCTGTTGTCCCGCCAAGATGGGATGGCGGGGCACGGAACGCCAGCGAAATTGCATGACATAGGTGTGTCGGAGGGACGGTTTTTCGCGCGCAGAGGCGCGGAGGACGCAGAGAAGAAGAGCACCCCTTTGCGATCGGCAGACCCTCTTCTTCCTCTGCGCTCTCTGCGCCTCTGCGCGATCAGAAGATTTGGTTCGCGCGAAGACGCGAAGACGCGATGATGTCGTATCGCGGGCGAAGGCGGCCTATCCCTCTCGACCGTTTCGATAGGTCTTCCGGTCGCGAGAGCGGGATGCGCTGTCGGTGACCGGCTTCACTTCGCGCCTTCGCGTCTTCGCGTGAACAAACATCGTCGCGTGGGCTTCGCCTTCGCCCGGCCCGAACAGAGGTAGGGGGACGGCTTACGCCGCCGCCTTCACCTTGGCCTGCCCGGTCAGCGAGTTCGGGCCCGCCGCGACCAGTTCCACCTCGACCAGATCGCCGATCTGGTGGTCGCCGATCAGGTGGACCGACTGCAACCAGGGCGACTTGCCGAGCATCTGGCCGGGCAGCTTGCCGCGCCGCTCGATCAGGACGGTGCAGGTCCGCCCGACGCTCGCCATGTTGAAGGCGTGCTGGTCGCGGTTGAGCGCGGCCTGGAGGCGCTGGAGCCGGTCGTCCATCACCTCGGCGGGGACCTGGTCGGCCATGGTCGCGGCGGGGGTGCCGGGGCGGGGGGAATATTTGAAGCTGAATGCCTGCGCATGGCCCATCGCGTCGACAAGGCTCAGCGTGTCGGCGAACTCCGCCTCGGTCTCCCCCGGAAAGCCGACGATGAAATCGCCCGACAGCGCGATGTCGGGGCGCGCTTCGCGGACCCGGTCGATCACCCGCATATAGCTGTCGCGGCTATGCTGGCGGTTCATCGCCTTCAGGATGCGGTCGCTGCCCGACTGGACCGGCAGGTGGAGGAAGGGCATCAGGCTCTCGACGTCGCGGTGCGCGTCGATCAGCCCCTGCGTCATGTCGTTGGGATGGCTGGTCGTATAGCGGATGCGGTGAAGCCCCGGAATCCGGTCCAGCTCGCGGATCAGCCCGTGCAGGCCCCGGTCGTCGGCGTCGTTCCAGGCATTGACGTTCTGGCCCAGCAGCGTGATCTCGCGCGCGCCCGCATCGACCAGTGCGCGCGCCTCGTCCATGATCGCCGAATAGGAGCGGCTGACCTCCGCCCCGCGCGTATAGGGCACCACGCAATAGGTGCAGAATTTGTCGCAGCCCTCCTGCACGGTCAGGAAGGCCGAGGGGCCGACCTTGCGACGGCCGGGCAGGTGGACGAATTTCGATTCGACCGGCATGTCGGTGTCGAGCGCGGCCTCGCCCGCCGCCGCCCTGGCGACCAGGTCGGGCAGGTTGTGATAGGCCTGCGGGCCGACCACCACATCGACCTTGGCGCGGCGGACGATCTCGGGCCCTTCGGCCTGCGCGACGCAGCCGGCGACCGCGATCATCGGCTTGCGGCCTTCGTCGGCGGCGTCCTTGCGGATACGGCCGATCTCCGAATAGACGCGCTCGGTCGCGCGTTCGCGGATGTGGCAGGTGTTGAGCACCACCAGATCGGCGGCACCGGCATCGTCGGTCGCGGACAGGCCTTGCGCGGCCATCAGCTCGGCCATGCGCTCGCCGTCATAGACGTTCATCTGGCAGCCGAAGGACTTGACGTGGAAGGTCTTGGGAGATGCGGGCATGACGCGCCTCCTATCGCAAATCGCGGGGCCTCGCCAGCGTCGGCGATGGGGGCGTCGCGCCGGGCAGGACAGGGCCCCCGCACGGTGCGACAAACGGGTCAGGACGCGGCGATGCGCGCCCGGGCCTCGGTGGCGATCGCCTTGCGGTCAGGGAAATCGGCGGGGTCGAACGGCTCCAGATAATGAAGCGTCACCACGAAGCGCCCCGGTCGCCGCAGCACCCGTCTGGCATGGGCGTCGCCCGCATCGTCGCCCAGCCAGGCCAGATCGGCCGCTGCCGCAGCATAGTCGATCCGCACCGGCTGGACGCGAATGCCGGGGATGGGCGGGACCAAGGCGGCGAACAACGCGGGCTTGAAGGGCAGGAGGTGCAGATCGTCGCCCGTCGTCCCCTCCGGAAAGATCGCCAGCGGCTGCCCCTCGGTCAGCGCGGCACGGATGGTCGCTACCTGATCGCCGACCCCCAGGCGGTCGCCGCGCGCGACGAACAAGGTGCGGTTGAGCCCCGCCAGCCAGCCGATCAGCGGCAGCGCCGCCACCTCCGCCTTGGCGACGAAGCGGGTGCCCGATGTGCCCGCCAGCAGCAGGATGTCCATCCAGCTCAGGTGATTGGCCGCGATCATCGCATCCCGCCGGAGCGGGGTGCCGGTGACCCGAATATCCGCGCCCAGGATGATCGCGACCCGACGCAGGAACCGGCGCGGCCAGGGCGAGCGGCGTCCGAGCGCCCGCCAGGCCCCATGCAGCACCAGCGCGACCAGTAGGGTGCCGATAATGCACGAAAGGCGACCCGCTGCACGCAGGCCGCCCTGGTGGTCGGCATCGAACGAGGCGACGCTCGCCGTCATCCCTTGCGGTCGAGGCTGACGCCGTAAAGCTCCATCCGGTGGTCGACCAGGCGGAAGCCCAGCTTCTCGGCGATCGCCTTTTGCAGCTGTTCCAGCTCGGGGTCGACGAACTCGATCACGCGGCCGGTCTCGACATCGATCAGGTGATCGTGATGCGCCTCGGGCGAGGGTTCGTAGCGGGCGCGGCCGTCGCCGAAATCGTGGCGGTCCAGGATGCCGGCTTCCTCGAACAGGCGGACGGTGCGGTACACCGTCGCGATCGAGATGCCCGGATCGATCTTGGCGGCGCGCTCATAGACCTTTTCCACATCGGGATGGTCCTCCGCTTCCGACAGGACGCGGGCGATCACGCGGCGCTGTTCGGTGATGCGCAGTCCCTTTTGCGCGCACAGCGCTTCAAGATCGATTTTGCGGGCCATGGTAACGTTCAACTCCTCGGGCTGACCCCCTCTCTACGCGCAAAGCCTAATTGCGAAAAGGGGATAGCGACTCGCAATAACCCGGAAACTGTGATCGGGTCAGCCGATGGCGCGGGCATAGGTGTGGGCATCGTAATGCCGCCCGTCCGCACCCTTGTAATAATTGCGCCGTTCGCCGCATTTGGCAAAGCCGTGCGCGGTATAGAACAGCACGGCCGGATTGTTCGAGCGGACCTCCAGGTGCAGCGTCACCACCCCCGATGCGGCGCAGTCGGCGATCACCGAGCGGATCAGCGCGCTGGCGATCCCATGGCGGCGATGATCGGGGACGACGCCCAGCAGCAGCAGCTCGGCCTCGTCCATCACGGCGCGGGTCAGCGCGAAGCCCGCCGGTTCGCCGCCCGCCGCGGCGATCAGCAGATGGACGCCGGGCATCGCCATCACGCCCAGCAGCTGGGCCCGCGTCCAGGCCTCGCCCCATTGCGGATCGAAGGCGGCGGCCATGACCTGCTCGGCCGCGCCAGCATCGCGGGCATCCCCGGCGCGCAGCTGCACGCTGAGGCTGGCCATCAGGCGGCGAGCCCGGGCGGGGTGATGCCGCCGGGCAGCTTGGCATCGGGCGCGCGGCCATAGACGGGGCGCGGCGTCAAGCCGACCAGCTCCGGCGGCAGCCGCCACGCCTCGGACGCATCGGGCAGCGCCTCGACCACCGGCAGGTCGGGGGCGAGCGCGGTCAGCCAGCGCACGCCGTTGCCGACCGCCACCCGGCCCTCCAGCGCGGCGAGCGCGGCATCGGGCTTCATCGAGGCGAAGGGGGAGAGCGGCGTCAGGTCGCGGGCAAAGGCCTGGACGAACACCTCGCCATGCCCGCCCTCCAGCACGACGGTCAGCGCCTCGTCCGTCCGCGTCGCAAAGGCGGCGGCGGCGACCAGCGCCAGCGAGTGATAGCCGGTGGCGCCGACGCCCCAGCCCAGCGCCAGCCCGCGCGCGGCGGCGATGCCGACCCGGATGCCGGTGAAGCTGCCGGGGCCGCAATCGACCAGAATGCGCGCCGCCCGGCCGCCATCGGGCAGCGCGGCGATCATCGGCACCAGCTTTTCGGCATGGCCGCGCCCGACGACGTCATGGGCATGGCCGATCACCCGCTCGCCCTCCAGAAGGGCGACCGAGCAGGCGGCGGTGGCGGTGTCGATGACCAGCGTGCGCAAGATGGGCTCAGACGATCCGGTTGGCCTGTTCGAACGACAGGCGGGGATTGCGCGGGTGCAGCGTGCTGCGGTCGCCATAGCCGATCGTGGCGATGAAGTTGGACCGCACGCCCGGCTGGTCGGCGAAGAACGCCTTGTCCACCGCGCCCTGGTCGAAGCCCGACATCGCGCCGGTATCCAGCCCCAGTGCACGCGCGGCCAGGATCAGATAGGCGCCCTGAAGCGAGCTGTTGCGGAAGGCGGAGGCTTCGCGCAGCTCGGTATTGCCGTCGAACCAGCTCTTGGCATCGACATGCGGGAAAAGCTGCGGCAGGTTTTCGTGGAAATTGACATCCATGCCGATCACCACGGCGGCGGGGGCGGCGCGGATCTTGTCCGCATTGCTGCCCGTCGCGCAGTCGGCCAGCCTGTCCTTCGCCTCCTGGCTCAGGCACCAGACCATGCGCGCCGGGCTCTGGTTGGTCGAGGTCGGGGCCATCTTCATCAGGTCCCAGACCGCGCGAATCTCGTCCTCGCCGACAGGCGTGTCGAGATAATGGTTGAAGGTCCGGCCTTCGCGGAACAGCCGGTCGAGGCTGGCGTCGTCGATCGGGTTCATCAGACGGCCCTCACTTCGGTGACTTCGGGGACATAATGGCGCAGCAGCTGCTCGATGCCGTTCTTGAGCGTCGCGGTGGAGGAGGGGCAACCCGCGCAGGCGCCCTGCATCTTGAGATAGACCTTGCCCTTGTCGAAGCCGCGATAGACGATGTCGCCGCCGTCATTGGCGACCGCGGGCCGGACGCGCGTGTCGATCAGTTCGCGGATCTGCGCGACGATGTCGGCATCCTCGGGATCGTCGGCGAACGCCTCTTCCTCGCCCGGAACCGCGAAGTCGGCCGCGCCCTGCCTGAACAGTGGCATCTGTGCCGAGAAATGGTCGAGCAGGATGCCCAGCACATCGGGCTTCACATCCGACCAGTCGGTGCCGGGCGCGACCGTGACCGAGACGAAGTCGCGGCCGAAGAACACGCCGGTCACGTCGCCCAGGTTGAAGATCGCCTCGGCCAGCGGGCTGGCGGCGGCTTCCTCGGGCGAGGCGAAGTCGCGGGTGCCGCTGTCCATGACCTTGCGGCCGGGCAGGAATTTCAGCGTCGCCGGATTGGGCGTCGGTTCGGTCTCGATCAGCATGTCCCCCATGTGGCGCGGGTCGCGACGGGGATCAAGCACGGGCGGGGAAAGGATGCGTTTCGAATCCCCAAGCCATGATGCTCCCCACCCGATTCCGGCGGCACCGGCCCGCTCCCCCACCCGGCCTCCCATCAAGGATACTCTGTGGGAGGCCGGGTGGGGGAGCGGGCCGGCACCGCCCGAACGCGCTGCCAGCGCGTTTCCAAACGACCCCTCAGGCGACGAGGTGCAGCGGCGCCGACGGCCGGGCGCTGCGCGGCTCGGCCAGGCGGAAGCGGGCGATCGCCGCGTTCAGCTCCTCCGCCTCCTGCGCCAGGGTGCGCGCGGCGGCGGTCGCCTGTTCGACCATTGCGGCATTTTGCTGGGTGACGCCGTCCATCTCGGTCAGCGCAAGGTTGATCTGGCCCATGCTGCCCGCCTGATGCGCGGTGTCCTTGGCGATGCCGGTCATCAGCGCGCCGATCTCGCTTATGCCCTGATTGATCCGGGTCAGCGCGTCGCCGGTCTGGCCGACCAGGTCGACGCCGACGCGCACCTGATCCGCGCTGGCCAGGATCCGCGCCTTCACGTCGCGCGCGGCATCCGCCGAACGCTGTGCCAGCGCGCGCACCTCGGACGCGACGACCGCGAAGCCCTTGCCCGCATCGCCCGCCCGCGCGGCTTCGACCCCGGCGTTGAGCGCGAGCAGATTGGTCTGGAAGGCGATGCCGTCGATCACCCCGATGATCGTGGCGATCTCGGTCGAGGCGTGTTCGATGTCGCCCATCGCGGCGCGTGCGCGGTCGACCACCGCGCCGCCCTCGCGCGCTTCGCTGCGGGTCCGCTCGACCACCTGCGCGGCCCGGGCGGCACCGTCGGCGGCGTGGCGGACGGTGGCGGTGACCTCGTCCATCCCGGCGGCGGTTTCCTCCAGGCTGGCGGCCTGTTGCTCGGTCCGGCGGGACAGGTCGTCGGAGGCTTGGCGAATGTCGATCGCGCCCGCCCGGATGCCGTCCGCCGTGCCCGCCACCGCCGCCATGGCGGCCTGCAAGGCCAGCATCGCGCCGTTGAAATCGGCCTTCAGCCGCGCGAAGGGCGCCTCCAGCGGCGCGTCGATCCGGGCGGTCAGGTCCCCCTTCGCCAGCGCGGACAGGCCCTGGCCGATGCTCGACACGATCAGGTCGGTCTGGCGCGCCTTGGCCGCCTCGGCCTCGGCCAGATGGTCGCGAAACGCCGCCATCGAGCGGGCCATCTCGCCCACCTCGTCCGCGCGCGATCCGTGCGGGATGGCGATGTCGGTCCGCCCGGCGGCCAGCGCCCCCATTGCGGCGCGCAGGTCGTGCAGCGGGCGCACCACCGTGCGCAGCGCGATGGTCAGCCCCATGGCCAGCCCGACCACCGCCAGCATCACGGTCGCGCCGATCAGGATCCAGCGACCCTGTTCGGCGGTCTCGGCGGCGCGGTCGTGAAGCGCGGCGACGTCCTCCTTCAGCGCGTCGATCCGGCTGTCGGCGATCCTGGAGGCGCGCCGCTCTGCGGGGCGGACGCGCTGGCGGAAATGGGCCAGGCCGCCCGCCCGGTCGCCGCCATTGGCCAGCCGCCCGGCGATCGCCAGTTCGGCGCGCACCTGGTCCTGCGACGCCAGATACTCGGCCGACACCGATCCCGGCGGCGCGCGGCGCAGCGACGCCAGCTCGTCACCGAAGCTGGCCAGTCGCTTGATGAATTTGGTCAGGATCACCTGCCGCTCCGCCGGGTCCTCCTCCAGCGCCAGGTTGAGCGCATCGCGCTGCAACGACCGGCTGAGCGAGCGCAGTTCCGCCAGCCGGAACATCAGCGCGCCCGCATCGGTCGCGGCTTCATTGGCGGCGGCCACCCTCTGCGAGAGGTGAAGCGTCACCCCCGACAGGCTGGCGAGCAATATCACGGACACCAGGATCGGGGCGATCAGGCGGGCGGCGACACTTTTGATTTTCATGACAATTTTGTGACAAAAGCCAATGGAAAGAATGACTTGCCATTGGTGTCGGCGGGTTGCCAAAATATTAACGTCGCCGCGTCACGGGCCCCCGGTCGGGATTTTTAGGCGGGGCGGTCGTGCTGCCCCAGTCCCAACAGCGACTCGGCGATCCAGCGTCCCGGCTGGCGCATCGGGCGGACGGCCTGGACGACCAGGACGGTGCGGGTCCCGCCCGTCTCGTTCCACATTTCATGGACATAGGTGTCGTCGAACACCAGGGTCTCGCCCTCGGCCCAACGGACGATGCGATCCTTCACCCGCATCCGCGCATCGCCGTCGCGCGGGACGGCGAGCCCCAGATGGCAGGTGATCAGCCCCTTGGTCGCGCCGCGCCGGGGCGGGACATGCGCACCGGGCGCGAGTCGGGCGATATGGGCTTCATGGAGCCCCGGAATCGCCGCGACGATCGCCGCCAGGCGCGGGCAGGCGCGCCAGTCCGCCCCGGCCGCCGGATCGGCGCGCACCTCGTCGCGGATCGCGGTCCACTGGCAACGGAGCCCCGCCGTCCAGCCGAAGTCGCGCACGTCGAGTACCGGATCATTGGCGACCAGCGAGGAGGCCGCGATCACCCGGTCGGGCAGGTGCCGCAACCGCGCGCCGATCGCCCGGCCGAGCGACGGCCGCGCCGCCGCGTCGGTCGGCGGGAACGGGGCGGGCTGGGGCGGGACCAGCGACAGGTCGGCCCTGGGGGCGGGGGCATCCGCGTCGCATGCGCCCGATTTATGCCATATTGCGCCCTGCGAAGGACGCTGGACTCCGGCATTCATCGACTTGGTCATCACGCGCTTCATATCCCCGGCCTCGACGCCTGCACCGGGGACGTTGGCCGTCCTCCTGCCGCAAGGTCAGTGTCGCCGGACTAGCCCGCCTATGGGTCGAAATGATGGCGACGACCCGGCGGGGAGCGCCACGGGACGGGGGATTGGGGCGATTTGGGGGCGACTGGCGGTGGCGCGTTCGCCGCGATAAGAGGGGGGCATGGCGTTCACGATCCGCGCGTTGCGCAGTCTTGCCCTGCCGGTCCTGATCGGGCTGGCCCTTCCCGTCATCGCCCAGGCCCCCCGGCCGGGCCCGACGGACCAGCGTTCGGTGCCGCAGGGGATGCCCGTCCCCGTCACGGTGGCGACCGCGCCCGCCGCGCCCGCCGAGCGCGATCCGCTCGCGCCGCTGCCGCCCATCCCCGGCGTCGACCAGAGCGCCTGGCTCTACAAGGGCTCCGACCTGCCGCAGGACAAGGCGTGGAAGTTCGGGCGGCTGGCCAATGGCCTGCGCTTCGCGGTCCGGCGCAACGGGGTGCCGCCGGGGCAGGTGGCGGTGCGGGTGCGGATCGATGCGGGGTCGCTCAACGAACGCGACCCGGAACGCGGCTTTGCCCATCTGATCGAGCATCTGTCGTTCCGCGGCTCGCAATATGTCCCCGACGGCGAGGCCAAGCGGATCTGGCAGCGGCTGGGCGCGACCTTCGGCTCGGACTCCAACGCCTCGACCACGCCGACCCAGACCGTCTATCAGCTCGACCTGCCCGGCGCGACCGAAGCGGGGCTGGACGAGAGCCTGAAGATCCTGGCGGGCATGATGGCGGCCCCCTCGATCACCGCCCAATCGCTGAATGCCGAGCGGCCGGTGGTGCTGGCCGAGCGCCGCGAGCAGCCGGGGCCGCAGGTCCGCTATTCGGACAAGCTGCGCGAGACCTTCTTCGCCGGCCAGCCGCTCGCGGAGCGGTCGCCGATCGGGCAGCTCGCCACGCTGGAGGCGGCGACGCCGGAGAGCGTACGGGCGTTCCACGACCGATGGTATCGGCCCGAGCGCGCGGTGGTCGTCATCTCGGGCGACATGGACCCGCTCGTCCTGGCGCAGCTGGTCACCAGGAATTTCGGCAGCTGGCAGGGCGTCGGCGCCAATCCGCCCGATCCCGATTTCGGCAGCCCCAGGGCCGATGCGCCGATGGCGGGCGCGCTGGTCGAACCCGCCCTGCCGCCGACCGTGGCGATGGGGGTGCTGCGCCCCTGGCAGTATCGCGACGACACCGCGATCTTCAACCAGAAGCGGATGGTCGACATGGTGGCCGCCCGCCTGATCAGCCGCCGGCTGGAAAACCGGGCGCGGGCGGGGGGCAGCTTCCTGCAGGCCAGCGTCGCGCTCGACGACGTGTCCCGCTCGGCCAATATGACGACGGTGAACGTCGTGCCGCTCGGCGAGGATTGGGAGGCCGCGCTCAAGGACGTGCGCGCGGTCATCGCCGATGCGATGGCGACCGCGCCCACCCAGGCCGAGATCGACCGTGAACTCGCCGATTACGACGCGATCCTGCGCACCGAGGTCGAGACCGCGCGGGTCGAGGCGGGGGCCAAGCAGGCCGACGACATGGTCGGCGCGCTCGACATTCGCGAGACCGTGACCGCGCCGGAGAGCAGCTATCAGATCTTGAAGCAGGCGGTGGCGGCGCGGATGTTCACGCCCGATACGGTGCTGGCGTCGACGCGCCGGATCTTCCAGGGGACCGCGACGCGCGCGCTGGTCAACACCCGCACCGCGCAAGCCGATGCGGTCGCCCGGCTGACCGCCGCGCTGAAGGCCGATGTCCGCCCGCTGGCCGAACAGCGCCGCCGACAGGGCACGATCAGCTTCGCCCAGTTGCCCAGGCTGGGCGCGCCGGGCAAGGTCGTGGCGCGCGAGAAGATCGATGCGCTGGGGCTGGAAAAGATCACCTTCGCCAATGGCGTGCGGCTGTTGCTGTTCGCGAATGACGGCGAGACGGCGCGCATCTATCTGCGCGTCCGGTTCGGGCGTGGCTATGACGCGCTGCCCGCCAACCGCGAGAGCCCGGCCTGGGCGGCCGATCTGGCGCTGGTGGCGGGCGGGATCGGCAAGTTCGACCAGGGCGATCTCGACCGGCTGACCGCCGGGCGGCGCATGGGGATGGACTTTGGGATCGAGGACGATGCCTTTGCCTTCAACGCGCTGAGTTCGCCCGACGATTATGCCGACAATCTGAAGCTGATGGCGGCCAAGCTGATCGCGCCGCGCTGGGACGCCGCGCCGGTCAACCGGGCCAAGGCGGCGATGCTGGCGGGGTATGACGGGCTCGACGCCTCGCCCGACAGCGTGCTGGGCCGCGATCTGGAGCGGTTGCTGCGCGACGGCGATCCGCGCTGGGGCACCCCGCCGCGCGAGGCGGTGGCGGCGGTCACCCCCGCGTCGTTCAAGGCGCTGTGGGCGCCCTTGCTCGCCTCGGGCCCGATCGAGGTGTCGGTGTTCGGCGACGTGAAGGCGGACGAGGCGATCAAGGCGGTGGCCGAGAGCCTGGGCGCGATCCCCGCGCGCAAGGTCGATGGGTCGCCCGCGCCCCCGGTCCGCTTCCCCGCGCATGTCGCCACGCCGATCGTGCGCACCCATGGCGGCCCCGCCGACCAGGCGGCGGCGGTGATCGCCTGGCCGACCGGCGGCGGGGCGGGGGACGACCGGATCCGCAACCGGCTGGACGTGCTGGCGCAGGTCTTTTCGGACCGGCTGTTCGACCGGCTCCGTTCGCAGGCCGGGGCCAGCTACAGCCCGCAGGTCGGCAGCCAGTGGCCGCTCGGCCTGCCCGGCGGCGGGCGGATGATCGCGATCGGCATGGTCGCCCCCGACAAGGTCGACTTCTTCCTGTCGACCGCGCGCGCCATCGCCACCGACCTTGCCGCGCATCCGATCGATGCCGACGAGTTGCAGCGGATCAAGCGCCCGATGGCGCAGCGGCTGATGCGGATGTCGTCGGGCAACCAGTTCTGGATGCAGCGGCTGGCGGGCGCCTCCTACGACTCCCGCCGGATCGAGGCGACCCAGCGGCTGGCGAAGGATTTCGTTTCGATCGGCCCCGCCGACATCCAGGCGGTGGCGGCGAAATATCTGCGGCCCGACACCGACTGGACGCTGAAGGTCGTGCCGCGTCAAAAGTAAATTCCTGCCCCTGCAAGGGGACGGGGACCATGCGCAGCATGGTGGAGGGGTATCCTCGCTGGCCGTGACACCCCTCCGTCAGCCCTTTGGGCTGACACCTCCCCTTGCAGGGGAGGAACTTGTTCGCATGGGCGTCGTTTTGCCCGCCTATAGCCTTTGTGCGCTGCAAAATCCGCGCTGCCCTTTCGCTTTGCGCAGCTTTCGGCTATGGCGCGCGGCGACATACCCTCCGAACAAGAGAAACCTGCATGAGCCTCCGCAACGTGGCGATCATCGCGCACGTCGACCATGGCAAGACGACCCTGGTCGATCAGCTGTTCCGCCAGTCGGGCACCTTCCGTGACAACCAGCGCGTGGAAGAGCGCGCGATGGACTCCAACGACCTGGAAAAGGAGCGCGGGATCACCATTCTCGCCAAGCCGACCTCGGTCGACTGGACTCCCCCGGGCAGCGACGAGTCGATCCGCATCAACATCGTCGACACCCCCGGCCACGCCGACTTCGGCGGCGAGGTGGAGCGCATCCTGTCGATGGTCGACGGCGTCGTCCTGCTGGTCGACTCGTCGGAAGGCGCGATGCCGCAGACGAAGTTCGTGACCGGCAAGGCGCTGGCGCTGGGCCTGAAGCCCATCGTCGTCGTCAACAAGGTCGACCGCGCCGACGCGCGTATCCAGGAAGTGCTGGACGAAGTGTTCGACCTGTTCGTCTCGCTCGACGCGAATGACGAGCAGCTGGACTTCCCCGTCCTCTATGCCTCGGGCCGCAACGGCTATGCCTCGACCGACATGGACGCGCGCGAAGGCACGCTGATCCCGATGTTCGAGACGATCGTGAACCACGTCCCCGCGCCGAAGGTCGAGGTCGAGGACGTGCCCTTCACCTTCCTGGTGACGCTGCTCGACCGCGACAACTTCCTGGGTCGCATCCTGACCGGCCGCGTCAATTCAGGCACGGTCAAGCTGAACCAGGCGATCCACGCGCTCGACGCCGAGGGCAATGTGATCGAAACCGGCCGCGCGTCGAAGATCCTGTCGTTCCGCGGCCTGGACCGCGTGCCGGTCGAGGAAGCCAAGGCGGGCGACATCATCTCGCTGGCCGGTCTGGCGGTCGCCACCGTGGCGAACACCATCGCCGACACCTCGGTCACCGTGCCGCTTCAGGCGCAGCCGATCGATCCGCCGACGCTGTCGATGCGTTTCGCGGTCAACGACTCGCCGATGGCGGGCCGTGAGGGCACCAAGGTCACCAGCCGCATGATCCGCGACCGCCTGATGCGCGAAGCGGAATCGAACGTCGCGGTGAAGGTCACCGAGAGCGACGACCGCGACAGCTTCGAGGTTGCCGGTCGCGGCGAACTCCAGCTGGGCGTTCTGATCGAGACGATGCGCCGCGAAGGCTTCGAGCTGGGCATCAGCCGCCCGCGCGTGCTGTTCGGCGAGGACGAGGACGGCAAGAAGACCGAGCCGTACGAAACCGTCATCATCGACGTGGACGAGGAATATTCGGGCACGGTCGTCGAGAAGATGAACCTGCGCAAGGCCGAGATGACCGACATGCGTCCCTCGGGCGGCGGCAAGACCCGCATCACCTTCTCCGCGCCGTCGCGTGGCATGATCGGCTATCACGGCGAGTTCCTGTCGGACACGCGCGGCACCGGCATCATGAACCGCCTGTTCGAGAAGTACGGCCCCCACAAGGGCAAGATCGAGGGTCGCAAGAACGGCGTCCTGATCTCGAACGGCGCGGGCGAAGCGCAGGGCTATGCGCTGGGTCCGCTCGAAGAGCGCGGCATCCTGTTCGTCGGCCATGGCGAAGCGCTGTACGAAGGCATGATCATCGGCGAGAACGCCAAGACGGATGACCTCGAGGTCAACCCGATGAAGGCGAAGCAGCTGACCAACTTCCGCGCGTCGGGCGGCAAGGATGACGCCATCCGCCTGACCCCGCCGAAGAAGATGACGCTGGAACAGGCCATCGCCTATATCGACGACGATGAAATGGTCGAAGTGACCCCGAAGTCGATCCGTCTGCGCAAGCGCTTCCTGGACCCCAACGAGCGCAAGCGCGCCGCGCGCTCGAAGGCGGCGTAACAGCCAGCCTGTCGGAAAGGGGGTCGGACGGAAACGTCCGGCCCTTTTTCTTTGGGGGCGGCGGCCTGTCCAGAGGAAGGACGCGGCGGCCTTCAATCACGCCTCCGATCACCGACTGCGAACAAGTTTGTTGGCGCGATAGTGTTTATCCCGATACATGGATCGTCATAGAGAGACGGGGAGGGGTGTCATGGCACTGGCCATTGAAATCGGTGTGAGCTGGATAGTGGGTTCGGTCGTGTTTGGCTGCGCGATCGCCCGGATGATTCCGACGACTCGCTGACGCGCGGGCGGCGTTTTCCGCCGCCCGGCTCGGTCATGAGCGGGGGCTGATGATCGGCGGGTGAGGACGGCCCGAATGGGCTCAGCGGCTGCCCGAGCGGGTGGCGGGCGCACATTCGACCAGATCGAAGAATTGCGTGGCCGCCCGATCGCGCTGGCCCGTATCGCCATGCCACGCCGCATCGCGCAGATCGGTAAGCAGGATGTGCGCGGGTGCCGGTCCGCCGCGCCGTGGCACCGATTCGATGACATCATAGGCGGCGGTCGTTCCGACATAGGCCATGTCGCCCAGCGGCCGGGGCCCGCCATCGGGAGAGGGCGGGTGCCAGCCGGGCCGGGTCACGTCGGTCGTGGAGGCCAGATGCTGGCGGCCATCGGTGCCGCCGTTCCAGGGCAGCCACCAGAGGCGCCGCCCGCTATCGCCGAAGCGAATGGCCATGGCGACCCCGGCGGGCCATTCCGGGCCGCTATCGACCGGACGGAACGCGGCGGTCACGCTCGGCTGATGGCGCAGCACGTAGCGGGCATTCTCGACCCGGCAATGATCCGCAGCGACGAAAGCGAAAAAGGCCAGCGCAAGCATCGACGATCATCCCAAGAGGTGCCGCGATCATGCGCGACGCCGTGGGCGAAGACAATCGATTCGCGTCGCCAACGACAAAGCCCGCCTTCTGGCGAAGACGGGCTTTGGGAACCGCTTTTGTCGGGTTGCCGGGGTTCAGCCCCGCTCGGCTTCCTTGCGGGCGCGCTCCTCATAGAAGTTGCGCACCACGTCCCAGGCTTCCTCGGCGGTCTCGACATAGGTGAAGATGCCAAGGTCGCGCTCGGACACCACGCCCTCCTCGACCAGCGCCTCGAAATTGACGACGCGCTCCCAGAAGGCCCGGCCGAACAGCAGCACGGGAATGGGCTGGATCTTGCCGGTCTGGATCAGCGTCAGCAGCTCGAACAGCTCGTCGAACGTGCCGAACCCACCCGGAAAGGCCGCCAGCGCGCGCGCATGGAGCAGGAAGTGCATCTTGCGCAGCGCGAAATAGTGGAACTGCAGGCTCAGCGACGGCGTGACGTAAGGGTTGGGCGCCTGCTCGTGCGGCAGGACGATGTTCAGACCCACCGACTCGGCACCGACGTCATGCGCGCCGCGATTGGCCGCCTCCATGATCGACGGACCGCCGCCCGAGCAGACGACGAACTGCCGCATGCCGCGATCGTCGCGCGGCAGGCGGCTGGTGATCTGCGCCAGCTCGCGCGCGATGTCGTAATATTTGCTCTTGGCGACGAGATTCTCGGCGATCTTGCGCGATTTGTCGTCATGCGCCAGCTCGAGCATCGCCTGCGCCTTGGCGGGCTCGGGGATGCGCGCCGAGCCGTAGAAGACGAAGGTCGAGGCGATCTTGGCCTCTTCGAGCAGCAGCTGCGCCTTCAGCAATTCCAGCTGGAAACGGACGGGGCGAAGGTCTTCGCGCAGCAGGAAGTCCATGTCCTGAAAGGCCAGCGTATAGGCCGGGCTTTCGGTCTGCGGCGTCGAGACGATCGTCTTGGCGCTTTCGGCGTCCTGGCTGGCATTGGGGAAGACGCGGTTCGGTACTTGGGTCTTATCGGTCATTTCGGATGATGTAGGGGATCGCCGGGGCCGATGCTACCGGCAAAAACGGGCGTTATCGTCTTCCAGATGCAGGTGATTGCGGTGCGCGGCGTTATAGTCGGGGCTGAGCACCGTGCCGAAGCGCCGACAGGCGGACGCGCGAATCGTCGTCCAGAACTGGCGGATTCGCGGATCGCTGGAATACCAGTCGTTCAACAGGGTGATCCGCCGCCCGTCCTTCAGCACGAAGCCGCCGACATCGACCGCATTGGCCAGCGCATGGCCCGATCGGCGATCCCCCATCCGCGTGGTGCCGACGATGTTGCGACAGGCATAGCTGCCCATCCCCTCGACCTTGACCAGTTGCGATCCCAATATCTGCCAGGCGGCGGGGGCCACGGCATTGCGCACCCATCCGGCAAAGGCGCGGGCATTGCCGCACCGCATCGCGGTGACGCCAGTCACGGGCACGCCGATATCGGTCAGCTGCACCGCGCCGTACAGGCCGCAACCCGGCCCCAGTTCCTTGTCGGGCAGGCGGCGATAGGCCACGCCCTCGCGCCGCAGATCGGCCTCGCACTGCGCGGTTTCGCGCACCGGCGGGCGATAGGGCTCGGGCCGCGAGGCCGGTTGGGTGGGGCGGTCGGGGCGGCCGCATCCCGAAAGCAGAACGGCCCCGAGAATCGGGAGGGCGAGGGAAAGGGGAACGCGAACCATGTATCCCCTTGTCCGCTGCCGCTGCGCTTTTGTCAGCCCCGATCCGGCGTGCAGAGCCGGGGTTGCGACATGCTCCGGCCCATCGCCGGGCTGGCCGTGTAGCGCGGTCGCGGTGGCGTCGGGCGCCTGACGACCTCTGTCGCTGCAACCGTTTCAACATTCTCGGCGAGGGCCCCGATCGACGCAAAATTGCGCCGTTGCGATTGTGGTTGTCATCTTCGATCGACATCGCTAGGGCCGTCGACGGGCCACGCGGTCCCAACGCCGCGCGTGCTCTCTGTGAGGAGAGTCTTAAATGACTGATACGACTGTCGCCGACGCCACTCTTGCGTCCGCGAAGCCCGCCACCAAACCGGCGCGCCCCTATTTCTCCAGCGGTCCCTGCGCCAAGCCTCCCGGTTGGGAAGCGGCCAAGCTCGCGACGGACAGCCTCGGCCGTTCGCATCGCTCGAAGCTGGGCAAGCAGCGGCTGCAATATTGCATCGACCTGATGCGCGAGCTGCTCAAGCTCCCCGACACCCACCGTATCGGCATCGTCCCCGGCTCCGACACCGGCGCGTTCGAGATGGCGATGTGGACGATGCTGGGGGCGCGTCCCGTGACGACGCTGGCTTGGGAAAGCTTCGGCGAGGGCTGGGTGACCGACGCGGTCAAGCAGCTGAAGCTCGAACCCACCGTCCTGCGCGCCGATTACGGCCAGATCGCCGATCTGAACGCGGTCGACTGGTCGAACGATGTGCTCTTCACCTGGAACGGCACCACTTCGGGCGTGCGCGTGCCCAATGGCGACTGGATCGCCGACGACCGCGAGGGCCTGTCCTTCGCCGACGCCACCAGCGCGGTGTTCGCCTATGACCTGCCCTGGGACAAGATCGATGTCGCGACCTTCTCGTGGCAGAAGGTGCTGGGCGGCGAGGGCGCGCACGGCGTCCTGATCCTGGGCCCGCGCGCGGTCGAGCGGCTCGAAACCTACACCCCCGCTTGGCCGCTGCCCAAGGTGTTCCGCCTCGTGTCGAAGGGCAAGCTGGCCGAGGGCGTGTTCAAGGGCGAGACGATCAACACGCCGTCCATGCTCGCCGTCGAGGACGCGATCTTCGCGCTCGAATGGGGCAAGGCGCTGGGCGGTGCTGAGGCGCTGGTCAAGCGTTCGGACGCCAATGCGGCGGCGCTGAACAAGATCGTGGAAGAGCGCGACTGGCTCGGCCATCTCGCCGCCGATCCGGCGATCCGCTCGACCACCAGCGTCTGCCTGACGGTCGAGGGCGCGGACGAGGCGGTCATCAAGAAGATGGCCGCGCTGCTGGAGGCCGAAGGGGCCGCCTATGACGTGGCGGGTTACCGCGACGCGCCCGCGGGCCTGCGCATCTGGTGCGGCGCCACGGTCGAGACCGCCGATATCGAGGCGCTCGGCCCCTGGCTCGACTGGGCCTACGCGACCGCCAAGGCCTGACCCTTCTTAGCCCTCTCCCCGCTGGGGAGAGGGTTGGGTGAGGGGCGGCACTAGGCTGATCCGCAAATGGATCGCCCAGCCCCAACCCCTCACCCCGACCCTCTCCCCAGCGGGGAGAGGGAGCTATTCCCCTATTCCCGGAGCAATCCCCATGCCCAAAGTTCTCATCAGCGACAAAATGGACCCCAAGGCCGCCCAGATCTTCCGCGAGCGCGGGGTCGAGGTGGACGAGATCACCGGCAAGACTCCGGAAGAGCTGAAGGCGATCATCGGCCAGTATGACGGCCTGGCGATCCGCAGCTCGACCAAGGTCACCAAGGAGATCCTCGAGCACGCGACCAATTTGAAGGTCGTCGGCCGCGCCGGAATCGGCGTCGACAATGTCGACATCCCCGCCGCCAGCGCCAAGGGCGTCGTGGTGATGAACACGCCGTTCGGCAACTCGATCACCACCGCCGAACACGCCATCGCGCTGATGTTCGCGCTCGCCCGCCAGCTGCCCGAGGCCGATGCCTCGACCCAGGCCGGCAAGTGGGAGAAGAACCGCTTCATGGGCGTCGAACTCACGTCCAAGACGCTGGGCCTGATCGGCGCGGGCAATATCGGCTCGATCGTCGCCGACCGCGCGCTGGGCCTGCGGATGAAGGTCGTCGCCTTCGACCCGTTCCTGACGCCCGAGCGCGCGCTGGAAATGGGCGTCGAGAAGGTGACGCTGGACGAGCTGCTCGCCCGTGCCGACTTTATCACGCTGCACACGCCGCTGACCGACCAGACCCGCAACATCCTGTCGGCCGAGAATCTCGCCAAGACCAAGAAGGGCGTGCGGATCATCAACTGCGCGCGTGGCGGCCTGGTCGATGAGGAGGCGCTGAAGGCCGGGCTCGATTCGGGTCATATCGCGGGCGCGGCGCTCGACGTGTTCAAGGTGGAGCCCGCCAAGGAGAGCCCGCTCTTCGGCACGCCGAACTTCATCTCGACGCCGCATCTCGGCGCGTCGACCACCGAGGCGCAGGTCAATGTCGCGATCCAGGTCGCCGAGCAGATGGCCGATTTCCTGGTGTCGGGCGGCGTCACCAACGCGCTCAACATGCCTAGCCTGTCGGCCGAGGAAGCCCCCAAGCTGAAGCCGTACATGGCGCTCGCCGAAAAGCTGGGCGCGCTGGTCGGCCAGCTGACGACGGGCGCGATCGCGCGCATCTCGGTCCATACCGAGGGTGCGGCGGCCGACCTCAACGCCAAGCCGATGGTCAGCGCGGTGCTGGCCGGGTTCCTGCGCAACCAGACCGACACGGTCAACATGGTCAACGCGCCGCTGCTCGCCCGCGACCGCGGTGTCGAGGTGCGTGAAGTGCGGACCGAGCGCGAGGGCGATTACCACACGCTGCTGCGGGTGTCGGTCAAGACGGCGGACGGTGAGCGCTCGGTCGCGGGCACGCTGTTCGGCGATCAGGCCCCGCGCCTGGTCGAGCTGTTCGGCATCAAGGTCGAGGCCGATCTGGCCGGGCCGATGCTGTACGTCGTCAACGAGGACGCCCCCGGTTTCATTGGGCGTCTCGGTACCACGCTGGGCGAGGCGGGCGTCAATATCGGCACCTTCCACCTCGGCCGCCGCTCGGCGGGTGGCGAGGCGGTGCTGCTGCTCTCGGTCGACGAGGCGGTGGACACGGACCTGCTCGCCAAGGTCAAGGCGCTGCCGGGCGTGAAGACCGCGATGGGCCTGGTGTTCTGAAGCCTAAAAGCCCTCTCCCCCTCGGGGAGAGGGTTGGGTGAGGGGCGGGGGCTGGGCGTTGGCGTCTCGCCTGGCCCCAGCCCCTCACCCCGGCCCTCTCCCCAGTGGGGAGAGGGAGTGATACGTTCCCCAAAACGGGGAGCTATCATAATGCAGACCGATCCGGTGCTCCGCGACCGTGCCCGCGCAATGCGTCGCGCAATGACCGAGCCCGAAAAGCGCCTTTGGCTCATTCTCCGCGACCGTCGCTTCCACGGCATCAAATTCTCGCGCCAAGTCCCGGTCGGCCCTTATATCGCCGACTTCGCCGCGCGGTCCCACAAGCTGGTCATCGAGGTTGACGGCGATACGCATAGCGACCAATCACGCGATGCCCGTCGTACGGCATGGCTGGCGCAAGCGGGATACCAGGTGATCCGGTTTCCCAATGCGGAAGTCATGACCAACCCCGACGGCGTGGCGCACACGCTGATGAACAGGTTTACCCGATGACCGCGCTCCTTCCCGAAGGCTATCACGACCGTCTTCCGCCCTATGCCGATGCCGCCGCATCGGTCGAGGCGCGGGTGCTGGAGGCGGCGCGGCTGCATGGCTATGAGCGCGCCGATCCGCCGTCGATCGAGTTTGCCGAGGCGCTGGGCTCGCGGTTGAAGGCGGGGGGGCTGCATGATGCGGTTCGCTTCGTCGATCCGGTGTCGCAGCGCACGCTCGCCATCCGGCCCGACCTGACCGCGCAGGTGGCGCGGATCGCGGCGACCCGCATGGGCCATCACCCGCGCCCGGTGCGGCTGTCCTATGCGGGCACCGTCGTGCGCCTGCGCGGCTCCGAACTGGCGCCCGCGCGCGAGTGGCGGCAGATCGGGGCGGAGTTGATCGGGCTCGACTCGACGGCCGCTGCCACCGAAGTGGTGCGCGTCGCCGTCGAGGCGCTGGTCGCGGCGGGCACGACCGGGATTTCGATCGACTTCACGCTGCCCGATCTGGTCGACCTGCTCGCCGCCGGGCCGCTCCCGGTCGCGAGCGATCAGGTCGCGGCGTTGCGTGATCGGCTGGATGCCAAGGATGCGGGCGGTGTCGCGGCGATCGCTCCCGACTATCTGCCCCTTGTCGAGGCGGCTGGGCCGTTCACCACCGCGATGGAGCGGTTGCGCGCCTTCGACACCCAAGGCGTGCTGGCCAGCCGTCTCGACGCGCTGGAGGCGATCGCCGCCGCATTGGGCGAGGGGGTGTCGATGACGCTCGACCCGACCGAGCGGCACGGCTTTGAATTCCAGAGCTGGCTGGGCTTCTCGCTGTTCGTCGCGGGCCCCCCGCGCGAGGTGGGACGCGGCGGCACCTATACCATCTTCCACGAGGATGGCGCCGAGGAGAAGGCGACCGGCTTCTCGCTCTATGCCGACGCCATCGTCGCCACCGCCCCGCCGACCGAGCGGCGGCGGCTGTTCCTTCCCTTCGGCACCGCGCCTGCAACGGGGGCTTCGCTGCGTGCGCAGGGCTGGGTGACGGTGCAGGCGCTGGAGGAGGGGGATACCCCGCAGGCGCAGCTTTGCACTCATATCCTCGACGGTGCTATCCCACGCGCCATCGCCGGTTGACATCGGGGGCCGCGTCCCGCTAGGCGCGCCCCGCACATCATTGGAAACCCCCCTCGCGCCGAGTCCTGTCGAAGGGCGCATGGGGTCCGTCCGGCAGGCGGAGCATAGCATCCATGGCAAATGTAGCAGTCATCGGCGCGCAATGGGGCGACGAAGGCAAGGGCAAGATCGTCGACTGGCTGGCCGAGCGCGCCGACATGGTCGTCCGCTTCCAGGGCGGGCATAATGCCGGTCACACGCTGGTCGTCGGCGAGAATGTCTACAAGCTGTCGCTGCTTCCCTCGGGCATCGTGCGCGGCACCCCCAGCGTCATCGGCAACGGCGTCGTCCTCGACCCCTGGGCGCTGAAGGCCGAGATTGAGCGGCTGGGCGAGCAGGGCGTGAAGGCCACGCCGGAGACGCTGCGCATCGCCGACAACTGCCCGCTGATCCTCCCCATCCACCGCGACCTCGACGGTCTGCGCGAGGATGCGAGCGGCGCGGGCAAGATCGGCACCACGCGGCGCGGCATCGGCCCGGCCTATGAGGACAAGGTCGGCCGCCGGGCGATCCGCGTCTGCGATCTGGCGCATCTGGATGACCTGGGGCCGCAGCTCGACCGGCTGTGCGCGCATCACGATGCGCTGCGCGCCGGGTTCGGCGAGCCGCCGATCGATCGCGAGCGGCTGCTGGCCGATCTACGCGAGATCGCCGATTTCGTCCTGCCCTTTGCCAAGCCGGTGTGGCGCGACCTCAACGAGGCGCGGGCGGGCGGCAAGCGCATCCTGTTCGAGGGCGCGCAGGGCGTGCTGCTCGACATCGATCACGGCACCTATCCCTTCGTCACCTCGTCCAACACCATCGCGGGTGCGGCGGCGGGCGGTTCGGGCCTGGGGCCGTCGGGCGTCGGTTTCGTGCTGGGCATCGCCAAGGCCTATACCACCCGCGTCGGATCGGGCCCGTTCCCGACCGAGCTGGAGGACGAGACCGGCCAGCGGCTGGGCGAGCGTGGGCATGAGTTCGGCACCGTCACGGGCCGCAAGCGGCGTTGCGGCTGGTTCGACTCGGTGCTGGTGCGCCAGTCGGCGGCGGTCGGCGGCATCACCGGCATCGCGCTGACCAAGATCGACGTGCTCGACGGGTTCGACGAGGTGAAGATCTGCGTCGGCTACAAGCTGGGCGATCAGACGCTCGATTACTACCCGACCCATGCGGCGGATCAGGCCAAGGTCGTTCCCGTCTACGAGACGATGGAAGGCTGGCAGGAATCGACCGCGGGCGCGCGCAGCTGGGCCGATCTGCCTGCCCAGGCGATCAAATATATCCGGCGGATCGAGGAACTGATCCGCTGCCCGGTGGCGCTGGTTTCGACCAGCCCGGAGCGGGAGGACACGATCCTGGTGCGCGATCCGTTTGCGGATTGATCTGGAAGGCCCCGGCGAGAGTCGGGGCCTTTTTTGGGGCGGAGTCCCTTGGCCTTCGACTTCGCTCAGGCTGAACGGATGTTGTGGAAGGTCTTGTCCTCCGCTCCGTTCCGCCTGAGCGAAGTCGAAGGCCACGCCCCGAACCCAAACAAAAGACCCGGCCGCTCGCGCGACCGGGTCTTTTCCGTAGTGACGAACCCGAAGGGGTTACATGCCGCCGCTGCTGCCCGGCGGGGTGGTGGTGCCGCCCGTCGTACCGCTGCCTGCCGAGCCGCTGGTGGTCGGGTCGCTGCCCAGCGTGCCACTGCCCGTGGTCGTCGACGAACCCGTGGTGTCGGGCATGGTCGAGGGGGTGTTGACCGTGCTGTCAGGCGTGGTCGTGCGGCTGCGGCTCTTGCTGCGCGTGGTCGAGCGGGTGGTGGTGCTCGGCGTCGTGCTCATCGTGTCGCCGGGCTGGCCCATGGTCTGTCCGGGCGCCTGGCCCGGCATGGTCGTCTGGCCCGACATCGTGCCCGTCGTGCCGCCCGTGACCTGCGCCATGCCGGCGGCGGGGATCAAAAGGGCACCGGCTGCGATCATATGCATGTAACGCATTGATTCTCTCCTGCTTTATTCTCGTAATGGTTAACGAGGCAGGAGAACGTCCGTTCCTCTATTTAACCACACTGACCGCGATGAAGCAACGCCTGATCGGCTAAAACCAGCGCGACCATCGACTCCACAACCGGAACGCCGCGAATGCCCACACAGGGATCATGACGGCCCTTGGTCGCGATCTGCGTTTCCTCGCCGGTGCGGGTGATGGTGTCGACGGGGGTCAGGATCGAGCTGGTCGGCTTGAACGCGACGCGCATCGTCACCGGCTGGCCGGTGGCGATCCCGCCCGCGATGCCGCCCGCGTGATTGGCCAGGAAGCGCGGGCCGCCATTGCCGCTGCGCATCGGGTCGGCATTTTGCTCGCCGGTCAGCGCGGCGGCGGCGAACCCGTCGCCGATCTCGAAACCCTTGACCGCATTGATGCTCATGCAGGCCGAGGCGAGTTCGCTGTCCAGCTTGGCATAGAGCGGCGCGCCCCAGCCCGCAGGCACGCCGGTCGCCTCGCACGCGACGACCGCGCCGACCGAGGAGCCCGACTTGCGCGCGCCGTCCACGATCGCTTCCCAGCGTTCCGCCGCCGCCGCATCGGGGCAGAAAAAGGGGTTGGCGTCGATCTGCGCATCGTCAAAGCCATCATAGTCGATCCGGTCGCCGCCGATCGACTCGACCCAGGCGCGGATGCGGACCTGCGGGATCACCGCCCGCGCGACCGCGCCCGCCGCGACCCTCGCCGCCGTCTCGCGCGCCGAGGAGCGCCCGCCGCCGCGATAGTCGCGAAAGCCGTATTTCGCGTCATAGGCATAATCGGCATGGCCGGGGCGATAGGCGAGCGCGACGTTGGAATAGTCCTTCGACCGCTGGTCGACATTCTCGATCATCAGGCTGATCGGGGTGCCGGTGGTCTTGCCCTCGAACACGCCCGACAGGATGCGGACCTGATCGGGCTCGCGCCGCTGGGTGGTGAAGCGGCTGGTGCCCGGACGGCGCTTATCGAGCCAGGGCTGGATGTCCTCTTCGGACAGCGCGATCCCCGGCGGGCACCCGTCGACCACCGCGCCCAGCGCAGGCCCATGGCTCTCGCCCCAGGTGGTGAAGCGGAACAGGCGGCCGAAACTGTTGAAACTCACGCTGCGTCTCCAAGCCGGGCGAAGGCGGGGGCATGGGCGGCGGCGCCCCGCACGCCGCAGGGGATCAGTCCGCCTTGCAGCGGCACCGCCAGGAAATAATCGCCCGCATAGGGGCTGTCGAAACCGCGCGCCACGTCCGCCGCAAAGCCGAACCGTCCGTAAAAGGCGGGATCGCCCAGCGCGAAGCACAGGACGACGCCCTCCTGCTCCAGCCGCTCGATCCCCGCAGCGACCAGCGCCTCGCCGACGCCCTGTTGCCGCCAGTCGCGCGCGACGGCGATCGGGGCGAGGGCGACCGCATTGATCGGCTTGCCGCCGATCTCGACGCTCATGCGGCTGAAGGCGATCGCGCCGACCAGCGCGTCCGTCGCCTCGTCGATCGCGACCAGCATCAGCACCATGTCGCCCTCGACGCACAGGTCGCGGACCAGTGCGGCTTCGGCGGGGGCGGGGAAGCTGGCAACCAGCAGCGCGTCGAGCGCGGCGACGTCCTGCCCCTGCGCAGGGCGGATGGTGATGGCAGCGTTGGGCTGTTCGGACATGGGTTCGTCTTTAGCGTCGCCGGGCCACAAGGCGCGATAGATAATGTTCGCCGCTATTCCTCCCCTGGAAGGGGAGGTGGCAGGGCGCAGCCCTGACGGAGGGGTGTAGCCGGTGGAGAGGAAAGGGCTTCGCTCGCAGAGCGCGACACCCCTCCACCAGCTTCGCTGGTCCCCCTCCCCTTGCAGGGGAGGAAGCGTTGATTACGCCAGCGCGATGTCCGGCGCGTCCTCGGCCTTCATGCCGATGACATTATACCCGGCATCGACATGGTGGATCTCGCCGGTCACGCCCGACGACAGGTCGGACAGCATGTACAGGCCAGCACCGCCCACATCCTCGATCGTCACGGTGCGACGCAGAGGCGAGTTCAGCTCGTTCCACTTGAGGATATAGTTGAAGTCGCCGATGCCGCGCGCGGCCAGCGTCTGGATGGGACCCGCCGAGATCGCGTTGATGCGGATATTCTCCGGGCCCAGGTCGACCGCGAGATACTTCACGCTCGTCTCCAGCGCCGCCTTGGCCACGCCCATGACGTTGTAATGCGGGATGACCTTTTCCGCGCCATAATAGGTCAGCGTCAGGATCGAGCCGCCCTCGGGCATCATCGTGCGCGCGCGCTGGGCGACCGCGACCAGCGAATAGGCCGAGATGTTCATGGTCATCAGGAAATTGTCGAGCGTGGTGTCGTAATAGCGCCCGCGCAGCTGCGACTTGTCGGAAAAGCCGATGGCATGGACGACGAAGTCGATCGTCGGCCATTCCGCCTTCAGGTCCTCGAACAATTTGTCGAGCGACTCCATCTCGGAGACGTCGCAGTCGAACAGGCGCGCCACGCCCAGCTGTTCCGCCAGCGGGCGGACCCGCTTTTCCATCGCCGCACCCTGATACGAAAAGGCGAGCTCCGCGCCCGCCTCCGAAAGCTGCTTGGCGATGCCCCAGGCCAGCGACTTGTCATTGGCCAGGCCCATGATGAGCCCCCGCTTGCCTGCCATCAATCCGTTCACGCCGTTACCGCTCCTGCCGGTTCGCTGTCTTCAATCGCCCTCTCTAGCGCCGGTTCGGGCGGTTCCGCCAGTGCCGCGTTCAAATGAGCGCCGAAAACCAGCCCCAGGCCGATCAGATAGAAGAACAGCAGCATCACGACGACGCCCGCCAGGCTGCCATAGGTCAGGTCGTACCCGCCCAGTTGCGACAGCGCCCAGGGCAGCAGCGCGGTCATGCTGACCCACCAGACGGCGGTGAACAGCGCGCCGGGCCATTTGCGGCAGTTGCTCTCGCGATATTTGGACGGGGTGACCGAATAGAAGAGCATGTAGAGCGCGCCGAACATCACCGCGCCGGGGATCAGCCGCGACAGCCCGACCCAGCCTGCGACATTCTGCGCGAAGGGGACGAGGCGATAGATGAACTGCTCGGCGGCGGTCAGGATACCGGCCGCCAGGAAGGACAGCAGCGCGATGACGACCGAGGCGATGATGACCAAAGTCGAGGACAGCCGCGATCGCCAGAAGGCCGCCGTCGCCTTCACGCCGTAGGCCCGGTGGAAGATGTCGCGGATCGTCTCGATGAACCCGCCGACCGTCCACAGCCCGACCAGCCCGCCCAGCCAGAGCAGCGATCCCGTCCGCGCCGCCAGCACGTCGCGGATCGGCTTGCGCAACAGGTCGCTGACATCGGGGGGCAGGACGTGCAGGAAGCTCTCGACCGCATGCTGCGTCTCGTTGCTCTGCCCGAACAGCGACAGGAGGGCGGCCGTGGTGATGAAGAACGGGAACACCGTCATCAACGCCAGATAGGCCAGGTTGCCCGCATGGATGAACCCGTCGTTGAAGACGCCGATCGAGGTCCGCTTCAGGATCTCGAACGCGTACGAACCCGGCCGGACCTTGGCGAGTTGCCGGTCCAGCCCGGTTCGGGCCTTGCCCCTGTGATGCGCGCGGTCTTCGGGGGTCAGGCCATTCGGGTCGTTCATGGAACGATCAGACGCCCAGCGCGGCCCTCGGGTTCCTGTCGTCGCTCCATTCGGCCGCGAAGCGTTGCAAGGCTGCATCATGGGCCGGTATGTCGACGATCAGCGTGATGAGCTGATCGCCGCGTCCGCCATCCTTGCGGTGGAAACCTTTTCCCTTCAATCGCAACGTTTTCCCCGAACTGGTGCCCGGCGGCACGGTCAGCATCACGGGGCGCTCGACGGTGGGAACCTTCACCTTGCCACCCAGCACCGCCTCGCCCAGCGAGATGGGCAGGTCGAGCCGGACATCGTCGCCGTCGCGGATGAAGAAGGCGTGCGGACTGACCTCGATCGCGACGATCGCATCGCCCGCGCCGCCCGGACCCGGCTCGCCCTTGCCCGCCAGACGCATCTGCGTGCCCGTCTCCACCCCGGCGGGCAGCTTCAGGTCGATCGTCTTGCCGTCGCCCAGCGTCACCCGCTGCGGGCTGAGCGTCGCGGCGTCGATGAAGGGCACCTTGAGCGCATAGGTGATCGTGTTGCCCTTGGGCGCCTCGCGACGGCCGCCGCCGCCGAAACCGCCAAAGCCGCCGCTGAACCCGCCGCGCCGCGCGCCGCCGAACATCCCCTCGAAGATGTCGGACATGTCCGCACCCTCGCCGCCAAAGTCGAACTGCTGGCGAAAGCCGCCCGCGCCGGGGCGCGGCCCCGCGCCGCCGCCACCGAAGCCAAAGGGCGCGGCGGGGTTGCCGTCGCCGTCGATCTCGCCCCGGTCGAACCGGGCGCGCTTGTCCTTGTCGTTCAGCAGGTCATAGGCGTTGGTCACCTGGCTGAACTTTTCCGCCGCCTTGGGATTGTCCTTGTTGCGGTCGGGATGCAGTTCCTTCGCCAGCTTGCGATAGGCTTTCTTGATATCGGCTTCGCTGGCCGTGCGGCTTACGCCCAGCGTCTGATATGGATCGGCCACTCTTGTCCCCGTTGCCAGTGTATTACCGATCTATGTGGGGAAGTCCGCACCGGAGCGCAATCCGTCTCCCATGCGTTGCAGCATCGAAGGAGACGGATCATGACCCAGCCGATGCAGGCGACCGGCAAAGACGGCAAGATGGGCGACGCCAAGAAAGGCGCCCCCGACGGCGTATCCGACGCGCCCGGCAAGCATGGCGGCGAAAGCCAGGGCGGCGGTTACGAAGGCGTGCCCGAGCGCGAGGGCGATTTCCACGGCGGCCAGAGCGGCGCGGCCTATCACGGCACGGGCGGCCATCCCGACCCCGACAAGGACAATCCCAATGCGGTGACGGAAGAGGGCTAAAACCCCAACCCCCGTTCAGCCTGAGCGAAGTCGAAGGCCAAGGGATTCGGTCTGACGCCGGTCTGCGCCCTTTGCTCCGTTCGAACGGTGGCGAGGCGGAGGCCGGCTACCCCGCCACCATCTCCCCGACCGGCGCGACGTCGACGCTGACGTCCATCTTCTGCGCGCCCGAGCCCAGCACCACGCCATCGACTGGCGCGATCTCGGCATAGTCGCGGCCGACCGCGACGATGATATGGTCGCCCGCCATCCAGATGCCGTTGGTCGGATCGACCCCGACCCAGCCGCGTTCGGGCCCGCACCAGATCAGCACCCAGGCATGGGTCGCATCCGCCCCCACCAGCCGGGGCTGGCCCGGCGGCGGCAAAGTGCGGATATAGCCCGAGGCATAGGCCGCCGGAATCCCCGCAGCGCGCAGGCCGGTGATCATGATCTGCGCGAAATCCTGGCACACGCCGCGCCGCTGGCGAAACGCCTCGGCCGGGGGCGTGTCGACCAGGGTGGCGGCGGGGTCGAAGGCGAATTCGCGCTGGATGCGCCCCGCCAGCGCGAACCCGGCCTCCAGCGCGCCACGCTCCGGCGACAGGTCGGGGGCGCACCATTCGGCGATGGCGGGATCGAGCGGGATCAGCGCCGAGGGAAAGATGTAATTGGCCGGGCCCGCCGCCGACAGGTCGCGGCTCGACCGGGCGAGCGCGGACACCTCGGCCAGCGTCGGGTCGCCGGGCGAGGGCATCGGCACCGGCCGGTCGACCACCATATGCGCGCGGCTTTCGATCGTCAGGCTGCGCACCGGCCGGTCGACGACCAGCCGGGTGACATGCGCCAACCCCGCCTCGGCGCGTGCGGTGCGGGTGCGGCCGACCGGCTCGACGATCAGGTCATAGGCCTCCAGCGTCTGGCCCGGCCAGTCGATCGGCTTCAGCCGCAGGTTGCAGCGCGCATATTTGACCTGCGCGCCGTAATCGAAGCGCGTGATGTGGCGGATGTCGTAGATCATGCCAGTGTCAATCCGCCCGCCCGCAAAGGCTCGGCTCCCTGCAGGAAATAGCGGCGCGCGATCGCCTCGGAGAGCAGGCCCAGCCGCCGCTCGACATCGCCCAGCGTATCGGCGTCCAGGGTGCGCGCATCCTGGGTCTCGACGGCGGCGCGGATGGCGACGGCCAGCGCCTGTTGCGGCTCGGCCATGTCGTCGTCGGACAGGACCGGCAGCCGCGACAGGCAGTCGGCGATGCGCGCGGTCTGATAGGCGAGCGCGCGCGGGTTGTTGGGGTCGAGCGCGACCAGATCGACCACCGCGACACGCGCCAGTCCGGTCGGATAACGCTGGCGATAGCTGATCTGGCTGTTGGCGAGGTCGAGCAGCGTCGACAGGTCGTCCGCCGAAGCCCCCGCCATGCCGAACAGCCGCGTCGCGCGCGCCACTGCCATCGCCCGCTCCACCCGGCGGCCGAGATCGTGGAAACGCCAGGCGGTGGTGCGGACCATATGCTCGGCCGACAGCCCGGCGATGGCGGCATAGCGGCGCTGGAGCGACCCCGCCCGGTCGAGCATTCCGGCATGGCTGGGGAAGGGCGCCTCCAGCAACCGAACCATGTCGGCGGACAGGCGATCGCGCGACCCCTCGCTGATCCCGCGCGCCAGCCGGTTGATCCGCGCGACCGAGTGCCAGGCCTCGTCCTCCATCGCGGTGCGGGCGAACTGGGTGAGGGCGGCGCGGTGCAGGCTGTCGGGATGCGGCGCGGCGCCGCCGCCGGTGATCAGCCCGACCAGCCGTCCGACGGTGCGCGGGTCGAGCGCCGCGCCGCCATCGACGTCGATCGAATTGCCCAGCATCACCCGGATCGCGGCGAGCAGCGCCTCGCCACGCTCCAGATACCGGCCCAGCCAGTAGAAATTGTCGGCGACCCGGCTGGGCAAGGTCCCCGGATTGCGCCGGACATGCAGCGAATCGGGCGCGGCGAGCAGCGACATCGGCGCCACCGGGTCCGGCCCATGGACGCAGACATCGGCGGACCACAGCCCTTCGCCGATCATCGCGGCGGTGGCTTCCGGATGGTCGCCGATCCGGCCGAAGCCGCCGGGCAGGACGATCCAGCGCCCCTCGGCATCGCGCGCGGCGAAGACCCGCAGGGTGAAGGGGCGGGGCTCCAGCCGGTCGCCGATGACGACGGGCATGGTCGACAGCCGCACCATCTCCTGCCCGACATAATCCTGCGGGCGGCGGGCCATGTCGGCGAGCAATGTCGCGCGCTCCCCGGCCGACAGGGTCGCGCCCGGCCGCGCGCCCTCCGGCAGGCCGAGCGGCCGGGGGCCGAAGGCGGGGGCGATCAGCAGCCGGTCGAGATGCGCGGCGACATGCCCGGCCTGTGCTGGACCGCCGCACCACCAGGTCGCGATATTGGGCAGTTTGAGCGGCGCGCCCGCCAGCTTTTGCGACAATGCGGGCAGGAAGGCGGAGAAGGCCGGGCTTTCCAGCACGCCCGCGCCCGGCGCGTTGGCCAGCACCACCTGTCCTTCGGCATAGGCGTCGATCAGGCCGGGCACGCCGATCTGCGAATGGCTGTCGAACGCCAGCGGGTCGAGCAGCCGGGGATCGAGCCGCCGCCACAGCGCGTCGATCCGCTTGAGCCCCCCGACCGTGCGGACATAGACCTGCCCCTCGATCGCGGCCAGGTCGGCGCCCTCGACCAGCAACAGCCCCAGATAGCGCGCCAGATGCGCCTGTTCGGGATAGCTGGGGTTGAAACGGCCGGGGGTCAGCAGGCCGATGCGCGGATCGGCGCGACGGCATTGCGCCGCCAGCCCCGCGCGGAAGGCGGCGAAGAAGGGGGCATGACGTTGGACGTTCAGCCGGTTCTGGAGCCCGCCGAGCGTCCGGCTGACCGCTAGCCGGTTTTCCAGCGCATAGCCCGCGCCAGCCGGGTTGCGCAGGTGATCGGCCAGCACCCGCCATTCGCCGTCCGGCCCGCGCGCCAAGTCGAAGGCGACGAAGCTGAGATGATGCCCGCCCGGCGGCGTCACCCCGACCATGGGCCGCAGGAAATAGGGGCTGCCGGTCGCGAGCGCCGCGGGGATATGCCCCTCGGCCACCAGATCGCCGGGGCCGTAGAGATCGGCGAGGATCGTCTCCAGCAGTTCGGCACGCTGGACCACGCCCGCCTCGATCCCCGCCCATTCGGCGGTGTCGATCAACAGGGGCACGGGCGAGACGGGCCAGGGGCGCTCGTCGGTCTCGCCGATGATGCGGAACCCCGTGCCGATATCGGCGGCGTGGCGCTGCACCCGCTCGCGCGCATGGGCCAGGTTGCTGGCGACGGCGGCCAGTTCCTCGAGCATCGCGGGCCAGGCCGGGTCGGTCGATCCCGCCAGCACGTCCGAGGGCGTCGCGATGCTGCGATAGGTGGCGATCCAGGCGGCGGCCTGCGCGGGGCTGTCCTCGGATGGGTCCATCGGGCGGGGAAAATCGCCGTATCCGCCCAAGGTTGCAACAGGCGATTAGAGATCGGGCAGGATTTGATCCGCGACCCCCCAGCCGCGGAGGGCGGCGCCGTCGGCGCGCGCGACCAGTTCGGCGGCATCGCGGATGGTCCAGCGCGCCGCCCGGTCGATCGCGTCCAGCTCGCGCCACGCCACCGGGGCGGCCACCGGCGCCCCGGCCCGTGCCCGCGCCGAATAGGGCATGACCGCCGTCGCGCCGCGCTGGTTGCGCAGCCAGTCGATGAAGATGCGGCCCTTGCGCTTGGCCTTGGTCATGACCGCGACGAAGCGTCCCGGATCGCTCTGCGCCAGCGCCTTGGCGAAACGCTCGGCAAAGTCCGATACGGCAGGCCAGTCGGCATCGGGCGTCAGCGGCACGACGACATGCACGCCCTTGCCCCCCGACAGCATCGCGAAGCTCGTCAGCCCCAGTTCGGCCAGCTGGTCGTGGATATGCACGGCGGCGCGCTTCACCTCGTCGAACGACACGCTGGGATCGGGATCGAGGTCGAAGATCATCCGGTCGGGCTGTTCCAGCGCGGCGATGCCCGCGCCCCAGCCATGGAATTCAATCGACCCCATCTGGATACAGGCGCGCAGGCCCTCCGCATCCTCGACATAGAGATAGGGTTCGGTGCCGCCGTCCTTCTCGCGGATCGGCACCGAAAGGACCTGCGGCCCGAAACTGCCCGCGTCATGCTTCTGGAAGAAACAGGCCCGCGCGCGGCCTTGCGGACAGCGGACCAGGCTGACCGGCCGCCGCGCGACCCAGGGAAGCATCAGCGGCGCGACGGTCGCGACATAATCGGCCAGATCGCCCTTGGTCAGGTCGCTGTCGGGAAAGATCACCCGGTCGGGATGGGTGATCGTGACCGCGCTTTCGCCCGACGAGGAAGCGGGGGTGGGGGCGGGGCGTTCCTCGACCACCTGATCGGCGGGCTTGTCCTCGCGCAGCCCGATGAAGCTGGGATGGCGGAGCAGGCCATCGGGCGTCGTCTCGGTAAAGGCGATCTCGGCGACCAGATCGGGGCGGACCCACTTGGCCCCCCGCACCATGGCGCGCGGCGCCTCGACGGTCGCGGTCCGGCGGGCGCGGGCGTCGAGCAGGCGGCGGAGTTCGTCCATCCGCGCCGCCGTGAAGCCGGTGCCGACCTTGCCGACATAGGTCAGCTTGCCGTCGCGGTTCACGCCCAGCAGCAGCGACTTGAACCCGCGCCGCGCCTTGTCCGAGGGGAGCCAACCGATAATGACGAATTCCTGCCGCCTCAGGCATTTGGCCTTCAGCCAGTCGCGGCTCCGGCCGCCGGGATAGCGGCTGTCGGCGCGTTTGGAGACGACGCCCTCCAGCCCCTCGGCACACAGCCTGTCGAACAGCGCCTCGCCGGAGCCCGTGACATGTTCGGCGAACCGGATCGTCTCGTCGCCGTCGGGCACGATCGCGCGCAGCCGCTCCTTGCGCTGGACCAGCGGCAGCTCGGCCAGATCCTCGCCGTCGAGCGAGAGCAGGTCGAAGGCGAACAGGCTCATCGGTTTGTCGCTGCCGATCGCGTCCTTCAGCGTCGAGAAGTCGGGCCGTCCGTCCTTGAACGCGACGATCTCGCCATCGATCAGCGCCGAGGTGACGGGCAGGTCGGCCGCCGCCGCGACGATGCCGGGAAACTTGTCGCTCCAGTCCAGCCCGTTGCGGGTGAACACCTGCGCCTTCCCGCCGCCGACCGCGATCAGCGCGCGATAGCCGTCATATTTGATCTCGTGCAGCCAGCCCTGGCCTGCGGGCACCCGGTCGACCAGCGTGCACAGCGCCGGGGGCTGGAACGCCGGCGGCGCGGCTTTTTTCGCCTTCGTCCGGCGCGGGGTGGGCTTCGCCTTTCCGGCGGGCTTTGCCTTGGCCGGTTTCCCCTCGGCGATCTGCGCCATGGTCCGCCCGGTCGACACGCTGGTCAGCGCCTGATCGGTCAGCGTGTCGGTGCCCCCGGCCTGCGCATCGGCCACTTTGCGGAGCAGCCAGTTCTCGCGCTTCTCCCGGCCGCGCGGCTTCATGCGGACCAGCAGCCATTCGCCCTTCATCCGCTCGCCATCGAGGATGAAGTGGAGATGCCCGTCCTCCAGATCGGCGGCGCTCTTGCCCGCGACCGGCGACCAGGTGCCGCGATCCCACAGCATCACCGTGCCGCCGCCATATTCGCCCGAAGGGATCGTGCCCTCGAACGTCGCATAGGATAGCGGATGGTCCTCGGTCCTGACCGCCAGCCGTTTCTCGTCCGGGTCCAGGCTCGGCCCGCGCGTCACCGCCCAGCTCTTGAGCACGCCGTCCACCTCCAGCCGGAAGTCCCAGTGGAGCCGCGTCGCGTCATGCTTCTGCACGATGAAGCTGTTGCCGCTGCCGGGTTCCAGCGTCCCCGCAGGCTCGGCGGTGCGGGTGAAGTCGCGCTTGGCGTTATAGCGGGCGAGCGGATCAGCCATGTTTGCGCGCCGGGGCCTTGCGGGCGGGCTTCTTGGCGGGCGCCTTGCGCGTCGTCTTGGCCGGGGCCTTGCGCGGGCGGCTGCGCGTCTCGCCGGTCTCCATCGATTGCTTCAGCGCCGCCATCAGGTCGGCGACATGGCCGCCGGAGCGCGCGGGCGCGTCATCCTCGTCCTCGATGATCTTCCGGCCCTTGGCCTTGCGCTTGCGTTCGATCAGGCGGTGAAGCGCCTCGACATAATGGTCGTGGAACTGCTTGGGGTCGAAGGGGCCCGACTTCTTCTCGATCAGCGCTTCGGCCAGCTCGAGCAGTTCGGCATCGGGCTTGGCATCGCCGATATCGCCGAAAAACCCTTGCGCCTTGTTCACCTCGTCCGCGTAGCGCAAAGTCTCCAGGATCAGCCCGCGCCCGCACGGCCGAAGCGACACGATATATTCGCGACCCCGCAGCGCCAGCTGGCCGAGCCCGACCTTGCCCGTCCGCTTCAACGCCTCGCGCAGGACGATGAACGCTTCCTCGGCCAGATCGTCGGCGGGGACGACGAAATAGGGGCGTTCGTAATAGAGGACGTTGATCTCGCCCGCATCGACGAAGCGGGTCAGCTCCAGCGTCTTCTTCGACTCCAGCTTGACCGCGTCGATCTCGTCCTGGTCGAGCAGGACATAATCGCCCTTGGCGACCTGATAGCCCTTCACGATGTCGTCGGTGTCGACCGGGCCGATGTCGCTGACGACCTTTTCGTAATGGATCGGCTTGCCGCTGGGTTCGTGGATCTGCTTGAACTGGATGGTCGCGCCGCTTTTGGTCGCGGGATACAGCTCGACCGGGATCGACACGAGGGCGAGGCGGATCTGACCCTGCCAGTAAGCGCGTGCGGGCATTGGGAATTTCTCCGTTGCGTAACGGGACCAATGACGGACCCTGCGTTTCCGTTCCCGACATTGGTTTTCGTCGGCCACAGGCGTATGGACGCGCGCATGGCTGACGATCCCTTTGCCCTGTTCGATGCGTGGTTTGCCGAAGCGCGTGCGAGCGAAATCAACGATTCCAACGCGATGGCGCTGGCGACGGTCGATGCGCGCCTTCAGCCCTCGGTCCGCATGGTCCTGCTGAAGGGGCATGATGCCCGCGGATTCGTGTTCTACACCAATCGCGAGAGCCGCAAGGCGCAGGATCTGGGCGAGGGCAGCCGGGCCGCGCTGCTGTTCCACTGGAAGTCGCTGCGCCGCCAGATCCGGATCGAGGGCATGGTCGCCCGCGTCTCCGATGCGGAATCGGATGCCTATTTCGCCAGCCGGGGCCGCGACTCGCAGCTGGGCGCCTGGGCCTCCGACCAGTCGCGGCCGCTCGCCGACCGCGCGACGTTCGAGGCGCGGTTCGAAGAAATGCGCGCCCGGTTCGAGGACGGCGAGGTGCCCCGCCCGCCGCATTGGGGCGGATACCGCGTGTCCCCCGAGCGGATCGAATTCTGGCTCGACCGCGAACACCGGCTGCACGAACGGCGTGTCTTCACCCGCACGCCCGAGAATGGCTGGGACGAAGGGCTGCTGTTCCCGTGACCCAGGACGAACGCAAGAAGGTCATTCCGCTGGCGACCAAGGCGGCACTGGCCAGCGTCGCGATGGCGCTGTTCCTGCTGGCGCTGAAGGGCTTTGCCGCGTGGCGGACGGGGTCGGTCGCGATGCTGGGGTCGCTGGCCGACACCGCGCTCGACCTGCTGGCCAGCCTGGTCACGCTGTACGGCGTCCGGCTGGCGGCGACCCCGGCCGACCATGACCATCGTTTCGGCCATGGCAAGGCGGAGGCGCTGGCGGCGCTGTTCCAGGTGGCGCTGATCACCGCCTCGGCGGCGGGCATCGCGTGGCGCGCGGTGATGGCGCTGGGCGCGGACAATCCCACCTCCGACGCCGAGTTCGGCATCGGCGTGTCGGTCATCGCGATCGCCGCGACCGTGGTGCTGCTCGGTTATCAGCGCAGCGTCATCCGTCGCACCGGGTCGGTCGCGATCCTGGCGGACAATGTCCATTACCAGTCGGACGTGCTGCTCAACGGATCGGTGATCGTCGCGATGGTGCTCGACCAGTATTTCGGCTGGCACGGCGCGGACCCGATCTTCGGCATCGCCATCGCGCTGTGGCTGGCCTGGGGCGCGTTCCAGGCATCCTCGACCGCGATCGACCAGCTGATGGACAAGGAATGGCCCGACGACCAGCGCGCCGCGTTCCTGGACGTCGCCGCGCGCCAGCCGGGGCTGAAGGGCATTCACGACTTCCGCACCCGCCGCTCCGGAAGCCATGACTTCGCGCAATTCCATATGGAGGTGGCGCGCGACCTGACCGTCGCCGCCGCGCATGACATTGTCGAGGGGGTGGAACGCGCGCTGCGCCGGGCCTTCCCCAAGGTCGAGGTGCTGATCCATCTCGATCCCGAAGGCCATGTCGACACCGACAATCCGCTGGTCGAGGCGGACGTGACCCCGCACTGGTTCGGCAAGCGGATCGGCTATTGATGCGCATCCCCTTCACCCAGGTCGATGCCTTTGCCGAGGCGGCGTTCGGCGGCAATCCGGCGGCGGTGATGATGCTGTCGGCGTGGCTGGACGACGCCATGCTGCTGGCGATCGCGCAGGAGAACAACCTGTCCGAAACCGCCTTCCTGGTGGCGGCCGACGGCGCGGCGGCGGATTTCGAGCTGCGCTGGTTCACGCCGGGCGACGAGGTCGAGATGTGCGGCCACGCCACGCTGGCGAGCGGGCATGTCGTGCTATCCTCCGATACGACGCGCGAGCGGGTGCGCTTCGCGACCCGCCATGCCGGGGTGCTGGAGGTGGCGCGCGACGGGCTGGGCTACAGCCTGTCGCTGCCCGAGCGGACGCCGGTGCCTGCGGCGCTGCCGGGGGTGGTCGAGGCGCTGAGCGTGGAGGGCGTGGTCGCGACGCTGCGCCATCCGGCGGGCTATGCGGTGGTCGTGGTCGACGATGCGGCGCGGGTACGAGCCTGTACGCCCGACTTCGCGGCGCTTGCGGCGGCGGGCCGCTACGTCGTGATCCTGACCGCGCGCGGCGGGGCGGGTGAGGCGGATGTGGTCAGCCGCGTCTTCGTACCGGCCTTCGCCATCGATGAAGACCCGGTGACGGGCGCAGCGCATGCGGTGATCACGCCCTATTGGACGCAGAAGCTGGGCCGCGATGCCTTTGTGGCGGAGCAGGCGAGCGCGCGCGGCGGGCGGCTGCGCTGCCGGATGGAAGGCGACCGGGTGGTGCTGGGCGGCGGATGCGTCACGGTGATCGAGGGGGCGTTCCTTCTGCCATAAGCGGCCGGGTGCGGGCTTCGACTTTTTCGTTCAGCTTGAATGGGGTTCAGCACCCCGGCGAAGGCCGGGGCCCAGGCTCCACCAAGCCTGTGGCGCGCCACGCGATGCGGGGGAGGCCAATGCCCGGCGCCTTCGATGGCACATAGCAACTGGGCCCCGGCCTTCGCCGGGGAACGGGTGTAATTCGCTGGATCGCGCTTTGAAACGGGCCTCACTCCGCCGCCAGCAACGTCTCCGCCGCCTGCAAATCCACCGACACCAGCCGGCTGACCCCGCGTTCGATCATCGTCACGCCGAACAGCCGGTGCATCCGGCTCATCGTCACCGCATTGTGGGTCACGATCAGATAGCGCGTGTCCGTCTCGCGCGTCATCCGGTCGAGCAGCCCGCAGAAACGGTCGATATTGGCGTCGTCCAGCGGCGCGTCGACCTCGTCCAGCACGCAGATCGGCGCGGGGTTGGTCAGGAACAGCCCGAAGATCAGCGCCACCGCCGTCAGCGCCTGTTCGCCCCCCGACAACAGGGTCAGCGACTGGAGCCGCTTGCCCGGGGGCTGCGCCATGATCTCCAGCCCCGCCTCCAGCGGATCGTCCGAATCGACCAGCGCCAGATGCGCCGAGCCGCCGTCGAACAGCGTCGCGAACAGCGTCTGGAAATGCCCGTTGACCGCCTCGAACGCCTCGAGCAGCCGCTGCCGCCCCTCGCGGTTGAGCAGCCCGATCGAACCGCGCAGCCGCGCCACCGCCTGGACCAGATCCTCGCGCTCCGCCGCGCTTGCCGCGCCGCTGGCCTCGAGTTCGGCCAGTTCCTGTTCGGCGACGAGGTTGACCGGACCGATCCGCTCGCGATCGGCGGACAGCTTCTCGTGTGCGGCTCCCTCGGCCTGGGGCGAGCCGACGCCCGCGCTCTCGAACCCCAGCTTCTCCGGCAGGACCGGCGCGGGGCAGGCGAAGCGCTCGCCCGAGACGCGGCCCAGCTCGACCCGGCGCAATTCGTGATTCTCGACCCGCGCCAGCGCGCCCGCCCGCGCTTCCCGCGCCGCCGACAGCAGGGCGTTGGCCCCGGCATGCGCGGCCTCCGCCGCGCGCAGCGCGCGTTCGGCTTCGGCTTCCTCCGCCTGGGTCCGCTCCGCCTCCGCCTTGGCGGCATCATGCGCGGCGGCGAGCGTGGCGATCTCCTCGGCCAGCTGCGCCGGGCGATCGGCGATGGCGGCGGTATCGCGGTCCAGCGTGGCGGCGCGGGCATCCATCTCGGCGATCCGCCCCGCCGCCTGACCCGCCCGCTGTTCCCAGCCCTGTGCCTCGGCAATGGCGGCGGCCAGCCGGTCGCGGGTCTGCGCCAGGCTGCGTTCCAGCGTGGTCCGCTCCGACCGCGCGAGCGCCACCGCCGAGCGGGCGAGCTGCGTCTCGGTCAGGAGCCGCGCCGTCTCCGCCGCGCTCGCGCTGCCGTCGGGCAGGGCGGCGAGCGCGGCGGCGGCGCGGTCGCATTCGACCGCCGCCTCGTCCATCTCGTTGGCGATCCGTTCGGCGCGGATGGCGAGGTCGGCGCGCTGTCCGGACAGGCGTTCGATCTGCGCTTGCGCCCGGTCCTCGGCGCGCTGCGCCTCGCGATGCGCGGCCTCGGCCTGGGCGAGCAGCGTGCGGGCGCTGGCGGCGGCGCCCCGCGCACGCGCGATCCGCTCGTCGATCGTGACCCGCGCGGCGGTGGCGGCGGCGACCGCGCTTTCCGCCGCCGGACGCTCCGCCTCCAGCTTCGCCAGCCGGTTGCGGCGTTCCATCCGCTCCGCCGCCGCCGCGCCGCCGCCCTCGCCGACATAGCCGTCCCAGCGCCGCAGCCGCCCCTCGCGCGTGACCAGCCGCTGGCCGACGCGGAGCGGCTGGCCCGAATCCGCCTCGACCAGGAAGATCTGCGACAGCCGCCGCGCCAGCGTCTCGGGCGCCTGGATCCGTGCGCCCAGCGGCAGCGTGCCGACCGGGGCGGGGGGATCGTCCTCGGCGATGGGCGATCCCTGCCAGTCGACCAAAGGCGTATCCAGCTCGTCGCCCAGCGCCGCCGCCAGCGCGCGCTCGAAGCCCGGATCGGCCTGCACCTCGTCCAGCAGGCGGTCGCCGCCCTTGCGCTCGGTCGCGCGGGTCAGCGCGGTCATCTCGGCCTCCAGCGCGGCGAGCGCGGCGATCGCCTGCGCGCGCGCCGCCTCGGCGGGATCGCGTTCGGCGGTGGCCATCGCCTCGCTCTCCTCGGCCCATTGCGAGGCGGCGCGCGCCTTGTCGGCATCGGTGCGCGCGGCGGCCTGCGCGGCGATGGCAGCGTCGCGCACCGCCTCCTGCCCGGCCAGGTCGGGCAGCGCCTCGATCGCGGCGGCGACCCCGCGCGCCTCGCGCTCGGCGCGTTCGTGGCGCGCGCGCGCGGAGCTCAGCCCGGCCTCGGCGATGCGGCGTTCGGCGGCTTCGGCGGCCTGGGCGGACAGGGCCCGCGCCAGCGCCACCTCGGCATCGCGATTCTTGCTCTCCGCCTCGGCCAGCAGCGTGTCGAGCCGGGGCATGGCCTGGGTCGCATGGGCGATGCGCGCGTCCAGATCCTCGCGCTCGTCGGTCAGCCGCTGGATGGCGGCGGCGGCGTCATGCGCCAGCGCATCCTCGCGCGCCCGGTCCTCGCCGACGCGGGTGCGCGAGGATGCCAGTTCCTCGATCCGGCGTTGCAGCCCGTGACGCTGGTCGCGGGCGCGGGACAGGGCATGGCCCGCCTCGCTCAACGCATCGCGCGCCGCCAGCGCGGCGGCGCGGGTCCGCGCGGCCAGCGCCACCGCCTGCTCCTGCGCCCCGGCCGCGATCCGTTCGGCCTGCGTCGTCTCGGTCACGCGGCGTTCGGCGGCGTCGGCCTCGATCCGGGCGGCTGCGGCGGCATCGGCGGCGTCGCGCCAGCGGGCGAAGATCATCCGCGCCTCGGCCATGCGGATCTGGTCGGAGATCAGGCGATAGCGCTCCGCCGCGCGCGCCTGTCGCCGCAGGGTCGCGATGCGGGCATCCTGGTCGGCGATCGCCTCGTCCAGCCGGGTGAGATTGGCCTCGGTCGCGCGCAGCTTGGCCTCCGCATCGCGGCGGCGGACGTGGAGCCCGGCGATCCCGGCGGCTTCCTCCAGCATCGCGCGGCGCTCGGCGGGCTTGGCGGCGATGACCGCGCCGATCCGGTTCTGGCTGACGAGGGCTGGCGAATGCGCGCCGGTTGCGGCATCGGCGAACAGCAGCGCCACGTCCTTGGCGCGCACGTCGCGCCCGTCGATCCGGTATGCCGAGCCCGCGCCGCGTTCGATCCGGCGGACGATCTCGGTCTCCTCGCCCTCACGCTCGGCCAGGATCGTGACCTCGGCGAAGTCGCGCGGCGGGCGGCTGGCGGTGCCCGCGAAGATGACGTCTTCCATCCCCGCACCGCGCATCGACCGCGCGCTGTTCTCCCCCATCGTCCAGCGCAGCGCTTCGAGCAGGTTCGACTTGCCGCAGCCATTGGGCCCGACAACGCCGGTCAGCCCCGGTTCGATGACCAGATCGGCCGGATCGACGAAGCTCTTGAAACCCGAAATGCGAAGCCGCTTGATCTGCACGGACCCGGTCGCCGCTCCCCCCGATGCGCTGTGGTTAACCGATAGCGGATGGAGGCGGGATGTCGAGGGGGGAGGCGTGGTGGAGACGCTCGCGGCGTGGTTGGGGATTCTTCGCACGGAATGGGGGATGTCGCCCACTTGCAGACATTGAGCATGGCTTTGCGATCTGTCATCGTGCGGTAATGTCGCTTGAACACCAGCCGCGCCTGTTGGACGAACAAACCGCTTTCAGGGCGATGTGCGTTTATCTTGAGGCTTACTGGGAGCGAGGCCTGCGGTCATCTGATGACATTGCCCAGCTTTTGTCGATCATCCACAACGACCCGGCAACGCCGGATGATTGGGCAAATGCTATCGAGCAGGTCGTCCGCTAACGCCCACTTGCGGACATTGACCGTCACCCTCGTACTTCTTGATTGCGGACGTTGATTGCCCGGTGCAGCGTGTCAGAATGCAGCACGGATCGATCGTCAAGTTTTTGTCGGGCACACTCTCCGCGGAAGGTTTGGCACGAGAGATACGCGCTGAAGTTGCCGCATTTAGAACCGCACTGAGAGACACGGCGAAGGGCAACATCCTAGTCTCCAGGGGGCCGCGATTTGTGGTGACCAGAGAGGGCGCACGACGTTTGCTAAAAGCCGTAGCCGACGATCGGTTGCCGTTCGATGCGGCGAACTACCTCGCAGATTGCATCGTCATGAACGACGACTTTGAATTTGCGGACGATGCCGTGCGGGGCGCCGTGTTCTTCATCGAAGATGACAGCGGCCGGTTTGCCACGGGCAATGATGAATGGCGACCCTCTCGGGCGGAAACGCTGAACGCGATTGCTCTGCTGGATTGAACAACAACTATCTTTGGCTCACCTCTGAAAGCTGCCGGACCGCTCACCACCAATTTCCGTCATTCGCGCCGGTGCATGTCGTTTCCGGATCACCCGAACCGCGCCAATCCGAACGGTTCCAGAGGCACGGGTGACGCCTTTCCATCCAGCATCGCCGCCACCAACTCCCCCGTAATCGGCGCAAGGGTCAGGCCCAGATGGTTGTGCCCGAAGGCATAGGACACGCCCGTCGTCCCCGGCGCCCGCCCGATCGCTGGCAAGTAATCCGGCAGGGTCGGCCGCGCGCCCATCCAGGGTTTGGCGTCCTCGCCGATCGGCAGGCCCAGCGCCGCGATGTGGCGGCGCAGGCGGTTCCATTTGGCGGGGTCGGGTTTGGCCTGGGCGCGGGCGAACTCGACGATGCTGGCGGCGCGCAGGCCACCGGCGAAGCGGGTGACGATCATCGAGCGGTCCTCGAACACCACCGGGGGCAGGTCGGCGGGCCAGTCGACCGCCGGGCCGGTCTGGAGGTGATAGCCGCGCTCGGCGATGATCGGGGCCTTGAGCCCGAACGGACGGAGCAGCACGGCGCTCGCCACGCCCGCCGTCACGACGATCTGCGCCGCCGACAGGCGGCGGCCGTCCTCGAGCCGCGCCTCGCCGTCGCCGACCGCCGCCACGCGTCCCACGATGCGCGTGCCGCCGTCCGCCAGGAAGCGGGCGAGGGCGGCCTCGGCAAGTTGGGTCGGGTCGGCGATCTGGCCGCTCCCCTCGAAGCGGATGCCGCCCGCGAGCGGGGCGTGGACGCGGGTGCGCCAGTCCTGCAACTCCGCCTCGGTCAGGGCGCGGAAGCGCGCGGTGCCGGTGTCCGCCGCCTGCCACCCGGCAAGCCCGCGCGCGGCGCTTTCGGGGGTTTCCCACAGCACGACATGACCGTCCTCGCGCAGCAGCTCGGGCGCGCCCAGCGCCGCGACATGACGCCGCCAGGCGGGCATGGCCTGTGCCAGCAGAGCGGCAAGTGCGCCATGCGCCCGCCGATAGCGATCGGCCCGTGCCGCGCCCAGCAACCGCAGCGCGAAGGGCAGCCAGGTCGCGATCTCGCGCGGGGGCAGCGCCAGTGCGCCGCCGCGAAAGAACAGCCGTCTGGCAAAGCCGCGCACCATCGCGGGCGAGGCGATCGGCTCGGCCTGCTCGGTCGCGATATGGCCCGCATTGCCCCAGGAGGCGGCGCGTGGGGTCTCCTCCGCCTCGACCAGCGTCACCGCCCATCCGGCCCGTTGCAGCGCCAGCGCGGTAGTGGTCCCGATGACGCCGCCCCCGACGATCAGGGCGGTGCGATCTTGCGGGGCGGCGGCGTGATTTTCGGGCTTGGGCATAAGTCGGGTCATATCGTATACGGATTTCCTAGCAAGGGAATCCCGATGACGTCACCGACCATCCGCCACACCTTTTTCTGTATCGACGGCCATACCGCGGGCAATCCGGTCCGGCTGGTCGCGGGCGGTGCGCCGCTGTTGCGCGGGAGCAGCATGGCCGAGCGGCGGCTGGACTTTCTGGAACGCTTCGACTGGATCCGCACCGGGCTGTGCTTCGAGCCGCGCGGGCATGACATGATGTCGGGCGGCTTCCTCTATCCGCCGTGCGAGCCCGACAGCGACGCGGCGATCCTGTTCATCGAGACCAGCGGCTGCCTGCCCATGTGCGGGCACGGCACGATCGGCATGATCACCTTCGGCCTGGAAAACGGCCTCATCACCCCGCGCGAGCCGGGCAAGCTGAAGGTCGAGGTGCCGGCGGGCACCATCCATATCGAATATGAGAAGGAAGGCGCCAAGGTCACGGCGGTCCGCATCCGCAACGTCCCCGCCTATCTGGCGGCCGAGGGCATCGAAATCGACGTGCCGGGCTTCGGCCCGCTGACGCTGGATGTCGCCTATGGCGGCAACTATTACGCCATCGTCGAGCCGCAGGGGGCCTATACCGGGCTGGACGATCTGGGCGCGTCGAAGCTGGTCGAGTTGAGCCGGACGATCCGCGAACTGGTGCGCGAGAAGTTCGAGCCGGTGCATCCGCTCGAACCCTCGATCCGGGGGGTCAGCCATGTGCTCTGGGCGGACAAGCCCTCGGCCGAGGATGCCGATGGGCGCAACGCGGTCTTCTATGGCGAACGCGCGATCGACCGTTCCCCATGCGGCACCGGCACCTCGGCGCGGTTGGCGCATCTGGCGGCCAAGGGGCGCTTGCGCGTCGGCGACCGCTTCGTCCACGAAAGCTATATCCGCAGCCGCTTCATCGGCCGGGTGGAGGAAGCGACCGAACTCGGCGGGCAGGCGGCGATCGTGCCGTCGATCCAGGGCTCGGCGGTGGCGACGGGTTTCAACACGATCTGGATCGATCGCGAGGACCCTTTCTGGGCCGGGTTCACCGTCGTCTGAGGCGATTTTCACGCGAAGACGCGAGGGCGCGAAGAAGAAGAGGTTCGCGCGGAGACGCGGAGGTGGAGGGACTCGCCGCGCCAGCGGCCCTCCAATCTCCACCCGTTGCTGATTCCAGAGCGCTGCCGCGCGGGCGATCATCTCCGCGCCTCCGCGTCTCCGCGCGAACAAAATCCTTCGCGTCTTCGCGCCTTCGCGTGAACCAATCCCGGCCTCAGCCGGGCTCGCGCCTCACCCCAGATCGTCGATCGCGGGCTGCGGCTCGGTGAACCAGGCGGCACCCGTCTCCGTGACATAGAAGTGATCTTCCAGCCGCACGCCGAAGCGATCCGGCACGACGATCATCGGTTCGTTGGAAAAGCACATGCCGGGGCTCAGCGGCGTCCGGTCGCCGCGCACCAGATAGGCAGGCTCGTGGATCGACAGGCCGATGCCGTGGCCCGTGCGGTGCGGCAGGCCGGGCAGGCGATAGTCGGGACCCAGCCCCGCGCGCTCCAGCACCGCGCGGGCAGCATAGTCGACCGCCTCGCACGGTTCGCCAGGCCGGACGGCGGCGAAGGCGGCGGCCTGGGCCTCCTTCTCGATGTCCCAGATGCGGCGGACCTCGTCGCCGACATCGCCGAACGCATAGGTGCGGGTGATATCGCTATGATAGCCGTCGATCAGCGTGCCGGTATCGACCAGCACCACGTCGCCGTCGCGCAGCACGTCGTCCTGCGGCAGGCCATGCGGAAAGGCGGTCGAGCGGCCGAACTGCACCGCACAGAAATAATTGCCGGTCGATGCGCCCAGCGCGCGGTGCGCGGCGTCGATGAAGCGGATCACCTCCGACGCGCGAATGCCCTCGTGCAGGATGCGCGCGGCGCGGCGATGCACCTCCAGCGTCATGTCCATTGCCTGCTGCATGAGCGCGATCTCGGTGGGCGACTTGATCATCCGACATCCATCGACGACCGCCGCGCCGCTGACCAGCGCGACGCCGGGCGCGGCGGCGCGGATCCGCTCGACGAACAGGAACGCCATGGCGGGATCGATGGCGAGCGTCCTGGCCCCCATCGCCGCCAGCGCATCGGCGACCAGCGCGGAGGGGCTTTCATCCTCTTCCCACAGGCGGATGTCGGTGGCGGGGATGGCGAGGCTCGCCTCGAACGAGCCCAGTTCGAAACCGGGGCAGATGAAGATCGGATCGCCCGCGACGGGAAGCAGCATCGCGACCAGCCGCTCGGTCGGCCCCCACGCGACGCCGGTGAAATAGCGCAAGGACGCCCCCGCGCCGATCAGCAGTGCATCGGCGCCCGTCTCGGCCATCAGCGCGCGGGCGCGCGCGATCCGGCGGGCGCGTTCGGCGGCATCGATCGGCGGCGCGGGGTTGGCCCAGGGCGACAGCTCCGCCAGTTCGCGCTCCGCCGTCGATCCGCCGATCATCCCTGCCATGTCACTCGCTCCGTTTCGTATACGGTTGCGGCTCTAGCGTGGATCGGCGACTCATGCCACCCGGCGCAGGCGATAGCCCTCCGGCCCCTGCGCGACATAGCCCAGCCGCACCGCGCCCTGAAGCGCGGCGACGACCGCGCGCTCGACCTGGCGGCCTTGCGCGAAATGGCGGGCGATGGCGGCGGCGGACAAGGGGCGGTCGGTGCCGAGCAGCGCGAAGACGCTGGCGATCCGCCCGCCAAGGTCGCGCGGAAAGCTGGGTTTGGTCGCGGCAGGCTCGGCGAGCGGCAGCGCGCGTTCGGTCGGGCCGAGCGGGGTCGCGCCCGCGCGGCGGCTCTGGAAGTCGGGACGCAGCCACAGGACATGGCCGGCGCGCTCGTCCGCCCGGCGCTGCGCGTTGAGCGCGACCAGCCGCGCGACCCTCTCCGCCGCCGGGATCGCGGCGGGCCAGCCATAGGCGGCGATGACGGCGGCATCGATCTGGTCGTGCAGCCGCGCGATCAGGTCGACCGATCCCCGGCGGCGAAGCGCTTCGTCCCCGGCGGTCAGCCTGTCCCCCGCGACCAGCCGGTGACGCAGATTGTACAGGCCGGTCAGGGTCAGGTCGGGCGTCTCGGCCAGGATGCGCTTGCGCGTGGCGTCGAGTTCCTCGGCGAGGTCGGCGATGACCCGGCGGGCGGGGTCGCTGGCATCGGGGAAGGGGAAGGGGTCGAAGACTTGCGTCTTGGTATAGCGATGGCCCTGCTCGAATTTCGCGACGCCCATCAGCCCGCAATTGGCATAGGTCCATGCCAGGCTCGCCGAGGACGACAGGACGCCAAGATGAAAGGCATCCTCGGTGGCGACGCAGACCAGCATGTTGTCGGGCAGGGTGTCGGCGGGCAGGAACTGGAAGATGCGATGCTTGGCCGTCTCGACGGTCGCGATATAGCGCGACAAGCCGTCGAGCGCGGGGCGCAGCTCGCGGCGGGGTTCGCCGAACAGCCACCATTGGTTGCGATAGGTCGCCCGTGCATTGTCGTCGCGCTCGGGCTTCACGCTCCGCAGCACATGGCCATAGACCTCGGGAAAGCGCTGGCGCACCTCGGCTTCGGACAGGCCCAGCAGGTCGATCACCATGGCCCCGCGCGTCCGCGCGGTCAGGTCGCGGCCGTGGCAATAGGGGCGGATATGTCGTTCCAGCCCCTCGCGGCGGCCGAGCCCCAGCATCTCCGCCTCGGCCGAGGACACGATGAAGCCCGCGCCGTGGAGTTTCACGCCGGGCGAACATAGCCATTGGTTTGCGAGCAATGGCCGGGCCTGGGTCACGTCCGTTCCCACCGACAGGTCCGCATTGATCCGCCCGACCGTCTCGGCGAAGCGGATGTCGGGCGTGTCGCTGTCCAGCCCGCTCTCCCCGGCGATGCGCAGGCGTCGGCCGTCGACCGTGCCGCGCCCCATGACCGTCATCGCGATCCGCACCATCGCGGCATCGGGCGTTGCCTTGGTCCAGGGATGGTCGGGGATCGCCAGCAGGATCGAGAGCGGCGGCGTACCCTCCAGCGCGCGGGCGATGACCCGGCGGCCGAAGGTCTGGGTGATCGAATTGGTCGTGACGAAGCCGAAGCGGATCAGCGGCGTATCCCGCACCGCCAGCGCCTGCGCGGCGCGGTCCCACCAATAGAGGACGTAATCGGCGGCGCGCGGCATTTTGGGATAGGCGCGCCACAGTGCCTCCGCCATGCCCTCGGGCAAGCGCCCGCGCAGGTCCTTGCCGCCGATGAAGGGCGGGTTGCCGACGATGAACTCCGCCTCCGGCCAGGGCGTCCGCTGGCCCGTGGGGGTGAGCAGCGCGTCGGCGGTGACGATCGACTGGACATCCTCCAGCACCGGGTCGGACACCTGCCCGCCATTGCGCAACTGCCAGCGGATATAGCCCAGCCACAGCACCAGCTGCGCGATGGCGGCGGCGCGGGCGTTGACCTCGATCCCGTGGAAATTGCGCGGGTGGACCGTCTCGGTATCGAGGTGCAGTATCTCCTCGCCCGACAGCTCGGCCAGCACCTCCAGCACCTCGCCCTCCAGCCGCTTCATCAGCTCGAGCGTGACATAGAGGAAATTGCCGGTCCCGCAGGCGGGGTCCAGGACGCGGATCGCCGCCAGCCGCCGGTGGAAATCGCGCACCCGCTGCACGGCGGCGCGGGGATTGTCGGCGCGTTCATTCTCCATCGCGCTCAGCACCTGCGCCCAGTCGTCGCGCAAGGGGGCGATGACGGTCGCGGTCACCAGCCGCTCGACATAGGCGCGCGGCGTGTAATGCGCGCCCAGCCGCCGCCGCTGCGCCGGATCGAGCGCCTGTTCGAGCAGCGTGCCGAAGATGGCGGGCTCGACATCGCGCCAGTCGCGCTTGGCGGCGGCGAGCAGCTCGCCAATCTCCTCGCGGTTGAGGGGCAGGGCGTCGGCGGTGTGGAACAGCCCGCCATTGAACCGCCGCACCGCGCAGCGCAGCACATTGGCCTCGCCGCCCCGGTCCATCGAATGCCACAGATCCTCGATCCAGGGCACGAAGGCATCGGGTCGCTCGCGCGCGTCCGACAACAGGGTGACAAAACCCCCGGCGGGCAGCAGTCCGCTATGCTCGGCGAACATGGTGAACAGGCAGCGCATCAGGAACAGCGCCACCCCCTCCGGATCATGCCCGCGCTCCTCCAGCAGCCTGGAGATGCTGGCCAGCCGAGTCGCCACGTCGCGGGTGACGGCGGCGGCATGACGGGTCGGGTCCAGCGAATGCGGCGCGTCCCAGATCGCCGCCAGCCGCTGGCGCACCTCCTCGCGGCGCAGATCGTCCAGCGCGATGCGGAAGCGGGCGCGGTCGGGGAATTGCTTGTAATGCTTCCCCTGGCCCGAAAAGTCGGCGAACAGCTCGATCACCCGGCCGACATCGACCACGATCAGGAAGGGCGGCCAGCCATGATCGACGGGTAGCGCGCGGGCATATTGCTCGGCCTGTTCGCGCGCGCGGCGCATCAATATGTCCCATTGCCGCGACCGGGGCGCGGCGCCCGCCCCATCGGGGAGCAGGCCGGGGAGCAGGCCGGGGAGCAGCGGACCTTCGGCGGCGAGCGATTTCGCGCCCAGGCCCTCGCGGCTCTGCTTGGCCTCCAGCACGAAGCAGCCGCGCTTGTAGAGGTCGATCCGCCCGCGCCGGTCCTCGTCACCGGGCAGGATGACCGCGCGCTCGAAGACATAGTCGTTGCGGGCGCTGGTGGCATGGGCGGGCTCAGGCGGGGCGACGCCGAGGATCGCGCACAGCTCGGTCAGGAACAGCGCATAATTGGCGCGCTCCGCCCCGCCTTCGCACGCCTGCCAGCGCCGAATGAACGCCTCGATCGCCGCCGGGCTCGCCATAAGTTGAAATCCTCCCGATGGGGATCATCGAGAGGATTTCAAAAGGGCAAAGCAAAGTTGGAACCGGTTTCGCCCAATCCCTCGCTCCGTTCAGCCTGAGCGCAGTCGAAGGCCAAGGGAATCGGGAACCCGCCTGGCGTGCGCTTCGACTTCGCTCAGCGTGAACGGCTGTCGGGATCGGTCAAAAGCATCGACAATGGATGCAAGACTTATCCCCCGTACATCGCCATCGCATCGCGCCGGAACGCCGCGCCGCTGTCGGTGCGGCTGTAGAACATGTGCCCGCCCGGATAGACGTTCAGATGCACCCGCTGCGCCACGCCATAGCTCGGCATCTGGTCGACGATCAGCCGCGACGCGAAATAGGGGCAGGACAGGTCGTCCCAGCCATGGACGATCATCACCTTCATCTTGGGATCGTTGGCGATCGCCTTGCGCAGGTCGGTGACGGGGGTGTCGTCGGGCTTGCCGCGATCCCAGGCGCTGTTCACCTCATAGGACAGCGCATGATAGCGCGCGTCGGTCTTCCAGCCCACTTCGCGCGTCACGAAATCGACCATCGCGCTGGTCGTCGGCGCGATCAGCGAGTCGAGCAGCGGGTCGTTGGACCGCTGCTGCGACGACCAGGGGAAGGGGTCGAAGGCGGTGACGTTCGAGTCGTAGATGCTGCCGATCGTCGAATCGTTGCGGTGAATCTCGCGCAAGTACGTCCGCGTATCGATCCGCCCGCCCAGCCGGCGGACCAGCGCGGGGTCGAGGCCGGTCAGCTCGGTGACGCGGCTGACCAGCCGGTCGACCGCCTGGGTGTCCGACCGCCCGCGCATCAGGTCGCGCAGGTAATCGCCGCGCGCATAGGCCTCGACGCCCGCCATCGCCTCGGGGGTCAGCTTGCCCTGCCGCTCCAGCTGGGCCGCCGCCATCGAGGGCAGGTCGATCATCCAGGGCAGCGGCGACAGCGCGGTGGCGTCGTCGCCCGAGGCCGGGTCGAGATAGGGCGACACCATCACCAGCCCGTTGACCCCGACGCCGATCTGCGACTGAAGCTCATAGGCGATGCGCGGCGCGCGGTAGCCGCCATAGCTTTCGCCCATCACATATTTGGGCGAGCGCAACCGGCCTTCCTTGACCAGCCAGTCATAGACGACCTTGGACAGATATTTGATGTCCGGGTCGTTGGCGTAGAAGGCCTTCTTGGTCTCCGCCTCGTCCACCAGGCTGCGGCTGAAGCCGGTGCCGATGGGGTCGATGAAGACCAGGTCGGTGAAGTCCAGCCAGCTGTTCGGATTGTCGGTCGTGACCGGCGCGTCGGACGGCGCATCGCCCTGCGCGCCGAAGGGGACGCGCTTGGGCCCCACCGCGCCCATGTTCAGATAGACCGACGACGCGCCCGGCCCGCCGTTGAACGCGAAGGTCACCGGGCGCCGCACATCGCCGCCGGGCACGGTATAGGCGGTATAGACGACCTGCCCGATCTCCTTGCCCTTGTCGTCGCGCACCGGGATCGTGCCCACGGTCGCCTTGTAGGTGACGACCCGGCCGCCGATCCGCGCGCTTTGCGTGATCGTCCTGTCGGCGGGGAGCGGCGGACGCTTGCTGTCGTCGTCCTTGGTTTCGGTGGTCTTGGTCTCGGTCTTCTCGGCCTTTTGCGCCAGCGCAGGCGTCGTCTGAGCGGCCAACAGCAACAGGGCGGACAGGTGCAGGGTCTTGGACAAGATGGAAACGCTCCCCCTCGGAAATGAGACAGTGTATCATGCAAAGCGCGGGAATTGCCAAGCCCCCGGCTTTTCAAAGGGATCATGGGCGAAGCTCCGGCGTTCCTGCAAGCCCGTCCCAAACCGCCCCTCGCAATGGGGCCTGTCGCTTCCTATCTCGCCTCTGGCCTTCTCTCCGGAACAGAAGTAGAACCTGCCTCATGCTGACCAAGATTTCCGTCCGCGGCGCGCGCGAGCACAATCTCAAGGATGTCGATATCGACATTCCCCGTGACACGCTGACGGTGATCACCGGCCTGTCGGGGTCGGGCAAGTCCAGCCTCGCGTTCGACACCATCTATGCCGAGGGGCAGCGCCGCTATGTCGAGTCGCTGTCGGCCTATGCGCGCCAGTTCCTGGAGATGATGCAGAAGCCGGACGTCGACCATATCGAGGGGCTGTCGCCCGCCATCTCGATCGAGCAGAAGACGACCAGCCGCAACCCGCGCTCGACCGTGGCGACGGTCACCGAAATCTACGACTATATGCGCCTGCTCTGGGCGCGTGTCGGCATCCCCTACAGCCCCGCCACCGGCGAGCCGATCGCGGCGCAGACGGTCAGCCAGATGGTCGACCGGGTGATGACGCTGCCCGAGGGCACGCGCCTCTATCTGCTCGCGCCCGTGGTGCGCGGCCGCAAGGGCGAATATCGCAAGGAAATGGCCGAGTGGCAGAAGGCGGGCTTCACCCGCGTCCGCATCGACGGCCAGCTCTACGAGATCGACGAGGCGCCGGCGCTCGACAAGAAGTTCAAGCACGACATCGAGGTGGTGGTCGACCGCTTGGTGGTGCGCGAGGATATCGCGACCCGCCTGGCCGACAGTTTCGAGACCGCGCTGAAGCTGGCCGACGGGCTTGCCTATGTCGACCCCGCCGATCCGGTCGAGCCGCACACGCCCAAGTCGGCGGTGCTGGGCGACAATGCGCCCGATGGCCGGATCGTATTCTCGGAGAAGTTCGCCTGCCCGATCTCCGGCTTCACCATTTCCGAAATCGAGCCGCGCCTCTTCTCGTTCAACGCGCCGCAGGGGGCGTGCCCGGCCTGTGACGGCCTGGGCGAGAAGCTGATCTTCGACGAGGATCTGGTCGTCCCCAATCACGAGCTGTCGATCAAGAAGGGCGCGGTCGTGCCCTGGGCCAAGTCCAACCCGCCCAGCCCCTATTATATGCAGGTGCTGGGCAGCCTCGCGCGTGAGTTCGGCTTCTCGCTGGAGACGCCGTGGAAGGACCTCGACCCCAAGGTGCAGGAGGTGATCCTGCATGGCACCAAGGGCAAGGCGGTCACGCTGACCTTCATCGACGGCAAGAAGTCCTATGACGTCAAGAAGCCGTTCGAGGGCGTGATCGGCAACCTCAACCGCCGGATGCTCCAGACCGAGAGCGCCTGGATGCGCGAGGAACTGTCCAACTATCAGTCGTCGCAGCCCTGCGAAGTCTGCCATGGCGCGCGGCTGAAGCCCGAGGCGCGGGCGGTGAAGGTCGCGATGCAGGACATCTCTTATGCGACCCGCCTGTCGGTGGTGGACGCGCTGGCGTTTTTCACCGGCCTGCCCGAACATCTGACCGACCAGCAGCGCGCCATCGCGCAGCCGATCCTGAAGGAAATTGTCGAGCGGCTGGGCTTCCTCAACAATGTAGGGCTGGATTACCTGAATCTCGACCGGACCAGCGGCACGCTGTCGGGTGGCGAGAGCCAGCGGATTCGCCTGGCGTCGCAGATCGGTTCGGGCCTCTCGGGCGTGCTGTACGTGCTGGACGAGCCGTCGATCGGACTTCACCAGCGCGACAACGACATGCTGCTCGCGACCCTGCGGCGGTTGCGCGACCTGGGCAACACCGTGCTGGTGGTCGAGCATGACGAGGATGCGATCCGCACCGCCGATTATGTCATCGACATGGGGCCGGGTGCTGGCGTGCATGGCGGCCAGATCGTCGCGCACGGCACGCTGAAGCAATTGCTCAAGTCCAAGACCAGCGTCACCGCCGATTACCTCAACGGCACGCGCGAGATCGCGGTGCCCGCCAAGCGCCGCAAGGGCTCGGGCAAGAAGCTGACCGTGTACAAGGCGACCGCCAACAACCTCCAGGGCGTGACCGCGAGCATTCCGCTCGGCACCTTCACCTGTATCACCGGCGTATCGGGCTCGGGCAAGTCGAGCTTCACCATCGACACCCTCTATGCCGCCGCCGCGCGGACGCTCAACGGCGCGCGCATCCTGGCAGGCAAGCATGAGAAGATCAGCGGGCTCGAACATCTCGACAAGGTGATCGACATCGACCAGTCGCCGATCGGCCGCACCCCGCGATCGAACCCGGCGACCTATACCGGCGCCTTCACCCAGATTCGCGACTGGTTCGCGGGGCTGCCCGAGGCGCAGGCGCGCGGCTACAAGCCCGGCCGGTTCAGCTTCAACGTCAAGGGCGGCCGGTGCGAGGCGTGCCAGGGCGACGGCGTGCTCAAGATCGAGATGCACTTCCTGCCCGACGTCTATGTGACGTGCGACGTCTGCCACGGCGCGCGCTACAATCGCGAGACGCTGGAGGTGAAGTTCAAGGGCCACTCGATCGCCGATGTGCTCGACATGACCGTCGAGGACGCCGCCGAATTCTTCCAGGCGGTGCCGTCGATCCGCGACAAGATGGCGATGCTGGTCGAGGTCGGCTTAGGCTACGTCAAGGTCGGCCAGCAGGCGACGACCCTGTCGGGCGGCGAGGCGCAGCGGGTGAAGCTGGCCAAGGAATTGTCGCGCCGCGCGACCGGCAACACGCTCTACATCCTCGACGAGCCGACCACGGGGCTTCACTTCGAGGACGTCCGCAAATTGCTCGAAGTGCTGCATGCGCTGGTCGAACAGGGTAATACGGTGGTGGTGATCGAGCATAATCTCGACGTCATCAAGACCGCCGACTGGATCGTGGACCTAGGGCCGGAAGGCGGCGTCAAGGGCGGCGAGATCGTCGCGGTCGGCACGCCCGAAGTGGTCGCGGCAGAACCGCGTAGCTTTACGGGCAAGTATCTGAAGCCGCTGCTCGACAAGGGGCAGGCGCAGGCGGCGGAATAGCGATCTTCCCCGGCATGGGGAGGGGAACCATGCCGGTATGGGGAAGGGGGCAGCCTATTGCTTGCTCCTTTCCGCGCCACCCCGGCCGAGGCCGGGGGCCAGTCGCGGGACGCGTAGGGCAACGCATCAATGTCCGCCCCACTGGATCCCGGCCTTCGCCGGGATGGTGGGGGGCGCTGATAGCGGCATGACTTGCTTGGACATCTCGTCCAGCAGGGGCGTCTTTGGCGCACTGGGAGCGGGACGGGTTTTCCCTTGGCCTTCGACTTCGCTCAGGCTGAACGGAGTGTGGGGGATGGGAATGGCCTTGGCGACCAACCCGTTCGCACTGAGCGAAGTCGAAGTGCACGCCCGACACCCGCAAACAACCCCGCTCCCATACGGCAAACCGATTTAACATATCGCAACTCTCCCCGGTAAGGGGGGAACCATGCCAGTATGGGGAAGGGGGCAGCGTGTTGCTTGCTGCTTTCCGCACCACCCCGGCGGAGGCCGGGGGCCAGTCGCGGGACGCGTAGGGCAACGCATCAATGTCCGCCCAACTGGATCCCGGCCTTCGCCGGGATGGTGGGGGCGCTGATAGCGGCATGACTTGCTTGGACATCTCGTCCGGCAGGGGCGTCTTTGGCGCACTGGGGGCGGGACGGGTTTTCCCTTGGCCTTCGACTTCGCTCAGGCTGAACGGAGTGTGGGGGATGGGAATGGCCTTGGCGACCCAACCCGTTCGCACTGAGCGAAGTCGAAGTGCACGCCCGGCACTCGCAAACAACCCGGCTCCCACACGGCAAAACCCATTTAACATATCGCAACTTTTGTCGCATCAAAGCGATTACCCCACATCACCCATAAGGGAGGATGTGATGCGTGCACTGACACTTGGTCTGGTTGCGGCCGCGACGCTGGTTTCGGGTTGTTCGACCTATGGCGGCGGGTTGGGCGGCGGCTATGGCGGCCCGCGCTACGCCTATGATTATGACCGGCCCGACCCGGCCTATGGCGGCTATTATGCCGACCGCTATTATGTCGACAACAGCCGCTATCGCGAGCGTCGCCTGGGCGCCAACGACCGCGTCTATGTCGGTCAGGACGGTCGCTATTATTGCCGCCGCAACGACGGCACCACCGGCCTGATCGTCGGCGGTATCGCGGGCGGCGCGCTGGGCGCGGCGATCACCTCGGGTGGGTCGCAGACGCTGGGAACGCTGCTGGGTGCCGCTGGCGGCGCGCTGGCGGGCCGTGCGATCGAGCGCAACAATGTCCGCTGCCGCTGATCGCAAGCGCTGATCGATCAAGGGCCGGTCGGTCACCTCCGTTTCGGATGCGACTGGCCGGCTTTTTCGCACCCGCCTCGCCTACGCTGTCGCCGATCAAGGCATGGGGGTGGCGATGGATTTGGCGACGAAGCTGGTCGAACTGGAAAAGCGGACCGCGCAGCACCGTGAATTGCTGCTGACCGAGGAAGCGGCCAAGACCGCGCTGGTCATGCCCTTCATCCAGGCGCTGGGCTATGACGTGTTCAACCCGGCCGAGGTCATCCCGGAATTCACCGCCGATGTCGGCATCAAGAAGGGCGAGAAGGTCGATTACGCGCTGGCGATCGACGGCAAGCTGGCCATCCTGATCGAGTGCAAGCCCTCCTCGATCGAACTCGACCTGAAACACGCCTCGCAACTCTATCGGTATTTTTCCACGACCGAGGCACGGGTGGCGATCCTGACCAACGGGGTCGTCTATCAATTCTATTCCGACACCGAACAGCCCAACAAGATGGACGAAAAGCCGTTCTTCGTCTTCACGATGGACGGCATTCGCCGCACCGATCCGGCGATCCTCGAACGTTTCGCCAAGGCGTCGTTCGACATCGACCTGATCATCGCCGAGGCGGGGCGGCTGAAGCTCCAGTCGCTGCTGCGTATCGAACTGGAGAAGGAGTTCGCCCACCCCTCGGAGGATTTCGTGCGGATGATGATGGCGCGCCTCTATAACGGCCGTGCCAATGCCGCGATGAAGGAGCAATATCACGCCGCGCTGACCAACTCGATCGCGACGCTGATCCGCGACCGGGTGAACGAGCGACTGACCTCGGCGCTCAACGTCGCTAATCCGATCCCCGACATGATCGAGGAGGGCGCGTCGGACGATATGTCCGAGGGCTCGGGGATCATCACCACCGAGGACGAGATTGCGGGCTTTCGCATCGTCCAGGCGATCGCCGCGCGGCATGTCGACCCGGAGCGGGTGGTGATCCGCGACTCCAAATCCTATTGCGCGGTGCTGCTCGACGACAACAACCGCAAGTCGCTGGTCCGGCTGCACTTCAACAGCCCGACGACGCGCTATGTCGGCACCTTCGAGGGCAAGGTCGAGACACGCCATCCGGTGGCCGCGCTGACCGACATCTATCGGCTGGAAGAGGCGATCGTCGTGCGCATCCGCGAGCTGGCGGGGGCGGCCTGAGGCCAAGGAAGATGAACAAAGTCGAACGAATTGCGACACTTGGCGACATATTCGCGGGGTGGTTGCGATAGCTTTGGGATCAGCGCCACCCATATTGCGGATCGGGCCAGTATTCGCCCGCTTGTTATGGGAGTAACGCTATGAAAGCCATGATCCTCGCGACCCTGGGGTTCGCCACCATCGCGGTTCCGACCGTCGCCGATGCGCAGCGCTGGACCCCGATCGCCCAGCGTCAGGGCCAGCTTCAGGGGCGGATCGACCAGGGCATCCGTTCGGGTGCGCTCAACCGTCGCGAGGCGGATCGGCTGCGGGGCGAGCTTCGCCAGCTCGACCGGCTGGAAGATCGCTATCGCCGCTCGGGCGGGGGCCTGAGCATGTCGGAGCGCAACGATCTCGACCGTCGCTATGCGGTGCTCAGCCGCCAGGTCCGCTTCGAGAAGCATGACCGCAACCATCGTCGCTGATCGGTGAGCACGACCGCGCCCGCCGCTCGGGCGCGGTCAGTCGCGGGGCGGCAGCGGGCGGCCGCTGTCCTTCCACTTGTCGAGAATCTGCCCCGACGTCGCCAGCCGATCGCTGATGCCGGTATCGCCGGCGGGCGCGGCCCTGGGCGGCTCGGTCGTCGGTCGGGGCGGCGTCGCGACCGGGCTCGCGGATGCGGCAAGCGGCGGCACGGCCATGGTCGGCGGCGCGACCGCCAGCTCGGCCGGGGCTTCGCTGCGCGCAGACGGCAGGACCGGCACGACCTCGCCCCCGGCATAGCTGCGGTTCATCGCCGCCGCCGTGCCCCAATAGCCTTTCCACCGATGGAAGAGATGCGCGCCGACCATGTCGGTCATCACCATCGCGCGGTTCCAGCCGGGGGCGACCGCGAAGCTGTGATAATGGGTCGCCAGCCCGACCGGCGCATAGACGCTGCCCGCCAGCGCCGCCGCGGCGATCCGCGCCGCACGTGCCCAGCCCGCCACGGCGGGCGTCCGCGACAATGCTCCGTCGCAGACGAAGCTGAATTGGCAATGCGCCTGTTCCACCCCCTGATAGACGACGCCGCAGACGCTGGCGGGAAAGGCGGGATGGCGCGCGCGGTTGAGCACGACCTGCGCCACCGCGCGTTGCCCATCGATGCTCTCGCCGCCCGCTTCGTAATAGATGGCGGCGGTCAGGCACTGCATCGCGCGGGCCCGGTCCACGACCGTCGCCCGGCCCCAGCGAAAGGGCTGGGCGGCGACCACGCCGCTGTCGGCCAGGACCGCGCCGGGCGGGATGGGCAGGCTGGGCAGCGCGACGGTGCCGGTGCTGCCGTCGGAGGCGGGGAGGGGGCGCGACGAAGCCATGACCGGCGCGGGCGCGACCGGCGCGCGAGACGGCCGGGGCGGGGCCCCGTCCCCGCGTCGCCAGGCGGCCTGGGCGGCGAGCATCAGCCCCCCGGCCAGCATCAGGCCCAGCATGGCGAACCATGCCTGCACCAACCGCCTTACTGTCCGCCTCGCCACCCGCAACGCGCCGCCGTCCTTCCCGTCCCGTGGCTTTTCAGCGCGCTATAACGCCTGGGGTTAAGGATTTGGCTTCAACGCAATTTGGGGGTGTCGAGATCGACCGCCGCCGCCGGGATCACCTCCACATCCGGATGCGCCTGGCGTAGCGCGGGCAGGAACTGCTTCGCGTCGCCGACCACCACGATGCTCGCCGCCTTGGGATCGAGCAGGCTCGCCGAGGTCGTCTGCACCGCCGCCGGATCGACCGCCTGGACGCGCGGGATATAGTGGCTGAGCTCGCCCAGCGGCACGCCTTGCAGCGTATAGCTGGCCAGGATGTCGGCGATGCCGTCGGTGGTCTCGACCGTCCGGCCGAAGCCGCCGACCAGCACCGCCTGCCGCGTCGCCAGCTCGGCGGGCGGCACCGGCTCGCTGCCCAGCTTGCGCATCTCGGCATCGATCAGGTCGACCACCTCGGCCGCCGAGGGGTTCTTGGTCTGGGTCCGTGCGGAGATCAGGCCGATGTCGCGCCCGGTCGCCACCGAGCTGCTCGCGCCGTAAGCCAGCCCGCGCTTGATGCGGATTTCCTGGTTGAGCCGCGACGAGAAGCCGCCGCCCAGTACCGTATTGGCGACCGCCAGCGGATAATAGCGATCGTCGGCGCGGCGAATGCCCGGGCGGGCCACCACGACCCCGGCCTGTCCGGCATCGGGCATGTCGATGACGACGACGCGCGGCGCGGGGAAGGCGGGTTCGGCGGGGCGCGGCGCGGCGGCCGAGGCGCCGGACGCTCGCCAGTTGCCGAGATAACGCTCGGCCACCTGCCGGGCCCGCGCCGGGGTGATGTCGCCGACCAGCAGCAGCGTGGCCTGTCCGGGCTTCCAACTGCGCGCATAGGCGGCGGTTAGGTCGGCGCGGGTCAGCGCCTTGAGCGAGGCGGGCGTGCCCGACAGGGGCTGGCCATAGGCGCGCGAGCCGTACACCACCCGGTCGGCGACCATCGCGGACAGTTGCGCCGGGTTCTTCATCGCCACGTTCAGCCCGTCGATCGACTGGGTCCGCGCGCGCTCGATCTCGTCGGCGGCAAAGGCCGGGTGGGTGGCGACATCGGCCAGGATGGTCATCGCGGTGTCGATCTGCGCCGAGGGGACGGTCAGGTCGATGGTCGCGCCGTCATCGGTGGCGCTGCTGGCGATCGATCCGCCGACGCTTTCGACCGCGCGCGCGATCTGCGTGGCGGAGCGGGTCGTCGTGCCCTTGGTCATCAGTTCGGCGGACAGGCTGCTCGCCCCGGCCTTGCCGGTCGGATCGGTCGCCGCGCCGCCCAGCGCGACCAGCGAGGCGGTGACCAGCGGCAGGTCGTGCCGCTCGACCGTCACGACGCGCACGCCATTGGCCAGCCGCGTCTCGACCGGCTGGGGCAGGACGGGCGCGATCGGCGCGCCGGGGGCGGGGGGCAGGATGCGCTGCCCCTCGGGGGCCGGGGTCACCACCGGGATGTCGGCGGGCGGGGTCAGCGCGGCGGTCTGGACGGTCGGCGCCAGTTCGATCGGCATCTCCCGGACATTGGCCGGGCGGTCCGAGTCGGGGAGGTAGCGGATCGTCGCGCTCTGCTGATCCTTCAGATAGGCGCGCGCCACGCGCTGGATGTCGGCGGCGGTCACCGTCTGGATCGCGGCGATCTGGCGATCGGCGGCATGGGGATCGCCATCGACGATGACGCTGTTGGCGATCAGGCTGGCCTTGCCCTCCGCCGTCTCGCGCTGCTTGAGCGCGCTGGTCAGCAATTCGTTCTTCGCCTCGGCCAGTTCGGTGGCGCTGACGGGCTGGTCGCGCAGGCGGGCGATCTCGCGCTTCAGCGCGGCCTCGCCTTCGGCCACCGGCTTGCCGCTGGCCATCATCGCATAGGCGACGAGGTTGCCGGTTGACTGTTTGGTGTCGAGGAAGGTCGCGGCCGACTGCGCCAGCTGGTCGCGATACACCAGGGTCTCGTACAGCCGCGAGCTTTCGCCCGCCGACAGGATCGCGTTCAGCACCATCAGCGCGGGCGTGTCGGCGCTTCGCTCGGGCGGGATGTGATAGCTGATGAGGACCGCCGGAAGCGGCACATTGGCGTCATAGCCGGTGCGCGACACCGCCGCCGTTCGCGCCGGCTCGGCGACCGTCACGCGCGGGATCGGACCGGCGGGGCGCTTGATGCCCGCGAAATACTGGTCGACCCAGCGGTCGAGCTGCGCGGGATCGAAATTGCCCGACACCACCAGCACGGCATTGTCGGGCCGATAATAGGTCGCATGGAAGGCGCGGACATCGTCGATTCCCGCCGATTCCAGCTCCTCCAGGCTGCCGATGCCCGGCCGCGCATAGGGGTGCGTGGTATAGGCCAGCTTGGGATAATAGATGGAGAACAGCTTGCCATAAGGCTGGGCGAGGGTGCGCTGGCGCAGTTCCTCCTTCACCACGTCGCGCTCGCTGGCGAAGCTCTTGGGTTCGACCACCAGCGCGGCCATCCGGTCCGCCTCGGCGAAGAGCAGGCGTTGCAGGTGGTTGGCGGGCACCACCTCGAAATAATTGGTATAGTCGTCGGCGGTGGAGGCGTTGTTATAGCCGCCGACATCCTCGGTCAGGCGATCCATCTGTTCGGGGACCAGGTTGCGCGTCGCCTTGAACATCAGATGCTCGAACATGTGCGCAAAGCCCGAGCGGCCCTTGGGATCGTCCTTCGACCCGACATCGTACCAGACCTGGACCGAGACATTGGGCGTGGTCGTGTCGCGAATGGCATAGACGCGCAGCCCGTTGGGCAAGGTGCGCGTGGTGAAGGCGATCGGCTTCACGCTTTCCGTGCGCGCCCCCTGTTCACCTTGAGCAGCGGCGGTCTGTGCCCCCGCCAGCGAGGGAAGGGCGGCGACGCCGAGCAGGAGCGCGGCACGGAAAAGGCGCATGAAGACCCTCTTTATGGAGTGCGGGTTACTTGGACTTGTTGCGGTTGCCGTAGAGAACGGCGGCGGCGATCGCGGCCGATCCGATGCCGACGCCCAGGCCGATCTTGCCCAGCGGCCAGTTGCGCGTCTTGTCCTTCACCGAGTCGGCGGCGGCTTCGGCCGCGGCGACGGCATGCTCCTTGGCCTCCTTGGCGGCGGCGAGGATTTCGTTGGGGGCGTCTTCGGTATGATCGGTCATGTTACTCTCCTACTCGACCAGCTTATTCCTTGGCAGCGTAGCGCGCCCGGAAGTCGTCCGCAAAGGCCGTGAGCCGCCCCTCGGCGATCGCGCCGCGCAGATCGGCCATCATCTGCTGATAGAACCAGATATTATGCTCGGTCATCAGCATCGCGCCCAGGATCTCGCCCGCGCGGACCAGGTGGTGCAGATAGGCGCGGCTATATTGCGCGCAGACCGGGCAGCCGCAGGCGGGATCGAGCGGCCCCTGATCCTCGGCGAACCGCGCATTGCGGATGTTGATCGGCCCCGATCGGGTGAAGGCCTGCCCCGTGCGCCCCGAACGCGTCGGCAGCACGCAGTCGAACATGTCGACCCCGCGCTCGACGGCACCCACGATGTCGGTCGGCTTGCCCACGCCCATCAGATAGCGGGGCTTCTCGACCGGCAACTGGCCCGGCGCGAAGTCGAGGCAACCGAACATCGCCTCCTGCCCCTCGCCGACCGCCAGGCCGCCGATCGCATAGCCGTCGAACCCGATATCGATCAGCGCGTGGGCGGACGCCTTGCGGAACCCTTCGTTGAGCGCACCCTGCTGGATGCCGAAGATCGCATTGTCCTCGGCATGCTGCCCGCCCGCGTCGAAGGCATCGCGGCTGCGCCTGGCCCAGCGCATCGAGCGTTCCATCGCGGCGGCCTGCACCTCGGGCGAGGAGGTGGTCGGGACCAGTTCGTCGAACGCCATGACGATGTTCGAGCCCAGCAGCCGCTGGATCTCGATCGAGCGTTCGGGGCTGAGCATATGGCGGGTGCCGTCGAGATGGCTCTTGAACGACACGCCGTCCTCGGACCGCTTGGTCAGGTCGGCCAGGCTCATCACCTGATAGCCGCCCGAATCGGTCAGGATCGGCCGGTCCCAGCCCATGAAGCCGTGCAAGCCCCCCAGCCGGTTCACCCGCTCCGCGCCGGGGCGCAGCATCAGGTGATAGGTGTTGCCCAGGATGATGTCCGCCCCGCTGGCGCGCACGTCGCCGGGCTTCATCGCCTTGACGGTGGCGGCGGTGCCGACGGGCATGAAGGCGGGGGTGCGGATCTCGCCGCGCTTCATGGTGATGGTGCCGGTCCGGGCGCGGCCGTCGGTGGCGTGGATGGCGAAGGAGAAGCGGGCGGTCATTTTCTTCTGTCTCGGGGCGCGAGCGGGCCGGTGGGGCCATTGGCGTCGGCGGGAATGGTGCGGATGGTCAGCGCCTCGGCGCGGCTGATCGCGCCGTCATGGTCGCGGTCGAAGCGCGAGAACAGGCGCGAGAAATGCGCCTGCAACTCGGGCAGGGTGATGCGGTTGTCATTGTCCTTGTCGACGTCGAACGGGCTGGGCAGCGCGTTGCGGTCGCCCAGCCAGCGTTCGGCCCAGTCGGCGAACTGGAGATAGCCGATCGATCCCCGATGCGCGGTGTCGATGGCGTCATAGGATCGCTTGACCCCCGCCTCCATCTCCTCGCGCGTGGTCTTTCCGTCGCCGTCCGCGTCGAAGGCGGCGATCATCATCGCCACCGGCTCGACCACCATCGTCGCCGGGGTCTGGGCGAAAGGCGCGGGGCGCGCGGTAACGGTCACCGTCTCGTTCGCCCCCGGCATCGGCGTCGCCGCCTGGAGCAGCAGCGCCAGCAGGATCATGCGCGCGGCCCCGGCAGCAACAGCGAGGCGTCGCCATAGGAATAGAAGCGATACGCCTGCGCGATCGCATGGGCATAGGCCGCCTGCATCCGATCCAGCCCCATCAGCGCCGAGACCAGCATGAACAGGGTCGAGCGCGGCAGGTGGAAATTGGTCATCAGCCCGTCGATCCCGCGAAAGCGATAGCCCGGCGTGATGAAGATCGCGGTGTCGCCCTCGAACGGACGGATCACGCCGTCCTCTCCGGCCGCGCTCTCGATCAGCCGCAGCGAGGTGGTGCCGACCGCGATCACCCGGCCGCCGCGCGCCTTGACGGCGTTCAGCCGGTCGGCGGTGGCGGCGTCGATCCGCCCCCATTCGGCGTGCATCTTGTGATCAACCGTGTCGTCGGCCTTGACCGGCAGGAAGGTGCCCGCACCGACATGCAGCGTCAGCGTGGCATGCTCGATCCCTGCGGCCGCCAGCGATTCGAGCAGGCCGGGCGTGAAGTGCAGCGCCGCCGTGGGCGCGGCGACCGCCCCTGGCTCGTTGGCGAACATCGTCTGATAGTCGTCGGCGTCCTTCTCGGTCACGCCCCGCTTCTGCGCGATATAGGGGGGCAGCGGCATGGTGCCCGCCCGCTCCAGCAGCAGCTCGACCGGCTCGTCCCCGGCAAAGTCCAGCGCGAAGCTGCCGTCCTCGGCCCGGTCGCGCGCGGTCGCGCTGACGCCTGCGCCGAAGTCGATGACGTCGCCGTCGCGCAGCCGCTTGGCGTTGCGGATGAAGGCGCGCCAGCGCCGCGTCCCCTCGCGCTTGTGCAGCGTCGCGCCGATCTTCGCCTCGCCGCGTATCCCCTCCAGCTGAGCGGGAATGACGCGGGTGTCGTTGAAGACCAGCAGGTCGCCGGGGCGCAGCGCGGCGGGCAGGTCGCTCACCCGCTCGTCACGGGTGGCGTCGCCGTCGAGGACCAGCATCCGCGCCGAATCGCGCGGGGATGCCGGATAAAGCGCGATCCGCTCGGGCGGCAGCGCGAAGTCGAAGAGATCTACGTTCACTTGATGGCCGTTGCCGCCTTCTTGGCCGGGGCCGCCTTGGGGGCGGAACGACGGGCCGGAGCGGGCCGGGGCGCGGGTTTCGTCGCGGGGGCCGCGCCGGGCAGCGTCACCGGCGCGCCCAGGTTGGGGGCGGCGACGGGGGCGGGGACATAAGCCGGGGGATTGTCGGCCGCGACATAGGCATGGACGATCCGGCTGGGGTTCGCGGGCGGCTCACCCCGTTCGATCTTGTCGACATATTGCATGCCGTCGATCACCCGGCCGAACACCGTATACTTCTTGTCGAGCGAGAAGCGCGGCTGGAAGACGATGTAGAACTGGCTGTTGGCGCTGTTGGGATCGTCGGCGCGCGCGGCGGCGACCGATCCGCGGACATGCGGCAGATAGTTGAACTCGGCGGGCACGTTGGGCAGGTCCGACCCGCCGGTGCCGTCGCCCTTGGGATCGCCGCCCTGCGCCATGAAGCCGTCGATCACGCGGTGGAAGGTCAGCCCGTCATAGAAATGGCGACGGGTCAGCGTCTTGATCCGCTCGACCATCTTGGGGGCGACATCGGGACGCAGCCAGATCGTCACCCGGCCGCCGGTCGACAGGTCGAGCAGCCAGAGATTCTCCTTGTCGGTGACGGGCGGCGGGGCCGGGCGGCCGGTGACATTGTCCTCCAGCACCTGTGCCGCCTTGGCGGGGGTGGTGAATTTGGGCTGGGCCTGGGACCTGCTTTGGGCCTGTGCCGGAACGGCGATCAGGCTGGCCATCATCATGGCAAGAGCGGCGAGAACGCGCATCACATCTCTACGACAAGGAAAGGAATGGGGAGGCTGTAGAGCAAATCGCCCCTTGCGCCAATCTGAACCTTTTCGAGGATCAACTCCTCTCCGGCACGGGGAGGGGGACCGTCGCGAAGCGATGGTGGAGGGGGTTTGCGGCAAAGGACGCCGGTTGCGGAGAGCCCCCTCCGTCAGCGCTGCGCCCTGCCACCTCCCCGTGCCGGGGAGGATCCTAAGATCCCTTGCGGCCGATCTTCTCGACCCGCGCGACGACATCCTCGCGCACCGCAGGGGTCACGAACTTGGCGATATTGCCGCCATAGAGCGCGATCTCCTTGACCAGGCGGCTGGCGATGGGTTGCAGCGCGACATCGGCCATCAGGAAGACGGTCTCGACGCGCGGATTGATCTGCTGGTTCATCCCCGCCATCTGGTACTCATATTCGAAATCGGCGACCGCGCGCAGGCCCCGGACGATGACCTTGGCGCCCTCGCGCTCGGCAAAGTCCATCAGCAGCGAATCGAAGGCGACGACATGGATCTCGCCCGCCACGCCGGCGACCTCGCGCCGGACCATCTCCATGCGCTCGTCCAGCGTGAACATGGGCGACTTGGACGGGTTGGTGGTGACGCCGATCACCAGCCGGTCGACCAGCTTCGCGCCGCGCCGGATGATGTCCATATGGCCCAGCGTGACGGGATCGAAGGTGCCGGGATAGACGCCGATCCGGGTCATCGGTCGCGCTCCACCACATAGGATGCGATGGCGCGGAGCAGGTCGGCCTCGGGGCCGTAATCGCGCAGATGCGCGATCGCCTGGGCGACCAGCATCCGGCATTGTTCGCGCGCGCGCTCGACGCCGAGCAGGCTGAGGAAGGTGGCCTTGCCCGCCTCCTCGTCCTTGCGCAGCTTCTTGCCCGCCGCCGCCTCGTCCCCTTCGGCGTCGAGCAGGTCGTCGGCGATCTGGAAGGCCAGACCCAGGTCGTGCGCATAGCCGCGCAGATGGATGCGGCCCTCGGGCGCGACGCGTCCCAGGATCGCGCCCGCCTCGACCGCGGCGCAGATCAGCGCGCCGGTCTTCATCTGCTGGAGCCGGGTGACGGTGGCGAGGTCGAACACCTGCCGCTCGGCCTCCAGGTCCATCATCTGCCCGCCCGCCATGCCGCTGGGGCCCGAGGCGCGGGCGAGGTCGAGGATCAGCTCGGACCGGACGAAGGGATCGGCATGGGTCGACGGATCGGCCAGGATCTCGAAGGCCAGCGCGTGGAGGCAGTCGCCCGCCAGGATCGCCGTCGCCTCGTCGAATGCCTTGTGGACGGTCGGCTTGCCGCGCCGCAGGTCGTCATCGTCCATCGCAGGCAGATCGTCATGGATCAGCGAATAGACATGGATCGCCTCCAGCGCGGTCGCGACCCAGCCCGCACAGTCGCGGTCCACGTCGAACAGATGCGCGGTGGCGAAGACGAGAAGCGGGCGCAGCCGCTTGCCCCCGCCGATCGCGGCATGGCGCATCGCGGCATAGAGCGAGGCGCGGGGATCGCCCGGATCGGCCAGCACCTGCGCGAAGCGGCGGTCGATATCCTCGGCGACCTCGGCCAGCGCGCCCGACAGGGTCGTGGCGGTCAGCGTCACGTTCAACCCGCCTGGAACGGGCGGGTGCCCGCGGCCTTGCCTTCGGCGTCGAGGCGGATCGCCTCGATCCGGGCCTGGGCGGCGTCGAGCCGCTCGGCGCAACGCTGACGCAGACGGTCGCCGCGCTCATAGAGGCGGATCGATTCGTCGAGCGTCGCTTCGCCGCTTTCCAGTCGGCCGACGATCCTCTCCAGTTCCTTGAGGGCGTCCTCGAACGTCAGTTCTTCGATGGGCGTATCCATGATGTCGCTATGCGGCACGCATCCGGCGCGCGCAAGGATGCTTGATCCATCCTTATGCCGCGCCTGTCCCTATCGGAGTCGGTCGACCGTCCAGGTGTAGAGGAACGAGACGCTGAGCAGCCCCAGATCGACCGCCGCCTGCACCCGGCGCGGCGACCGGTCGGTGAGGTCATGGGTGATGAGGCGGATATCGGCGGTCGGATGGCGATAGGCGAGCGCGACCAGCGCCAGCACCGCCATTGCCATCACGATCCGCCGTTCGCGCACGCCCCCGTCTCCCCGCGCGCCGGTCTAGGCCGTGTCCGGACGAGCGGCAAGGGGGCTGCGGGGCGGCTTTCCGCCATCCCGCCGGTCATCGGGAGGGAGCGGCCCCGGCACGCCCGGTCGCGCCCGCAATTCTTGGCGGCGTAGAGCGCCTGATCCGCCTCGCGGTAGATCGCCCTCCAGTCCGTCTCGTCCAGCATCGGGCCGGTGCACAGCCCCAGGCTGGCGGTGACCTTCAGCCCCGAGGGATAGGCGACCTCGCGCAGCCGGGCGAGCAGCAGGTCGATGTCCGGCCCGCGCGCGGCGTCGGTCAGCAGCGCGAACTCCTCGCCGCCGATCCGGGCGATCAGCGTGTCGGGGCCGACGAGATCGGCCAGCGCATGCGCAAAGCCGCGGAGAACCTCGTCGCCGCCGTCATGGCCCAGCTGATCGTTGATCCGCTTGAAATGATCGATATCGACCAGGATCAGCGTCTGCGGCCCGCTGCGCCCGATGGCCTGGTCGAGAAAGGCGCGGCGGTTGAACAGCCCGGTCAGCGAATCGGTATCCGCCAGCCGCCGGGCGACCCGCTCGTCGGCGCGCGCCAGATCGCGGTCGCGGCTGAGCAGATAGATGCGATAGGCGACGCCCAGGCTGGCGATCAGCGCCTCGGCCCCCATCGACAGCACCGTCGATTGGTCGATCCATGGTCGCCAGGCGATCAGATGCGCGGCGTGGAGCAGCCGGAACATGGCCAGAATGATCGGCGCCCCCCATGCGAAGGCGAAGGCCCAGAGGAAATTGCTCCGTCGCCGCCAGGCCTGGACCAGCACCGCGATCAGGAAGAACAGCAGGATGAGGAAGCCGAAGACCACGGCCTGGTCGAGCGGCAGGATCCAGCGCGGCGCGAGCAGCGCGAAGGCGACGTTGGGGATGGCGATCAGCACAAACGACACGATCGCCAACCGGTCCAGCCAGCCCTCGAACACCTTCCGCTCGAAGAAGTGGCGCGCGAAGATGACCAGGGTCAGCGCGACCCCGCCCAGCATGATGGCATTCCATCGGTGCCGCTCGTTATTGTCCAGCCAGGGCAGCCACTGGCCGATCAGCCCCGACGATGCCAGCGCATAGCCGGTGATGAAGAACAGCAACAGGCAATAGACGGGTTGGAGCGGTTGGCGCAGCGCGGGCCAGAGCGCGAGATTATAGACCGCCAGTCCGATCACCATTCCCATGATCAGGCCATAGATCAGCCCCAGCGAGGATTCGGTCGCCAGCATGTCGCCATGACGGCCCAGGCGCGCGCCGCGCACGACGCCGCGCATGTTCGCCGCGCCATGCGCCTCCCACAGGATGCGGACCGGCCGGGCCCCCTCGCGCGGCAGGGGTACGCCGATCATCGCGCCCAGCAGCAGATAGGGAGAGGTGGTCGCGCTGGTATAGGCGACCCGGCGCATCTGGCCGTCGGCATAGAGGATATGCAGGGTCGTTGCGTCCTGCCAGGTGCTGGCGAAGCGGACCGCCAGCCGATCGCGCGGATCGCCGGCAATCACCGGCAGCGGCTGGGAGAGCACCCAATAGTCGCCGACACCATAGGAGGACTGGTCGCTCCGGCAGTCGAAACGCTGCGGGGCCGCCAGCATCGCCTGCGGCGTATCGCCGGGGTGGATGGGCCGGATACAGGTGGTCAGCGGTTGGCCGACCTGCGCCTGCGCGGCAGACAATGGCACAAGGCCCAGCATGATCGCCAGAATCAGCGTGCCAATCCTGGTCAGCCATCCACCACCCATGGCGTGGACCATATCATGGCGTGGTTAAATTTGGCTTAAATTTTATGGGTGTGTGGTTAACGGCTTGATTTGGGAAAACCGCCGCATCGGCCCCTTGCACGGCCGCCCGAAAAAGGGCCGGGTGATGCCACCCGGCCCGATCATGTCGCCAATTAGCCTGCGTCGACTTCCGCTGGCTTGCCGCCCTTCTTGCGCGGCTTCTTCGGCGCAGCGGGTTCGATCGCGAAGGACAGCGCGCCGTCCTTCATCCTCACCGTCACCTCACCGCCATGGACCAGCTTGCCGAACAGCAGTTCCTCGGCCAGTGGCTGCTTGATCTTCTCCTGGATCAAACGGCCCATCGGACGCGCGCCGTACAGGCGGTCATAGCCCTTTTCGGTGAGCCAGCTCTTCGCCGCTTCGTCCAGGCTGATATGGACGTGACGATCGGCCAGCTGGAGTTCGAGCTGGAGGATGAACTTGTCCACCACCCGCGCGACGACTTCCGGCGGCAGGTAACCGAAGGGCACGATCGCATCGAGGCGGTTGCGGAACTCGGGCGAGAACATCTTCTGCACCGCCTGCTCGTCCTCGCCCTCGCGGGTGAGGTTGCCGAACCCGACCGTCTCGCGCGCCATGTCGGCGGCGCCCGCATTGGTCGTCATGATGATGATCGTGTTGCGGAAATCGACCGTCTTGCCGTGGTGATCGGTCAGCTTCCCATTGTCCATCACCTGCAACAGGATGTTGAACAGATCGGGATGCGCCTTCTCGATCTCGTCGAGCAGCAGCACCGAATGCGGATTCTGGTCGACCGCATCGGTCAGCAGGCCGCCCTGGTCGTATCCGACATAGCCCGGAGGGGCACCGATCAGACGGCTGACCGAGTGACGCTCCATATATTCGGACATGTCGAACCGCTGGAGCGGAATGCCCAGGATCGTCGCCAGCTGGCGCGCCACTTCCGTCTTGCCGACGCCAGTGGGGCCGGTGAACAGATAGTTGCCGATCGGCTTGTCGGGATCGCGCAGGCCCGCCCGGCTGAGCTTGATCGCCGAGGACAGATTCTCGATCGCCGCATTCTGGCCGAACACCACGCGCTTGAGATCGGTCTCCAGCGTCTCCAGCTGCTGGCGGTCGTCGGTCGACACGCTTTTCGGCGGGATGCGCGCCATGGTGGCGATCACGGCCTCGATCTCCTTGGGCGTGATCGTCTTCTTGCGCTTGCTGACCGGCACCAGCATCTGCATCGCGCCGACCTCGTCGATCACGTCGATCGCCTTGTCGGGCAGCTTGCGGTCGTTGATGTAGCGCGCCGACAGCTCGACCGCCGACTTGATCGCATCGGGCGTATACTTGACCTGATGATGATCCTCGAACGCTGAGCGCAGGCCCGCCAGGATCTTGATCGTGTCCTCGATCGTCGGCTCGTTCACGTCGATTTTCTGGAACCGGCGCAGCAGCGCGCGGTCCTTTTCGAAGTGGTTGCGGAACTCCTTGTAGGTGGTCGAGCCGATGCAGCGGATCGTACCGCCCGACAGCGCGGGCTTGAGCAGGTTCGACGCATCCATCGCCCCGCCGCTGGTCGCGCCCGCGCCGATGACGGTGTGGATCTCGTCGATGAAGAGCACCGCGTGCGGCAGCTTCTCCAGTTCGTTGACGACCGCCTTCAGCCGCTCCTCGAAGTCGCCGCGATAGCGCGTGCCCGCGAGCAGCGCGCCCATGTCAAGCGAATAGATGACGGCGTTCAGCAGCACCTCGGGCACATTGCCCTCGATGATCTTGCGCGCCAGCCCTTCCGCGATGGCGGTCTTGCCGACGCCGGGATCGCCCACATAGAGCGGGTTGTTCTTCGACCGGCGGCACAGGATCTGGACGGTGCGGTCCACTTCGGGCCCGCGCCCGATCAGCGGATCGACCTTGCCCAGCTTGGCCTTTTCGTTGAGGTCGACGGTGAACTGCTTGAGCGCGCTTTCCCCCTTGCCCTTTTCGGCGGGCTTGGCGGGCTTTTCCTCCTCGACGCCCTTGGGCGGGGTCGACTCGCTGGCGGCACCACCCTTGCCGACGCCGTGGCTGATGAAGCTGACCGCGTCCAGGCGGCTCATATCCTGCTGCTGGAGGAAATAGACGGCATAGGATTCGCGTTCGGAGAACAAGGCGACCAGCACGTTCGCGCCGGTCACCTCGTCGCGGCCCGAGGACTGGACGTGCAGGATCGCGCGCTGGACGACGCGCTGGAACCCGCTGGTGGGGGAGGGGTCGGTCGCCGCCTCGACCTTCAGCGCGTCGAGTTCGGTGTCGAGATACTGGGCGACCGTCGCCTTCAGCTCGCCCAGGTCGACATGGCATGCTTCCATCACCTTGGAGGCATGGTCGTCGTCGATCAGCGCGAGGAGGAGGTGCTCCAGCGTGGCATATTCGTGGCGCCGCACGGTCGCGGCTTCCAGCGCCTTGTGAAGCGTGGTCTCGAGCGCGGGGGCGAAAGATGGCATCTACGATACTCCTTCCGAAGCGCCATGGACTGACGCCTCGTTTCGACCAATGTCGGGATGGTTCGCCCCGGCATCAAGCGGGTGTAACGCGCGGCGGCTGAACAAAGCGTATCGCGCGAACGAAAATATGGGACCGCCTCGGAGCGTGCGCGCCGGGTGGGGGCCCCCTGCGTCACCGCTTGAACAGCGCGTCAGCGCTGGCGCGGTGGATCGCGGCGCGGTCGATGTGGCGGCGGGTCCGGTCGATCTCCTGCTCCAGCACGGCGATCCGCGTCTCCAGCTCGGCGAGCGAGAGCGGGTCGAGATCGGTCCGGACCAGCATGGTCAGGCTGTCGGGAATGCGGATCGGGGAGTCGTCCTGTTCCATATCGGGATGCAGCGTTGACCCGGTCGTCGCCGATGTCAATAACGGGGCGACATGGCGACGTTCACGAAGGGGCGGTAATCGGTGCACGCGGATAACGACGTGATGGGGATCGGCGATCTCCCCGAGATGATGACCGCGATCGATCCCGAAGCGGCGGGCGGGCCGGAGGTGCTGGTCCCGACCCGTCGGCCGACCCCGCGGCCCGGTGCGGGCGAAGTGCTGATCCGGATCGCCGCCGCCGGGGTCAACCGGCCCGATGTGATGCAGCGCCAGGGGCTCTATCCGCCGCCGCCGGGCGCGCCCTCCATCCCCGGTCTGGAAATCGCGGGCGAGGTCGTCGCGATCGGCGAGGGCGTTGGGCCCGAGTTGCTGGGCCAGCCGGTCTGCGCGCTGATCGGCGGCGGCGGCTATGCCGAATATGCGGTGGCGGTGGCCGAGCACTGCCTGCCCGTGCCCAACGGCCTGTCGATGGTACAGGCGGCGGCGCTGCCCGAGACGCTGTTCACCGTGTGGACCAATGTCTTCGAGCGCGCCTATGCCCGCGAGGGCGAGACCCTGCTCGTCCATGGCGGGACCAGCGGCATCGGCACCATGGCGATCCTGCTGGGCAAGCTGTTCGGCCTGACGGTGATCGTCACCGCCGGATCGGACGACAAATGCGCGGCCGCCGAAAAGCTCGGCGCAGCCAGCGCGATCAACTATCGCACCGGGGATTTCGTCGAGGCGGTCCAGGCCTTCACCGGCGGCAAGGGTGTGGACATCGTCCTCGACATGGTCGGCGGCGATTATGTGCCGCGCAACCTGAAATGCCTGGGCGAGGAGGGGCGGCATGTCTCGATCGCGGTCCAGCGCGGCGCGAAGGCGGAAATCCCGCTCTGGGAGGTGATGCGCCGCCGCCTGATCCTGACCGGATCGACGCTGCGCGGTCGCGATGCCGAGTTCAAGGCGATGGTCGCCGACGAGGTGGCGCGGATCGTCTGGCCGCATGTCGAGGAAGGGCGGCTGCGCCCGGTCATCGATCGCAGCTTTCCGCTGGCGCAGGCCGCGGACGCGCATCGCCGCATGGAAGCGGGCGACCATATGGGCAAGATCGTCCTGACCATCGGCGAATAATCCGATCTGCCCATTTCGGACTGTGATCGACCGGGGTAACGGATCGGACGAGCGAATCGGCCGGGTCGGCCCGATCGGTTCGGTCCGCACGAATGGCCAAGGGGGATGCGAATGCTGCGATGGGGGCTGGCCGCCGGGATCGTGATGGCGGGCAATATGGCGGCGATACCCGCCGCTGCCCAGTCGGCGCGCGACATCCTGACCCAGGCTTCCTTCGCCGATACCGACGAGGCGAGCGCGCTGCGCCGGGTGACGCTGGCCTATGCGACCGCCGGCAATATGCTGAAGCACAGTCCCGACGATCACGAGGCGCTGCTGATGCGCGCCACCGCGCTGGGCTACCGCGCCAAGCTGACCGGCAACCGCACCGATGCGATCGCCGCGCGGCGTCAGTTCGAGGCGCTGATCGCGCAGAATCCCCGCGACGCCGAGGCGCAGCTGGCGCTGGGCGCCTGGCATATCGGCGCGGTCAAGAAGCTGGGGGCGATCGTCGGGCGCGCGGCGCTCGGGGCGCAGCGGGGGGCCGGCTTCGCCCTGCTCGACCGGGCCATCGCGCTGGGCGGCGACCGGGCCTTGTTTCCCGGACTGGCGGCGCTGCTTCGGCTGGAGCTCGATCCGCGCGACCCGCGTGGCCCTGCTCTGGCGGAGGCGGCGGCGCATGCCGCGACGGTGACGCCGATCGACCGCATCCTGCAACGCGCCGCCGTCGCCGTGCTGACGCCGGTGCGCGCGGGTGACGGTCCGGCAACCCGCAGGCTGGCCTCGCAGCTTCTTCCCTTCGGACGATTCGACGACGGCAATTGATGCGACGCACGGCCGCCGGGGCGCTGGACGGCGCAAGGGCAGGGGCGTATGAGGCACTGTTTCGGTCACTTTGTGGCGCCGCACCTTGCTCTTGGAGGCGGCTCGCATTAGATTTGCCGCCGCTACGGCCGCTCCGATGAGGGGCGGCCCTTTTATTTTCCGACTGGAGTGATCCCCGTGGCCCAGCCGCTCATGCCCCATGCGACCGCTTCCTGGCTGGTCGACAACACCTCGCTCTCCTTCGAGCAGATTGCGGATTTCTGCGGCCTTCATATCCTGGAAGTGCAGGCGATCGCCGACGACACGGCGGCGACCAAGTTGACCGGCCGTGATCCGGTCCGCGCGCACGAAGTGACGCAGAGCGAGATCGAGAAGGCGCAGGCCAATCCCGATTATCGCATGAAGATGACCAAGGGCCCCGAGCAGGTCCGCCGGACCAAGGGCCCGCGCTACACGCCGGTCAGCAAGCGGCAGGACAAGCCCGACGGCATCGCCTGGATCATCCGCAACCACCCGGAAATCTCGGACGGCGCGATCAGCAACCTGATCGGCACCACCCGCACCACGATTGCCGCGATCCGCGACCGCAGCCACTGGAACATCGCCAACATCACGCCGAAGGACCCGGTGACGCTGGGCCTGACCACCCAGCGCGAGCTCGACTCGGCGGTGGCCAAGGCGGCGAAGGCGACCGGCGGCAATGCCGATGCGCAGCCGACCGACACCCGCCTGGAGGGTGACCGCGAAGCGCTGCTCGCCTCGCTGCGCGCCGAGCGCGATCAGCAGAGCCGTGATTCGGACTCGATCGGGCATGGCGACATCATCGATCCGCACTCGCTGTTCCGCAGCTGATCGGCACGCTTCGGCTTGACGAAAGGGGGCGTCCACCGACCGGTGGGCGCCCCTTTTGCGTGATGGGGAACGGCGTCACCCTTGCCCCGTTGAGTCCGGGCAAAGGAGATCATCCATGTCCGAGCAGGAAAAGCGCGACCCTCAGCCCTTCGATCGCGATAGTGGCTATACGGGCCAGGACTATCATCGCGACGACGAGCACGCGATGGGCCGGGCGGAGCCCTCGGGCCGCGTAACGACCACCCCGCCAGCGCCGGGTGAGGGCAATGCCGACACCAGCCTGCCCGACGACGATGGCAGGCGCGCAACGGTCGATCCGAAGACGGGCGAAGTCCATGGCAGCGGGGCAGGTGCCGGTGGTGGCCATCGCGGCGACGAGATCGACGAAGTGGACCCCGCGACTCCGCCGGGCGTGGGGCGGCGGCCGGTAAACTGAAATCCCCGGCAGCCTGCCGTCACCCCAGCGCAGGCTGGGGTCTTTCGCCGTAAGGGCCCCCTGCGGCCAATGATCCCGGCGTTCGTTGGGATGACGTCTGTCGTGGCGGAGGCTTTCCGGACGGGAGGCGCAGAGCGGCGCTTACCGCAGAAGCTGCGCGATCATTCCGGCGATGTCGGGAAAATGTCGTCGCAGCGAGTAAACCATACCGCTAACCCCCTGACCGGACGAGAAATCCAGCATATAACGCATCGGGCATGCAAGTGCAGTTTCTGCTCAATCGGCCTGTTTTAGAGCGTTTCCCGGCCGACCTGAGTCGAAGGGGGATTCCCATGGCCGAGCTGATCTGATTCACGGTGCTGGCTGGATGGAGGCCGGCATTGATGGGCAAGCCGTTGTCGATGGATCTACGATCGCGAGCGCTGGCCGCGGTTGACGAGGGGATGAGTTGCCGGGCTGCGGCGGTGCGGTTCGGTGTGGCGGCCGCGACGGTGATCCGGTGGCACGACCAGCGCCGCAGCACGGGCACCTATGCCGCCAAGCCGCAGGGCGGGGACACGCGGTCGCGGCGGATCGAAGCGCATGCGCCCACGATCCTGGCGCTGCACGAAGCGCGTCGCGACATCACGCTGGACGAGCTGCGTCGCGAGCTGGGTCAGGCGGGCGTGACGGTGGCGATCTCGACGCTGCACCGCTTCTTTGCCCGTCACGGGATCACGCGCAAAAAAAGACCGGGCATGCGATCGAGCAGGATCGCGCCGACGTCCTGAGTGCGCGTGAGGACTGGTTTGATGGCCAGCTCGACCTCGACCCTGCGCGGCTCGTCTTCATCGACGAGACCTGGACGGCGACCAATATGACCCGCAGCCACGGCCGCTGCCGGCGGGGCGAGCGGCTGCGGATGGGTTACCCACATGGTCATCGCAAGACGACCACGCTGGTCGCTGGCCTGCGCATGACCGGCATGATCGCGCCGATGGTGCTCGACGGCCCGATCAACGGCGACTGGTTCGAGGCCTACGTCCGACAGGTTCTCGTGCCCGACCTCGGACGCGGCGACGTGGTCATCATGGACAACCTGTCCAGCCACAAGCGTGCCGGCGTCCGTGAAGCCATCGAAGCCGCAGGCGCCCGCCTCATGTTTCTCCCGCCCTACAGTCCCGACTTCAACCCGATCGAGAAGGCCTTCGCCCGCCTCAAGGCTATGCTGCGCAGGGCCGGCGAACGCACCGTGTCGGGCTTGTGGTCCCTCATCGGCAGGTTGGTCGATCTGTTCCAACCACAGGAATGCGCCAACTACTTCACCTCCTGTGGTTATGATCCAGACTGATCAGAATCCGCTCTAAGATCAGGAAGTGCTCAGGCTCCGATTCGGCGTTGCGAGTTTACCGGACTGCGGGTCGAAACTGGCGAGCAAGGTGGTCAGGAAGCTGCATTGGTCGAGATGCGCATGAGGCGCGCGAGATGACCGCCATCGAGAATCGATGTGAGGGGGGCGTTTGCGTCTAAACTGCCGTGGTAGTCCCGTGGTTAGCTGAAGGTAAAATCGAACCATCATACCAGTGGTGCGGTCGAAAGCATGTTTGATCGATCGCGGTCCGCAGCCTTGGGATAGCAGGATAAGCGCTCTGGTAGAAGCTGCAGGCCTGAAGAACGGCGCGATAGGCGGAAATCTCGATCCTACCGGATTTTGGGCCAACAAGATGATCCGAGCACAGCTGAAGAAACACGGCGAACGCATCCATTTGGGCTGATGGGATACGAACGTTTGTAAGAACATTTGCGACATGATTTGTTACGTCTTCGAAGCGTTCTTTCCAGACCTCGTTAATGTTTTCGCGGTATTCCTTCATCGGAGCCATCTGTGAGTGGAACACCGGGTGTGCTACGTGTGTAGCGTCGAAATCGTGGTGCACTCCGAAAACGTGCGCAAGCTCGCTATTGCGCTTCACGAAATAGCCAACCCTAGTCTTGGATTCTATAGCCCTGAAATTTCCTTCAGGTTCTATTTGAAAGTGAATAAGTCCTTCGACCACGGCGTATAGCAAGGGGCGCGTATGTTCAGGTTTCTCTTTCAAAAGGAACGTTACCGGCCTAATCGTCACTACGATTGGATCGCCATCCACGTAGTGGAATATCTCGTCCACTCGGCTGGGGCGTACCGCGCAGCTCGGAGCCATGATTTTGAGCTTTGCCTGGAAGTCGCGCCAAGCATTGTCGATCAGCCGCTTGAGCGCGAACAGGTTTGAGGCCACCGTCAGAGGCCGATCAATGTCGCCCACTCTTCGTAGAAGTCACATTCTACGCGAGTGAGATAGGCACCTTCGGGGATCCAGCTGCTTGAGGGCACGGAACAGTCGGATCTGTCGCAGACGGGACGCTTCGTAAGTGGGCACCAGTAGCCGCCACGCTCGCCACCGCATCGCGCACAGTCATGTCGCTCCATCTGGCGGTTGAGGGCAATCTCTGCCACTCGACGTCGGAACTGGTCGAACGTTTCGTCCGGATCGTGCTGACCAAGCGAAAGTTCTTTTTTTACCGCGAGCTTCTCGATGATGTCATCAATCTTCGTCTGCCAGTAAAATGGGCCGATCGCTGAGAACGGGCCATCGTACTTGGAGGCAGCAAGGAGGGAGTCTAGTTCAGCGTCCGGGGTAGGCGAAGTAGCGAAATATGCATGCAGCGCGTCGGAATGAAGGATGGGCCCAGGATAGCGCATGATCGAGTTGAAGAGGAGATGGCCGGCCACATAGGAGGCGATCCGCACGCGGACCTCATCACGATGTCCTGTCGCATTCCGCAGCATCTGAATAAGCGCGGAGTTGCCGGAAGTTAGGCGCGAACTATAAAGGGAAAAGGCAGATCCCACGTCCGGCTGTCCTAGGAGATCGGCCAAAAGCGAGGCGGGGCTTCCGTCGTCCAGAAGCTCGAGCTTTGCCAAAAGCTGGTCGCGGATCCAGCGGAAACCAAGCGCAACCGACGCGATTATTGGCGCGGCTTGGTCGGCATTGTCAGGAAGGCGGAACTCGAACACGTCGGGTTCGTCAGTAAGGGCGCCCAGTTGCCTAGAATAGTCGCCGACAGGGATTGCCTCCTTCTGTGCGAAAGCGACGATGCTGAATCCGAACAGACCGGTCTTGCCGCCCCGCGTCAGGTCGTAATCCGTCACTGCCAGCAGCGGCTTTTCGGCTGTGAGTGCCTCTAGCCGTTCGAGGCCCTTGTCCTCTGGCCGGGGCATCCAGCAGCGCACCGCGACGCCGGTGCCCGCCAGCGCAGCTTCGACGGCGTCGGTGAGCCTCTTCATCTGAGTTTCTTCATCGTCGATGAGGAGGACGAAGTCCCTCTCCGCACCAATGTCGGTCAAGGTTGTAATCCTCAGGAATCGAGGGGAAAACGAACTTCCATACAGGTTGTGAAGCCCGGTGGAGGCGCTACGAGCTGCGCCTTGCCCCCGAAGGCTTCGGCGCCGCGCTGTACAAGTGCTAGCCCCAATCCCATCCCGGACCCAAGCGGATCGTTCCGGGATTCCGTGGTAGTGAAGAGCGGATCGAAGATCTTGGCTTTCACAGGGCTGGGGATGCCGACACCAGAGTCTGAGACCTGAAGATGGTGATATCCTTTGTCGTTCCAGGCTCTGAACGCGATGCGTTTCTCACCGCCATCCTTCGCTGTCACTGCCTTCAGGGCGTTGGTGAATAGATTCTGGGCGATGCCATTGTACAGCGCCGCTGGTATTAGCGGCACCATGACTTCGGGCTCGACACCGATCTCAACTTCTATGTCGCGATCGCGCGCATAATCGCCGAATACCTTGACGACCTGCCGTAGGCGAGGAATCGAGCGGTACGGCTTGGTGGGCTTGATCTTTGCGCCTTCAACGTAGGCACGTGAATAGGAAACGAAGTTTTGCAGTGTCGTTGCATGGCGCCGAAATGCCTTGGCTCGGTCGGCGAACTGAGGTAGCTCTTTCGCAACGTTATCTAACTCTGCCTGAGCTTCCTTGAGGCTGCCTATCGCTACGCCGAATTCGTGGGTCATGAAGCCGGCAATCACGCCCAGAAGACTCATGATCTCCAGCTGCTTTTGCTTTTCCTTGTTGTGATCATCGGCTTGTTCGACGCGTTCTTGGCTCTCAACCAGCATCGCGACGATGCGGTTTTTCTGCGGTCGCGAGAGGTTGGGATCTGCCTCGATCTCCTCAATCGCTTGCTGAGTCTCGCCGCGGCTCTTCAGAAGCTCGGCGGCCGCCTTCTCGTCGGCCTGCGCCTGCTGAAGGCGGCGATCCGCATAGGCGATCGCCTCGACCGCGCCACGTACGATGTCCTTCAGTTGCAGGAAGGCATTGTTGATGACGAAGCCCTCTCGATCCGCGGCGGCATGAAGGCCGCTATCGTCCGTTACGCTGCTTCGAGCACCCTCTACATGAACTGCGCCTATTAGCTGGGCCGACTCAGGCAGTCGCAACATCCAGTTTTCCGAAGGAGCGGCGGCGACGGCCTTTGTCATTCCGAAGTGATGCTTCGATATCGTTGACTCCGGATCACGCCTATTCCGCGCAGCATCGGCGACAAGGCTCAGCCAGTCGTCGCCTTCGACGCCATATGGCCTAACTTGGAATCCCCGGTCGAACACCAGCACCCCGCTGTTGCTGCGAACCCAGTTGTAGGCCTTGCGACCGTCAACGAGCGCCCCCTCGAATGTCCCCGGCCTGCGGGGAAAGAACCGGATATCAGCGTACACTCGGCCGATGTCGTTGACATACTCGTCGGTGACACTGACGAAGGGCTCATCGCCCCCGCCCTTATAAACTTTCAGCTCGAGCGCGGTGCCGTCAAGTCTCAGGACTGCGCGAAGGACGTAATGCTCGAGTATCTCGCCAGACAGGTCGATCTCGCCGTCCTCCTCGACGACCTTCAACCTGATCGAGAAACCGGGATCGCGCGTGGATCGGCGATCAAGCTGCTGCCAGTCGGGAGGCGGGGGCAGCGCGCGCGCGGCGGAGACGACGTTGACGGATCCGGTGCCGATGTCTTTCCAGCGGATGTGCCTTGAGCTTGGCCTCAGTGCGCCGATGGTGAGCATCGTACCAGTCGGAACATCGTTTCCAACCTGCGTGACGACAAAATCCACCTCCGTCTTTCCGAGATCCTGATGTCGATCGAAAGACGCCCAGTCGAAAGTCGCGCGCAGACGGGTGCGTACACCCCGCTCCGGGTCGTCGCAGACGGAATCAAGCGTCAGCGTCATACCGAGGAAGCGTACTGCGAAGCGACCTATGCCTTTCTCGCCGGTGATTCTGCGGCCGTACTGAGCGGTCAGGCTGTCCCCTTCTTTGGAACTGGTGCCGATCCGCATCCAGCCATCGCGAAACCGCTCGAAGGTCATGCCGACGCCATCATCCTGAACCACAATCTGATTGGGGTAGTCGTGGGATATGGAGCAGTTGCTGGCGTCTGCGTCGTAGGCGTTCTTGATCAGCTCGAGGATAGCTACCTCGGGCTCCTTGACCAGCCGTTCGCCGAGTTCGCGCAGGATGCGAGCCTCGATCGAAAATGGGATTGTGCCTTCAACGAGGATCTTCTCGGTCATTGTTCAGCTGATGCGACGATGCCCGTCAACAGGGCGTTAAGCTGATTGATTTCGATCTTCCGCAGGCCGTTCGCATGCGCGACGATCCGATCGCGAATGTCCAGTTCCGCAATAGCGTATGAGAATGCGCTTTCTTGCGAAGGCGAGAGATGATGAATGCCCGCTACGCCGCCGACCGCACGTGCTCTGATACGGTTCAGCGCGAACTTGGGGGCCCCGCCCTTGAAGCTGGTCGCAATCAGGATTTCAGGAACGCTGGGCATCTTGAACTTCCACCATGAATCCCGCTGAAGGCACGTGACCGTCTGGTAGTCCGATTCAGGCACTGACTGCAAATAGTCGCTAAGTTGCCGGGAGGGTTCTCGGTCTGCTCGGATAAGCCAGCAACGTCGACCCTCTTGTCTGAATAGGCGGTTGAACGTGACCTCATCAAGAATCTCACCACTGGCGCCGACGCCGCGCAGCGATGTCACGCACGGCACGACGTCCTCCTCGATCCGGAGGCCAAAGCGGCAGCGCTCGGCCTCAGTGAGGGTGAATACCTTCTGCGTTCCCGGGCTGAGGCCGCGTATCGCCCGAGGGGTTTCGTTGCAGACCTTGCGTCCCGACTCATAGGGTAGATAGCCGAGCGAGGATCCGCTGGCTGAATTTAGGGGGCGGTATGACCCGTCGCTATTCTCCTCGAAATACCGCCAAGTGCCAGTCTTCGCAGCCTTGTCGACGATTGTGATCGACGCGGTCGTGAGCACGCTGTCGAAAGCGGCATCGACAAGGCGGTAGACATCGACCTCCCAACCTTGGGCGTGAATGAAGTCCCGCAATAGCGCGGCGGACGGTCGCGAAACCCACTCATAGGGAATGACGAGCGCTACCAGACCGTCTTCGGCGGCGCTAACAATAGACAGGAGGAAGAAGTACTGCCAAGCATTCGCCAAGCCTGAAATAGATATGCCAGCCCGCTTGTGCAGTTTCGAGGCAACTTCGGTCCGCCAACCGAGCGGCAGGTCCTGATTGCGGACGAAGGGCGGATTCCCGATGCAGACCGATGCATCGGTGACGTCGCGCGAGAACGCGCAGCGGTGAACCAGCTTGGCGTTGGCGGGCAACTTAGCGTTCCGAGAGCGGTCCTTGTCGATTTCGTAGCCGACATAGCTTTCGTATCGGCCATGATGCGCGAAGCGCCCATCACCTGCGCCGAAGTCCACAACTGATCCGACCTTGTCGCGACGCTCCAGGATGTGGTTCCAGGTCGCCTGAACCAGCCGGTCCGGCGTGTCCACCTGGCAGCGATCGAGATACAGATGGAGATCTTCGTTCGTCCAAGTGCCCACGATCCCGCGCGGAACGGCCGGGCGCGGACCGGTCGACATGCGGACAGATGGTTGTTGCATGCTCATGCGGCAATCCTCCGAGCGGCCTGCAGGACGGCCTCTGGGTGGGTGGCGGCTAGCTCAGCGAGTACGGCGTTGCGTTCGACTGGATCGACCGTCGCGATACGATGAAAGAGGTTCTCCCTCCGGCGCTTCGAGGCTTCGCGCTCGCGGAAGTCGCTTCCTATGTAGCGATAATCGTGGAGGACGGATCCAGGCTGAAAGTTGGTCCAGGCCGACTCCGTGACTAGGCCATTGTGAGTGAGTGCAGTGTAGTCAGTGCGGGTCCATCCGGCTAAATGTCGATCGTACAGGTCACTGCGATACCCGCTCAGTACCACCTTGCAAGGCAGCCCTGACAGCAGGTTCAGCAGAGCGACATGGTCTGCCTCGTCGTAGTCGTAGCGATAGTACCGGCGCGTTCGCCGGGTCGCCGGTAGGTACGGTGGATCTGCATAAATCAAATCGTCTTGCGAGACGTCGAGCTCGGGTATGATACGCAGAGCGTCCCCGTTCCTAACCACGACGTTCTTCATGTTCCTTGCCTGCCATCGATCCGTGACGGTTCTGTCTAAATCGATGATGATGCTTTCTGCCGCGGGCCGCTTCCGACGGAGGACCGCCCCGCCGCCGACGTGGCTCTCGATGTAGCGGCGGTGGGGAGGCATGAGATTGATGACGTGCTGATACGACCGCCCCTTGCCCCCGGGATAATGCTCAGCCTTGTTCTCAGCACGTTCTGCCATGTCGCACCATATCGCATCTTTTTGCGATGCTGTCACTACGGCTTGCGTGGCATTCAGACGGGGCGTTACGCCGTGGTTGTGAGCTGGCCCCCATTTCGACCGGACGGATTCAAGCCTAAGAAGGAGGCTTGGGGCTATCCCCTAAGCATAGGCTTATGTCCGTGTCCGAAATCATCACCGACGGCGGTCGTCGCCGTCACTGGAGCACGCCTGAGAAGCTGAGGATCGTCGAGGAGACGCTCGATGGTCGCGAGAGCATATCGGTGGTGGCACGCCGCAACGGCGTGGCGCCGAACCTGCTGTACCGCTGGCGGCGGCTGATGCTGGAGGGCGGGAGCGTCGCGGTCGCCGGCGACGACGACGTGACCAGCAATCGCCAGGTCCGCGAGATGGAGACCCGCATCCGCGAACTGGAGCGCCAGCTCGGCCGCAAGACGCTGGAGGTCGAGATCCTGAAGGAGGCGCTGGAGCGCTCACGCCCAAAAAAAGCGAGCTTGCTCATGCACTCGCCGTTGCCGGAGACTATCCGGTGAGCCTGGTCGCCAAGACGCTCGGGGTCGGGCGCTCGACGGTGTACGACCGCCTGACCGGCCGCACCCGGACGCGCGGGCCGTACGCCAAGGCCGACGACGCGGACCTGCTGCCCCGCATACGCCAGATCGCCGCGCAGCGGCCCACCTACGGCTACCGCCGCATCGCGGCAGTCCTCAATCGACAGCAACGCGCCGAAGGACTGGCGCCGGTCAATCACAAGCGCGTCTATCGCATCATGGCCGCGGACCGCCTGCTGCTGGCGCGGCGCTACACCGAGCGGGCCGACTATGGCCATGACGGCGTCGTGGTGGCGATCCGCTCGAACCTGCGCTGGTGCTCGGACGGCTTCGAGTTCACCTGCTGGAACGGCGAGGTCGTGCGCGGCGCCTTCATCATCGACGCCCATGACCGCGAGATCATCGCCTGGCGCGCGATCGCCAATGCGGGCATCAGCGGCTCGGACGTGCGCGACATCATGCTGGAAGCCGTGGAAACCCGCTTCGGCGGTATGCGCGCGCCCGTGCCGGTCGAGATGCTGTCCGATAACGGCTCGGCCTATACTGCCCGCGAAACACGCACCTTTGCCCGGCAGCTGGGCCTCAAACCCTGCTTCACGCCCGTTCGCAGCCCGCAGTCCAACGGCATCTCGGAGGCCTTCGTTCATACCCTCAAGCGCGATTACGTCCGCGTCTCGCCGCTGCCTGATGCTCCCACCGCGTTGACATCGCTTGCCGGATGGATCGAGGACTACAACGACAACCACCCCCATTCAGGGCTCAAAATGCGTTCACCGCGCGAACATCGCGCACTGGTTTCTGCAACCGCCTGAATCCGTCCGGTGAAACGGGGGCCAGATCAGGTTGTGAGTGGTGGATGTTGACTTTTCCGAATCCCGACGGTGGCCCGGCAGGGGTGTGATGATTGATTTGCCACCAAGCCGGCGTGGTTGCCGGAAGGCCTTAGCAAGCAGAATGCCGGGCAGAGCCGAGTCCGGATCCTTGAGACTAAAGCAAGGATTTCTATCGATGTCTGCAAAGGGATTTTCTAAGCTCTTGGAAGAACCGCCCCGTTTCATAAATCATCTCTGCTCGCCGGAGGTGTTTCGCTGACGTTCCAGCTGGCAAGTATCAGCCGCTCTTCCGCACTCATCCGTTTCCAGCATCCGGGGTAGGGCTGTTCGAGGCCACTATCGTTTAAGAAGTTCCGGACGGTGAGCGGCGGTTTGCGGGTTCGCGCCATCAGCTCCGTCGTGGAAACGTAGACTGTCGCAAGGTCGAGCACGTCATTGAGGGCGATGCGCTTCGGCATTCTGCCGATGACACGCTTCGAGAAAACGACGTCCCTGTGCTTCGAAGTGAGATTCAGAATCTCCAGGGCGTCCTCCAAGATAACCTCGCTGGAAAAGTGATCCGGCCACGCGGCATGGTCGAATTGCAACCGGCAGAGCCGGAGCATGTCGACACGTTCGATGGACACGCGCTGGAATATCGGACCATCGCCCTCGGCGATCACAAAGGGTACGCCGGCGAGCATCGCCTTGCCGTCTCCTGCCCAGGGCGTCCTGAATCAGCCGATTGATCTTGCCGCTTGGCTGATCGGTCAGCCGGCCGTGAGTTATGTGATGCGCGTCACTCGATGACCGACGCGGGCATCGCCGATGGCGATCTGGTCGTGGTCAGCCGCGCCATCGAGACCGGGCCGCTGCCAAGCCGACCCGATGCACTGTCGTCATAGATAGGATCGGGATCGACGCCGGCCGCAATCAGCGCATCGCGCTGAAGATCGTGGACGTGGCTGCCGTCCGCGTTGGATGCCCGCGCGTAACGGATATGCGTCACATATACGCCCCTTCGCGTGACGGAACGGGATCGCTCCTCCAACGAACCTAATTCTGTCGCATCCCCCGTCTTCTGGTCCATGCTTCATGAACAGGCCCGCATTCCTGTTTCGTGAGGAGCAGGAAGCTGATGCCAACCAAGACCATCCTATCGCCTGCTCGACGTGTGGCGATCTTCGATCAGCCCGGTAACGCAATTAATGCTCCCTAAACGAAGACCAGAAGCTCCCAACAAGAGGTTCCAAAGCGTAATCCAAGGCGGTTCTCGGGCGGAGGGGAACTAGGATTTGCACGGGCATGCCGGCGCGCAACTGGAATTTTCCGCCGCGCAGAGATGACAGGATCTTCAGCTCCTCGACGGGCACCGTGACCTCGGCGGTATAATAGCTCACGCCGGTCTTCTCATCGGTGAAGCTGTCGGCGGACAGGCGTGTCAGCTGGCCCTTCAAGTCGGGGAGATTGCGTTCGTGCAAGCCGGGAAATTTCACGCGGGCCTCCTGTCCGATGGACAGATCATCGGCATCATCGGGCGAGATCCGCGCCTGGATGACCAGCCGGGTCTCCTCGGGTACGATGTCCATGAGCTTCTGTCCGGCCATGATGACGCCGCCCGGGGTGAAGACGGTGAGGCCGACAACGGCCCCGGTCGCGGGCGAGCGGATTTCAGTGCGGGCCAGTTGCTCACGCGCTGCACCCAGCCGAGGAAGGACATCGCCCAACCGGACCTCGACATCGCGAAGTTCAGCTGCAGTCCGCTCGGCAAAGCTGCGCTCGGCCTGAAGCCGCTGTAACCGGCTTTCCTGACTCGCCTCGCGGGTCTGGGCGACATTGGCGACGAATTGCCCGCGCTGCCCCTGCAACTCGGCGCGCACCCGCTCGAGTTCGCGCAGCCGGGTCTTGGATACGAAGCCCTTGGCCGCCAGCGGTTGTAGCGATTCGATCTGGGCGTTGATCAGGCGCAGCTGATCGGTGGTCGACACGACCTGCTCGCCATAGCCCTTGCCCTGTTCCCGGGATTGCGCGCTGCGCTCACCTAGTGCATCAGTTTGCGCGGCCAATGTAGCCACTCGCGCTTTTAGCTCGTTGGTCTGCAAGCGCATCGCAAGCGTGATTTCCGATGCGTCACTGGCGGGAAAAGCGGCCAATTCCGCAGGTATCGCCAAGCTGGACTGCCCCAGTTGCTCCGCGCGCAGCCGGGCTCGCTGCGCGAGCAGGCCAATGGCCTGGGAGGCGATCGCGCGCTCCGACGCCTGAACCTCGGGTGCCGACAGCCGTATCAGCAACGCGCCTCGGGTGACACGCTGGCCCTCGTGAACATAAATCCGCTCGATCACGCCGCCATCTCGGTGCTGCACCGCTTGGCGCTGCCCCTCCACGGTTAGCACGCCTTCGGCATAGCTGGCAGCATCGAGCCGTACGAAGGCCGCCGCGCCCAGGAACAGCACGAAGAAAATCACGGCGATGATCGTGCCGTTGCGAATGTCCCGACCGGGGTTGGCGGGCAGGTGCGAGATGGTGGTTGTAGTTATGCTGGTCATGGTCAGGCGCTCGCAGGAACAGTGGTCACGGGGCGGGGACGCGAAGGCGCGATCTTCTGCAGGACCTCGTCCCGCGGCCCGAACAGCTCGACGCGGCCCGCCCGTATCACAAGCAACTTGTCGACGACGGGCAAGATACCCAGCTTGTGGCTGACGATGATCACCGTATGCCCGGCCCGCTTGTAATGGTCGATCGACTGGACCAGCGCGGCGTCTCCTTCGCTGTCCAGGTGTGCATTGGGTTCGTCCAGGATCAGGATGGCGGGGTCGCCATACATCGCCCGTGCCAGTGCGATCCGTTGCGACTGGCCAGCCGACAGTCCGCGTCCTCCGGGCTTCAGTTCATAGTCGAACCCACCTGTAAGCTGCTGGATGAGCGGCCGCGCCTGGGCGCGATCTGCAGCCCGGATGACGGCTTCGTCGATGGCTTCCAGATCCGCGCCGGGCAGTTCCGTCGCGAAGCGGGCGACGTTTTCCTTGATGGTCCCGGCGAACAGCGTTGGGTCCTGCGGCAGATAGCCGATATGGAGGGCTAGACGTTCCGGGTCCCAGTCGGCTGTGTCGGTGCCATCGACTCGCAGGCAGCCGCGATTGGGGCGGATAGCGCCGGCGATCACCCGCGCCAGGGTCGACTTGCCCGCTCCGCTGGGGCCGATGATTGCGACGACCTCGCCAGACTCCAGGGCAATGCTGACGTCCGCGACGATCGCGATCTCCCGCGTATCGTTGAGCACGGTCACGCTGTCGAGCAGGATCGTACCCCGGGGGGCAGGCAGCTGGGTCTTGACCGGCCCGGTGTCGGTTTCGGCCAGCAGCTCCCCCAATTGCTTATAGCTGTTGCGCGCTTGGAGCAGCCCCTTCCAGTTGCCGATGATCTGTTCGATGGGGGCGAGTGCACGGGCGATTAGGAAAGAGGCCGCAAAGATCGCACCACCCGAGATCAGATTGTCGATGGCGAGCAGCGCCCCCAGACCCAGCGCCAGGCTCTGCAATGCCAGCCGGACAAACTTGGTCATGGTCATATAGTTGCCCGCCGCCAGACCGGCCTCGGTCTGGAGCGACAGCATCTTGTTGCGGCTGGCCAGCTGGCGCAACACCATAGCGCGGCGCATCCCCAAGGCACGAACTGGCTCGGCGCCGTTCAGCAGCGCGCCCTGCCCGGCATAGCTGTTCGCCGCGGCCGACTGTGCGTGCTCGAGCATCGGCTTGTTCCGCCGCTCGCTCCGCCACGCGATAAGCGCTAGCACCCCGCCCCCGGCCAGTGCGACGATACCCAGCGCCGGGTGGACGAGAAAGCAAATCAGCACATAGATTGGCATCCATGGTGCGTCGAACAGCGCAAGCACCCCCGGACCACTCAAGGTCTGGCGCAGATTGTCGAATTCGCGCAGCGCCTGGCGCGCGACCGGCTTGTCGGGACGCCCCAGCGTAGCGTCGAGCAGTGCAGGCGCCAACACCGCATCCATCTGAACCCCGGCGCGAACCAGCAGACGCGTGCGGACGCGATCGAGCAAGGCCAGCGTTGCCAGCGAGAACAGCAGGAACAGCGTCAGGAAGAACAGCGTCTGATGCCCCCGTGTCGGGACGACCCGGTCATACACCTGCAGCATATAGATGGTGGGCACGACGTACAGGACATTGACCAGCGCGCTGAAAATCGCTGCAGCAAAAAAATGACGCCAGCATGTCGCCATCGCAGAATGCATGTTCATAATCAATATGTTGCCTGACCTATTAACACGAGAATTGCAGACTGAAGTGTCAGAGATTGCTTCACTTCCGCCCTGTGTTCAGTGGTTGTCATGAGTTGATCTTATAATGCCGCCCTATGACAAATAGCCTGTCGCCTAAAAAATTATATGTGTCCTGCATTTAGTGTAGCTAGGATCTGACCCCAATCAGCACGTTGAGTGGTGATTTTTCTTGATTCACTGATGCATGGTTCAGCATTAGTGGGGCATGGCGCTGTTCTGATTGTCTATGAAGCGTGAGCAGCGATCGGACTGCATTTGCCGAAGAACCAGCCCGGCGCCGAGCGGATAGACGACCAGCGGGTGATTTCCAGGATCGGACATGTGCGGAAGGTCGGCTACCGCTGGTGTACTGCCCGATCGATTACAGGCCATCCACGACGATCTATAACCAGTTTGACCGCTGGTCGTGCCGTTTCTCTTGGCTCAAGCTGCTTGATCCATTGGTGTATGCTAGCGTGGTCACGAAGAGTATCGCGATCGGCAGCTCCTGCATCAGGGCGCAACGCGCCGCCTTTCGCGGAAAAGGGGGCGCCAGATCCAGGCAACCGGTCGCTCGCGCGGTGGCTGGATGAACAAGATGAACAAGGTCCGCATGCTCACCGATGTCATCAGTCGTCCGATGCCCTGATGCTCGCCGCCGGCAATGTCAGTGGCGTGCAGGGCGGCGACGTCGCTTCTCAAATGCGCTGCTCGCATGCGCTAACTCCTTGCTGACAAGGCTACGATGCCGACCGGCTGCGCCATTAGCTCTGTGGCGCTGAAGCCGTTCCTGCAACTCTGGGCAGGCTTAATCAGATAGGAACCGCCCTATGTGACTGATGCCTGATAGGAAATGCCTTCTGCCGCCTCAGCAACTGCGGCTGCGCTGAAGCCCGTTGCGATTAAATCACCGCCAGATTTCTATCAAACGTCGCCATCCTAACCGTACGCACCTCCTGACAATGATCGGGCCTTACATTTAACATGCTGCTATCATGAAAAATTTTATAGAATGACAGCCTCATGGTGCATAAATTATTGCATCTTTATTCTGTAATTTTAAAGTACTATGTTTCGATAACAGCTAAATTTTAAGTATGACCTTTGGAATATATGCGAGGGCGCCAGCGAACATGAACTTTATTTCATTAATTGGGGCTCTGCAGGTTGTAGCTGCACCCTCTGCCATAAGCGCGAGGGAGGCGCTTGAACTTTCGCCTCAAGAGGTAGCGGACCGAATTTTGCCTTCCGGGCATAAAGATATAAAATTCGTATTCCGCCCAATCGGAACTAGGGCCATAACCAATCTCACTCGCTTGACACTCATATCTTCAGCAGAATCACTGCCTAACGGTGGCTGTATCGCTGATCAATATGATGTCGAACTATCACCGGCCGAAAAAGACGCTGCGCTTTTGCCATCAAATATTCCAATGAAGGCGTCTTCGGTAAAATCTAGTCATCTTTACAAATTTTACGATTGGCGTACTCTCCACAGGGGCAAGCCGTGTAACAACAATGATGTACAGAATTACTTTGGATACTCAGGTAGTATTGATTTGTGGAGGGCGCTAAATATTTCCAAAATGATTTTGGCGCGATACGGTAAGAGGATATGCGTATCTTCCAGGGATGTCGACAGCAAGTGCGCTGGTGGATACTATTTGGATCTGAATCCATCAAATATATCTTATATCGCCATTAACAATCTTGAGATGGGCAATGCCTATGAATTCAAGATACAGTTTAGCGACAAAGGGGAGAGACATGTAATTGGTAAAGAGATATATGCATCGATAATGCTTAATGGAAAAAATGTAGAATTATTAAGTCCCGTTAAGGCCAAAACTGTAACAACGTGGATGTGAGGGATCTTAGACGTGGAAGCGAACCCAGAAATCGTTGTGACTGCTCAGGCTGAGACCGGAGATACATCAATGCAGTTTTCCCAAACGTGGAGAACAGATAATGGTCCTCCAGATACAATACCAGCAGGAACATCTGCCGCGCCAAATACTCCAACCACCATCAACGTTTCTGTTCAAGTGTCGGCTGAGCACCAAGCTCAAGCCATTGAGAGTGCTAAAAATGTAGCGGCAACGCTCGCTCGACTAGCCGACGCGGCAAAGGCAAATCCTAATGCCCAGTTCCAGTTTCCGGACGGGGAAAAGATGTCGGGTTTCGCTCTTTATACAACCATTGCAAATAATAAGTTCGTAATCACGGACAATCCGTCAAAGATGAATCCATCTGGCGTCGGAGCATCTGACTTCCCGAATCATGTTGATTACTTAGATTACTCGCAATTTGCACCAGGAAAAGGTTGGGGAGCTTTTGGAAATGGTGGCATGAATGGCATCATGCTGCACGAGTTAGGCCACCTCAATCAGTACGGCTTTTCAAATCAACAAGACGAGCAGCGATGGCTAACACAGGAAAATGGCCAGACACATATACATCAAGATTATGCCGACAGCAGTTATTTTGGTGACAACGAGGCCTATGCAGATGACTTCGGCGCAAGTGCTGCCGAAGCTCTTCAAATTGACATTCATGGATATCAGCCTCAATACGGCCACTGGCAAGGCGGCCAAGCGATCTTTGACGGTGTGGTCGGAGGGTAATGATCAAAAAGGCGTGCTGATATAGCCGGCACAGCGCTTCCGAATCAATGGTATTTCTAATCATCTGGCTCGGAAGCGCTACGTCGAGTCTTAGTCTGATCTGGATGTCCGACAAGTACATTAACTTGTGCATACTTTATGGTAACGATTTTCATAGTTGTTTTGGCTATCTGATGAGGCTTGGGGGCGATTGAACTGCATCTTCCCATAGCGGCCGATCTCGGTCGCATGGCTCTTCATCGACACCTGGTGGACCACCGCACCATCGACATCCACGACGCACACCGCCGTGCTCTTGAACCCGATGTCTAGCTCCACCCAGAACCGCGCTGACGCCGGATCCACCTCCGCCCGCGCCATCGCCGCGACATAGGCCGGCGCCACGATCTTCTTCGACATGACCTGCTCCTTTCCCGTCACCGTTGACCGAAAAAGGATACGCCTCTCGCCGTCGCCTGGGCAGCAGCTAACCCACAAGTTTCCGCGCCTGTTCCAATTCAGGTTTCCAACACCCGGCTCAGGGGGCCGGCATCCCGTTCCACGGGATGCCGCCGACTGGGGTGGCGTCCTTCCACCAGGGAGGCGACGATGATCGGGAATCAAGCCGAGTACATGGACATGCTGGCCGGGATGGCCACGACGACGGGATCGATGCTGGCCTTCGAGGGCTGAGCCATGCCTATACAGACCGTTCCGTTCGTCCCGATCTTCATCCTTGGCGGCTTCTTTCTGATCGCCCCGGGCATGATCGTGACGCTTTTCAGCAATTCTGATCCGCTTGGCTTCGCCGTCGTGATGGCGACCGCCATTGCCGCGCTTATCCGCCCGACAGCGTCCTGGATGCTGTTCGCCGTACTGTGCTCGATGCGCACCGTGCCGTTCATCGTCGCCGCGCTGACGGCCGTCGCGATGAAGATCGGCTTGGCGAGCCGCGTGGGTGATCGCCAGAGCCTGATCGGCGCCGGGATCGATGCAAGGTACCGCGACGACGGATATGTCGTGCGGGAAATCCGCAATCTCGCGGCGCAGCTCGCCGCGATCCGTGACGGTTGCCCGGTTCCGGCCCGCGACGGGCCGCCGCTCCCGCCCATCGGCCTCGAGCCGAGTGTCGGATGATGGCGACAGCTAGGGAGCGGCATCGGCCGGGCGAGCTGCCGTGGGGCTGGTGGCTGCGAGCCAACGGCGCTCATTTCGAGGACGAGGATGGCCGCAAGTGGACGTCGGTGCGTGATGCCTTTTGGCGGGGCGAGTTGGGTCTTCCCGACACGTACGCCTTACGGGAGCAGCTCGAGTTCCTCCTCCGGGTCCTGCTGTCTGTCGATATGGCAGAATGTGGTGAAAGCGAACGCCGATTTGATCTCTTCCGCGGCAATCCGGTTTTCCGGACTTTCTATATGTGCTGGCTTGGTACGGTCGGTCTGCTGCAGCGCGGGTCGACGGACGATCTTAGTCCCGAGGGCCGGTCGGTGCTCATGATGCTGATCGCGACCCGCGACCCGGAGTGGGAGGATCTGCCCATTGCGGACGTCATGGCGGCGGCGGTCGCGGCCTCGCGCGATGCGTCCGATCGGGACCGGGAACAGGCGCTGCAAAATTTCGAGCGCGCGATCGGGTTGCGGCGTCACGTCTTCGCGCGCGAGACGGTGGGGCAGTCGCACGCGATCACCCTGACCTCGATGGCGAGCGGAAGTCCCGCCAGGATGCCGGTCAGGCGGGTGACTTGGTCCCTGGCGTTCGATGACCAGAGCGTGCGCGATAACCTGTTCGCCTGGATCGCGGCGAGGGTCGACAATTGGGATCACTGGGGACGCATGGCCTACAGCAAGGGAGGCGATGCATTCACGCAGCACCTGCTCGGGCTGGTTGTAGCATCTAGGTCACCGCAGACTTAGGCGACGCTTGTACCAGGCGGCGACGAAGCCTCGACGTACTTGAGACACGCCAAGGGTATTTGCGTCATCCGAAGCCTTGCTGAGCGGCCGTCCGGTCCGATCAGCAAGGCTTTTTGTCGTGATCGGCGCCGTCACCGGATGCGCCTCGCGTGAGATATGCTGCCGCAGTCTCTTCGTCGGCTCGATGGAGCCGCATCCACCAGTCGACCACGTCCCCGCCCGCGCCGCACGAAAAACAGTGAAAGCGGCCGTTGTGAACGTAGAGGCCACGGGTCGCATCCGGGTGGAAAGGGCATGACCCTCGAAGCCCTGACTGCGTCGTCTCCAATTCGACAGTTTTTGCCACCACCTTGGCAAGGTGATGCGCCACAGAGGCGGTCGATCGGAATGCTGAAGGGTCGGACATGGCGATATGATCGTCGATCCACCGATCCCGTCAACCATGAAACGCCGGCGATAATGTGATGTCGCCAACGTCCTGACAGGCGATTCACTCATTCACACAGAAAGAGCACACCGCTTTTATCGGAGCGCTTTTCGCATGCCTTTAAATTAGGCGTGACTTGTGCAAGTTCCTAAGCGACGGCGATGTACGACTTAGCGTTCAAATGCGTGCACTTATACCGTGCTACGACAGAAAAGTGGCAGGAGTGCACGGACTCGAACCGTGGGCCCTCGGTTTTGGAGACCGATGCTCTACCAACTGAGCTACACTCCTGCGAGGCGGCCGCCATTAGCCCGGCTGATCGGGCAGGGCAATAGGCTGTTTCACTATTTTCGCGGAATCGCTCGCCCGATGCGTCGGGAGCGGCGCGGGGCGGCGACATTGACCCCAGGGCGACTCCCGCGTATAGGCCGCCGCTGCACGAAGGGGATTTCTCGGGAATCGGGACATGTCCGTCGGGCAAGCTTGAACATTGCTGGATGCGAATATGGGCCGGGCGCAAGCCGCGATGGCCCCTTTTTGTATTCCTAAGTGCTGTGATGGCTCCAGCAAAGTAACCTCATGGAAAGGTGAAGGCTTCAATGCCGACGATCAACCAGCTGGTCCGCAAGGGCCGCGAACTGCAGAAGGCCAAGTCCAAGGTCCCTGCAATGGAGCAGAACCCGCAGAAGCGCGGCGTTTGCACCCGTGTCTACACGACGACCCCGAAGAAGCCGAACTCGGCCCTTCGCAAGGTGGCCAAGGTCCGTCTGACCAACAGCCGCGAAGTCATCTCGTACATCCCGGGCGAAGGCCACAACCTGCAGGAGCACTCGGTGGTGCTCATCCGCGGCGGCCGTGTGCGCGACCTTCCCGGCGTGCGCTACCACGTGCTGCGCGGCGTCCTCGACACGCAGGGCGTGAAGGATCGCAAGCAGTCCCGCTCGAAGTACGGCGCGAAGCGTCCGAAGTAAGCCGGTCGGGCCTCAATTGAGGCTCCTCGACCATCAAAGGCTGAAGTTTTGTAAGGAAATACGAGAATGGCTCGTCGTCGTCGTCCCGAAAAGCGGGAAATCCTGCCGGATCCCAAGTTCGGGGATGTGGTCCTGTCGAAGTTCATGAACTCGGTCATGCTGGACGGTAAGAAGTCCGTGGCCGAAGCCATCGTGTACGGTGCCCTGGAAACCGTCGAGACGCGCGCCAAGCGCGATCCGATCGGCGTGTTCCACGATGCGCTGAACAACATCAAGCCGGGCATCGAAGTCCGTTCGCGCCGCGTCGGCGGTGCGACCTACCAGGTCCCGGTCGAAGTCCGTCCGGAGCGTGCCCAGGCTCTGGCCATCCGTTGGCTGATCGGCGCGTCGCGCGCCCGTTCGGAGAACACGATGGCCGCGCGTCTGTCGGGCGAGCTGATGGACGCCGCGAACAACCGCGGCAACGCGGTCAAGAAGCGCGAAGATACGCACCGCATGGCGGAAGCGAATCGCGCCTTCTCGCACTACCGCTGGTAAGGGCCTTGCGGCGGACCGGATTCCTTTCCGCTCTGCCGCAACCTTTTCGGGGTGCGGTGCCGGCGGTCTTCCGCTGGTCACGCAAACAGCCTATATAAGGGGGAGCCGGGCCAACCGGCTCCCCCCTACGCTTGAGGAAGATCGATCATGGCCCGCAGCCATCCGCTCGAGAAGTATCGCAACATCGGCATCATGGCGCACATCGATGCCGGCAAGACGACCACGACCGAGCGCATTCTTTATTACACCGGCAAGTCCTACAAGATCGGCGAAGTGCACGAAGGCACCGCCACCATGGACTGGATGGAGCAGGAGCAGGAGCGCGGCATCACCATCACGTCGGCCGCGACGACCTGTTTCTGGAACGACAACCGCATCAACATCATCGACACCCCCGGGCACGTCGACTTCACCATCGAGGTGGAGCGTTCGCTCCGCGTGCTCGACGGCGCGGTCGCCTGTTTCGACGGCGTGGCGGGTGTTGAGCCGCAGTCGGAAACCGTGTGGCGTCAGGCCGACAAGTACGGCGTGCCGCGCATGTGCTTCGTCAACAAGCTCGACCGCACCGGCGCCGACTTCTATTTCTGCGTGAACTCGATCATCGAGCGCCTGGGCGCGCGTCCGGCGGTCCTGTATCTGCCGATCGGCATCGAGGGCGGCTTCAAGGGCCTGGTCGACCTGGTCGAGAACCGCGCGATCATCTGGCTCGAAGAGTCGCTGGGCGCCAAGTTCGAATATCAGGACATCCCCGATGACCTGAAGGAAAAGGCCGCGAAGTATCGCAGCGACCTGATCGAAATGGCCGTCGAGCAGGACGACGCCGCGATGGAAGCGTATCTGGAAGGCAACGAGCCTTCGGTCGCCGAACTCAAGGCGCTGATCCGCAAGGGCACGCTGGAAATGGCGTTCGTCCCCGTGGTCTGCGGCTCGGCGTTCAAGAACAAGGGCGTGCAGCCCCTGCTCGACGCGGTCATCGACTATCTGCCGTCGCCGCTCGACGTTCCGGCCATCAAGGGCGTGAAGCTCGACGGCGAGACGCCGGACGAGCGTCCTTCGTCGGACACCGAGCCCTTCTCGGCGCTGGCGTTCAAGATCATGAACGACCCGTTCGTCGGTTCGCTGACCTTCGCCCGCATCTATTCGGGCAAGCTCGAGACCTCGTCGCAGGTCCTGAACTCGGTCAAGGACAAGAAGGAAAAGATCGGCCGCATGCTGCTGATGCATGCGAACAGCCGTGAGGACATCCAGGAAGCCTATGCCGGCGACATCGTCGCTCTGGCGGGCCTCAAGGACACCACGACCGGTGACACGCTCTGCGCGCAGAACGCCCCGATCATCCTCGAGCGGATGGAATTCCCCGAGCCCGTGATCGAGCTGTCGGTGGAGCCGAAGACCAAGGCCGACCAGGAGAAGATGGGCGTCGCGCTCAATCGTCTCGCTCGCGAGGACCCCTCGTTCCGCGTGACCTCGGACGCCGAGTCGGGCCAGACCATCATCAAGGGCATGGGCGAGCTCCATCTCGAGATCCTGGTCGACCGCATGAAGCGCGAGTTCAAGGTCGAGGCGAACGTCGGTGCGCCGCAGGTGGCGTATCGCGAATACCTCAAGAAGCCGGTCGACATCGACTACACGCACAAGAAGCAGTCGGGCGGCACCGGCCAGTTCGGCCGCGTGAAGGTCAAGCTGACCCCGGGCGAGCGTGGTTCGGGCTTCGTCTTCAAGGACGAGATCAAGGGCGGTAACATTCCGAAGGAATATATCCCCGCGATTGAGAAGGGCTTCCGTGAAACCGCGGAAACCGGTTCGCTGGTCGGCTTCCCGATCATCGACTTCGAGGTCCTGCTGTATGACGGCGCGTATCACGACGTCGACTCGTCGGCGCTGGCGTTCGAAATCTGTGCCCGCGGCGCGATGCGCGAAGCGGCCCAGAAGTCGGGCATCACGCTGCTCGAGCCGGTCATGAAGGTCGAGGTCGTGACCCCGGAAGACTATCTGGGCGACGTCATCGGCGACATGAACAGCCGTCGCGGCCAGATCCAGGGCACCGACACGCGCGGCAACGCGCAGACGGTCGAGGCGATGGTCCCGCTGGCCAACATGTTCGGCTATGTGAACGCGCTCCGCTCGTTCACCCAGGGTCGTGCGCAGTACTCGATGCAGTTCTCGCACTATGACGAAGTGCCGCAGAATGTTGCGGACGAGGTCAAGGCGAAGATGGCCTAACAGCGTCCGTCGCGCCCTCGGGGCAACTGGGGGCGCGGACACGCTAGGGGCTGGCAATCGCTTCAAACACCCGCTATGGGGCCGCGTTCGCGTGGCCTCGGATGCGGCACCGAATTCGATTCAGAAGGTAGGAAAATGGCAAAGGCAAAATTCGAGCGGAACAAGCCGCACCTCAACATCGGCACCATCGGCCACGTCGACCACGGCAAGACCTCGCTGACCGCAGCGATCACCAAGGTTCTGGCCGACAACGTCGCCGGCAACGCGGCGGTGGACTTCGCGAACATCGACAAGGCGCCGGAAGAGCGTGAGCGCGGCATCACCATCTCGACCGCCCACGTCGAGTATGAGACCGAAGCGCGCCACTATGCGCACGTCGACTGCCCCGGCCACGCCGACTATGTGAAGAACATGATCACCGGCGCGGCGCAGATGGACGGCGCGATCCTCGTCGTTTCGTCGACCGACGGCCCGATGCCGCAGACCCGCGAGCACATCCTGCTCGCCCGCCAGGTCGGCGTGCCCGCGATGGTCGTGTTCATGAACAAGGTCGACCTGGTCGACGACGAGGAAATCCTCGAGCTGGTCGAGCTGGAAATCCGCGAGCTGCTGAGCTCGTACGAATTCCCGGGCGACGACATCCCCGTCGTCAAGGGTTCGGCGACCTGCGCGCTGTCGGGTTCGAACGACAAGTTCGGCAAGGATGCCGTTCTCGAGCTGATGAAGCAGGTCGACGAATACATCCCGCAGCCGGAGCGTCCGCTCGACAAGCCGTTCATGATGCCGATCGAAGACGTGTTCTCGATCTCGGGTCGCGGCACCGTCGTCACCGGCCGCGTCGAAACCGGCATCATCAAGGTTGGTGAAGAAGTCGAGATCGTTGGCATCAACGACACCCGCAAGACCACCGTCACCGGCGTCGAAATGTTCCGCAAGCTGCTCGACTCGGGCCAGGCTGGCGACAACATCGGCGCGCTGATCCGTGGCGTTGCCCGTGACGAAGTCGAGCGTGGTCAGGTTCTGGCCAAGCCGGGTTCGATCACCCCGCACACCGACTTCCAGTCGGAAGTGTACGTCCTGTCGAAGGAAGAAGGCGGCCGTCACACCCCGTTCTTCGCGAACTATCGTCCGCAGTTCTACTTCCGCACGACCGACGTGACCGGCACCGTCGAGCTGCCCGAGGGCACCGAGATGGTCATGCCGGGCGACAACGTCGCTCTGGGCGTGAAGCTGATCGCTCCGATCGCCATGGACATCGGTCAGCGCTTCACGATCCGTGAAGGCGGCCGTACCGTCGGCGCGGGCGTCGTCAGCTCGATCGACAAGTAAGTCTCGGGCGAAAGCCTGAAACTTGTTAAGAAAGGGCCGGCCCCGGCGACGGGGTCGGCCTTTTTCGTTTGCGATTTCCGGGACACGACACCCTCACCCTTCCGGCGCTACGCGCCTCCCTCCCTCTCCCGCCGGGAGAGGGAGGGGGCCCGCCCGCGCCAGCGGGTGGGAAGGGTGAGGGCGGTCCGACACCGTTCGCACTGAGCGAAGTCGAAGTGCACGCCCGGCGGTCGCTGTTTTCCCGTGGCCTTCGACTTCGCTCAGGCTGAACGGGGTTAGGGGTTTTCCGGATTGGGGGCTCTGGTTCCATCCCCCTCAACAAAAACCGCACCCACCCCTTGCGGCACCCCCGGCATATGCGTATAGGCACACGCCTTGAGGGAATCGGCTGGCACCGGGCACACCGGAGTCGGCCGTTTGCTTTTAGTGAGGGCAGGGGTGGTTTTCCGCTCTTGTCGTAACCCAGAGTTTGTTTCGGCCCAGGGTCGCCTTCACGGCGAACGGTCGAGTGCCCGGTCGGATAGCCGATCGCACTTGCCGCTCACCGCGATCGCAACCGGAAAGCCCGCTCTTTCGCATCGGTAGGGATCATGGACAGCAATATCCGCATTCGTCTGAAGGCGTTCGACCATCGCGTGCTCGATCAGGCGACCGGCGACATCGCCGACACCGCGCGCCGCACCGGCGCTCTTATCCGCGGTCCGATCCCGCTTCCGACGCGCATCGAGAAGTTCACGGTCAACCGTGGTCCGCACATCGACAAGAAGTCGCGCGAGCAGTTCGAGGTCCGCACCTACAAGCGGATGCTGGACATCGTGCAGCCGACCCCGCAGACCGTCGATGCGCTGATGAAGCTCGACCTCGCCGCAGGTGTTGATGTCGAGATCAAGCTGGCGTAAGAGAGCCGGCATTCCCGTGGTCGACGATTCCGTCCCACGGGATTTTGGCGTTTCTCCGGCCTGAAGCTACCGGAGAACGCGCCGAGGTCGCTCCCGCGATCCGGCACTCTTAAGGGATACCGCCCGGTGGTCTCGCGCAAGCGGGATGGTGCCGGGGCAGCGTCCCCCGTCTGACCGGTTCGCCGGTCGCCAGCCCGGGACGGGGGCTCGTTTCGCTTTAATCGGGCTGGATATGCCCCCCTTGAATGGTTCTTGGGGGCCTCTGTCGAGGAAGGAACAGGATCATGCGTACCGGCGTGATCGCGAAGAAGCTGGGGATGACCCGCCTGTTCCAGGACGATGGTCGGCACGTGCCGGTCACCGTCCTGGCGCTTGAAGGCGTACAGGTCGTCGCTCGCCGCGAGATGGATCGTGACGGCTACACCGCCGTCCAGCTTGGTGCAGGTGTCGCCAAGACCAAGAATGTTGCCAAGCCGCAGCGTGGCCACTTCGGCAAGGCCGAAGTCGAGCCCAAGCAGGTGCTGGTCGAGTTCCGCGTGAACGAAGACGGCCTGCTGGACGTCGGCGCGGAAATCTCCGCCGACCATTTTGTCCCCGGCCAGTATGTCGATATCCAGGGTCGTACCCAGGGTAAGGGCTTTGCCGGTGCGATGAAGCGCTGGAACTTCGGTGGTCTGCGCGCGACCCACGGCGTCTCGGTCTCGCACCGTTCGCATGGTTCGACCGGTAACCGTCAGGATCCGGGCCGCGTCTTCAAGAACAAGAAGATGGCCGGCCACATGGGCGACAAGAACCGCACGCAGCAGAACCTCGAAATCGTGTCGACCGACGTCGAGCGCGGCCTGATCTTCGTCAAGGGCTCGGTGCCCGGCTCGAAGGGTGGCTGGCTGATCGTCAAGGACGCGGTCAAGGTTTCGCGCCACGCGGACGCCCCGTTCCCCGCCAGCATCAAGGCGGCCGCCAACAACAACGCTTCTGCCGAGCCTGCTCCGGAAGCCACCGAGAGCCAGGAGGGCTAAGTCGTGAAGGTCAAGGTTCAATCCTTCGCCGGCACCGACGCCGCGGACATCGAGCTCAACGACGAGGTCTTCGGCCTCGATCCGCGCGCCGACATCCTGCACCGCGTTGTGACCTGGCAGCTGGAAAAGCGTCGCGCCACCGCGCGCGGCACCCGTGAGCGCGCCGATGTCGCGCGTTCGGGCAAGAAGCTCGGTCGCCAGAAGGGCGGCGGTGTCGCTCGTCACGGCGATCGTCGGGCCCCCGTCTTCATCGGCGGTGGTAAGGCGCACGGCGCCCGCGTCCGCGACTTCAACCCGGGTCTGAACAAGAAGGTTCGCGCCCTGGGCCTGAAGATGGCACTGTCGAGCCATGCCAAGGCGGGTTCGCTGATCGTGATGAACGATCTGGCGGTTGCCGGTAACAAGACGAAGACGCTGCAGGGCGATCTGGCGAAGCTCGGCTTCGGCAAGACCGCGCTGGTCATCGATGGCGACGCCGTCGAGACGTCGTTCGCACTGGCAGCAGGCAACCTGAAGGAAATCAACGTCCTTCCGGCTGCTGGCGCCAATGTCTACGACATTCTGAAGCATGACACCCTGGTGCTGACGCGCTCGGCTGTCGAAAAGCTGGAGGCCCGTTTCCATGGCTAAGCAGCAGAAGGCGGTCGATCCGCGTCATTACGACGTGATCGTCGCGCCGCACATCACCGAGAAGGCGACGCTCCTGAGCGAGCACAACGCCGTGGTGTTCAAGGTCGCCCCCGGTGCTACCAAGCCCGAGATCAAGGCGGCGGTGGAAGCGCTGTTCGACGTCAACGTCACCGGCGTGAACACCATCGTCCAGAAGGGCAAGACCAAGAAGTGGAAGGGCGCTCCGTACCAGCGCTCGGACATGAAGAAGGCGATCGTCACCCTCAAGGACGGTCAGTCCATTGACGTGACGACGGGGATCTGAGCCGATGGCACTCAAGCATTATAACCCGACGAGCCCGGCCCGCCGCGGCCTGATCCTCGTCGACCGCTCGGCGCTCTGGAAGGGCGCGCCCGTCAAGGCGCTCACCGAAGGCAAGCGTAAGACCGGCGGCCGCAACAACAAGGGCCATGTGACCAGCCGCGGCATCGCGGGCGGCCACAAGCAGCGCTACCGTTTCATCGACTTCAAGCGTCGCCAGTGGGACGTCGAGGGCACCGTGGAGCGGATCGAATATGATCCCAACCGCACCGCCTTCATCGCGCTCATCAACTATGGCACCGACGAAGCCGGCAAGGTCGACCAGTCCTACATCATCGCTCCGCAGCGCCTCGCTGTCGGCGACAAGGTGATCGCGGGCAAGAAGACCGACGTGAAGCCGGGCAACGCCATGGAACTGGGCCAGATGCCGGTCGGCACGATCGTCCACAACGTCGAGATGAAGCCCGGCAAGGGCGGTCAGATCGCACGTTCGGCCGGCACCTATGTGCAGGTCGTGGGCCGCGACAAGGGCATGGTCATCGTCCGTCTGAACTCGGGCGAGCAGCGCTACATCCATGCGAACTGCATGGCGACCGTCGGCGCGGTGTCGAACCCCGACAACGGCAACACCAACCTGGCGAAGGCTGGTCGCAACCGTTGGAAGGGCCATCGCCCGCTGACCCGCGGTGTTGCGAAGAACCCGGTCGACCACCCGCACGGCGGTGGTGAAGGCCGGACCTCGGGCGGCCGTCATCCGGTCACCCCGTGGGGCAAGCCGACGAAGGGTGCGCGCACTCGTCACAACAAGGCGACGGACAAGATGATCATCCGTAGCCGTCACGCCAAGAAGAAGGGCTAACACGCAATGGCTCGTTCCGTTTGGAAGGGTCCTTTCGTGGACCTCCATCTCCTGAAGAAGGCCGAAGTGGCTCAGGATGCTGGCAACCGCGCAGGTCCGATCAAGACCTGGTCGCGTCGCTCGACCATCCTGCCGTCGTTCGTCGGCCTGACCTTCAACGTCTACAATGGTCGCAAGTTCGTTCCCGTCTCGGTGAACGAGGACATGGTCGGCATGAAGCTCGGTGAATTCGCGCCCACGCGCTACTTCCCCGGCCACGCTGCCGACAAGAAGGGTAAGCGCTGATGTCGAAGCCCGCATCCCCCCGCAAGGTCGGTGACAAGGAAGCGCTGTCGGTCGGCACGCAGATCCGTGGTTCGGCGCAGAAGCTGAATCTGGTCGCGGCCCTGATCCGCGGCAAGAAGGTCGGCGACGCGATGAACATCCTGGCCTTCTCGACGAAGGCGATGGCTGTCGACGCGCGCAAGATCCTGGCCTCCGCGATCGCCAATGCCGAGAACAACCACAACCTCGACGTCGACTCGCTCGTCGTCGCCGAGGCGTCGGTCGGCAAGTCGATCACCATGAAGCGTTTCGCGACGCGCGGCCGTGGCAAGTCCACCCGCATCCTGAAGCCGTTTTCGCGGCTCCGCATCGTCGTCCGCGAGCAGGAAGAAGCATAATGGGTCAGAAGAGCAATCCGATCGGCCTGCGTCTCCAGATCAACCGCACCTGGGACAGCCGCTGGTTCGCCGAAGGCCATGATTATGGCCGCCTGCTGCTGGAGGATCTGAAGATCCGCCAGTACATCATGAAGACGCTGCCCCAGGCCGCGATCTCGAAGGTCGTCATCGAGCGTCCGGCCAAGCTGTGCCGCATCTCGATCTTCGCGGCGCGTCCGGGCGTGATCATCGGCAAGAAGGGCGCCGACATCGAAAAGCTTCGCAAGAAGCTGGGTTCGATGACCTCGTCCGACGTGTCGCTGAACATCGTCGAGATCCGCAAGCCCGAGATCGACGCCAAGCTCGTCGCACAGGGCGTCGCCGACCAGCTGGAGCGCCGTATCGCGTTCCGCCGCGCCATGAAGCGTGCGGTGCAGTCGGCGCTCCGTCTGGGCGCCGAAGGCATCCGTATCACCTGCGGCGGCCGTCTGGGCGGCGCGGAAATCGCGCGGACCGAATGGTATCGTGAAGGCCGCGTTCCGCTGCACACGCTGCGCGCGAACGTCGACTATGCCGAAGCGCAGGCGCACACCGCTTATGGCGTGTGCGGCGTGAAGGTGTGGATCTTCAAGGGCGAGATCCTGGGCCATGACCCCATGGCGCAGGACCGGCTGATGATGGAGGCTCAGACCTCCGGCGTGCGCCCGGCGCGCGACGATCATCGCCGCTAAGGATCAAAGAACATGCTGCAACCAAAGCGCACCAAGTTCCGCAAGGCCTTCAAGGGCCGCATCCACGGCGATGCGAAGGGCGGCACGAGCCTGAACTTCGGTTCCTATGGCCTGAAGGCCATGGAGCCGGAGCGGATCACCGCTCGCCAGATCGAGGCGGCTCGCCGCGCGATCACGCGTCACATCAAGCGCCAGGGTCGTCTCTGGATCCGCATCTTCCCGGACGTCCCCGTCTCGTCGAAGCCCGCCGAAGTCCGCATGGGCTCGGGTAAGGGTTCGCCGGAATTCTGGGCCGCCCGCGTGAAGCCGGGTCGCATCCTGTTCGAACTCGACGGCGTCGACGGCCCGCTGGCCGCTGAGGCATTCGAGCGCGCCGCGATGAAGCTGCCCATCAAGACCAAGGTCGTTGCCCGCCTGGGCGACACCTCGCACCTCGGAGGCGAGTAATGGCCAAGACTGAATATACCGGCCAGAGCGACGACCAGCTCGTCGAGGCGCTGGGCAACCTGAAGCGTGAGCAGTTCAACCTGCGCTTCCAGGCGGCCACGAGCCAGCTCGAAAAGCCCAGCCGGGTCAAGGAAGTCCGTCGCGACATCGCGCGGATCAAGACCATCCAGGCGCAGCGCACCGCTGCGGCTGCCAAGTAAGGACCGAGACACATGCCGAAGCGCGTGCTGACCGGGGTGATTGTCTCGGACAAGACCGACAAGACGGTCGTCGTCAATGTGGAGCGGAAGGTCAAGCACCCCCTCTACGGCAAGATCATCCGTCGGTCGAAGAAGTATCATGCTCACGACGAGAGCAATGAGTTCAAGGCCGGGGAGACGGTGCGGATCGAAGAGACCGCCCCGATCTCGAAGCTGAAGACCTGGAAGGTGATCGAGCGGGTGAACACCCACACGACGCCGGAACGGGCCTCGGCAGAGGGCTGAACCTTTTGACATCCGACCCCGCTCTTTCCGCGTGAAAGGGCGGGGTTCGGGTTGAAAAGGGCGCCCTTCGGGGCATCGAGCGGATTGGTCGAAAGGCCCAAGCGACTCGCTTGCCTTTCGCACCAGGAGTGGCTATGGGGCCTCTCCCCCTGGCGCGGGTCATCCCTGCGCCGGGGGTCGTTTTTTAAGGCGGGGTCGGGTCGGTATCCACCCCAGGTAGAGAGAAGGAAGCGGATCCATGATCCAGATGCAGTCCAATCTCGACGTCGCTGACAACAGCGGCGCGAAGCGGGTGCAGTGCATCAAGGTGCTGGGCGGCTCGAAGCGCCGTACCGCATCGGTCGGCGACATCATCGTCGTCAGCGTCAAGGAAGCGCAGCCGCGTGGCCGCGTGAAGAAGGGCGACGTTCACCGCGCGGTGATCGTGCGTACCGCCAAGGACATCCGTCGCGCCGACGGTTCGGTGATCCGTTTCGACGGTAACGCCGCCGTGCTGGTCAACAAGAACGAGGAGCCGATCGGCACCCGTATCTTTGGCCCGGTGGTGCGTGAGCTTCGCGGCAAGAAGCACATGAAGATCATCTCGCTGGCTCCGGAGGTGCTGTAATGGCCGCCGCCAAGATCAAGAAGGGCGATCGCGTCATCGTCCTGTCCGGCAAGGACAAGGGCAAGACCGGCACCGTGTCGCTGGCGATGCCGAAGGACGGCAAGGTCGTCGTGGACGGCGTCAACATCGCCACCCGTCACCGCAAGCCCACCCAGGCGAACCCGCAGGGTGGCCTGGAGCGCACCGCTGCGCCGCTGCACATCTCGAAGGTCGCGCACGTGACCGCCGATGGCAAGCCGACCCGCGTCCGTTTCGAGACGCAGGATGGCAAGAAGGTCCGTGTCGCCGTCAAGACCGGGGAGAAGATCGATGGCTGATTACAAGCCCCGCATGAAGGCTATCTACGACGATAGCATCATCAAGGCGATGACCGACAAGTTCGGTTACAAGAACGTCAACGAGATCCCCCGGATCGAGAAGATCGTGCTCAACATGGGCGTGGGCGAAGCGACGCAGGACAAGAAGCGCGTCGACCAGGCTGCCTCCGAGATGGAGCTGATCGCGGGTCAGAAGCCCGTCATCACCAAGGCGAAGAAGTCGATCGCGCAGTTCAAGCTGCGTGAAGGCATGCCGATCGGTGTGAAGGTCACGCTGCGTCGCGAGCGCATGTACGAATTCCTGGACCGCTTCATCACGATTGCGCTGCCGCGCGTTCGCGACTTCCGCGGCCTGAATCCGAAGTCCTTTGACGGTCGCGGCAACTATGCCTGCGGCATCAAGGAACAGATCATCTTCCCCGAAATCAACTATGACCGCATCGACAAGGTGCGCGGCATGGATGTGATCGTGACCACCACGGCGAAGACCGACGACGAGGCGCGCGAGCTGCTCCGTCTCTTCGGCTTCCCGTTCCCCAAGGAAGACGCTGCCGACGAGAAGAAGGCGGCGTAACCGGACTGCCCCCTCTCCACGCCGGGGAGGGGGTCCTTACAGAAAGAGCTTAAGTCCATGGCGAAACTGAGTTCAATCAACAAGAACGAGAAGCGTCGCCTTCTCGTCAAGAAGTATGCCGGCAAGTACGCGAAGCTGAAGGCGATCGCGAACGACCAGAGCCTCGATGAGACCGAGCGTCTGATCGCGCGCCTGAAGATGGCCGAGATCCCCCGCAACGGCAATCCGACCCGTATCCGCAACCGCTGCGAGATCACCGGTCGCCCGCGTGCGTATTACCGCAAGTTCCGTCTCGCTCGCGTCATGCTGCGCGATCTGGCCAACAAGGGCCTGATCCCCGGCGTCACCAAGTCGAGCTGGTAAGGACCATTTGAGATGGCAGTGACCGATCCCCTGGGTGACCTGCTCACCCGCATCCGCAACGGCCAGCGCGCGCGCAAGGACTCCGTCCTGACGCCTGCGTCGAAGCTGCGCGCCCGCGTGCTCGACGTGCTCCAGCGCGAAGGCTATATCCGTGGCTACAGCGAAGAGCAGATGGGCCCTGCGGCCGGCATCCGCATCGAGCTGAAGTATTTCGAAGGCCAGCCCGCGATCAAGCATGTCGCGCGCGTGTCCAAGCCCGGCCGCCGTATCTATTCGGGCGCGCAGGAGCTTCCGCGCGTTCGCAACGGCCTGGGCATCACCATCGTGTCGACGCCGCGTGGCGTTCTGTCGGACGCCGAAGCGCGCGAGCAGAATGTCGGTGGCGAAGTCCTGGCGGAGGTGTTCTGATGAGCCGCATCGGTAAGAAGGCGGTCCCGGTTCCGGCCGGCGTCACCGCGACCATCGCCGACAAGGTGCTGAGCGTGAAGGGTCCCAAGGGCACCCTGTCCATGCCGCTCGTTGACGAGATCACCTATGACGTCCAGGCGGACGCCATCGCGGTGCAGCCTGCCAACGCCACGAAGCGCGCCCGCGCCTTCTGGGGCATGCAGCGCACCATGGTGCAGAACCTCGTGACCGGTGTGACCGCAGGCTTCTCGAAGAAGCTGGTCATCACCGGCGTCGGCTACCGCGCCGCCGCGCAGGGCAAGACCCTGAAGCTGCAGCTCGGCTACAGCCACGACGTCAATATCGACGTGCCGGAAGGCATCGAGGTGAAGACGCCGGACGCCACCACCGTCGAGATCAGCGGTTCGGACAAGCAGAAGGTCGGCCAGCTGGCCGCCGAGATCCGTCGCTGGCGCAAGCCCGAGCCGTATAAGGGCAAGGGCATCAAGTACGACGGCGAGTTCATCTTCCGCAAGGAAGGGAAGAAGAAGTAATGACCAAGGGTCTCTCTCTTTTCGAGAAGCGCCGTCGGCGCAACCGTACCGCGCTGCGTGCGCGTGCGGGCACCCGTCCGCGCCTGTCGGTGCATCGCTCGGGCAAGCACATCTATGCCCAGGTGATCGACGACGAGGCCGGTCGTACCGTGGCTTCGGCCTCGACGCTGGAAAAGGACGCACGCGGCCAGTCGGGCGCGAACGTCGCAGCGGCGAGCGAAGTCGGCAAGCGCGTGGCCGAGAAGGCCAAGGCCGCCGGCGTCACGCAGGTCGTTTTCGACCGTGGCGGCTTCCTGTTCCACGGTCGCGTCAAGGCGCTGGCCGAGGCGGCACGCGAAGCGGGATTGGAGTTCTAATATGGCTGACGAGAACAACGTGGCCGTTGCCGGTGCCGAAGGCGCCGCGCAGGACGCGACCCAGGGTCGCGGTCCCCGGGGCGGCCGTGGCCGTGGTCCGGGCGGCGATCGCGGCCGTGGCGGCCGTGACGGCAACCGTGGTCGTCGCGACGACCGTCGCGGTGGCGCCGAGGAGCAGGGCGAAGAGCTGATCGAAAAGCTCGTCCACATCAACCGTGTCTCGAAGACCGTGAAGGGCGGTAAGCGCTTCGGCTTCGCCGCGCTCGTCGTGGTCGGCGACGGCAAGGGACGTGCGGGCTTTGGTCATGGCAAGGCGCGCGAAGTGCCGGAAGCCATCTCGAAGGCGACGGCTGCCGCCAAGAAGGCGATGGTCCGCGTTCCGCTGAAGGACGGTCGCACGCTGCATCATGATGGCAACGGCCATTTCGGTGCGGGCCGCGTGACGGTGCGTTCGGCGCCGCAGGGTACCGGCATCATCGCCGGTGGTCCGATGCGCGCGATCTTCGAATCGCTTGGCGTTGCCGACGTGGTGACGAAGTCGATCGGCACCTCGAACCCGTACAACATGATCCGTGCCACCTTCGAAGCGCTTGGCGACCAGACCTCGCCCAAGGCGGTGGCGCAGCGTCGTGGCAAGAAGATCGCCGACCTGCTGGGTCGCGGTCACGGTGCCACCCAGCAGACTGCCGAGGCGGAAGCCGCGGCCGTCGTGGAGTAAGCGACCATGGCAACCATCAAGATCAAGCAGACCGGTTCGCCGATCCGCCGCACCAAGGACCAGCGCGCGACCCTCGTCGGCCTGGGCCTCAACAAGATGCACAAGGTCGCCGAGCTTCAGGACAGCCCTGAAGTCCGTGGCATGATCCGCAAGGTGCAGCACATGGTTCAGGTGGTGGACTGAGGCACTTCGGGATCGATCCTGCGCTCCGTTCAGCCTGAGCGTAGTCGAAGGCCACGCCGCTCGGCTTGCACTTCGACTTCGCTCAGTGCGAACGGAGAGAGGGATGAGGTCCCGGTCTCATATCCGTCACATTGAACAGTGACAAACACGGGGAAGGGGGCTATGCGGCCCCCTTCCTTTTATCCAGCGGTCGTGATTCTTCTCGAATGACGGCCATGCGCGAAACAAGCGAAAGCGAGTGCAAATCATGAAGCTGAACGAACTTTTCGACAACCAGGGTGCCCGCAAGTCCAAGATCCGCGTCGGTCGCGGTATCGGTTCGGGCAAGGGCAAGACCGGTGGTCGCGGCGTCAAGGGTCAGAAGAGCCGTGAGGGCGTGTCCATCGCGGGCTTCGAGGGCGGTCAGATGCCGCTCCACATGCGCCTGCCGAAGCGCGGCTTCAACAACATCTTCGCCAAGGACTATGCCGAGGTGAACCTGGGCGCGATCCAGAAGGCGGTCGACTCGGGCAAGCTGAAGACCGACGGCACGATCGATCACGCCGCGCTGAAGGCCGCCGGCCTCGCCCGTGGCGGCAAGGACGGCGTCCGTCTGCTCGGCAAGGGCGAACTGACCGCCAAGCTGTCGTTCGTGGTGCAGGGCGTGTCGGCCTCGGCACGTGAAGCGGTCGAGAAGGCCGGTGGTTCGGTCGACGTGCCGCACGTCGTGCCCGCCGCCGAGAAGGCCGCCGCGAAGAAGGGCCAGGCCCGCGCCGCGAAGCTCGCCGCCAAGGCCTGAACCGGATAGGATCCGCCGCTGTCGAATGGCGCCACGCCATCCCTGACAGCGGCGGATTTTGCATCCGGGTTAGACAAGCGCGTCTTCGCGCCTATATGAGCGGCGGGGCGGTTCAAAACGCATCCCGCCGTTTTTCGTTTCCAGGATAACGCAACAGCTATGGCATCCGCAGCCGACCAGATGGCGCAAAGCATCAGCCTGGCGAAATTCGCCAAGGCCACCGACCTCAAGAAGCGGCTGTGGTTCACGATCGGCGCGCTGATCGTCTTCCGCCTGCTCAGCTATGTCCCGCTGCCGGGCGTCGACCCGACCGCGCTGGGCCTGCTGAGCCAGAAGACCACGGGCGGCGTGCTCGACTTCTTCAACACCTTCTCGGGCGGTTCGCTCAGTCGCATGTCGCTGATCGCGCTGGGCGTGATGCCGTACATCACGGCGTCGATCGTCATCCAGCTCGCGACCTCGCTGAGCCCGCAGCTCGCCGCCATCAAGAAGGAAGGCGAGAGCGGCCGCAAGAAGCTGAACCAGTACACCCGCTACGGCACGGTGCTGCTGACCGCGATCCAGGGCTATTTCATCGCCGTGGGCCTCGAGACGCTGGGCGCCAGCCAGGGCATCCAGGCGGTGATCGAGCCGGGCATGACCTTCCGCATCGCGGCGGTCATCTCGCTGATCGGCGGTACGATGTTCCTGATGTGGCTGGGTGAGCAGATCACCAGCCGCGGTATCGGCAACGGCGTGTCGCTGATCATCATGGCGGGTATCGTCGCGCATCTGCCGACGACGCTGGTCAACCTGCTCGAAGGCGGCCGTACCGGCAGCATCGATCCGGTCCGCCTGATCGGCATCATCGTCGCGGTCGTCGTCCTCGTCCTGTTCATCTGCTTCATGGAGCGCGCGCAGCGCCGGATCCTGATCCAGTATCCCAAGCGCGCGACGCAGCGCGGGATGCAGGCCGATCGCAGCCACCTGCCGCTGAAGATCAACACCGCAGGCGTGATCCCTCCGATCTTCGCCTCGTCGCTGCTGCTGATGCCGCTGACCATCTCGCAGTTCGCAGGGCAGCGCGTCGCGGGCGAGAGCCGCTGGGGCGACTTCATCATCAGCCTCAACCAGTATCTGCAGCACGGCAGCCCCGTGTACATGCTGCTTTACGGCGCTGGCATCATCTTCTTCTCGTTCTTCTACACCGCGGTTGTCTTCAACCCGGAGGAGACGGCGGACAATCTGAAGCGCTATGGCGGCTTCATTCCGGGCATCCGTCCGGGCAAGAACACCGAGACCTATCTCGATTACGTGCTGACCCGTATCACGGTGATCGGCGCGGCCTATCTGACGATCATCTGTCTGCTGCCCGAATATCTGGTGTCGGCGCTGCAGATTCCCTTCTATCTGGGTGGGACCAGCCTGCTGATCGTCGTCAACGTGACGATGGACACGGTGACCCAGATCCAGAGCCATCTGCTGGCGCATCAATATGGCGACCTGATCAAGAAGGCGAAGCTGAAGGGTGGCCGCCTGCGCTGAGGCGCGGACGGGACTAGCGGAAAACAGGGGAGAATGACGTGGGCGTGAACATCATCCTGCTGGGGCCGCCGGGCGCGGGCAAGGGGACCCAGGCGCAGCGGCTGGTGGCGAATCGCGGCATGGTGCAGCTGTCGACCGGCGACATGCTGCGCGCGGCGGTCAAGGCGGGCACCCCCGTCGGGCTTCAGGCCAAGGCGGTGATGGATGCGGGCGAGCTGGTGTCGGACGCGATCGTTTCGGCGCTGATCGGCGAGCGGCTGGATGCGGCCGAGGCCGAAGGCGGCGCGATCTTCGACGGCTATCCGCGCACCGCGGCGCAGGCCGAGGCGCTGGACGTGCTGCTCGCCGAGCGCGGCAAGTCACTGGACCATGTCATCGAGCTGGCGGTGGACGAGGATGCGCTGGTCGAGCGGATCACCGGCCGCTTCACCTGCGCCTCGTGCGGCGCGGGCTATCATGACAGCTTCAAGCCGACCCAGGTCGAGGGCGTCTGCGACGTCTGCGGCTCGACCGAGTTTAAGCGGCGTCCCGACGACAATGCCGAGACGGTGCGGACGCGGATGGCCGAATATCGCGCCAAGACCGCGCCGATCCTGCCGATCTATGAGGCGCGCGGCATCGTGACGCGGGTCGACGGCATGGCCGGCATGGACGATGTGGGTGCGGCGATCGACGCGATCCTCGATCGCTGACCGACCGCATGACGCAATGGCAAAGGGGGCCGCTTCCGATCGGGAGCGGCCCCCTTTTTCGTTGCACGTTTCCAAGGGGGATCGACGTTCGGTATTTCTTCTTCCCTCTCCCCTGGACAGGGGAGAGGGTTAGCGGAGCTTGTCAGCTTGCTGGCTAGCGCAGCTTGGGTGAGGGGTTGAGCGAGCCCAAGGGCTCGCGCGCTCGCTTTGCGAGCGCCCACCCCTCACCCAGCTCCGACTAAGCCTTTGCTCTCGCAAAGGCCAAGTCTGCGCAACCCTCTCCCCTCTGCGAGGGGCGAGGGAAGGAAAGGCCATCCCGAACGTCGATCGGCCTTATGCTGTGACGGGGGCGCTGGCGTCACGGGGCAGGAGTTTTTGGAAGTCCTGCCAGGAGTCCGTCATTTCCGTCAGTTCGTGGCGTTGCCGGTCGGTCAGCATATTTTGACGACCGGCATCCAAGGACTTGTTCACCAGCGCGACGATCTGCGAAACGCGTGTGTCGGCATCCTCGCCGCTGCGGGCGATGGTGAGGGTCGATGCGGCGAGGTCGGCCCGGATCGGGGTGGCGTCGGCCATGCTGTCGAACACCCGGCCGAGGATCGCGGTGGCTTCCTCCTTATGCTCGGGGGCGATCAGGCGGTCGGCGATTGCGGTCATCTTCATATGCTTCAGTGCGAATTCGGCCGCATAGGTGGTGTCGGTGCGCTGCCCCTGCTGCGGCAGGACGCTCGTCAGCGCGGCAGTGAGAGCCTCGTTCGCCGATGCGCCGTCCTTCAGCATCCCATAGAGCGGGGCGACATCGGCCGCGAAGGGCGCGGTATAGGGATTGGTGACGAGCGTGTTGCCGGTATCGCCCAGATCGATACCCCCGCCGCGCCCGATCACGTCCTGGCGGGCGGCGAGCAGCGCCTTGACCGTCTTGTCATAGGTCACGGGGTCCTGGGGTTTCGCGACGGCCCCCTTCTCCAAGGTCTCCAGCGCCTCGAACGCCTCGCGGGAAATCGAGATGGTGGTCGGCCCCTTCGGCTTGTCGAAAGGCGATGGCGCCGACGCCGGGGCGTCCTGGCCCGACAACGGGCTGAAGCGGATCGGAGAGGCGGACGAAACGGGCGAGATCATGGTCTTTATGACGACCGTTTCATCTGAATCCTAACCGATTTATCTTTGCCGCCGCGCCGCTGCCTGTCATCGTTTCGCGCCTATGACCGCGCTGATCGCCGATTATTACCGCCATCTCACAGTGGACCTGCGACGGTCCGACCATACGGTGCGGGCCTATGTCGCCACGGCCGGGCGGCTGTGCGGCTTCCTGGGCGAGCATTGGGGCGAGGCCATGGACGGCGGGGCGCTCGCCCGCCTGACCGCCGCCGACCTGCGCGCCTATCTCGCGCGGCGTCGCGGGGAGGGGCTGACATCGGCGTCGACGGCGCGGGAATTGTCGGCGGTGCGCCATTTCCTTCGCTGGGCGGGCGCTGAGCCGCCGCCGATGAAGGGCCCGCGCCGCAAACGGACGATCCCCCGCCCCCAGGCCCCCGCCGACATCATGGCGCTGGGCGAGGATGTCGCGGAAAACGCCGCCGAGCCCTGGATCGCCGCACGCGACTGGGCGGTGTTGATGCTGCTCTATGGCGCGGGGCTGCGGATCGGGGAGGCGCTGTCGCTGCCGGCGGGCATCCTGCCGCTGGGCGAGACGATCCGCGTCACCGGCAAGCGCAACAAGACGCGGATCGTGCCGCTGCTGCCCGAACTGCGCGCCGCGATCGAGGCCTATGCCGCGCAGATGCCCTTTGCGGTGGCGGGCGACGAGCCGCTGTTCCGGGGTGCCAAGGGCGGGCCGCTGTCGCCCACGATCATCCGGCGCGCGGTCCAGGCGGCGCGGGAGCGGCTGGGGCTGGCAGCGCGGACGACGCCGCATGCGCTGCGGCACAGTTTCGCCACCCATTTGCTGGGCCGGGGCGCCGATCTGCGCCAGCTTCAGGAACTGCTCGGCCATGCCAGCCTGAGTTCGACGCAAATCTATACCGAGGTCGATGCCGCAAGGCTGCTCGACATCTATCGGACCGCGCATCCTCGCGCCTGAGGCGCGGGCGGATCATCGCTCGCCGCGTGGCTTCCAGGTGAAGACCCGCCAGAGATAGCCGACCGCGATCGCCCCCGTCATCACGATGGCGGCGGGACCGACATAGCGGTCGATCGCCTCGAAATTGGCGCCCAGCCAAAGCCCCGCATAGGCCAGGATGGCATTCCAGATCGTGCTGCCCGCAAAGGTCCAGATCAGGAACTTGGCCAGCGGCATTCGCGTGATCCCGGCGGGAAGCGAGATCAGGGTGCGGAAGGCGGGCATGAAGCGGAACACGAACACCACCCAGCCGCCATGCCGGACGAAGAACTCGTGCAGCCGCTCGACATCGCGCCATTCCATCGTCAGCCAGCGGCCATGGCGATCGATAAAGGGGCGGAACCGCTCATAGCCGATATGGCGGCCGACCGCGTACCAGGCATAATTGCCCGCCGTGGTCCCCGCCGTGCCCCACAGGATCAGCGGAATCATCTCCATCTGCCCGCGCGCGACCGCCATGCCGCCCAGGCCCATGATGACCTCGGACGGGATGGGGGGCAGGATATTTTCCAGCGCCATCAGCAGGAAGATGCCGAAATAGCCGCCCCAGGCGATCAGGTTGAGGATGAAATCGGTCATGCTTGATGGACTGTACCGCCGAACGCAGGGGCGGTTCCCGTATCGCCGAGGCGAACGCGGCGAAAGGGGGAAGCCGCTTGACGAGGCGAGCGGGTTGCGCGAACCCGACGACCATGGCCGACACGTCCCCCTCATCGCCCAAATCGTCGGAAGCGAAGGATACGCTACGCTTCTTCCTGAAGCTGGCACTGTTCGTCTTCATCCTGCGCAGCTTCATCGTCACGTCCTTCGTGATCCCGTCGGAATCGATGCTGCCACGGCTGTTGATCGGCGATTACCTGTTCGTGACGAAGTGGAATTACGGCTATTCGCGCTGGTCCCTTCCGTTCGGCGTGCCGTTGCTGCCCGGCCGTATCCTGGGCCGCGATCCGGCGCGCGGCGATGTGGTGGTGTTCCGCTCGCCGGGGCCCGACGATCATGACGTCATCAAGCGGGTAATCGGCCTGCCCGGCGATACGATCCAGGTGACGAACGGGCAGGTGATCCTGAACGGCCGTCCTGTCCCCAAGCAGCGCGTCGCCGATTTCGTCCTGCCGCTGACCCCCAATTTCGGGCCGACCGAGTGCGGCGCGGCCTATCTCGACTCGGTCGGCGGCCGGTCGGTCTGCCGCTATCCCCGGTTCCGCGAGACGCTGCCGGGTGGCAAGAGCTACGACGTGATCGACCAGGGCAATTTCCCCGATCGCGACGATACCGGCGTCTATACCGTGCCCGCCGGGCGGGTCTTCCTGATGGGCGACAATCGCGACGATTCGGCCGACAGCCGCTTCGCGCCGCCGATGGGCATGGGGATGATCCCGATGGACCGGCTGGAGGGGCGCGCCGCGGTGACCTTCTTCTCGACCGATGGTTCGGCCGAATGGATCAAGCCATGGACCTGGGTGACCGCCGCGCGCTGGAAGCGGATCGGAGAAGGGTTTTGAGCGCGGTGGATGACTGGCTGAAGGCGATCTTCGGCCGCGCGCCCGCCGACACCGCGCCGTTCCAGCGTGCGCTGACCCATGGCAGCCAGGCGGCCGAAAATTACGAGCGGCTGGAGTTTCTCGGCGACCGGGTGCTGGGGCTGGTCATGGCCGAATGGCTGTGGGAGCAATTCCCGAACGAGCCCGAGGGGCAGCTGTCGCGGCGTCTCAATTCGCTGGTGACGGGTGCGGTCTGCGCCGATGTCGCGCGCGACCTGGGGGTGCGCGAGCATCTGCGGCTGGGCAAGCAGGCGCGCGATGACGGCGCGTCGGACAGCGACAATGTGCTGGGCGACGTGATGGAGGCGCTGATCGGTGCCTGGTATCGCGAGGCGGGGCTGGACGCGGCGCGCGGCTTCATCCGCAAGGCCTGGGGCGACCGCGTGCATGCGCAGGGCAAGGCGCCGCAGCATCCCAAGTCGGCGCTGCAGGAATGGGCCGCCGCGCATAATCGCAAGGCGCCCGAATATGTGGTGACGGATCGCTCGGGACCGCACCATGCGCCGCGCTTTACCGTGGCCGTGCGGATCGGTCGCACGGCGGAGGCCAGCGCGAGCGGCGCGAACAAGCAGGAAGCGGAGACGGCCGCCGCCAAGGCGTTGCTGGCGAAGCTGAAGGCCTGAGCGGGGGGAAGGGCCGGGGCGTGGGCTTCGACTTCGCTCAGCCTGAACGGAGGTTGGGGAAGAAGGCCGTTTTGAACAACAGCCGTTCAGCCTGAGCGAAGTCGAAGGCCAAGCCCCGACCCCGCCCAAGCACCGAAATCAACGTCCCCTGGCGGCCGCCGCTTCCTTCCTGGCCTGAACCTTCGCGCGGTGGTGTCCGATCGCGCAACCCGCGACCGCGCCCAGCACCGCATGGCCCTTGCCGACGAAATGCCCGGCGACGCCGCCGACCGCCGCGCCCTTGAGGCAGCCCTTGGCCGAGGCGGGGCCCGCCGCCGTCAGCAGGATCGCGGCCGACAGGGTGGTCATCAGGGTCTTCATGACATGCATTCCTTTGCGAAAACGGAGCGGGGATATGGCCGGTGACGAATGGCCGGGTACTGATCGCGATGTGACGATCCGTCCATGCGGGCTTTTCCTTGCAGGCAGGGCCGCTTCGCCTGTACCGCTGGGGCATGACTGAACAACGTTGCGGCCTCGTGGCCGTCGTCGGCGCGCCCAATGCCGGAAAATCCACCCTCGTCAATGCGCTGGTCGGCCAGAAGGTCGCGATCGTCAGCCCCAAGGCGCAGACGACTCGCGCCAAGCTGCTCGGCGTGGCGATCGAGGGGGATGCGCAGATCCTGCTGGTCGACACCCCCGGCATCTTCGAGCCCAAGCGCCGCCTGGACCGCGCGATGGTCGCCGCCGCCTGGGAAGGTGCGGAGGGGGCCGACATCCTGGCGCTGGTCGTCGACGGCAAGGGCGGGATCGGGCCGAAGGTGACCGCCATCGCGGAGTCGATCGCGCACCGGCCCGAGCCCAAGCACCTGATCCTCAACAAGGTCGACATCGCCGACAAGGCGCGGTTGCTGGGCCATGCCGAAAAGCTGAACGCGGTGGTGGCGTTCGACGAGATCTGGTTCGTCTCGGCGCAGACCGGCGACGGCCTGCCCGAGCTGAAGGCGCATCTGGCCAAGCTGATGCCCGAGGGGCCCTGGCATTATCCGGAGGACCAGGTCTCCGACGCGACCGAGCGCGCGCTGGCCGCCGAGGTGACGCGCGAGCAGATCTATCTCCAGCTCCATGCCGAACTGCCCTATGCCAGCGCGGTCGAGACCGAGGCCTATAAGGAGCGCGAGGACGGATCGGTCGAGATCCACCAGCAGATCCTGGTCGAACGCCCGACCCAGCGCGCGATCGTGCTGGGCAAGAACGGCGTGCGGATCAAGGAGATCGGCGCCAAGGCCCGCGAGGAACTGTCGCGCATCCTGGGGCACAAGGTGCATCTGTATCTGCACGTGAAGGTGAAGCCGGGCTGGGACGAGGATCGCTCGGTCTATAAGGATATCGGGTTGGATTGGGTGGATTGATTATTTGGGGTGGGGGCTCGGTGAGACACCTTGCCCTCCCCCATCCCCTCCCGCTTGCGGGAGGGGCGTGCCTAGCCGCACGGATTTGCGCTTCAAAAAGCGACGCGCTCGTTACTTCTGCAGACCACTCGCCAAGCAACGCACCCCTCCCGCAAGCGGGAGGGGATGGGGGAGGGCCGGGGGCTAGGCACCAACCTCACCCAACCGCCCCAAGGCCCATTCTGCGGCTTCGACGACAACCGGATCGGCATCCCCCAACAACCCCCGCAACACCGGCATCAGCTCCGCCGCCCCGCTATTCCCCGCCGCAATCGCAGCATTGCGCACCATCCGGTTCCGCCCGATCCGCTTGATCGGCGACCCGGCGAAAACCTGCCGGAAACCCGCGTCGTCGAGCGACAGCAAATCCCCCAACTCCGGCGCGGTCAGTTCGGCACGCGGATGGAACGCCATGTTCGCCTGCGCGGCCGCCGCGAACTTGTTCCACGGGCACACCGCCAGGCAATCGTCGCAGCCATAGATGCGGTTGCCCATCGCCGCTCGGAATTCCTCCGGGATCGGCCCCGCATGTTCGATCGTGAGATACGAAATGCACCGCCGCGCATCGAGCTGATAGGGCGCGGGAAAGGCGTCGGTCGGGCACGCCCGCTGGCACGCGTCGCACCGGCCGCAGGTGTCGCGCGCCACCGCGTCGGGCTCCAGTTCCAGCGTGGTGTAGATCGCCCCCAGGAACAGCCAGCTGCCATGCTCGCGACTGACGAGGTTGGTATGCTTGCCTTGCCAGCCCAGCCCGGCCGCCTCGGCCAGCGGCTTTTCCATGACCGGCGCGGTGTCGACAAAGACCTTGAGGTCGCAAGCCCCCTCCTGCGCCAGCCAGCGGCCCAACGCCTTCAGTTGCCGCTTCACCACGTCGTGATAATCGGCCCCCTGCGCATAGACCGAGATGCGCCCGATCCGCCCGTGATCGGCCAGCCGCATCGGGTCCTCGGCGGGGGCATAGCTGACGCCCAGCGAGATGATGCTCTTCACCTCGGGCCACAGGCTGGCGGGGCTCTGCCGCTGGTGCGCGCGGTCGGCCATCCAGATCATCGATCCGTGCCGCCCCTCGGCCAGCCATTGGTGCAGCCGCTCGACGGTCCTGGGCGCGGCGTCGGCATGGGTGATGCCGATCGCGGCAAAGCCCAGTTCGGCCGCCTTCGCCTTGATCCGGGTTTCCAGCTTGTCTTGCGCCACATCAGCCCGCTACCACAGGCATTCAGGGAGGAACAGTTGCGTGGATAATCAGTGGGCGGTCAGCGCCTCGGGCCTCGCCAAACGCTTCGGGGATCGCCGGGTGGTCGATGGGGTCGACATCGCGGTGCCGACCGGCGCGGTGTACGGCGTGCTGGGCCCCAACGGCGCCGGCAAGACGACCACGCTTCGGATGCTGCTCGGCATCATCGAACCCGATGAGGGGCAGCGCACGCTGCTGGGCCATGCCCATCCGCGCGATGCCAGCGACATGGTCGGCTATCTTCCGGAGGAGCGCGGGCTGTACCCGGCGATGAAGGCGCGCGAGGCGATCGCCTTCATGGGCGCGCTGCGCGGGCTCGACTGGGCGACCGGGCGCGCCCGCGCGGTCGAACTGCTGGAGCAGGCCGGGCTCGGCCACGCCGCCGACAACAAGATCCGCAAATTGTCCAAGGGCATGGCGCAGCTGGTCCAGCTGCTCGGCTCGGTCGTGCACCGCCCGAAGCTGCTGGTGCTGGACGAGCCGTTCTCGGGCCTCGACCCGGTCAACCAGGAACGGCTGGAATCGCTGATCCTGGGTGAGCGCGACCGGGGAGCGACGATCCTGTTCTCCACCCATGTCATGGCGCATGCCGAGCGGCTGTGCGACCGGCTGGCGATCATCGCGGGCGGACAGCGGCGGTTTGAGGGGACGGTGGACGAGGCGCGCGGCACGCTGCGCTCCTGGGTCCGGTATCGTCCGCGCGATCCCGTGCAGGTCCTGCCGCCGCTCTTGCCCGCCGATGCGGTGCGCGACGGCGAGGACTGGCGATTCCCGTTGCCCGATGAGGGGATCGAGCCGGTGCTCGGACGGCTGCTCGCGGCCGGGGCCGGGGTGCTGAACCTGTCGATCGAGCGCCCCAGCCTGCACGAAGCCTTTGTCCGCATCGTCGGTGCGCCCGCCGAGGAGATTGCGGCATGAATTCCACCCGCCGCCTGATCCGCCAGACGATGACGATCGCACGCCGCGATTTCATCGCGACCGTCTTCACGCCGATCTTCCTCCTGTTCCTGTTCGCGCCGCTCATCATGGTCGCGTTCAGCACCATCGGCGCGATGGGCGCGGCGCAGGCCGCCGATCACGGCGCCGACCATGTCCGCATCGTCGCGATCGTCCCCGACGCCCTGGCGGGCAGCTTCGTGGAGGCCGACCGGCGGTCGCGCGCGATCTTCCGCCGCGATGAGGAGCCGCCCGCGCTGGTCACCCTTGCCCCGGCACGCGATCCGGCGGCCCAGGCGCGCGCCGCGTTCGAATCGCGGGATTATGACGCGACCGCGGTGCTCTATGGCCCGCTCGACCGGCCGACCCTGCTCTATGGCGCACGCGGCTCGCGCGCGGCGGATTATCTGGCCGTGCTGGCGGGCAGCGCGCTGGCGGCCGAGCGGCTGGGCGGAAAATTGCCGCGCGTCACGCCGACCAAGATCAGCTTTTCGCGCCAGCGCGCGACGCTGGGCGGGCAGAACCAGACCGCGTTCCTGGCGGTGTTCGGCGTGTTCTTCCTGACCCTGTTCCTGGCGGGGCAGGTCGTCGGCACCATGGCGGAGGAACGCTCGAACAAGGTGATCGAGGTGCTGGCCGCCGCCGTGCCGCTGGAGGCGGTGTTCCTGGGCAAGCTGCTGGGCATGTTCGGGGTGGCGGTGCTGTTCGTCGGCTTCTGGGGCACGGTGCTGGGCCAGGTGACGAGCGTCCTTCCCCCGGCGTTCAGCGGGGTGGTCGGCGAATTGTCCCCGGCGGTCGGGCTGCCGATATTCGCGATCCTGTTCGTCAGCTATTTCACCATGGCCTATCTGTTGCTGGGATCGGTATTCCTGACGATCGGCGCGCAGGCGACCACGATGCGCGAGATCCAGATGCTCTCGCTGCCCATCACGATCGTCCAGGTCGGCATGTTCACCCTGACGCTGAGCGGCCTGTCCAAGCCCGACAGCTGGCTGGCACGGGTGGCGGAGATATTCCCGCTATCCTCGCCCTTCGCGATGGCGGGCATGGCGGCGGCGAGCCCCTCGCTCTGGCCGCATGCGCTGGCGCTGGCGTGGCAGGCGCTGTGGGTGGCGATCTTCGTGACGCTGGGGGCGCGGCTGTTCCGGCGCGGCGTGCTGCAATCGGGCAGCACGCGGCCCTTCTGGCGGCGCAAGGGCTGACCCCCTGTCATCGGGCGGCGGCCTTCCTATCTTGGCGGCATGAGCACGCAACCTGCCGATCGCCGCGCCTTTCTCTCGCTTGCCGGTCTGGGGCTGGCGGGGATGGGCCTTTCCGCCTGCGGCCGCGAGGCGGTGGCCGCCGAGCGCTATCCGGTGGCGATGAGCGAGGCGGCATGGCGGCAGAAGCTTGGCCCGGCGGCCTATGCGGTGTTGCGGAAGGAAGGGACCGAGCGGCCTTATAGCAGCCCGCTCAACGAGGAGCATCGCGCCGGTATCTTCGGGTGCAAGGGCTGTGGCCAGCCGCTCTTTTCGTCCAGGACGAAGTTCGACAGCGGCACCGGCTGGCCGAGCTTCTGGGCATCCCTGCCCCGCGCGGTCGGCACCACGTCCGACCGATCGCTGATGATGGAGCGGGTGGAGGTGCATTGCAGCCGCTGCGGCGGGCATCTCGGCCATGTCTTCGACGACGGGCCCAAGCCGACGGGCAAGCGTTATTGCATGAACGGCGTGGCGATGACGTTTCGGGCGGGGTGAGGGGGAAACGGCCCTTCACGCTGAGCGCAATCGAAGCATAGGCTGCGCGCTGGGGGTGGGGTGTTCCCTTGGCCTTCGACTTCGCTCAGGCTGAACGGGGGTTTGGGAGAGGAATGGGGGCAGCTTCCGCCCCGTTCGACCTTATCTAGTCACGCTGTGCGACGTCGAAGCGTATGTCCCGCGTGATGCGCTGGGCTCTCCCGACCATCGTCGATGCGGGCCGGGCGGAAAATCTTACTGGGTCGGGGCCGCGAAGGTCAGGATGCCCGAGACGCGGCTGTCGGTGCGCGAGGCGATCTCGTTGGCGGGCATGGCGCTGCTCGGCGCATGGTCCGCATAGATGAAGCCCTTGGTCGGATAGGCCGACGTGCCCAGGTCGCCATTGGGGCCGTACCACACCTTGACCATCGACCAGTCATTGTCGGGCGAGACGTCGATCGCGCGGACGTCGCGCTCGATGCCGCCGCGGCGCGACCAGTTGGCATGGGTGAGCAGGACTTCGCGGTTGCTGACGACCCGGCTGACCATCGCGACATGGCCGACGCGCATCCGATGGGTCGCTTCGAAGGCGAGGACCGATCCTTCCTTCGGGATGTGGCCGCGCTCGTAACGGCCCTCGGCCTGGCCCCACCAGGTGTTGGCGTTGCCGTGAAGATCGATGCCCGAAATCTCGCGGGCATAGGGTGCGCACTGCCAGAACTGCGCCGCAGCAGGGGTGGCCATCATCAGGCCGCACGATGCCATCAGCGCGAATCGCACTGCAAATGCCTTGAACTTCACATGACCCCCCGGTCGGAATGTCGGTGTGAGTGTCGATTAACCGGGGCTAAACGGGTTGGAAAGCGCAGGCGCAACCATATCCGGTGAACGGTGTTGCGGCGGCGATGACTTGAAAATCCGGCGGCGAAACGAGTTTTTCGTTCCTCGTTTCGCCGCGCGGCAGGCTCGCTTTATCGTCCGAGCAGGCGGTCGACCGTAACCTGGGTCACCGAATGATAGCCGGGACGCGCCTTGTCATAGATTCGCCTGGCCAGCGCCTGGCCCCATTCGCCCTGTCCCTGAAGCTGCTGGAACAGCGGTGCGACGAACTTGCGGCGGCCCTGCGCGGTCAGGAATTGCTCGGCCGACGCCTCGGCGGGCGGATAGCGGTTGGCGAGCGCGAGGCGGAGCCAGGCGAAGCGGATTTCGCTATTGCCCGTCCCGTTCCAGTGGAAACGGCCATCGAGCGTGGCGAGCCGTTCGGCGGACAGCTGGCGGGGCAACTGGTCGAGGAAGCGGACATATTCCTGCGTCGTGACCTTGTCCGGCACCGCCGAGACCGGGCCACCCGCCGCGAAGGCCTTGGCCGCCGCGTCGATCGCGGGAAAGGCGTCGGAGCGGACATGGACCGCATTGGCGGGAATGCCGGGCTGATAGACCCATTGGTCGACGCCGATCCTGGCGTCCTCGCCGGGCTTGAGCAGGTTCTGGCGCAAATCGGCCAGGAACCCGGCGCTGGTCTGCGGCTGGAAGGCATGGCGGTCGAAATAGCCGCGCAGATAGGCGTCCCAGCGTGCGCGCCCGACGACGGACTCGATCGTCCGCAGGAAGGTCGCGCCCTTGTCATAGGCGATCTGGGTCATGCCATCATCGGGATCGCGCGCGGCATTCAGGTCGAGATGCAGCTTGGTGTCGGGCGACTGCGGGCCACCGGCTTCCTTCACCGCGTTCTGCATGTCGGTCCAGGCCAGGTCCGCCTCCATCGCGGCGCGGCGCTTGCCGTACATCGACTCCATGATCCGGTTCTCGAAATAGCTGGTGAAGCCCTCGTTCAGCCAGAAATCGTCCCAGGTCGCGTTGGTGACGAGATTGCCCGACCAGCTATGCGCCAGCTCATGCGCGATCAGGCTGACGAGGCTGCGGTCGCCCGCCAGCACGGTCGGCGTGGCGAAGGTCAGCATCGGGTTTTCCATGCCGCCGAACGGAAAGCTGGGCGGCAGGACCAGTACGTCATAGCGGCCCCAGCGATAGGGGCCGTACAGCCCCTCGGCGGCGGTGACGAACTTGTCGAGCCCGGCGAACTCCCACGCCGCCTTGTCGAGCATCGCGGGCTCGGTCCAGATGCCGGTATGGGCGCTGAGCGGCTTGAACTTCAGGTCGCCGATCGCGAGCGCGATCAGATAGGGGGCGACCGGCTTGTCCATGCGATAGCTGGCGGTGTGACGGCCATCGTTGCAGGGCGTCTCGCCGGTCCGCTCGCCGCTCATCACCACGGTCAGCGCGCAGGGGGCGTTGACGGTGGCGTCCCAGGTCTGGCGGATGCCGGGCGAATCCTGGGTCGGAATCCAGCTGCGGTTGAGGATCGCCTCGCCCTGGCTGAACAGATAGGGTTGTTTCTTGCCCGCCGTCTGCTCGGGCGACAGCCATTGCAGCGCCTTGGCCCCCGGCGCGGAGGCATAGGCGATCTTCACCGTGCGATTGCCGTTCAGCGTGATGGTCAGCGGCGCGCCGTGCACCTTGTCGTTCGCGCCCACGCTATAGGGCAGGGGCCGGTCCTGCGCATCGGTGACGGTGACGATGCGCAGGCCGTTGTCGTCGACGACCAGCTGCCGGGCATCCGGCTTCGCATCGACCGACAGGGTCGCGATGCCGCGCATCACATGGGTGTCGAAATCGGCATAGAGGTTCAGCGAGACATGCGTGACCCGCGCCTCCAGCGGTCGGGCATAGCTGTGCACGTCGCGCGCATCGGGGCTGGCCAGGACAGGCGCGACGGTCGGGGCGGGGCTTTGGGCGGCGAGCAGCATCGCCAGGGCGGCAACGGACATGGATACTCCGGATGGGACAGGATGATTGCACTATAGCCCGCCCGGCCCGGATTGGGAGGGCTCTGGACCCGGGCGGCCGGGATACCCAGTTAGGGGCGCATGGATGAATTGACGCTGGCCGTGGTCGGGATCGACTTTCCCAATGAGGACAAGGCGCGGAGCAACCGGCGCTTCGAACTGCTGGCATCGGCCATCGGCGATCCCGTGACGCTGCGGCCCGAGCCGCGCAACCGGCACGATCCCCATGCGGTCGCGGTATTCAGCGCGCGGGATGTCCAGGTCGGCTATCTCTCCGCCGAACGCGCGCCGCTGATCGGCGCCCGAATCCGGCGTGGCGAGGTGGTGCGCGCCGTCTTTCAGGGGCTAAGCGGATCGGTCGCCTATATCCGGGTCCGCTTCGGGGGCGAGCCGCCAAGCCTGCCGCCGCTACGCCCGGACGCGCCCGCCCAGGGCGATGATTTCTTCCCCGACCCGGACGGCCCCGACTGGGGCGCCTGAGCCCCTGTTACGGGCAACAAAAAAGGGAGCCGAAACGGCCCCCTTTTCCGTGCATGTCACCATGCGATGATGGCCGGGGCGGGCGCCAACCCGCCCCCGACGATCAGTTGCTGTCCGAGTTGTCGTCCTTGACGATCGCGACGACGCCGATGGCGACCACGCCAGCAGCGATCAGCGCGGCGAGGATGCCGCCGCCGGCCAGCTTGTTGCCCTTGGCGGTCGGAGCCGAGGCGCGGACCGACTTGGCGACCGACAGGCTCGAAGCGGCGTTGGTCGGCGCAGCGGCGACCGGAGCAGCGACGAGGGCGGTGGCAGCAACGGCAGACAGGAACTTCATCATATATATTCTCCCATGGCGAACTACAGCCAAGACGCGGCGTTGTTCTTTGTCCCGATAGCGCATACGCTTCGATCCGCAAAATTGTTCCTGCAGCGCATCAATTTTTTGCAAATGCACGGAACCCTTTTGCAACACCCATAAATCATGAAGATTTGTTAACCACTTGGCGTCCCGGTCATGAGCAGGTCACGGCCATCGCCGGACCTGCGGCGCATTTCATCCACACCGGGAGCCGGTGCCGCCCGCCGGTCAGCGTCCGCCGTCACGCCTGGTCAGCGCCGCGACACAACTGGCGCGGTCGATCGCGCTGCCATCGGGTTCGCGCGCGTCGATATAGGTGACGCGCGGCTCGGCCCCGTCCTTGGGGTAGAGATAGGCGTCGAGGACGCAGAAGCGGCCCTGATATTGCAACTTGCGCGCGGTCCCCTCGCGCACATCGGCATCGGCCGCGCCGAACAGCTTGGTCAGTCCGGCGGCGTCCTGCCCCAGCACCCGCTCCAGCCCGACGCTGGTATAGGGCACCGGCACCGGGGCCATGCCGCCGGTGCGGACCGGCGCGGCGGTCTGCGGTACGGTACAGCCCGCCAGCGCGATCGGGGGCAGCAGCATCAGCGCGAAGGGGCGGTTCATGCCTTACGTCTCATGTGAAAGAAATGGGTCGCCATGCTCGCCCCCAGGACGGGGGCCAGCAGGTTCACCCCCGGAACCACGAACAGGGCGGCGGCGGCAAGCCCCAACAGGAAGCGCGCGGGTCCGGTCGCCTTGCGCCAGCGACGCATGGCGGCCCGGTCCATGTGCCGCGCCGCCACCATGTCGCCCAGATCGCGCGCGAGCAGCCAGCCATTGACGACCAGAAAGGCCGCGGCCGTACCCACCCCGGTTGCCAGCAGGACGATATAGAGCGGCAGGAGGACCAGGTTGATCGCGATCACGCGCCCCGCCGACCCCAGGCCCATGGCGACCCCGCGCGCGAAGGGCACCGGCCGCGCCCTTGCCAGCCGGTCGGGATAATGACGCGCCTCGACCGCAGCGACGATGTCGTCGGCGAACAGGCCGACCACCGCGACCGCCACCGCCCGAAAGGCGAGCCAGAAGGCCAGCAGCTCGACCACCACGATCAGCGCGGCCGACCATCCGCCCGCCTGCGCGCCCAGCCACCCGCTCAGTACCGCGCGCACGCCCCACCACAGCGCGATCCCGGCACCCGCGAACAGGGCAAGCGTGACCGCCAGCGAGCGAAACAGCACCCGGCGGATCGCAGGATCGCCAAGCTGGGCCAGCGACAGGAAAAAGGCGCGGATCATGGCGTCGGGAATGGCGCGGGGCCCAGGCTTGAGTCAATGCGCGGCGGCGGCGTCCGCGCCTCCCTTGCGCGGGGGTAGCGTGCTGACTAGGGCGGCGGCATCACAGCTTTTTCCCGGAGTCCCTTTCTTGACCAACCCCACTTACGACGTGGTGGCGATCGGCAATGCCATCGTCGACATCCTCAGCCCGGCCGAAGATGACTTCATCGCCGAAAACGGCATGACCAAGGGCGCGATGCAGCTGGTCTTCTCGCCCGAGGAGGCCGATGCGCTTTATGCCAAGATGGGGCCGGGGCGCGAGATTTCGGGCGGCTCGGCGGCCAATACGCTGGCGGGGATCGCGGCGCTGGGCGGCAAGACCGCGTTCATCGGCCAGGTCGCCGACGACCAGCTGGGCGAGGTCTTCGCGCATGACATCCGGGCGGCGGGCGTCCGCTACGACACGCCGGTCCGCGCCGGACAGCCGACGACGGGCCGCTGCATGATCTTCGTCAGCCCCGACGGGCAGCGGACGATGAACACCTTCCTGGGCGCGTCGCATTACCTGCCTGCTCAGGCGCTCGACCGCGCGCTGATCGCCGATGCCGCCTATCTCTATATCGAGGGCTATCTCTGGGATCCCGAGGAACCGCGCGCCGCGATGCGCGCCGCGATCCAGGTCGCGCGCGAGGCGGGTCGCAAGATCGCCTTCACCGCCTCGGCCGAGTTCGTCATCGACCGCCACCGCGCCGATTTCCATGCGCTGATCGATGCCGGGCTGATCGACGTGATCTTCGCCAACGAGACCGAGATCGTCGCACTGACCGAGACGGCGGATGTCGAGGCGGCGATCGCCTTCCTGAAGGACAAGGTCGAGACGCTGGTCGTCACGCTCGCCGAAAAGGGCGCGCTGGCGGTGCGCGGCGACGAGCGCGTGACCGTGCCCGCCCAGCCGGTGGACAAGGTGGTCGACACGACGGGCGCGGGCGACCTGTTCGCGGCGGGCTTCCTCCATGGCCAGACGCATGGCCGCGACCTTCAGGCCTCGCTGACCCTGGGCGCCGCTTGTGCGGCCGAGATCATCAGCCATTTCGGCGCGCGCCCGCAGGTCGACCTGAAGGCCCTGGCCGCCAGCCTGTAATCCGCCATCCGCCCCCCGGGCCTTGGCCTGGGGGGAACGGCAGGGCCCCAAACAGAAAGGGCCGGAGGATCGCTCCTCCGGCCCTTTTCCATGGTCGTGAAACCGATCAGCGATCGAGCGGCCGGGCGACCTCCGGCTGCATTGCGGGATCCTCGACCACGTCGATGATGCCGCGCCCGACATGGCTGCGCTTGCGGCTGTAGAGGAAGTAGATCAGCAGGCCGACCGCACCCCAGCCCGGCAGGACCAGGATCGCGATCAGCGGCAGCGAGAAGTACAGATAGGCGCACCCGATCATCGCGGCGGGGGCGACGATCCACACCGCCGGGGTGCGGAAGGGGCGCTTGCGGCCCGGATCGGTCCGACGCAGCACCATCACCGACAGCGCCACCATGAAGAAGGCGAACAGCGTGCCCGAGTTGGAATAGTCGGCCAGCTTGCCGACCGGCAGGAAGGCCGAGGCGATGGTCGCGGCGATGCCGGTGACGATCGTCACGACGTGCGGGGTGCGATAGCGCGGATGCACCGAGGCGAGCTTTTCGGGCAGCAGGCCGTCGCGCGCCATGGTGAAGAACACGCGGGTCTGGCCGAACATCATCATCAGCACGACCGAGGGCAGCGCCAGCGTGGCGGCCAGGCCGATCAGGTTGCCGATCTTTTCCCAGCCGATGGTGCGCAGCACATGCGCCAGCGCCTCGCGCGAGCAGGACAGCGGCTCGGCCGCGCCGCCCGCGACGATCGCCTTGCAGCGATCGGCCAGTTCCGAGGTGCCCGGCGACAGCAGGACGCCCGCGGCGTCCCGCACCGGCTGCGCGCCCAGCGGCGATCCGATCGCGCCCGCCGATACCAGCAGGTAGAAGATAGTGCAGAACAGCAGCGAGGCGATCAGCCCGATCGGCACGTTGCGCTGCGGGTTCTTGGTTTCCTCGGCGGCGGTCGACACCGCGTCGAAGCCGACATAGGCGAAGAAGATCGACGCCGCCGCCCCCGCGACGCCGGTCAGGCCGGTCGGCATGAAGGGTTCGAAATGCGCGCCGTTCATGACCGGCACCGACAGCGCGATGAACAGTGTCAGCGCGGCGACCTTGATCGCGACCAGGATCGCGTTGACGCGCGCGCTCTCGGTCGTGCCGACGACGAGCAGCCAGGTGACCAGCAGCGAGATGATGACGGCGGGCAGGTTGATGTAACCGCCCGAGGAGGGGCCGTTGACCCATTCCATCGGTATGTCGATGCCCAGCAGGTTGCGGATCTGCCCCACCACATAACCCGACCAGCCGACCGCGACGGCGGACGCGCCGACCGCATATTCCAGGATCAGCGCCCAGCCGACCATCCAGGCGAGCAATTCGCCCATGACCGCATAGGTATAGGTATAGGCCGACCCCGCGACCGGCACCATCGAGGCCAGCTCGGAATAGCACAGCGCCGCCACCGCGCAGACGAAACCCGCCAGCACGAAGGACAGCATCATGCCCGGCCCCGCCTTTTGCGCGGCTTCGGAGGTGAGGACGAAGATGCCCGTGCCGATGACGGCGCCGATGCCCAGCATGGTCAGCTGGAACGCGCCTAGCGATCGTTGCAGCCCCTTCTTCTCAGCGGTCGCCAGAATGGCGTCCAGAGGCTTAACGCGCCCGAAAATCATGAATGTCCAATCCCCCCAAGGGAAGGGCCGCCCCGACAGGGGGCGCACCCGGCGTTCGGTGAATGATCCGGGAAGTTAGCTGCAATTTTATTACGCGCAATCCCTAAGACGCAGCCGATGCGGCCAGGGGAGGAGAAAGGCGTGCGTTTAAAGCCCCTGCCCCGGCAGGAGGAGGGGCAAGTGGCTCGATCAGCGCGCCAGCATCGGGCCGAGCGGCTTGCCCGCCAGGATATGGACGTGGAGATGCGGCACCTCCTGCCCGGCGTCCGGGCCGATATTCGCCAGCAGGCGGTAACCCGGCGCCACCGCGCCCGCCTCGCGCGCGACACGGCCGACCGCGCGAACGAAGCCCGCAATCTCCGCCTCGCTGGCGCGCGCCGAGAAATCGTCCCACGACACATAGGGGCCGCGCGGGATCACCAGGATATGCGTCGGGGCGTGCGGCGCGATGTCGTGGAATGCGACCGCCCATTCATCCTCATAGATGCGCTTCGAGGGGATTTCGTCGCGCAGGATCTTCGCGAAGATATTCTGGTCGTCATAGGGAAGCGTGGCGTCGATCGGCATCGATGGTCTCCGTGGGATCAGCGCGCGCGCGCGGCCTTTTCGTCGTGACCCGATATGCCCTCGCGCCGCGCGAGTTCGGCGCGGACATCGTCCAGCGACAGCCCCGCATCGGTCAGCAGCACGATCAGGTGGAAGAGCAGGTCGGCGGCCTCGGACACGATCTTGTCGGGCTGCGCCATGGCGGCGATGACGGTTTCCACCGCTTCCTCGCCCAGTTTCTGCGCGATCTTGGGCCGCCCCTTGGCGAACAGGCTGGCGGCGTAGGAGGTGGCGGCGTCGCCCTCGTCCCGGCGCGCGCGGATCGTGGCTTCGAGGCGGTCGAGCATGTCCATGGCGGCGTGGGTGGCGCAGGCGGCGGGCGGCGTCAATCCTTGCGATTCCGGCGACGGAGCGCACGCCGCAAAAACCAGATCGCGCCGATCGCGAAGACGAACAGCGCGATGTCCGACAGCTCGGGATGGCTGCGCAGGCGGACGACACCGCTATGGCCATTGGCCGGGGTCATGATGGCGAGTGGCATGGGGGATGTTTAGCAGCCTGTTCGGCGGCGGTCATCGGGGGAGATTTCCACGCGAAGCCGCGAAGCCGCGAAATTTTTTTGGTTCGCGCGGAGGCGCGGAGGCGCGGAGGGTTTCGATTTGGGGCGGGCGCTGGCCCGTGCCCCCGATGTGGAAAGGTCTCCCGCCCGAAAGCGATGGCTCCGCAACCCCACCTCCGTTCAGCCTGAGCGAAGTCGAAGGCCACGGGAGTCCGGCGTGCCAAAGGGCAAAGCGGGGCCGCCGCGTGACCAATCTCTCCGCGCCTCCGCGCGAACCAAAAAACCTTCGCGGCTTCGCGGCTTCGCGGCTTCGCGTGAACCTAATGAACCCAGACCTGCGAACCTGCTGCCGCAAGCGATTGGTCCGCATCCTCCGACGGTTCGGAATGGCTGTGCAGGTCGACGACGCCGTTAGGGTCGTTGGCCGGGATCGGGATGGCGAGTGGCCCGGGGGCGCAGCTCTGTTCGGCGGCGGTCATCGGAGAGAGATTTTCACGCGAAGACGCGAAGCCGCGAAGGTTTTTTGGTTCGCGCAGAGGCGCGGAGGCGCGGAGGGTTTCGATCTGGGGCGGGCGCCGGCCCGCGCACCGGATGCGGGACGGTCTCCCGATCGAAAGTGATAGCGCCACAACCCCACCTCCGTTCAGCCTGAGCGAAGTCGAAGGCCACGGGAATCCGACGCGGTAAAGGGCAGGGCGTGCGCTTCGACTTCGCTCAGCACGAACGGGGGACGGGATCGGTCGAAGGGGCGCCAAGCCGACCGCCCGGAAACCAAACCCTCCGCGTCGTCGCCCGAACTCAATGCGCCCGAACCGGCACTCCCGCCGCCGCGAGCGCGCGGTGGGCGTCCGCGATCGACGCATCGCCGAAGTGGAAGATCGACGCCGCCAGCACTGCCGAGGCATGGCCGTCGCGCACGCCCGCGACCAGATCGTCCAGCCCGCCGACGCCGCCCGACGCCACGACCGGCACGCTGGTCCGGTCGGCGATGGTGCGGATCAGGTCGAGGTCATAGCCACCCCGCGTCCCGTCCCGGTCCATCGAGGTGACTAGCAACTCGCCCGCGCCCAGTTCTGCCAGGCGCAGCGCGTGCTCCACCGCATCGATGCCGGTCGCGCGCCGCCCGCCATGGGTGAACACCTCCCAGCCATCGGCCGTCCGCCGCGCATCGATGCTGGCCACGCAGCACTGGCTGCCGAATCGCTCGGCAATGTCCGAGACGACTTCCGGGCGGCTGACCGCGGCGGAGTTGACCGCCACCTTGTCTGCGCCTGCCAGCAGCAGCGCGCGCGCATCCTCCGCCGTGCGGACCCCGCCGCCGACGGTCAGCGGCATGAAGCACACCGCCGCCGTCCGCCGCACCACGTCCAATATGGTGCCGCGCGCCTCATGGCTGGCGGTGATGTCGAGGAAGCACAGCTCGTCCGCGCCCGCTGCGTCATAGGCGCGCGCCTGCTCGACGGGATCGCCCGCATCGATCAGGTCGACGAAGTTGACGCCCTTGACCACGCGCCCATTGGCGACGTCGAGGCAGGGGATGACGCGCGCACGGACGGTCATGCGGCCGCCGCCACCGACAGCGCCGCCGCCAGATCGAGCCGCCCGTCATAGAGCGCGCGGCCGGTGATGACGCCTTCGACTCCGTCCTGATGATGAAGCGCCAGCATATGAATGTCGCCGATCCCCGCCACGCCGCCGCTGGCGATCACCGGGATGCGCACCGCGCGGGCCAGGTCGACGGTCGCGGGCACGTTGCAGCCCTTGAGCAGACCGTCGCGGCCCACGTCCGTAAACAGCAGCGACGCGACGCCCGCATCCTCGAACCGCCGCGCCAGATCCTCGACCGACACGTCCGACACGTCCGCCCAGCCGCGCGTGGCGACCATGCCGTCCTTGGCATCGACCGCGACGACGATGCCGCCCGGATAGGCCTTGGCCATGTCGCGCACGAAGTCGGGATTCTCCAGCGCCGCGGTGCCGATCACCACGCGCGAGACGCCCAGGTCGAACCAGCGTTCGACATTCTGAGGGTTACGGATGCCACCGCCCAGCTGGACATGGCCGGGAAAGGCTTTGACGATGGCCTGCACCGCCTCGCCATTGACCGACTCGCCCGCAAAGGCGCCGTCGAGGTCGACGACGTGCAAATGCTGCGCGCCCGCCTCGGCGAACAGCATCGCCTGATGGGTGGGATCGTCGCCATAGACGGTCGCGCGGTCCATATCGCCCTCGGCCAGACGCACCACTTGGCCGCCCTTCAGGTCGATGGCGGGGAAGACGATCAGGCTCACGGATGCCACTCCAGGAAACGGGTGAGGAAGGAGAGGCCATAACGCTGGCTCTTCTCGGGGTGGAATTGCGCGCCGACCACCGTGTCGCGACCGATCGCGGCGGTGACGGGGCCGTCATGGTCGGTGGTCGCCAGCACATGCTCGCCGGTAAAGGCAAAGCTGTGGAGGAAATAGGCCTCGCCCGGCATGATCAGCGGGTGGTCGCGCGTCGGGCGGACATCGTTCCAGCCCATATGCGGGACCTTGGCCGCCGGGTCGGAGGGGGTGAGTCGCGCGACCCGGCCGGGAATCCAGCCCAGTCCGCGATGCTCGCCCATCTCCTCGCCGGTGTCGGCGAGCAGCTGCATGCCCACGCAAATGCCCAGGAACGGGCGGGCACGGGTGAGGGCCGCCTCGCGCAGCGCCTCTTCCAGCCCGTCGACCGCGCGGAGATTGGCCGCGCACGCTCCGAACGCGCCAACGCCCGGCAACACGATCCGGTCGGCGTGCGCGATCACATCCGGGTCGGCGGTGATGACGACATCGCTCGCCCCCGCCGCGCGCAGGGCATTGTCGACCGAGTGGAGATTGCCCGACTCGATGTCGATCAGCGCCAGCGTCACAACATGCCCTTGGTCGAGGGGATGGCGTCGGCCTTGCGCGGGTCGATCTCGACCGCCATCCGCAGGGCGCGCGCCAGGCCCTTGAAGACGCTCTCGGCGATGTGATGGTTGTTGTGGCCGTGCAGCAGCTCGACGTGCAGCGTAATGCCCGCCTCCTGCGCGAAGCTGTGGAACCAGTGCTCGATCATCTCGGTCTGGAGCGTGCCCAGCATCGGGTTGGTGAACGGCACCTTCCACACCAGCCAGGGCCGCCCCGAAATGTCGAGCGCGGTGCGGGTCAGCACCTCGTCCATCGGCGACAGCGCCTCGCCATAGCGAGTGATGCCGCGCTTGTCGCCCAGCGCCTTGGCGAAGGCCTGTCCGATCGCCAGCGCGCTGTCCTCGGTCGTGTGATGCCCGTCGATATGCAGGTCGCCCTCGACCTTGACCGACAGGTCGATCAGCGAATGCCGCGACAGCTGGTCGAGCATATGGTCGAGAAAGCCGATGCCGGTGGCGTTCTGATAGACGCCGGTGCCGTCGAGATTGACGGTGACGTCGATGACGGTTTCCGCGGTGGCGCGGTGGACGGAGGCGGTGCGCATGGCCCCTCCCTTAAACACCTATCCGTCCCATGCAATCTTGACCCGCGATCAAAGGCCGCTAGTCCAAGGGACATGACCGAAGGATTGCCCGACAGCCTCATCCCCTATGACGACATCGTGCAGGAGGCCCTGCGCGCCGTGGTGGGGCGTGTACTCGGCCCGGTGGCGGAGACGGGGCATCTGCCCGGGACCCACCATTTCTACATCACCTTCAAGACCCAGGCGCCCGGCGTCGACATCCCGCAGCGGCTGGTCGAGCGATTCCCGGACGAAATGACCATCGTCCTCCAGAATCGCTTCTGGGACCTGACGGTGGACGAGAATCGCTTTTCGGTGGGGCTCAGCTTCAACCAGGTGCCGTCGAAGCTGGTGATTCCCTATTCGGCGATCACCCGCTTCCATGACCCGGAAGTGCAGTTCGAGCTGGGCTTCCATGTCGCCGACGATCCCCAGGGCGATCCCGATCCGCATGATTCGGCCGAGAATGACGAGCCGGTCGCCAAGCCGGTCGAAGACGGCAGCAACGTCGTCGCGGTGGATTTCAAGCGGAAGAAGTAAAGCGGAAGCGGAGAAGGACGAGACCCTTCTCCCTCTCCCCCTCGGGGAGAGGGCCGGGGTGAGGGGCTGGGGCCGGGCCTGCACTCCGCCGTCTCGCCAAGCCCCAACCCCTCACCCAACCCTCTCCCCGGAGAGGAGAGGGCTTGATATTCACCGGGAACCCATTCCCCATCCGGTGAGTCCCTAGCCCATGACCCAGACCCCCACCGCTACCCGCACCGAAACCGATTCGATCGGCCCGATCGAAGTCCCCGCCCACGCCTATTGGGGCGCGCAGACCGAGCGGAGCCTCGAAAACTTCCCCTTTGGCGCGCGCGAGCAGATGCCGATCGGCATCGTCCATGCGCTGGCTATCGTCAAAAAGGCCGCCGCGCGAATCAATCGCGGGCACGGGCTGGCGGCGGAAAAGGCCGATGCGATCGAGGCGGCGGCGCAGGAGGTGATCGACGGGCGGCATGACGACCAGTTCCCGCTGGTCATCTGGCAGACCGGCTCGGGCACCCAGTCCAACATGAACGCCAATGAGGTGATTGCGGGCCGCGCCAATGAAATCCTGACCGGCACGCGCGGCGGCAAGAGCCCCGTCCACCCCAATGACGATGTGAATCGCGGCCAGTCGTCCAACGACACCTTCCCGACCGCGCTGCACGTCGCCGCCGCGCTGGCCGTGACGCGGCAGCTTTATCCCGCGCTCGACCGGCTGCACGCCGCGTTCGATGCCAAGGCGAAGGAATGGGATTCGATCGTCAAGATCGGCCGCACCCATTTGCAGGACGCGACCCCGCTGACGCTGGGCCAGGAATTTTCGGGTTATGTCCAGCAACTCGCCAATGCCCGCGCCCGGATCGAGGGGACGCTCCACCGCAACATCCTGCCGCTGGCGCAGGGCGGTACGGCGGTCGGCACCGGGCTGAACGCCCCCCATGGCTTTGCCGAGGCGATAGCGGCGGAAATCGCGGAGGCGACCGGGCTCGACTTCGTCACCGCGCCCAACAAGTTCGAGGCGCTGGCGAGCAATGACGGGCTGGTCGATCTGCACGGCACCTTGAATGTCCTCGCCGTGGCGTTGACCAAGATCGCCAACGACATCCGCCTGCTGGGCTCGGGCCCGCGCTCGGGGCTGGGCGAGCTGGAGCTTCCGGCCAACGAACCGGGCAGCTCGATCATGCCGGGCAAGGTCAATCCGACCCAGAACGAGATGCTGACCATGGTCGCCGCGCAGGTGATCGGCAACAATGCCGCCGTCACGGTCGGCGGGCTGCAGGGTCATCTGGAGCTCAATGTGTTCAAGCCGTTGATCGGTGCGAATGTGCTGCGTTCGATCCATTTGCTGTCGGTCGGCATGGAGAGTTTCGCCGAGCGCACGGTCGATGGCATGACGGTCAATCGCGAACGGATCACCGAATTGCTCGACCGCTCGCTGATGCTGGTGACCGCGCTCGCGCCAGAGATCGGCTATGACAATGCCGCCAAGATCGCCAAGCATGCGCATCACAAGGGACAGACGCTGAAGGAAGCCGGGCTGGAACTGGGACTGGTCGACGAAGCGACGTTCGACCGGGTGGTGCGGCCGGAGTTGATGTTGGGGCGGTGAGGGATTCCCTTGGGCTTCGACTTCGCTCAGCCCGAACGGGGGTTCGGGGATGCTTCCTCGCTCCGTTCAGCCTGAGCGAAGTCGAAGGCCACGCCCCGGCGCTACCGCTCGATCCTACCCCTTCGCCGGATAGGCAGGCAAGGCGAGCCGATACCGGATCGCCGCCCCGCGCAGGGCGAATCCCGCCAGCGCGGCGATCGGTCCCGCCCCCGGCACGCCGAGCGCGCTGAGCAGCACATAGCTGGTCGAGGCCAGCGCGGCGGCGGTGACGTAGAGTTCGGGCCGCATCAGGATCGACGGCTCCCCCGCGATCACGTCGCGGATGATGCCGCCGACACAGGCCGACACCACGCCCAGCATCGCGGCCGGGATCGGCGAGATGCCATAGCCGCTCGCCTTGGCCGCGCCATAGACGGCATAGGCCGCCAGCCCCACCGCGTCGAACCAGTCGAGCGCGCTGCCCCGCCACCAGCGCGCGGGCGTCGCCCAGACCGCGACGGCGGCGACCAGGCAGACGAGCGGCACGCGCGGATCATGCACCCAGAAGACCGGCGCATTGAGCAGCAGGTCGCGTAGCGTGCCTCCGCCGACCCCGGTGATCAGCGCGAAGAAGACCAGCGTCACCATCGTCTGGCGATGCCGGGCCGCAGCCAGCGCGCCCGACACGGCAAAGACGGCCAGACCCGCCAGGTCGAGCCAGGGCATGACGGCGGGCAGCATGGCGGTCGGTTCGGGCAGCATCGCGCGACCCTAGAGCGACGGACCGGGGTCGGAAAGGGCGCGGCGAAGATGAATGCGGCGTTATCTCATGTTCATGCAACGGACAGTAGAATGCGGACGTTACGGCATCAGATCAAATTGGAAGGATATATCTCATGCGCAAATTGATGCTTGCTCTGGGCTGCACCGCCATGGTCGTCCCCTCGCTGGTCCTGCCGGCCACCGCCGCCGATGCGCAGCGCCGCTACAAGTATCGCGAATGGCGTGACGATCGCGGCCGCGTCCGCTGCCGCAAGCCGGACGGCACCACCGGCCTGGTCGTCGGCGGCGTCGCGGGTGCGCTGCTGGGCCGCACGATCGACACGCGCGGCGACCGTACGCTGGGTACGTTGGGCGGTGCCGCCGTGGGCGCGCTGGCCGGTCGCGAGATCGAGCGCGGCACGAGCAATCGCCGCTGCCGCTGATCCGACGGCGCACCGGGCTCTCAAAGGGGCGTCACCTGCGGGTGGCGCCCTTTTTCGTGGCCGGGCGGGGAGGGCGCCTGTCCCTCTGGTGAACGGCAAGTAGTTTCCGGTTCACGCAACAGTTTGAAAGATGACGGGTTTTATCCGCATCATCATCGGGAGTTGAGTTATGCGTATCGCTCTGTTGTCGGTTGCCATGGCCGCCACCGCATTTGCCGCCCTGCCTGCCGAAGCGCAGCGCAATGGTTGGGAAGCGCGGCAGGAATATCGCGAAGACATTCGCGACGCGCGCCGGGACTATAATCGCGACGTCCGCAACGCCAATTCGCGCCGGGATATTCGGGATGCCCGCCGCGAATATCGCGAAGATGTGCGCGATGCGCGCAAGGATTATCGCCGCGACATGCGCAACGTCCGCTGGCGCAACTACGACTATAACCGGTTCGAGCCGGGCCAACGCGGCTATTATCCCGAGCGCTATTATCGCGACGGCCGCTTCTATCAGCCGCGTACGCTCGGTCGCAACGACCGCATCTATCGCGGCATGAACGGGCGTTATTATTGCCGCCGCAACGATGGTACCACGGGTCTGGTGATCGGCGGCCTGGCGGGCGGCGCGCTGGGCAATGTGATCGCGGGCGGCGGTTCGCGGCTGTTGGGCACGGTGATCGGTGCGGGCGGCGGCGCGCTGCTGGGGCGGCAGATCGACCGCGGTCAGGTCCGCTGCCGCTGATCGGGCGGCCCGGACGTCAGGACGGCCCGGCGGGGACACCCGCCGGGCCGTTTTGCCTTCAGATCAGGCCGCCGCCCAGCATCAGGCGCAGACCGAAGATCAGGATCAGGATCAGGTTGAGGTTCCGCCCGCTGCTGCGCGACGACAGCGCGCCGATCGCCGCGCCGACGATCGCGATAGGAATGACGAACCAATAGCCCCAGGCGAAGAAGGGCAGGAACGGCACGATCCCGAGCAGAAGTGCGACGAGGCCGATGACGATCGAGAACAGGTTCAGCATGGAATCAAGATGGAGACCGGCCATGCGATTCACAAGTCGCAGCGAAGCTCATCCCGTCACGGGACGGCGGCGGCGGGCGCGTTAACGACCGGCTGGCATCGTCATGCTAGGGACGGAGCCATGATTGCCGTGTCGCCGCGAATCCTGATCCCGCTGGTTTGTCTCCTACTTGCCGGCTGTGGTGGCGGCGCGTCCGACGACGATGCGCAGCTGAACGCGCTCGACAACGAACTGGCCGCGATGAACGACGGCAGCCCGGCGCGCGATCCGCAGCTTCGCGAGGCGCTGGCGGGGCAGATCATGGTCGATCCCGGCCTGACCCAGAGCGCCAACGCCAATGCGGTCCGCCCGCCGAATCGCCCCGTCACCGACCAGCTTCCCGCGATGCCGCCGCCCGCCGATCCGGTCGATGCGCGGACCCTGAAGGCCGCGCCCGCGCCGACGCCCGACTGCCCCGAATGCCGTGCCTCGACCAAGGCCTACACGCTGGCCGCGCTGGCGGGCCAACAGGCGCGCAATGCCGGATGCCTGTCGGGCCTGCGTTATGCGGCGGGCTGGGCCGGGCGATTGCCGGGGGCCTTCGCACCCTATCCGGGCAGCCGGCTGGCGGAGGCGGCGGGCAACGACGCCCCTGGCTGCGGCTTGCGTATCGTCAGCTTCCGCGCCGGGGGCGGGGTGGGCAAGGTCGTCGACTATTATTACACCCGCGCCGTCCAGGCGGGCTATACTGCCGAGCACAAGATGGACGGGACACAGCATGTCCTGGGCGGCACGCGCGGCGAGGCAGCCTATATCCTCTATGCGACCCCCCGTGCGGAGGGCGGCAGCGATGTCGATCTGGTGGTCAAGGGCGGCTGATCGCTTGTCCTTTGCGCATCGCGCGGGGTTGCGCTAGGGAAAGCGGATTATGTCACCGCTTCTTCTCGTGATGCTGGGCGGCGCGCTGGGCTCGGGGGGACGGTATTTGACGGGGCGGGTGCTGACCGATGCACTCGGCCCCGGTTTTCCGTTCGGCACGCTGGCGGTCAACTGGATCGGATGTCTCGCCATGGGCGTGCTGGCCGGGGTGCTGGCGCGCATGGGGGGCAGCGAAGGCTGGCGGCTGTTTCTGGGCGTCGGGGTGCTGGGGGGCTATACGACCTTCTCGGCCTTTTCGCTGGATACCATCACGCTGATCGAGCGGGGGCAGGGGGCGATGGCGCTGGGTTATGTCGCGCTGTCATTATTGGGTTCGCTGGCCGCGCTGTGGGCGGGGCTATGGATGACGAGGATTTTCGCATGACGGACTTTGTCCGCCAATTCACGGTCGGCTATGACGATGACGGCATCCGGCTGGATCGCTGGTTCAAGCGGCATCTGCCCGACACCAGCTTCACCACCGTCGCCAAATGGGCCCGCACCGGCCAGCTGCGCGTCGACGGCGCGCGCGCCACGCCCGGCGACCGGATCGTCGCGGGTCAGGTCCTGCGTGTCCCGCCCGCCGAGCCTGCCCCCGCCGAAAGCAGCAAGCCGACGATGCGGCCGCGCAACGTGCTGTCCGAGGACGAGGAGTCGTTCGCGCGCGAGATGGTGATCCACAAGGATCGCGACGCGCTGGTCCTGAACAAGCCGCCGGGTCTGGCGACGCAAGGGGGGACCAAGACGACCACCCATGTCGACGGCCTGCTCGACGCGCTGCAATTCGAGGCGGAGGGGCGGCCCAAGCTGGTCCACCGGCTCGACAAGGATACCTCGGGCGCGCTGCTCGTCGCGCGCAATGCCCGCGCGGCGGCGTTCTTCGCCAAGGCGTTTTCGGGGCGGACCGCCAAGAAGATCTACTGGGCGCTGGTCGTCGGCGTCCCCTCGATCGAGGACGGCACGATCGAACTGCCCATCGCCAAGCAGCCGGGCACCGGCGGCGAGAAGATGCATGTCGACGAGGAGAATGGCCAGGCGGCGCGCTCGCGCTACCGGGTGATCGAGCGGGCGGGCAATCGCTGCTGCTGGGTCGAGTTGCAACCGTTCACCGGCCGCACCCACCAGCTGCGCGTGCACATGGCGGCGATCGGGCATCCGATCGTCGGCGACGGCAAATATGGCGGCGCGGCGGCGTTCCTGACCGGCGGGATCAGCCGCAAGATGCACCTGCACGCCCGGCGCATCCGGGTCGACCATCCCGATGGCGGCCGCATCGACCAGACCGCCGAACTGCCCAGCCACTTCGCCGAATCGATGAACCAGCTGGGCTTCGACGAGATTCGCGGCGACGTCCTGCCCCAGGACGAGGATCGCGGCCCCCCGCCCAAGGACGTGCTGAAGCAGCGCGCCAAGGCGCACGCCAAGCAATATCGCAAGGAACGCCGCGGCGAACGGCGCGGGCGGGGTTCGCGCTGATTAGGATCAGAAGGCGGGGGCGCGGCGGAGCAGATGCCGCCCCGTCCCCCGCAATATGAGGGTGGCCAGCGCATAACAGGCCAGTGCGCCCGCAATTCCGATCGGCAGCACCCAGAATCCGATCATTTCCGGTGTGGCGGGCGTATCCGCCAGGATGCCGAATGCCGGTCCCTGAGGCAGCGACCATAGGCCGACATGGCTGGGGAAGAGCGGCTTGACGATTGCGACCGCCGCGAAGCTCAGCGCAATCAGATAGAGCAGCATGGCCACCAGCATGGCGCCAAACGCTGCCGCGCTCCGCCCCGACCGGACCAGCATCGCCGCGATCAGCGGAGCCGGGCGATCTTCGCCCAAGGCCCCCGCCAGCCGATATTCCTGGACGAAGCGCGCCGCGAGCGCATGCGGTGTACCAAGCGCGGCGATGCTGGCGTCGAGGCGCTCCGGGCTGGCGGCCAGGCTTTCGGCCAGGTGGCTTTCGATCTCGCGCACGATTCCTTCGCGATCCTCGCAAGGGATCGCCTGGAGCGACCAGCGCAGGCGGCGCACATAGTCGGCGATGATACGGGCAGGCTCGGTCATGGCTGATCCTCCACGAGAGTCGTGATGGTGGTGCGAAAATCAATCCAGGCTGCGCGCATCGCTTCGGCCAGCGCGGCGCCTTCGTCGGTCAGGCGATAATATTTGCGCGGATTGCCGCCCTCGGCGGGCAAATCCCAGCGGCCGATGATTCGCCCGGCCTTCTCCAGCCGATTGAGCAGGGGGTAGAGACTGCCTTCGCTGACCAACTCACCGGCCGACCGGATACGCGCGAGAATCTCCAAGCCATAAGCCTCGCCCCGCGACAGGACGGTCAGCAGAACCAGTTCCGCCGCTCCCTTGCGCAATTGCGACTGCCAGCTTGCCATGTCCATGAGGCGCATGATGTTGCAATATGCCTTGCTATGCAAGGTACATTGTGACGATATGGCAAGAGCCCCGCCGACCCAGGGTCGACGGGGCTCTTCCTGGTCATAGCGGAGGGCGCTTGCTCTGCGCCTTCGCGATTAACGGCAATAGCCGGGATTGTTCGACTTTTCGATCGCGTGACCGGCCAGTGCACCCGCGCCGCCGCCCAGGATCGTGCCGAGCGTCCGGTCGCCGCGCGTGTCGATCGTCCGGCCCAGCAGGCCGCCCGCGATCGCGCCGACGATGGTGCCGGTGGTGCCGCTGTTGCAGCGCTGCGGACCACGGTTGTAATAGCCGCGGTCATAGCCGCCGCGACGGTCGTAATAGCCACGGTCATAGCGCGGGCCACGGTTGTAGCCGTCATAATAGGCATCGCCATAGGCGCGCTCATAGCGGTCGCCATAATAACGCTGCGCCGAGGCGGCGGTCGGAACCATCGCCGTCGCGCCGACGGCAAGGGCAGCGGCTGCGAGCGAGAGCTTCTTGAACATCGTCTTCTCCCTTGATCTTCAATCCGGCGGCGAAGGGACCAATCCCGTCGTCGTTGATGCTCTTCTGCCCGATTCGCCATGATGCGATGCTGAATGCGTTTGTTAGCTATCGTTCATGTACGAGGGCGCTTCCCCCGCCGCGACCTTGCCGATAGGACGGGCCGATGACGCGCCCGCGCCTTGCCCTGTTCGATTGCGACGGCACCCTTGTCGACAGCCAAGCCAATATCTGCCTTGCCGCCGTCAAGGCGTTCGCCCTGTCCGGCCTCACCCCACCGCCCGCACCGGCAATTCGCCGGATCGTCGGGCTGAGCCTGGTCGAGGCGATGCGCGTGCTCGCCCCCGACCAGCCCGACGAGGCGCATCACCGGCTGGCCAGCGATTACAAGGCGGCGTTCTTCCGCCTGCGCACCGAAGGCGCGATGGCGCCCGAGCCGCTGTTCGACGGTATCCCCGCGCTGCTCGACCATCTGGCGGGGGAGGGCTGGCTGATGGGCGTGGCGACCGGCAAGTCGGACCGGGGGCTTGCCCGCGTGCTGGCCGAACATGGCCTGGCGCATCATTTCGTCACGTTGCAGACCGCCGACCGGCACCCCTCAAAACCCGATCCCGCGATGGTCTTTGCCGCCATGGCCGAGACGGGGGTGGCCGCGGCGGACGTGGCGATGATCGGCGATACGAGTTTCGACATGGCGATGGGCAAGGCGGCGGGCGCCTTCGCGGTCGGCGTGGCCTGGGGATATCATGACGTGCACGAACTGGTGAATGCGGGCGCGCAGGTCGTCGCGCAGGACGTGGCCGATCTGCCTGCGCTGCTGGTGCGGGCATGAGCGCGGATAGCCGCGCGCGGCGGCACTGGTTCATCATCACAGGCGTCCGCCTGGTCGGCGTGGCGGGGGCGCTGTTCGGCATCGTGCTGGCCTCGCGCGGGTTGGCCTGGCCGCAAAAGGCGCTGGGCGTCGCCATTGTCCTGTCGGCCTTGGCGATGATCGCGGTCGTGCCCGCCGGGCTGGCGCATCGCTGGCGGAGTGGTGCGGAATGAAGCGGTTCTGGACGAATGTCGGCGTCGATGCCGATCGGGTGGTCCGGCTGGACGATCGGCCGGTGCGCACGCCGGGCCGTGCGCCGCTGGCCTTGCCGACGCCCGCGCTGGCCGAGGCGGTGGCGGGGGAATGGCGCGCGGTCGAGGAGACGGTGGACCCGCGCGCCATGCCGCTGACCGGGCTGGCCAATGCCGCGATCGACCGGATCGGCCCGGACCCGGCGCCCTTTGCGCAGGGGCTGGCGCGCTATGCCGAAACCGACCTGCTCTGCTACCGCGCCGACTCGCCGCCCGAACTGGTCGAGCGGCAGGACCGGGTGTGGAACCCGCTGCTCGACTGGGCGCGCGATCGCTACGACGTGCATTTCACGCTGGTGAGCGGGATCATGCACCGGCCCCAGCCCGATGCGACGGTCGATCGGCTGGCGCAGGCGGTGGCGGCGCTCGATGCCTTCCGGCTGGCGGCGCTGTCGCCGGTGGTGACGATCACCGGCTCGCTGGTCCTGGCGCTGGCGCTGCTGGAGGGCGCGGCGGAGCCCGATGCGGTGTGGATCGCCGCGCATGTCGACGAGGATTTTCAGGCCGAGATATGGGGCGAGGACTATCTCGCCATCGAGGCGCGCGAAGGCAAAAGACGCGAGTTCGACGCGGCCGTGCGGTTTCTGGCGGCGCTGGGGTAGGGGCGTGGGCTTCGACTTCGCTCAGCCCGAACGGGGGTGGGGCGTGAGGCGGGGATTTCTACTGGCAAGCCACGCCCTCCGTTCGCACTGAGCAAAGTCGAAGTGCACGGGATTCGTTTGCGGCCAGGCTTTCGCTTGGGCTTCTACTTAGCTCAGCCTGAACGGAGGTGGGGCGTGAGGAGAGGCTTTCTGCTGGTACGCCATGCCCGCCGTTCGCACTGAGCGAAGTCGAAGTGCACGGGATTCGTCTGCGGCGAGGCTTTCGCTTGGGCTTCGACTTCGCTCAGCCTGAACGGGGGGTGGGGCGCGAGGAGAGGCTTTCTGCTGGCACGCCCGCCTTCCGTTCGCACTGAGCGAAGTCGAAGTGCGCGGGACTCGTTTGCGGCCCGGCTTTCCCTTGGGCTTCGACTTCGCTCAGCCTGAACGGAGGTGGGGGGTGAGGAGAAGCTCTCTGCTGGCACGCCACCCCCGCCGTTCGCACGGCGCGAAGGCGAAGGGCGCGCCCGGCACCCATCCCGTAGTTACTTCGTGGTCAGCTTCCGGATGAATCCGATCAGCCCGGTCTGGCGCGAACGCTTCAGTCGTTCGGCCTGGAGGATGGTCTTCACCCCCTGGAAACACTGTTCCACATCGTCATTGACCAGGACATAGTCATAGCCGTCCCAGTGGCTGACCTCATTGGTCGCACGGGCCATGCGCGCGTCGATCACCGCCACCGAGTCGGTCGCGCGGCGCTCGAGTCGCTGGCGCAGTTCCTCCATCGAGGGGGGGAAGATGAAGACGCGGACCACGTCGCCGCCCGCAATCTGGAACAGCTGCTGCGCGCCCTGCCAGTCGATGTCGAACAGCACGTCCTTGCCGGCCGCCAGCATCGCCTCGACCTGCGCGCGCGGCGTGCCGTAGCGATTGTCGAAGACATGCGCCCATTCCAGGAACTCGTCATTCGCCACCATGTGGCGAAATTGCTCGAGGTCGACGAAGTGATAGTCCTTGCCGTCCTCTTCGCCGGGACGGATCGGACGGGTCGTCGCCGACACTGACATCTGAAGGCCCGCATCGTCTGCCAGCAGCTTACGCGCGATGGTCGACTTGCCCGCGCCCGAGGGAGAGGACAGCACGAACAACATGCCGCGGCGCTTCAACTTGTGGGGATCGTCGGGATTGGCGGGCGAATTGGGCATGGCTGCCTTTGACGCACGCCACCGCAGCGCGTCAAGCCATGGCTGACGCGCTGCGACAGGTCGAAGGCGATCGGGCGCGTCAATAGCGCGTGGTGGTCGCCTTGCTGGCCTTGTGGCGGTCATAGGCCTTCTTGGCCGCATAGCCGCCGCCGAGCAGCAGGCCGAGCGGGCCCAGCCGCCGCATGCCGCCCACCGCCAGCGCACCTAGCGCGGCACCCTTCAGCCCGTCATTGCCTTCGCGACGGCTGACTTCACGCCCGACCAGCGCACCGATGATTCGTCCGATCATTGCACCTCTCCAAAAACCCGGTCCTTGAGCTCGCCCGCGCCGCGCAGCACCGCCCAGCCCACCGCGTAGGTGATGGCCAGCGGCAGCACGACCTTCAGGACATTGGCGGTCACCGCGCCGATGATCGCGCCGTCGGCGACGCCATCGTCGCCCGACAGACCGTCGATCGCGGAACCGACCAGCGCGCCGATAGTGGTTGCACCCATTGCTCTGCCCCTCATTGCTCAAGGCAGGAAAAGCGCGGGAGGGGCGATGGGTTCCGTGCGCATCGGCGGTCCTGCGCGCGACGTGATCCTCAGCCCTTGGCCGCGACCTTGGCCTCGATCGCATCCCAGATCATGGCGGCGACATCGGTGCCGTCGAATTTCTCGATCGCGACGATGCCGGTGGGGGAGGTGACGTTGATCTCGGTCAGCCATTCGCCGCCGATCACGTCGATCCCGACGAACAACAGCCCGCGCCGCTTCAGCTCCGGCCCCAGCACCGAGCAGATCTCGCGTTCGCGCGCCGTCAGCTCGGTCTTCTCCGCCGAGCCGCCGACCGCCAGGTTGGAGCGGATCTCACCCTCGCCCGGCAGGCGGTTGATCGCGCCCGCGACCTCGCCGTCGATCAGGACGATCCGCTTGTCGCCCTTCGCTACCGCCGGAAGGAACGCCTGCACCATATGCGGTTCGCGATATGCGGTGTTGAACACCTCGATCAGCGCGGACAGGTTCGCGCCGTCGCGCCCGACCTTGAAGATCGCCTTGCCGCCATTGCCGTGCAACGGCTTGATGACGATCTCGCCATGCTGGGCCAGGAACGCCCGCGCCTCGTCCAGCGAACGGGTGACGAGCGTCGGCGGCATGAATTGCGGATAGTCGAGGACGAAGACCTTTTCCGGCGCGTTGCGCACGCTGCGCGGATTGTTGACGACCAGCGTCTTCTCGGCGACCCGCTCCAGCAAATGGGTGGCGGTGATATAGCCCAGGTCGAAGGGCGGGTCCTGGCGCATCAGCACGACATCGGCCTCGTCGCCCAGGTCCAGCTTCACCGGCTCGCCGAAGCTATAATGATCGCCCGCGACCCGTTGCACGGTGACGGGATGCGCCTTGGTCCAGAGATGCCCGTCCGACCAGTTGAGGTCGCCCGCATCATAATGGAACAGCTTGTGTCCCCGTGCCTGCGCCGACAGCATCAGCGCGAAGCTCGAGTCCCCGGCGATATTGATCTGGTCCATCGGGTCCATCTGGACAGCGACGGTCAGCGGCTTGGACATGGGGAGCGTTCCTTCCTTCGAACGGGTCTTTGGCAGGGGAGGTAATCCTTCGCCCCGCCCCTGTCACCCGCCCCTGTCACCCGCGCGTCACCCGCACCAGGCATTTTCGATGTGACGCGGCCGCGTACCCGGCGCGAGCAGGATGACGTCGACGCGGATATCGTCGCTCGGTCCCGCATAGGTCGCCATCAGGATTTCCGCCGCCGCCGCGACCCGCGCCAGCCGCCGTTCGTCGATCGCGAAGTCCAATTCCGCGGCGGTCTTGCGCGTCTTGACCTCGACAAAGGCGACCAGCGATCCGCGCCGCGCGATCAGGTCGACCTCCCCCGCAGGCGTGCGGACCCGGCGGTCGAGAATGGTCCAGCCCTTCAGCCGCAGCCACCATGCGGCCAGGCGCTCGCCGCGTCGGCCCGACTCTTCGGCGGCACGGCGGTTCCGGCGGGGGCGAGGCGGAACGAGCGACATGCGCCCCTGCTAACCCATGACCCGGTGGTCAGGCGAGGCTTTCCTCCGGCGATACCAGCCATTCCAGGGCGGATTCGGACGTTTCGAAGATGCGCAGATAGGGTTGCTTCATCAGGCGCAGGATCTGCTGCCGTGCGATCGCGCTGTTGGTCACCATGCCGATGCGACGGGCGCGCGGGAAATTGCGCATATTGTTGTGCACGACCATGACGGAATCGGACGGCTGGACGCGGATGACGCTCATATCGACGCGCAGGAGATAGCCGGGCACGAAGCCGCTGCGCCAGAAAGCGTCCGTCAGCTCATGGGCATAGCGCGCCGCGATCTCGGGCGTGAACAGCCCTGTCCAGCGTATGTCCAGCAGGTTGATGTCGTGATGAAAATCGAAGGCGTACATGAGGGAGCGGCTCCTGGCCCCGCCATGCGCCTGCGTCCCTTAGAAATTCCCTAACGCCGCATCCTAATCGCTTGAATCCCCGCTCTTCAGCGCCAGGGCACGGGCGTAGAGCGCCTTGCGGTCGAGGCCCAGCGCCTTGGCCACCTCGCTCGCCGCGCGGCCGACGGGCAGGCGGGTCAGCGCCTCGGCCAGCGCGGCGTCGGCATCCTGCTCGGTGGCGGGCGGGGCCTCGCCCGGCGGCGCGACGACGATCGCGATCTCGCCCTTCGGCCCGCCCTCGGCATAGCGCGCGGCGAGGGTGGAGAGGGTGCCGGTCACCGCCTCCTCGAACTTCTTGGTGATCTCGCGCGTCACCGCCGCCTCGCGGTCGCCCAGCCCTTCCGCCAGCGCGGTCAGCGTCGCGGCGAGGCGCGGCCCCGATTCGTAGAGGACCAGGGTCGCGCGGATCCCGGCGATCTCGGCGATCGCATCGGCGCGCGCCTTTTCCTTGGGCGGCAGGAAGCCCGCGAACAGGAACCGGTCGGTCGGCAGCCCTGCCAGGGTCAGCGCGGCGATGGCGGCGCAGGGGCCGGGGATCGTCACCACCGCATGCCCCGCCGCGCGCGCATCGCGCACCAGCTTGTAACCCGGGTCCGAGATCAACGGTGTCCCGGCATCGGACACCAGCGCCACCGCCTGGGTCGCCATGCGCGCGATCAGGCCGGGGCGGACATGCTCGGCATTGTGGTCGTGATAGGGCTGCATGGGCCGCTTGACCCCGATATGGCGGAGCAGACCGGCGGTCACACGGCTGTCCTCGACGGCGATGACATCGGCGTTTGTCAATATGTTGGCGGCGCGCGGCGACAGATCGCCGAGATTGCCGATCGGGGTCGCGACGATGTACAGCCCGGGTTCGAGAGTGTGTTCGGATTGGGTCACGGGGATCGTCATGACAGAGGCAGGGCTGTTCGTACAACCGGGGGCCGCAGATTCGGGCGGCTCGCAATTTCACGGCTGGCGGATCGGGCGCGGCCTGGCGCTGGCGACGACGCTGTTCCTGGGAGCGTGCCAGACGATCGTCCCGCGCGGGCCCGTCGAACAGCCCCAGACCCGGCCCGTGCCCACGACGCCGCGCCCGTCGACCGAGGTCGAGCACGGCCTGCCGCGCGACACCGCGCGCCACCGCGTCGCGTTGCTGGTGCCGCTGTCGGGCGCCAATGCGGGCGTGGGCCAGTCGATCGCCAACGCCACGATGATGGCGTTGCTCGATGCGCAGGCGGACACGATCCGAATCACCAATTACGACACCGCGAACGGCGCGGCGGCGGCGGCGCAGAAGGCGATCGCCGAGGGCGCGCAGCTGATCCTGGGGCCGCTGCTGTCCGAGGACGTCCGCGCGGTCGCGCCGGTCGCGCGGGCGGCGCGGGTGCCGGTCATCAGCTTTTCCAACGATGCCGGGGTCGCGGGCGGCGGCACCTATCTGATGGGCTATACGCCCGCCCAGTCGATCGACCGGGTGGTGGATTTCGCGCATGAGCGCGGCGTCACGACCTTTGCGGGCCTCGTCCCCAACGGCCTGTATGGCGAGCGCGCCTCGACCGCCTTTCTCCGCGCGGTCGAGGGGGCGGGGGGGCAGGTCGTCTCGCTCCAGCCCTATGGCCGGGTCGCGGGCGGGATCGCGGCGGCGGCGCAGCGGCTGAACGCCAAGGCACCCTATGACGCGGTGCTGGTCGCCGATGGCGGCGCGGCGGCGGCGGCGGCGGCCCCGATCCTGAAGCGCGGGTCGGGGGCGAACACGCATCTGCTGGGGACCGAGCTGTGGAACTCCGAATCGGGGATCGCCGCGCGCGCGCCGCTGAACGGGGCCTGGTTCGCCAGCGTGTCGAACACGCTCTACCGGCAATATGCGACCAAATACCGCGCCCGGTTCAGGACCGCGCCCTATCGCCTGTCGAGCCTGGGCTATGACGCGGTCCTGCTGACCGTGCGGATCGCCCGCGACTGGAAGATGAACGCGCCGTTCCCCGAGACCCGGCTGCGCGCGTCGGATGGTTTTTCCGGGATCGACGGCGCCTTCCGCTTCGGCCGCGACGGCGTGGCCGAACGCGCGCTGGAGGTACAGGAAATCCGCGACGGCACCACGATCACCGTATCCCCCGCCCCGACCGGGTTTGGGGAGTGAACCCGGAACCGATCGTCGTCATGTGCACGGTGGGCGGGCGTGACGAGGCCGCCGCCATTGCGAGGATGCTCGTCGAGAACCGATTGGCCGCGTGCGTCCAGGCGATGCCGATCGAAAGCTGGTATCGCTGGGACGGGGCGGTGCAGAACGACTCCGAAGTGATGCTGCATATCAAGACGGTGAAATCCCGCTTCGCCGCCCTGTGCGAAGCGATCGAGGCGTTGCACAGCTATGACGTGCCCGAGATCCTCGCGCTGCCCGTCACCGACGTCTCGCCGCGCTATCTGGACTGGATGCGCGACGCGGTCGGTTAGCCCGGAGCCCCGTCCGTCACGACCACTTCCCGCAGCACCGCGTCCAGAAGAAGCGCCCCCGCCTCGGTGACGATCAGCCGGTTGCCCTCCAGGCGTATCAGTCCCTGTCGCGACATAGTGTCGAGCGTGGCATGGTTCACCATCTCCCGCCCCCCGGCCAGCGCGGTGATGCGGGTCAGGTCGACGCCTTCGCGCAGGCGCAGGCCCATGACCAGCGCTTCGGTCGCGCGGGTGACGGGATCGAGCGTTTCCTCGGTTTCGATGCCGTGACCGTTGCGATCGACCGCCGCCATCCAGTTTTCGGGCTTCTTGCGGCGCACCGTCGCCACGCCCTCGCGGCGGCCATGCGCGCCGGGGCCTATCCCGACATAGTCGCCGTAACGCCAATAGGTCAGGTTGTGGCGGCTCTCCGCCCCCGGCCTCGCATGGTTGGACGTCTCATAGGCGGGCAGCCCGGCGGCGGCGGTGCGCTGGCGGGTCGCCTCGAACAGGTCGGCGGCGGCGTCGCCGTCGGGGATGGTCAGCCGTCCCGCCGCCGCCTCGGTGTGGAAGCGCGTGCCCGGCTCGATCGTCAGCTGATAGAGCGACAGATGCTCGGTGCCATAGCCGATCGCGCGGCTCAGCTCGGCCTCCCAGTCGGGCAGGGGCTGGCCGGGGCGGGCATAGATCAGGTCGAAGCTGACCCGCCCGAACACCCCTTGCGCGGTCTGGAGCGCGCGCAGCGCCTCGTCCACGCCGTGCGCCCCGGCCCAGGAAATGCAGCGCCTCGTCATCGAGCGCCTGCACGCCCAGCGACGCGCGGTTGACCCCGGCGGCGGCCAGATCGGCGAAACGCGCCGCCTCGACCGAGGAAGGATTGGCCTCCAGCGTGATCTCGATCCCCTCGGCAAAGCCCCAGTGGCGCTCGGCTGCGTCCAGGATCGAGGCGACCGTGGCGGGGGGCATCAGCGAGGGCGTACCGCCGCCGAAGAAGATCGAGGTCAGCCGCCGATCGGGCAGCGCCTCTGCCTCATGCGCCAGATCGGCGAGCAGCGCCTTTTGCCACGCCGCCTGGTCCACCGACTCGCGGACATGGCTGTTGAAGTCGCAATAAGGGCATTTGGAGACGCAGAAGGGCCAATGGACATAGAGCGCGAGCGGGGCGGGGGGCGGCGATATTGCGGAGGACATGATGCGGCCCGATATGGCGGCGATGCGTGCGCTTCGCCATCTCTTATCGATTCCCGTCCTCGCCCTGTTGCTGGCGGGCTGCGGCCAAATGGTCCCGTCCTCGCGGCCGGGGACGGGGGAGAGTCCGCCCGCGCGCGTGGTCGAGGCGCGCCCCTCCGATGCGCCCGCACCGCGGGGGGCCGGATTGTTGCGACAGGCGATGCTGGCCGGGCACCGCGCGGCGCGGGCGGAGATCGGGTTGCCGCCCCTGGCCTGGGACGACCGGCTGGCGGCGAGCGCGCTGGCCTATGCGCAGGAGATGGCGCGTACCGGCCGCTTCCAGCATGCCGAACAGCCGCAGGGGCCGACCCGGCAGGGTGAGAATCTGTGGACCGGCACGCGCGGCGCCTATCGCTATGACGAGATGATGGGGCATTGGGTCGCGGAGAAGCGCGACTTCGTGAATCTGCCCGTGCCGCAATCGAGCCGGACCGGGCAGTTCGGCGACGTGGCGCATTATACCCAGATCGTCTGGGCGCGTTCCACGGCGGTCGGATGCGCGATGGCGAGCAACGCACGCGACGACTTCCTCGTTTGCCGCTATAGCCCGACGGGCAACGTCTTTGGCGAACGGGCATTCTGACTCGACGGACGCGGCAAAAGGAACGGCGCAATGGCGAATCCCTATGATCCGATGGCGTGGATCGCCTTCTGGAGCGCGCCCGCGCGTTTCGCGGTGATGGCCGGGGAGGCGATGCTGAGCGCGCAGAGCGTGATCGCGACCCGCATGGGGGCGATGGCGACGGGCACGTCCTCGGTCGCCGAGATGACGCTGATGGTCAGCGAGAAGGTGAAGGCGTTCGACCAGTCGGCGCAGGTCTGGAACCGCGATCAGGCCGCGCTGACGCGTCTGTCGCGGCACGATCCGCGCGGCGGGATCATCGATGCGTGGGAGTCGATGGCCCGCGCCATGCTGATCGGCGCATCGATGCCGGTCCAGGCGATGGCGCCGGTGCACAAGGCGGTGACCGCGAACCAGAAGCGGCTGGCCAAGGGGTAGCCGATTTCCTCCCCTGCAAGGGGAGGGGGACCATGCGCAGCATGGTGGAGGGGTGTCACCCTATCGAGAGCGCGACACCCCTCCGTCAGCCCTTCGGGCTGCCACCTCCCCTTGCAGGGGAGGAATAGAAGGTCAGAACACCGCCTTCACCAGCTGGCCGAACGCGTCGGCGCGGTGGCTGATGCGGTTCTTTTCGTCTTGGTCCATCTCGGCGAAGGTCTCGCTATAGCCGATCGGTTGGAAGATCGGGTCGTAACCATGGCCCTTGTCCCCGCGCGGTGGCCAGACGATGGCGCCGTCGACGCGGCCCTCGAACCATTCGACATGCCCGTCGGGCCAGCCGACTGCCAGCGCGCAGATGAAATGTGCCGAGCGCGCCATGTCCGGTTCCTCGTTCAGCCGATCCTCGACCGCGCGCATCGCCATGGCAAAGTCCTTTTCCGGCCCCGCCCAGCGCGCCGAGAACAGCCCCGGATCGCCGCCCAGCGCCTCGACGCAGAGCCCACTGTCGTCGGACAGTGCGGGCAGGCCGGACAGGTCCGCCGCCGCCAGCGCCTTCAGTTCGGCATTCGCGACGAAGGTGGTGCCGGTTTCCTCGGGCTCGGGCAGGTCCAGGTCGGCGGCCGCAATCACCTCGACGCCGTAAGGCGCGAGCAGTTCGCGGAATTCGACGATCTTGCCCTTGTTGTGGCTGGCGAGGACCAGCTTGCCGGGTTCGAGCTTGCGGATCGCCTGGCGGCCGTTTCCTTCGCCGCTCATGCGCGGATCGCCTGTTCCTGCGCCGCGAAGATCTCGGTGCAGCCCATGCGCGCCAGGCGGAGCAGGCGGAGCAGCGCCTCTTCGTCATAGGTGGCGTGCTCGGCGGTCGCCTGGACCTCGGCGATATGGCCGTTCTCGATCAGCACGAAATTCGCATCGGCATCGGCGTTTGAATCCTCGATATAGTCGAGGTCGAGGACCGGGGTGCCCTTATGGATGCCGCACGACACGGCGGCGACCTTGTTGCGAATCGGGTCGCTGGTCAGCTTGCCCTCGGCCATCAGCTTGTTCACCGCCATGCGCAGCGCGACCCACGCGCCCGAAATGGCGGCGGTGCGGGTGCCGCCATCGGCCTGGATCACGTCGCAGTCGATGGTGATCTGCCGCTCGCCCAGCGCCTTCAGGTCGCAGACGGCGCGCAGGGAGCGGCCGATCAGCCGCTGGATCTCCTGGGTACGGCCCGACTGCTTGCCCTTGGCCGCCTCGCGGCTGCCGCGCGTATGGGTGGCGCGGGGGAGCATGCCATATTCGGCCGTGACCCAGCCTTCGCCCTTGCCGCGCAGGAAGGGGGGCACGCGCTCCTCGACGCTGGCGGTGACGAGCACCTTGGTATCGCCGAACCCGATCAGCACCGAACCTTCGGCGTGGCGGGTGAAATTCGGCTCGATGGTGATGGGACGCATCTGGTCGGGCATCCGGCCGGACGGGCGCATAGTCTTCTCCTTGTTCCTTGACCCCAGCCCTAACCGGCCCCCGCGACTTGCGCCAGAGACCAAGGTGTCGATCGGAAGACACTCCTCTTCTCTCTGCGTCCTCTGCGCCTCTGCGCGCAAAAAAGAAGAATGGTTCACGCGGAGGCGCGGAGACGCGGAGGAAGAACCAAGCAATCTCCGCGTCTCCGCGTGAGAAAATTTCGCGCAGAGGCGCAGAGGGCGCGGAGAAGAAGGGGAGTGTCTCCCGATCGCGGTTGAGCGGCGTGCGGGGAATGCCTACATTTCCGGCATGGTCACGCCACCGATCACCGAGCTGACCGACCGGGCGCGCGATATCTTTCGCGTGGTGGTCGACAGCTATCTCACCAGCGGCCAGCCGGTGGGGTCGAAGACCATTGCGCTGTCGGGGATCAACCTGTCGCCGGCCTCGATCCGCAACGTGCTCCAGGAACTGGAGGAGCGCGGGCTGCTGGCCGCGCCGCATACCAGCGCGGGGCGGATGCCGACCGATATCGGGCTGCGGCTGTTCGTCGACGGCATGATGCACGCGATGGAGCCCAGCATCGAGGAGCGCGCCGCGATCGAGGCACGCGCCGCGCGCTCCGGCCCGGTCGAGGAGGCGCTGGCGGCGACGACGGCGGTGCTGTCGGGCCTGTCGGCCTGTGCGGGGCTGGTGATGGTGCCCAAGCGCGAGATGAAGCTGCGCTCGATCGGCTTCGTGCCGCTGTCGCCGACCCAGGCGCTGGCCGTGCTGGTCGCGGAGGACGGCGCGGTCGAGAACCGGGTGCTGGAGCTACCGCCGGGCATGACGCCGTCGGCGCTGGTCGAGGCGGGCAATTATCTGTCCGCCACGCTGGCCGGGCTGACGCTGGGCCAGGCGCGCGAGCGGCTGGAGCGCGAACTGGCGGCGGGGCGCGCGGCGCTGGACGGGGCGGCGCGCGCGCTTGTCGAACAGGGGCTGGCGGTCTGGAGCGAGGACGGCAATCGTCGCCCGATCCTGATCGTGCGCGGGCAGGGGCGGCTGATCGATGCGGCCGCCGCCGCCGATCTGGAACGGGTGCGCGACCTGCTCGACGATCTGGAGGGCAAGCAGGAGATTGCCAGCCTGCTCGATTCGGCGCGTGCGGGGGATTCGACCCGCATCTTCATCGGCGCGGAGAACAAATTGTTCGCGCTGTCGGGATCGTCGGTGATCGCGCGACCGTTTCGCGGGCTGGACGGCCAAGTGGTCGGCGTGGTCGGCGTAATTGGCCCCACGCGGTTGAACTATGCCCGCGTCGTGCCCATGGTGGATTTCACGGCGGCAACGCTCGCCCGCATGATGGGCTGAACAGGGATTATGATGAGCGAGAACACGACCAACGCACCCCAGACCGACCTGCGTGAGGAAACGGCCGAGGCCGCGCCCGAAGTGGCGGGGCAGGACCGTCTGGCCGAGCTGGAGAACCAGCTGGCCGAGGCCAAGCAGCAATATCTCTATGCCCAGGCCGAGAATCAGAATGTCCGTCGTCGTGCCGAGAAGGAAGCGGCCGACGCACGCAATTACGCCGCGACCGCATTCGCGCGCGACGTCCTGTCGGTCGCCGACAATCTCCAGCGCGCGCTGGCGGCGATTCCGGCCGATCTGCGCACCGACGACAAGTGGAAGGGCCTCGTGACCGGCCTCGACGCCACCGGCCGCGAGCTGGACAGCGTGCTGGGCCGCCACGGCATTACCAAGATCGAGGCGATGGGCCAGCCGCTCGACCCCAATCGGCACCAGGCGATGATCGAAATGCCGTCCGACCAGGAGCCGGGCACGATCGTGCAGGAGATGCAGGCGGGCTATATGATCAAGGACCGCCTGCTGCGCCCCGCGCTGGTCGCGGTGGCGAAGAAGCCGGACTGATCGGTTCCGGAGGAATGACGAGGGGCGGGCCGGTTGGTCCGCCCTTTTTTGTTGGGGGTTTCGCGGCTATCCCTCCCCCATCCCCTTCCGCTCGCGGGAGGAGCGTGCTCGCGGTCACCGCAAGCGATTCTTTCGGGGGTTAACCCGACGTGGCCACGCAACGCGCCCCTCCCGCAGGCGGGAGGGGATGGGGGAGGGCCCCGCCCCAAGGGCAAACGCCCGCTAATCCCCCCGAAACGGCACCAGCGTCTGATACTGCGCCAATGGCGGCGCCCCCGCGACCACCGCGCCGCGCTTGAGCAGAAAGGCATGGCGGACGATCTCCGCCTGCTGCTCGATGCCATAGCGACCAAAGGCCTGTCCCGGCTTCAGCGCATAGCCGTACCGGCAAAAGGGATGGCGCTTCAGCGGCAGGAAGATGCCCCGCTGGTGCTGCCAGATATGCACCATCTCATGGATGAACAGCCCCTGCTCATGGAGCGGGCAGGCGCCGAAATCCTCGCGCCACAAATCGCCCCTGGGGTGGAAATGGATGCAGCCGGTGGGCGCCATCACCGTGTCGCGCGGTTGGAAGAAGGCCCATTTGGTCGGGGACAGCCGCACCTTCGCATAATCGATCGCATCGCCGAAGACGGACCGGGCCAGTCGTTCCTCGCCGGGGGTGAGCATGCGCTTGGTCATGGGGACCAGATGGGGCACGTCTGGCGAAGAGGGAAGGGGCGGGCCACCATCGCGGCCCGCCCCCGATCGATCAGCTCCGCCGCGCGGTCAGCCACTGGCTGTTGGTCAGCGGCTTGGCGACGATGCGGACCTCGCCGATATGGCCGAAATAGCCGTCCTTGCGCGCGCCGTCCCACCAGGCGGCACCCAGCACCCAGGGCATGTCGGCGGCCAGCGTCGCGATGCCGACCTGGCCCGCGCTGTTGCGCAGGACGGGGGCGCCGTCGACATAGAGGATCGTCTCGTTCGCCACCGGATCGTTGACGATCGCGATGTGGTACCAGGTGTCGACCATCACCTCGCCCGACCAGTTGGCCTGCGGATAGCTGGTGTTCGAGGACGGCACGACCTCCCACTGGATCTCGCGCAGCGACGAGATGGCGAACAGTACCGGCGGCGATTCCCGGTCGCCCCCGGCAAAGCCCGGCAGCTTGCCGCGATTGCCGTTGCGGGTCAGGATATTGCCCCAGCGGTGGTTGGTCACCGTCCAGTTGGCGTCGATCTTGATGAACGCCTCGACCGTATAGCCCGCGCCGAAGGTCGCGGCGTTGATCGGCGCGGTGGTGGCGGTCGCGAAGGCGCTGCTGCGCGCGGTCACCTTGTCGGTGTTGCGGAAGCGGACGCTGCCCAGTGCCGAGGACAGGCGGTGGCGGTCGGTCGACCAGACCACGTCCTCGACCATCGCCGGACCCGACAGCGGCACGCGCGCCATGGGGTTGCGGCCGGTCACGTCGGGCAGCGTCTCGCCGACCTGGACGATCTTGCCGTCGACGATGCCGCTCGCCACGCGCCAGTGCGCGGCGGTCTCGGCGATCTTGGGATAGTCGTCGGCGTCGCGCGGCAGCACCTCGGCGGGGGCGGCGGGCTCGGTATAGCCGTTCAGCAGCGCCGAGCGGACGCGCGGCAGGATCGGCACGCCCGCCGTCATCTCGGTATAGGCAAAGCCCGGCAGGAAACGGGCGAAGCGCTTCTTGAAGTCCATGCTGATCGTGAAGCGGTTGTTCGCATCGTCCAGCACCGCGCGGTCGAACTGGTTGAGAGTCGCCTTGGGCTTCTGGACCACCCAGGGCGAGAAGCTCATCACGTCGATCTTGTTGGCCGAGAAGTCGATCTCGTACAGCCGCATCATCGCGTTGCCGCCCTGATAGGCCATCTGGTAATCGACGACCATCTCATGGACCGGATTGCCGAAGTCGTTGGTCTTGGTGAGCAGCGCGGCACCGTGGTGATGGCCGTTCAGCGTCATGAAGATCTGATCGTTGTCGCGGATCAGGTTGTTCCACAACATCAGGCCGTAATCGGTCTCCAGCGGGCTCTTGCCGTCCTTGTCGATGTTGAGCAGCTGGTGGTTGGCCAGGATCACGGGCAGGGTCGGGTTGCGGCGGATCGCGTCGCGCGCCCACAGGATCCCGGCGTCCGAGATGCGCCAGGACAGCGACAGCACCATGAACGTCACGCCGTACATCTCGAAGATGTGATATTCGTGGAAGCCGGTGCGGTCGCGCTCGCGGAAGGTCGTCTGGGCCTGCGCGCGTGAGGTCGGGAACCAGTTGAGATAGGGCTCGGCCGACAGGGTGCGCTGGCTGTCGGTGCCGTTCTGCTGGTCGGCGGGGATGTGATAGTCGACGTCGTAAAGAACGTCGTGATTGCCCGCCAGGATCGAATAGGGGATGCGCGCCGTCTCCAGCCGCTTCATCGCGGCGTCGGCCACCGCCCACTGCGCGGGCTTGCGCACCTGATCCACCACGTCGCCCAGATGGATGACGAAGGGGATCGCATAGGATTTGGCGTTGTCGACGATCCACTGGGTCTGCGCGGCGAAGGGCTCGGAGCCATATTTGCGCTGGAACTGGCGGTTCTCGTCATTGGTCGCATAGCGCGAATAGAATTGCGTGTCGGGCAGCACCGCGATCGAGAAGCTGGTGGTGCCGACCGGCGTAGCGGCGGCCGTTCCGGCGGTCGTGGTCGGCCTGGCGTTCAAAAGCGCATCGTCGTCGCACCCCGCCAGCGCCCCCGTCAGCGGCAGCATCGACAGACCCGCAGCGCCGCGCAGCAGCGTCCGCCGGTCGGCGATCCGCCGCAGGCTGAACCGGGTGTCGTTCGTATCGGACATGGTCAAAATTCCCCCATTTCTGGCTCGTTCGAGCCAGCGGGGCGCGCTGTATGGCGCTTGTTTGACACATGAAGGACCGCTTCATTACCGATTTAGGTCGATGCTCGAAAAATAAATCAGTCCGCCGTCATTTTTTGGTCATCGGGGGGAGGCGGGTCGTCCCCAGAGCCGATCGACATTCACGATTGCGTCTTCTTTCCCTCTCCCCTGGACAGGGGAGAGGGTTAGCGGAGCTTGCCAGCGCAGCTTGGGTGAGGGGTTGAGCGAGCCCAAAGGCTCACGCGCTCGCTTCGCGATCGCCTACCCCTCACCCAGCTCCGACTAAGCCTTTGCTACGCAAAGACTAAGTCTGCGCAACCCTCTCCCCTCTGCGAGGGGCGAGGGAAGGAAAGGCATGGCTGAATGTCGATCGGCCCTGGCTTATTCCGGCGCCGGATCGCCCGCCCCGATCACCCGCGCCCCCTGGCGCAACCGGGTGCCGTCCGCAAAGGACAGGAGCAGCGACAGGATGCGTCCGGGCTTCACGCCGGGGTTCATGTCGTACAGCATGACATGCCGTCCGCCGGGGGCGAAGGCGACGGTTCCTCCGGCGGGGATGGGGACGCGGTCGACCTTCTTCATCGCCATCCCGCCTTCATGCATCTCGCTGGTGATCGCGACGTCGCTGCTGACCGAGATCAGGTCGACGGCCTTGGGGCCGCCATGGACGATGAAATAGGCGGCGGCGGGGCGGCCGGGCACGGCGGCCAGACGGACCCAGCCTTCCTCGGCGTAGAGTTCCGGCTTTTGCGCGCATCCCGTCAGCGTCGCCCCGGCGAGCGCACAAAGGCCCAGAAAAACGGCGCGACGCATGATGAACCCTCTCGTTTCGGCAAATCCCGAGACCACACTAGGTTCCATCCAATCTTGCGGCAACGGATCGCCCACCTATATCCGGCCAGTGAACGGGGTTTTCGGGTTGCCGCTTTCGGGACCGGCGAACCCCGGCATTGGACTTCCAGACTATGTTCTTGAGGGGCATTTAGAGACTTATGGCAAAAGTGATCGGCATCGACCTCGGCACCACGAACAGCTGTGTCGCTGTCATGGAGGGCGGCAAGCCCAAGGTCATCGAGAATGCGGAAGGCGCGCGCACCACGCCGTCGATCGTCGCCTTCGCCAAGGATGGCGAGCGCCTGATCGGCCAGCCCGCCAAGCGCCAGGCGGTGACCAACCCCGACAACACCATCTTCGCGGTGAAGCGCCTGATCGGCCGCCGCTATGACGATCCCGTCACCCGCAAGGACACCGAGCTGGTCCCGTACGCCATCGCGCGCGGTCCGAACGGCGACGCATGGGTGAATGCGGGCGGCAAGGATTACAGCCCGTCGCAGATCAGCGCCTTCACGCTCCAGAAGATGAAGGAAACCGCCGAATCGTACCTCGGCGAGACGGTGACCCAGGCGGTCATCACGGTTCCGGCTTACTTCAACGACGCGCAGCGCCAGGCGACCAAGGACGCCGGCCAGATCGCGGGCCTCGAAGTGCTGCGCATCATCAACGAGCCGACCGCGGCGGCACTGGCTTACGGCCTGGAGAAGCAGGACGGCAAGACGATCGCGGTCTATGACCTTGGCGGCGGCACGTTCGACATCTCGATCCTCGAGATCGGCGACGGCGTGTTCGAGGTGAAGGCGACCAACGGCGACACCTTCCTGGGCGGCGAGGACTTCGACAACAAGATCGTCGACTTCCTGGCGTCGGGCTTCCAGAAGGAAGAGGGCATCGACCTCACCAAGGACAAGCTGGCGCTCCAGCGTCTGAAGGAAGCGGCCGAGAAGGCGAAGATCGAGCTGTCCTCGGCCCAGTCGACCGAGGTCAACCTGCCCTTCATCACCGCCGACCAGAACGGCCCGAAGCACCTGGTCAAGTCGATCACCCGCGCCGATCTGGAGCGTTTGGTCGAGGACCTGATCCAGCGCACGCTGGAGCCGTGCAAGAAGGCGCTGGCCGATGCGGGCATGAAGGCCGACGAGATCGCCGACGTGGTGCTGGTGGGCGGCATGACCCGCATGCCGCGCGTCCGTGAGGTCGTGAAGAACTTCTTCGGCAAGGACCCGCACACCGGCGTGAACCCCGACGAAGTCGTCGCCATGGGCGCGGCGATCCAGGCGGGCGTGCTGCAGGGCGACGTCAAGGACGTGCTGCTGCTCGACGTGACCCCGCTGTCGCTGGGTATCGAGACGCTGGGCGGCATCATGACCAAGATGATCGACCGCAACACGACGATCCCGACCAAGAAGAGCCAGGTCTATTCGACCGCCGACGACAACCAGAATGCGGTGACGATCCGGGTCTTCCAGGGCGAGCGCGAGATGGCGCAGGACAACAAGCTGCTGGGTCAGTTCGACCTGGTCGGCATTCCCCCGGCGCCGCGCGGCGTGCCGCAGATCGAGGTCACGTTCGACATCGACGCCAACGGCATCGTCAACGTCTCGGCCAAGGACAAGGGCACCGGCAAGGAGCAGCAGATCCGCATCCAGGCCTCGGGCGGTCTGTCGGACAGTGACATCGACCAGATGGTCCGCGACGCGGAGAAGTTCGCGGAAGAGGACAAGAAGCGTCGTGCCGAGGCCGAGGCCAAGAACAACGCCGAGTCGCTCATCCACACCACCGAGCGTCAGCTGGCCGACAATGGCGACAAGGTCGACGCGTCGCTGAAGTCCGAAATCGAGGCGGCCATCGCCGAGACCAAGACGGCGGTCGAGGGTGGCAACCCCGACACCATGAACGAGAAGGCGCAGGCCCTCGCTCAGGTCGCGATGAAGCTGGGCCAGGCGATCTACGAGAAGCAGCAGCAGGCCGAGGCTTCGCCCTCCGCCGATGCCGGTGCGGCCAAGCAGGACGATGTGGTCGACGCCGAATTCTCGGAAGTCGACGAGACCAAGTAAGGCTGTCGGCCCGGTCTGCCTGTCGGCGGGCCGGGCCTTCGGTTGCTGTTGAGAATACCGCCTTTCGGGGCATGAAGTGGCGAAGCGCTTGGGCGTCCGCTCCGTCCGGCCTGACGGCACGGTCGGTCGGCGGGCCACGCACAGGCGGACGGGGCGAGACCGGGCATGAGCACGACGATCGACTATTATGAACTGCTCGAATGCGAGCGCACCGCGGACGATGCGACGATCAAGTCGCGCTACCGCAAGCTGGCGATGCAGTACCATCCGGACCGCAATGCGGGCTGCAAGGACTCCGAGGCCAAGTTCAAGGCGATCAGCGAAGCCTATGACTGCCTGAAGGACCCCCAGAAGCGCGCGGCCTATGACCGCTATGGCCATGCCGCGTTCCAGCAGGGCATGGGCGGCGGTGGCGGCGGCCATGGCGGGCAGGATTTCGGCGCTTTCTCCGATATTTTCGAAAGCGTCTTCGGCGAATTCATGGGCGGCGGACGCGGCGGCGGGCGCCAACAGCCCCGGCGCGGCGCGGATCTGCGCTACGACATGGAAATCTCGCTGGAAGAGGCGTTCCATGGCAAGTCGACCGAGATCACCATCGACGTCTCGGCCGCGTGCGACACCTGCGACGGCACCGGCGCCAAGCCCGGCACCAGCGCCAAGACCTGCCAGCATTGCGGCGGCCATGGCAAGGTCCGCGCGCAGCAGGGCTTCTTCGTGGTCGAGCGGACCTGCCCGGTCTGTCAGGGCGCGGGCCAGATCATCGCCGATCCGTGCCCCGATTGTCGCGGCGACGGCCGCATCGAAAAGACCAAGACGCTGTCGGTCAACATCCCGGCGGGCGTCGACGAGGGCACCCGCATCCGCCTGACCGGTGAAGGCGAGGCGGGCGCGCGCGGTGCACCTGCAGGCGACCTCTATATCTTCCTCCACGTCAAGCGGCACGCGATCTTCGAGCGGGAGGGTACGACCCTGTTCGCGCGTGCGCCGATCAGCTTCACCACGGCGGCACTCGGCGGGGCGTTGTCCATCCCCGGCCTCGACGGGCGGATGCACGAGATCAAGATTCCGGCGGGCATCCAATCGGGCAAGCAACTCCGCCAGCGCGGGGCGGGCATGCCCGTCCTGCAAGGGCGCGGCACCGGCGATCTGGTCATCCAGATCGAAGTCGAGACGCCGACCCGGCTGTCGACCCGCCAGCGCGAATTACTCGAACTGTTCCGCGAAACCGAGACCGGGGACGAATGCCCTGAAAGCCAGGGCTTTTTCGCCAAGTTGAAGAGTGTCTTCGCGGGCGAATAAGCAAGGTTTTCCGTCGATTGACATTGTCAGACGGTGCGGGGCCGGGATGATCATCCATCCCGGCCCTGTTGACTCCCGAGCAGGGCGGGAGTCATGATTGTCGCGCGACTTTGACAAGGAAGTCCTGCGATGCGTCACCTGCCTGGATGCTTGATCGCCCTCGGTGCGATGGTGTTGGCACCTGTCGCGGCGCAAGCTGTTCCATCCCGGAAAGTCGAAAAGATCATTCTGCCGGATGCGGGATCGTCCGACGAGATCATCGTCCAGGCGCTCAGCCTTCCGCGCGACGCCTTGCCGGTCAATGTCCGCTGGGCCCCGGTCGACAATACGCAGGTCAACATCGCCTATGAGCGCGCGGACCAGTTCCTGGCCTGTGCTTTCGACAAGGCCAGCCGGGACTGGCTGCGCAAGGCGGTCGAAGGGCCCCCGTCGCTGGCCAGCACCGAATATGCGCAGGGCATGGTCATCGTCACCAACTGGGGATGTTATCCGCCGCTGGGATCGAGCCCGCCGTGGAACCCCGCGCTGGCGGGACAGGACATCCTCCATCGCGGAATCCTGCTCGAGCGGACGTTGCGCGCCTTTGCGCCGGATGCGTCGCTCGATGCCGCGCAGACCTTCGATCCGGTGGTACGCGCGCGCTTCCGCAAGGTGGAAACCGACCATAATCGCTATCGGCAAAATCCGGAGAAATCGGGGTTCGTCGTGGCCGCCTGCCTGGTTCAGACCCAGCCGGTCCTCGCGACCCGGCTATTCCACGCGCCGCAGGGCAGCGATCTGGTCCGGGGGCTGGAACAGGCGATGCTCATCAATGCGCCCGAGTGCCTGGAGGGGGTGAAGAAGCTGAGCGTCGAGCCGACCACGCTTCGGGTGTATCTGATCGATGCCTTTTACCGCTGGCTGCTCGCCGCACGGAACGTGCCGACGCTGATCCCGGCCAGTGGGGCATAGGCGCGGCGTCCAGCCCCCAAGCAAAGCCATATTGCATTGCGGCGACGGTCGCGCTCCAATGGCAGCCATTAGGATGGAGATTGTCATGTCGCCGTGGAAAGCCGCTTTGCCCCTTCTTGCTGCGTGCGCGCTGCTCCCCGCCGCCGCGCCGGTCGCCGCGCCGCGCGTCGGGATCGCCAGTTTTGAGGCGCTGCCCAAGCCCCTGCCGCTGCCCTATCATGCGGGCGACGCCAAGGCGGCCATCGCGACGGCCCGCGCGCGAGCGGTCAAGGCGCACAAGCGGGTGCTGATCGATCTGGGCGGCAACTGGTGCCTCGACTGCCGCCTACTGGCAGGAGTGATGGAGTCGCCGAAGATGCGGCCCTTCGTCGCCCGGCATTTCGAGGTGGTGACGGTCGATGTGGGTCGGTTCGACCAGAATATGGATGTCCCGGCCTCTTACGGCATCACCGGGCGGCTGGCGGGCGTGCCCGCGGTGCTGATCGTCGATCCGAAGACCAACAAGCTGGTCAATGCCGGGCGAGAAACCGCGCTGGCCGATGCGCGGGCGATGACGCCGCAGGCGGTGGCGGACTGGCTGGCGCAGTGGGTGGGGTGAGGGGGCTCACGGCCGGTTGCCTGATTCCGCCTGATTGACGGCGGGGAGGCGCAACGGCCGTTTGCCTTCTTTGCTGCCCGGGTTCCCTCCCCCAGCCCCTCCCGCTTGCGGGAGGGGAGAGGAAAGAGGGTAAACGCTTCCCCAGGCAACTCCCCTCCCGCAGGCGGGAGGGGTTGGGGGAGGGGAGTCCGTCTCGGCGGGACAAGCCGCCAATAGGACTCCCCCGACCGATTACGCGCCGAACACCCGCGCGAAGATCGTGTCGACATTCTTGTAATGGTAATCGAGGTCGAACCGCGCCTCGATCTCCTCGGGCGACAGCGCCGCCGTCACGTCCGCATCGGCCTTGAGCAGTTCCATCAGCGACAGTTCGCCGTCGGACTCCCATACCTTCATCGCATTGCGCTGGACGAGGCGATAGCTGTCCTCGCGGCTCACGCCCGCCTGGGTCAGCGCCAGCAGGACGCGCTGCGAATGGACCAGGCCACCCATCTTGTTGAGGTTCTTCTCCATCCGCGCCGGATAGACGACCAGCTTGTCGATCACGCCGGTCAGGCGGGCGAGCGCGAAGTCGAGGGTGATGGTCGCGTCGGGGCCGATATAGCGCTCGACCGAGCTATGGCTGATGTCGCGCTCATGCCACAAAGCGACATTCTCCAGCGCCGGGGTGACATAGCCGCGCACCATGCGGGCCAGGCCGGTCAGATTCTCGGTCAGCACCGGGTTGCGCTTGTGCGGCATCGCCGACGAGCCCTTCTGGCCGGGCGAGAAATACTCCTCGGCCTCCAGGACCTCGGTGCGCTGGAGGTGGCGGACCTCGGTCGCCAGCCGCTCGATCGAGCTGGCGATGACGCCCAGCGTCGCGAAGAACATCGCATGGCGGTCGCGCGGGATGACCTGGGTCGAAACGGGCTCGACCGTCAGGCCCATCTTCTCGGCGACATGGGCTTCGACACGCGGGTCGATATTGGCGAAGGTGCCGACCGCGCCCGAGATCGCGCAGGTGGCGATGTCGGCGCGCGCCGCGACCAGGCGCGCGCGGTTGCGGTCGAACTCGGCATAGGCTTGCGCCAGCTTCAGGCCGAAGGTGACCGGCTCGGCATGGATGCCATGGCTGCGGCCGATGGTCGGGGTCAGCTTGTGCTGATAGGCACGGCGCTTGATGACGGCGAGCAGCGCGTCGAGATCCTCGATCAGAATGTCGGAGGCGCGCGCCAGCTGCACGGCCAGGCAGGTGTCGAGCACGTCGGACGAGGTCATGCCCTGGTGCAGGAAGCGCGCCTCCGGCCCGGTCCGCTCGGCGACATGGGTCAGGAAGGCGATAACGTCGTGCTTGGTCTCCGCCTCGATCGAATCGATGCGCGCGATATCGAAATCGCCCGCCGCCTTGTCGGCTTCCCAGATGCGCGCGGCGGCTTCCTTCGGCACGACGCCCAGCTCGGCGAGCGCGTCGGTGGCGTGCGCCTCGATCTCGAACCAGATGCGGAAACGGGTCTGGGGATCCCAGATCCGGGTCATGGGAGCACGGGAATAGCGCGGAATCATCGGGGCACCTTCAGGTCGTGGAAACGGCACGGCTTACCGTGCACTCCCTCTCGGAATCACGGTGTGCCGTGCCGTTAGCAGGGACGAGCCGAGCCTTCAAATCCGAAGATGCAAACCCCATATGGTCAAATGCCGAACGGGATCGTATCACTAAAGGCGAAGATGCGTTTCCGGTCTTCATAGTCATCGATCGACCAGAGTAAGGGAGAGACGAGATGATGAAATATGCTTTTCTTGCCGGTGCCATGATGGCGTCTGCTCCGGTGCTTGCGCAGGTTGCCCCCGCCCCCGCCCAGACCACGCCGGCGGCGCCGCAATCGGCGACGACAACCACGGCTGATCCGATGCAGGCCGCCACGCCGTCGGCGGAACCCGCCGCGCCCGCCCAGGCGGCCCCCGCCGAGGGCCAGGTCCAGGCGACCGGCAGCCAGATCGCGCAGGTCGTCGACACCCAGTTCCCGACCTATGACAAGGACGGTGACGGCCAGCTGAACAAGGCCGAGTTCACCCAGTGGATGGTTGCGCTGAAGGCGCAGACCGACCCGTCGACCAAGGCCGAGTCGCCCGCGACCAAGAAATGGGTGGGCACCGCCTTTGCCCAGGCCGACACCGACAAGAGCAAGAAGGTGTCGAAGACCGAGCTGACCGGCTTTCTGAGCCAGGGTCAGGGCTGAGCCGGAACACCCCCTCCGTTCCTACGATTCCCCGAGCGGGGATGAGCGGGGCCGTCGGACCATCAGGTTCGGCGGCCCTTTCCCATTCCTCCCTATCTTTGATGGGGAGGGGGACCGCGCCCGCAGGGCGTGGTGGAGGGGCGTTGCCGGTCCGTCACCACCCCTCCACCATCGCTGGCGCGATGGTCCCCCTCCCCAAGCAGAGCTTGGAGAGGAATAGGGCACGAAAAAGGGCAGGGGCGTCGCCGCCACCTGCCCTGATTTTCGTTCGCTCGCTCGTGAGAGAGAGCGAGGCCGGATCAGGCCTCTTCCGAACCTTCCGACGCATCGGCCGCTTCGTCCGCGGCGGTCGGAACCGTCGGCGGAACGATGGTGGCGATCGCGAAGTCGCGGTCGTCGATGGCGGGCTCGGCGCCCTTGGGCAGCTTCACGTCCGAGATGTGGATCGAGTCGCCCACGGCCAGACCCTTCAGCGAGATGCTGATTTCGGTCGGGATGTTGGCGGCGTCGACGACCAGCTCGATCTCGTGGCGGGTGATGTTCAGCACGCCGCCCTGCTTGACGCCGCTCTCGTCCTCGTCGGTGAAGACGACCGGAACGGCAACCGTGACGGTCTCATGCTCGCCGATGCGCAGGAAGTCGACGTGCAGCGGGCGGTCGGTGACGGGATGGAACGCGACGTCCTTCGCCAGCGTGCGCTGGCCGTCCACCATGATGACCGAGGTGAAGAAATGACCGGTCATCAGCGCCTTGACGAGCGCCTTCTCTTCGAGATGGATCGACGCGGCGGCCTTGTTCTGGCCATAGATCACGGCGGGGACGCGGCCTTCACGACGCAGCGAACGGGAGGCTCCCTTGCCAACCTGATCGCGCGTCTCGGCGGCGAGCGTAAGGGTGTCGCTCATTCCAGTAACTCCGAAACAAAAGGGATATAGGTTCCCGATCACGCCTCCAGGGATGACCATGACCGGAAGCGGGGGCGCATAGCCGCAAAGGCGGCAAAAGGCAAGGTGTCGGCCGCCGCGCCTCAATAGGCGATGCGCTGCGCCTTGATCCCTTGCTTGGCGAGTTGCGCCTGGACGCTGTCGTCCCCGGCCAGATGGCCCGCGCCGACCGCCATGAAGATCGTGCCGGGCTTGGCCAGCCGCTGCTTGATCCAGCGCGCCCAGCGGCCGTTGCGGTCGGTCAGCAGCGTCTTGGCGACCTCGGGCGAGTCCTTCAGGCTCTCGTTCATGTCGCGGGCCAGCGCGTCGGGGTCGCCATGCGCCCATTCGTCGACCATCTTCGCCATTTCCTCGCCCGCCTTGGGCAGCTCGTCCACGGTCGAGGTCAGGAACTCGATCTGCGCCTTGGGCGACAGGCCGTTGAAATAGCCGATCTGCTGCTCGGCGGTCTCCAGCCCCTCGACCGGCTTGCCCTCCGACCTGGCGGCTTCGGTCAGCACCTTTTCCGGCCCGTTGGCGGGATCGTACCCCTGTTTCTGGAGCGGCGCGATCGACAGGGTGACGGCGGCGAGCCATGGCTTCATCCGGTCGAATGCCTGGGGCGGCGCCCCCAGATCGGCGATCGCCTTCAGATAGGCGCCGCGCTTGTCGGCGGGCAGCTGTTCGGTCAGCGTGGGGCCGGTGGGCGAGAAGCCGTTCTTCAGCACGATCTGCTGCATCGTCGCCTTGTCGGGCTCGACCATTTCCAGGACCAGCTGGTCGGATTTGTCGAAGGCGGTCTTCACCGCCTCGTCGAACCAGGTCAGGCCGGGCTTCAGCACATGGATGGTGCCGAACAGATAGATGGTGGTGTCGGCATCCTTGACCACCCACAAGGCGGGGTCCGCGTCATTGGGGGCTTGGGCGGGCTTGCTCTGCGCGCAGGCGGGCAGCGCCAGCATGAGGGCGAGCGAGGTGAGGGCGGTCTTCATGATCGTCTTCATGGGATCGGGCTTTCGGAAAGGGAAGGGGATCAAATGTACTTGCGCCACAGCCAGACCAGGCCGGCGACCGCGAGCATCGCGCCGTACACCCATTCGATCTGCACCGGGGGCAGCACCCCGCCGCGCCACAGGAACCACCAGACGGGCACGCCCAGGCCGACCGTGTAGAAGCTGGCGACCGCACCGTCGCGGTAAGCCTGGCGTTCGTGCTCGTCGACCACCCGATGCCAGCGCCATGAGATGATGGGGATGACCACGCCCCAGATCAGCGCCATCAGCACGGCGAACCAGAGCGGCAGTGGGGAGGACCACAGGTCTGGGCGGGCTGCACCCTGCGGCTGTTGTAAAACGATCAGCGCGGTCGACAATCCGGCGATCCCGCCGACGGCGCCGGATATGGCAAGTAGGCGGTGATTGGCGCGTTCGCTCGGTCCCTTGGCGATGCGCGAAGCATTCATGGTCATGGCCGCACCTCGATGGAAAGATGGACGGAGAAATGCGGAAGCGCGGCCTTGGGGGCGGCCTGCATCTTCGGGCGGAACGTGTCGAACGCGATCCCGCCCACGCGACCGGCGCCCCAGCCGAGCAGCGACAGCGCGATGCCGGTCCCGATCACCGTGTGGGTCAGGCGGCGGCTCATGACCGCACCCGGCGGATCAGATAGGCTGGGACTTCGCCGGGCTTCATCCGTTCCGGTTCCTGCGGATCGCAGTCCGGCGACTCACTCACCATGATGCTCGTCATCGAAAATCTCCTCGATGGGCATGTCGAACAGGCGCCCGATGCGGAAGGCGAGCGGCAGCGAGGGGTCGTATTTCCCCGTCTCGATGGCGTTGACGGCCTGTCGCGACACGTCCAGCCGCCCGGCGAGTTCCGCCTGGCTCCAGTTGCGTTCGGCGCGCAGCACCTTGAGGCGATTTTTCATGTCCACCTCCTCTTGCATGGCAACCTCCCTTTGTCACCCGTGCATGACGGAATGTCAGGTGACCATGACAAAGTGACAGTGAGTCGTGACCATGTCAACAAGACCTGACAAAATATCATGCTTGGTTGACTGGCGGCATGGCGGGTGCGGCGGCTCGCCTTGACCGCGAAGGGGGCATGAGCCAAAGCCTGCCGCGTTATGCTGACCCGGAACGGACCCCCGGAAGGACCACTTTCCTTCCAGCGCATGATCCTCACCCTCCATGACTATTGGAGCGAGCGCGGATGCGTGATCCTGCAACCCTATGACATGGAGATGGGGGCGGGCACCTTTCACCCCGCGACCACGCTGCGCGCGCTGGGTCCGGATTCGTGGAACGCGGCCTTCGTCCAGCCCTGCCGCCGCCCGACCGACGGCCGCTATGGCGAGAACCCGAACCGGCTCCAGCATTATTACCAGTATCAGGTGATCCTGAAGCCCTCGCCCGCCGACCTGCAGGACCTGTATCTGGGCAGCCTCGCCGCGATCGGCGTGGACATGGCCAAGCACGACATCCGCTTCGTCGAGGACGATTGGGAAAGCCCGACCCTGGGCGCCTGGGGCCTGGGCTGGGAAGTCTGGTGCGACGGGATGGAGGTGACCCAGTTCACCTATTTCCAGCAGATGGGCGGTTACGACATGAAGCCGGTCGCGGGCGAGCTGACCTATGGGCTCGAGCGTCTGGCCATGTACATCCAGGACGTCGACAACGTCTATGACCTGCGCTTCAACGATGCGGGCGTGAGCTACGGCGACGTGTTTCTCGAAAACGAGAAGCAGATGTCGACCTGGAATTTCGAGGTGGCCGACACCGAGACGCTGTTCGACGCCTTCCGCAAGGCGGCGGCCGAGTGCGAACGCTGTCTGGAGGCCAAGCTGCCCATCCCCGCCTATGAACAGGCGATCAAGGCCAGCCACACCTTCAACCTGCTGCAGGCGCGCGGCGTGATCTCGGTGGCGGAGCGCCAGGCCTATATGGGCCGCGTCCGCGATCTGGCGAAGGGCGCGTGCGGCGCCTGGATGGAAAAGAACGGATGGGCGGCGTGATCCCGCACCCCATTCCTCCCCAAGCTGGGCTTGGGGAGGGGGACCATCACGAATGTGATGGTGGAGGGGCCGCCGCTTCAGCGGCGGATGCCCGCCGCCCCCTCCACCGGCTGCGCCGGTCCCCCTCCCCATCAGAGATGGGGAGGAATTGAGAGTGACCATGACCGATTTTCTGCTCGAACTCCGCTCCGAAGAAATCCCCGCCCGGATGCAGGCGGGCGCGCGGGAGAATCTCGCCAAGCTGTTCGCCGCTGAACTCGCCAAGGCCGGTCTGTCGGCGGGTGAGATCGTCACCTATGCCGGCCCGCGCCGCCTGGCGCTGATCGCCAAGGGGCTTCCGTCCGCGACCGAGGCGGTGTCCGAGGAAGTGAAGGGCCCGCGTGCCTCCGCCCCGCCCCAGGCGCTGGAGGGCTTCCTCCGCAAGACCGGGCTGACGCGCGAGCAGCTGACCGAGCGCGACGGCGTGCTCTTCGCGATCACCGAAAGGCCTGGCCGCGCCACCGCCGAGGTATTGGCCGAGGCGATCCCCGCGATCGTCCGCGCCTTCCCCTGGCCCAAGTCGATGCGCTGGGGGGCGGAGTCCGCTTCGACCGAATCGATGCGCTGGGTCCGCCCGCTGCACGCCATCGTCGCGCTGTTCGGGGCTGAGGTGGTGCCGTTCGAGATCGCCGGGATCACCAGCGGCAATGTCACGCGCGGTCACCGTTTCCACGCGCCCGCCGAGATCGTGCTGACCGGAGCCGACGCCTATGTCGAGCAGCTGCGCGGCGCCAAGGTGCTGGTCGATCAGGACGAGCGTGCCGCGATCATCCGCGAGCGCGCGTCGGCGCTGGCCGCCGAGGCAGGGCTGGAACTGGTCGAGGACGAAGGGCTGGTTGCCGAGAATGCCGGGCTGACCGAATGGCCGGTGCCGCTGCTCGGCCGCTTCGACGAAGCCTATCTCGACGTGCCGCCGGAAGTCATCCAGCTCACTGCGCGGGTGAACCAGAAGTACTTCGTCTGCCGCTCCGGCGACGGCAAGCTGGCAAACGCGTTCGTCTGCACCGCCAATATTGAGGCGAGTGATGGCGGGGCAAAGATCGTCGAGGGTAATGGCAAGGTGCTCGCCGCCCGCCTGTCCGACGCGCGCTTCTTCTACGAGACGGACCTGAAGACCAAGCTCGACGATCTGCGGCCCAAGCTGGAAAAGATCGTCTTCCACGAAAGGCTGGGCTCCGTCGCCGACAAGGTGGAGCGGGTGGCCAAGCTGGCCCGCTGGCTGGTCGAAGAGGGGATCGTCACCGAGTCCCCCTCCCGCAGGCGGGAGGGGCTAGGGGAGGGGCGTGCCCCGGGCGACGTCGCCAGCGGAACTGTCCCCCCCCCATCCCCCCCCGTGAACGGGGGGGGCGAGCTTGCCGATCTGGCGGAGCGCGCCGCGTATCTGGCGAAAGCCGATCTGGTCACCGGCATGGTCGGCGAGTTTCCCGAATTGCAGGGCCTTATGGGTGGCTATTACGCCGCCGCTCAGGGCGAGGACCCGCGCGTCGCCGAGGCGGTTCGCGATCACTATAAGCCGGTCGGTCAGGGCGATGATGTCCCCACCGCGCCGGTGACGGTGGCCGTGGCGCTGGCCGAGCGCCTTCATACGCTTGCGGCATTTTTTGAAGCGGGGATTGAGCCGACTGGATCAAAAGATCCGTTTGCACTTCGCCGTGCAGCACTTGGAACCCTTCAGCTCATTCTCACTAATGGCCTTCGATTCAGGCTTCGCCGCGTGTTTGAGATTGTTCTGGCCAATAATCGGTATGGGCAGACCTATCTTACGGAGGAGCCGACACTCGGAAAGCTCCTCGATTTCTTCGCCGACCGCCTCAAGGTCCAGCAACGTGAGGCAGGCGTCCGTCACGACCTGATCGACGCGGTCTTCGCTCTCGGCGGGGAGGACGACCTCGTCCGCCTGCTCGCCCGCGTCCGCGCGCTGCAAGCCTTCGTCACCACCGACGACGGCACCAACCTGCTCGCAGGCTATAAGCGCGCCGCGAACATCCTGAAGAAGGAAGGCGTCGAGGGCGACCAGGGCTGGACCGCGCCGACCTACACGCCCGAACCCGCCGAGGCCGATCTGATCGCCGCGCTCGACGCGGCCGAGCCCAAGGCGGCCGAGGCGGTGAAGGCCGAGGATTTCGAGGCCGCCATGGCCGCGCTCGCCTCGCTTCGCGCGCCGATCGACCGGTTCTTCGACGATGTCACCGTCAACGACGCCGACCCCGCCAAGCGTGTCGCGCGCCTCGCGCTGCTCGCCCGCGTCCGGGCCGCGGTGCATACGGTGGCGGATTTCTCGAGGATCGAGGGATGAGGTAACGGCCGGATCGGGAAAGCAATTCTGACGTTCCTGTCTTCCCCTCCGGCAAAACCGCCTTATTAAGACCGACGCCTGTGTCCCCAGGGCGTCGGACGATACGACCAGTAAAGGATCGAACCGATGACCTATGTTTACCGCTTCGGCGGCGGCGTTTCGGACGGCGGTAAGGGGGACAAGAACCTGCTCGGCGGCAAGGGCGCGAACCTGGCCGAGATGGCGTCGATCGGCCTGCCGGTGCCGCCGGGCTTCACCATCTCGACCGCGATGTGCACCCGCTATTACGAGGATGGCGAGCAGTTTCCGCAGGAGCTGCGCGACGAGGTGGCCGATGGCATCGCGCATATCGAGGCGGTGACGGAAAAGCGCTTCGGCGATCCCGAAAACCCGCTGCTCGTCTCGGTCCGCTCGGGCGCGCGGGTGTCGATGCCGGGCATGATGGACACGGTGCTGAACCTCGGCCTCAACGACCAGACCGTCGAGGGGCTGGCGAAGAAGGCGGGCGACGAGCGTTTCGCCTGGGACAGCTATCGCCGCTTCATCCAGATGTATGCCGATGTGGTGCTGGAGCTGGATCACGGCGCGTTCGAGGAAGCGCTGGAGATCGCCAAGGAGGATAATGGCTTTACCCTCGACACCGAGATGTCGGCCGCGGACTGGAAGGCGCTGGTCACGACCTATAAGGGGCTGGTCGAGGAGCAGTGGGGCAAGCCCTTCCCGCAGGACGTGCAGGACCAGCTCTGGGGCGCGGTCGGCGCGGTGTTCGGGTCGTGGCAGTCGGAACGCGCGAAGGTCTATCGCCGCCTGAACGACATTCCTGCCGACTGGGGCACCGCCGTCAATGTGCAGGCGATGGTGTTCGGCAATATGGGCGACACCTCGGCGACGGGCGTGGCGTTCACGCGAGACCCTTCCAAGGGCGACCGAGCCTATTATGGCGAGTTCCTGATCAACGCGCAGGGCGAGGATGTGGTCGCGGGCATCCGCACGCCGCAGTACCTGACCAGGGCCGCGCGCGAGGAGGCGAAGGCCAAGCCCGCCTCGATGGAAGAGGCGATGCCCGAGGTGTATGCGGAGCTGGCCGCCGTCTTCGACCGGCTGGAAAACCATTACCGCGACATGCAGGACATCGAGTTCACGGTCGAACAGGCCAAGCTCTGGATGCTCCAGACCCGCTCGGGCAAGCGCACCGCCAAGGCGGCGCTGAAGATCGCGGTCGACATGGCGAATGAGGGCCTCATCACCCGCGAGGAAGCGATCGCGCGGGTCGATCCGGCGGCGCTCGACCAGCTGCTCCACCCGACGCTCGACCCGAATGCCAAGCGCGACGTGCTGACCAAGGGCCTGCCCGCTTCGCCGGGTGCGGCCTCGGGCAAGGTGGTGTTCGACGCCGATGCCGCCGAGCGCGCGGCGGCGGCGGGCGAGGCGGTGATCCTGGTCCGCGTCGAAACCAGCCCGGAAGACATCCACGGCATGCATGCGGCTAAGGGCATCCTGACCGCGCGCGGCGGCATGACCAGCCATGCGGCGGTCGTGGCGCGCGGCATGGGTCGTCCTTGCGTCTCGGGCGCGGGTAGCCTGTCGATCGACAACAAGGCGAAGCTGCTACGCGTGGGTTCGCGCGAGGTGCGCGAGGGCGACATCCTGACGCTCGACGGTTCGACCGGCGAGGTGATGGTCGGCGCGGTGGCGACCGTCCAGCCCGAGCTGGCGGGCGATTTCGGCACGCTGATGGAATGGGCCGATCAGGTTCGCCGCCTGAAGGTCCGCGCCAATGCGGAAACCCCGCTCGACTGCCAGACCGCGCGCGATTTCGGCGCGGAGGGCGTCGGCCTGTGCCGGACCGAGCATATGTTCTTCGACGCCGCGCGGATCACGGCGGTGCGCCAGATGATCCTGGCCTCGGACGAAAAGGGCCGCCGCGTCGCGCTCGACAAGCTGCTGCCCGAACAGCGCGCCGACTTCACCGCGATCTTCGAGGTGATGGCGGGCCTGCCGGTGACGGTGCGGTTGCTCGACCCGCCGCTGCACGAATTCCTGCCGCAGCAGGAGGCCGAATTCGCCGAGGTTGCGACGGCGGCGGGCGTGGATGTGGATACGCTGAAGCGCCGGGCGAGCGAACTGCACGAGTTCAACCCGATGCTCGGCCATCGCGGTTGCCGCCTGGGCGTGACCTATCCGGAGATTTACGAGATCCAGGCGCGGGCGATCTTCGAGGCGGCGCTGGACGTCGCGGAGAAGTCGGGTGAAGCCCCGATCCCCGAGGTCATGATCCCGCTGGTCGCCACGCGGCGCGAGCTGGAGCTGATGAAGGCAGTGGTCGACAAGGCCGCGCAGGCCGTGTTCGCCGAGCGGGGCAAGACGGTCGAATATCTGGTCGGCACCATGATCGAGCTGCCGCGCGCCGCGCTGAAGGCCGGGGAAATCGCCGAGGTGGGCGAGTTCTTCTCCTTCGGCACCAACGACCTGACCCAGACGACGCTGGGCGTCAGCCGCGACGATGCGGCGCGCTTCCTGGGCGCCTATGTCGAGAAGGGCATCTACGCCAAGGATCCGTTCGTCAGCCTGGATGTCGATGGCGTCGGCGAACTGGTCAGCCTGGCCGCCGAGCGCGGCCGCGCGACGCGCCCCGGCATCAAGCTGGGCATCTGCGGCGAGCATGGCGGCGATCCGGCGTCGATCGCTTTCTGCGAGCAGGTCGGGTTGGATTATGTCTCGGCCAGCCCGTACCGGGTTCCGATCGCCCGGCTCGCGGCGGCGCAGGCGGCGTTGAAGGCGCGGTAATCGTCCACGGGGAGGGGAGCGGTTCGCTGGGCGCCTTCCCTCCCCCATCCCCTCCCGCCTGCGGGAGGGGCGTGCCTAGGGGCGCGGGCAGCGTACATCTCGATCGCGTTGCACGGTACAATCGGTGATTTGGGGCTGAATGCGCCCCAAGTCCCTCCCCTCCCGCAGGCGGGAGGGGCCGGGGGGAGGGCAGGGTGTCTCACCGAGCCCACACCCGATGAAACCCGGTTACCCCCGCGTCGAAACCCGATTCCCGAAATCGAACCAGCCCCGACGCTCACCCGCCGGATAGGCCGGACGCGCGGCGGTGGCGGCGACCGGGCGGTACGGCGCCCGCTCCGTCACGGGGGCCGCCGCCACGGGTTGCGCACTGGCCAGCCGCTGGTTCTCGCGCTCCAGCTCGGCGATGCGGGCCTGTGCGGCGGACAATTTGGTCTCGGTATCCTTCACCTGCGCGGCATGGGCGTCGCGCTCGGTCGAATAGCGGGTGCGCCATTTGCGGCCGCCCGGATGGCTCGCCAAGCCGAAGAGCCACCCTGCGATGAGGACCAGCCCCAGCACGGCGAATTGTGTCGTCGAAGTGAACAGCATCGCGGTCGATCCCTGCCTGTTACGTCCGGACAACGACCGGACGCGTCGGTGGTTGCGCGGGCGTTACTGGCCGGTGACGAGCGTATCCTTGATCGAGCAGGCGGCGGGGCCCAGGATCACCACGAACAGCGTCGGCAGGATGAACAGGATCAGCGGCACCGTCATGATCGCGGGCAGGCGCGCGGCCTTTTCCTCGGCGCGCATCATGCGTTCGTTGCGGAACTCGGCCGACAGGACGCGCAGCGCACTGGCGAGCGGGGTGCCGTATTTCTCGGTCTGGATCATCGTCGTGACGACCCCGCGCACCGAATCGAGATCGACGCGCATCGCCAGATTCTCCAGCGCCTGGCGCCGGTCGGTCAGGAAACCCAGCTCGACCGAGGTCAGCTGGAACTCGTCGCCCAGCTCGGGATAGGCGCGGCGCAATTCGCGCGCCACGCGCATGAAGGCTGCGTCGATGGTCAACCCGGCTTCGGCGCAGATGACCAGCAGGTCGAGCGCATCGGGCAGGCCTTTGCGGATCGCCTGGCTGCGCTTGGTGATCTGGTTCTTCAACGCCAGATCGGGGGCCTTGTACGCCAGCAGCAGCGTGCCTGCGACCAGGATGTTGCGGCTGAACGGGCTCCAGGTGGCGAAACCGTCGGTGCCGTACACCCACAAGGCGATCAGCCCGCCCAGCACGATCGGCAGCGCGAGGCGGCCGAAGATCACCGCGACCGCCATCTCCTTGGACCGGATACCCGCCTGGAGCAGCTTGGTCTGGACCGCGCGGACCTGTTCGTCCTGCAACATCTTCAGCGAATCGAGGATGGCATGCATCCGGTTCAGCATCGTGTCGCGGTCGATCAGCCGCGCGCGTGACGGGGGCGGGGCAGCGGTCCCGGCCTTGAGCTGTTCGCGGCGCGCGTTGAGGGTGCGCACCCGCGCCTTCATCGGATCGCGGCTGCCGATCAGCAGATAGCCGACGAACAGCAGCGCCAGGATGCAGACGCCCCATAGCAGCGTGGCGGTGGAGGCGGCGTCGAGGCCGAACGGGCCGGTCGCGGAAGAGGGGGCGGGGCTGCGCATTCAGATCTCGAAATTGATCATGCGGGACATGATGAACGCGCCCAGCCCCATCCACAGGATGCCGACGCCGCCGACCAGCATCAGGCGCGGATCGATGAAGAAGCGCGCCATATAGGGCTGGTTGATCATCCAGATCATGGCGAACACGGCAAAGGGCAGGACGCCGATGATATAGGCCGACGCCTTGGATTCGGACGACATCGCCTTGATCTTCAGCTTCATCTGCGCACGCTTGCGCAGCACATCGGCCAAGTTGGACAGCGTCTCGGCCAGGTTGCCGCCGGTTTCGCGCTGAATGGCGATGGCGATGACGAAGAACTGGAATTCGGGCGTCTCCAGCCGGTCGGCGACGTCCTGGAGCGCGGCATCCATCGTCCGGCCGATCCTCATCCGGTCATAGACCGCGCGGAACTCCTCGCCGACCGGGCCGGGCACCTCCTGGCCGACGACCGCCATCGTCTCGGCGATGGGCAGGCCCGAGCGCAGCCCGCGGACCAGCAGCTCGATCGCGTCGGGAAAGCGGGCGGTGAACTTCGCGATCCGGCGGCCGATCGTCATCGACAGGAAGACATGCGGCAACCACAGCCCGATCCCAATCCCGAGCAGCAGCGCCAGGACGAAGGACAGCCCGATCATCAGGCCCAGCATCAGCGTGACGAGCGCGACGGCGGCGCAGCCCAGGCCATATTGGCCCAACGTCCAGCCGCGCCCCGCCCGGTCCAGCCGCCTGGCCAGCTTCGCCGGGTTGGGCAGCAACCGGCCGAACGCCTTGTCCATGCGGGTATCGGTGGCGAACGCGATCCCGCGCGACGCGGTCGCCACGGCGGGCTTGTCGAGATCGAGCGCGACCCGCGTGCGCAGGCCCGCCAGCCGCCGCGACTGCGCGCGCGGCGTCGACGGGGCCGACAATGCGGCCATCACCAGCATCAGCGTCGCGAAGACGCCGATCGCCAGGATCAGGGTCGCCAGGATGCTCACCCGGTCAGGCCGTCCCGGCGCGCTTCGACAGCAGCGCCTTGAAGTCGAACCGGTCGAACAGCCCGCGCCGCGCCGGGGCGGCGGCGCCGTCCTCCGTGGAGGCGCAGATGCGCTGGACCATGGCGATCATCGGCGCGACGGTGCGCGAGGACTTGCCCAGTTCGGCGATCGGCTTGCCCAGCTTGGCGGCCTGCACGACCAGTTTCTGGTCATAGGGGATGAGGACATCGACGGGGCGCTCGATCGACCCCTCGAAATCGCTTTGCGCGATCTCGCAGAGCGCGGCGGGCTGGACCCGGTTGGCGACGAGCAGGACGGCGGCCTGCGGCGCGTTGAGCTTCAGCCAGGCGAGCATGCGGATCGTGTCGCGCGCGGCGGCCAAGGTGAGTTCGGTCACCAGCACCACGGTCTGGGCGGTGTTCAGCAGCATCGGCTGTTGCAGGGCCATGTCGCGCGGCAGGTCGACCAGCGTCGTCTCGAAGGTCAGCCGCATCTCCTCCTGCAACTGGGCGAAGGCGATGCCGTCGGTCAGGATCGGCGCGCTGATCGGCGCCTCGGCGGACAGGATGGCCAGCCGCTCCGACGCCTTGACCATGGCGCGTTCCAGGAACAGCCCGTCGATCCGGCTGGGATTGTCGATCGCGTCGACCAGTCCGCGTCCCGGCTCCAGGTCGAGCGAGAGCGCGGCGGTGCCGAAATGCACGTCCAGGTCGAGCAGCGCGGTCGAACGCCCCAGCCGCTCCGCCATCAGCCAGCCGAGCGAGGTGGCGATGGTCGAGGCGCCGATGCCGCCGCGCACGCCGATCACCGCGACGCCGCAATGCGCCCGCTCGGGCGTCTGGTCGGCGGGGCGGGGGGCGTGCAGGATCGCACGCGCCTGTTCGAGCGTGTCGCGAAGCTGATCGGCGCTCAGCGGCTTGAGCAGATAATCATGGATGCCGCTGTTCATCAGCGTGCGATACAGGCGCACGTCGTTGACCTGCCCGATCGCGATGACGATCGTGCCGGGTTCGCACACCTCGGCCAGATTGTTGATCTCCCCCACCGCATCGTCGGTGTCGCTCAGGTCGACCAGCAGGATCTGCGGGCTGGCCGACACCGCCAGCGACTGGATCGCACCGCGCATGCCGGTCTTGAAGACCTTGTCCGGCGACCATCCCTGTTCGTCGGCGATCGGGCGGATCGCCTCGGCCGCCCAGTCGTCGCAGACATAGGCCTGGAACGGGTCGCGCTTCAGCGCGCGTTGGGGATTCCAGGGGGCGTTCACTGGGGCTCTCCGCTGCTGGTCGGCGCGGGGCCGCTGCTTGCGGTCGCGTTGGGATCGCGCAGCGTGGTGCCGCCCGTGCCCGTTGTGCCCGCCCGCCGCATCGCGACGATCGCGCGGGTGGCGGAGCGCGGGTCGGCGGTGGCGGGGCCGTCGGTGCCGCGGACCAGTTCCCGAGGATCGGCGACCATCGCCGCCAGATTACGGTTGATCGCGCAGCCATGGTTGGACGAGGTGTCGCCGCTCCAGTCGGGGGCCAGATCGCTGCGCCAGTCGGGGCAGCCGGGCACCGTCGCGCGGGCGCGGGTCACGATCACGCGGATCGTCGCGGGCGCGACCGGGCTCTGCGCGATGGGCGAGGACGGGCCGAGCAGCAGGCCATAGGCGCCGATCACCGCCGCGACCTGGCGATAGGCGCCGGGGGCCTCGCCCGCCGGGTCCTCGACAGTCACGCGGTCGCCATAACCCAGCCGCAGGTTGCGCGCCCAGCCGTCGAGGCGGTGATCCTCGTCGGTCGCCAGTTGCCCGCGCGACACGGCGAGGTCGAGCGCATAGTCGGTCTGCGACACGACCGGCTGATGCGCGGTTTCCAGCCCGTGCTGGCCGCCGGCGTTACAGGCGGACAGCAGCAGGCCGAGGGACGTCAGGCAAAGCGGGGCGCGGCGCATGGGGCGGGGCATCCTTGGGCGGGCGATCATTCGGAAAAGCCCGGCATGGGAACGGCCTTGCCGGGCCGGGCGGCGGGCGCGGCTCCGACCGGCGCGGCGGCGCCGGATACGGGGCGACCCTGGACCGGCGGGGCCATGGTGGGGACGGGACGCGGCTCTCCGGACCCGGCGGCGACCCGTCCCAGCAGGACGCGCTCGGCATCGTTGGGCGGGCGCTGGCCGTCCGTCGGCAGGGCGATGTCCGAGGGGGAATCGACCGGCTTGACCAGATAGGGGGTGATGATGATGACCAGCTCGGTCTCGTTGCGCTTGAACGCGTTGGACCGGAACAGCGAGCCGATCAGCGGCAGGTCGCCCAGCCACGGCGCCTTTTCGATGCTGTTGTCATGGGTGTTGGACAACAGCCCGCCGATCATCATGCTCTGCCCCGACCCCAGCTCCAGCGTCGTCTCGGCGCGGCGGGTGGACAGAGCGGGGATCGAGGTGCCGTTGATCCGGACCGACCCGACCGACGAGATTTGCGAGACTTCGGGCCGGACGCGCAGCGAGATCCGGCAGTCGGACAGCACCGTCGGCGTGTAGGACAGGCTGACGCCATATTGCTTATAGTCGACCGACACCGCGCCGAAGCCGCTGGTCAGCGGAATGGGGATCTCGCCCCCCGCCAGGAAGGTCGCGGTCTCGCCCGACAGCGCGGTCAGGTTGGGATTGGCCAGCGTCGAGACCTGGCCCAGCGTCTCGCCCAGATCGATCGCGGCGAGCAGGTTCATCCCCAGCACCCGTCCGGCCAGCCCCACCGACGTCCGCGCGTCGCCCGAGGTGAAGCCATAGCGGGTGCCGATGATCTGCCCCGTGGTCGGATCGGTGACGTCGCTGATCGTCCCGGCATTGCGGCCCGACGCGACGCCGAACAGGAAGCCGCCGCTATTGTCGCGGCTCAGCAGGTTGACGCCGATCGTCTTGACGAAGCTGCGACTGACCTCGGCGATGCGGACCTGGAGGTTCACCTGAAGCGGGGTCGCGGTCTTCAGCCGGCTGATGATCCGGGTGTCCTTGCCGACATAGGCCTGGACCAGCCGCTCCGCCTCGGCGACATCGTCGGGGGAGGCGACGGTGCCGGTCAGCAGGATCATGCCGTTGATCGGCGTGGCGGCGATCTTGGCCTCCGGCATGGCCAGCCGCAGCATCCGGCCGATCGAATCGGTGTTGTTGCCGACCCGCACCGTCGCCGAATAGACGACCGCCCCGCCGCGCCCGGTGGCCGAGATGGTCGTTTCGCCCGGCTTCTTGCCATAGATATAGAGCTGGGTGGGCGAGCGGACCTGGACGTCGGCGATGCTGTCGTCGGCGACGAACAGATCGGTCATCGGACGGCGCAGGGTGATGAGGCGCGCCCGCCCGGTGTTGATCTCCATCGCGCCCGACCCGTCGCTGACGACCGTGGAGCCTTCCGGATCGGCGGCGGCGGATGGCGCGGGGGCGAGGAGCAGCGGCGAGAGGATCAGCATATGGGCGGCGGCGCGTGCCGAGCCCGCCAGGATGGACCGGGACGCCATGTTCAATTCATCCTTCCAGCTGTGGACGGACCCGAATCGCCCGAACCATGGCCGCGCGTGACCTGCACGCCGCCTTCGCGAACCGGGGCGCCCATGCCCGTGATCGCGCCCGCACCCGCGCTGCCCGCCACGGGCATCGCGCCGCCGGGCATCGGGATCGTGCCGTGATCGGGCCCGGCATTGGCCTGGCGTCCGGGCACCGTCCGGCGCTGATAGCGCGACACGTCGCCGCCGGTGACATAGGAGGCGCGGTCGATCATCGGCTGGCTCGCGCCTGCGCTTCGGTCGGGCTGGTCGGCCAGTGCGCGCAGCGACAGCGACAGCGTGCCGACCGTCTGCGCCACGGCGAGCTGTTCGGCCATTTTCGGCGTCGTCTCGACGGTGACGGTGGTGAAGGGGTGGACCGCCGTCTTGCCGTCCGAGCCCGCCTGATGGTCGGTGCTCTGGTCGGTGGCGAGCACGCGGACGTTGCGCATGATCGTCTCCGACACCTTCAGCGGGGGGCCGTCGCCGCCGCCCGCGACATCCTGGGTCAGCACCATGTCGATGCGGTCGCCGGGAAAGACGAAGCCCGCCACCGCCGTCTGCGCCGATACCGGCACCGTCACCGCGCGCATGCCCGGCGTGAGTGCCGCAGCCAGGAAGCCACGGTCGCCCGGCGGCACCACCGACCCCTGGGTCAGCGGCTGCCCGGCGGTGATCGCATAGCGCAGCACCGTGCCCTGCAGCTTGGTGGGATCGGCCTGGCCCTTCACATAATAGGCACCCTGGACCATGTCCTTGGGCCAGGGCTGGAATTTCAGCGCGGTCGGGTCGATGATCGTGCCGACCGGCAGGGTGCGGGTCGCGACCAGCACCTCGGGGCCCGATTCGGCGGGCGCGACGATGACGGCGGCGGCGGCCTGCGGCGCGCTGCTGCCCGACGTGATGGTCCGGGCGAACAGCGCGGTCATCCCCGCGACCACCAACGCGCCCAACACCAGTAACAATTTGCGACTGTCCATCCCGCGCTCTTGGCCTCGTCGCCGAGCCCTCTGCCCGGCCTGTTCAGGAAAATCAGGTATGATTGAATGGGTTAAATATCGGTTCCCGCAGGATCATCAGCCCCGCCACCGCGATCGCCACGCCATAGGGAACCTCGATCGGCCGCGCCGCCCCGCGCCCTGGCGCCGACGCCGCAACCGATGGTCGAGAATCATGGCGAAGGTCACCACGCCGCCCGCGATCGACATGATCAGCAGCATCCGGAACAGCGGTTGCAGCGGCAGCCATAGCGCCAGCGCGGCGATCATCTTCACGTCGCCGCCGCCCATCATGCCGACCCGAAACGCCTGCGCGAACAGCAGGAAGACCAGGCCCGCGACCGCCAGCTGCACCACGATATCGGGCCAGACCGACAGTCCCGACGCCCACCACCAGAGCGGCGCGAGCAGCGCGATGGCGGCGTTCTTGCGGTCGGCGATCTCGCGAGTGCGCGCATCCTCGATCCCCGCCGCCACCAGCAACAGGGTCAGCGCACCGATCAGCGCGATACGGACAATGGTCCATTCCATCGTAGAACCACCTAGACGGCAGGGCTTTCTAAACCGTAACCGGGAGGCGGATGACCGACGCCTTTGCCCTTCGCCGATCCTTCCCCGCGGATGCGCAGCTGTCGCACTGGACCGCGCCCGACGGCTGGGCGCATCGCCGGTTCGACTGGGTGGCGGCGCGGCCGGTCGGCCGGTTGCTGTTCCAGACGGGACGCGCCGACATGATCGAGAAATATCTGGAGGTCTTCGCGCATCTGGTGTCACGCGGCTGGAGCGTCACCGCGTTCGACTGGCGCGGGCAGGGGGGATCGGGACGCCTGCTCGCCGACCGGCATGTCGGGCATGGCGCCGATTTCTCGGTCTATGTCGCGGACCTGCACAGCTTCTGGCGGCAATGGCGGGGCGAGGACGGCGCGAGGCTTCGCCATGTCCTGCTCGGCCATTCGATGGGCGGGCATCTGGCGTTGCGCGCCTCGGTCGAGGGGGCGGTCGATCCCGATGCCCTGGTGCTGGTCTCGCCGATGCTGGGGCTTCGCCTGCCGACCGGCGCGCTGCTGGGGGCGATCCTTATCCGTGCGATGGCGGCGCTCGGCCGGGGCGAGCGTGCGATCTGGCGCGCCGATGACGGGGCGGGCCGCCATACCCGCCAGCGCAACCTGACCCATGACGTCACGCGTTACGAGGACGAGGCCTTTTGGTACGCGCGGATGCCCGAGCTGGCGCTGGGGCCGCCGAGCTGGGGATGGCTGGCGGAGGCATCGCGCTCGATCCGGGGGCTGTCGCGCGATCCCCGGCTCGACCGGCTGGGCCTGCCGACGCTGATGCTGATCGCCGAGGCCGACCGGCTGGTCGATTCGCGCGTCGCGGCGCGGGTCGCCGCCCGGATCGGTGCGCGCACGGTCCGCTTCGGCGACGAGGCGGCGCATGAGCTGCTGCGCGAGGCGGACCCGGTGCGGCTGCGCGCGCTGGAGGCGATCGATGCGTTCCTGGCCGGGGTCGCCGCATGAGCCATGACATCGCGATCGTCGGCGCGGGCATGGCGGGGGCGAGCCTGGCGGCAGCGATCGGATCGCGTGCGCGCGTCATCCTGCTCGAGGCGGAGGACATGCCCGGACGCCATGCGACCGGGCGCTCGGCGGCCTTCTGGTCGGAAACCTATGGCGGCCCGGCGGTCCAGCCGCTGACCACCGCCTCCGGCGCGCCGCTGCGCGACGGCGGGTATCTGACCCCGCTCGGCTCGCTTCACGTCGGCCGCGCGGAGGATTCGGCGCAGATCGAGCGGTTGCTCGGCGATTTCGCGGGCAGCGGGGTGGACCTGTCGCCGGTCGATCCCGCCACGCGCATCCCCGGCCTTCGCCCCGAATGGGTGCAGGGCATCTGGGAGCCGAGCTGCGCCTATATCGACGTGGCCGCGCTCCACGCCGATTTCCTGGCGGCGGCGAAGGGCGCGGGGGCGGTGCTGAGGACCGATGCCGCGCTGGTCGCCGCCGAACGCCGCGACGGGCTATGGCATCTGGAGACGCGCGCCGGGCCGGTCGAGGCGCAGATATTGGTCGACGCAGCGGGGGCCTGGGCGGACGAGGTCGCGCGGATCGCGGGGGCCGCCCCGGTCGGCATCACGCCCTATCGCCGGACGATGATGCAGCTGCGCACCGATCCGCCCGCGCCGTCCGGCCTGCCGCATGTCATCGACATCAACGGCCGATTCTATTTCAAGCCCGAGGCGGGCGGGCGGCTGTGGCTGACCCCGCATGACGAGACGCCCAGCATCCCCTGCGACATCGCGCCCGAGGAATGGGACGTGGCGGTCGCCATCGACCGGCTGGAAAAGGTGGTCGACTGGCGCGTCGCGGCGGTCGAGCGCCGCTGGGCGGGGCTGCGCAGCTTCGCCCCCGACCGTGCGCCGGTCTATGGCTTCGACGCCAAGGTGCCGGGCTTCTTCTGGTGCGCGGGGCAGGGCGGCTTCGGCATCCAGACCGCGCCTGCCGCATCGCGCATGGCGGCGGCGCTGCTGCTGGGCGAGGGGGATATGCCGGGCGGCGTGGATGCGGCGCGCTATGCGGCGGCGCGGTTCTCGCGATAGACCCGCGCCGCCCGGAAGCGGCTATTTGCGAAACGTCTCCGCCGCATCGCTCGCCAGCTTGTCGGCGCGTTCATTGTCGGGGTGGCCGGCATGGCCCTTCACCCATTTCCACTCGATCTGGTGCCGCTCCGCCGCCGCGACCAGCGCCTGCCAGAGTTCGGCATTCTTGACCGGCTTCTTGTCCGCCGTGCGCCAGCCATTGCGCTTCCAGCCATGGATCCACTTGGTCAGGCCGTCCATCACATAGCGGCTGTCGGTCGACAGCGTCACCGCGCAGGGGCGCTTGAGCGCGTTCAGCGCCTCGATCGCCGCCATCAGCTCCATGCGGTTGTTGGTGGTCAGCGGCTCGCCGCCCGACAATTCCTTCTCATGCGCGCCCGACCGGATCAGCGCGCCCCAGCCGCCGGGGCCGGGATTGCCCTTGCACGCGCCGTCGGTGGCGATCTCCACGGGGGTCACAGTCCGGCCTTTCCGTCGCGATAGGCGATATAGCGCCGCCAATAGGCGAGCGGATCCTTGCGCGTCACCAGCGCATCGGCCGGGGTGTTCAGCCAGTCCCAGGCCCGCGACAGCGCGAAGCGGAGGCACGCGCCCATCGCCAGCTTCGCGAAGGCCGCGCGCTCGGTGTCGGACAGCGGGAAGTGGCGCTCATATCCTTCGATCAGCGCCGCGCCGATTTCGGGTGCATAGGTCTTACCGGCCGCGTCGAAGCTCCAGGCCGAGTGCATGACGGCGAGGTCATAGACGCGGTAGTCGGTGCAGGCGAAATAGAAGTCGATCAGGCCGGTGACCTGATCGCCCAGCACCAGCACATTGTCGGGGAACAGGTCGGCATGGATGACGCAGGCGTCGAGCGCCTGGCTCTCCCAGCCGTCCAGCACCGTGTCGAGCGCTTCGCCCATCGCGTCGTGCAGGCCCGGTTCGATCCGGTCGAGGTCGCGGCCGCATTGTTCGAACAGCGGGTGCCAGCTGGCATGGCCCATCGAATTGGCGCGGCTTTGCGGGAAGTCCGCCACCGCCCGGTGCATCGCGCCCATCGCGTCCGCCGCCGCCAGCGCCTGCGCCGGGGTCGGGTGCGACAGCGACACGCCGGTCAGGAACTGGATCAGGCAGGCGGGGCGGCCCGCCAGTTCCTGGATCTCGACGCCCTGCCGGTCCTTGATCGCGGGCGGCACGGCCAGGCCCTTGGCCGCCAGATGGTCGAGCAGCGCGAGGAAGAAGGGCAAATCGCCCGCCGCCACGCGCTTTTCGTACAGGGTCAGGATGAAGCGCGCGGTCGTGGTGTCGACCAGATAGTTGCTGTTCTCGACGCCCTCGGCGATCCCCTTGGCGGAGATCAGCTCGCCCACGTCATAGCGTGCCAGAAACGCCGACAGCGCCTCGGCCGAAACCTGCGTATAGACGGCCATGGTTCAGGCGGCCGCTTCCAGGCCGCGCGGCAGCTTGAACGCGATCGTCTCGCGCGTCGTCTCTTCCTCGCGTTCGGTGACGGTGAAGCGTTCCGACAGCCGGTCGACCAGCTCGCGGACCAGCAGCTCGGGCGCGGAGGCCCCGGCGGTCAGGCCCAGCGTCCTGACCCCGTCGAGGAACGCCCAGTCGAGATCGGCGGCGCGCTGGATCAACTGGGCGCGCTTGCCCGCCCGCTCGGCGACCTCGACGAGTCGCAGCGAGTTGGACGAATTGGGCGCACCGATCACCAGCACCGCGTCGCATTCGGCGGCGATCGCCTTGACCGCGGCCTGGCGGTTGGAGGTGGCGTAGCAGATATCCTCGCCACGCGGCGCCTGGATGCTGGGGAAGCGGCGCTGGAGCGCCTCGATCGTCGCGGCGGTGTCGTCGACCGACAGGGTGGTCTGGGTCAGGAACGCCAGATTGTCGGGATCGGCGGGGGCGAAGGCTTCGACATCGGCGACCGTCTCGACCAGCGACATCGAGCCCGGCGGCACCTGGCCGAAGGTGCCGATGACCTCGGGGTGGCCCGCATGGCCGATGAAGACGATGTGACGACCCATCTCGACCAGCCGCTCGGCCTGGCGATGGACCTTGGACACCAGCGGGCAGGTGGCGTCGAGATAATCGAGGCCCCGGCTCTCGGCATCGGCGGGCACCGACTTGGGCACCCCGTGCGCGGAGAAGACGACATGCGCATGCGGCGGCACCTCGTCCAGTTCCTCGACGAAGATCGCGCCCTTGGCCTTCAGGCTGTCGACGACGAACTTGTTGTGGACGATCTCGTGCCGGACATAGACGGGCGCGCCATGTTTTTCGAGCGCCAGCTCGACGATGCGGATGGCGCGGTCGACGCCCGCACAGAAGCCGCGCGGGGCGGCGATCAACAGGTCGAGCGGCGGCTTCAGGGCATCGGTCATGCTGCGGCTCTACGCCATTGCTTGCGCGCGTCCAACCCGGTTCCTATGCTGGCGGCCAAACCGGCATCCTGCTTCGGCATCCAGAATAGGCGTTTCGACCTGTGAAAGCATCGCTCCCCGTTTCCGTCTTGGCGCCCGTTGCCCTTGCGCTCGTGCTGGGGGGCTGCGCCCGCACCGGTGAGATCGATGCCTCGGGCGGGATCACCGCCGTCCGCTCGGCTTGCCCGGTGGTGGGCGTGGCGGCGGGCACCGGCGACGTGACGCTGTTCAAGACGCCGGGCGCGACCGACGAGGGGGCGATCGATCTGGTCGCCAATATGACCGATGTCCGCTCGACCTGCGCCGATGTGGGCAGCGACATCGTCACCACCGTGACCTTCAACGTCGAGGCGCGGCGCACCGACACGGCGGCGGCGCGCGACGTGACGCTGCCCTATTATATCGCGATCGTGCGCGGCGGGACCAATGTCGTCGCCAAGCGGGTGAGCCGCGTGTCGGTCCATTTCGACGCGGGCCAGGCGCGCGGCCAGGTGGCGGGCGAGGCCTCCACCACCATCGCGCGCGCCGCCGCGACCCTGCCCGACGAGGTCCGCGAAAAGCTGACCCGTCGCCGCAAGGCGGGCGACGAGGACGCGGCGGTCGATCCGCTGAGCCAGCCCGAGATCCGCCAGGCGGTGGCGAGCGCCAGCTTCGAGGCGCTGGTCGGGTTCCAGCTGACCGAGGCGCAGCTGAAGTATAACGCGACGCGCTAACGTCGTATTCCTCCCCTGCAAGGGGAGGGGGACCAGCGAAGCTGGTGGAGGGGTGTCGCCGCTTGCGCGTGCAGGATGCCGTCGCGGCGGGTACACCCCTCCGTCAGTCCTTCGGCCTGCCACCTCCCCTTGCAGGGGAGGAATAGGGGATACAATCCACAAGATTGATCGCATCCGCCACCGTTCCCCGATTGACTTGGGCACCCCCTGTCGGCAGAGGGCGCGGCGTCGATGTCGGACATGTCCGACATAGGCGCGCGCGGGAGAGCGCCGGGTGCATCTTTCAGATGGCAAGACCCGGCCGCCGAAGGAGCAACCACCCCGGAATCTCTCAGGCAAATGGGACCGCGCGATCGCCATCGACACTCTGGAAAGCGCGCCTCGACCCCGGTCGCGGCGCCACCGAAGGGGTAAGCCGGAATTTCCGGCGAAAGCTCTCAGGTTCCGTGACAGAGGGGGATCGGATCGGGTAGGAGACACGCGTCCCTAGCCGACACCCTTTTGACGGAGACCGGCCCCGTGAGCGACGCAACCGACCTTAACGTAGAAGACGCCCCCGAGGGTCAGGAGATCATCCAGACGCTGCCGCTGGACGCCTGGCACCGCGCGCGCGGCGGCCGGATGGTCCCGTTCGCGGGCTATGAGATGCCGGTCCAGTATGAAGGCATCATGGCCGAGCATCTGTGGACCCGCGAGTCGGCCGGGCTGTTCGACGTCAGCCATATGGGGCAGGTGGTCTTCAACGGCGACAATGGTCTGGCCCCGGTCATCACCGCGCTGGAAAAGGTCCTGCCGGGCGACATCGCTGGGCTCGGCGATCGCAAAAATCGCTATTCGCTGCTGCTGAACGAAGAGGGCGGCATCCTCGACGACTTGATGGTGACGAAGCGCACCCTCGATGGTGCGGAAGAGCTGTACATGGTCGTCAACGGCGCGACGAAGTATGACGACATCGCCTATCTGCTCGACTTCATTCCCGACGATGCGACGCTGAACCTGCTCGACGAGCAGGCGCTGCTGGCGCTCCAGGGGCCCAAGGCGGTCGATGCGTTGGCGCGGATCGTGCCGGGCGTCGAGGCTCTGGTGTTCATGACCGCCGCCGACTTCGTGTGGAACGACGTGCCGCTGTGGATCAGCCGCTCGGGCTATACCGGTGAGGACGGTTACGAAATCTCGATCCCCGCCGAGCATGCCGCCGCATTCGCCGACCTGCTGTGCGAGCAGGCGGAGGTGAAGCCGATCGGCCTGGGCGCGCGCGACTCGCTGCGTCTGGAGGCGGGGTTGCCGCTCTACGGCCATGACCTCGACCCCGAGACGACGCCGGTGATGGCGGATCTGGGCTTCGCGCTCGCCAAGAAGCGCCGCGAGGCGGCGGACTTTCTGGGTGCGGAGCGCATCCTCGCCGAGCGCGAGAACGGTCCCGCCGTCAAGCGTGTCGGCCTGACCGTCGCGGGCCGCCAGCCGGTGCGCGAGGGCGCGTCGGTGGTCGCCGAGGACGGATCGGTCATCGGCCGCGTGACGAGCGGCGGCTTCGCCCCGTCGATGGGCGCGCCGATCGCCATGGCCTATGTGCCGACCGAGCTGGCGACGCCCGGCACGGCCCTCAAACTGCTTCAGCGCGGCAAGACCCATGACGCCACCGTCACGGCGATGCCGTTCGTCCCCCATCGTTACGTTCGTTCAGGAGCCAAGTGACCATGAGCCGCTATTTCACCGAAGATCATGAGTGGATCGACGTCGACGGTGATGTCGGCACGGTCGGCATCTCCGATTACGCGCAGGGCGCGCTGGGCGACATCGTGTTCGTCGACGTTCCCGAGGAAGGCCGCGAGCTGTCCAAGGGTGACGAGGCCGCCGTGGTCGAGTCGGTCAAGGCCGCCTCGGACGTCTATGCGCCCGTCTCGGGCACCGTGATCGAGGGCAATGCCCAGCTGTCCGACGAGCCCGCGCTGGTCAACACCGATCCCGAAGGCGAGGGCTGGTTCTTCAAGATCACCCTGTCGGACGCGTCGGAGCTGGACGGCCTGATGGACGAAACCGCCTACGCCGCGTTCGTCGCGAAGCTCTAACCTTCCTACTCCCCTCCCGCAGGCGGGAGGGGCTGGGGGAGGGGACTCGCTCTCCCCCGATCATCAGGCTTGTTGAAGCCGACTGCCCTCCCCCGACCCCTCCGCCTGCGGAGGGGAGAAGAAGGGAAGGGCAATGACCCCTCGATCCGCGAGGTTTTCGGGGTGAGGGGCGGAGAAATGGAACGCATGCGCTACCTGCCCCTTACCTCTTCCGACCGGGCCGAGATGCTCTCGGTCATCGGCGCGGGATCGGTCGACGACCTGTTCGTCGACGTGCCCGAATCCGCCCGCCTGTCCGGCCCCATCGAGGGGCTGCCCAACCACGCGTCCGAACTGGCGGTCGAACGGCACATGACCGCGCTCGCGCGCAAGAACACCGTGGCGGGCGACGTGCCCTTCTTCCTGGGCTGCGGCGCGTACCGCCATCATGTCCCCGCCAGCGTCGATCACCTGATCCAGCGCGGCGAGTTCCTGACTGCTTATACGCCCTATCAGCCGGAAATCGCGCAGGGCACGTTGCAGATGCTGTTCGAGTTCCAGACGCAGGTCGCGCGTCTGCTCGGCACCGATGTCGCCAACGCCTCCATGTATGACGGCTCGACCGCCTGCTGGGAAGCGATCGGCATGGCGCGGCGCATCACCAAGAAGTCCAAGGCGATCCTGTCCTCGGGCCTGCACCCCCATTACGTCTCGGTCGCCAAGACCATGGCGAAGTATACCGGCGACACGCTGGAAACCGGCACACCCGTCCTGACCGCCGATACCGATATCGACCAGATGATCGCGGCGATCGACGGCGACACGTCCTGCGTCGTCGTCCAGTATCCGGACATTCTCGGCCGCATCGCCGACCTGACCCCGCTGGCCGAGGCCTGCCACGCCAAGAAGGCGCTGCTGATCGCCGTCGTGACCGAGCCGGTCGCGCTGGGTGCGATCCGCTCGCCGGGCGAGATGGACGCCGACATCGTCGTCGGCGAAGGCCAGTCGCTGGGCGTCGGGCTTCAGTTCGGTGGTCCTTACGTGGGCCTGATGGGCTGCAAGGATAAGTATATCCGCCAGATGCCCGGCCGCTTCTGTGGCGAGACGGTGGACGCGGACGGCAAGCGCGGCTTCGTGCTGACGCTGTCGACCCGCGAGCAGCATATCCGCCGCGAAAAGGCGACGTCGAACATCTGCACCAATTCGGGGCTGTGTGCGCTCGCCTTCTCGATCCACATGACGCTGCTGGGCGAAGCGGGTCTGCGCCGGATGGCGGGGATCAACCATGCCAATGCCTGCCGCGCGGCGGACCGTCTGGCCAAGGTGCCCGGCGTCAAGCTGGTCAACGACGTGTTCTTCAACGAGTTCACGCTGGACCTGGGCCGCGAGGCACGTCCGATCGTGCGGACGCTGGCCGAACGCGGCGTGCTGGCGGGCGTGTCGCTCGGGCGGCTCTATCCGGGCGAGGATGCACTCGCGAATGGACTGGTGGTGGCGGTCACCGAAACGGTGACGGCGGAGGATATCGAGACGCTTGCCCAAGCGCTTGAGGAGGTGCTGGCATGACGATCAACCAGAGCGGCTGGAAGCCCACGAGCCCCGAGGCCAAGGACGGCGAAGCGCAGGCGACCTTCACCGGCAACCGCGCGCTGATGCTCGAGGAAAAGCTGATCTTCGAGATTGGCGATGCCGAGACCACCGGCGTCGACTTCGCCGAGGGCGATGTCGCGGGTTCGCGTCTGGGTGATCTGAGCCGCAAGGCGCCGATCGGCCTGCCCGGCCTGTCGGAGCCGGAGACGGTCCGCCACTACACCCGTCTGTCGCGTCAGAATTACGCGATCGACCTGGGGCTGTTCCCGCTGGGTTCGTGCACGATGAAGCACAATCCGCGCCTGAACGAGAAGATGGCCCGCCTGCCCGGTTTCAGCGACGTTCACCCGCTCCAGCCCGTCGACACGGTGCAGGGCGCGCTGGAGGTCATTCACCAGCTGGCGCACTGGCTGGTCACGCTGACCGGCATGACCTCGGTCGCGATGAGCCCCAAGGCGGGCGCGCATGGCGAGCTGTGCGGCATTCTGGCGATCAAGGCGGCGCTGGAGAAGCGCGGCGAGGGCCATCGCAAGGTGATCCTGGTCCCCGAATCTGCACACGGCACCAACCCGGCGACGGCGGCATTCGCGGGCTTCTCGGTCGAGGACATTCCCGCGACCGCCGATGGCCGCGTCGATACCGATGCGCTGAAGGCGCGGCTGGGACCGGACGTGGCGGGCGTGATGATCACCAACCCGAACACCTGCGGCCTGTTCGAGCGTGATCTGAAGGACATTTCCGACGCGGTCCATGCGGCGGGCGGCTATGTCTATTGCGACGGCGCAAACTTCAACGCCATCGTCGGGCGCGTGCGTCCGGGCGATCTGGGCGTCGATGCGATGCACATCAACCTGCACAAGACCTTCTCGACCCCGCATGGCGGCGGCGGGCCGGGTTCGGGGCCGGTGGTGTTCTCGGAAGCGCTGACGCCGTTCGCGCCTTTGCCCTTCGTCGAGAAGACGGCCGAGGGCTTCCGGCTGGTCGAGGAAGAAAATGCCGAGGACCATCATGCCCACAGCTTCGGCCGCATGGTCGCCTTCCACGGCCAGATGGGCATGTTCACCCGCGCGCTGACCTATATCCTCAGCCACGGCGCCGACGGCCTGCGCCAGGTCGCCGAGGATGCGGTGCTCAACGCCAATTATGTCCTGCGCTCGCTGGAGAGCACGCTCGACGCCCCCTTCGCCAAGAGCGGCCCGTGCATGCACGAAGCCATCTTCTCGGACGAGGGGCTGGCCGAGGGCTTCTCGACGATCGACGTCGCCAAGGCGCTGATCGACGAGGGCTTCCACCCGATGACCATGTATTTCCCGCTGGTCGTCCACGGCGCGATGCTGGTCGAGCCGACCGAGACCGAATCCAAGGCCGCGCTCGATCAGTTCATCGGCGCGCTGGCGTCGGTGGCCGAACGCGCCAAGGCGGGCGACCAGTCGCTCAAGACCGCACCGCACTTCGCGCCGCGCGCGCGCCTCGACGAGACGCTCGCCGCGCGCAAGCCCGTGCTGGTGTGGAAGGACAAGGCGGCCTGATCGGCTGTTCCCCGCGCCGCCCGAGCGGTGGCGCGGGGGCATCGTCATCCCGGTGCAGGCCGGGATCTCTGGCGATCGTCAGCTTCCGTCGCCAAAGGCCCCAGCCTTCGCTGGGGCGACATCGCTAGAGCGCCGTGAACAGGCAAATCCCGCCCAGGATCACGCCGGGCGCATTGGCGAAGACGATCGGCCAATCCCGCTTCTCGCGCAAAAACCCATAGGCGACCCAGAGCGAGCAGTTCACCATCGTCGCCAGCGGCTGAATCACCGAACCCTTCTGGCCCGCCAGATTGAGTTGGATCTGGTCGATATAGGACAGATACATGGCCACCGCCGTGGCGGTCGCGATCCAGCCGAGCAGCATCAATTTCCGTTCGCTCACAGCCGTTTGGTCTCCTTGTTCATGACAGATAAATCGATTGAAGCCTGGTGCTGCAACGCGCAAGCGGGGCAGGATGCTCCGGGGCGGAAAAGGGACGAGCATGCGCTTTGAGACAAGCGACGCGACGACGCTGGAGACGATCCTGCGCTGGCGCCGCGACGTCCGCCATTTTCGCACCGATCCGATCGACGAGGCGGTGCTGGCGCGGCTGGCCGAGGCGATGGCGCTGGCCCCCTCGGTCGGCAATGCCCGGCCATGGCGGGTGATCCGCGTCGAGGACCCCGCATTGCGCGCCGCCGTCCGCGCCGATTTCCAACGCTGCGACGAAGAGGCGGCGGCCGATTATGCCGACGAACAGGCTGCGGCGTATCGCGCGCTGAAACTGGCGGGCCTGGACGCCGCGCCGGTGCAACTGGCGGTCTTCACCCATGTCGATCCGGCGGAGGGGCATGGTCTGGGTCGCCGCACCATGCCCGAAACGCTGCGTCAGTCGACCGCGATGGCGATCCACACGCTCTGGCTGGCGGCGCGGGCGGCCAATCTGGGCATGGGAATGGTCTCGATCCTCGACCCCGCCGCCATGGAGCGGATCTTCGAGGTGCCGGAGGACTGGAGCTTTACCGCCTATCTGTGCCTGGGTCATGCCGAGTGGGACGACGATACCCCGCTGCTCCACCGCGCGGGGTGGCAGGAAAATGCGCCCACGCGGTGGGAGGTGCGGTGAACAATTCCTCCCCTGCAAGGGGAGGTGGCGCGCGCAGCGCGTCGGAGGGGTGTCGCCCTGTCGATGGCGGGACACCCCTCCGTCAGGCCTTCGGCCTGCCACCTCCCCTTGCAGGGGAGGAATAACGTCAATCTTCCGCGGCGGCGGAAATCGTCTGTTGCTTGCCCAGCCGCTGCTCGCGCCAGACGATGAACAATCCGCTGGCGATGATGACCGGGGCGCCCAGCCAGGTTCCGGCCGTGGGCAAGGCCCCGAAGATGAGCCAGCCATAGACGGTCGCCCAGATCAGGCCCGAATAGTCCATCGGCACGACGGCGGCGACGGGGGCCAGCCGCGATGCGCCGGTCAGCGCCAGCTGCCCCATGCCGCCCGCCAGCCCGATCGAGACGAGCACCACCCAGGTCAGCGGATCATGCATCTTCAGGTGGAAGGCATAGGGCAGGGCGATGAAGGGCAGGGTCAGGATGGTGAAGTAGAAGACGGTCGTGGTCGCGGGCTCGTCGCGCAACTGGCGCAGCACGATCGCGACGATCGCCACGAACATCGCCGCCATCAGCCCGACGCCCGCCCCGAACATCGACATGTCGCTCGCCCCCGGTCGCACGACGAGCAGCACCCCCGCAAAGCCGACCAGCACCGCGCTCCACCGTTGCAACCCGGTCTTCTCCCCCAGCACCAGCGCGCCGAGCAAGGTGGCGAAGATCGGCACGGTGAACTGGAAGGTCGTCGCCTCGGCCAGCGGCAGCAGCATGACCGCCCCAAAGGTGAAGACCATGCCGACCAGCCCGACCATCGCCCGCTTGGCATGACCCTTCAGCCGGGTGGTGCGCAGCGACGCCAGCCCCGGCCCCGCCATGACGAAGGCGAGCACGACCGGCAGCGCGCAAAGCTGTCGGAAGAACATGGTTTCGGACAAGGTCGCCCCACGCGACTCGGCCAGCTTCACGAGCGCCGACATGGTCGACAGGAAGAAGATGGCGATCAGGCGCAGGCCGATGCCTTTGAGCACGCGGTCGCCGGTCATGACCCTGCGCTTAGAAGAGCATTTCATAAACGGCAATGGGCGAGGCCGGTCTGGGGCCGCCCTATGACCGGGCTATGGCGTGGCCTGGCCCACCGACAGGGCGGGGTGGCAGAGCATGGCAACCAGTTCGCTTTGGCGGGTGCAACCGATCTTGCCGAATATGGAGCGCAAATGCGTGCGCGCGGTCGCATAGCTGATGCCGCGGATGATCGCCGCCTCCTGCAGCGATCGACCGGCCGCCAGTTCGACCGCCAGCATCGCTTCCGCCGGGGTCAGGTCGAACAGCAGTTTGAGCAGCCCCGCCTTCGGGACGGACCGGTTGGCAGGGTCGGCAGCTATGATGATGAAGCCGTCGGCGTCGAAACGCGACCTGGCCATTTGGCGCAGCGGGATGAAATGGAGGGCACAGGGCGGCATCATGGCATGGGCGTCCAGCAGGATCGTCGCGCTGACCACCGCATCGGTACGGCTGGCGGCCAATGCCCTTCGGATCTTGGCATCGATGGCGGTGTTCCGAAAGCGAATCCGCCCCTGGAACGTCGTGATACGATCGCCCATCCCGACCTCGAATTGTCGGTTATGGGCGCGCAGCCGTCCGCTGCGTTCGATGACGGCGGCGGGGGTGTTGAGCAGGTCGAGCGCATCGACCGTCGCCTGGGCGGCGACCTGGTTCATCTGCATCGAAAGGCTGGCTGCGCGCGCCAGGTGAGGGCGCAGCCGATCCAGCTGAGGCAGGGCGGCGCGGGCACTGGCTTCGCTGGCAAAACCCTCCAGCGTGACGGTGATCATCTTGTCCGCCACGCCCTGGATGACGGTCCCGGCGCCGATCGCATATCCCTCGGGGATCAGAAAGTCGCGATAGACCGGGAGAGTGGCCATCATGTCCGGATGATGCAGGTCGCTGTCGGTACGGAACCGGGGCGCGTGTTCGGCGACGAGCGGCGCGGCTCTGACATTGGGCTCCATCCACCCCTGATCGATATAGCGTTGGAAGAAATCATCATGTCTCAATGACATGATGAATAAATTCTGCCATTCCGAAGTGGCAAACAGGCAGGCGCAGCGAGCACCGAAGTGTCTCGAGAGATTTTCGAGAAGTTGCGGCCAGCGATTGGGATCGGCAACCGTCGCATATATTTCGTCCAGAAGCCTTGGGTCGACCATGAAGCGGTCGCTATCGGAAATTCCTTTACGCGACATACCACAAATGGATGATGTAAACGCAATATCCGGCCGCTTATGATGACGGCGATGACATATGGCCATTATGCCATACATCCTTGTTTTCATACCAGAGATGAGCGGCGGGGGATATGATCGATCAGCATGAAGGGCGCGTGGACATTCACGACTTGTCGGCGCGTTCGCAAGGAAGGGATGGCGAATATGGTTCGCATCTATCGAAAAAGACTGATGAAGTCGTGCGCGACAACGGGCGGATGAAGCCGAGAATGGCCCTTTTGGTCATCCTGTTCATTGCGACCCTGTCCTGGTCCTGGATTTTCCTGCTTTTCTGATTGTCGATGCCCTGCGGTGCGTAGCGGCTTGGCGAAACCGGGTCTTTGCCGCTATCGGGCGGGCATGAAGCACGCTCTGTCCGTCACCCGCGACGCGGATTTCTCCGCCTGGTATCAGTCCGTCATCGCCGAGGGCGATCTGGCCGAGGAATCGGGTGTCCGGGGCTGCATGGTCATTCGCCCCTGGGGCTATGGCATCTGGGAGCGGATCCAGCGGCTGCTCGATGATCGCATCAAGGCGACGGGGCATGAGAATTGCTATTTCCCGCTCTTCATCCCGCTGTCCTATTTCGAAAAGGAAGCCGAGCATGTCGACGGCTTCGCCAAGGAGATGGCGGTCGTCACGCATCACCGGCTGATCGCGGACGGCAATGGCGGGCTGGTCCCCGATCCCGAGGCCAAGCTGGAAGAGCCTTTGGTCGTGCGCCCGACGTCCGAGACTGTGATCGGCACCGCCTTTGCCCGCTGGGTGCAGTCGTGGCGCGACCTGCCGGTGCTGATCAACCAGTGGGCCAATGTCGTCCGCTGGGAAATGCGCACCCGCATGTTCCTGCGCACCGCCGAATTCCTGTGGCAGGAGGGGCATACCGCCCATGCCACGGTGGACGAGGCGCGCGCCGAGACGATCCAGATGCTGGAAGTCTATCGCAGCTTCGCCGAGGACTGCCTGGGCGTCCATGTGATCGCGGGCGAGAAGCCCGAGAATGAGCGCTTTCCCGGCGCGGTCTCGACCTATTCGATCGAGGCGATGATGCAGGACGGCAAGGCGCTTCAGACCGCGACCAGCCACTTCCTGGGCGATAATTTCGCCAAGGCGCAGAATATCCGCTTCCAGAATGCCGAAGGCGGACTGGATTATGCTCAGACCACCAGCTGGGGCATGACCACGCGCACGATCGGCGCGATGATCATGGTCCACGGCGACGATGACGGGATGCGCGTGCCACCCAAGGTCGCGCCGTGGCAGGTGGTGATCGTGCCGATGCTGCGCGACCAGCCCGAGGACGAGGCGCTGCTCGCCTATTGCCGTGATCTGCAGAAGGAACTCGTGGGCCAGTCGGCGCTTGGCGAGCCGATCCGCGCCATGGTCGATGCGCGCGCGCAAAAAGCTGCCAACAAGCGCTGGGGATGGGTCAAGAAGGGCGCGCCGGTCATCATCGAGGTCGGCGGCCGCGACATGGCGGGCGGTAACGTCTCGGTGATCCGCCGCGACCGGCTGTACCGCGAGGACGGCAAGCTGGACTCGGTCGTAAGCCCGCGCGGTGACTTCGTGTCGGGGATCGAGGCGCTGCTCACCGACATCCAGGGCGAACTCCATCGCCAGTCGGCCGAGCGGCTGAAAGCACAGATCGTCCCCGTGGACGACTGGGCGGGCGTCGAGGCGCATTTCGCCGACGGCGTAAAGAACCCCGGCTGGGTCGATGTCCGCTGGGCCAAGCCGACCGGCGAGGAACTGGAGCAGGTGGTCGAGAAGCTGAAGGGCTTGAAGCTGACCATCCGCAACGCGCCGATGGGCCAGACGGGTTGTGACGACGGCCCCTGCATCTTCACCGGCCGCGCGGGCGTGGAGCGGGTGCTGATCGGCCGGGCGTATTGATCCTGGCACGCCCCTCCCGCAAGCGGGAGGGGATGGGGGAGGGAGGGCCCCAGGCGATGGTCTCTATGAGATTCCCTGCCCTCCCCAACCCCTCCCGCCTGCGGGAGGGGCTTAAGAAGAGGGGCTAGCCTCGCACCGATCCCGCCCAGGGCAGGTCCGGCCCGGCGGGCACGATGCCGGTCGGGTTCAGCTCCAGATGGCTGGCGTAATAATGCGTCTTGATGTGATCCAGATGCACCGTCTCCGCGATCGCCGGAATGGCCAGCATCCGCTCCAGCAGGCCCTCCAGCGCCGGATAGTCCTGCACCCGGCGGACATTGCATTTGAAATGGCCGTGATAGACCGCATCGAAGCGGACGAGCGTGGTGAACAGCCGGATATCCGCCTCGGTCATCCGGTCGCCGACCAGCCAGTCGCGCCCTGTCAGCCGTTCTTCCAGCGTATCGAGTTCGGCGAATAGCGGGGCGACCGCCGCGTCATACGCCTCCTGGCTCTTGGCAAAGCCGCATTTGTAGACGCCGTTGTTGACCCGGTCATAGACGGTTTCATTGATCGCATCGATCTCGCCGCGCAACTCGGGCGGGTAATAGTCACCCTCCAGCGCGCCCAGCCCGTCGAACGCGCCGTTCAGCATGCGGATGATCTCGGCAGACTCGTTGCTGACGATCGTGTCGCGGTCCTTGTCCCACAGGACGGGCACCGTCACCTTGCCGCTATAGCCGTCGCGCGCGCGGGCATAGAGTTGCCACAGATAGTCCGCGCCGTGCAGCGTGTCGCCGGTCCCGCCCCGTGTCGTCGCGAAGGTCCAGCCATTCTCGCGCATCAGCGGATCGACGACCGACACGTCGATCATCGACTCCAGCCCCTTCAGCGCGCGCAGGATCAGCGTCCGGTGCGCCCAGGGACAGGCATAGGAGACATAGAGGTGATAGCGCCCCGGCTCGGCCCGGTGGCCGGGCTGGCCGTCGGGGCCCGGGCCTCCATACGCCGTCACCCAGTCGCGGAAGCCGGAGTCCGGGCGCTTGAAGCTGCCCTTCTCGTCCGACTTGAACAGCCCGTCGGCGTGCCAGACGCCGTCCACCATATTGCCCATGCGCGTGTCTCCTATGGGGAGGGTACGCATGGGGGCGGGGGAGCGATCCAATCCTCCCCGTGCCGGGGAGGATTTACCGCCGTTTGCCGTTGTGGCGGATGTTCGCGGGCCTACCGCGCCGTTTCAGCACGCGGCGCGGTTCGGGCTTGGCGCCCTTGCCGTCGGGGAGTTCGAAGCGCAGCGCGCCCGACACCGGGTTGGCCTCCGCCAGACGCAGCGGCAGGCGCTGGCCCAGCTTGTAGATTTCGCGGGTCTTCTCGCCCAGCAGTTGCTGCGAGCCTTCGTCATAGTGGAAGTAATCGCCGCCCAGGTCGCGGATCGGCATCAAGCCGTCGCCGCCTACGCCATCGACGGTCGCGAAGAAGCCGAAATTGGTGACGCCGGTGATCCGCGTCTCGACCACCTCGCCGACATGCTCGGCGAGGTACGCCGCGACATAGCGGTCGATCGTCTCGCGCTCCGCCTCCATCGCGCGGCGCTCATATTGGCTGATCGACGTGCCCAGCCGCTCCATCTCCTCGCCCTCGGGCAGCAACCCGCCATCGCCCAGCTTGTACGCCCCCACCAGCGCCCGGTGGACGACGAGGTCGGCATAGCGCCGGATCGGCGAGGTGAAATGCGCATAGGAGCCGAGTGAGAGGCCGAAATGCCCCTGATTGACCGGCGCATAATAGGCTTGCGTCTGCGAGCGGAGGATCTGCTCCATCACCTGCGGGCGGAAGTCGGCGTCGCCGATCTTGTCGATGATGCGGTTGAAGGTCGCGGGGCGGATCACCTGGCCCATGGCGAAGGGGATGTCGAAGGTTTCGAGATACTCCTTCAGCGCGACCAGCTTGGTGCGGCTGGGCACCTCATGGACGCGGTACATGACGGGCGCCTTCTTCGCCTCCAGCGCCTTGGCGGCGGCGACGTTGGCGGCGATCATGTAATCCTCGATCAGCCGATGCGCATCCAGCCGCGCGCGCGGCGCGACCGACAGGATGCGGCCATTCTGGTCGAGCACCACCCGCCGCTCGGGCAGGTCGAGGTCGAGCGGCTCGCGCGCATCCCGCGCCTTGGCGAGCGCGGCCCAGCAGTCCCAGAGCGGCCGCAGCGCCGTCTCGGTCAGCGGATGCGACAGCTCGCCGTCGATCGCGGCCTGCGCGTCTTCATAGGCGATGTTCGCTGCCAGCCGCACCACCGCGCGGGTGAAGCGGAAGCCCTTGAGCTTGCCGTCCTTCGTCACCTGCAAGTGACAGGCGAGCGCGGCGCGGTCCTCGCCTTCCTTCAGCGAACAGACATCCGCCGACAGGATTTCGGGCAGCATCGGCACGACGCGGTCGGGGAAATAGACCGAATTACCCCGCCGCCGCGCATCCTTGTCGATCGCCGAGCCGGGACGGACATAGAAGCTGACGTCCGCGATCGCGACGATGGCGCGCCAGCCTTCCGGGTTGGCGGGATCGTCGTCGGGCGCGGCCCAGACCGCATCGTCATGGTCGCGTGCGTCGACCGGGTCGATCGCGACGATCGGCAGGTCGCGCAAGTCCTCGCGGTCGTCGCCCAGTGGCTGGCGCGCGATGCATTCGGCCTCCTCCAGCGTTTCGGGCTGGAAGCGGTCGGGAATCTCGAACTTGTGGATCGCGATCAGCGAGAAGCTGCGCGGGGCGAAGGGATCGCCCAGCCGCTCGACCACCTTCGCGGTGATGCGCGGCGGACGGCCCGCCTTCTCGGCCAGCACCAGGTCGCCCGCTTCCGCGCCGCCGGTGTCCGACACCATCATCTCGCGCCGGTCCTTCTTGTCGACGGATGTCAGCCAGAAGCGCCCCGCTTCCTCGCGCAGCACGCCCAGCACCTGTTCGGAGGCGGGCGCGATTGTCTTCATGACATGCGCGATCCAGCCACCGCCCGCTTCCTCGGTGCGCGCCAGCACCCGCTGGCCGATACCGAGTTGCCCACGCTTGCGTTCGCGGATGCGCAGCCGGGGGATGGGCACGCCGTCCGCTTCCCAGCGTTCCGGCTGGCCCCAGACATTGCCGCCGTCATCGACATCGACGACGCGCAGCACCGTCACCTTGGGCAAGCCGCCCATCTTGTGGAAGGCGCGGCCCGGCGCGCTGTCGATCAGCCCTTCGTCGGCCATGTCCTTGAGCAGCGCCTTCAGCCCGATCTTCTCCTGCGCGGACAGGCCAAAGGCGCGTGCGATCTCGCGCTTGCCCGCCGGCTGGTCCGACTGTTCGATGAAGGCGAGGATTTGCTCACGGGTCGGCAGACCCGGCTGGGGTTTTTTCATGGGATGGAGATAGGCGGTGGGGCGGGCGACGTCACCCCCGGCATTCCATTCCTCCCCTTGCAGGGAAGGAATGTGTTTGGCTTGCGCGTCCAGCCTTGTCATGATCCAATGTAATACCAGTACGGCGTAGCGGGACGGGCAGATGATGATGACTTTATGGGCTTCGGCCGCGATGCTGGCGGTGGCTCCGGCGCAGGCCGATCTGGACCGGCTGGCCGCGACGATGGGCTATCGCTACACCATCCTGACCAACCGTCCGGCATCCTGTCCCACCGGCATTCCGCGCTGTTTCGAGGCGGATATCGCCATCGCCGTGCCCAGGGACGCGCCCAGCCTGCCGGTCGAGATCCGCTACAGCCTGGTCAACCCGGTGCTGAAGGTCGAAAGCGACCTGTTCGACAATCGGACGATCAATGGCGACCTGAACGTCCTGACGCTGAAACCCGGCCGGAGCCTGACGCCGGGACAGGTCTATCATGTGAAGCTGACCGGGCTTGGCGCATTCTTCTCGCGCAATCACATGATGCCCAACGCCACGCTGGCCGCCGCCGGTCTCGCGCCGCGCGTGATCGCGGCGACCCGGACGGGGACCGATGCGGAGACGGGGCTGGAGACCTTGCCCTTCGTCGCGCCGATGACCGACGAGGCCGCGCTCGCCCGCAGCGCGCCCGACGACCAGACGCTGTGGCGGACGCCCGAGCGTGCCTTTGCGCTCTATGCCGAGCGGGGGGCGGCGAGCCCGGTCGATGTGGCGATCCTGCCCAGGCCGATGACGGTCACGCGGCCCGCCGGTGCGCCGGTCGATCTGTCCGGGGGGCTTCGCGTGACCACGGACGGCATCGCTCGCGCCGCCATTGCGCCCGCGCTGGCCGGATTGCCGGTGGGCCGTGTGCCGCTGACCATCCGCAAGACGACGGGGCTGGCGGCGGAGGGCTATCGCCTGACCATCGGCCAGGGCGGCGTGACCATCGCGGCGGCGGATGCGGCGGGGGCGTCCTATGCCCTGCGGTCGCTGGCGCAGCAGATGGCGGCGGAGGGCCCGCGCCTGCGTCCGCTGATCGTCGAGGACGCGCCGCGCTACGGCTTTCGCGGGCTGCACATCGACCTGGCGCGCAATTTCCACAGCAAGGCCGAGATCCTCAAGCTGATCGAGCAGATGGCGGCGTACAAGCTCAACACGCTGCACCTGCATCTGGGCGATGACGAGGGCTGGCGCCTCCAGATCGCGGCGCTGCCCGAACTGACCGAAATCGGCGCCTATCGCTGCGAGGACCTCAGCGAGAAGACCTGTCTCTCGCCCCAGCTCGGTGCGGACCCGGCGCGCGATGCGCCGAGCAACGGCTATCTGACCGCCGCCGATTATACCGACATCCTGCGCGCCGCCGCCGCGCGGCAGATCGCGGTCATCCCCTCCTTCGACATGCCGGGCCATTCGCGCGCGGCGATCCGGTCGATGGAGGTGCGCTATCAGCGGCTGCTGGCGAAGGGCGACCGCGCCGGGGCCGAGCGCTACCGGCTGGTCGAGCCGGGCGACACCACCCGCTATTCCAGCGTCCAGCATTATGACGACAACACGCTGAACGTCTGTATCGACAGCACCTATCGCTTCATTGACACGGTGATCGACGCCATCGCGGGCCTGCACAAGGCGGCGGGGGTGCCACTGACCACCTATCATATCGGCGCGGACGAGACGGCGGGTGCCTGGACCCAGTCGCCCGCCTGCAAGGTGATGATGGCCAGGACAGGTCTGCAACCCAAGCAGCTGGGCGCCTATTTCATCGAGCGGATCTCGGCCGATCTCGCCAGGCGCGGCATCGCGGTCGCGGGGTGGAGCGACGGCCTGGGCCATACCGACCCCGCAAGGATGCCCGCGAAGGTCCAGACCAATATCTGGAGCAACCTGCACGCAGGCGGCGTCGCCGAGGCGCATGGACAGGCCAATCACGGGTGGAAGACCGTGCTGTCGATCCCCGATCTCGGCTATTTCGACATGCCCTATGCCGCCGATCCGGACGAGACGGGCTATGACTGGGCGTCGCGCGGGGTGGACAGTTTCCAGGTGTTCGGCTTCATGCCGGGCAATCTGGCCGCCAATGCCGCGCTGATCCCCAATATCCTCGCCCAGCCCAAGTCCATCGCCGACACGCGTGCCGCTCCAGCCCGGTCGCGAGATCGCCGGTATCCAGGCGCAATTGTGGAGCGAGACGGTCCGCCGCGACAGCCAGGTCGACTATATGCTGTTCCCGCGCCTGCTGGCGCTGGCCGAGCGGGCGTGGCGCAAGCCGGACTGGGAGCCCGCCTATGTCGCGGGGGCGGGCTATGAACCCGGCGATGCGCGGGTGGACCGGGCGAAGCTGCTGGCGGGCTGGCGCGACTTTGCCGGGCGGATGGGCGTGCAGATGCGGATGCTCGACCGGGCGGGCGTGACCTATCGCCTCGCCCCGCCGGGTGCGCGGATCGCGGGCGGTCGGCTGGAGGCGAACACCGAGTTTCCCGGCACCCCAATCGAGTATCGCATGGGCGGCGCCACCGCGTGGCGGCGCTATGACGGGCCGGTGGCGGTGACGGGGGCGGTCGAGCTTCGCACCCGCACCCCCGATGGCCGCCGCGCCAGCCGGACGGTTACGGTTTCGCCGTAACCGCGATCAGGCCCTTCGGTTACGGTCTCGCCGTAACCGCGATCAGACTCGGCGCGTCCGCGACGAACGTATCGAGTACGCCGTCCGCGATCTTGACCGGCCCGCCGAAGCGGGTGGCGCCGGGGATGGTCTGCACCGCGGCGGCCTGGGCGGCGATCCGCTTGGCATCGGCGAAATAGCGCGTCGCGGCCGGATTGCCCCGGTCGGCGGCGTCGAGCCCGGCGGCGGTCTGTTGCAGCGCGCGGCCCCAGAGCTGCATCGCATCGAGCCAGGGGGCGGCCTGTTCGGCAAAGCCCGGATCGGCCACGCCCGCGCGGATCGTGTCGGGCGCATCGGCCAGCGCATCGGCCTTGTGGCCGAGCGCCGCGATCGCCGCGCGCCGCTCGGCCTCGTCGCCATTGGCCAGCGCCTCGCGGACATGGTCGAGCAGCGCCTTCAGCTTCGGCGCCTGTTCCTGCCAGGGCTGGCTGCCGAAGGTGGGGGCCAGATGCTGGGTATCGAACAGTTCCAGCAGCGCGGCCGTCGCGCGCGCGTCATTCCCCGCCAGATCGCGCGCGGCATAATGCCAGGTGCGATCCGCGTCATAGCCCTTGTCGTTCCAGCCAAAGGCCAGCACGCCCGTCACCGCGACCCGGCTGGGCGCTTCCTGGTTCATCGGGTTGGACAGGATGCCGGTCAGCTCGGACGACAGCCCCGCCTCGCGCTTGGCATAGGGGGCGAGCAGCAGCCGTCCGGCCGAGCTGGCATAGTCGTTGACCGGATAATTGTCCCATAGCAGCGTCTTGCGACCGAACGCCTTGGTCGCCGCCTTGGCATCGGGGATGGAGATGGCGGGGGGCACGACATCGGTGCCGGTCCATTGCACGACGATGCGCGGGTTCAGATGGGCACGCAGCGCGGCCTTGTAGGGGCTTTCCTTGGCGTCGTAATATTCGGTCGGCACCATGATCAGCGGACGCGATGCGGGGTCCTGGCGCAGCAGGTCGGCCTGTACCGCGTTGAGCAGCCTGGACTGGGCGACCCCCGCCGCCTCCGCGCCCGAGGGGCCGAACGCCGCCTTGTCGGCGTCGCAATTCCACTTCTGATATTCGATGTCGTCCAGCGCGACATAGAAGCTGTGCACGCCGATCCCGCGCAGCGCCGCGAATTTGCGCAGCAGCGCCTGTTCGTCCGCCGGGTTGGAGAAGCAGATGCTCGGCCCCGGCGAGATGGCATAGACGAAATCGACATGGTTCGCCCGCGCCCGCGCGACCAGCGTGCCGAGCTCGCTCAGCGTGGCCGCCGGATAGGCCTCGCGCCACTTGTCGCGCGCGAAGGGGTCGTCCTTGGGGCTGTAGACATAGGTGTTGGCCTTCATCTCCCCCAGGAAGTCCAGATGCCTGGTGCGGTCGGTCATCGACCAGGGCTTGCCGTAAAAGCCCTCGATCGTGCCGCGGATCGGCATGGCGGGATGATCGCGGATGGTCAGCGCGGGGATGGTCGGCCGGGCGAGCAGCTGGCGCAGCGTCTGCACCGCATGGAACAGGCCGTCGGCATCATGCCCCGCCAGCGTGATCAGCCCCGCGCCCGTGCTGCGGGTCGCCAGCGTATAGCCTTCGGTCCGGTCGTCGGCGGCCGCGCCGCTGCGCACGAGTGCCTCGCGGACGATCGCGGCGCTGTCGGGACCGATCACGATCGTCGGGCGGTCGGGAGTGGTGGGCAGGCGGCTGGCGGTCGCGACCTCGCTGATCCCCGCCTTGGCGAGAAGCGTGCGGACCAGCGCGGCGGTCGCGGGCTCGGTGCCGGGCGCGACGATCAGCGTGACCGGGCGGCCCAGCGCGATTGCCCCGTCGCCTAGCGTCATCGCGGTCGGCGCGGGGAAGATGGCGGGAAGGGTGGCGGTGGCGGCCTGCGCCGAGGCGGCCGAGAGGCTCGCGAATGCGACCGCCGCGATGACGCCGCCGTTCCACCTGTTTGCCCGCCGCGTCATCCTCGTTCTCCGGTATTGAAATGGTATTGTCGGAGACTAGGGGAGAGGGGCGTGGGCCGCAAGCGGGTTTAGGTCATGGGGTAATGGTTTGAGTTTTCGGGATTTTGTCGGGGCGGCGGGGCGTGGCCTTCGACTGCGCTCAGGCTGAACGGAGTATGAGGATTCAGCCCACTCCCCACCGCCGTTCCGCCTGAGCGTAGTCGAAGGCCACGCCCCTCCAGAAGAAACTGGTACTAAACCGGCCCTATCAGTCGTGGAATTGCAGGCTGGCCAGCCGCGCATAAAGCCCGCCATGCGCGATCAGTTCGGCATGATGGCCCTGCTCGACGATCCGGCCGCCGTCCATCACCACGATCCGCTCGGCCGCCCGGACCGTCGCCAGCCGGTGCGCGATGACCAGCGTGGTCCGGTCCGCCATCAACCGTTCCAGCGCCTGTTGCACCAGCTGCTCGCTCTCGGCGTCAAGCGCGCTGGTCGCTTCGTCCAGCAACAGGATCGGCGCATCGCGGAGCAGCGCGCGGGCGATGGTGATCCGCTGGCGCTGCCCCCCGGACAGGCGCGCACCGCCTTCGCCCAGGAAGGTGTCGAGCCCCTGCGGCAGCGCGCGCAGGAAGTCGGCGGCGTTGGCGGCCTCTGCGGCGGCCCAAAGCGCGTCGTCGCCGGCATCCCACCGGCCATAGCGCAGATTGTCGCGCGCCGAGGCGCCGAAGATCACCGTCTCCTGCGGCACCATCGCGATCCGCGCGCGGATCGCGGCCGGGTCGGCATCGCGCAGCGACACGCCATCGAGCGAGATATGGCCGCCCTGCGGGTCGTAGAAACGCTCGGCCAGCTGGAACAGCGTCGACTTGCCCGCGCCCGAGGGGCCGACCACCGCCACCGTCTCGCCGGGCCGGATATCGAGCGAGAAGTCGTTCAGTGCGGCGACCTCGGGCCGGGTCGGATAATGGAACACGACATGCTCGAACCGCAACGCGCCCATCGGCACGACCGGCAGGACGGCGGGGGCGGGGGGCGGGGCGATTTCCGGCTGTTCGGCGAGCAGCTCGGCCAGGCGCTGCGCCGCGCCCGACGCGCGCAAAATGTCGCCCCACACCTCGGTCAGCGCCTGGAACGAACCCGCGACCAGCATGCCCGTCACGACGAAGGCGGTCAGCGACCCGCCCGACAGCCGCCCGCTGGCGACGTCGGCGACCGCTTCCCAGAGCAGCAGGGTCAGCCCGCCGAAGAACAGCCCGATCACCATCGCGGTCATCACCGCGCGCAGCAGGAAGCGCTTGCGCGAGGTGGCGAAGCCGTTGCTGACGGCATGTTCGAACCGCTCGGCCTCGCGCCGCTCCTGGCCGAACGCCTGCACGACCTTCATCGCGCCCAGCGTCTCGACCGCGATCGCGCCGATATCGGCCAGCCGGTCCTGGCTGTCGCGCGAATAGCTGCGCACCTTCTTGCCCAGCAGGACGATGGGCAGCACGACGAGCGGGATACAGACCAGCAGCGACAGGGTCAGCTTGGGCGACAGCGCGAACAGATAGATGGTGCCGCCGATCCCGATCACGACATTGCGCAGCGCGATCGAGATGGTCGATCCGACCACCTGTTCGATGATCGCGGTGTCGGCGGTCAGGCGACTGGCGATTTCGGAGGGGCGATTCTCCTCGAAATAGCGGGGCGCCAGTCGGAGCAGATTGGCCTGCACCGCGACGCGGATGTCCGCGACCGTCCGCTCGCCCAGCCAGGACACGAAATAGAAGCGGAACGCCGTCGCCAGCGCCAGCACCACGACGACCGCCAGCAGCCCCTGGAAATAGGGGGTGATATCCTCCCCCTTGGTCAGATTGCCGAAGCCGTGGTCGATCACCTTCTGGAAGGTGCGCGGGATGAACAAAGTCGCGCTGGCCGCGACCAGCAGCGACAGCGCGGCGGCGGCAAGATGCGCGGGGTAGCGCAGCGTGAACCGCCAGACCATCTTCAGATTGCTGATGCGGCGGCTGGCCGGAACGGGGGCGGAATCGCGGGGGGCGGCGGGTTTGGCCATGATCGCTGCGGCCTAGCAGCGCGGAGGCGGCGGCTCAACGCCGGGTGTCGACCCCCTGGCATCGTTTGGCCGCTTTGGAGCGTTCAGGGGCATGTAATCGTGAACATGATCCTGTCATCGACCCGGCACCATGACCGATCGGCCATATTATGGTCATCTCGCGCAAACGGTTTCGTGCTAGACCGATGGCAATCAGGGCTCCCGCTGGGGAGCGCAGGGGAATCGACGATGTTGTACGACGCCTATGAAATGCAGCGTTCGATGCTGGCGGGTGCGAGTGCGCTGGCCAATTTCGGCGCGGGCCTGCTCCAGAACCCGGCCAATCCCTTCGCCTATCTGGGCGGCGGCGCGATCATGGGGTCGGCGCTGGAAGTGTTCGCCCATGCCGCCGCGCCGCGCGGCAAGCCCGCCTTCGGCCTGACCAAGACCGAGATCGACGGGCGCGAGGTCGCGGTCCATGAGGAGATCGTGCTGCGCAAGCCCTTCGGCCAGCTGAAGCGCTTCCGCCGCGAGGGCGTGGAGGGCAGCCCCAAGCTGCTGATCGTCGCGCCGATGTCGGGCCATTATGCGACGCTGCTGCGCGGCACCGTCCAGCGGATGCTGCCGACCTGCGAGGTCTATATCACCGACTGGCGCGACGCGAAGCTGGTGCCGCTGTCGGACGGGCGGTTCGATTTCGACGATTATGTCGACTATCTGATCGACTTCCTCACCGAGATCGGGCCGGGCGCCCATATGCTGGCGGTGTGCCAGCCTTCGGTGCCGTCCTATGTGGCGGCCTCGGTGATGAGCGCGGACAAGCATCCCTGCACCCCGCGCACGCTGACCCTGATGGGCGGCCCGGTCGACACGCGCGAGGCGCCGACCGCCGTCAACCTGCTGGCGACCGAACGGCCGCATGCCTGGTTCGAGCAGAATGCGATCGCGACCGTGCCGATGACCTATCCGGGCGCGGGGCGGCGGGTCTATCCGGGGTTCCTGCAGCTGGCCGGGTTCATGTCGATGAACCTGGGCAACCACATGATCTCGCACTGGGAGATGTTCAAGCATTTGGTCCAGGGCGACGACGAGAGCGCCGAGGCGACCAAGCGCTTCTACGACGAATATCGCGCGGTGTGCGACATGACGTCGGAATTCTATCTCCAGACGGTCGAACTGGTGTTCCAGAGGCACGCGCTGCCCAAGGGCGAGATGCTGCACCATGGCAAGCGCGTCGATCCGGGCGCGATCACCGATATCGGCATCCTGGCGATCGAGGGCGAGCGCGACGATATCTCCGGCCTGGGCCAGACCCGCGCCGCACTGACGCTGGCGACGAACCTGCCGGACGAGAAGAAGCGCTATTACATGGCCGAGCAGGTCGGCCATTACGGCATCTTCAACGGCTCCAAATGGCGCAACCGCATCGCGCCGGTGGTGGAGGAATGGATCAAGGCGAACGGGTGAGGGGCATCCACCACCTCCGTTCAGCCTGAGCGAAGTCGAAGGCCAAGGGCTTACCTTGGCCACACGCTTCTGGCTGAGGGCATCGCGTGGCCTTCGACTTCGCTCAGGCTGAACGGGGCGGGGGCCGGACGAGGCCAGGGAATAGAAAACGCCCGGAAGCCATGGCCTCCGGGCGTCTCGCAATCCAGCGATCGCGAATTAGGCGACCGAGCCGACCACCGCATGGCTGGACGACTCGTCCGAACGGATCGTGCCGCCGAACAGCATCTTCACCCGGCCCGACAGCGAGATATCGGTTTCCCACAGTTCGGCCGAGCTGATGTCGAAGCGCAGCAGGGTCAGATTGGGGTCCGACTTGCCCTGCGGGAACCAGGCCTCGACCTGATTATTCCACAGCTTGTCGATCTGCGCCCGGTCATCGTCCTTCGACACATGGCCCGCGAGGCAGGCGAAGAAGTCATGCCCCTTGCCCACGAACTGCGCCATCGCCTCGCCACCACCCGCGATGCGGTTGTCGCGGCCCGCGAAGAAGAACAGCGTGTTGGGCTGATCGTCGTCGATCTGTGCAGTCATCGGTTCGGAATGCTGACCGTCGGTCAGGCCGATCATGACGAACGGGCTGTCCTTCAGCTTGTCGAGGAACTTGGCGGCGATTTCCTGGGGGCTGTCATCGGCCATCATGGCTCTCCTGTTCTTGGGGTTTGACGGGAGAACGATGCGGGGGCGGGGATGGTTGCGCGTCTTGTAGAGAGCCTCTCTACAAGACTTCCCCCTGACGCCGTTCAACAGGATGTGCCACAAAGCCTCTGACGGCACTTCCGCCGTCACTCACAGAAAGGACCACGGATGTCCGTTGCCGATCTGTGCCTGATCCTGGGCGTCATCATCGCCTTCGCGACCTTGGTCGTGAAGATCGTGGATGTTCGCAACAGGTAAGGTGCCCGGCGGGGCTCGGGTAGCCGCCCGAGCCCCAAAGGATTTGAGCCCCGGCCGTAGCCGCGACCGGGGCTCTACAGAAAGGCGGATGTCCTCGCCTGCGAATCATATAGCCCGGAATCCGTTCAAAATTCAATTTTGGACACGGGCCGATCTCGGGCGAGATGGTCGTATCAAACGATACCCATTCCCCGCATTTCCCGCTAAGCGCTGGTCCATCACAGCATAGCCATGCGACCCGCCAGTGCCCTACCGCGCGCCGGGCCGCTCGACCGGACCTGAAGACCTATGACCTCTGCCGTTACCGCCGATGCGCGCAAGACCATGAAATCGCTGTACCGCGCCCCCGAACCCGATGTCCTGAAGCCGCTGCTCGACCGCGCCGCCGCGACGCCGGAGATGCGCGAGCGGATCATGGGCCATGCCTCAGGGCTCCTCGCGGACCTGCGCGCCGCGCAGAATCGCGGCTGGGTGAACCAGTTCCTCCAGGAATATCGCCTCAACTCGTCCGAGGGCGTGGCGCTGCTGAGTCTCGCCGAGGCGTTCCTGCGCGTCCCCGATCCCGAGACCGCCGACCTGCTGATCGCCGACAAGCTGGGCGAGGCGGACTGGCGCGCGCATACCGGGCGGTCGGCGTCGAAGCTGGTCAACTCGGCCACCTGGGGCCTGGTCGTCGGCCGCGCGCTGGTGGGCGAGGGTGAGGCGGGGCCGCTCAAGCGGCTGCTGTCGCGCGCGGGCGAGCCGTTCGTGCGGCAGGCGGTCGGCGCCGCGATGCGGATGATGGGCGAGATCTTCGTGATGGGCCGCACCATCGAAGAGGCGATGCGCCGCATGAAGAAGCCCGAGAATAAGGGCTTTACGGCCAGCTTCGACATGCTGGGCGAGGCGGCGCGGACGCATGAGGATGCCGAGCGTTATTTCCAGGCCTATGTGAAGGCGATCGACGCGGTCGGCTCCGACCCGGCGGCGGGGCATTCGGTGTCGGTCAAGCTGTCGGCGCTCCACCCGCGTTACGAGCTGCCGCGCGCCTATGAATGCGTGCCCGCGCTGACCGACATGCTGGCGCAGCTGGCGCGGCAGGCGGCGGACAAGGGCATCGCGCTGACCGTCGATGCCGAGGAGTCCGAGCGGCTGGAGATGAGCCTCGACATCATCGGCGGCGTGGCGGCGCTCCCGGCGCTGAAGGGTTGGGACGGCTTCGGCATGGCGGTGCAGGCTTATGGCAAGCGCGCGCGCGCGGTCATTGCCTGGGCCAATGGCCTCGACCGGATCATGAATGTGCGGCTGGTCAAGGGCGCCTACTGGGACAGCGAGATCAAGCGCACCCAGGTCGAGGGGCTCGCCGACTATCCGCTCTTCACCCGCAAGGCGGCGACCGACGTGTCCTATCTGGCGGTCGCCAAGGACATGCTGGCGGCGGAAAATATCCGCCCCGCCTTTGCCAGCCACAATGCGCTGACCGTCGCGACCATTTTGGAATGGGCGGGCAACAGCCACGACTTCGAGTTCCAGCGGCTGCACGGCATGGGCGACGGCCTGTATGAGCGGCTGGTGCGCGAACATGGTCATAAGTGCCGCATCTATGCACCGGTCGGCGGGCATCGCGACCTGCTGGCCTATCTGGTCCGCCGCCTGCTGGAAAATGGCGCGAACTCCAGCTTCGTCCACCAGCTCGCCGATGCGCGGCTGACCGAGGCGGAGATCCTGGCCGATCCGGTCGCCAAGATCGCGGCCGTGGGTGGCGCGCGGCACCCGAGCATCCCGCTGCCCGTCGATCTGTTCGCGCCGGGGCATCGCAACTCGACCGGCATCGACCTGAGCGACATCGCGACGCTCGACGCCACGGTGAAGGCCGTCAACGCGCCTGCCGTGACGCCGGTCGTCGCCACCGCCGACGTCGCCGCGCTGGTCGCGCGCGCCCATGCGGCCTTCCCGGTCTGGAACGCAACGCCGCTCGACACCCGCGCTTCGGTGCTGGAAAAGCTGGCCGACCTGCTGGAGCAGGATCGCGAGCGGTTGATGGCGATCCTGGTGCAGGAGGCGTTCAAGACCATCCCCGACGCGATCGGCGAGGTCCGCGAGGCCGCTGATTTCTGCCGTTACTATGCGCAGCAGGCGCGGGCACGGCTCAGCTCGGTCGAGCTGCCTGGGCCGACGGGCGAGCGCAACACGCTGCACCTCGAAGGGCGCGGCGTCTGGGCGACGGTCGCGCCGTGGAACTTCCCGCTGGCGATCTTCCTGGGCCAGACGGTCGCGGCGCTCGTCACCGGCAACACCGTCGTCGCGAAGCCCGCGCCGCAGACGCCCGCCATCGCGCAAGCCGCGGTCGAACTGGCGTACCGGGCGGGCGTGCCCCGCGACGCGCTGCTGTTGGCGGTCGGCGGGCCGGAGGTCGGCCAGGCGCTAACCGAGGATCACCGGATCGCGGGCGTGGCGTTCACCGGATCGACCGCCACCGCCAAGCGGATCGCGCGGACCCTGGTGGCCGATGACGACCGCCCGATCGTGCCGCTGATCGCCGAGACCGGCGGCATCAACGCGATGATCGTCGATTCGACCGCGCTGCCCGAACAGGTGGTCGCGGACGTCATCACCTCGTCCTTCCGCTCGGCGGGGCAGCGTTGCTCGGCGCTGCGGCTGCTGCTGGTGCAGGCGGATGTCGCGGACAATGTCATCGAGATGCTCAAGGGCGCGATGGAGACGCTGGTGCTCGGCCCCACGGGCCAGCCGGCGACCGATGTCGGGCCGGTGATCGACCGCGCCGCCTATGACAAGCTGATGGCCTATCGCGCGGCCATGACGGCGCGCACGATCAAGACGCTGGACGCGCCCGCCGACGGGCTGTTCGTGCCGCCGACGCTGATCCGGCTCGACCGGGTGGAAGACCTGACCCAGGAATGGTTCGGCCCGATCCTGCACGTCGCGACCTGGGAAGCGGGCACGCTGTCCGAGACGATCGCGAAGGTGAATGCCAAGGGCTATGGCCTGACCATGGGCCTGCACAGCCGCATCGCCCGCGCCAGCGAGGTTGCCGAGAGCGAGGCGGCGGTCGGCAACCTCTATATCAACCGCTCGATGATCGGCGCGGTGGTGGGCAGCCAGCCCTTTGGTGGCGAGGGGCTGTCGGGCACCGGGCCCAAGGCGGGCGGGCCGCATTACCTGTACCGCTTCTGCGCGGAGCGGGCGGTGTCGGTCGACACGACCTCGGCGGGCGGGAATGCCACGCTGTTGTCGCTGGATGAAGGCGGGATCTGATCCGACCTGTTCCTCCCCTGCAAGGGGAGGGGGACCATGCGAAGCATGGTGGAGGGGTGTCGCCGCTGGCCGTGACACCCCTCCGTCAGTCCTTCGGACTGCCACCTCCCCTTGCAGGGGAGGATTAATTTGCCCGATGCACCTCGACCGGCTGGACTTGCGGATAGGGCATGACCAGCGTCCCGTCCGGCGCGGCGGTGTAGGTGGTCTGGGTGGGATAGGGGATGGAAATCCCCTCCGCCGCGAACCGCTTCATCAGCGTGACGAGCATCCGATTACGCAGGTCGTGCGCGGTGGCCCAGTCGTCGCCGGGCACGTCGAACTGCAATGCGAAGTCCAGGCTCGACGCGCCGAAGCTCTCGAACCCGGCGCGGGCGACCTTGCCGCCTTCACCCTCAACGATCTCGGTCAGCAGGGCGGGGATGCGCGCCAGCGTCTCGGGCGGGGTTTCATAGGCAACGCCGATCATGAACGACAGCCGGACATGGTCGCGCACCGTGGTATTCTGGATTTCCTTGTCGAGCAACTGGCGGTTCGAGATGATGCGCAACTCGCCGGTAAAGGCGCGGATGCGGGTGGATTTCAGGCCGATCGCCTCGATCACGCCGTTCGTATTGTCGTAACTGATCTTGTCGCCGCGCCGGAACGGGCGGTCGAAGATGATGGCGAGCGCGGCGAACAGGTCGCCGAAAATCCCTTGCGCCGCCAGACCGATGGCGATGCCGCCGACGCCCAGACCCGCGACCAGGCCGGTGACGTTCACCCCCAGATTGTCGAGCACCACGACCAGCGCGACGGCGAACAGCACCGCCGTGACCAGCAGCCGGATCAGCCCCATCGCCGAGAGCAGCGCCTCGCCCGAATAATGTTCGGACTGGGTGCGGTGCTCGATCGTGCCGAGGATCAGTTCGCGTGCCCAGATCGCGGCCTGGAACGCGCTGGCGATGGTGAAGAAGAAGCTGATCGTCTTGGCGACTTCACCCGGCGCGCCCGCATAGCCCGCGACCAGTTGCGCGGCGAGCGTGACGATGAAGAACATGTTCGTCCGCGCGATGGCGTGGCCCAGGATTATGCCCCAGCCCCCTGCGAAACCGGGGCGGCTGCACAGCTTGTCGCCCAGCCTGCGGACCCAGAGCAGCGCCAGTACGATAACGGCACCTATGCCGATCGCGATCAGCACCTTGAGCCAGTAATCCTGCACCCATTGATAGGTCGCGTTGACGATGCCCCTGACCTGGTCGGGGATGCGGGAGCCGTCGAAGATCGGCGCCTTGGGCGAGGATTTCGCCATGGGGACTCCTTGAATACGGGGGCGGTCAGGCCGCCTTGCTGGCCGGGGTTCCGGCCTCCAGAAATGCGATCAGCCCGCACTCGACGCGGGACAGCCCCGCGCGCGCACGCGGCAGGCGCAGGGTCTTGCGAAACGCTGCTTGGCCCTCTTTGACGAGCGCGATCAGCGAGGGGTGGACATAGGATTTGCGCGCGATGGCGGGGGTGTTGCCCAGCTTTGCGACCACGGGCTCCAGCATCGCCTTCAGGCTGAGGTCCGCCTCGGCCAGCGCCAGCGCCTCGAACGCCGCCACGCTGGCGGCCCAGGTGCGGAAATGCTTGGCGGTGAAGTCGCAGCCCGTGGCCTCGCGGATATAGCCATTCACGTCCGACGAGGTGACCGGGTTGGCCTCGCCATCCTCGTCCACCCAGGCGAACAGATGCTGTTCGTCCAGATCCTGGCACCGCTTCACGAAACTGGCGAGCGAGCGGTCGGTCAGGGTCATGTCGCGCATCTTGCCCGACTTTCCCCGGTAACGCAGGCGCAACGTGGTGCCCTTCACCTGCCCGTGACGCTTGCGCAGCGTCGTCGCGCCGAAACTCTTGTTGGTGGCGGCATAGGCCTCGTTGCCGACGCGGATATGGCCGTTGTCGAGCAGCCGGACGACGGCGGCGACCGCGCGATCCTTGCACAGGCCGCGCTTCTTCAGGTCCGCCTCCACCCGCTTGCGGAGCCGGGGCAGGGCATGGCCGAACGCGGCGCAGCGTTCATATTTCGCCGCTTCCTGCGCCTCGCGGAAATCGGTGTGATAGCGATATTGCTTGCGCCCCTTCTCGTCCCAGCCGACCGCCTGGATATGGCCGTTGGCGCGCGGGCAGAACCAGGCGTCCCGATAGGCGGGGGGCAGGCCGATGCGGTTCAGCCGGTCGATTTCGTCGCGATCGGTGATCCGCTCGCCCTTCGGGCTCCAATAGGCCCAATGCCCGCGGACCTTGGTCCGGGTGATGCCGGGCTTGCTGTCGTCGCAAAAGACTAATCGGGTGGCCATCGCTCTCTCTCGGGTCGTCCTTGCAAATGCGTCGCTGGTCGCTTCGTTCCGGAACGGCCGATGCGGTCGCGGGTTCTGACTTGGCCGATCCCCCCAGGCATTCCCGACAGGAGTTTTCATCATGGCCGATCTTTCCCAGGCACGCGTCCTGATGCTCGCCGCCGACGGTTTCGAGACCGTCGAGCTGTTCAAGCCGCGCCAGGCGCTGGAGGAAGCGGGCGCGAAGGTGACGCTCGCCTCGCTCAAGTCCGACCCGATCCAGGGCATGGAAGGCGACATCAACAAGGCGGAGACCGCGACCCCCGATCTGACCGTCGACGAGGTCGATACCGACGATTACGATGCGCTCGTCATCCCCGGCGGCACCTGCAACCCCGACAAGCTGCGCCTGAACGAGCGCGCGGTCGAGATCGTCACCGAATTTATGGAGGACGACAAGATCGTCGCCGCCATCTGCCACGGCCCCTGGCTGCTCGCCGAGGCGGATGTGATCGATGGGCGTCGCCTGACCAGCTATCCCTCGATCCGCACCGACCTGTCCAATGCGGGCGCCGATGTGGTGGACGAGGAGGTCGTGGTCGACGGCAATCTGATCACCAGCCGCAAGCCGGATGACATCCCCGCCTTCAACCAGGCGATCCTGACCGCGCTGGAAGACGAACTGGCCGACGAGGAAGAAACCGAAGAGGCGTAAACTCAATCCTCCCCATCGCAGATGGGGAGGGGGACCGCGCCCGCAGGGCGTGGTGGAGGGGCATGGCTGGTCCGTCGCCCCTCCACCACCGCTTCGCGGTGGTCCCCCTCCCCGAGCAAGCTCAGGGAGGATAGGCATCATCCCTTCGCGGGACGATCGCGGGCGTCGCATCCTTTGCCCATGCATGGCAGGATACGGCGCCCGTTCGCTTTTTCAGGATGTCCTCCATGCGCCTGGTTCCGCTCCTATTCCTCGGCATGACGTCGGCCGCCGCCCTCGCGCAGGGCAGTGCTGCGCCCTTCACGGTCGGCGGGCGAGGCTTCGGCACGTTGCAGGAGGCGGTGACGGCGATCGGCGATGGCGACGGGACCATCCGGATCGCGCCGGGTACGTACCGCGAATGCGCGGTGCAGACGGCGGGGCGGATCGCCTATGTCGCCGCCGATCCGGGCAAGACGATCTTCACCCGCATCGCCTGCGAGGGGAAGGCGGCGCTGGTCCTACGCGGGCGCGGCGCGCAGGTGCAGGGCATCGTGTTCAGCCATATCGAGGTCGGCGACGGCAATGGCGCGGGCATCCGCATCGAGAAGGGGCCGCTGTCGGTCAGCAACGCGATGTTCCTCGACAGCCAGTCGGGCATCCTGTCCGCCGACGATCCCAACGGCACGGTCAGCGTCGACCATTCGACCTTTTCGGGGCTGGGCCATGACCCGACCGGCACCGGCGCGCATGGCATCTATATGGGCCGCTACCGATCGCTGCGCGTCACCGCCTGCCGGTTCGAGCGCGGGCAGGGCGGCCATTATGTCAAGACGCGCGCGCCTTACGTCGAGGTGCTGGACAGCAGCTTCGACGACAGCCAGGGCCATATGACCAACTATATGATCGACCTGTCCAACGGGGCGAAGGGGCGGATCGCGGGCAACGAGTTCGTGTTCGGCCGCGACAAGGACAATCACTCGACGCTGATCACCGTCGCGCCGGAGGGGGCGAAGAACGACTCGTCGGGGCTGGCGGTCGAGAACAACCGCGCGCGGCTGGCACCCGGCGCGGGCTTCAATCCGGTGTTCGTCGGCAACTGGGCGGGCGAGCCTTTGGTGATCCGCGGCAACGTCCTGGGCCCCGGCATCACGTCGACGGCGCGAAAGTGGTAGGGCGGAACAGCGGCTTCTGCCGCGCCTCGCGCGTCTTGCGGGTCAGATAGGTGTCGAGCCCGATCTGCGCGGCCATCAGCTGATAGAGGAAGGGGTTGAACGCGATCCCGACGAACGCCCCGCCCAGCAGATAGATCAGGTGCCCGTGCTGGAGCGCGCCCGCCAGTTGCCCGCCCCAGTGCAGCGGATCGCTGGCGGCCCGGTAACGGCGGCGCAGCGCCTCCATCCGCAGGATGCCCGCCACATTGATCCCCAGCCACAGGAACAGCCCCGGCCAGCCCTGTTCGCCCAGCATCTCGAAATAGCTGGAGTGATAGGCGCGGGCGCGGTCGGTGGTTACGCGCTTCTCCACCTTCGAGTCGTGCGCCGAGCCCTCGACCGAAGTCAGGTCGAACCGCACCGAATTCTGCAGATAGGCCTCGAACCCGCCGCCGAACGGGTTGGAGGTCGCATAGTCGAGCGTCCATTTCCACACCGCCAGCCGGGTCGAGGCGGACTCGTCCCCCTGATAGGTGCGGATGGTGTTCATCCGCTGTGTATAGGAGGAGGGCAGCAGCGGCACGACCGCCACCCCGGCGACCGCCAGCGCGCCGATATAGAGCAGCCGCCGCTTGACGTCGCGCAGCATCAGGATCGCCAGCAGCCCGATGCACAACAGCCCGGTCCGCGCCGAGGTCCCGACCGGGATCAGCAGACAGGCGAAGATCAGCCCCAGCCCGAACACCCGCACCCGCCAGTCGGGTGGGAAGATCGTGCCGTGCCGCATCAGCCACAATATGGTCGGAATGACCGAGATGGCGACCGCCGAGATGATGCTGCCCTCGTACAGCCCGGTATTGTTGTTCACCATCAGGTTGAGTTCGCCGTAACCGCCGCCGCTGACCAGCGTCTTGACCCCGCCGACGATAACGATCGACGCCAGCGACAGGACCATGAACAGCAGCAGCGCCTCGATCCGCAGCCGGGTGCGCAGGGTCAGCGGCAGGAAGACGGCAAAGGCCAGCGCCTTCCACACCCATCCCCATTTGTCCGCCGCCTCGATCGGGAAATCGGCCCCGAAATAGGTGGTGATCCCGCAATAGATCAGCAGCATCAGGATGCCCGCCTGCCGCGCGGTGAACCGGCTGTCGCGCTTGTCGTCGACCAGCGCCCAGGCCCCGACCGCCGCGACCACCGCGATCAGCGAGATCGGCACCGTGTTCAGCAGATAATAGGTCAGCCGCTGGGGCGAGACGATGTCGATATAGATATAGGTCAGCACCAGCAGGAACGGGCGGCGCAGGCCCATGCCGAACAGGCTGACCAGAAAGCCGATCAGGAACAGGTCACGCATCGCCGCGTGGCCGTTCGCCGGGGCGTTTGATTCGCGACGGACGCTCGACCTCGCCCTCCTGGTCCAGATCGCGGCGGGTCAGCAGGCGCCACGCCGCCAGCAGCATCAGGCCATGGGTCAGCAGCAGGGCGAAACTGTCGATCATCGCCCCTCCTTCCCATTCCAAAACGGCGCGGTCGGCCACGCTTATAAACCCACGGTTGACGCGGCGTTAAGGGGTGGCATGACAGGTGTAACGCCATGCGTATCCTGCATATCCTCGACCACGGTCTGCCGCTGCAAAGCGGATACACGTTCCGGACGCGCGCGATCCTGAAGGCACAGGTCGCCCAGGGGCATGAGGTGGCGGCGGTCACCGGGCCGCGTCAGGGCAAGGGCGAAGGCGGGGTCGAGATGCTCGACGGGCTGACCTTCTACCGCACCCCCAGCGCGACCGGCACGCCCGACGGGCTGGTCGGCGAGGCGAGGGGGATGGCCGCGCATGTCCGGGCGATCGGGGCGGCGGTCGACGCGTTCCGGCCCGATATCCTCCATGCCCATTCGCCCGTGCTCGATGCGCTGGCCGCCTGGGTCGTGGCACGGCGGCGCAAATTGCCGCTGGTTTACGAAATTCGCGCCTTCTGGGAGGATGCGGCGGTCAGCAACGGCACGGGTGTCGAGGGCAGCCGCCGCTACCGCGCGACTCGTGCGCTGGAAGGCTGGGCCTGTGCGCGGGCCGATGCGGTCGCGGTCATCTGCGAAGGACTGCGCGGCGACCTGATTGCGCGGGGAATCGCGGCGGACAAGATCATCGTCTCGCCCAATGGCGTCGACCTGACCCTGTTCGGCCGCCCGCCCGCGCGCGACGACGCATTGGCGCGCGAGCTGGGGCTGGACGATGCGGAGGTCATCGGCTTCATCGGCAGCTTCTATGATTATGAGGGGCTGGACGACCTGATCGCCGCCATGCCCCGTCTGGTCGCGGCACGGCCCCGCGCGCGGCTGCTGCTGGTCGGCGGCGGTCCGATGGAGGCGGCCTTGCGCGCACAGGCGCAGGCCTCGCCGGTGGCGTCGGCGATCCGCTTCATCGGGCGCGTGCCGCATCAGTCGGTCGAGCGCTATTACGGGCTGGTCGATATCCTCGCCTATCCGCGCAAGAAGATGCGGCTGACCGATCTTGTCACGCCGCTGAAACCGCTGGAGGCCATGGCGCAGCGGCGGCTGGTCGCGGCGTCCGATGTCGGCGGGCATCGCGAGCTGATCCGCGACGGCGAGACGGGGACGCTGTTCCCGCCCGACGATCCGGTCGCGCTGGCCGATGCGCTGGCGGACCTGCTGTCGAATCGCGGGATATGGGAGGCGCGGCGCGATGCGGGCCGATATTTTGTTGAAACCGAACGCGATTGGGCCTCGAATATCCGCCGTTACGAACCTGTTTACCGAAACCTGCTAGGCAAGGCGCCGATCGGATCATGACCTTCACCGCGACGCCTTCCCCCTATCGCTTCGTGCCCGCGCTGGTCGGCGGGGCGTTCGGCGTGCTGCTCGCCTTCATCCTGCTGGTCGCACCGGTCTGGCGCCTGGAAATGCTGGTCGCGCAGCTGGGGCTGGCCGACATTTTCTCCGCCGCGCAACCGCCCTTGGGCGTCAAGGCGCGGCTGTTGCTGGCGTTCGGGATCGGCGCGGGCGGTGGAGCCGTCCTGTGGGCCGCGACCTATCTGCTCTGGGGTCCGGGCGGGCTGCTGGCCCGGTGCGCCAAGGCCGAGGATGCGGAGGACGAGGATTATGTCCCCAGCGTCCGCCGCTCCGACCGCCACCCCGATGCGCCGCCGCGTCGCCCGCTGCTCGCCGCCGAACTGGGCGCACCGCCGCCCCCGCCGGAGGACGAGGACATGCCCGACATAGAGCGGACGCTTCCCGCCGATCTCGACATGCCGCTGGCCGCGTTCGATCCGGACGCGATCCGCGCCGTCCCGCGCGAACCGGTCCGCACCGAACCCGAACCCATGCCGATCCCCGCCATGCGCGAACCCATTGCCGAGGAACGCGGCGGCGCGCTGCCGCTTCGCGGGGACGAGTCGATCGAGGCGATGCTGGAACGGCTGGAGCGCGAAACCGCGCTGCGCAAGGCGCACCGGCAGGGATAAGGCGCTTCGGGCCGAGTCGAACCGGGAGCTCCGGCCTGAAGAGTATTTGGTTCGCGCAGAGGCGCGGAGGACGCAGAGACAGGATCTCGGAAAATCGCGCCTTTCTCCACGAGGTGAGAGGAGCAACGCGTCCCCGGGCGGCGACACCTCTGCGTCCTCCGCACCTCTGCGCGAACCCCATTTTGCCTTGAGGCTCCCCCCACGGCGCGCAACGTTCACGCGAACGGATGACGGGCAAAGCGCGGACCCGGCCACCGCGAACAAGCAAACGCCCGCCCGGACGAATCCGGACGGGCGTCTGATGCCATCGGCAAGGGGAGCGGGCCACCGGCCCGCCCCCGACGGGCAGATTAGGCCGCCAGCTTGCGCAGAACGTACTGCAGGATGCCGCCGTTCAGGAAATATTCCAGCTCGTTGACGGTATCGATGCGGCACTTGGTCAGGAAGGTCTCGGTCGAGCCGTCCTTGCGGGTCAGGATCACCTCGACATCCTGACGCGGACGGATCGCCGCCACGTTCTGGATGGTGAAGCTCTCGGTGCCGTCCAGCTTCAGCGTCTCGCGGGTCACGCCCTCGGCGAACTGAAGCGGCAGGACGCCCATGCCGACCAGGTTCGAACGGTGGATACGCTCGAAGCTCTCGGTGATGACCGCGCGCACGCCGAGCAGGTTGGTGCCCTTCGCCGCCCAGTCGCGCGACGAGCCGGTGCCATATTCCTTGCCCGCGATGATGACGAGCGGCGTGCCGTCGGCCTTGTGACGCATCGCGGCGTCATAGATCGGCATCACTTCGCCGTCATACTGGGTCATGCCGCCTTCGACGCCCGGCACCATCTCGTTCTTGATGCGGATATTGGCGAAGGTGCCGCGCATCATCACGTCATGGTTGCCACGACGCGCGCCATAGGAGTTGAAGTCCTTCTTGGCGACCTGATGCTCCTGCAGGAAGATACCTGCCGGGCTGTCGGCCTTGATCGAACCGGCCGGGCTGATGTGGTCGGTGGTGATCGAGTCGCCCAGGATGGCGAGCGGCTTGGCCTCGATGATGTCGGTGACGGGCTTCGGCGTCATCTCCATGCCCTCGAAATAGGGCGGGTTGGCGACATAGGTCGAAGCGGCGGGCCAGCTATAGGTGTCCGAGCCGGTCACCTCGATCGCCGACCACTTGGCGTCGCCCGCATAGACGTTGCCGTAGCGCGAACGGAACATCTCGTCGTCGATGTTCGCATCCATCAGGCTGCGGACTTCGTCGTTCGAGGGCCAGATGTCCTTCAGGTAGACGTCCTGGCCGTCCTTGCCCTGGCCGATCGGCGTCTCACGCATGTCCTGCGTGACGGTGCCCTTCAGCGCATAGGCCACCACGAGCGGCGGCGAGGCGAGGAAGTTGGCGCGCACGTCGGGCGACACGCGGCCCTCGAAGTTGCGGTTGCCCGACAGGACCGAGGCGGCGACGATGTCGTTGCCGTTGATCGCCTTCGAGATCGGCTCGGCGAGCGGACCCGAATTGCCGATGCAGGTGGTGCAGCCATAGCCGACCAGGTTGAAGCCGATCGCGTCGAGATCGGCGGTCAGGCCCGCCTTGTCGAGATAATCGGTGACGACCTGGCTACCGGGGGCGAGCGAGGTCTTGACCCAGGGCTTGGGCTTCAGGCCCAGCGCGTTCGCCTTGCGGGCGACCAGGCCGGCGGCGACCAGCACGCTCGGGTTCGAGGTGTTGGTGCAGCTGGTGATCGCGGCGATCACGACGTCGCCGTCGCCGATGTCGTGGCCACGATCGTCGACCGCGACGCGCTTGGCCTCGTCCTTCTTGTACACCTTGGCGAGGTCGGCGTTGAACACGTCGTCGACTTCGGTGAGGACGACCTTGTCCTGCGGACGCTTCGGACCGGCCAGCGACGGCACGACCGTCGACATGTCCAGTTCCAGCGTGTCGGTGAAGACGGGGTCGGCGGCATCGTCATGACGCCAGAAGCCGTTCGCCTTGGCATAAGCCTCGACCAGCGCGACATTCTCGTCCGAACGCGCGGTCAGGCGCATATAGTCGAGCGTCTTGTCGTCGACCGGGAAGAAGCCGCAGGTCGCGCCGTACTCGGGCGCCATGTTGGCGATCGTCGCACGGTCGGCGAGCGTCATCGACGACAGGCCAGGGCCGTAGAATTCGACGAAGCGGCCGACCACGCCCTTGGCGCGGAGCATCTGGGTGATGGTCAGCACCAGGTCGGTGGCGGTGATGCCTTCCTGGAGCTTGCCGGTCAGCTTGAAGCCGACGACTTCGGGGATCAGCATCGACACGGGCTGGCCGAGCATCGCGGCTTCCGCCTCGATCCCGCCGACGCCCCAGCCGAGCACGCCCAGGCCGTTGATCATCGTGGTGTGGCTGTCGGTGCCGACCAGCGTGTCCGGGTACGCGATCGCGGACGAGCCGGTCGCATGCTCGCCGGTTTCGGTCGAGGACCAGATCGCCTGGCCGATATATTCCAGGTTCACCTGGTGGCAGATGCCGGTGCCCGGCGGGACCACCGAGAAATTGTCGAGCGCCTTCGAGCCCCACTTCAGGAACTCATAGCGTTCCATGTTGCGCTGGTACTCGAGGTCGACATTGTCCTCGAACGCCTGGGGCGTGCCGAACTCGTCCACCATGACCGAGTGGTCGATGACGAGGTGGACGGGGACCTGCGGATTGATCTTGGCCGCGTCGCCGCCCAGCTTGGTGATCGCGTCGCGCATCGCGGCGAGGTCGACCACGCAGGGCACGCCGGTGAAGTCCTGCATCAGCACGCGGGCCGGGCGATACTGGATCTCGCGGTCCGAACGCTGGGTCTTCTGCCAGTCGACGATCGCCTGGATATCCTCGCGCGTGACGGTCGTGCCGTCCTCGAAGCGCAGCAGATTCTCCAGCAGCACCTTCATCGAGAAGGGCAGGCGGCTGATGTCGCCGAGCTGCTCGGATGCCTTGGCGAGGCTGAAATAATCATAGGTCTTGCCGTCGACGTTCAGCGTCGAGCGGGTCTTCAGGCTGTCCTGGCCTATCGCAGTCATGGGCGTCCCTTCTTGGTCGAGCCGAGCACGCCCGGGGGACACGGCAGCATGCAGCCGCGAGCAGGCGCGCCGGGAATAAATCCGGTAGACGCCAGCGGCCTTAGCAATGGCGGGGCCGACAGGGAAGGGTGTCAAGTTGCGGAAACGCCGTCGTCCCGTCCTTTCCCGCGATGCCCTTTCCCGCAACGATCGCAACCGGCGGTCCTGTCGTGGAAAATCCGTGGAACAGCTGTGCCGAATGACGGGTTGAGCCGTCATGGATGGAGTTCGGATAATGCACGGCCTGATCGTTTCACGATTCCCCGCATCGGCTACGGGGCACGAAGCGGTAACGGCGCGTTCGCCATTGTCCGCGATGCGCCGCGACGCGCGTACCGATGGTGGATGGCGGTGATGGCGAAGGACACGCCCCAATCGCCCCGCCGACCCGACCCGATCGTCGCGGTCGGCCTGCTCACCCAGCGCGACCTCGACGTGCTGGGGTCGGGTTTCCGACGATCCTTCCCGGTCCAGGAGGACACGGCGTTTGACGATCTGTTGAAGGCGCTCGACTCGATCGAGGGAATCGCGTCCTCGACCCGGCGCGAGTAAGGCCGACGGAGGTCCAACCAAATCCTTGAAAATTCGTGTCCTGGCCAAATCGGTCGCCAAATCGGACAAGGAGTGTCTTGGCGAGGCACCACTCTCGCGGCTAGGGCGTGGAACGCACGCGGGCGATCCGCCCGGCGTGGTCGGAAAAAGTGATGACCCCCGAACGTTTCGCCCTGTTGACCCGCCGCCATCGCGAATGTCTGCGCGGGGTGAAGGCCTTGAAAGGGTCCAAGGAAATCGCTGCCGAGCTGGGGCTCGGGAAATCCACCGTCGACAGCTATCTGACCGAGGCCGTTCGCCTGCTGGGCGCACGCAATCGTCGCGACGCGGCCATCGCACTGGCCGATTTTGAGGCCCATGAAAATGGCCAAGTCCCTGAAATCGAAGCAGAACCTACCCCGCATAAAATCATACCCGATTCTGCGGGGCTAGTTTCCGAACCGACGCCCATGCCACTTCCGATGGCACCGGATGGGAGTACGGTCGGCGGGGCGGTGCAGGGCGGCCATGTCCACGCATCGCCCCGCTTGTCTCTCCCGGTCCGGCGTCAGGGCCAGGCCCGCAACGACATGACCATGGCCGAAAGGCTGCTGTGGATCCCCACGATCGCCGTCGCGCTCGCCATCGGCTTCGGCATGCTGGCGACGGGACTCGATGTGATGACCCGGGTCATCGGGCGGCTGTCGCACCTTGGCTGACGGCAATGTGCCATGCCGCAGGGAGCGGGCATGGTAGAAATCGGGGGCAAGCGATGATGACCGAACATGAATCGGCACTTCAGGTGACCGAGCTGCTGTGGAAGCTGGAAAACGATCTCGACGCGGCCTTCGCGACGGCGGGCGCATTGGCGATGGCCCTGCCGCGGGCACGGGCCGAAGCGAAGCTGTCGGCGGTGGTCGGCCAGCACGCCTTCGAGATGCTGGGCCAGGCGATGATGGCGATCGGCCAGGCGCGCGGCCATACGGTGCAGAGCCACCGCATCCTCGAAAAGGTCGGCAAGACGATCGGCTTCGACGCCGACGAATATGGCGACAACCGTCCCAAGCCGCCCGAAGTCACCGGCACGGTGTCGCCGATGCCGCTGCGCGCCGCGGCCTGATCCGACAGGCACGGCGTGTCCGACCCATCATCCAGGCAGCGGGGCACGCCGTGACTCACGTCTATGTCTTCAACTTCCTGCAAGGGCTGGTCTGCCTCTATGCGCTGACGCTGGGGGGATGGCCCGAGCGCACCACCGCCGTGATCCTGCTGTGCGCCTCGGTCGCGACGGTGGTCCTGCCCTTCGATCCGTCGACCAGCTTTCACCGCGTCGAGGCGCTGGAGCTGGGCATCGACCTGGCGTTGATGATGGGGCTGACCGGCGTGGCGTTGCTGGCCAACCGGTTCTGGCCGCTATGGCTGGCCGCGTTCCACCTGCTGGCGGTGGGGATTCACGGGGTTAAGGGCTTCGACCCGGCGCTGATGCCGTGGATGTATGCGGCGGCGGGCGGCAAGCTGGCCTATCCCATGCTCGTCCTGCTGGGGATGGGGGTGCTGCGCCATCGCATCCGGCTGGCGCGCTATGGCACCGATCCCGACTGGACCCTGCCATGGCGGGGCGGCGAACGGCATGGAGCCTGAATTTCGCCTGCTGCACTGGCCTGAGGCGGATCGCGCGAGCTTCCAGCATTTCGTAGAGGTCATGGCGGACGTGCAGACCCGTATCGCGGCCATTTCGGGGACGCCCGGCGGCGGTGTGCCGGTGCCGCGTGCGCCGCGCGTGCCGACCCCGCAGGAATGCGCGCGGATGATCCTGAACCAGCGGATCGAGCTGCGCCGGATCGCGGGGCCCTGTGCCGACATGTTCGGCGATCCCGCCTGGGAGATCATCATCGCGCTGTTCGAGGCGGGCGAGCCGCTGTCCGACGAGGCGCTGCTGGACGCCATCGGCCTGCCGCCGGAGGGTCTGACCGGCCCCCGCTGGATCGCGCTGCTCGTCCAGCGCGGCTGGGTCGAGCGCCACGAGGACGGATTGACACTGGGCGCGCCCGCCGAGGCGATGCTGACCCGGTACTTCGCGGGGTTCTGAGCGCGATCGGGCGGGGTGAAACTCCTGACGCGGCCAAGGGTTCAAGGGATACGGGCAAAGGCAAGGAGACGGACGAGATGGCCGAGGATAATGGCGGCGGCGCGGGTGCGATCGGTGGCGATATGGGCACCGGCGCCTTTGCCGACCGGGTGAAGGGCGCGGGCGAGGCGATGCAGGCGACCGGCCAGAAGATGGCCGAGGGCGGATCGCAGGTCACGCTCAAGATGCTGGAACAGGCCGAAACCAACACGCGCGAGGCTTTCGCCGCGATGCGCTCGGCGGCCTCGGCCAAGGATCTGGGCGACGTGATGCGCATCCAGACCGAGTTCCTGCGCGAACAGGGCAATCGCTCGATGGCGCAGGCGCGCGAGATCGGCGAGTTGATCGTCCAGTTCGGTCGCGACGCCGTCGGCGCGGCGCGCGGGTCCGGCAATTAGGGCATATCGACAGTCAGCGATGCCCTTCCTTCCCTCGCCCCTCGTAGAGGGGAGAGGGTTGCGCAGACTTGGTCTTTGCGAAAGCAAAGGCCTAGTCGGAGCTGGGTGAGGGGTGGGCTCGCGAAGCGAGCGCGCGAGCCTTTGGGCTCGCTCAACCTCTTACCCAAGCTGCGCTAGCCAGCAGGCTGGCAAGCATCGCTAACCCTCTCCCCTGTCCAGGGGGAGAGGGAAGAAGACGCAATACTGACGGCATCCCGCCCGGCGCGAGAGGCGGCCGGGCGGGATCGCCTCAGCCGGCGGGGCTGACCGGCACCGGGCCGTTGGCCGTCGCCTCCAGCAGCGAGTCGCCGCCCAGCACGCGGTAGAGGGTGACGCGGTTGCTCGCCGCCGTCAGCTGGGTCGCGATCACCGTGCGCTGCGCTGAATAGAGCGAGCGCTGCGCGTCCAGCGTGTTCAAGAAGGGCGTGATCCCGCCGCGATAGCTGGCTTCGGTCAGGCGATAGGTATCCGCCGCCGCCGTCAGGAAGCGGCGATTGGCCCCCAGCTGGTCGGCGATCGTCCCCTGCCGGGCCAGCGCATCGGCGGTTTCCTGGAACGCGGTCTGGATCGTCTTTTCATAGGTCGCCAGCGCGGCATCGCGCTGCGCCTCAGAATAGCGGACCCCGGCGACGCCCGCGCCCGCCTGGAAGATCGGATAGCTGACCGACGGCGCGACCGAATAGTTGAAGCTGCCGCCCGAGAAGAGCGAGGACAGCGCGGTGCTGGCAAAGCCGACCAGCCCGGTCAGCGAGATACGCGGGAACAGCGCCGCGCGCGCCGCGCCGATCTGGCCATTGGTCGCGCGCAGCTGATATTCGGCCTGCACCACATCGGGGCGGCGCAGCAGGATGCCCGAATCGAGCCCGGCGGGCAGGGTGGCGATGGTGGGGGCGGCCTCCTCGATCGACGCGGGCAGCAGACTGGCCTCGATCGGCGCGCCGACCAGCAGTTGCAGCGCGTTGACGTCCTGCGCCACGGCGGTCTTCTGCTGCGCGAGATCGGCCTGCGCGGTGGCGAGCACCTGTTCGGCCTGGCGCAGGTCGGTGCGCGGCGCGATGCCGCCCTCCAGCCGGGCGCGGGTCAGCGTGACGCTGCGCTCGGCACTGGCGGCGGTCTGCTGCGCGATGGCGAGCAGGCTCTGGTCCGCGCCATAGTTCAGCCAGGCATCGGCGATGTCGCCGACCAGCGTCAGCCGGGTCGCCCGCGCCCCCGCCTCGGTCGCGAAATAGCGGTCGAGCGCCGCGCCGGTCAGCGACCGCACGCGCCCGAACAGGTCCAGCTCGAACGCGGTGGTGCCCAGATTGACCGACCAGGCGCTGCCATTGCCGCCCGAGCCGGTGACGATCGAGCCGCCGGTGCCCCCGGTTCCCACACCCGTCCCGGTTCCGCCGGTGCCGACACCGCCCGTGCCCGTCCCGCCGGTTCCGGTTCCGGTGCCGCCATTGCCGACCGCCTGGCTCGCCGCGCCGCCCGATCCGCGATCGGTATAGCTGTAGCGGCCGGTCGCATCGACTTGCGGCAACAGGCTGGCGCGCTGGATGCGATATTGCGCGCGCGTCGCGGCGATGTTGGCGGCCGCCACGCGCAGGTCGCGATTGTTCGCCAGCGCCTGCGCGATCAGCCGTTGCAGCCGTGCGTCGCGGAAGATGTCGCTGTAGCGCACGCTGGGCAGCGCCGCCTCCGACTGGCGGAGATAGGCATCGCCGACCGGCCAGGAGGCCGGCACCGGCAAGGCGGGCTGGACATATTTGGGCGCCATCGAACAGCCCGACAGGGCGGTGGCGGCCAGCAGGATCGCGGGCAGGGGGAATGGAATACGCATCAGGCCTTCTCCGCGCCTTCGGTGGCGGCGGGACTATGCCCCGCGCCATGCTCGCTAGTCGGACGCCCACGCAGACGGGCCAGGCCGTTGCGCACCGACCGGCGGACCAGCACGAAGAAGAGCGGGATATAGAAGATCGCGAGCACGGTCGCGGTCAGCATGCCCCCGATCACCGCCGTGCCGATCGCGATCCGGCTGTTCGCGCCCGCGCCAGTCGAGATGGCGAGCGGCAGCACGCCGAAGATGAAGGCGAAGCTGGTCATCAGGATCGGCCGCAGGCGGATCTTGGCCGCCTCCAGCGCGGCGTCGATGATCCGCTTGCCCTGTTTCTCCGCCTGCTCGGCGAACTCGATCATCAGGATGGCGTTCTTGGCCGCCAGCCCCATCGTCGTCAGCAGGCCGATCTGGAGATAGACGTCGTTGGTCAGCCCGCGCAGCGTCACGAAGGCGACCGCGCCGATCAGGCCCAGCGGGATGACCAGCAGCACCGCGAACGGGATCGACCAGCTTTCATAGAGCGCCGCCAGGCACAGGAAGACGACCAGGATCGACAGCCCGTACAGGATTGGCGCCTGCCCGCCCGACAGCCGTTCCTGATAGGACAGCCCCGCCCAGGCGACCGAGGTGCCGGGGATGTCCGCCGCCAGTTCGGTCATCCGCTGCATCGCGTCGCCCGAACTGTAGCCCGGCGCGGCCGATCCCTGGAATTCATAGGACGGGATGCCGTTGAACCGCGACAGGGTGGTCGGCGCCACGCCCCAGTTGATCGTCGAGAAGGACGAGAAGGGCGCCATCTGCCCGCTCGACCCGCGGACGAACCATTGCTTCAGGTCCTCGGGCTCGGCGCGGTACGGCGCGTCGCCCTGGACATAGACGCGCTTCACGCGGCCCCGGTCGATGAAGTCGTTGACATATTGCCCGCCCCAGGCGGTGGACAGCGTGCTGTTCACCTGTTGCTGCGACAGGCCGAGCGCGGACAGCTTCTGCTGGTCGAGGTCGACGCGCAGCGTGGCGATGTCGGGCAGCTCGGTCAGGCGGACCGAGGCCAGCTTGGGATCGGCATTGGCCTTGGCGAGTAATTCGTCGCGCACCGCCTCGAACTTCTCCAGCGGCATGCCGGAGGTGTTCTGCAACTCCATGGTGAAGCCGTCCGACTGGCCCAGGCCGCGCACGGCGGGAGGGACCAGCGCGAAGACCTGCGCGTCGCGCAAGCCCCGGAACGCGGCGGAGGCGCGGCCGGTAATCGCATCGGCGCTGTTTTCCTTGCCCTTGCGATCGGCCCAGTCGACGAAGTTGATGAAGCCCTGGCCGGTATTCTGGCCGCTGGTGCCGCCACCACCGCCGCCCGCGACCGAGAACAGCACCTGGACGTTCTTGCCCTCATGCTGCGCGAAATATTGCTCGACGCGGCGCTGGATCTCCATGGTGCGGTTCTGCGTCGCACCGGCGGGCAGGCGGAACTGGACGATGGCCGCGCCCTGGTCCTCGGTCGGCAGGAAGCCGGTGGGCAGGCGCAGGAACAGGATCGCCAGCAGCGCGACGACGCCGACATAGATCAGCAGGAACAGCCATTTGCGGTCGACCACGGTGCGCACGGCCGAGACATATTTCTCGACCGTCCAGTCGAAGCGGCGGTTGAACCCGTCCTTCGCGCGCTGGAGCCCATGCGCCACGCGCGGGAATTTGCGGTCGAGCCAGGCGCCGTCCTCGCCCTCCTTCGCCTTCTGCTTGAGCAGCGTCGCGGTCAGCGCGGGCGACAGGATGATCGCGACCGCCACCGACAGGATCATCGCCGAGACGATGGTGATCGAGAACTGGCGATAGATGACGCCGGTCGACCCGCCGAAGAACGCCATCGGCAGGAACACCGCCGACAGGACCAGCGCGATGGCGACCAGCGCTACGGTGATCTCGCGCATCGACTCGATCGTCGCCTCGCGCGGGGTCATATCCGGATTTTCCTCGAGCAGACGCTCGACATTCTCCACGACCACGATCGCGTCGTCGACCAGCAGACCGATCGCCAGCACCAGCCCGAACAGGGTCAGCGTGTTGATCGAGAAGCCCGCCATGTAGAAGATGGCAAAGGTGCCCAGCAGCACCACCGGCACCGCGATCGTCGGGACCAGGGTCGCGCGCCAGCTTTGCAGGAAGACGAACATGACAATGACGACGAGGATGATCGCCTCGATCAGCGTCTTGACCACCTCGTCGATCGACAGCTTGATGAAGGCGGTGGTGTCGTTGGCATAGGCGACCTTCAGGCCCGGCGGAAAGCCCTTGGCGACGCGGGTGATCTCGGCCTTGACCAGCTCGGCGGTCTTCAGCGCGTCGGCGCCCGGCGCCATCAGCACGGCGATACCGGCGCCCGGATGCTGGTTGATCCGGCTGACCGCGGCATAGCTTTCCGCGCCCAGCTCGATCCGCGCCACGTCGGACAGCTTGACGGTCGCGCCGTTGTTCAGCGTCTTGACGATGATCTCTCGGAACTGCTCGGGCGTCTGGAGGCGCGACTGCGAGGTCACGGTGGCGTTGAGCATCTGGGTCGAGGCGGACGGCGTGCCGCCGACCTCGCCCGCCGCGACCTCGGTATTCTGGTTCTGGATCGCGGTGGTCACGTCCGAGGGCATCAGCTGGTACGAGGCCAGCTTTTCCGGGTTCAGCCAGATGCGCATCGCATATTGCGATCCGAACACGTTGGTGTCGCCGACGCCCTGGATACGGCCCAGCGGGTCCTGGAGATTGGAGACGAGATAGTCGGAGACGTCCTGATTCGTCATCCGGTTCGTCTCGTCATAGACGCCCGCGATCAACAGGAAGTCGGGGTTCGACTTGCGGACGACCAGGCCCTGTTGCTGCACCTGTTGCGGCAGGCGCGCGACCGCCTGCTGGACCTGGTTCTGGACCTGGACCTGCGCGATGTCGGGGTCGGTGCCCTTGGCGAAGGTGGCGGTGATCGACACCGAGCCGCGGCTGGACGAGGAGGACTGGAAATAGAGAAGCCCGTCAATGCCGGTCAGCTGCTGTTCGATGACCTGGGTGACCGAGTTTTGCAGCGTCTGCGCCGAGGCGCCGGGGAAGGTGGCGCGGATCGACACCTGGGGCGGGGCGACGTCGGGATATTGCGCGATGGGCAGGCCCATGATCGCGCCGACGCCCGCCAGCATGACGATGATGGCAAGGACCCAGGCGAAGATGGGACGATCGATGAAGACACGGCTGAGCATGGTCCGGTCAGCCCGCCTTGCCCTTGGCGGCCTGCATCGTCTTCATCTGTTCGGGCGAGGGGGGCTGGACCTTTTGCGGGCTGTTGGCGGGCACCGCGCGCACGCTCTGGCCGTCGCGCAGGTTGGACAGGCCCTGGGTGATGATGCGATCGCCCGGCTTCAGCCCGTCGGTGACCACCCAGAAGCTGCCCTGCGTGCGTTCGGCCTTCACCGTCCTCTGCTGCACCTTGTCGTTCGGCCCGACGACGAACAGCGTCGCATTGCCCTTCGCGTCGCGCGATACCGCCTGCTGGGGGACCAGATAGGCGCTGGTGTCGATCGCCTGCGCGAACCGCGCGCGAACGAACATGCCGGGCAGCAGCAGCCCCTGCGGATTGGGGAAGCGCGCGCGCAGCGTCACGGTGCCGGTCTGCGGATCGACCACCGCCTCGGCGAATTCGACCGTGCCGACCTGCCCGTAATCGGTGCCGTCCTCCAGCCGCAGCCGGACCTGCGCGCTGGCGGGGATCAGGCCGTCGCGCGCCGACAGGCTGCGCCGCAGCGACAACAGGTCGCTCGCCGATTGCTGGATATCGACGAAGATCGGATCGAGCCGCTGGATCTGCGCCAGCGGATCGGTCTGGTTCGAGCTGACCAGCGCGCCGACGGTGAACAGCGAGCGGCCGATCCGCCCGCTGATCGGCGCGGGGACGGTGGTGAATTGCAGGTTCACCCGCGCCGTCTCCAGCGCGGCGCGGGTCTGCGCGACCTGGGCCGCGGCCTGGCGGGCGCTGGCCTGGGCGTTGGTATAGTCCTGCTTCGAGATCGCCTCGATCTGCGCCAGCGGGCGATAGCGTTCGGCCTGGATCCGCGTCGCTTCGGCATTGGCCTGCGCGCTTTGCAGGTTCGCGGCGGCCTGGTTGGCGGCGGCGCGATAGAGGCGCGGATCGATCTCGTAGAGCGGCTGGCCGCGCTTGACGAGCGCGCCCTCGGTGAACAGGCGGCGGCGGATGATGCCGGTCACCTGCGGCCGGACGTCGGAGCTTTCAAAGGCGCTGGTCCGCGCGGCCAGCTCGGTCACGATCGGGGCGTCGGTCGGCTGCACGGTCACGAAGCCGACGGTCGGCGTCGCCTGCGTGCCATTGCGTCCCTTGGCGGCGCCACCCGCTTCCTTCCCGCCGCATCCCGACAGCGTCAGCAGTGCGACGGCCATGGCCGTACCGGCGAGCATGCCGTGCCCGCGAAAACCTGCAAAGTTCAATTCGTCCACCTGCCTGAAAAGTCCGGCCGCGCGCCCGGCATGCGCGAAAATGCGCGACCGGGACGAAACGTTGCTGAGCACCAACAAATTGCACGCGGCGGGTCCGAAAAGGCAAGTGATGATGGCCTAATCCTCCTGCCTTAATTGTCGCAAATTGTCGCGCTGCGGCAAAACCGCGCCGGGTGGGGAGCCTTTGCGTTTCTCAAGCATTTTCAAACGATATGACCGATCGCGATGCCGATAAGCGCCTGGCCGCTGCCGCAGCGGTCGATGAGGTTTGCGACAACATGCTCGTCGGACTGGGAACGGGATCGACGGCCGCCCATGCCATCGCCGCGCTGGCCGCCCGAAAGCTGAGGATCGACGCCGTCGCCACGTCCGAGGCAAGCGCCGCGCTGGCGACGTCGCTGGGAATCCGGGTACGCGATTTCGCCACGGTCTCGCGCGTCGACCTGGCGATCGACGGGGCGGATGCGATCGATGCGCGGCTGCGTGCGGTCAAGGGCGCGGGTGGCGCTATGCTGCGCGAGAAGGTCGTGGCGGCGTCCGCCGGCCGGATGATCGTGATCGCTGATGGGTCAAAACGCGTGGCGCGTCTGGGCGGCGCGGCGCTGCCGGTCGAGATACTGCCCTTCGCGGCGGCCTTTGCGGCGTCGCGGCTGGCGCAACTGTTCGTCCGCTGCGTCGAGCGACAGGATTACCGGACCGACAATGGCAATATCGTCATCGACGGCCATGGCTGGGACGATGCGGCCCCGCGTGCGTTGGCGGACGCGCTGATGGCGATCCCCGGCGTCGTCGGGCATGGCCTGTTCCTCAGCGAAATCGATGCCGCCTATATTGCCGACGACGGAATCGTTACCCGGCTGGAACGGGGGCGGAACCCGCGCTAAGGCCGGTGACGCATGGCAACCAGGATCGTTCGCGCCCGCGTGCGGTCACATATACGAAGGATGAGGCCAGATTCCATGACCGATGCCACCACCAACGCCGTGGCCGACACCCATCTGCACGAAGATGGGTCGATCGAGCGCCTGACCATCGACACGATCCGTACCCTGTCGATGGACGCGGTGCAGCAGGCCAATTCGGGCCACCCCGGCACGCCGATGGCGCTGGCCCCGGTCGGACATACCATCTGGTCCAAATTCCTGCGCTATGACCCCGCCCATGCCGACTGGCCCAATCGCGACCGTTTCGTGCTGTCGGTCGGCCATGCCTCGATGTTGCTCTACTCGCTGATCCACCTCGCGGGGATCGAGGAGATCGACGCGGACGGCAACAAGTCGGGCAGGCCCGCGCTAAGCCTGGAGGACCTGAAGGGCTTCCGCCAGCTCAACTCCAGGACGCCGGGCCATCCCGAATATCGCCACACCACCGGCGTCGAGACCACGACCGGCCCGCTCGGCGCGGGCTGCGGCAACTCGGTCGGCATGGCGATCGCCGAGCGCTGGCTGGCCGCGCATTTCAACCGCGAGGGTTTCCCCGTCTTCGACCATGACGTCTATGTCGTGTGCGGCGACGGCGACATGATGGAGGGTGTGGCGTCCGAGGCGGCCTCGACCGCCGGGCATCTCAAGCTGTCCAACCTGTGCTGGATCTACGATTCGAACCAGATTTCGATCGAGGGCGGCACCGACATCGCGTTCAACGAGGATGTGGGCAAGCGGTTCGAGGCCTATGGCTGGAACGTGCTGCATGTCGACGACGCGAACGACGTCGCCGCGCTGACCGCCGCGCTCGACACCTTCAAGGCGACCACCGACAAGCCGACCTTCATCGTCGTGAAGTCGGTGATCGGCTATGGCAGCCCCAAGGCGGGCAGCGAGAAGGCGCATGGCGAGCCGCTGGGCGAGGATGCGATCCGCGCCACCAAGAAGGCCTATGGCTGGCCCGAGGACGCCAAGTTCCTGGTCCCCGACGGCGTGCGCGAAGCCTTCCAGGGCGCGATCGAGGCGCGTGGCAAGCCGCTGCGCGACGAATGGGTGGCGATGACCGATCGCTACCGTGCCGCATATCCCGAACTCGCCGCCGAACTCGACGCGATGCTCGCCGACAAGCTCCCCGAGGGCTGGGACAGCGATATCCCGGTGTTCGAGGCGGATGCCAAGGGCATTGCCAGCCGCGACTCGGGCGGCAAGGTGCAGAACGCCATCGCCGCCAAGGTGCCGTGGCTGATCGGCGGCTCGGCCGACCTCGCGCCGTCGACCAAGACGCTGATCAAGGACGGCGGTTCGTTCCAGCCGGGCAGCTATGAGGGGCGCAATTTCCACTTCGGCGTGCGCGAGCATTCGATGGGCGCGATCGTCGACGGCATGGCGCTGTCGCACCTGCGCTCCTATGGCGCGACCTTCCTGGTCTTCTCCGACTATATGCGCGCGCCGATCCGGCTCGCCGCGATCATGGAGATCGGTGCGGTGTTCGTCTTCACGCACGACTCGATCGGCGTGGGCGAGGATGGTCCGACCCACCAGCCGATCGAGCATCTGGCGACACTGCGTGCGATCCCCGGCCTCGACACCATCCGCCCCGGCGATGCGAACGAGGTTGCCGAGGCGTGGCGCTGCGCCGTCGAGTCGGCCAGCCACCCGACCGCGCTGATCTTCTCGCGTCAGGCGCTGCCGACGCTCGATCGCGGCAAGTACGCGCCTGCCTCGGGCGTGAAGAAGGGCGGTTACGTCCTTGCGGATTGCGACGGCACACCCGACATCATCCTTATCGCAACGGGGTCGGAACTGTCGCTGGTGACGGACGCCTATGAGACGCTGAAGGCTGATGGCATCAAGGCGCGCGTCGTCTCGCTGCCGAGCTGGTATCGTTTCGAGCTGCAAGATGCGGCGTACAAGGAAAGCGTCTTGCCGAAGGGCGTGACCAAGCGTCTGGCGGTCGAGCAGGCCGGATCGATCGGCTGGGACCGCTATGTCGGGTTCGAAGGCCGCACGATCACCATGTCGACCTTCGGTGCTTCCGCACCGCTCGCCAAGTTGCAGGACAAGTACGGCTTCACCCACGACAATGTCGTGAAGGTGGCCCGCGAAATGCTGGAGACCAAGTGATGAGCAAGCTGTCGGAACTGGGCGCCAAGGGCTGCGCCCCCTGGCTCGATTTCGTCGATCGCAAGTTCCTGGAGGCGAAGGGCTTGGAGAAGCTCGTCGCCGAGGACGGGCTGACCGGCGTCACCTCCAACCCGTCGATCTTCGAGAAGGCGATGGGGCATGGCGACGCCTATGACGGCACGCTGGCGGCGTTCGACAAGGAGAACCCCGGCGCGGCGACCATCGACCGTTACGAGCATCTGGCGATTCAGGACATCAAGGCGGCGGCGGAAACGCTGAAGCCCGTCTATGACCGTCTCGACGCCAAGGACGGCTATGTCAGCCTGGAAGTGTCGCCCTATATCGCCGACGACACCGATGCGACCATCGCCGAGGCCGAGAAGCTGTGGCACGCGGTCGACCGCCCGAACCTGATGATCAAGATCCCCGGCACCGACGCCGGCGCGCCCGCCATCTCGGCGACCATCGCCAAGGGGATCAACGTCAACGTCACGCTGCTCTTCTCGCAGGCCGCCTATATCAAGGTGGCCGAGGCCTATGCGGCCGGGCTGGAAGAGCGGGTCAAGGCCGGGCAGCCGATCGACCGGATCGCCAGCGTCGCCAGCTTCTTCATCAGCCGCATCGACTCGGCGATCGACAAGAAGATCGACGAGCGCGTCGCCGCCGGTGACGCGGAAGCCGAGGCGCTGAAGGCCGTGCGCGGCAAGGTTGCCATCGCCAATGCCAAGCTGGCGTATCAGTGGTATCTCGACTTCCTGAAGTCCGACCGCTGGCAGGCGCTGGCCGCCAAGGGCGCGCAGCCGCAGCGGCTGCTCTGGGCCTCGACCGGGACCAAGGACCCGTCCTTTCCCGACACGCTCTATATCGACACGCTGATCGGGCCGGACACGGTCAACACCATGCCGCCCAAGACGATGGACGCCTTCCGCGACCATGGCACGGTGGCCGAGACGCTGACCGCCGATGTCGACGAGGCCAAGCATGTTCTCGCCGAGGCCGAGCGGCTGGGCCTGGACCTGGACGGCGTGACCGGCACGCTGGTCGCGGAGGGGGTGGCCTCCTTCGTCAAGGCGTTCGACGATCTGCTCGGCGCGATCGGGCAGAAGCAGCCCGCGACGGCCTGATCCGACAGGCCCCCTTCCCAGGGCGGGAAGGGGGCCTTTCACTTTCTACGACATCAAGAACATAATGGAGTTCCGCATGAAGATCGGTCTGGTCGGCCTTGGCCGCATGGGTGGCAATATCGCACGCCGCCTGATGCAGGCTGGGCATCAGGTGGTGGCCTGGGATCGCAGCGAAGAGGCGGTGCAGACGCTCGCCAAGGACGGCGCCGAGGCGGCCACGGGGCTGGAGGACATGGCCACCAAGCTCGCCGACAAGGCGATCTGGTGGGTGATGCTGCCCGCAGGCGGCCCGACCGAGGACACGATCGCGGAAATCGCCAAGCTGGCCAAGGACGGCGACGTCGTGATCGACGGCGGCAACAGCTTCTACAAGGACGATATCCGCCGCGCCAAGTCGCTGGCCGAACAGGGCATCCATTATGTCGATGTCGGGACCTCGGGCGGCGTCTGGGGCCTGGAGCGCGGCTATTGCATGATGATCGGCGGCGACAAGGAAACGGTCGACCATCTCGACCCGATCTTCGACGCGTTGGCGCCGGGGCTGGGCGATATCGTCCGCACGCCGGGCCGCATCGCCGAGAAGGTCGATCAGCGCGCCGAGAAGGGCTATATCCATGCCGGTCCCGCCGGTGCCGGTCACTTCGTCAAGATGATCCACAACGGCATCGAGTATGGGCTGATGCAGGCCTATGCCGAGGGCTTCGACATCCTGAAGTCGAAGAACAGCGACAAGCTGCCCGAGGACGAGCGGTTCGACCTGAACCTGACCGACATCGCCGAAGTGTGGCGTCGCGGCAGCGTGATCTCGTCCTGGCTGCTCGACCTGACCGCGATCGCGCTGGCCAAGGACGAGATGCTCGAGCAGTTCTCGGGCCATGTCGCCGATTCGGGCGAGGGCCAGTGGACGATCGACGCCGCGATGGAGGAGAAGGTCCCGGCCAACGTCCTGACCGCCTCGCTCTTCGCGCGCTATCGCAGCCGGGTCGATCATACTTACGGCGACAAGGTGCTGTCGGCGATGCGCTTCGGCTTTGGCGGCCATACCGAAATCCCGCAATGAGCCGGGCCATCCGGCTTGTCGTGTCGGATGTCGACGGCACGCTCGTCGACCCCGACAAGAAACTGCGCGCCGCCACCATCGCCGCCGTCAAGCGGCTGGAGGCGGCGGGCGTCGGTTTCACCATCATCAGCGCCCGGCCGCGTTCGGGGCTGGGATGGCTGGCCGACGAGCTGGCGATCGACGCGCCGATCGGCGCGTTCAACGGCGGGACGGTGTTCCGCCGCGACGGCTCGGTCGATGCGCAGTTCCGGGTGCCGGTCGCGGTCGTGAACGACGTGCTGGCGATGGCGGCGGACAATCCCGTCGCCATCTGGGTCTTCGCCGATGATCGCTGGTATGCCAGCAGCGATGAAGGCACCCATGTCGAACATGAGCGAAAGGCTTCGTCGCAGGAGCCGGTGATCACGCAGGACTTTGCCGCGCTGGTCGACAAGGTCGACAAGATCACGCTGGTCAGCGACGACGCTGATCTGCTGCGCGGCCTCCACGAAAAGGCGAATGCGGCGCATGGGGCCGAGGCGACCATTGCCCAGTCGCAGACCTATTATCTCGACGTGACGGCACTGGCCGCGAACAAGGGCGACGGCGTGGCGACACTCGCCAAGGCCTTTGGAGTTCCCCTCGAACAGGTCGCAGTATTGGGCGATCAGGCCAATGATCTTCCCATGTTGACACGCGCCGGGTTGCCGATCGTGATGGCCAATGCGCCCGACGCTGTTAAGGAACAGATATCGGTACACACCCGTTCCAACGCGGACGACGGCGTGGCCTATGCCATCGATACCTTCATCATGCCCAGAATCGGAGTGTCTTCATGAAGCAACTGGTTGCGTTCGACCTCGACGGTACGCTGGCCGAAAGCAAACAGCCCCTGGGCGAGCCGATGGGGGAGGCGCTGGCCGACCTGCTCGACGTCGCGCATGTCGCGGTGATCTCGGGCGGGGACTGGCCGCAATTCGACAAGCAGGTGGCGAGCCGACTGCCCGAGCGCGCCGACCGCACCAAGCTGTGGCTGATGCCGACCACGGGCACCAAGCTCTATACCTATCAGGACGGCGGCTGGACCCCGGTCTATGCCGAACTGTTCGACGATGCGACCAAGGCGAAGATCCTGGAGGCGTTCGACGCCTCGCTGGAGGCGACCGGCTTCGTGCCCGAGCAGACCTGGGGCGAGCGGATCGAGGATCGCGGTAGCCAGATCACCTTCTCGGCGCTCGGCCAGCAGGCGCCGATCGACGCCAAGGAACATTGGGACCCCAAGTTCGAGAAGCGCAAGGTCATCCAGGCCGATCTGAAGCAGCGCCTGCCCGGCCTGTCGATCAACATGGGCGGGGCGACCTCGATCGACATCACCCGTGAGGGTGTCGACAAGGCCTATGGCCTCAAGAAGCTGCGCGATGCCAGCGGGATTCCGCTCGATACGATGATGTTCATCGGCGACGCGATCTTCCCTGGCGGCAACGACTATCCGGCCAAGGAACTGGGCCTCGATACCGTCCGCGTGCGCGATCCCGAAGAGACGCTGGCGGTGATCGCGGGGATCGTCGCCTGTCTGAAGTAAGCACGACCGCGTCGGAGGCGCTGCGCACGCGCACCGCCTCCGCGCATGATGCGGTCGATACGGCTTATGGCGCGTATCGGCTGGACGATCGGGACAGTTATGCGGCCTTTCTGATGGCCCATGCCCGCGCCTTGCCGGCGGTCGAGGCGTGGTTGCAGGGGCAGGATGTGGCGTTCCCTTGGCGGTCGCGGCGCGAGGCGCTGGCGGCCGACCTTGCGGCGCTGGGGCACGAGATGCCCGAGCCGCTGCCATTCGATCTGTCCGAGGACGAGGCGACCCGCTGGGGCGCGCTCTATGTCACCGAGGGCTCACGGCTGGGCGGCGTGATGCTGGCCCGCCAGGTGGGGGAGGACTTGCCCCGCGCCTATCTCGAATCGGGGTTCGGTTCGGGCGAGTGGCGGGCCTTTCGGCATGCGCTGGACGATGCGGCGGTGGACCCCGCGTGGATCGACCGCGCCGTGGCGGCGGCGGAGCAGGTGTTCGGTCTGTATCGACGCGCGGCCTAGGGGGCTGGCGGCGCGCCGTTCCCTTCGCTCCTGTTGAATCCCCTAACTCCGTTCAGCCTGAGCGAAGTCGAAGGCCACGCCCTTCCATCGCCTCGCTCTGCTCGGCGGGGTGGATTCCCTTAGCCTTCGACTTCGCTCAGGCTGAACGGGTGGGGGCTGGCATTATTGCCCCCCTCAATCCGCGATCGGGGCGATCACGATGGCGCGCAGGCCCGGCTGGTTGTTGGCATATTCGATCGTGCCCGACAGCCGCTGCATCATCGCCGTCATCATCCGGCTGCCGAAGCCGCGCCCGTCATCGTCGTCCTGGCTGCGTCCGCGCCCTTCGTCCGCGACGACCAGGCGCAGGCGGTTGCCATATTGCTCCAGCGTGATCGTCACCGGACCCGCCGCGCCGCCATAGGCATATTTGGTCGCGTTGATGATCAGCTCGGTCGTCACCAGCCCCAGATTGACCGCCCGGTCGGTCGGCATCAGCGCGGGGGCCAGGTCGAGACGCATCATCGAGGCCCATTCCGCCCCCAGCGACTGTTTCATGTCGCCGACCAGCTCCTCCAGATAGCGCGCCAGATCGACCGTCTGGATCTGGTCGTCGCGGTAGAGCCTGCGGTGGACCAGCGCGACCGCCGAGAGCCGGGCCTGCGCCTCGGTCAACTGCTCGCGGACCTGCGGGTCGTTGGTCGACCGCGCCTGGAGCGCCAGGAAGGACGAGACGAGCTGAAGGCTGTTCTGGACGCGGTGGTCCACCTCCTTCATCAGCACGTCCTTCTGGAGCAGAAGCGCGTCCTTGTCGTCCATCGTCCGCTGGAGCGCGGCGTTCAGCCCGCGTAGCCGGTTGTTCTGAAAGGCATCGTGCAGCGCCCGGCGCAGGCGATGCGCCGCCTCCATCTCCTCCAGCGTCCAGCGGCGCGAGCGGCCGCACACCGTCTCGCTCCAGCTGGCGAAGGAGGCGCGCGGGGTCAGCGTCTCGTCGGGCGACAGGCCGACCGACTTGTGCGGATTGCCCGCCCATTCGATCTCCTCGACCTGTTCGGGACGGAACCACAACAGGGTCACGCCGCCATCGACCAGCGGCAGCACCAGCATCCCGCTGGCCGTCGCGGCGAGCGCCTTGGCGTCGGGCGACACGCTGCCCAGCTCATGCGTCGCATAGAGCTCGCCGCCGGTGCGCGCGGTCGCCCAGAGCGCCAGCTCGATCGTCGCCAGCGACGGCGGGCAGACGCCATGGCACTGCACCTTGCCGCCCTCGACCATGGCAAAGCCGGTCGCGCCCAGCATCGCCATCAGTTCGGGCATCATCCGCGCGACGGCGGTCGAAATCTCGCCCAATCCGGTGATGCGCGGCAGGATCGCATCTTCGTCCGCGCGCAGGCGCAGCCGCTCACGATAAAGCTCGGCCTCTTCCCGCGCGCGGATCTGGCGCGCCAGTCCACCCGCCAGCGCGGCGGCCGCGGCGCGCAGCTCGCAGGACAGGCGACGCGGGCTATGATGGTGGCAGGCGATCATCCCCCATAACAGCCCGTCCTTGACGATCGAGATCGAGGCGGAGGCCGCGACCCCCATATTCCTCAGATAGCGGACATGGATGGGCGACACGCTGCGCAGGCCGACATCGCTGAGGTCCACCGTCTCGAACCCGGCGGGGCGCAGCGGGGCGGGGACATAATCCACATCGGGGATGCTGCGCGTCCGGTTGCGGATATACAGCGCACGCGCCTGCCTGGGGATGTCCGAGGCGGGGAAGTGGTGGTTCAGGAAGGAATGAAGCTCGGGCGTGCGGGACTCCGCCACGACCTGCCCCGAATCCTCGTCCATGAAGCGATAGAGCATGACCCGGTCGAACCCGGTCAGCGTGCGGAAAAGCGCCGCCGCCCGCTCGTAAAGCATCGGCAGGTCGCCCGCCCGCTCAAAACTGGTCGCCGCCGCGTCCAGCCAGTTCAGCGGACTGCCGCCGCCCCAGGGGGTGTCGGCGATCCCCGGCTCCAGTTCGACCAGCAGCAGATGGTCGGGCGTGCGATGGACGACCGCGGTGAAGATCTCGGAAAGGCCATGGACCGGGCGCACCGCCGACACCGATCCCATGACGGAGGGCATCGCGCCGACGATCTGCGCCACTTCGTCCCCGACCAGCGCGGCGATCGGCTGGCCGAGCCAGTCGGGCGCCAGCCGCTCCTCGATCGCACCGGCTCCGGCGACGACGCACAGCGTGTCGGCCGCCACGACCAGCAACAGGCCGTGGGGTTGGATGGCGCCTGGAATGTGAATGGGTTCCCGATCGCAAGCCGTGATATCCTGGCCAGGGTCGGTTGCGATGGTACGGGTGGCCATCAGGGTCGGGCTTTCCTCTCTTCCCTGCCACATGCCGGGTTACTGACCCCTTTGCAAATGGTCGAACACGACAATCGATCCCTTATCGCGACACCTAATCTCGTTTTGGAACAATCATTGCGCGGTCGGGTAATATCCGGTTAAAGCCACGCAACGGACATCAGATCCGCTGGAGAGGACATGATCGACGATTTCGACTTCGCGCTCGGCGAGAGCGCGGACATGATTCGTGAGGCGACGCGCCGCTTCGCCACCGACCGGATCGCCCCGCTGGCCGCGCGCATGGACGCGGAGGACTGGTTCCCGCGCGACGTCTGGCCCGAAATGGGTGCGCTGGGTCTGCACGGCATCACCGTCGACGAAGCCGATGGCGGGCTGGGGCTGGGCTATCTGGAGCATGTCGTCGCGATCGAGGAAGTGTCGCGCGCCTCGGCCTCGCTCGGCCTGTCCTATGGCGCGCATTCCAATCTGTGCATCAACCAGATCCGCCGCTGGGGCAGCCCCGAGCAGAAGGCGAAATACCTGCCCGGCCTGATCTCTGGCGAGCATGTCGGCAGCCTGGCCATGTCGGAAGTGTCGGCCGGGTCGGACGTCGTCTCGATGAAGCTGCGGGCCGTGAAGGCCGATGGCGGCTGGGTGCTGAACGGCACCAAATTCTGGATCACCAACGCGCCCTATGCCGATACCTTGGTCGTCTATGCCAAGACGGGCGAGGGCAGCCGGGGGATCACCGCCTTCCTGATCGAAAAGGCCATGCCCGGCTTCGCGATCGGGCAGAAGATCGACAAGATGGGCATGCGCGGAAGCCCGACCGCCGAACTGGTCTTCAGCGACTGTTTCGTGTCGGACGCGCAGGTGATGGGGCCGGTGAATGGCGGCGTCGGCGTGCTGATGAGCGGGCTCGACTATGAACGCGCGGTTCTGGCGGGGATTCAGCTGGGCATCATGCAGGCGTGCCTCGATGTGGTCGTCCCCTATGTCCGCGAGCGGCGGCAGTTCGGCCGTGCGATCGGCGAGTTCCAGCTGATCCAGGCCAAGGTCGCCGACATGTATGTCGCGCTCAACTCGGCGCGGGCCTATGTCTATGCGGTGGCGCGGAGTTGCGATGCCGGACGGACGACGCGGTTCGACGCGGCGGGCGCGATCCTGCTGGCGAGTGAAAACGCGGTGAAGGTGGCGATGGAGGCGATCCAGGCGCTGGGCGGGGCAGGCTATACCAAGGACTGGCCGGTCGAACGCTTCGCGCGCGATGCCAAGCTGCTCGACATCGGGGCGGGGACCAACGAAATCCGCCGGATGCTGATCGGCCGCGAACTGATCGGCAAGCTCGAAAAGGTGGCGCAATGACGGCCGACGCATTCCTCCCCAAGCTTGCTTGGGGAGGGGGACCGCGCTCGCAGAGCGTGGTGGAGGGGCAAGCCCCTCGCCCCTCCACCACCGCTTCGCGGCGGTCCCCCTCCCCATCGAAGATGGGGAGGATGTGATGGGGGCTATTCTTTCGACACGCGTCGCCCGTGACGATGCGGCGTTCCGCGCCAATGCCGACCATAACCGCGCGCTGGCCGAGCGTCTCCGCGCCGATGTGGCCAAGGCTGCTCTTGGCGGAAGTGAAACCGCCCGCGAACGCCATGTCGCGCGCGGCAAGCTGCTGCCCCGCGACCGGGTGGAGCAACTCCTCGACGCGGGCGCGCCCTTCTTGGAAATCGGCCAGCTCGCCGCCAACGGCCTGTATGACGACGCGGTGCCCGGCGCAGGCGTGATCGCGGGCATCGGCCGGGTCCATGGCCGCCAGGTGATGATCGTCGCCAACGACGCGACGGTGAAGGGCGGCACCTATTATCCGCTGACGGTCAAGAAGCACCTCCGCGCGCAGGAGATCGCGCTCGAGAACCGGCTGCCCTGCATCTATCTGGTCGACAGCGGCGGCGCGAACCTGCCGCACCAGGCCGAGGTGTTTCCCGACCGCGATCATTTCGGCCGCATCTTCTTCAACCAGGCGCAGATGTCGGCGGCGGGCATCCCTCAGATCGCCTGCGTCATGGGCAGCTGTACGGCGGGCGGCGCCTATGTCCCCGCCATGTCGGACGAGACCGTGATCGTGCGTGGGCAGGGGACGATCTTCCTGGCGGGCCCCCCGCTGGTGAAGGCGGCGACGGGCGAGGTCATCTCGGCCGAGGAACTGGGCGGCGCGGACACCCATGGCCGCAAGTCGGGCGTGGTCGACCATGTCGCGCAGGATGACGACCATGCCCTGTCGATCGTCCGCGACATCGTCGCGACGCTGCCGCCGCCGATGCTGCCGGAGGTCAACCTGGCTGAGCCGGATGCGCCGCTCTATCCGGCGGACGAGCTATACGGCCTGATCCCACAGGACGTTCGCGCACCTTATGACGTGCATGAGGTGATCGCCCGGCTGGTCGACGGATCGCGCTTCCAAGAATTCAAGGCGCTGTACGGCGCGAGCCTGGTCTGCGGCTTCGCGCATATCCATGGCAAGCCGGTTGCGATCCTGGCGAATAACGGCGTTCTGTTCTCGGAGAGTGCGCAGAAGGGCGCGCATTTCATCGAGCTGGCATGCCAGCGGCGTATCCCCTTGCTGTTTCTACAGAATATCTCCGGCTTCATGGTCGGCGGCCGTTACGAGGCGGAAGGAATCGCCAAGCATGGCGCCAAGCTGGTGACGGCGGTGGCGACCGCGCAGGTGCCCAAGATCACCGTGCTGATCGGCGGCAGCTTCGGCGCGGGCAATTACGGCATGTGCGGGCGTGCCTATTCCCCGCGCTTCCTGTTCACCTGGCCCAACGCGCGGATCAGCGTGATGGGCGGCGAACAGGCGGCGAGCGTGCTGGCGACGGTCCACCGCGATGCCGAAAGCTGGACGCCGGACGAGGCGGAGGCGTTCAAGGCCCCCATCCGCCAGCGTTACGAGGACGAAGGCAATCCCTGGTACGCGACCGCGCGGCTGTGGGATGACGGGATCATCGATCCGGCGCAGACGCGCGATGTGCTGGGACTGGCGCTGGAGGTGTGCCTGAACGCGCCGATCGCGGAGGCACCCCGCTTCGGGGTGTTCCGGATGTGATGCCGATGGACCTGGCCATCGATGGCGCGACCCTTGGGGACGAGGCCGATTTTCATGCCCGCATCCGCGAGGCATCGGGCGTCACATGGTATGGCGGTAACCTGGACGCGCTGTTCGACCTGCTGGTCGCGGTCGTCGATCCGCCGATCAGCTTGTCTATCACCAACGCCGCCGCCGCGCGAAAGGTGGTCGGCGAGCGTTTCGATCGCATCCTGACCGTGATCTTCGACGCCATCGCCGAACGTCCGGGTGCCATCATGTTCAAGCTGGAATCCTGACGATGAACAGCCTCCTCATCGCCAATCGCGGCGAGATCGCTTGCCGCATCATCCGCACGGCGCGCGACATGGGTCTGCGCACCATCGCGGTCTATTCGGAAGCGGATGCGCGGGCGCTGCACGTCCGGCTTGCCGATGAAGCCATCGCCATCGGCCCGGCCCCGGCGCGCGAAAGCTATCTGGACGCCGACCGCATCCTTGCCGCCGCGCGCGAGAGCGGGGCGGAGGCGATCCATCCGGGTTACGGCTTCCTGTCCGAAAATGCCGAGTTCGCCGAGAAGGTGATTGCCGCCGGCCTGGTCTGGGTCGGCCCCGATCCCGACAGCATCCGCGCCATGGGCCTGAAGGACGCCGCCAAGGCGCGGATGATCGCCGCCGGGGTGCCGGTCACCCCCGGCTATCTGGGGGAGGACCAGAACCCCGACCGCCTCGCCGCCGAGGCGGACGCGATCGGCTATCCGGTGCTCATCAAGGCGGTGGCGGGCGGCGGCGGCAAGGGGATGCGCCGGGTCGACGACCCCGCTGCCTTTGCCGAGGCGCTGGCCTCCTGCCGTCGCGAGGCGGCATCGTCGTTCGGCGACGACCGGGTGCTGATCGAGAAATATATCCTCTCGCCGCGCCATATCGAGGTGCAGGTCTTTGGCGACCGCCACGGGCAGGTCGTCCATCTGTTCGAGCGCGACTGTTCGCTGCAACGCCGCCACCAGAAGGTGATCGAGGAAGCCCCCGCGCCCGGCATGGACGAGGCCACCCGGAAAGCGGTCTGCGCCGCCGCCGTCCGCGCCGCGCAGGCGGTGGACTATGTGGGGGCGGGCACGATCGAGTTCATCGCCGACGCCTCCGAAGGGCTGCGCGCCGACCGCGTATGGTTCATGGAGATGAACACGCGGCTCCAGGTCGAGCATCCCGTGACCGAGGCGATCACCGGCGTCGATCTGGTCGAATGGCAGCTGCGCGTCGCGGCGGGCGAGCCCTTGCCGATGACGCAAGGCGACCTGTCGATCCAGGGTCATGCCATCGAAGCCCGGCTCTATGCCGAGGACCCGGCCAAGGGATTCCTGCCCGCGATCGGCACGCTGGAGGTGTTCGACCTGGGCGACGACCCCGCGATCCGCATCGACACCGGGGTCGAGGAAGGCGCGGAGATCACCCCGTGGTACGACCCGATGATCGCCAAGGTTATCGCCCATGGGGACACCCGCGAGGAGGCGCGCGAGGCGCTGGCCGATGCGCTGGACGAGGCGGTGATCTGGCCGGTGCGCACCAATGCGGGCTTTCTGGTCCAGACGCTCGACCATGTCGATTTCGCGGGTGGCCGGGTCGATACCGGCCTGATCGCGCGCGAGGGCGAGGCGCTGATGCCGCCGCCCGAGCCGTCCGAGGAAGCGCTGGCCGAAGCCGCCGCCGCGCTGATCGGGCAGGACGAACTGACCGGCTTCCGCCTCAATGCCGCGCCAAGGCGGAGCGCGCGCTTCCTGCTCGACGGGCGGCCGATCACCGTCGATTTCAGCGAAGCGGGCGATGTGCCCCCGGCACCGACCGACCAGGTGCTGATCTCGGAGGGCGGGCAAAGCTGGTCCTTCACCCGCTGGCGCGCCGATGGGCTGGCGGCGGGCGGGGCGGGGGATGGGGCGATCCTGTCGCCCATGCCCGGCCGGATCATTGCGGTCGCCGTGACCGAGGGACAGAGGGTCGGCGTGGGCCAGCCGCTCGTCACGCTGGAGGCGATGAAGATGGAGCATGTCCTGACCGCGCCCTTCGACGGCATCGTCACCGACCTGAAGGCCCGGACCGGCGGGCAGGTGGCGGAGGGCATTGCGCTGGTCCGCATCGTCGCGGAGGATGCGGCATGAGCGGGCGCTTCTTCGAGGACTGGACCATCGGCGACCGGATCGACCATCCAATCCGCCGCACGGTGACCGAGACGGACAATCTCCTCTTCTCGACCATGACGCACAATCCGCAACCGCTGCACATCGATGCAGAAGCCGCGCGGGCCAGCGAGTTCGGGCAGATCCTCGTCAACGGCACTTTCACATTCTCGCTGATGGTCGGGCTGTCGGTGGGGGAGACGACGCTGGGCACACTGGTCGCCAATCTCGGCTATGACGAACTGGTCATGCCCGCGCCGGTCTTTCTGGGCGACACGCTGCGCGCGACGAGCGAGGTGACGGCCCTGCGCGAGAGCAAGTCGCGGCCGGGGGCGGGGCTGGTGACGTTCCGGCACGAGGCGCTGAACCAGCGGGGCGAGGTGGTATGCCGGTGCCTGCGGACGGCGCTGGTGAGGAAGCGGGGATAGGGGCGAAGGCCCTTCGACTTCGCTCAGGGCGAACGGGGTTCAGTACCACCCTCCGTTCAGCCTGAGCGAAGTCGAAGGCCAAGGGATTACAACCGCGTCCGAACCCCGATCCATAAGGTGCGCGGCGTCGCCCGTTCGATCAGCCCCGCGCCGCTATACGCCGCCTCGACCCGCGCATCGGCCAGGTTTTCCGCCCGCGCCTCGATCAGCCAGCCGCGCGTGACCGGCACCGCCGCATAGGCGTCCAGCGTCGTCGCGGGGGCCAGCGACCGGACATTCTGGTCGTCCTCGAACTGGCGCCCGACATGCCGCACCGTCCCGCTGAGCGCCGCACCGCGATGCGCGACCGCCAGCGTCGCCGAGAGCTGGTCGCGCGGAGTCTGGGCCGGACGCAAGCCATCCAGCGGCGCGGCAAGCCCCGATGCCTCGACCCTGGCATCGACATGCGACCAGGAGGCGCGGGCGCTGACCGGCCCCGAGGACGCACTCGCCTCCAGCTCGAACCCTTGCGACCGGATCGCGTCCAGATTCTGCCGCATCCGGTACACCCCGTTCGCCGCGACGAAGCCGACGCCGGGGAAGGTCCCCGGCCCGCGCCCCATCGTCACATTGGCGATCGCATCGGTCAGCCGGTTGAGGAAATAGGTGCCCGACAGGCGTACGCCCGTAAGCGGCGTCAGGTCGAATCCGCCCTCGATACCCTCGACATGCTCGGGGTTCAGCGCGGCATTGGCGGCGGTGGCGTCGGCGCCCGCCCGGAACGGCCGGTAGAGTTCGTTGAGCGTCGGCAGACGCCAGCCGCGATAGGCCGCCGCGCGCAACGTCACGGGCTCGACCGGCCGCAGCGCCATGCCCAGCCGCCCGGTGAACTCCTGCCCCGAACGGTCGGGAAAATTGCTGTCGGTCAGCACCGCGCCGGTCGCCAGCGCATTCTCGTCCAGCCGCCCGTTGCGGATGCGCCAATCGTCCACCCGCGCGGCGGCGGTGAGGGTCAGCGCCCCCGCCTCGACGCTGCCATCGGCGAACAGCCCCATGGTCCGCGTCGCCCCGCCCGCCTCGCGCCGCCGGGTGGGGAGGCCCGCGACATAGGTGTAAAGCTCCTGCGTCCGTCCGCTCGTATCGCGAATGTCGCCGCCCAGCCGCAATTTTACGGCCTCGCCCAGCGGCGGGGAAACCTCCACCCGAGCGCCGAGCCCGGTGGCGGGGACATTATACTGGTCCAGCGTCAGCGTCGCTGCGGTCCGCGCGGCGTTCACGCTGGCATAGCGCGAGGCGAATTGCCGCGTCTGGACATAGCCGAGCGCCGACCAGCCCCAGGTGCCGCGTCCGACCAGCCGGACGCTGGCATCCGCCCCGTCCGATCGATTGTCGGTAAAGTCGGTGCCCCGATCGCGCGCATCGTGAAACGCCGCCAGCGTCATCTGCAACTCGGTCGAGGGCGCGATCCCGACGACGCCGCGCGCCGCCCCCGAATATTGCTCATATGGGGCGGGGCGGTCGACCGGCCCCCGCTGCCCCTCGACGATGGGGGTGAAGCCGTCGCCGCGCGCATAGGCCCCCGATAATGTCAGGAACCCATCGCCCCGCACCAGCGACGCCGCCCCTTGCGCATCGACCGAATCCCGGCTGCCATAGGACAGCGCCAAGTCGAGTGGGTACAGCTGGTCGGGGGTGGCGCTGTCCATCTCGATCGTGCCCGCCAGCGCGCCGGGGCCCCAATATCCCGACCCGCCGCCGCGCGTGACCCGGATTCGCCCCAGCCGCCCGGTGGCATAGGCCGGAAACACCACCCAGCCACCGAACGGATCGGCCTGCGGCACGCCGTCGAGGAGGAGGAGCGCCCGGCTGGAGGCATTGCCGCCCAGTCCGCGCAGCGTGATGCCCTGCGACGTCGGATGCGCCGAGCGGCTGTCCGAGCGGCGGAACTGCTGGAGCCCCGCGATATCCGCCAACACATTCTCCAGCCGCTGCGACGCGTTCTGCGTGATCCGGTCGCGGTCGATCGTCACCACATCCAGCGCGCGGTCGCCCGGCTGGTCGGTCAGGCCCCGGCCGGTGACGATGATGTCGGGTTCGGTGGTTTGCGCGGGGAGGGGGGCGAGCGCGAGGGCGAGCAGAAGAACGGGCATGGTGAAGTGAGGGTCCCCTTTGCGCCTCCGATAGGAGTGCCGCAGTACAAATACGAATCAGGACGGTAACAGGTCCCGACTTCCATGAGTCTCACGCCCCTCCCGCAGGCGGGAGGGGATGGGGGAGGGCAAGCCACGGGCGACGCACTCTGCGAGACATCATGCCCTCCCCAAACCCCTCCCGCCTGCGGGAGGGGCTTAAGAAGGAAGTAGCCTTGCCGGAAACACGGATGACGCGCCGGAAAAACCCGCTTACAGTCCTGTCATCGTGGCCACCCTGCACACCCTTGCGAACCCCGCGCGCTTCCTGAAGATCGCCCGTCCGCTCACCGGGATTTTCCTGGGGCTGGGCGTCGTGCTGATCGCGATCGCGGTCTGGGCGGGACTGACCCAGACGCCGCCCGATTATCTTCAGGGCGAGACGGTGCGCATCCTCTATATCCATGTCCCCGCCGCCTGGCTGGGCATGGGTGGGTGGAGCGGGATCGCGGTGGCCAGCCTGTCGCTCTTGGTCTGGCGGCATCCGCTGGCGCAGGTCGCCGCGCGCGCCATCGCCTGGCCGGGGGCGGTGTTTGCCGCCTTGTGTCTGGCGACCGGCTCGATCTGGGGGCGGCCGACCTGGGGGACGTGGTGGCAATGGGACGGGCGGCTGACCTCGATGCTGCTGCTGCTGTTCGTCTATCTGGGCTATATCGCATTGGCGCGGGCCGATGCCGATCGCGGCGGGGACGGGCGGATTCCGGCGCTTTACGGGCTGGCGGGCACCGCGCTGCTGCCGGTGATCCGCTATTCGGTGGTGTGGTGGAACACGCTGCACCAGGGCCAGTCGATCGGGCTGACGGGGTCCAGCATCGACGGGTCATTGCTCTGGCCGCTGCCCATCGCGTTGGGCGGCTTCACCTTCCTGTTCGCCGCGATCGTGCTGATGCGGATGCGGACCCTGCTCGCCCGGGCCAAGGCCGAGGCGCGGATGCGGCGGATGGCGCGCGCATGAGCCAGTGGGCATTCGTCGCGGCGGCCTATGCGGTCATGCTGGGGGGCGCAGGCGCGCTGACGCTGGTCAGCTATCTGGCGATGAAGCGCGCCGAGAAATGACGCCCAAATCGCAACGTCTCACGCTGGCGCTGCTGGCGCTGGCCGCGATCGTCGCGGCGGTGCTGCTCGCCATGTCGGCGATGAAGGACCAGGCGGCGTTCTTCTACACCCCCTCCGACGCGCAGAGGCAGGGCCTGCCGCTGGGCAAGGCGGTGCGGCTGGGCGGGATGGTCGAGGCGGGGTCGGTCCGCCGTGCGCCCGACGGCGTGACGGTCCGCTTCGTCGTGACCGACGGCAAGGCGACGACGCCCGTGACCTTCGCCGGGATCACCCCCGACCTGTTCCGCGAGAAATCGGGCGTCGTGGCGGAGGGGCAGTTCCAGCCCGATGGCCGCTTCGTCGCGACCAATCTGCTCGCCAAGCATGACGAGAAATATATGCCCCCCGAAATGGCGGGCAAGCTGCACGAGAGCCGGAGCCTGAAGCCGTGATCGCGGAAAGCGGCCTCGCCGCGCTCTGGCTCGCCGCGATGCTGGCGGGGTTGCAATTGCTGCTCGGCGTCCTTGCGCTGCGGCGCAAGGATGCGGCGGGCGAGCAGGCCATGGCGGCGATCGGGCCGGTCGCGATCGTGCAGGGCGCGCTGGTCGCGATCGCCATGGCGTCGCTGATCGCGGTGTTCGTCGGCACCGACCTGTCGGTCAAGCTGGTCGCCGAGAACAGCCATTCGGCCAAGCCCTGGATCTACAAATTCGCCGGCGCCTGGGGCAATCACGAAGGCTCGATGCTGCTCTGGGTCACGATCCTGGGCGCGGGCGGTGCGCTGGTCGCGTGGAAGGAGCGTGCGCTCGACCGGGCGACCCATGTCGCGACGCTGGCCGCGCAGGGGGCGATCGCGCTGGGTTTTTATGCCTTCCTGCTGTTCGCCTCCAACCCGTTCGCGCGGCTGAACCCGGCGGCGGTCGAGGGGCAGGGGCTCAACCCGCTGTTGCAGGACCCCGGCCTCGCCTTTCACCCGTCGACGCTTTACGCGGGCTATGTCGGGCTGTCGGTCGCCTTTTCCTTTGCGGTCGGCGCGCTGGTCACCGGGCAGGTCGGGCCGGTCTTTGCCCGCGCGATGCGGCCCTGGGTGCTGGGCGCCTGGGTGCTGCTGACCATTGGGATCACGGCGGGGTCCTATTGGGCCTATTACGAGTTGGGCTGGGGCGGCTGGTGGTTCTGGGACCCGGTCGAGAATGCCTCGCTGATGCCGTGGCTGGCGGCGACGGCGCTGCTTCACTCGGTCAATGTGCTGGCGGCACGTGACGGGCTTCGCGCCTGGACGGTAATGCTAGCCGTGGTCGCCTTTTCCATGTCGATGATCGGCACCTTCCTGGTCCGGTCGGGCATATTGACCAGCGTCCATGCCTTTGCCGTTGATCCCCGGCGCGGGGCGTTCATCCTGGGGTTGCTGGGGCTTTATATCGGCGGCGCGCTGGCGCTGTTCGGGGCGCGGATCGGGCAGGTGCGCGCGGGCCGCAGCTTCGCCTTTGTCAGCCGAGAGGGCGGGCTGGTCGTCAACAACCTGTTGCTGTCGGTGATCCTGGGCATCGTGCTGATCGGCACGCTCTATCCGCTGGTCGCGGCCGGGTTCGGCGTGCGGCTGTCGGTCGGGCCGCCCTTCTTCCAGGCCGCCGCCGGGCCGATCGCGCTGGCGCTGGTCGCCGTCATGGCGGTCGGGCCTGCCCTGCGCTGGCGGCGGGACCAGGCCGAGGCGGTGCTGATCCGCATGTTGTGGCCGCTGGTCGCGGCGGCGGGGACCTTTGCGCTGTTGCTGACGCTGGCGGGGCGCATGAGCATCCTGTCGCTGCTCGGCCTGTCCTTCGGCATCGGGCTGATCGTCGCCAGCGTCCTGCCGGTCACCCGGCGCAACTGGCGGCGCACGCCTTTGCCGATCTGGGGCATGGTCGTCGCGCATGTCGGCATGGGCGTGAGCATGGTCGGCATGGCCTGCGACAGCGCGTTCACCGCCGAGCGGCTGGTCGCGCTCTATCCGGGGCAGGCGACCATCGTCGGGCCGTGGCGGGTACAGCTGGACCGCATCTATCCCAATGTCGGGCCGAACTGGTCGGCGCTGGAGGCGCGGCTGACCGCGACGCGCGACGGCGACGGTGCCACGCTGCGCCCGCAACAGCGTTTCTTCACCGACCCGCCGACCACCACCAGCGAGAGCGCGATCGCGACCCGCTGGGACGGACAGCTCTATACCGTGCTGGGGCAGCAGGATGCGGCCACCGGCCGCTGGCAGCTGCGGCTGTGGTGGAAGCCGTTCGTGACGCTGATCTGGCTGGGCGGCGTGCTGATCGCGCTGGGCGGCGCGCTGGCGCTTTTCGGGCGCTGGTTCAAGGGCTGGCAGCAGCGGCGGCGCGAGGCGCTCTGGGGATGAAGCGCTGGCTGATCTGGGTGCCGCTGGCGGGTTTTGCGATCCTGTTCGTCGTGGTGGCGAGCGGGCTGATGCGGCCGTCCGACACCACCGTCCGCTCGACCCTGGTCGACAAGCCGCTGCCGGACTTTCGTCTCGACCCGATGGTGCCGGGCAAGCCGGGGGTGGCGAGCGCCGATTTCGGCAAGGGGCAGCCGCGCCTGCTCAATGTCTTTGCCAGCTGGTGCATCCCCTGCATCGCCGAGGCGCCGCAGCTGATGGCGCTGAAGGCCAAGGGCGTGCCGATCGACGCGATCGCGATCCATGACAAGGGCCCGGCCATTGCCGACTTCCTGCGGCGCAACGGCGATCCCTATGCCGCGATCGGCGACGATGCGCATAGCCGGGTGCAGATGTCGCTCGGCTCGTCGGGCGTGCCGGAGACGTTCCTGATCGACGCGCGGGGCCGGATCGTGCGCCAATATATCGGGGATATCCGCGCCGATCAGGTCGACCGGATCGTCCGCGACGTGGCGGCGGCGCGATGAGCCTGTTCCTCGCCTTGGCGCTGAGCGGCGCGGCCGTGGTCGATTACGGCAACACCCAGCTGGCCGATCCCCACGCCGAAGCGCAGGCGCGCGCGCTGATGGGCGAGCTGCGCTGCGTCGTGTGCCAGGGCCAGTCGATCGCCGACAGCGATGCCGATATGGCCGCCGATATGCGCGCGCTGGTCCGCCAGCGTATCGCGAAGGGCGAAAGCCCGGCGGCGATCCGCCGGTGGCTGATCGAGCGGTATGGCGATTATGTCAGCTACGACCCGCCGCTGTCCGGGGCGACCGCGCTCCTGTGGGCGACGCCCCTGCTGTTGCTGGTCGCCGGGGCGTGGATCGCGCGCGGCAGCTTTCGGAGGCGGCGCTGATGGGCTGGCTGGCGCTTCTGGTGCTGATGGGCGGCGCGCTGGTGCTGGCGTGGCGGCTGGGCCTGCCCCGGCCGCTCTGGACGATGCTGGGCGCGGCGCTGGCGCTGGGCGGGGTGGGCTATGCCTGGCAGGGGCGGCCGATGCTGGCGGCGAGCGCACCCGCGCCTCGGCCCGACCCGCTGCTCGACAATGATGCGCTGGTCGAGCTGCGCGGCCAGCTGATGGGGCGTTATGGCGGCGAGGCGGCGATGTTCACCGCCGCCGACGCGCTGGCACGCTCGGGCGACAAGCGGACCGCGGTGCGGATCATGCTCGCCGCGGTGGGGGGCAATCCGCGCAGCGTCCCCTATTGGACCGAGCTGGGCAATGTCCTGTTCGCGCATGACGGCTATCAGATGTCGCCCGCCGCACGCTTCGCCTTCCGCCGCGCGCGCTCGCTGGGGCCGAACGACCCGGCGCCCTTCTTCTTCGAGGGGCTGGCCTGGATGCGGGCGGGGGACTTTGCCAAGGCGCGTGTCCGCTGGCGACGCGCCCTGGCGCTGACCCCCGCCGATGCACCTTATCGCGACGCCATCGCGCAGCGGGTCATGCTGCTCGACCAGGCGATGGCGATGATGGGGCAATAGGGCTTATTTGCCCCGGCCGGTCTTGTCCTGCAGCGCGTCGATCCGCTTGGAGGCATCGGCCTTGCTCAGCGTGTCGTCGAACGCTTCGCCCGCCTCTTCGGACAAGGTCTTCAGATAACTGGCCTGCGCGCCGGTCATCGGTTCGTCGCCGGTGGTCCAGTCGTCGGGGTCCTTCTCGGCATTGGAGAAGGGTTCGGATTTGGGATTGTCGGTCATGGCGTGATCCTTTCGACGGGATCAACGGCGGCGTTCTGTTTGCGTTCCGCTTGGCTGCGTTCGTGCGAAGGGACTGGTCGACTTTGTGGCTGAGGGCGGAACGTGCGCTTCGACTTCGCTCAGCGTGAACGGAGCGGGGCGATAATTGCAAAACGCCCGTTCAGCCTGAGCGAAGTCGAAGGCCACGGACCGACCTTGCGGCCAGGTCCGGGGCGTGCACTTCGACTTCGCTCCGTGCGAACGGCTTTAGCCCGCCCAGGCCTCGAACGGCAGGTCCAGCGCCTCGGCGACCGCCGCGTGGCGGATCTTGCCGCCCGAGACGTTCAGGCCGTTCGCCAGATGCGCGTCGGCCTTCATCGCGGCCTCGGCACCCATGTTCGCCAGCTTGACCGCGAAGGGCAGGGTGGCGTTGTTCAGCGCGAAGGTCGAGGTGCGGGCGACCGCGCCGGGCATGTTGGCGACGCAGTAATGGATCACGCCGTCGACCTCGAACACCGGGTCCTGATGGGTGGTGGCATGGCTGGTCTCGAAGCAGCCCCCCTGGTCGATCGCGATGTCGACCATCACCGATCCGCGCTTCATCGTCTTCAGCATGTCGCGGGTGACCAGCTTGGGCGCCGCCGCACCGGGGACCAGCACCGCGCCGATGACGAGGTGCGCATTCTTCACCGCCGCCGCGATCGCCGCCTTGGAGGCATAGGCGGTCTTGATCTGGCTGGAGAAGAACATGTCCAGCTCGGCCAGACGGTCGTTGTTGATGTCATAGATGGTGACGTCGGCACGGAGACCCACCGCCATCTGCGCCGCGTTCACGCCCGAGACGCCGCCGCCCAGGATCGCGACCTTGGCGGGTGCCACGCCGGGCACGCCGCCGAGCAGGATGCCGCGACCGCCCTGCTGCTTTTCCAGATAATGCGCGCCGACCTGCACCGCCATGCGGCCAGCGACCTCGGACATCGGCTTCAGGAGCGGCACGCCGCCGCGCGGGGAGGTGACCGTCTCATAGGCGATGCAGGTCGCGCCCGACTTCATCAGCCCCTCGGCCTGCGGCTTGTCGGCGGCGAGGTGGAGATAGGTGAACAGGACGTGGTGCGGGCGCAGCATCGCGACCTCGACCGCCTGCGGCTCCTTGACCTTCACGATCATCTCGGCCTGGTCGAACACCTCGGCCGCGGTGGCGACGATCCGCGCGCCCGCGTCGACATAGTCCTGGTCCTCGAAATCGATGCCGCTGCCGGCCTTGGTCTCGACGATGACCTCGTGACCGGCCGCGACCAGCTCGGCGACCGAGGGCGGGGTCAGGCCGACGCGATATTCGTGGTTCTTGATTTCCTTGGGGACACCGACGCGCATGACGAACTCTCCTGAAAAGGCGTTGTCCCGATAATAGCGCCGATCAGGCGGGAGAGGTGTGCAAAGCCGTCCCGGAGGATCGTATAAAATGGGATTTCCTTGCGCGCGGGGCGGGTGTAGCGGGATGGAATGTCCGACGCGATCGACCGCCGCATCCTGGCCCAGCTGGCCCGCGATTCCGACCTCACCAGCGCCGCGCTGGGGGAGAAGGTCGGGCTGTCCGCCAGCGCGGCGCATCGCCGGGTGGCGCAGCTGCGGGAAAGCGGGGTGATCTGCGGCTATCGCGCGATCCTGAGCCATGAGGCGCGGGGGCGGCCCTCCACGGTGATGGTCAATGTCACGCTCAAGGACCAGCGCCAGGATACCATGGCCGCGTTCGAGCGCGAGATCCTGCGCTGTCCCGAGATCGTGGAGTGTTTCCTGATGAGCGGCGAGGCGGATTACATGATCCAGGTCGAGGTCCGCCGCGACGACAGCTATGAGCGTATTCACCGCGAGACGCTGGCGCGATTGCCGGGGGTGACGCGGCTGGCCTCGCACTTCGTGATCCGCGAGGTGGTGCGGCGGTCCTAGGGGCGATCGACGTTCAGCGATGCCTTCCATTCCCTCGACCCTCGCAAAGGGGAGAGGGTGGCGCAGACTTGGCCTTTGCGAGAGCAAAGGCTTAGTCGGAGCTGGGTGAGGGGTGGGCGCTCGCGAAGCGAGCGCGCGAGCCTTTGGGCTCGCTCAACCCCTCACCCAAGCTGCGCTAGCCAGCAGGCTGGCAAGCTTCGCTAACCCTCTCCCCTGTCCAGGGGAGAGGGGAAGAAGACGCCATCGTGAATGCCGACCCGCCCTAAAAATCCTCCCCGTGCCGGGCAGGATCGAACCGTGCTTCCCACCCCTCGAATCTCCCGATAGGGATCGGCCCATGGCACAGTTTGCTTTCACGTCCCCCATCCTCCGCGCCGCGCTTGCGGCAATGGCGATCGCGCTGACCCCCGCCGCCGCCTTTGCCGATGGGCTGGTCGACAATGTCACGGGCCTCACGCTGGGCAAGGACGGCAAGGTGGTGCGCTTCACCGGCCTGCTGATGAGCCCGGACGGCAAGGTGACGAAGCTGTTGTCGGCCAAGGACAAGCGCCCCGAAAAGCTCGACTGGCGCGCCGACATGAAGGGGCGGGTGCTGATCCCCGGCTTCGTCGATTCGCATGGCCATGTGATGGGGCTGGGCTTTCGCTTGCTCGAACTCGATCTCGCCCCCACCAAGTCGCTGGACGAAGCCAAGGCGCGGATCGCGGCCTATGCGGCGGCCAATCCCGATCGCAAATGGGTGATGGGCGGCGGCTGGAACCAGGAGGCCTGGGGGCTGGGCCGCTTCCCCACCGCCGCCGATCTCGACGCGGTGGTGCCCGACCGCGCGGTCATCATGGAGCGCGCCGACGGCCATGCGCTCTGGGCCAACAGCGCGGCGATGAAGGCGGCGGGGATCACCGCCAAGACCGTCTCGCCCCCCGGCGGCCGGATCGAGAAGGTCGGCGGGCAGCCATCGGGCGTGTTCGTCGATGCGGCGATGGCGCTGATCCAGAAGGTGGTGCCGCAGCCGCTCGCCAAGGATCGCAACGCCGCCTTCCTGAAGGCGCAGAACGACCTGCTGTCGCATGGCATCACCGCGACCGCCGACATGGGCACGACGCTGGACGAATGGATGACCTATCGCCGGATGGGCGATGCGGGCAATCTGCGCGTCCGCATCATGAGCTATGGCGGCGGGATCGAGGACACGGTGCGGATCGGCGGCACCGGGCCGACCCAGTGGCTGTACAACAACCGGCTGCGGCTGGTCGGGGTCAAGCTGTACGGCGACGGCGCGCTGGGATCGCGCGGGGCCTGGCTGAAACAGCCCTATGCCGATGCACCGGGTCAGACGGGGCTGGGCTTCATGACCGACGACGTCATCCGCAACCTGATGAGCCGCGCGGCGATGGACAAATATCAGGTCGCGGTCCACGCGATCGGCGACCGGGCCAATGCGCAGGTGCTCGACGCGATCGACGAGCTGGCCGAGACCTATAAGGGCGACCGGCGCTGGCGGATCGAGCATGCGCAGGTGGTCGATCCCGCCGACCTGCCGCGCTTCGGCCGCCATGGCATCATCGCCTCGATGCAGCCGGTGCACGAGACCAGCGACCGCCAGATGGCCGAGGCGCGGCTGGGCCCGGCGCGGCTGTCGGGGGCCTATGCGTGGAACACCATGCTGAAGAACGGCGCGACCCTGGTCTTCGGGTCCGACTATCCGGTCGAGAGCCCCGATCCCTTTGCGGGCTGGGCGGCGGCGATCACCCGGCAGGGCGCGGACGGCCAGCCCTATGGCGGGTGGCAGCCGCAGGAGATCATCGGGCGCGAGGCGGCGTGGCGCGCCTTCACCATGGACGGCGCCTATGCGGGCTTTGCCGAGGATCTGTTCGGGCGGCTGGGCGTGGGTCAGCAGGCGGACTTCGTGATCGTCGACCGCAACCCGCTGGACGCCAACCCCAGCGAGCTGCGCGCGACCCAGATCGAGGAGACGTGGATCGGCGGGCAGAAGGTCTGGGAGCGGCGCTGATCCATCCCGGATCGGGACGCGGATCGATAATGATTTGGCAGGGCATCGGGGCGTATCCCGAGCGCATGAAACATCGTCTGCTCGTCGCGGGCCTGGCCCTGGCCGCCCTCCCATCGCTTGCGGTCGCGTCGCCGGTTGTGGGGATCGATGCGCTCAAGCAGTGGAATCTGATCGTGCTGGGCGACCTGACCTCCAGTTCGGAGGTGGAGGGGCGGACCTTTGTCGGTGGCAATCTCAGCGGCAATTCGTCCAACTACCAGATCCGCACGGTGGCCGCGTCCGACTATGCGCTGCCCGGACTGACCGTCGTCGGCGACGTGCTGGGCGGCACCAAGAACCTGAACAACGGGTCGGGGGCGCTGGTCGGTGGCAATGTCCAGAGCGGCTTCAACCTGAACGGTGGCATCCAGACGGTGAAGGTCGGCGGCCTCCTGTCCAACACCAACATCAACCAGAATATCGTCCAGGCGGGGCTGGGCACCAGCGATCCAGGCTTCGTCGCGGGCCTGAACCAGCAGAAGACGTTGCTGGCGAGCAGCATGACCGATCTGTCGAACAGCTATGCCGGGCTGGCGGCGACCGGGCAGGTGGCGATCAGCGGCAACCGCGCGACCTTCAACGCGGTGGTGGGCGCCAATGGCGTGGGCGTCTTTAACCTGACCGCCGCCGACCTGTCGCGCTTCGGCGAGATCGCGTTCAACACCAATGGCGCCGATACGGTGATCGTCAATGTCAGCGGATCGTCGATCCGGCTGGACGACAATTTCCTGGGCGGCGCGACGGGGTTGGGCGAGCATGTCATCTGGAACTTTCCCGACGCGACCAGCCTGGAGCTGACGACCGCGTGGAAGGGCTCGGTCCTGGCGCCCAAGGCGGCGGCGGTGACGGGCAATTATATCGAGGGCTCGGCCGTGTTCGGCAGTCTGATCCAGAACGGCGAATTTCATCTGGGCACCTATATCGGTACCTATTCGCCGCCCGCACCCAATCCGCCAAGCAGCTCGGGCGGCGGGACGGGCAGCAGCGGCGGATCGCCCGCGCCGGTGCCGGAGCCCGCCAGTCTGTTGCTGATGGCCGGGGGACTGGGCCTGTTGGCGATGGTGATGCGGCGGCGGCGCGCATCGGCCTGACGGCGGGTGCGTCGCGTGGCCTTCGACTGCGCTCAGGCCGAACGGTGGTTTGAGGCATCCCTCGCGCCGCTCAGCCTGAGCGAAGCCGAAGGCCACGCGACACCCGGGCAACGAAAAAGGCCGGTCCGCCCCCGCGAACCGGCCTTTTTGCATTTCCGAAACCGGGTCGATCAGGCGACGGCGGCCTGTTCGCCCTCGTCGGGCTCGCGCAGCACATAGCCGCGGCCCCAGACCGTCTCGATATAATTCTCGCCCTCGCAGGCCAGGCTCAGCTTCTTGCGCAGCTTGCAGATGAAGACGTCGATGATCTTCAGCTCGGGCTCGTCCATGCCGCCATAGAGATGGTTCAGGAACATCTCCTTGGTCAGCGTCGTGCCCTTGCGGAGCGACAGCAGCTCCAGCATCGCATATTCCTTGCCGGTCAGGTGGACGCGCGCGCTGTCGACCTCGACCGTCTTGGCGTCGAGATTGACCGCCAGCTTGCCGGTGCGGATGATCGACTGCGAATGGCCCTTGGAGCGGCGGACCACGGCGTGGATGCGCGCGATCAGTTCCTCGCGGTGGAACGGCTTGGTGACGTAATCGTCCGCGCCGAAGCCGAAGCTGCGCACCTTCGAGTCCATCTCGTTGATGCCGGAGAGGATCAGGACCGGGGTCGAGACACGGGCGACGCGCAGCCGCTTCAGCACGTCATAGCCATGCATGTCGGGCAGGTTCAGATCGAGCAGGATGATGTCGTAATCATACAGCTTGCCGAGATCGAGGCCTTCTTCGCCCAGATCGGTGGTATAGACGTTGAAGCCTTCGCTGCCGAGCATGAGCTCGATCGCCTTGGCGGTCGTCGGTTCGTCCTCGATCAGCAATACGCGCATCGATTGTCCCCATTCGCGGAAATGTCGCCCCCTGTGCCCCGGCGACTGGTATTCTAAACATTAACCAATGCAGCAGTGAACGTAAAAGGTTAATTCGGTCCTAACCCGGAACATTGTCGTCGGGTTTCAGCCTGGCGCCGGGGCCGAGCAGCGTCTGGTGTTCGACGCGCGGAATATCCTCGCCCAGCACTTCGCGCAGATACAGGCTGCGGATCAGGGTGAAGGCGACGATCAGCAGCGCGGCGGAGAAGAACAGCCCGAACAGGCCGAAGATCGTGCCAATGCCGATGATCGCGAACAGCGTGACCGCCGGGGGGATGGCGACCACGCGGCTGGTGACGAAGGGGGTGATCGCGTTGGTCTGGACCAGCCGGACGACCGCGAAGGTGATGAGCGTGCCGATGATCGCGCCGTTGCCGCCCTGCGCGGCCAGCCCCAGCGCGGGCAGCATCGCGGCGATCGGCCCGACATAGGGCACGAACTCGCTAAGGCCGGTCAGCAGCCCCAGCGCGGCGGCGGAGGGCACGCCCGCAATGGCGAGCCCGACGCCGACCAGCACCCCCATCGTCGTCATCTGGATCAGCTGCGCGCGCAGCCACAGGCGCAGCGTCGACCCCGTGTCGAACAGCGCATCCTCCATCGCCGACCGCATCGAGCGGGGCACGAGCAGCAGGAAGCCGCGCTCATAGATCTTGGGATCGGCCGCGAAGAACAGCGCGCCGACCAGCAGCAGCAAACAGTTGAGCACGAACTCCCCCGCGCCCGACACGATGCCGCCGATATCCTGCGCGACGCGACTGCCCGCATAGGCGGCGCGCACCGCGTCGACGACCTTGGCCCCGACCGGCGACTGCGACGCCCAGGCGGCGAGCTGGTCGATCAGGATCGGCAGTTGCGTGACCAGCGTGTTGAGCTGCTGGCGAAAGGCGACGCCGAACAGCCAGGCCAGGAACCCCAGCACCGCCAGCACGGTGGCGACCGACAGGGTCAGCGATCGCTTCGGCCCGATCGGCAGGTGATCGGCATAGAGGTCGGCGATCGCATGGATGACGATCGCCCCCAGCACCGATCCGAAGGCGAGGATCAACAGGTCGCCCGCGCGGAACAGGGCGGCGGTGATGCCCAGGACCAGCAGGGTCAGGACGATGCGGCGGATGAAGCGCGCGTCGCTGTCGTCGGGGCGCAGCCGGTTCATCGCACCGCCTCCCGTTCGCGCGCCACGGTACAGGGATCGCGCACCGTATCGGCCAGCCAGGCGATCAGCGCCTCGACGCGGGCGGGGCGCAAGGGGCTGGGCGGGGTCAGCAGATGCAGCCCGATCGGCGGCGGCGTCCAGTCCTCCAGGATCGGCACGACGCGCCCGCTGGCCATGTGCGGCCCGATGATGAAGCCCGGCAGCCGCGCGATGCCCAGCCCGGCGACGACCGCAGGCACCAGCGCGTCGCCGCTATTGGCGGTCAGCGGACCCTGTGGCCGCACCGACACCTCGGCCCCGCCGGGATGGCGGAAACGCCAGGGTCCGGTGACGTTGGAATAGCTGAGCAGCCGATGCTCGCCCAGTTCGTTGGGATGGTGCGGCGTGCCATGTTCGGCCAGATAGCCGGGCGAGGCGACGACATGGGTTGAGATGCCGCACAGCCGCCGGGCGCGCAGCGAACTGTCGGGCAGGTCGGCGATGCGCAGCGCGATGTCATAGCCCTCCGCGACGATATCGACCTTGGCGTCGGACAGGCTCAGCTCGATCTCGATCCCCGGATGCCGCGCCAGGAAGTCGGCGATGACCGGCGCGATGTTGGTGACGCCGAACGACATCGGCGCGGCCAGCCGGATGCGGCCCGCCGGTGCGCTGGCGGCGTCGCGCGCGGCCTCCTCGGCGGCGCGTGCCTCGGCCAGGATGCGCGCAGCATGCTCGGCCAGCGGCTTGCCCGCCTCGGTCAGCGCCAGGCGGCGCGAGGTGCGGTGGAACAGCGACTGGTTGAGCTGCGCCTCCAGCCGGGTGATCGCCTTGGACACGGTCGCCTTGGACAGCCCGATGGCATCGGCGGCGGCGCTGAACGAACGATGCTCGACCACGGCGGCGAAGATCGCCCAGGCCTCCAGATCCGGCAGACGCATCGCTTTCCCTTGCCCCTTCGCGCGACCATCGGCGATCGGCTCCGCGTTACAATGAACGTGGAAACGATCGGTTTCCAGCGTTTCCGTTTACGCGATCTTATTCGACCCTATCTTGTGAGCATCCAAGGGAGAAATTCCATGACTGCCATTACTGCCGAGAAGGGCATCGACCGTCGCAGTTTCGAAAGCCTGGGCCATGCCAATCATGGCTGGCTGGACGCGCGGCATCATTTTTCCTTCGCCAGCTATTACGATCCCGCCCGCATGGGCTGGGGCGCGATCCGGGTGTGGAACGACGACGTCATCGCGCCCAATGCCGGTTTCCCGCCGCATCCCCATGCCGATATGGAGATCATTACCTATGTCCGCACCGGCGCGATCACCCACCAGGATTCGATGGGCAATGTTGGCCGTACCGCGGCGGGCGACGTGCAGGTGATGAGCGCCGGGTCGGGCGTCCGTCACGCCGAATATAATCTCGAGAACGAGCCGACGACGCTCTTCCAGATCTGGGTCGAGCCGCGCAGCCGTGGCGGCCAGCCCAGTTGGGGCGCCAAGCCCTTTCCCAAGGGCGAGCGGTCGGGTCGGTTCGTGACGCTGGCCAGCGGCTTCGACGATGACGGCGATGCGCTGCGCATCCGTGCCGATGCCCGCGTGCTGGCCGCGACGCTGCGCGCCGGGGAAAGCGTCGAGCACCGGGTGGGCGCGGGGCGTCACGCCTATCTCGTCCCCGCCACCGGACGGATCGAAATCGACGGTGTGCCGTTCGCGGCACGCGATGGTGCGGCGCTGTCGGGCGATGCGGAAGGCCGCACGGTGACGATCACCGCCATCGAGGATGCCGAGATCGTTTTGGTCGATTCCGAATAATTCCATTTACCCAAGGGAGTATTTCACATGGCGAAGGTTCTGGTCCTTTATTACTCGTCCTATGGCCATATCGAGCAGATGGCCGACGCCATCGCCGAGGGCGCACGCTCGGCCGGTGCCGAGGTGGACATCCGCCGCGTCGCCGAGACCGCCCCGGCCGAGGTGGTCGCTGCGGCGCACTTCAAGACCGACACCGCGCACCCCGAGATCGAGGGCCCCGACGCGCTGACCCATTATGACGCGATCATCGTCGGGACGCCGACCCGCTATGGCCGGATGGCCAGCCAGATGGCGGCCTTCTGGGACACGACCGGCGGCGTGTGGATGCGCGGCGGCCTGGTCGGCAAGGTCGGCGGCGCCTTCACCTCGACCGCCAGCCAGCATGGCGGGCAGGAGACGACCCTGTTCTCGGTCCTGACCAACCTGATCCACCACGGCATGACCATCGTCGGCTTGGATTATGGGTTCCAGGGGCAGATGGGCGTCAAGGAAGTCCATGGCGGCACGCCCTATGGCGCGTCGACGCTGGCGGACGGCGACGGCAGCCGCCAGCCCAGCCAGGTCGATCTGGACGGCGCCCGCTATCAGGGCAAGCGCATCGCCGAGACGGCGGCCAAGCTGTTCGGTTGATATAATCGGCATTGCGTCTTCTTCCCCTCTCCCCTGTCCAGGGGAGAGGGTTAGCGAAGCTTGCCAGCCTGCTGGCTAGCGCAGCTTGGGTGAGGGGTTGAGCGAGCCCAAAGGCTCGCGCGCTCGCGGAGCGAGCGCCCACCCCTCACCCAGCTCCGACTAAGCCTTTGCTTTCGCAAAGACCAAGTCTGCGCAACCCTCTCCCCTCTGCGAGGGGCGAGGGAAGGAAAGGTATTGGTGGATATCGATCCGACTTGGGGACGGGGGTGCCGAAGGGTGTCCCCGTTCTTCGTGTCGGGCTTGGCCTTCGACTTCGCTCAGGCTGAACGGAGGTTGGGGAACGGGGCTGGATACCAAACCCCGTTCAGCCTGAGCGAAGTCGAAGGCCAAGGGAAACCCTATCGCCGCTTCCCCTTCGTCTTCACCGGCGCAGGCGGAGCCGCCACCGGCACCGGCGGCTGGCTCGTGACCACCACATTCAACGGATCGCGCACGCCCGGATCGGCGGGAAACTGCGCGCGTGCCTTGGCAAAGACCGCTCGCGCCTGCGCCGCGCCCGGTTCGGTCGGACTGGTCCCGACCCAGCGCCAGTGCCACGGCTCCCACTTCACCCGCTGCCTGTTGCCCGCCGGAAAGCTCATCTCGAATCCGAAGCGCGACGCGTTGGCGATCAGCCAGCGTGCGGCCGGGGTCGCCGCCATGCAGGCCTCGGCATCGGGGCAGCCCTTGGCCGGGCGGACCGCGAAGTCCAGCGCATAGCCGGTCGCATGCTCGCTATGCCCCGCAGGCGCGACCGAGACGGCGCGCTCGGCGGCGGACACGCTGCCGTCGCGGCAGAAGACGTTGCGCTGGCGTGCGACCTCGCGGTGGCAGGACAGGCCGCGCAGCGTGCCCCCCACCGACGGATCGCGGCGGGCCGCGTCGAGCAGCCGCTGAAGATCGGGGATCATCGCCCGGTGCAGGCGGCAATAGGGCTTGAGCCCGAAGCCTGCCGGGGCGGCCACGATGTCCTCGGGCGGCGCATCGCCGTAAGCGAAATGCCCCGCGACCCGGCCATCGGGGCCGGGCGGCGGCAGCGCACCGTCGCAGGATTGCGCCTGTGCCGTCACGGGCATCGCGGCGATCGTCAGTAGTGCGAGAAAGCGCAGGAAAAGGGCGGGGGCGGTCGGCATGACGCGCGCGCCTCTGGCATGTCGGCGCGCACGGTGGCAAGGGAGCGGCATGCACGGAGATCGCGTTCTATTCATCGACGGCGAAGCGCTGGTGATCGACAAACCGGCGGGCTTGCCTGTCGATCGGCCCCGTAACGGGTCGATCAGCCTCGAAAACCATCTGGAATCGCTCAAATTCGGGTTCAAGCGCTGGCCGACCGCGGTCCACCGGCTGGACCGCGACACCAGCGGCTGCCTGTTGCTGTCGCGTAATCCCAAGGCGCATGCCCGCTTCCAGCAGGCGTTCGAGGCCGGGCTGGTCGAGAAGCGCTATCTGGCGGTGCTGAACGGCGTGGTCGAGGGCGAAGGGATGATCGACCTGGCGCTGGCCAAGGTTTCGACGCGTGAGACGGGCTGGCGGATCGTCGCCGATCCGGCGGGCAAGGCGGCCCGCACCGGCTGGCGCGCGCTGCGCCATGAGGGCGGGCGGACGCTGGTCGAATTCCGTCCCGAAACCGGCCGCACGCATCAGATCCGCGTCCATGCCGCCACGGGTCTCGGCGCGCCGGTGGTGGGCGATCCCGTGTACGGCGCGGGCGAGGCGGGGGGGATGCTGCTCCACGCCGCGAGCCTGACGCTGCCGCGCGGCGAGGCCAAGGACCCGATCACGGCGGAGGCCCCGTTGCCCGAACGCTTCGGCGCGTTTCGCGACTAGGGCGGACCGACGATGGCGCTGATCCCCGTCACCCGCGCCATCGCGATCGACGAGCGCGAGATCGCCGAGAGCTTCACCCGCGCCTCCGGGCCGGGCGGGCAGCATGTCAACACGACCGACAGCGCGGTGCTGCTGCGCTTCGACGTGGGCGGCTCGCCGAGCTTGCCGGAGGCGGTGAAGATGCGGCTGGCCGTGCTGGCGGGGCAGCGGCTGAGCAAGGACGGCGTGCTGACCCTGCGCGCCGATGCCAGCCGGTCGCAGGAGATGAACCGGCGTGAGGTGCGCGAGCGGCTGATCGACCTGATCCGCGAGGCGACGATCGTGCCCAAGAAGCGGCGGCCGACCAAACCCACCCGCGCGTCCCAGACCCGGCGGGTCGATGCCAAGAAGGGGCGGGCGCAGGTGAAGGCGGGGCGAGGAAAGGTCCGGTTCGATTGAAAGCGTTGGGGCGTGGCCTTCGACTTCGCTCAGGCTGAACGGCGTGAGGGGTTTGTGGCCCCATATTCCAACGTCCGTTCAGCCTGAGCGAAGTCGAAGGCCACGCGAACCGCTCGCCCAAAGAAAAACGGGCCGGCGAACTGATCGCCGACCCGCTTCCCATTCCCGAAGGGCGAACCCTTTAGCGGCGGACATCCTCGCCCGCGCGGACCAGCGCGTTGCCGGTCGCCTGGCGGGCATTGTCCGCACCCTGCTCGATCTTGTCGCCGGCCCGGTCCAAGCCACGGTCGATATTGTCGCCTGCGCGGTCGGCATGCGCCGCGGCCCGGTCCCCGGCGCGGTCCAGCTTGTCGCCCGCCTTGTCCATGGCATTCTCGGCCGAGTTCAGCGCGCGTGCGGTTGCCGCCTCGACATCGTCCGAGGCGTTCTGCGTCGTCGCCTTCACGTCCGAGCCGATGGCGTCGGCGGCCTGCTCGGTCTGCTGCTGGGCATTCTCGCTGCACGCGGCCACCGACAAGGCGGCGGCACCGGTCAGGGCAAGGATCAGGGCCTTCTTCATGGCAAACACTCCCGTTTTAAACATATGATCGGCGTGCCAACGCAGATTATCCGTTTCGGGTCCGTGTCGGCCGAAATCTGTTCGCTCCGTTGACCGCATATAAAGATATCTTTATATCGTGATCCATGGCCAATGCGCTCGAAATCTTTCGTGCCCTCAGCGATCCGACGCGGCTGCGCATCCTGGCGCTGCTGCGGTCGATGGAGCTGTCGGTGGGCGAACTCGCGCAGGTGCTGGGCCAGAGCCAGCCGCGCGTCAGCCGCCATGTGAAGATCCTGGTCGATGCCGAACTGGCCGAGCGCCGCAAGGAGGGCAGCTGGGTCTTCGTCGCGCTGGGCGACCGCGAGGCGGTGGAGCCGATGATGGCGGCGCTCGATCGCTGGACGGCGGAGGCGCCCGATCCCTGGATGGTCGCCGATGTCGCGCGGCTGGCAGCGGTGCGGGCCGACCGGGCGGCGAGCGCGGCGGCCTGGTTCGAGGATCATGCGGGCGAGTGGGATGCTATCCGATCGCTCCATGTCGCGGACAGCGAGATCGAGGAGGCGATGGCGGGCCTGATCGGCGAGGGCGATCTGGGCGCGCTGATCGATATCGGCACGGGCACGGGGCGGATGCTGGAGCTGTTCGGCGACCGGGCGGATAGCGCGCTGGGCATCGACCGCTCGTCGGAGATGCTGCGGCTGGCCCGCGCCAAGCTGCACGGCCGCGCCAATACCGAGTTGCGGCAGGCGGACCTCTATGCGCTGCCCATGGGCGACGGCGCGGCGGACATCGCGATCCTGCACCATGTCCTGCACTTCGCGCAGCAACCGGGCGCGGCGATCGCCGAGGCGGCGCGGGTGCTGGGGCCGGGCGGGCGGCTGCTGATCGCCGACTTCGCGCCGCATGATCGCGAGGAATTGCGGCAGAAGGCGGCGCATAGCCGCCTGGGTTTCGCCGACGAACAGATGGCGGGCTGGTTCGGCCCCGCCGGGCTGACGCTGGCGCGGACCGAGACGCTGGAGGGCGGCGAGCTGACCGTCAAGCTCTGGCTGGGTGTGAAGAAGGGGCTTCGGCCCGTCGAGACGAATAGGGTGAAGGCGGCATGACGAACACGATCCTGACGCGGGCCGAGGCCGCGCTGGCGCATGAGGAACCGCTGTTCGCCGATGTCGGCGGCGATATCGCGGTCAGCTTCGAATTCTTCCCGCCCAAGACGGAGAAGATGGACGCGCAGCTGTGGGACGCGATCCGCACGCTGGAGCCGCTGGACCCTCGCTTCGTCTCGGTGACCTACGGCGCAGGCGGCTCGACCCGCGAGCGGACCCATGCGACCGTCGCGCGCATCCAGCGCGAGACGACGATGGACGCCGCCGCGCACCTGACCTGTGTCGAGGCGACCCGCGAGGAGATCGACCAGGTCGCGCAGGAATATTGGGCGGCGGGCGTGCGGCATATCGTCGCGCTTCGCGGCGATCCCCCCGCCGAGGGCGCGCGCTTCGTCAGCCATCCCGGCGGCTATGAGAATGCCGCCGATCTGGTCGCGGGCCTGAAGAAGCTGCACCCGTTCGAGATTTCGGTCGCGGCCTATCCCGAATGCCACCCGGACTCGGCGGACCAGAAGGCGGATATCGACAATCTGAAGCGCAAGATCGATGCGGGCGCCAACCGCGCGATTACCCAGTTCTTCTTCTCGCCCGAGGCCTATTTCCGCTTCCGCGATGCCGCCGCCGCCGCAGGGATCGCCGCCGAGATCGTGCCGGGCATCCTGCCGGTGTCCAACGTCGCGCAGACCCGCAAGTTCGCCGCGATGTGCGGTGCGGCGATCCCCGAATGGATGGACCGTCTGTTCGAGGGGCTGGACGATCATCCCGGCGCGCGTCAGCTGGTCGCCGCCACCATCGCCGCCGAAATGTGCCGCCGCCTCTATGCGGGCGGGGTGAAGGGGTTCCACTTCTACACCCTCAACCGCGCCGAACTCGCCTATGCGATCAGCCATTTGCTGGGCGTGCGGGGGAAGAAGGCCGAGGCGGTCGCGGCGGCGTGATCTTAACCCTTCGGGGGTAGGGCGGGGGCGATATGGCAGGCCGTGTCGCCTGTGGCTTTCCCTCCCCCGGCCCCTCCCGCCTGCGGGAGGGGAGAGATGAATTCGAGGGTCGGGGTCGGCGACGGCGCATAACCTACGACCCAAGCACGCCCCTCCCGCAGGCGGGAGGGGATGGGGGAGGGCAGGGCCACGGGCGATGACGTCTGAGGCTACCCACCCCAACGGAACAACCGCTCGCCAGAGCAGGAGCAAGACGATGACGACCCGCGAAACCTTCCTGGCCGAAGCCGCCAAGCGCATCCTGATCACCGACGGCGCGTTCGGCACCGAGATCCAGAACTGGAAGCTGGACGAGGCGGCCTATGCGGGAACGCTGGGCCTGTCCCATGACCAGAAGGGCAATAACGACATCCTGGCGCTGACCAAGCCCGAGGTGCCCGAGGCCATCCACCGCGCCTATTTCGAGGCGGGGGCGGACATTGCCGAGACCAACACCTTCTCCGCCAACCGGATCAGCCAGGCCGATTATGGCGCGGAACATCTGGTGCGCGAGATCAATGTCGAGAGCGCCAAGCTCGCCCGCCGCATCGCCGACGAATTCGCCGCGAAGGACGGCCGCCCCCGCTTCGTCGCGGGCGCGATCGGGCCGACCAACAAGACGCTGTCGCTGTCGCCGGATGTCAACGATCCGGGTTATCGCGAGATCGACTTCGATTACCTCAAGGACGTGTACCGCGAACAGATCGACGCGCTGGTCGAGGGCGGCGCGGACTTCATCCTGATCGAGACGGTGTTCGATACGCTGAACGCCAAGGCCGGGATCATGGCGACGATCGAGGCGGGCGAGGCGCTGGGCCGCGACATCCCGATCATGTTGTCGATGACGCTGACCGACCTGTCGGGCCGCAACCTGTCGGGCCACACGGTCGAGGCCTTCTGGCACGCGGTGCGCCATGCCAAGCCGCTGACCATCGGGCTGAACTGCTCGTTCGGCGCCGAGCAGCTACGCCCGCACGTCAAGACGCTGTCGGAAATCTGCGACACGCTTATCATGATCTACCCCAATGCCGGGCTGCCCAACGAACTGGGCGCCTATGACGAAGCGCCCGTCACCACCGCCGGTCTGGTCGGCGAATGGGCGGTCGAGGGGCAGGTCAATGTGCTGGGCGGCTGCTGCGGCTCGACCCCTGCGCATATCAAGGCGATCGCCGACAAGGTGAAGGGTATGACGCCCCGCACCATCCCGACCCCGCCGGTCGTCACCCGCCTCGCCGGGCTGGAGCCGTTCACCATGGCGGCCTGATCTGCAAAGCCCCTCCTCTTCAGGGGAGGGGTTGGGGGTGGGGCGTTGCCTGCATCCCGGACCTTTGACTGCCTGGACAGGCCCCACCCCAACCCCTCCCCTGAAGGGGAGGGGCTAGGAACAAGACGATGACCAACACCTCCACCAGTTTCGTCAATGTCGGCGAGCGGACCAACGTCACCGGATCGGCGGCGTTCAAGAAGATGATCCTGGCGGGCGATTACACCCGCGCGGTGGAGGTGGCGCGTAGCCAGGTCGAGAATGGCGCGCAGGTGGTCGACGTCAACATGGACGAAGGGCTGCTCGACGCCGAATATGCCATGACCACCTTCCTCAAGCTGATCGCCGCCGAGCCCGACATCGCGCGCGTGCCGATCATGATCGACAGCTCGAAATGGAGCGTGATCGAGGCGGGGCTGAAGTGCGTTTCCGGCAAGCCGATCGTCAACTCGATCAGCATGAAGGAAGGCGAGGAGGCGTTCCTCCATTATGCCCGCCGCTGCATGGCGTACGGCGCGGCGGTGGTCGTCATGGCGTTCGACGAGGTCGGCCAGGCCGACACCAAGGACCGCAAGGTCGAGATTTGCGCGCGCGCCTATGACCTCCTGATGTCGATCGGCTTCCCGCCCGAGGACATCATCTTCGACCCCAATGTCTTTGCGGTTGCGACCGGGATCGAAGAGCATAACAATTACGGCGTCGACTTCATCGAGGCGTGCCGCGAGATCAAGGCGCGCTGCCCGCACGTCCATATCTCGGGCGGCCTGTCGAACCTGTCGTTCAGCTTCCGCGGCAACGAGCCGGTGCGCCGCGCGATGCATTCGGTGTTCCTCTACCACGCCATCCCGGCGGGCATGGACATGGCGATCGTCAATGCGGGCCAGCTCGACGTGTACGACACGATCGACCCCGAACTGCGCACCGCCTGCGAGGATGTGATCCTCAATCGCGACCCGGAAGCGGGCGAGCGTCTGGTGGCGCTGGCCGAGCGCTATCGCGGCACCGATGCGGTGGCCGAGAAGCAGGCCGCCGAGTGGCGCAGCCTGCCCGTCACCAAGCGGCTGGAATATGCGCTGGTCAAGGGCATCGACGCGCATGTCGTCGACGATACCGAGGAATGCCGCCAGCAATTCGCCCGGCCCATCGAGGTGATCGAAGGCCCGCTGATGGACGGCATGAACGTCGTCGGCGACCTGTTCGGATCGGGCAAGATGTTCCTGCCGCAGGTGGTGAAGTCCGCCCGCGTCATGAAGAAGGCGGTCGCGCACCTCCTCCCCTTCATCGAGGCGGCGAAGGAGCCGGGCGCCAAGGGCAAGGGCAAGATCGTGCTCGCGACCGTCAAGGGCGACGTCCACGATATCGGCAAGAACATCGTCGGCGTGGTGCTCCAGTGCAACGGCTTCGAGGTGGTCGATCTGGGCGTCATGGTCCCCTGGTCGAAGATCATCGCGGCGGCGAACGAGAATGACGCCGACATGATCGGCCTGTCGGGCCTCATCACCCCCTCGCTGGACGAGATGGTGACGGTGGGCGAGGAGATGCAGCGGGCGGGCATGACCATGCCGCTGCTGATCGGCGGGGCCACGACGTCGAAGGTCCATACCGCGCTGCGCATCGCGCCTGCCTATTCGGGGCCGGTGGTCCATGTCCTCGACGCATCCCGCGCGGTCGGCGTGGCGACCACGCTCGTGTCCGACACCCAGCGCGACCCCTATGTCGCGCAGGTCGCCGCCGATTATGAAGCCGTCCGCAAGGCGCGTGAGGGCAAGGGGGCGAACGCCCTGTTGCCGCTGGAGGAAGCCCGCGCGCGCGGCTTCGTCGCGGACATGGCGCTGAAGGCGGGCGATCCGAAGCAGCCGGGCGTGCATGTCTATCAGGACTGGGACCTGTCGGACCTGCGCGACTATATCGACTGGACGCCCTTCTTTCGCGCCTGGGAACTGGCGGGCAATTTCCCCGCCATCCTGACCGACGAAGTGGTCGGCGAGAGCGCCAGCGGGCTCTATGCCGATGCGCAAGCCATGCTCGACACGATCATCGCCGAGAAGTGGCTGACCGCACGCGGCGTGGCGGCGCTCTGGCCCTGTCGCCGCGACGGCGATGACGTGATCCTGACTCCCTCTCCCCTCCGGGGAGAGGGCCGGGGTGAGGGGCAGGGGCTGGGCGATACCCTCGCCACCGCCCCTCACCCAACCCTCTCCCCGGAGGGGAGAGGGCTAGAAGCAGGCGAAGTCCGCATTCCCTTCCTGCGTCAGCAGATCGCCAAGCGCGAAGGCCGCGCCAATATGTGCCTGGCCGACTTCATCGACCCGGCGGGCGACTGGATGGGCGGCTTCGCGGTCGGCATCCACGGCATCGATGCGCATATCGAACGCTTCCGGGCGGGGCATGACGATTATAACGACATCCTGCTCAAGGCGCTGGCCGACCGTCTGGCCGAGGCGTTCGCCGAGCGGCTTCATGCGCATGTCCGCACCGACCTGTGGGGCTATGCGGCGGGCGAGCAGTTGACCAACGAGGCGCTGATCCGCGAGCAATATCGCGGCATCCGTCCCGCGCCGGGCTATCCCGCCTGCCCCGAGCACAGCATCAAGCGGACGCTGTTCGACCTGCTGGGGGCGGAAAGCGCGGTCGGACTGGAGTTGACCGATAGCTTCGCGATGCTGCCGACGGCGGCGGTCAGCGGCTTCTACTTCGGGCACGCCCAGGCCGAATATTTCGGCGTCGCGCGGATCGGCGAGGACCAGGTGGCGGATTATGCCACCCGGCGCGGGGTCGATGTCGCGCAGGCGACCCGGTGGTTGCGCCCCAATCTCGATTGATCGGGGCGTTCCCACGATTCCTGACGGCTTGATCTTGATTATTATCAAGGCGAGCGAGCAATCGATGCTAATCACATAGGATATAAAGGCTTTTTGGGAACGCTGCCCATCGCGTCGCGTTGGGGCATCCCATGTCGAAAACCGGAAGCAGCCTTTTCCCCGCGCACGATCCCAGCGAGCCGCAATCGGCCGAGCTGCTGCGTGCGCATATCGCGGCAGCGGATTTCCCTTGCGTCGGCGCCAAGGCGGCGATGGCGCGGGGGACGCTGGATATCCTGGGTGCGCGCGACATCGCCAGCGCCTGGGACGATTTGCGCATCCATGACCGGCTGCGGCGTTTCGCCGAACGCTATCGTGCCGAGCCGCAGCTGTTCCGCAGCCTGGCGGTGGTGTTCGCCGGGCCCGAGCAGCTCGACGAAGCCGCGTTCGAGCGCGCGATCTGGGCGCGGATCCAGTCGCTGTCGGACAAGGATGTCTGGCTGGGGCAGGACTGGGACGAACGGGTCAGCGCCGACCCGGAAGACCCGCATTTCTCGCTGTCCTTCGGCGGCGAGGCGTTCTTCGTCGTCGGGCTGCATCCCAATGCCAGCCGTCCGGCGCGACGCTTCCCGCGCCCCGCGATGATCTTCAACCTGCACGACCAGTTCGAGATATTGCGCGCCCAGGGCAAATATGAGGGGATGCGCGAGAAGATCATGGTCCGCGACGAGGCGCTGGCGGGATCGCGCAACCCGATGCTGGCGCGCCATGGCGAGATGAGCGAGGCCCGGCAATATAGCGGTCGCGCGGTGGAGGAGGGCTGGCGTTGCCCCTTCCACTATGCGGGCACCGATGCCGGGGCCGGGCGATGAGCGCGACGACGGTCGAGATTCCGCCTCGCAGCGGCGACGCCTTTCGCATGGCCAGGGGCGACACCCTGACCGTCATCGACCCGCGCGGGCGGCAGGTCGCCGATCTGCTCGCCTTCAATGCGGAGGATCTGGACGAGGTGATCTCGTCGGGCCGGACGCTCGATTATGCCGAGACGATCCGGCTGACCACCGGGCACAAGCTCTATTCCAACCGCTCGCGGGTGATGCTGGAGATCGTCGCGGATACGGTGGGGATGCACGACTTCCTGCTGACGCCCTGCTCGGTCGACACGTTCGACCATTTCTATCCCGACCTGCCGCGCCATCGTGGATGCTTCGGCAATCTGGCGGCGGCGCTGGCGCCTTTCGGCGTGGTGCCCGACCGGATTCCGGTGGCGTTCAACTGCTTTATGAACGTGCCGGTCGACGGGACGACCGGCAAGCTGGAAGTGCTGCCGCCGCTCAGCGGACCCGGCGACCATATCCGCTTCGTGGCGCATATGGATCTGGTGATCGGCCTGACCGCCTGTTCCGCACCCGCGTCGAATGGGGGGAGCTTCAAGCCGATCGAATATCGGGTCGAGCGCCGGTAAATCCTCCCCGGCACGGGGAGGGGGACCGTTCGCAGAGCGGTGGAGGGGGATCGCGGCTAGATACGTTCTTCGCCGAAGCCCCCCTCCGTCAGCGCTGCGCGCTGCCACCTCCCCGTACCGGGGAGGATTTGCTTACTTCTTACACGTATCCGCCGCACCCGGATCAAGGTCCAGGCAGCGCCCGTCCACGCCCGGTATCGGCAGGCCGATCGTCGCCGCCAGCGTCGGCGCGATGTCGACTGTCTCGACCGACAGCGGCTGCTCGAACCCGGCCATGCCCTTGCGCCAGAACAGGATCGGCACGCGGCGGTCATAGTCCCAGGGCGAGCCATGCGTCTCGACATAGCCTGGCGCGGCTTCCTCGATCGTCGTCACGCGCGGCTTGAGCAGGATCAGCAGGTCGCCCGACCGCGTCGGGTCATAGGAGGACCGCGCCTTTTCCTTCAGCGTCCAGGTCTCGGGCGGGGTGGTGGGCCAGGGCGTCGCGGCGATCTCGTCGCGGGTCAGCGCGGCGGCGACCTGCGGCAGTGCCTCGTAACGGCGCTTCGCCTCGGCCAGCACCTTCGCGCGCGTGGCGGGTGGCAGATCGCGGTTGATATAGATGTCGCCCTCCGCGCTCATCATGATCGGCGGGGTGTTGGACAGGCCCATGTCGCGCGCGATCGCGGCCGACATCGCCTTGGTCTTGGCCTCGGGCGCGATATGGCTTTCCATCGGCATGGCGCGGATCTGCTGCCGCTCGGTCATGTCATGCGCGCCGTGGTCGGCGGTCAGCATCACCTCATAGTCGACGCCGGTCGCATCGAGCACGTCGAAGAACCCCGCCAGCGAACGGTCGAGCTCCTCCATCTGGATGCACATCTCGGCCCCCTGGGTGCCCAGCGCATGGCCGATATAGTCGGTCGCCGACAGGCCGACCGACAGCATGTCGGTCTGCGGCCCCTGGCCCAGCTTCATGTCCTGGACGAAGCCCGCCGCCATCGCCAGCACCGCCGCGTCGGCGGCGGGCGAGACGCGGAACGCCTTCAGGTCGCCCGCCGCGCGCTGGAACCGGCCGGTGCCCAGGGTCTGGCTGCCGACCGTGATCGGCCGGTCGAGCGACTTGCAGAAGCCGGGCAGCGGTAGCGGCGCCTGCGGCCGGGCGACCAGATCGGCGACCGCCTTGCGCGTGCGCTCCACGACCGGCGGCACGGCGCGTCCGGCATAGGAGACATAGGTCTTGCCGTCCCACCACCAGATCTCGTCCATCTTGTGCCCGCCCATCATCACGGCGGCGCGGTCCTTGCCTGCGACCGAGACGGTGCGGACGCGCGGGTCGGCGGTCTTCATCCGCTCGCCCAGCGTCGGCACCTTCAGGTGCATGTCCGACACGGTGTAGTTGTTATGGTCATTGCCCGCGACGCGCTCGTCCTCCGAGCAATAGACGATCTTGTCCGCGCGCCCGACCGACTGGTCGATCCAGTTGTTGGCGATGATCCCGGTATGCGCGGGGCGATAGCCGGTCAGGATGGTCGAGTGGCCGGGGCAGGTCTCGGTCGCGGCATGGCTCTGATAGCCCGATGGGAAGACCGCGCCGGTCAGCAGGCGCGCCATGCCGCCGGTGAAGTGGTTGCGATATTGCTGGAACAGGTCGGCGGAGAACTGGTCGACCGAGATCGCCACGATCAGCTTGGGCGGCGTGGTGGGAAAGGGGGGCTGCGGCGTGCCCGGCAGGGTGGCGACGGGGGCGGGCGCGGTGCCCGGCACGGGGCTGGCGGTCTGGGCGAGCGCCGGGGTGGCGAACAGCGCGGCGGAGGCGAGAAGCGCGGCAGTCAGGGAGTTCATGGGCAACCTTGGTGCAAAGCGTGGACGGGGACGCTATGGAACGCGAAAGCGGGTTAGGGCAAGGTCGATGCGCGGTTGGTTTTACATCCTGATGACGGCGCTTTTCATGGTGATGGGCTATGTCCCCGCCATGGCGGAAAGCGGCCCACCGGCCGCGCCCGGCGCGATCCATCTGCCGATGCGCCTCGTTCCCGAAAGCGCAACCCCGGCGGCGGGCGGCCATGTCACGCTGGCCATCGCCGCCACGCCCGAAAAGGGCTGGCACGGCTATTGGAAGAATGGCGGCGATGCAGGCCTGCCGACCGAGGCGCACTGGACGCTGCCCCGGGGCGTGACGGCGGGCGAGTTGCGCTATCCGGTGCCGGGGCGGCTGAAGATCGCCGGGCTGATGAACTATGTCTATGAGCGGCCCTTCGCGCTGCTCGTCGATCTGAACCTGCCCGCCGGGCTTGCCAGCGGCACCGCGCTGCCCGTGTCGGTGAAGCTTGACTATCTGGTCTGCACCGACACCATCTGCGTCCCCGAAAGCCAGACGCTGTCGACCACGCTGACCGTGGGCGACGGCGCGGTCGCGCCTGCGACGCGCGCCGAGTTCGACCGTTGGCGCGCCGCGCTGCCCCGGCCGCTGGGCAGCGACGGCGTGATCGAGACGAAGGGCAAGGGCGTGCGGATCGCCGTCCCGCTGCCCGCCTCGGTCGCGGTGAAGGACGCCTATTTCTTCCCCGACCGCAGCGGGGTGATCGACCATGCCGCGCCGCAGACGCTGACCCGCAATGGCGACCAGCTGCTCCTGGCCGTCCCGGCCGCCGCCGTGCCGACGCCGGGGCCGGTGTCGGGCGTGCTGTCGATCGGCGAGGGGCAGGGGCTGGCCTTCGCCGCCAAACCGGGCGCGATCGCCGGGGCGGGCGGCGAGGCCGACCATGGCCTTGGCGCGGTGGCGCTGGCCTTTCTGGGGGCGGTGCTGGGCGGGCTGCTGCTCAACATCATGCCCTGCGTCTTCCCGATCCTGAGCCTCAAGGCGCTGAGCCTCGCCCGTGGCGGCGGCGGCGAACGGCATGCGCGGGCCGAGGCGCTGGCCTATACGGCGGGCGTGGTGCTGGTGTGCGTGGGGCTGGGCGTGATCCTGCTGGCGCTCCGCGCAGGGGGGCAGAGCGCGGGCTGGGCGTTCCAGTTGCAGGACCCGCGCGTGATCGGCGTCCTCCTGCTGCTCGTCGCGGGGATCGCGTTCAACCTGGCGGGGCTGTTCGAGCTGCCGACCCCGGCCTTTGCGGGCCGTTCGGGCGCGATGGGCTCGTTCGCGACCGGCGCGCTGGCGGCCTTTGTCGCGACGCCCTGTTCGGGGCCGTTCATGGCAGGCGCGCTGGGCGCGGCGCTGGTCCTGCCCGCCGCCGCCGCGCTGGCGGTGTTCGCCGGGCTGGGGATCGGCATCGCGCTTCCCTTCATCGCCATCGGTTTCGTGCCCGCGCTTCGGCGGCGGCTTCCCAAGCCGGGGATGTGGATGGTGCGGCTGCGCCATATCCTGTCGGTGCCGATGTTCCTGACCGCGCTCGCGCTGGCGTGGATATTGGGGCAGGAGGCGGGGGTGACCGGCATGACGCTGGGGCTGGCGGCCGCATTGCTGGCGTCGCTGGGTTTCTGGTGGACGGGCCTTCGCCAGCATGGCGGCAAGGGCCGCGCGGGCTGGCCCGCCATCGCCGCGCTGGTGCTGGCGGTGGCGATCGTGGTGACGGTCAAGCCCGCCGCGGCGGTGGCCAGGACCACCGCCGACACCGCCTTCAGCGAAGCCAGGCTGGAGGATCTGCGCAAGCAGGGCCGCCCGGTCTTCGCCTATTTCACCGCCGACTGGTGCCTGAGCTGCAAGGTCAACGAAGCCGCCGCGATCGAGCGCAGCTCGGTGCGCGACGCGTTCCAGCGCAACAAGGTGGCGGTGCTGGTCGGCGACTGGACCGATGGCGATCCCGTGCTGGGACGGTTTATCGAGAGGCACAACCGGGCCGGGGTGCCGCTCTACCTCTATTATGCCCCCGGTGCGAAGGAACCGCAGGTGCTGCCGCAGGTGCTGACCCCGTCGATGCTGGAGAAGCTGGGGGCGTAAGTCCCTGTAATTCCTCCCCTGCAAGGGGAGGTGGCAGGGCGAAGCCCTGACGGAGGGGTGTCCTGCTCTCGATAGGGTGACACCCCTCCGACGCGCTGCGCGCGCCACCTCCCCTTGCAGGGGAGGAATTATCCTATGCCCCCCTTGCACGCCCCCATCATGCGGTGCAGCATGGAACCCGGCCGCAAGGGGGAGCGTAACAACCGGATGGGGACCATCGCCGCGTTCGACGAAATCATGGGGGGCTCGGGCGCGGTTGCGTCTCGCCCCGAACTGTCTGCTTTGCACCGCTGGCTCGATACCACTCCCGACACCGAATTGCGCCGCCGCCAGCAGGCGGCCGAGGCGACCTTCCGGCAATTGGGCATCACCTTCGCCGTCTATGGCGAGAGCGATGCGGCCGAGCGGATCATCCCGTTCGACATCGTCCCGCGCGTCTTCCTGCCCGACGAATGGGCGCGCCTGTCCGAAGGGCTGGTTCAGCGGGTCGAGGCGATCAACGCCTTCCTCGACGACATTTATGGCGAGCGGAAGATCCTGCGCGACGGCATCCTGCCGCCCGACCTGATCTTCGGCAATCCGCAGTTCCGCCCCGAAATCGCGGGGATGCGCCCGCCGCACGGCGTCTGGGCGCATATCTGCGGCATCGACCTGGTCCGGACCGGCCCGGACGATTTCTTCGTGCTGGAGGACAATGCCCGCACCCCCTCCGGCGTCAGCTATATGCTCGAAAATCGCGAGGCGATGCTGCGCCTCTGCCCCGAGCTGTTCCGCCAGTTCCGGGTGGCGGCGGTCGACAGCTATCCCGACCGGCTGCTCGCCACGATGAAGTCGGTCGCGCCGCACGGCGTGGCCGAACCGACCTGCGTCGTGCTGACGCCGGGCCATTACAATTCCGCCTATTACGAGCACAGCTTCCTGGCCGATTCGATGGGGATCGAGCTGGTCGAGGCGGCCGATCTGGTGGTGGACGACGACATCGTCTGGATGCGCACCATCGCGGGCCGGGTGAAGGTCGATGTCATCTATCGCCGGGTCGATGACGATTTCCTCGATCCCTTGGTCTTCCGTCCCGATTCGATGCTGGGCGTGCCGGGCCTGATCGCGGCCTATGCGGCGGGCAATGTCGCGATCCTCAACGCGCCGGGCAACGGTATCGCCGACGACAAGGCGATCTACAGCTATATGCCCGATATCGTCCGCTATTATTCGGGTGCCGAGCCCAAGCTGAAGAATGTCGAGACCTGGCGCTGTCGCGAGCCCGAGGCGCTGGCCTATGTGCTCGACCATCTGGACGAACTGGTCGTCAAGCTGGTCGACGGGTCGGGCGGCTATGGCATGCTGGTCGGCCCGACCGCGACAAAGGCGCAGATCGAGCATTTCCGCGCCGCGCTGATCGCCGAGCCGCACCGCTATATCGCGCAGCCGACGCTGGCGCTGTCGACCGTGCCGACGCTGGTCGAAAGCGGGGTCGCGCCGCGCCATGTCGATTTCCGCCCCTTCGTCCTGACCGGCCGCAACGGGGTTGAGGTGACGCCCGGCGGCCTGACCCGTGTCGCCCTTCGGGAAGGCTCGCTGGTCGTCAATTCCAGCCAGGGCGGCGGCACCAAGGACAGTTTCGTCCTGCTCCACCCCGAACCCGATAGCTGGGTGCAGGTGCAGGGCCAGCAGTCGCAGATCCAGACGCAGGGGGTGCGCTGATGCTGTCGCGGACCGCATCCTCGCTCTACTGGCTGGGGCGTTATTTCGAACGGGCGGACTTCATCGCCCGACTGGTCGAGGCGACCGTCCGGCTCGACGTGCTGTCGCCGCGATCGGCGGGGCTGGCCGCCTGGGGATCGGCGCTGGCCGTCACCGATACCGCCAGCGCCTTTGCCGATGGCGGGCGCGAACTGCGTCGGCGCGAGGTTGCGCGTTTCCTGACGGTCGAGAGCTGCCATCCCGGCTCGATCGTCCGTTGCGTCGACATGGCGCGGACGAATGCGCGCGCGGTCCGTACCGCGCTGACCCGTGAGGCCTGGAGCGCGATCAACCGGGCTTGGCTGCATTTCGAGGCCAAGCCCGCCGCCGACGATCCCACCGCCGTCCTCGGCCTGGTCGAGGCGGTGAAGAACGAGACGCGCGGGTTCGAGGGTGCGGTCCACCGGATGCTGCGCAACCAGACGACATGGTTCATCCGGTTGGGCCAGGCGGTCGAGCGCGCGGACAACACCGCGCGGCTGCTCGACGTCAAATACCACATCCTGCTTCCGGCGGGCGAGCGGATCGGCGGCGTCGTCGATCGCGACCAGTGGACGACGATCCTCCAGACCGTCTCCGCCGTCACCGCCTATCGCTGGCTTTATTCCGACGGGTTGAAGCCCGCCAATGTGATCGACCTGCTGATCGCGCGCACCGAGCTGCCGCGCAGCCTGGCGGCGTCGGTCGAGGAAACGGTGGACGTGCTGGGGCAATTGGCCCGGCGAACGGGGCAGCATGGGGAAGCGGATCGTATGGCGAGGGTGCGCGCAAACCGGATGGGCAAGACGCGGTCGGGCGACGTGATCGCGGGCGGGCTTCACCAATATCTCGAAGCCTTTATCCAGGAGAATGCCCAGCTGCACGGCGCCATCGGCCGTCAGTTCAAGTTCGCCTGATGCGTATCGCCATCGAGCATCAGATCACCCACCGCGTCCAAGGGCGCGGCGGGGCGATCGCCCAGATGCTGCGCCTGACACCGGGCAACAGCGACGACCAGACGGTCGGGCACTGGCGGATCGATGTCGACTGCGACGCGCGGCTGCGCCCCGGCCAGGACGGGTTCGGCAATGCGGTGACGATGCTCTATATCGAGGGGCCGGTCGAACAGGTGACGATCACCGCCAGCGGCGACGTGCTGACCAGCGACGCGCATGGCGTGGTCCATGGCACCATCGAGACGCTGCCGCCCGCGCTGTTCCTGCGCGCGACCCCCGCGACCCCGCAGGACGCGGCGATCGCCGCCTTCGCTCGCGAGGTGACGCAGGACACGGACGGGCCGCTCGCCGCGCTCCATGCGCTGAACGCGGCCTTGCACCGGCGCTTTGCGGACAAGGTCGGGCCGGGGGCGGCCGATGCGGGGCAGGCCTTCGCCGCGGACGCGGTCGGGGCGTGCGATCTGGCGCATATCTTTTGCGTGGCGGCGCGGTCGCTGGCGATCCCGGCCCGCTTCGTCTCGGGCTTCGCGCTGCTCGACGGCACGACCAGCGCGCATTGCTGGGCCGAGGCGCATGTCGAGGGGCTGGGCTGGATCGGGTTCGATCCCAGCATCGGCCTCAGCCCGCAGGACCGCCATGTCCGGGTCGCGGTGGCGCTCGATGCGGCAGGTGCCGCGCCGGTGGCGGGCGAGGCGTGGAGTGACCGGGTTCCCACGGCCGCCGCGAGCCAGTAGGATATAAGCCCGACCCTCCCCTGAAGGAGAGGGGAGGTGCGGTCCGCTATGCCTCGCCCGCCTCGATCGCGGTCTCGACCGCGGGCGGGCCGGAGGCATCGGGATTGTCGGCATGGAGCGGCGCCCAGCCGCGCGGGCCCAGCGCCTCCAGCGGCTGGTAGCGGGTCTTGTACATCATCCGTGCCGACCCCTTCACCCAATAGCCCAGATAGACATAGGGCAGGTCGGCCGCGCGGGCGCGCAGGATATGGTCCATGATGATGAAATTGCCCAGGCCGGGCCGCGTCGCATCCTGCGTCTCAAAGAAGCTGTAGATCATCGACAGCCCGTCGCCCTGCCGATCGGTCAGGCAGGCCCCCAGCAACCGCCCGCGCTGCCCTTGCGGACCGGCGGGTTCGCGATATTCGATCAGCATCGACTTGACCGGCGACAGCTCGACCATGTCGGCATAGTCGCTTTCGTCCATCGTGGTCATGCCGCCCCCCGGATGCCGCTCGCCCAGATAGCGGCGCAGCAGGTCGAACTGCTCGGCGGTCGCCCAGGGCTGGCAGGCGGTCACCTCCAGATCGGCGTGGCGGCGGAGCAGCTTGCGCTGGGTGGCGTTGGGGCGAAACCCCGTGCTGAGCACCCGAACCGAGACACAGGCGGTGCATCCGGCGCAGGAGGGGCGATAGGCGACCCCCTGGCTGCGGCGAAAGCCGATCCGGCTCAGCGCCTCGTTCAGCTCGTCGGCATGTTCGCCGTTGAGCTCGGTAAACACCTTCCGCTCCTCGCGCCCCGGCAGATAGGGGCAGGGCGCCGGGCTGGTGACGAAAAAGCGCGGAAAACGAAAGGGCGCAGTCACCGCCGGGCAGTTCCTTCAGGAGGGGAGAAGCACATGTCTAGCGATCTTCCCGCCCGATGGGATGGGGGTATCGTCGTACGGAAACGGGACGGTCGGCCGGGACATCGCCGACCCGGCCGCCATCCGGATCACGCGAGTTCGACCTGCGTCGTCTCGTAACCCGCCGCGCGCAACGCCTCGATCAGCCGGTGCAGGTGGAGCGCGTCGCGCGTCTCGCACTCGATATCGGTGATCAGCCCCTTGGCGGGCAAAGTGGTGAAGACGCGCTGGTGATAGACCTCGATGATGTTCACCCGCTCGTGGTCGAAGATACGTGCGACGTTGAACAGCGCGCCCGGCTGGTCCTGCAACCGGATGCGCAGCCGCGCCAGCCGCCCGGAGCGGGCGAGGTCGCGCAGCAGCACGTTGGCGAGCAGGCGCGTGTCGATATTGCCGCCGCACAACACGATGCCGACCGTCTTGCCCCGGAAGCGTTCAGGGTAGGACATCAGCGCGGCCAGCCCCGCCGCCCCGGCGCCTTCGACCACCGTCTTCTCGATCTGGAGCAGCGCGCTGACCGATTCCTCCAGATGGCGTTCATCGACCAGCAGGATCTCTCGGACCAGCTGTGCCACCATCTGCGAGGTCAGGCCGCCCGGCTGCTTGACCGCGATCCCTTCGGCCAGCGTATCACCCGCGCAGGGAAGGGCGGTGCCGTTCAGATGATTGTACATCGAGGGGAACAGCTGGGCCTGCACGCCGACCACCTCGACCGGCGGGGCGGCCGCCGCCGCGACCGTGGCCATGCCCGAGATCAGCCCGCCGCCGCCGATCGGCACGATCAGCGTGTCGATGTCGGGCGCATCCTCCAGCATTTCGAGGGCGACGGTGCCTTGCCCTGCGATGGTGCGGGGATCGTCGAAGGGATGGACGAAGGTATAGCCGCGCTCGGCCTCCAGCACGCGGGCATGGGCATAGGCGGCGTCGAAGGTGTCGCCCTCCAGCACCACGGTCGCGCCGTGCCCTTCGGTCTGGACGACCTTCACGATGGGGGTGGTACGCGGCATCACGATGGTGGCGGGCACGCCCAGCCGGTTGGCGTGATAGGCCAGGCCCTGCGCATGATTGCCCGCCGAGGCGGCGATCACGCCCTTGGCGCGCGCTTCGTCGGACAGTTGCAGCAGCGTGTTGAGCGCGCCGCGTTCCTTATAGGCGGCGGTGAACTGGAGATTCTCGAACTTCAGATAGACGGTCGCGCCGGTCAGCTGGGACAGGGTCCGGCTGATCAGGGTCGGCGTGCGGATGATCCGGTCCGAAATCCGTGCATGGGCGGCGCGGACATCGTCGATCGTGACGATGGGCGCGGCCGATACAGGGACGGAGGACGGGATTTCCGAAGCGGCCTCTGGGGCGGTGCGAGTTACCATGGATCAGGCCGTAGCCGATCGGGGGCGGGAGGTGAACCGTTTCGGTGGGGAATGTGCTGCGGGTACGGGGCGGCCCCCTTCTTCTCCCCTCCCGCAGGCGGGAGGGGCCGGGGGAGGGCATCGAGTCTCACCGAGACCATCGCTCGTGGCGTTCCCTCCCCCATCCCCTCCCGCCTGCGGGAGGGGCGTGCCTGGGGCTGGCCGTGTGCGCCGCCGCAAGCTTCTTGCCTTCTACGGGCGGGAGGGGTTGGGGAGGGCAACGGTGTCTCACCGAAACCATACCTCGAAGGAACGCCCCGCCACTGTTGCATTGCGGCATCGCCGCTCAGGCGAATCGTGCCCGAATGCAACAAGCGCCCGGCACCTGCGTTGCTGGCCTTTTGGGGCCATGCTAGGGCGTCGCGATGATCACAGGGTTGCCACGGATGTCGCCGATGATCCGCTCCGTCTCCGGCACGATCGCCCAGTCATGAGCGTCGCACCGACCGGGATCGCCACCACCGCGACCGAAGAATCCCATTCCCACCATCCCCAGGGGCTGGGGCGCCTGGCGCTGGGGGCGATCGGGGTCGTCTTCGGCGACATCGGCACCAGCCCGCTTTACGCCTTTCGCGAGACCTTCGCGAACCCGCACCACCCGCTGCCGCTCGACAATGCGCATATTCTGGGCGTCATCAGCCTGATCTTCTGGTCGATGATGATCGTCGTGTCGGTCAAATATGTCGCGATCATCATGCGCGCCGACAACCGGGGCGAGGGGGGCAGCCTGGCGCTGCTCGCGCTCGTGTCGGGGCAGACCAAGACGCGGCGCTGGTCGCGCGGGATCGTGCTGCTCGGCGTCTTCGCCACCGCGCTCTTCTATGGCGACAGCATGATCACCCCCGCCGTCACGGTGCTGGGCGCGGTCGAGGGCCTGGCGGTCGCCGCCCCCGCCTTTGGCAGCTTCGTCCTGCCGATCGCGATCACGATCCTGATCGTGCTGTTCAAGATCCAGCGTTCGGGGACCGAGCGGGTTGGGCTGTTCTTCGGGCCCGTCATGCTCGTCTATTTCACCGCCATCGCGGTGCTGGGCATCATGAGCTTCGTGCAGACGCCCGAGGTGCTGTTCGCGCTGTCCCCGCATTATGCGGCGCAATTCTTCCTGATCGAGCCGGTGCGCGGCTTCCTGGCGCTGGGTTCGGTGGTGCTGGCGGTGACGGGGGCCGAGGCGCTCTATGCCGATATGGGCCATTTCGGGCGGCGGCCGATCGGCCTGTCCTGGCTGGTCTTCGTGCTGCCCGCGCTGATGCTGAACTATATGGGGCAGGGGGCGCTGCTGGTCCGCGAGGGCGCGGCGGCGCTGGAGAGCCCCTTCTACATGCTGGCGCCCGAGGGGTTGCAGCTTCCCCTCGTCATCCTCGCCACCGCCGCCGCCGTGATCGCCAGTCAGGCGGTCATTACCGGCGCGTTCTCGGTCACGCAGCAGGCGATCCAGCTGGGCTTCATGCCGCGCCTGCGGATCGAGCATACATCGGCCGCGACCGCGGGTCAGATCTACATCCCGCTCATCAACTGGATGCTGATGGTGATGGTGATCCTGCTGGTGCTGTTCTTCCGCTCCTCGTCCAACCTGACCTCGGCCTATGGGATCGCGGTGACGGGGGCGATGCTGATCGACACCTGCCTGCTGGGCGTCGCGCTGACCCGGTTGTGGAAATGGCCGCTCTATGCCGCGCTGCCGCTCCTCGGCCTGTTCTTCCTGGTCGATGGCGCCTATTTCCTCGCCAACCTGACCAAGGTGCCGTCGGGCGGCTGGTTCCCGCTGCTGGTCGGCTTCATCATCTTCACCTTCCTGACCTCCTGGTCGACGGGGCGCAAGCTGATGATCCAGCGGTTGCGCGAAGGGACGATGCCGATCCACATCTTCATCGATTCGGCCGCCGGCGCCGCCAGCCGGGTGCCCGGCACCGCGATCTTCATGACCTCCTCGCCCGAGGGGGTGCCGCACGCGCTGCTCCACAACCTCAAGCACAACAAGGTGCTGCACGAGCGGATCATCCTGCTGACCGTCAAGATCATGAGCCAGCCCTATTGGGCCGAGGGCGAGCGCGCCAAGCTGGACGATCTGGGACATGGTTTCCACCGACTGGTGCTGCGCTTCGGCTTCATGGAAGAGGCCGATGTCCCGTCGGCGCTCAAGCGGGTCGAGATGGCGGGCGGCGCGTTCAAGATGATGGACACCAGCTTCTTCCTGTCGCGCCAGACGCTGCTCGCCGCCGAGCGGCCGGGCATGTCGGTGTGGCGTGAGAAGCTGTTCTCCTGGATGCTGCGCAACGCCGAGAGCGCGATGGAATTCTTCCGCCTGCCCACCAACCGCGTGGTCGAGCTGGGCAGTCAGGTCGAGATTTGAGCGGCGAGCCAGCCTCCATCCCAGCCCCGATCATCGTCACCGCGCTGTTCGGGCGCGCCGACCAGGGCTGGTTCGACGGCTTGCGCCGCCAGCATTTCCCGCCCGAGCGCAACGTGCTCGATGCGCATTGCACGATGTTCCACCACCTGCCCCCCTCGGGCGAGGCGGAGCTGAAGCATCGGCTGAACGGCCTGACGCGGGGGCAGCGGGCGCCTCAGGCGCGGGCGGGCGGACTGATGTCGCTGGGCCGGGGCGTCGCGATTCGGATCGAATCGCCCGGACTGGTCGCGATCCGGCACGAACTGGCCGACGCCTTTGCCGGGATGCTGACGCCGCAGGACGCGGGCGGCTGGCGCGCGCATGTGACGATCCAGAACAAGGTCACGCCCGCCACTGCCAAGCTGCTCCTCCAGCAGATGGAGCGCGATTTCCGCCCGCGCGAGGTGGAGGTGATCGGGCTGGGGGCCTGGTGGTATCGCGGCGGCCCCTGGGAAATGCTTTCGCGTCATTTGTTCGCTTGACGCCCGAAAATAGCCTGTCTATAGGCGCGCCTCCACCGGGTGGAACGCCTAGCATGGCGAAGTAGCTCAGCTGGTTAGAGCAGCGGAATCATAATCCGCGTGTCGGGGGTTCAAGTCCCTCCTTCGCTACCACCCGGTGTATTTCCTTCTTCAAAATGACGCGGATGGCCAGGCCTCCGATGTCTCCAGTCCTGGCTTTCCGGATTGGCACGCGACGCTGACGCCGAGCGTCCTTTATCCCGCCAGTATCGAACGTGCCCCAAAGACCCGTGGCGTTGCGGACGCCGGAAACCGGGTCCCGCCATGTGCGATGATGCCCATTCCAGCGCATGATTATTGGGCAAGCGAGAGTGCGTTGGATGCCCATGCGACCGCCAGCGATCGGAGCGTGCATCCTCTCAAAACTGGGATTCGTGAAAAGATGGAAGTCGCCACGCCCCAATCTCGATCCTTCATTCTAAATTGTCCAATATCTTGATGAACTTAGATTGGCTCATATAGTTCTCGATCAATAAGTCTGTCGTCAAAATATTTACTAATAAAATAACTGGCGATATAGTTGAGGCATGGGAAACAACCCCAGAAATTCTCTTATTTATTCAGTGGTATAATCCGAATGCCTCCATATTTGTCTGGCGCGATGTGATATGGGAGGGGCTCGCTATGCCGGAATGAGGCGGGTGGCCAAGGCGGCCGCGAGGGTGGTCATGGATTTGCTCGAATGGCCCAAGCAAAGGCCTTCCCCCAATTTGATCCCGCCCATGGTTTTCGATTATCGGACGGATGATGGTTCCGAAATCCATGTCCAGTTGCGCAACTGGATCGAGGATGGCGACTGTGTCTGGGGTTCGCCTTTTCCGGACGAAGAGCAGAGATGCTATCATCGTCTTCGTATCGTGCGCTTTCATTGGCCCGCGATGGATCAGGACACGTTCCGTCTGATCAACGAATTGCCGCTCGCGAGCTTCATGTTTCGACGCAATATTCCAGTCGTTTTCGAAAATCGCGACCTGTCGGTCTATCACCAGCGAAACGCAGGCTGAAAAAGGCGAGGCATCGCCTCGGCTTCATCGAACAATACACAGATTGATCTGCACCTTTTGGGACGCGGCGTCGAATAGCCTTGCCGACAGCCATGGGTGTTCGGGCTGGCCTGTCGGAATCGACCGGCGGCCGCATCTTGCCGCTTTCGCCTCAGGACTCGCCCGGCGGGTGAGCGGTCCGCGTGGGCATCCGGAAACCGTGCAAAATCCGCCGCATGCCCATTGTCCTCCCACCTGACCTATGCGGAAGGATGACATCTTGGCCATTGTTACGATAGAGGGGCGGCGGACGTATTTTCGTGCCGCGATTCATGACCTGATCTTAAAGGATATTTGGTCAATCGGGCGATAGGTCCCCTCATCACGATCCAATGGGAGGCTTTGGGTTCCACGCCGTGAATGCCGCCGTCTATGCCCTGATAGCCAATAGCTGCATGGCGGCGCTGTTCGTCGTGACTTACGGCGTCGTCGCGATAACCTATTCGCGGCAGCGCTCGGCGGTCTGGTTCATGGTCAGCTATCTGCTGGGTTTCCTGACCCCGATCTGCGAATTGCTGTTCCGCTTCACCGATTATCGGCTGTTGTTCGCGGTGCTGGGATATGCCGCGTTCCTGGGCGCCATCACGGTGATGTCGGTGGGGATCCAGGCCTTTGCGGGTCATCGGCTATGCCGCCGTCCTGCCGCCTTGCTTTGGGCGGGCGGAATGACCCTGCGGATGAGCCTGCTGGGCGGCACCCGCAACAGCCTGCCCTATGAGATGCTGTTCCAGCTGCCGTTCGCGCTCGGATCGATCCTGGTCCTGCTCTCCATCCGACGGATCGCGCAGAAGGGGCCGATCCGAACCCTGCTGATGGTGGTGTTCGGGATCATCGGCGCGCATTTCCTGGCCAAGCCGTTCATGGCGGCGTCGCTGGGGTCGGGGCATTCGGCGCAATATTATGCGACCAGCTATTACGCGGTCGTGTCGCAGGTTTCGACCGGGGTGTTGCTGGTCGCGGCCGGGCTGTTCCTGATGCTGCTGGTCATCCAGAAGGCGCTGGACGACACGATACGGGATGCGGAGAGCGATCCGTTGACCGGGCTGGCCAATCGGCGTGGACTGGCCCGGGCGGGCCCCGCGCTGCTCGCCGAGGCGAAGCGCGACGGGCACGGCCTTTATGCGATGGTCCTGGACCTCGATCACTTCAAGCGGGTCAACGACATGTTCGGGCACGCGATGGGGGACCGGGTGCTGGTGGCCTTTGCCGACCTGCTGCGGACCGTGGCCACGCGCGACGTGCTGGCGGTGCGCCTGGGGGGTGAGGAATTCGCGCTGCTGGTGCCCGATGCCTTTGGTCCGGCAGGTCGATCCGACAACCGGGCCAGCCACCTGGCCGGCGACATCCGTGCCCTGCTTCGTCGCTTCGACCGGCAGGGCCTGCCACCTCTGACGGTCAGCGGCGGCATCGTGCGCCATGCACCGGGCGAGACGCTCGACGATCTGATCGCCCGCGCCGACCAGCTGGCCTATCGCGCCAAGCGGGCCGGGCGCGACCATATCCTGCACGAGCCGATGCCTGTGGCGGTCGAGCCGTCCCATGACTGGCACAACGAGGCCGAACCGGGGCGGCGCGTCGCCGCGGGCTAGGCCCGGTCAGTCGCGGAACAGTCCGTGCGGGTCGTTCGCGACCAGCATGGCATCGGCGCGCGCCAGCGCGATCAGTGTCAGGCCCTGCGTACGGGCATGGTCGATCGCGAGACTGGTCGGGGCCGAGATTCCGACCAGCATCCCGACGCCCGCGACCAGGGCCTTGTCGACCATCTCATAGCTGATCCGCGAGGTGACGAGAATGAAGTCCGCCTCCCGGCCCGATCGCGCCAGCGTGCCGACCAGCTTGTCGAGCGCATTGTGCCGCCCGACATCCTCCGCCGCCGCGAGCGTCGCGCCCGCCGCATCGCAGGCGATGGCGGCATGGACCGCGCCGGTCAGCGCGTTGAGCGGCTGGGACGCGCGAATGCCCTCCAGCGCGGCGAACAGCGTCGCGGTGCGGGCCTGGGGGGCAGGGGGGCGGTTGGCGACGGGGCGGGCGATCTGCTCCAGCCCGGACAGCCCGCACAGGCCGCAGCTGGTGTCGCTCGTACGGTGGCGGACCCGGTCGTGGATCCGCCCCCGGCAATGTTCGGCCAGCGTCACGCGGACGATCCAGCCCGCCTCCGCCGCGAAGGGATCGATCTCGACGATATCGCCCGGCGCGTCGATCAGCCGCTCGGTGAGCAGGAAGCCGGTGGCGAAGTCCGCCAGTCGCTCGGGCGTCATCATCATCACCGCATAGCCGAAGCCGTCCACCTCGATCGCGACCGGGCATTCGACCGCGACGGCGCGGGTGATCGACTCGACCGTATCGTGCGACAGGCGGACGAGCGTCAGCGGCCGGACGGGATCGCCAGTGACCGCCGTCACAGGGCGGCGAGGTCGGCGGGGGTGTTCACATTGGCGATCGGCTGGGGCGATGCGATGGGGATCGCCCCGATCGCCCGGACCCAGCCGCGCACCGAGCGATCGCGGTGGAGCGACAGATGCGCCATCAGATGCGCCCCCAAGGCGGAGGGCCAGAGCCCCAGAACCGGCGCATCCTGGCAATAGCTGGGCTCGCGCCGCAGGATCGCGTCGATCAGCCCGTCGGGTAGGCGCGGCATGTCGCATCCGATGGTCAGGACACAACGAAAGCCATGGGCGGCGGCATAGTCCAGCGCACCCGCGATCCCGCCGAGCGGCCCCAGATCGGGCTCGGGCATGTCGGGCACGCCTTGCGCGCCGCCCACCTGCACCACGCGTGCGCAATGGGGGGCGATGGTGGCGCGGGCATGCGCCACCAGGGTACGGTCGCCCAGCATGGCGACCGCCTTGTTCGATCCGAACCGCGACGAACGCCCCCCGGTCAGGACCGCTCCCAATATGCTCATGACGTCATGCTCATGCGGGGACGCGCACCTTCACCGGCACCGACTTGCCCGCGGGCACATGGCTTTCCAGCGCATGATGTTCCAGCGGGATCAGATAGTTGAGTTCGGGATAATAGCCGCCGATACACCCTTCGGGGATGTTGTATTCGACGACGCGCAGGCCCTCGACGACCCGGTCCTGCCCGTCATCGGCATCGCTTTCCAGCGCGATGGTCTGTCCGTCCGACAGGCCCAGCCTGGCGATATCGGCCTTGTTCATCATCGCCACCATGCGCGTCCCGCTGATCCCCCGGAAGCGATCGTCATAGCCATAGATGGTCGTGTTGAACTGGTCGTTCGAGCGCAGCGTGATCAGCCGCATCCGCCCTTCGGCGGGGGGAATGCCGGAGGCGTCCATGGCGCGCGGCACGTTGAACTCCGCCTTGCCGCTCTCGGTTTCCCATTTGCGGTGCGAGGCCGGATTGCCCTTCCAGAAGCCGCCGGGTTCGAACAGCCGTTCGTTGAAGTTGGCGAACTTATCGGGATAGACATTCTCGATCGCGCTGCGGACCAGCCCGTAATCGCCGACCCATTCGTCCCACGGCACATTGGGATTGGGCTCCAGCACCGCCTTGGCGATCCCGGCGACGATGGCGGGTTCGGACAGCAGCGTGTCGGCGGCGGGCGTCGCCTTGCCGACCGAGCCGTAGATATGGCTGAACGAATCCTCCATCGACACCGCCTGGCGGCCACCCTTCTGCATATCGGTCTCGAGACGGCCGAGGCAGGGGAGGATGTAGCTTTCCTCGCCCGGCACCAGATGGCTCTTGTTGAGCTTGGTCGCGATATGGACGGTGATGGGCAGTTTCGCCCACGCCGCCTTCATCCTGGCATGTTCGGGCGTGGCGCGCAGGAAGTTGCCGCCGAGCTGGACGAAGCCTTGCGCGGTCCCGGCGATGATCTGGCGGCACGCCTCGACCGTGTCCCAACCCTTTTCGGTCGGCGGTTCGAACTCGAACAATTCCTTCAGCCGCTCGACGGGAGCGAGTTCGGTCTTCTCGGTGATGCCGACGGTGCGCTGGCCCTGCACGTTGCTGTGCCCGCGCACTGGACCCGGCCCCGCACCCTCGCGCCCGATATTGCCGCGCAGCAGGAGCAGGTTGACGATCATGTGCAGCGCATCGATGCCATAGCGATGCTGGGTGATGCCCATGCCGTACACCGCGATCACCCGTTCGGACTTCATATAGACGCGCGCGGCCTGTTCGATGGCGTCGCGGGTCAGGCCGGAGTCGCGAACGATGTCGCTCCACGCCGCCTGGCGGCAGTAATTCGCGAAATCCTCGAACCGGGTCGTGTGCTGCTCGATGAAGTGATGGTCGAGGATGCGCTTGGTGCCCTTGGCGCGCGCGCGGTCGTCCTCCTCGATCACCAGCTTGCAGATGCCGGTCAGCGCGGCGATGTCGCCGCCCGCCTTCACCTGATGATATTGGGTCGAGATGTCGGTCGAACTGCCGGTCAGCATCTGTATCGGGTTCTGCGGCGAGGCGAAGCGTTCCCAGCCGCGTTCGCGCAGCGGGTTGAACGTCACGATCTCCACCCCGCGCTTGGCGCAGGCCTGGAGGTTGTGGAGCATGCGCGGCGCGTTGGTCGCGACATTCTGCCCGAAGGAGAAGATCGCGTCGCACTTGTCGTAATCCTCCATCTGGATCGTCGCGACGGGCGATCCGATGGCGGACTTGAGTCCGACCGAGGTCGTCTCATGGCACATGTTGGAGCTGTCGGGCAGGTTCTGCTGCCCCCACATCCGCGCGAACAGCGAATACATGAACGAGGTTTCGAGCGAGGCGCGGCCCGAGGCGTAGAGCACGACCTTGGTCGGGTCGCAGGTCTTCAGCTTGGCGCCGATCGCCGCGAACGCCTCGTCCCAGCTGACCGCGACATATTTGTCGCTCGCGCGGTCATAGCGCATCGGATGGGTCAGGCGGCCCGCCTGCTCCAGATCATGGTCGGGCCATGCCTCCAACTCCTTAACCGTGTGCCTGGCGAAGAAATCGGGCGTGACGCGAAGCGAGCTGAGCTCCCACGCGGTCGCCTTGGCCCCGTTCTCGCAGAACTCGGCGATGTGCGGCTTGGCGGGCTTGCCCCAGGCGCAGCTGACGCACATCACCCCGCCGGGCTTGTTCTGGCGACGCAACGTGTCGAGCGTCTCGGGCCCCAGCCCCTCCTTGGGCAAGATCTTGGCCATGCCCTTCATCGATCCCCAGCCGCCGGCGGGGGCGGTATATTCGGTGATCTTCACATCGTCGTCGTCGCGCATCAGGCCCATCTCCACTTGCAGCGTCAAACGAAGCTAGCGCCGAATGGCCGCATGAGAAGCGGTTCATTTTTGTCGCTCGCGCGACTATCTAGGGCGCAAACATGCTTCACAGGACTATGACATGACCACCCACGCCACCCGCATGCTCATCCTCGGCTCGGGCCCCGCCGGGCTGTCCGCGGCCATTTACGGCGCGCGTGCAGGCATGCAGCCGATCGTGGTGCAGGGCATCCAGCCGGGCGGCCAGCTGACCACCACGACCGATGTCGAGAATTATCCGGGCTTTGCCGACGTCATCCAGGGCCCCTGGCTGATGGAGCAGATGCAGAAGCAGGCGGAACATGTCGGCGCGCGGATGATGTGGGACACGATCACGCAAGTCGACCTGACCAACCGCCCGTTCCGCCTGATCGGCGACGGCGGCGACGTCTATGAGGGCGAGGTGCTGGTCATCGCGACGGGCGCGCAGGCCAAGTGGCTGGGCCTGGACAGCGAGGACGCGATGAAGGGCAAGGGCGTGTCGGCCTGCGCGACCTGCGACGGCTTCTTCTATCGCGGCAAGAAGGTCGCGGTGATCGGCGGCGGCAATACCGCGGTCGAGGAGGCGCTGTACCTGACCAACCATAGCGACGACGTGACGCTGATCCACCGCCGCGATTCGCTGCGCGCCGAGCGCATCCTGCAGGAGCGGCTGTTCGCGCATCCCAACGTCAAGGTGCTGTGGAACAAGGAAGTTCGCGAGTTCGTCGACGGCGGCGGCAATGCCGGCCTCGTCGCGCTCGACCTGCTCGATACGGTCACGGGCGAGCATAGCCGCCTGGACGTGGAGGGCGGTTTCGTCGCGATCGGCCATCATCCGGCGACCGAGCTGTTCCGCGGGCATCTGGAGCTGGATTCGGACGGCTATATCGCGGTGGAGACCGGTTCGACCCGGACGAGCGTGCCGGGCGTATTCGCGTGCGGCGACGTGGCGGACAAGGTCTATCGTCAGGCGGTGACGGCGGCGGGCACCGGCTGCATGGCCGCGCTGGATGCCGAGCGCTTCCTGGCGGCGGCCGAGTTCGAGGATCTGGCCAAGGCGGCGGAGTAACCGCGCGCATTCCTCCCCTGCAAGGGGAGGTGGCAGTCCGCAGGACTGACGGAGGGGTTTCACCATCGGCGGAGACATCCCTCCACCAGCTTCGCTGGTCCCCCCCTTGCAGGGGCGGAATTTATTTTAACTCAACCGATCGATCGCCTCCAGCGTCAGCGACCCTGGAATGATCATCACCGGCACGGGCAGCGCGCCCGCATCGGTGCCCGAGAAATGGCTGACCAGCTTGCCCGGCGCGCCGCTGGCGGCGGCGCCCAGCACCAGCGCGGCGATGTCGGGATTGGCCGCGATCATCTCGCGGATCACTTTGGGCGCATCGCCCTCGCGCACCGTGATCGAGGGACGCAGCCCCGATTCGTCGAGCAGCGTGCCCGCCGCGCTCGCGACCAGCGCCTCGGCCTGCTGGCGCGCCTCGTCCTCGATCGTCGCCTGGACGCCGCCGAACGCGATGAATTCCTGCGGCGGCAGGACGGTCAGTATCTCGACGCCGCCGCCCGTCTTCACCGCGCGTCGCGCAGCAAAGCGCAGGGCGATCACCGATTCCGGACTGTCGTCGATCACGACCAGATAGATACGCATGGCGGCCCCCCAATTTGTGTCGAATGGATGCCGTTACATAACATTTCGTGCAAGGCCATGACTTGACCGGGCGCAATTCGGGCGCAAGAGACGGGCCGCTACGGAATTGGTTTGCCCCGAGAGGACCTCCATGTCGATCGAGATCAAGATGCCCGCGCTGTCGCCGACCATGGAGGAAGGCACGCTGGCCAAATGGCTGGTGAAGGAAGGGGATACGGTGAAGTCCGGCGATATCATGGCTGAGATCGAAACCGACAAGGCCACGATGGAATTCGAGGCGGTGGATGAAGGCGTGATCGCCAAGATCCTCGTCGCCGAGGGTTCGGACAATGTGAAGGTCGGCACCGTCATCGCGATCCTGGCCGAAGAGGGCGAGGACGCCGCGTCGGTTCAGGCGCCGTCCAAGTCGGAAACCCCGGCTCCGGCCAATCCGATGCCGACCGACCCCACCGATCCCAACAAGACCGGCACCGAAGCCAAGCCCGTCGAGCGCACGGTCGAACAGGCCGAGGATCATGGCAAGCCCGCCGATTCGGGCAAGCAGGCCGGCCAGGGCGGCCGCGCGATCGCCAGCCCGCTGGCGCGCCGCATCGCCTCGCAAAAGGGTCTCGACCTGACGGCGCTGACCGGATCGGGCCCGAACGGCCGCATCGTGAAGGCGGACGTCGAGAATGCGCAGCCGGGCCAGGCCAAGGCTGCGGCTCCGGCCGCGTCGACCTCGGCTCCGGCGGAAACCGCCTCGGCCCCCGTCGCCGCGCCGAAGCCCGCGCAGGTGCCGGATATCCCGCACGAGGCGTCGAAGCTGTCCAACATGCGCAAGACGATCGCGCGTCGCCTGACCGAGTCGAAGCAGCAGGTTCCGCACATCTATCTGACGGTGGACGTGCGCCTCGACGCGCTGCTCAAGCTGCGTGGCGAACTGAACGCCGGTCTCGAATCGCGTGGCGTCAAGCTGTCGGTCAACGACATGCTCATCAAGGCGCTTGGCGTCGCGCTGATGGCGGTGCCGAAGTGCAACGTCATGTTCACGCCCGACCAGCTGATCAGCTTCAAGCGCGCCGACATCTCGGTCGCGGTGTCGACCCCGGCGGGCCTCATCACCCCGATCGTGTCGGAAGCCGATACGCGCTCGCTGTCGTCCATCTCGACCACGATGAAGGACCTGGCCACCCGCGCCCGCGACAACAAGCTGCAGCCGCATGAATTCCAGGGCGGCACCGCCTCGATCTCGAACATGGGCATGTTCGGCATCAAGCAGTTCGAGGCGGTCATCAACCCGCCGCAGGGCATGATCCTGGCGATCGGCGCGGGCGAGAAGCGTCCCTATATCGTCGACGACCAGCTGGGCGTGGCGACCGTCATGTCGGCGACCGGCAGCTTCGACCACCGCGCGATTGACGGGGCCGATGGCGCCGAGCTGATGAAGGTGTTCAAGGAGCTGGTCGAGCGTCCGCTGGCGATGCTGGCCTGATAGACCGGGGGCGGGCGCCATGCGGGTTCGGATCGAGCTGTTCTATATCGGCCTGGGGCTGATCGCGGCGCTCGTCATGACCTGGGCCGCGGCCTGGGCTTATCCGCTGGGCCGCACCGAAATCTGGTGGTGCGGCGTGGCGGCGATGGTTGCGACGATGGCGATGGGCATCGGTCCGCTCCACCGGGCGCGCATCGCCGACCGCATGGCACGGAGACACGCCGAACAATGAGCACGCTGCCCGATCAGAACCCCACCATCCGCGTCACCGCCATGCCGTCCGACGCCAATCCTTATGGCGATATCTTTGGCGGCTGGCTGATGGGCCAGATGGATCTGGCGGCGGGTTCGGTGGCCTCGCGCCATTCGGGCGGCCGCGCGGTCACGATCGCGGCGGAGGGGATGAAGTTCCACGCCCCCGTACTCGTCGGCGACGAGGTGTCGGTCTATGCGACGCTGGTCCGCGTCGGCAACACGTCGATGACGATCGAGGTCGAGGCCTGGCGCCGCGCCCGCCACGTCGAAGATGCGACCAAGGTGACGCAGGCCCGCTTCGTGTTCGTCGCGACCGACAAGGACCGCAAGCCGCGCAGCGTTCCGCCGCTGACCCCCGCGCAAGACTGATTGAAATTTTCTCGGGGTCACACCCCACGCACCGCCAAGGCGCGCGTTCAGAAGGAAGAGCAACGTGGCTGACACTTACGACCTTATCGTCCTCGGCTCCGGCCCCGGCGGCTATGTCGCGGCGATCCGCGCGAGCCAGCTTGGCCTGAAGGTCGCGATCGTCGAGCGCGAGCGGCTGGGCGGCATCTGCCTCAACTGGGGCTGCATCCCGACCAAGGCACTGCTGCGCTCGGCCGAGGTGTATCACTACATGACCCACGCCGCGCAATACGGCCTGTCGGTCGAAAAGCCCTCGTTCAGCCTGGACAAGGTGGTCGATCGCAGCCGCAAGGTGGCGGGCCAGCTGAACGCGGGCGTCAAGGGCCTGATGAAGAAGAACAAGGTCGCGGTCCATGAGGGCGTCGGTACGATCACCGCCAAGGGCGAGCTGTCGGTCGCCCAGGGCGACAAGACCACCGAACTGACCGCCAAGCACATCATCGTCGCCACCGGGGCGCGTGCCCGCGACCTGCCCTTCGCCAAGGCGGATGGCGAGCGCATCTGGACCTATCGCCATGCGATGGTGCCGCCCGCCATGCCGACCAAGCTGCTGGTCATCGGATCGGGTGCGATCGGCGTCGAGTTCGCCAGCTTCTACAACGACATGGGCGCGGAAGTGACCATCGTCGAGATGCTCGACCGGATCATGCCGGTCGAGGACGCCGAAGTCAGCGAGTTCATGACCAAGCAGCTGACCAAGTTCGGCATGACCATCAAGACCAAGACCGGCCTGGAAAAGCTGGAGGCGACCACATCGGGCGTGAAGGCCGCGATGAAGGGCCCCGACGGCAAGGTCGAGACCGCCGAGTTCAGCCATGCGATCGTCGCCATCGGCATCGTCCCCAACACCGAGAATATCGGCCTGGAGAAGCTGGGCATCACCACCGATCGCGGTCACATCAAGACCGACGGCTATGGCCGCACCAATGTCGACGGCATCTGGGCGATCGGCGACGTGACGGGCGCGCCCTGGCTGGCGCACAAGGCGAGCCATGAGGGCGTGATCGCCGCCGAGGCCATCGCGCAGGCGCTGGGCAACAAGGACGTCCACCCGCACGCGATGGACAAGGGCAACATCCCGGGCTGCACCTATTCGCGTCCGCAGGTCGCCAGCGTCGGCCTGACCGAAGCGAAGGCCAAGGAAGCCGGTTACGAAGTGAAGGTCGGCAAGTTCCCCTTTATCGGCAACGGCAAGGCGATCGCGCTGGGCGAGGCCGAGGGTTTCGTGAAGACCGTGTTCGACGCCAAGACCGGCGAGCTGCTGGGCGCGCACATGGTCGGCGCGGAAGTGACCGAGATGATCCAGGGCTATGTCGTCGCCCGCCAGCTGGAGACGACCGAAGCCGAGCTGATGGAAACGGTGTTCGCGCATCCGACCATCTCGGAATCGATGCACGAGTCGGTGCTGGCCGCCTATGGGCGCGCGCTGCACATCTGATTTTTACGGATCGGATTACGGGTGAGGGGCTCGCTGCGGCGGGCCCCTTTTTTATTGGGGGATGCCCGTGGCCTTCGACTTCGCTCAGGCTGAACGGAGCGAGGGAATGATGCCGCTCCCCAACCCCCGTTCAGCCTGAGCGAAGTCGAAGGCCACGCCCAACCCTCACCCCAATCCGGCGAGCACGGCCTCGCTGTCGCGCAATTCGGCGAAATCCGCCGCCAGCAACCCCATGGTGACATCGAAGATCGCCTCCGCCTCCAGCCCGGCGGAGGGCAGGTCGAAGCCCAGCACCGCATCCGGCACCACCGTCACCGCAAAGCCCAGATCGGAGGCCGCACGCGCCGTCGAATTGACGCAGAACCCCGCCACCGCCCCGACGATGTGGAGATGCGACAACCCCTGTTCGTGCAGATGCGCCGCCAGCGGCGTCGTGGCGAAGGCGGAGGAACTGCGCTTCACGAAGATCGCCTCACCGGGCCGCTCTACCGCACAGGCCATTGGCGGATAGCCCGGCGCGTCGGGGTGCAGCGGCGAGGTCGGGTCGGCTTCGGCATGGCGGATATGGATGACCGGCCGCCCGGCCCCGCGAAACGCCTCGGCCAGCGCCTCGATCCTGGCGGGGGCATCCCCGTTGACGTGCGGACCCCGGCCTCGATCCGGTCGTGCATCGCCTGTTGCATGTCGATGATCACCAAGGCGCTGGTCATACCCACTCGCTCCCCCATCTTCGCTGCACTGTCCCTAATCCACGCGGGGGGCCGGGCAAAGGCGATGGCCGATCGGCCTATCCGGGCCATCCTGCCGCATTCCGCTTGCGAAACGGATGGTTTTGGCCGCATCGGTCGCATCCGCAACAGTTCGACCGGCGAGCCATGACCCGAGCCCTTTCCCACCGCCTGCGCATCGCCATCGCGGCGCTGATCCTGTTCGGGCTGAGCCTGCTGATCTTCGCGCCGGGCTATGTCGAATATGACAGTGTGGGCCAATATGCGCAGGCGCTGACCGGGACATATGACGACTGGCACCCGCCGATCATGGCGCGGCTCTGGTCGCTGTTTCCGGGACAGGGGGCGCGGCCGATGCTGGTCCTGCAACTGGCGACATGGTGGCTGGGGCTGGGGTGCATCGCGGCGGCGATCGTCGACCGGCGGCCGCGCGCGGCGCTGGGCGTGCTGGCGGTCGGACTGGTGCCGCCCTGGCTGGGCTGGCAGGTGGCGATCCTGAAGGACGCGCAGATGACCGGTGCGGCGCTGGCGGCGGTCGGCATCCTCGGCTGGTGGCGATTGCGCGGGCAGCGTGTTCCCGGATGGGGCTGGGCGGCGGCGGGCATGCTGCTCGCCTATGCGGCGCTGGTCCGGGCCAATGCGATCTTCGCCATCGCTCCGCTGGTCGCCTTGCTCGTCGCCGATCGCTGGGGCCGCCGGATCGCGATCACCGTCGCGCTGACGCTGGCGACGCTGGCGGTCGCGCCGCTCGTCAATCACAAGCTCTTCGGCGCGAAGCCCAGCGGCGTCGCGCGATCGCAGGCGCTGTACGATCTGGCCGGAATCGCCGTGCGGGTGCCCTATGACGTGCGGCTGGGTTTCTCTCCGCAGGAAGTCGCCGAAATCCGCGCCAAGGGGTGCGTGAAGCCGTTCTTCTGGGACCCGCTGGGCGAGCCCGCGCGGTGCGGCACCCGGTTGCAGCGGTTCGAGACGATCCCGCCTTCGCGTCTCTACGCCCGGCTCGCCCCCGCCATGCTGCATCATCCGCTCGCCTATGCGGCGCAGCGGCTGGCGCATGTCAATTCGACCTGGCGTCTGTGGGTGCCGCCGCGCTGGCCCAATGCCGTGCCGCCCCAGGGCAGCGAGCCGAACGACTATGGCCTGGGCCATCCGGGGCCCGTCGCGCTGACGTGGCAGCGCATGGCGAGCCCCTGGGTCGACGCGCCGGTCATGTGGCCGATCGTCTGGATCATCCTGGCGGCGGGCGGCCTGGCGGTGACGCGGGGGAGCGGGCTGGCGGGGGCGTTGTTCGGATCGGCGCTGGGGCTGGAGGCCAGCTTCCTGGTCATCAGCGTCGCCTCGGATTTCCGCTATCACCTGTGGCCGGTCATGGCCTGCGCGCTCGGGCTGATCCTGGCCAAGCCGTGGCAGGGCGACCGGCGCATCGTCCGCGCGACGCTGGCGGCGTTGGTCGCGGTGCTGCTGCTCGGCGGCATCGCACGCGCGACCATGGCCGTGCCGCCGCAAAGCTATCAGGGCATGCTGGTCTGAACCCGAAATCCGGTCGGCGGCGTTACCCCGCCGAAAGGAGCCGCAAATGGCCGACGACCACGACCAGATCTATGCCGACTTCAAGGAGGCCGTGAACATGGCCCCCGCCGAACTCGAGAAATTCCTCGACAGTGACGAGTCGAAGGAGGTCGGGCAGAAGAAGGACGGCGCCGACGAAAGCGTGGGGCATGAATCGGGCGGCAAGATCGTCGCGATCAAGCGCAAGAAGAAGGCCGATCTGACCGACGACGACTATGCGCATATGAAGAAGGTCATCGGCTATGTGCACCGGCATCTGAAGCAGGGCGGCCCCGACAAGGATGTCGAGCATTCGCCATGGCGCTATTCGCTGATGAACTGGGGGCATGACCCGCTGAAGGATTGAGATGCCCGGAACGCCGTTCAGCCTGAGCGAAGTCGAAGGCCACGCCTCGTCCTCACCCCACGCCTTCGCCGGGGTGGTGGATGGAGTGGGAGCGACCGGATTCCCTTGGCCTTCGACTTCGCTCAGGCTGAACGGGGGGATGGGGATACCGGCTCCAAGGTGATAGAGATGGAAAAAGGGCCCGGTCTTTCGACCGAGCCCTTCTTTGCCCCCGATGGGAAAATCAGGCCGCGACGTCGTACGGCTTGATCTCGCCCGCCAGATACAGGTTGCGGGCCTTGGCGCGGCTCAGCTTGCCCGAGCTGGTGCGGGGCAGGGTGCGCGGTGGGATCAGTTCGATGACGCAGTTCATGCCGGTCACCGCGCGCACGCGCTCGCGGATCTCGTCGCGCAGGCGGGCGCGCTCCTCGTCGTCCGAGCTGCGGCACTGGACCAGCACGGCGGGGGTTTCCTCGCCGCCGGGCGTCGTGATGGCGAAGGCGGCGATGTCGCCCGCCTTGAAGCCCGGCAGCTGCTCGACCGCCCATTCGATATCCTGCGGCCAGTGGTTGCGGCCGTTGACGATGATCATGTCCTTGGCGCGGCCGACGATGTAGATATAGCCCTTGGACATATAGCCCATGTCGCCGGTGTCGAGCCAGCCATCGACCATGCAGGCTTCGGTCGCGGCCTGGTCGCGGAAATATCCGACCATGACCGACGGTCCCTTGCACCACACCTTGCCGATCGCCCCGTCGGGCAGCGGCGTGCCGTCCTCCTCGCGGATTTCGATCACCATGTCGCGCGCGGGCTTGCCGCAATTGACGATGGCACGGAAACGCTGCGGCCGGTCGGTGCCGCGTGCGCCGCCCGACAGCTGGGTTTCCTCGACCAGTTCGACGCGGATGCCTTCGCCCGGCGGCATGATCGACACCGCCAGCGTCGCCTCGGCCAGACCATAGGAGGGCAGGAAGGCGGTCGCCTGGAAGCCCGCATCGGCAAAGGCGTCGACGAAGGACTGCATGACGTCGGGGCGGATCATGTCCGCGCCATTGCCCGCGATCCGCCAGCGCGACAGGTCGAAACGGTCCGACGCCTTGGTCTGCGATGAGATGCGGCGCGCGCAGATGTCATAGCCGAAGGTCGGCGAATAGCTGACCGAGGTGCCCGGATTGCGGCTGATCATGTCGAGCCACGCCAGCGGGCGACGCGCGAAATCCTCAGTCTTCAGGTAATCGGTCGACACCTGGTTGGCGACCGGCGACAGGAAGCAGCCGACCAGGCCCATGTCGTGATACCAGGGCAGCCACGAGACGCAGCGGTCGCTCTCCTGGATCTTCATGCCATGGCTGTGCGCCGCCAGATTGTTGAGCAGCGCATGGTGGGTGATCGCCACGCCATGCGGAAAGCGGGTCGAGCCGCTGGAATATTGCAGATAGGCGATCGCCTGCGGATCGGCCTTCGGCATCTCCGTCTCGGGCGCCGCGCGCTGGGCGAAGCTGTCCCAGTCGATGCCCTCGCACCCGGCTGCCTCGGCCGCCGCGCCCGCCATCTGGGCAAGCTCGGGCGGGAAGATCAGCATCTTGGGGTCGCAGCTGGCGAGCTGGACGCGCAGCTGCTCGATATAGCTGTCGCGCCCGCCGAACGAAGTCGGCAGCGGCAGCGGCACCGGCCAGGCGCCCGCATAGATCACGCCGAAGAAAAGGGCGGCGAATTCCGGGCCCGTCTCGGCGACCAGCGCGATGCGATCCTCGGGGCGGATGCCGCTGGCGATCAGCCGGCGGGCGCACGCCAGCGCGTCGTCGCGCAGCTCGGAGAAGGGATAGGGACGGGTCAGGACCCCGCGCGCATCGTGGAAGTTCAGACCGCGCGAGCCCGAGGCGGCATAGTCCAGCGCCTCGCCCAGCGTGTCGAAGTCGGCGAAGCGGCGCGGCAGCGCATCTTCGGTCGGCGTCGCGATGATGGCGCGCGCGTCGTCCTGATGGTGCTCGATCGTCATGGCCTTGCCTTCGTTCCTTATGCTCTTGCGTCGTCCGGGCCGCGGGGCCGCGGAGACGAGTATGATTCTTTCGCCGGATGGACGGCGGCTTCCCGCGTTCTAATTCCAGTGTCAGTGTGGCACAAACAAGGCGTGTCTGCCGATCGTCGCCCGCCAAAGCCCCTTGATCCCAAATTGCTGGAGCAGATCGCGCTGCGCTATGTCGAGCGTTTCGCGACGACCGAGGGCAAGCTGGTCGAATATCTGACCCGCAAGCTGCGCGAACGCGGCTGGGCGGGGGAGGATGCGCCCGATCCGCGCGGGCTGGCCGCCAGGATGGTCGAGCTGCGCTATATCGACGACCGCGCCTATGCCGAAATGAAGGCGGCGTCGCTGGCGCGCCGGGGGCTGGGGGCGCGGCGGGTGCGGCAGGCGCTGCAGGCGGCGCGGGTCGGGCCCGAGGATCACGAGGCGATTGCCGGGCAGGTGGCGGAGGCGGCGCGCGACGCCGCGCTGGCCTTTGCCCGGCGGCGGCGAATCGGGCCTTTCGGTGACGGCGAGGCGGATCGCGCGCTTCGCGAGAAGCAGTTCGCGGCGATGCTGCGCGCCGGTCACGACATGGCATTGGCCCGGCAGATCGTGTCGGCGGCGCCCGGCGAGATGATCGACGACCGGGAATATTGATCCAAATTCGGCAAATTTTCCTTCAAGCAAAGAATCTTGGCCGTTTCGTCCCACTCCGGACCAGCAAAAAGTGATCCGCCTCGCATTGCGGGTGCGAACAAAGATGCTAGCAATGCATCCAAGGGTGCGATGATGCTGGATGAAACGCCAAATACAGGGGGCGGCATCGACGGCGAAGCGGCGGATGCGGCCGTAAGGCTGACGGGGGTCGTCAAGTGGTTCGATGTGACGCGCGGCTTCGGCTTCGCGGTCGCGGACGATCGGGCGTACGGGGATGTGCTGCTGCACTTCACCGTGCTTCAGCCGCATGCCCGGCGCAGCCTGCCCGAAGGCGCGCGGGTGGAGATGCTCGCGGTGGAGCGCGGGCGCGGCTATCAGGCGCGCGAGGTGTTGAGCATCGACCTGACCCATGCCGTGCCCGAAATGCCCAAGCGGCCCCGCTCGCCCGACAGGATCGATCCCGAGACGCTGGTCGATGCCGCGGGCGATCCCGAACTGGTCGCGGTCAAATGGTTCAACCGGCTGAAAGGCTATGGCTTTCTGCTGCGCGACCGCGACGGGGCGGATATCTTCGTGCATATGGAGACGCTGCGGCGCGGCGGCCTTATCACGGTCGAGCCGGGACAGCCGCTGGCCGCGCGGATCGTCGATGGGCCCAAGGGGCCGTTGGCGGTGGTGGTGACGGAAAGGATGTAAGGCGTGCGACAGCGGGCTATGGGGGCGGGGCGCGGCATGGCGCTCGCGCTGGGGTTGGCCGCGATCCAGCTGAGCGGCTGTTCGGGCTCAGAACAGGCCAAGACGGCGGATACCCAGCAGGCGCCGAAAGTGCCGGTGACCATCACCACCGCATCGGGCAAGCAGCAGCTGCACGTCGAACAGGCCCGCACCGCCGCCGAGCAGCAGCAGGGGCTGATGTACCGCACCGACCTGAAGCGCGATGACGGCATGTTGTTCGCGCCCTATCCGCCCGAGGGCGGCGGCCCGCGCGAGGCGAGTTTCTGGATGAAGAATACGCCGACCTCGCTCGACATCATCTTCATTCGCGCCGACGGCACCATCGCGCGCATCGCGGAGAATACCACGCCCTTCTCGGAAACCCCCATCCCCTCGGACGAGCCGGTCGCGGCAGTACTGGAACTGGTCGGCGGCCGCGCGGCCGAACTGGGCCTGTCGGAGGGCGATTCGGTGTCCTGGGCGAAATGAGGCCGTTCGGGGCGGGTAACCTCTGAACCACGCCAAGCCACTCCCGAAGATGGGAGGGCAGGGGGCTCACCGAGCCAACCCCTTGCGGCGCTTCTCCCACCCCAAACCCCTCCCCCTGCCGGGCGAAGGGGCTTCATGTGCCCCATGCATGCGGAACGCGGTTGAAGGGCGGCGACAGCCGGGCTACACGGCGCGTCATGGGCATCAACCTCAACCCCTTCACCTGGTGGAACGGCGCCACCATCGGCACCTGGTTCGGTCTGCGCGGCAAGGCGCAGGTGGGCGAGGATGCCCACGGCAATGTCTATTATGAAGGCGGCAGCGACACCGCCGGACGCCCGCGCCGCTGGGTGATCTACAAGGGCTCGAACGATGCCAGCCGGGTTCCGGCGGAATGGTTCAGCTGGCTGCATCATCAGATCGAGGATGTGCCCGACCGCTCGCTGCCGCTGCGTCGCGCGTGGCAGAAGCCGACCCTGCCCAACCAGACCGGCACCGCCATGGCCTATCGCCCGGCCGGTGCGCTCGAAAAGGGTGGCCAGCGCGCCGCCGCGACGGGCGATTACGAAGCCTGGACGCCCGAGGGGTGAAGACGGCTCGCTGGCTGGCTGGCGCTGCGCTGGCGGCCGCGCTGGGCATGGGGGGCTGGTTCGGCTATCACGCCCTGACCCATAAGGACGGGGCGACCGCCGAGGATGCGGCGGTCAGCCAGATCCTGCCCGACCGCCCCGGTGGCGGGTCGGGAATCGAATCGGTCGATGCGGGCCAGGCGAACCTGCCCAGCGGCGGCACGCCGATGGCCGAGCGCGTCGCGGTGGTCGGCCTGCTCAACAAGCGCAACGGCGTTTCGCGCGAGCTGACGTTGAGGCCGGGCCAGGCGATTCGCGTCGGCGACGCGGTCGTGCGCCTGCGCGCCTGCGAAAAGACCGCATCCTGGGAACCCGAACAGCTGACCGGCGCCTTCGTCCAGCTGGACGTGCGCGGGGCCAATCAGCGGTGGCAGCGCGTCTTTTCGGGATGGCTGTACAAGGAACGCCCGGCGCTGAACGTCGTGCAGCACCCGGTCTATGACGTCTGGGCCAAGAGCTGCACGATGTCCTGGCCCGAAACCGGCCCGGAGACGGTGCCCGCCGCCTCGTCCGGCGCGGCGCCCAGGCGGTCGAGCGCGGCGAAGTCGCCCGCCGCCGACACGCCCGAGGCGGAGGCGCCCGGCGCGACCACCCCGGCCAACGCATCGGACAGCAGCGCGACATAATCGTCGCGCCCGATCTCGACCGCGCCCATGGTCGACAGATGCGGCGTCTGGAACTGGCAGTCGAGCAGGCTGTACCCCCCGGCGCGCAGCCGCGCGACCAGCCAGACCATCGCGACCTTGGACGCGTCGGTCCGGCGGCTGACCATCGATTCGCCGAAAAAGGCGCGGCCCAGCCCCAGGCCGTACAGCCCGCCGACCAGCTCTTCGCCGTCCCAGCATTCGATCGAATGGGCAAAGCCCATGTCGAACAGGTCGATGAAGACCCGCTCGATCGCGTAATTGATCCAGGTCTCGGGCCGGTCGGGCACGCTTTCGGCGCACATCCGGATGATCGATTCGAACGCGGTGTCGGCGGTCACGCGGAACCGGTCGGCGGCGACCGTCTTGCGCAGCGAGCGCGACAAGTGAAAGCCGTCGAGCGGCAGGATCGCGCGCTTGCGGGGCTCGACCCAATAGACATGGTCGGCCTCGCGCGTGTCGGCCATGGGGAACACCCCCACGGCATAGGCGCCCAGCACAAGATGGGGAGTCAGCCGCTCGACCGGGCCCGGCTGATCCCGCCGGCTCATTTGCCCGACAGCCGCCGTTCGACCGCCCGCCACAGCGTCGCATAGGCCTGCGCCGCCGCACTGCGCGGGGCGAAGGCGCCGATGGGAGCGCGGTGCTCGCCCATCGCTTCGACCAGGCTGGCCATGGGGATGGCGGGCCAGTCGGGCTGGGCGGTGACGGCCTCCGCATGAAGGCGGCGGCGGCGGTCGACCATGACATGGACCGGCAGGATCGGCACGCGGCCCCGGACATGGCTGTCCACCACCTCCAGCGCGCGGGTCGACAGCGCGGAGGGGACCACCGGCACCACGATCAGGTCGACCGCGCGCAGCACCTGGTCGGTCGTTTCGGTCAGCCCCGGCGGGCAGTCGAGCAGCACCCGGTCATAGCCATCCAGCCCGTCGATCAGCTTGCCCAGCCGCTTCTTCTTGTCGAGCTGGTGGAACAGCAGGTCGAGCCCGCGCAACGAGGTGTCGGCGCCGATCAGCGACAGGTTGGGCGTGTCGGTCCGGCGCACCAGCCGTTCGACCGCGACGTCGCGCGAAAAGATCGCCTGCGCCTGATCGCCGGGGGCCGGGCCGCCCAGTAGCCAGGTCGACGCGGCCTGCGGATCGAGATCCCATAACAGCGTGCGGCGCGCGCATTGGGTCGCCGCGCACCAGGCCAGGTTGACCGCCATGCTGGTCTTACCCACGCCGCCCTTCATGCTGTAGATCGCGATCGCCGCCACGATTCGTCCCCCGACCTCCCGAGCCTGCCCCAAGAAAAAGGCCGACGAGGTATCCCCGCCGGCCCGATTTCGATCAAGTCCCTATCGTCCGATTGCGGAACGATGGAGAAAGACGTCTTAGACGTGGCAGCTCTGCGCAGCCTTTTTCGGGGTGGTCAGGGTGATGGTCTTCTCGTCACCCGTCAGGCGCCAGCCGCCCTCGGCGGTCAGCGGCTCACCGGCGGCCGGAGCCTTCAGCACGACCGGCGTCTCGCCTTCCTTCAGGCGGACATTGGCCTGCTTGTCACCCTGGAAGAAGGTGACGTAGGCCAGGCTCTGGTCCTTGCAGCGGAAGGTCTTTTCGGCCTTGATCGCGGGCGGCAGTTCGACCGGCGCGCGGTTGGCCAGGACATTGGCCATGGGATCGGGGTTGGTGTCGACCACCTCGGGCTGGCTGGGCTTGGAATTGCACGCTGCCAGGGCGAGCAGCGGTGCGGCGACGATGAGGGGGAGAAGGCTCTTCATAGCGAGGCGTTGCTTCGCAAATGCAGCAATGCCCCGTCAAGCGCGCAGATGGCTGTCAGGATCGAAATGTCCGGCCTCCGCATGCGCCGCCGCGTCCTCCGCGCCCCGCGACCCGGCCTCGCGCTTGGGGCTTCCCAAGCAAGGCTTTGCTTGCCGAGCGGCGGGGCAGGGGCCATCTAGCGGGCATGGATGCAACACCCGACACGCTGGCCCTGATCGGCAACACCCCGCTCGTCCGTCTGAAGGGGCCGAGCGAGGCCACCGGCTGCGACATTTACGGCAAATGCGAATTCGCCAATCCGGGCGCCAGCGTGAAGGACCGCGCCGCGCTGTTCATCGTCGAGGATGCCGAGGCGCGCGGGGCGCTGCGCCCCGGCGGCACGATCGTCGAGGGGACGGCGGGCAATACCGGCATCGGGCTGGCGCTGGTCGCCAATGCCAAGGGCTATCGCACGATCATCGTGATGCCCGAGACGCAGAGCCGCGAGAAGATGGACACGCTGCGCGCGCTGGGGGCCGAACTGGTCCTGGTGCCCGCCGCGCCCTATTCCAGCCCCTGTCACTTCGTCCACACCTCGCGCCGGATCGCCGAGGAGACGGACAATGCCATCTGGGCCAACCAGTTCGACAATATCGCCAATCGCCGCGCGCATATCGTCGGCACCGCCGAGGAGATCTGGACCCAGCTGGACGGGCGGATCGACGGCTTCACCTGCGCGGCGGGCACGGGTGGTACGCTGGCGGGCGTCGGCATGGGGTTGAAGGCGCATGACGAGTCGGTCGTCATCGCGCTCAGCGACCCGCACGGCGCGGCGCTCTACGACTATTATGCGCATGGCGAGCTGAAGTCCGAAGGCTCGTCGGTCGCCGAGGGGATCGGGCAGGGGCGGATCACCGCCAATCTTGACGGCGCGCCGATCGACACGCAATTTCGCATTTCCGACGCGGAAGGCTGGTACTGGGTGCAGCGGCTCCTGAGCGAGGAAGGGCTGTGCCTGGGCCTGTCGTCGGGCATCAATGTCGGCGGCGCGGTGGCGCTGGCCAAGGCATTGGGGCCGGGCAAGCGTATCGCAACCATTTTGTGCGATACGGGGTTTCGCTACCTCTCCACGCTCCATAATCCGGCGTGGCGGGCGGAGAAGGGTCTTTAAATCCGGGACGGTGGGGCCGTTCCGGTGGTAGAGGTCGACATCGGTGCAGGCGCAGGATAGTTACACCCACTTCATGAAGTCACCCGACCACCATCATATCATGCAACGTGTGAAGGTCGGTATGATCGGCCTGGCGGCGGTCATCCTGTTGATCGCCATCGCCAGCACCATCCTGGGATCGCTGAATCGCGACAATCCGCCGGTTGAGACGGCCGGGGCGGCGCAAAGCAACATGGTGGCCGACATGGCCGTGGCGAACGCGGCCGCCCCCAGCAGCGAACCGCTGGCCGAACTCGGCGTCGCGCCCGCCCCCGTCAACGCCCAGTCGCCCGCCGAACCCGCCCGCTGATCCGCGACACCGGCCTGGACCCGGTCCCGTCATAGCGGGGCGGTGCGGTCCGACGCCTGATTGCGTCGATTGATTCGAATCAAGACCGATTCGGGCGTGCTTCGACCCATGACCCGGCTCGGCCGTCGCGCCCCGCGGCCTTTCTCGCCACCTCCCGACGCCGTTTGGCGATGAGGGGAATCCTTCGGGGAAATCCGGGGATCGGTGCTTCGCGCGCCCGTTTTTCGGCACTTTTCCGCCAGTTCGCCGATGCGCTCCCTCCCGCGCCGCGCCCAGCCGTTCGTCGCATATACAGCGATTTAGGAGCCGTTTCCCCGATCATCCCCAAAAATCCCGTTGCCACCCGTTGACGCTATAGGTAAACCCATTCCCAACAGAGGGGCAGGCTCATCATTGTCCAGCAATGGGTCGGAGCGCGGCATCGGCCGGGTTTCGAAGATGTGAGGCCGTGCGCGCCATGTGCGAGGTTGGCGTGTCCGAAAGGGGTTTGTATCAGGGAAGTGGCATTGGCCTTGTCGACGACAAGGGCCGCGTGGCCATCCCCAACGCCCTTCGTTCCACCCTGGCTCAGAACGCGCCGCGCCCCGATGGAAAGGACGGCGGGACCATCATCATCGCCGTACACGAAACCGAACGTTGTCTGATCGCTTATGACCCGGGTTATGTCGCGGTGCTGAAGAAGGAACTGGACGCGCGCACCGAGATGTCGCGCGGGCCCGACGGCCGCATCGACTATAACATCAAGCGCGATCTGGCGAATGGCGAGGCCGTGCCCTTTGACGGGTCGGGCCGTTTCATCATGCCGGGCTTTCCCCGTTTCCATGCCGGGATCACCGGCCATGCCTTTTTCTGGGGCACGTTCGACTATATCGAAATCTGGGACCCCAGGACGCTGGTCGAGACGCCGGGTCTGCCGCCCAAGATGATCTCGGCCGCGCGCTATCACTGCCAGGAAAAGGGGATCGCGCTGTGAGCGATCCCGTGACCATGCCCGCCGACGCCCCGCACATCCCTGTCCTGCTGGACGAGGTGCTGGACGCGCTCGCCATCCATCCAGGCGAGACGCATGTCGACGGCACGTTCGGCGCGGGCGGCTATACGCGTGCGATGCTGGGCCGGGGGGCGAAGGTCGTCGCCTTCGACCGCGATCCCGACGCGATCGCCAACGGCCAGGCGCTGGTCGCGGCCGCGCCGGGGCTGACGCTGATCCACCGGGAATTTTCTCGCCTGGATCAGGAACTCGATACCCGCGTTGATGGCGTGGTGCTCGATATCGGGGTGTCCTCGATGCAACTCGACCAGGCGGAACGCGGCTTTTCGTTCCAGGGGGACGGGCCGCTCGACATGCGCATGGCGCAGGAGGGGGAGTCGGCCGCCGATTTCCTCAACACCGCCGATGAGGCCGCGATCGCCGACGTCCTCTATCATTATGGCGAGGAACCGCGTTCGCGCCGCGTCGCGCAGGCGATCGTCGCCGCACGCCCGCTGACCCGCACCGGCGAACTGGCCGCCGTGGTCCGCCGCGCCTTGGGCTATCGCCCGCATGACAAGAAGGACCCGGCAACCCGGACCTTCCAGGCGATCCGCATCCATGTGAACCGCGAACTGGACGAACTGGCCGAGGGACTGGCGGCGGCGGAGCGCGCGCTGAAGCCGGGCGGGCGGCTGGTGGTCGTCACCTTCCACAGCCTGGAAGACCGCATGGTCAAGCGCTTCTTCCGCGAGCGCGCCGGTCAGATGCCGGGCGGGTCGCGTCACCTGCCGCAACAGGCCGCCGCCGCCGCGCCCAGCTTTGCCCAGGTCGGCAAGGCGGTGCGCGCGGGCGAGGCGGAGCTGGCCCGCAATCCGCGCGCGCGTTCGGCGACGCTGCGCTTTGCGACGCGGACCGAGTCCCCCGCCTGGTCGGCGGGATCGAATGGATTGCCGGGGGGCGAGTTGAATCAGGAGTTGGGCGTATGACGGCGGCGTATCGGTTGAAGGGGATCGGGTGGTTCGGGAGCTGCGTCGCGGTGGTCCTGGGCTTTTACCTGGTCTCGCTCCAGGTCGCGTCGGAGCGCAAGAAGCTGGACGACGTCAACGCCCGCATCGCCGCCGCGCAGCGCGACATCCGCGCGCTGGAGACCGAGTTCGACACCCGCGCCAACCTGGTCCAGCTGGAAAAGTGGAATGGCGACACGCTGGCGCTGACCGCGCCGGTCGCGGGGCAGTTCGTGGGTGACGAGTCGCAGCTCGCCTCGCTCGACGTGACGCAGGGGCCCGCCGCCGGTGCGATCCAGACCGCCGCGCTGCTCGTCCCCTCGCAGCCCCAGCCCGCTCCGGTTGCCCAGCCGGACGCGCCGGTCTCCGCCCCCGCCGCCGCCAAGCCCATCGCGCCCGCTCCCGTCGTCCGGCTCGCCAAGGTCGAGCTGCCCAAGGCCCAGATCGTCAAGGCCGTGTCCGAGCGTGTCGTCGCGACCAAGGGCGCCAAGCCCGCGCCGATCGCGACCGTGCGCACCGCTGCCGCCGTCGCGAAGGTCCGGCCGCAGGCGGTGGCGATGCTCGACCGCCAGCTGCTGTCCGACACGACGCTGGGCGACATTCTGAAGGGGGCCAAGTCCGAATCGCGGCGGCCGCGTTGAGCGTACTCGTCGCACGTCCCACCGGCACGCAGCGTACCGCCGGCCAGCGCCATGCGCTGGTCGCGACGACGCATATGCGGCTGATGATGCTGATGATGCTGTTCGGCGCGGCGGTGCTCGTCGTGATCGGGCGGCTGATGATGCTGGCAATCTTCGCCGGTCCGGCCGACGCGGCGGCGCGCACCGCGACGCTGGCCGCGCGCGGCGACATCGTCGACCGCAACGGCGCGCCGCTCGCGCGCACGATCGACAGCTGGACGATCGCGGTCCATCCCAAGAAGCTGATCGGTGATCCGATGGAGATCGCCGCGCGCCTCGCCGCGCTGATGCCCGATCGCGGCGATCAGGCCTGGTTCTACAACCAGCTGACCCGCAAGGCGAATTTCGTCTATCTGCAACGCCGCGCCAGCCCCACGCTGGTCGAGCAGGTGAATGCGATCGGCGAGCCGGGGCTGGTCTTCGACCGAGAGACGCAGCGCCTCTATCCGCAATCCAACCTGGCGGCGCACGCGCTGGGCTTCCTGTCGACCGACGGGCACGGCATGAGCGGCATGGAGCGCGTCCTCGACCAGCGGCTGCTCGACCCGGCCCAGGCGGGCAAGCCGGTCGCGCTGTCGATCGACACGCGCGTCCAGGCGGCGATGGAGAGCGAGCTGGGCCGCGCCATGACGACCTTCTCGGCGCGCGGTGGCGGCGGCATCGTGCTCGACGTGGCGACGGGCGAGGTGATCGCGATGGTCTCGCTGCCGACCTTCAATCCCAATCGGGTCGGCATGGCGGGGTCCGAACAGCTGCGCAACATCACGACGCAGAGCGTGTTCGAGCTGGGTTCGACCTTCAAGCCGATCACCATGGCGACCGCGATGGAGAATGGCGTCGTCACCTCCATGGCGCGGCGCTTCGACGCGACCCATCCGCTCAAGGTCGGCGGCTATACCATCCATGACGAGGCGGGCGATCCGAAGCGCTGGCTGAACATGGCCGAGACGCTGATCTATTCCTCCAACATCGCCACCGCGCGCGTCGCCGACGAGATCGGGCCGCAGCGGATGCAGGCGATGTTCAAGAAGCTGGGCTTCGATACCAAGCCCGATATCGAGCTGCGCGAAAAGGGCCGTCCGCTGCTCCCCACCTATTGGGCGCGGACGACGACGATGACGACCGCCTATGGCCATGGCATTGCGGTGACGCCGCTGCACCTCGCCTCGGCCTATGCCGCGCTGGTCAATGGGGGCATCTGGCGGCCCGCGACGCTGTTGAAGGTGGCGCCCGGCCATGCGCCCGAGGGACGCCGCGTGTTGAGCGAGGCGACGAGCGCGCGGATGCGCCAGATGCTGCGGCTGGTCGTGATGCGCGGCACGGGGCGCAAGGGCGATGCGCCGGGCTATCGCGTCGGGGGCAAGACTGGTACGGCCGAGGCGGCGGTGGCGGGCGGTTATGACCGTTCGCGCAACGTGGCGACGTTTGCGGCGGCCTTTCCGATGGATGCGCCGCGCTATGTCGTGCTGGCGATGCTCGACTCGCCAAAGGGGACGAAGGAGACGTTCGGGTGGAAGACCGCAGCCTGGAACGCCGCGCCGGTGGTCGGGCGGACGATCACGCGGGTCGGTGCGATGCTGGGCGTCGTGCCGGACGCCAACAAGGATGTGGACGTGTCGGACATTCTGCCGACCCTGTGGCAGGACCCCAAGGCGCCGCCCGTGGATGGACGATGAGGCGCGCGGCATGAAGCTGAACCAACTGGACCATGACATCACGGGCGAGGGCGGCGACGCCCTCGTCTCCGGTTTCGCGATCGACCATCGCAAGGTCGCGCCGGGCACGATCTTCGGCGCGTTCCAGGGCGCGCGGGTGAACGGCGAGGATTTCATCGCCGATGCGGTGCGCAGCGGCGCGGTGGCGGTCGTCGCCCGGCCGGGCGTGCGGGTGGAGGGGGCGGTGCACATCGCCTCCGACGAACCGCGCGCGGCCTTTGCCCGGCTGGCGGCGGCGTTCTTCGCACCCTTCCCGGCGACCGCGGTGGCGGTGACCGGCACCAACGGCAAGACCTCGACGGTCGAGATGACGCGCCAGCTCTGGCGGATGGCGGGGCATCACGCCGCCTCGATCGGCACGCTGGGCGTGACCACCGCCGACGAGCGGACCTATACCGGCCTCACCACGCCCGACGTCGTGACCTTCCTGTCCAATGTTGCGGGGCTGGCGCGTGAGGGCGTGACCCATCTGGCGTTCGAGGCGTCGAGCCACGGCCTGACCCAGTATCGGACCGAGGGGCTGGAGGTGTCGGCGGCGGCCTTCACCAATTTGTCGCGCGACCATCTCGACTATCATGGCGACATGGGGGCCTATCTGGCGGCCAAGATGCGGCTGTTCTCCGAGGTGCTGTCGCCCGAGGGCACGGCGGTCGTGTGGGCCGATGACGTGGAAAGCGGCCGGGTGATCGACCTGGCGCGCGCGCGCGGCAATAGGCTGGTGACGGTCGGCACGCGCGGATCGACGCTGAAGCTGGTCGAGCGGCATCCGACCCTGCTGGGCCAGGGGCTGATGATCGAGGATGAACAGGGCGCGGTGCACAAGGTGCAGCTGCCGCTGATCGGGGCCTACCAAGCCGCCAATGCGCTGGTCTCGGCTGGCCTGGTCATCGCGACTGGCGGCGACGTCGCGCGGACGGTCGCCGATCTGGCCCGGTTGCAGCCGGTGCGCGGGCGGCTGGAACGCGCCGCCATCGCGCGCAGCGGCGCGCCGGTCTATGTCGACTATGCCCATACCCCCGATGCGCTGGAGGCGGCGATCGCGGCGCTCAAGCCGCATGCGGGCGGACGCCTGATCGTGGTGTTCGGCGCAGGGGGCGACCGCGATCCGGGCAAGCGCGAGGTGATGGGACAGGTCGCCTCGCTGCATGCCGACCGGGTGATCGTGACCGACGACAATCCCCGGACCGAGGACCCCGCCGCGATCCGCGCGCAGGTGATGCGCGGCGCGACCGGCGCGATCGAGATCGGCGACCGGCGCGAGGCCATCGCCGCCGCCATCGCCGAGGCGGGCGAGCAGGATATCGTGCTGATCGCGGGCAAGGGCCATGAACAGGGCCAGATCGTCGGCGACCTCGTCCTGCCCTTCGACGATGTGTCGGTGGCGCGGGAGTGCGCGGCATGACGTCCCAGGCCCCCACCAAGACGCCGCCGGTCGACAAGGCCGATTCCGTGCAGCCGGACGCGCCCGCACGCGTGCGCCCCAAGCTGTCGCTGCATTATGGTGCCAAGACGCCCGAGGAGCGCAAATGACCCTGTGGACCGCGCAGGAGATCGCGGCGGCGACCGGCGGGCAGGCATCGGGCGATTTCGCCGTGTCGGGTGTCGCCTTCGACAGTCGCGAGGTCGGGCCGGGCGATCTGTTCGTCGCGATGGCGGGCGAGGCGACCGATGGCCATCGCTTCCTGGACCAGGCCTTTGCGCAGGGCGCGGCGGGCGCGCTGGTCAGCCAGCCGACCGATCATCCGCATGTCCGCGTCGTCGACAGCTTCCACGCGCTGGAGGACCTCGCACGCGCCAGCCGGGCCCGGACCCAGGCAACGATCATCGGCGTCACCGGATCGGTCGGCAAGACCAGCGCGAAGGAAGCGCTCTATGCCGCGCTGGACCGGGGCTGGCGCGGGGCGGTGCACCGTTCGGTCAAGAGCTACAACAACCATACCGGCGTTCCGCTGAGCCTGGCCCGCATGCCGCGGGGCGTCCGCGCGGGCGTGTTCGAGATGGGGATGAACCATGCGGGCGAATTGTCCGCGCTGACCGCGATGGTCCGCCCGCACATCGCCATCGTCACCGCCATCGCGCCCGCACATACCGAATTCTTCCCCGACGAATCCGCCATCGCCGATGCCAAGGGCGAGATCTTCCAGGGGCTCCAGCCCGGCGGCACCGCCATCGTCCCCTATGACAGCCCGCATCGCGATCGCCTGATCGCGGCGGCCAAGCCCTATGCCGACCGGATCGTGACCTTCGGTTTCGATCCCGCCGCCGATGTCCGCGCGGTCGAGGCGATGCGCGGGCCCAATGGCGGCAGCTTCGTCACCGCCCGGCTGGGCGACAAGGAACTGAACTTCACCCTGTCGCAGCCGGGGCAGCATTGGGTGTCCAACGCGCTGGCGGTGCTGGCGGCGGTGGATGCGGCGGGCGGCGATCTGGGGCTGGCGGGGCTTGCGCTGGCCGAGATGGGCGGGCTGGCCGGGCGCGGCGCGCGGTTCCGCATGGCGAACGGCGCGCTGGTGATCGACGAAAGCTACAACGCCAACCCCGCCTCGATGCGCGCCACGCTGGCGGTGCTGGCCGAGGAGCCCGGCCGCCACGTCGCGGTGCTGGGCGAGATGCGCGAGCTGGGCGAGGATTCGGCCGCCTATCATGCGGGCCTGGCCGAGCCGATCCTGGCCGCGCGCGTCGAACGGGCGCTGCTGGTCGGTGAATCGATGGCGTCGCTGGCCGCCGCGCTTGAGGGGCGGGTCGATTTCGTCCATGTGGCCGATGCTAAGGCCGCGCAAGCCGCGCTGGCCTCGATCATCGCGCCCGACGACGTGGTGCTGATCAAGGGTTCCAACGGGGTCGGGCTGTCGCGGGTCGTCGCCGCTCTGGGACGCGAATCTCGACTGGGCGGGGCGCAGGGTTAATGTTGTACTGGATCGCGGAGCATCTGGGTTTTCCGGGGCTTTTCAACCTTATCCGCTATCAGTCCTTTCGCACCGGCGCGACGGTGGCGACCGCGCTGTTCATCGGCCTGATCATCGGCCCGCGCTTCATCGGCTGGCTGCGCGTCCGCCAGGGCAAGGGGCAGCCGATCCGCGCCGACGGGCCGCAGACCCATCTCGCCAAGCGGGGCACGCCGACCATGGGCGGGCTGATGATCCTGACCAGCATGGCGCTGGCGATCATCATCTGGATGAACGTCTTCAACCCCTATGTCTGGGCGTGCCTGTTCGTCACGCTGGGCTTCGGCGCGATTGGGTTCCTCGACGACTATGACAAGGTGCGCAAGGCCTCGACGGCGGGCGTGTCGGGGCGGACCCGGCTGCTGCTGGAATTCGCGATCGCGGGCATCGCGGCATGGATCATCATGGGGCAGAACGGGCCGCACCTGTATCTGCCCTTCACCTCGCGCATGTATATCGACCTCGGCTATTTCTATCCGTTGTTCGCCGCCTTCACGATCGTGGCGTTCGGCAATGCGGTGAACCTGACCGACGGGCTCGACGGCCTCGCCACCATGCCGGTGATCATCGCCAGCGTCGCGTTCATGGTCATCGTCTATCTGGCGGGCAACGCGAAGTTCGCCGACTATCTGGGCATTCCGCATGTGCCGGGCGCGGGCGAGCTGGCGATCTTCTGCGGCGCGGTGGTCGGCGCGGGGCTGGCCTTCCTGTGGTTCAACGCGCCCCCGGCGGCGGTGTTCATGGGCGATACCGGCAGCCTGGCGCTGGGCGGCGCGCTGGGCACCATCGCGGTCGTCGCGCATCACGAGATCGTGCTGGGCATCATCGGCGGCCTGTTCGTGGTCGAAGCGATGTCGGTCATCATCCAGGTCTTCTTCTACAAGCGGACCGGCAAGCGGGTGTTCCGCATGGCGCCGATCCACCATCATTTCGAACAGCTCGGCTGGTCGGAGCCGACGGTCGTGATCCGCTTCTGGATCATCGCCTTCGTGCTGGCGCTGGCGGGCCTGTCGACGTTGAAGCTGCGATGATCGTTTCGCGGGACTGGGCGGGAAAACGTTACGCGGTGCTGGGGCTTGCACGCTCCGGCGCCGCGACCGTTTCGGCGCTGCTGGCGGGCGGGGCGAGGGTCGTGGCGTGGGACAGCGATGCCAACAAGCGCGCGGCCTTCGCATTGGATGACCAGTTGAGCATCGCGCCGCTTGATGACCTTTCAGGTTTCGACGCGCTGGTCGTATCGCCGGGGGTGCCGCTCAACACACATAAGCTGGCCGCCGCCGCGCGCGCAGCGGGCGTGCCGATCATCGGCGACATCGAACTCTTCGCCCAGGCGCGCCGCGAGCTGCCGTCGCACAGGGTCGTCGGCATCACCGGCACCAACGGCAAGTCGACCACCACCGCGCTCGTCCATCACATCCTGAAGACGGCGGGCGTGCCGACCCTGATGGGCGGCAATATCGGCCTGCCGATCCTGGGGCAGGAACCGCTGCCCGAGGGCGGGGTCTATGTGCTGGAGCTGTCCAGCTATCAGATCGACCTGACGACCGGCCTCGATTGCGATGTGGCCGTGCTGCTCAACATCACGCCCGATCATCTCGATCGCTATGACGGCTTCGCGGGCTATGCTGCGTCGAAGGCCCGGCTGTTCGCGATGCAATCGGCCGGGCATGTCGCGGTGGTCGGCACGGGCGACGAGGCGTCGGCCAATATCGCGCAGGGGCTTGCCGGGCGGACCGACGATCTCGTCACCATCGCATCGGACCCGATCGACCAGAGTCGCTGGCCCGCCTTGCAGGGGCCGCACAATGCCCAGAACGCCCGGGCCGCCATCGCCGTCACGCGCGCCCTGGGTATCGCCGAGGATGCGATCGAGGCGGGGCTGGCCAGCTATGCCAGCCTGCCGCACCGGATGCAGCAGGTCGCGACGCGAAACGGCGTGGCCTTCGTCAACGATTCCAAGGCGACCAATCCCGAATCCACCGCGCCCGCGCTCGGGGCTTTTCCGCGCGTGCACTGGATCGTCGGCGGCAAGCGCAAGGGCGACGATCTCGACGCCTGCGCCGCGCATCTGGACCATGTCGTCGCGGCCTATACCATCGGCGAGGCAGCACCGCTGTTCTTCGATCTGTTGAAGGACAAGGTGCCCGTGGTCGAGCAGTCGGGCACGCTGGAAGCGGCGGTCGCGCATGCGGCGGCGGCGGCGCGGCCCGGTGACACGGTGCTGCTGTCGCCTGCCTGCGCCAGTTTCGACCAGTTTCGCGATTATGAAGCGCGGGGCGACGCTTTCCGCGCGGCGGTGGAGGCTCTGGCGTGACCGACCGCGCTCCCAAGCCAGGCCCGCGTCCCGGCCTGATCGGATCGATGAAGGGCCGGGGCGGGCGCGGCGATCGTTCGCCGCTGGGCACTTGGTTCTGGGATATCGACCGGGTGCTGCTGCTGCTCACCCTGTTCCTGATCGCCATCGGCCTGGTCGCGGTCGCGGCCGCCAGCCCGGCGACCGCGATGCGCTATTCGGGCGAGCACCGCAAATTCGCCCCGCTCTATTATTTCTGGCGACAGGTGATGTGGGTCGGCGTCTCGCTGCCCGTGCTGTTCGGCGTCTCGATGCTGCCGGTCGTCACCGCGCGGCGCATGGCGGTGCTGGGGACGGGGATCCTGATCGCGATCCTGGCGGTGACGCCCTTTATCGGGGTGGAGATCAACGGCGCGCGGCGCTGGATCGGCTTCGGCATCGCGCAATTCCAGCCGTCCGAATTCCTGAAGCCGATGTTCATCGTGACGACCGCCTGGCTGTTGTCGCTGAAGGCCAAGGAGCGCGACCTGCCCGCCACGCTCATCACCATGGGGATGACGGGACTGGTCGCGGGCCTGCTGATGCTGCAACCCGATTTCGGGCAGACCATCGTCTTCTGCCTGGTCTGGGTCGCGCTGCTGATGATTTCGGGCACGCCGCTCAAGGTGATGCTGGCGATCGGGGCGATGGCGCCGGTCGGGCTGGTCACCGCCTATATGTTCTACAGCGTGGCGCGGAACCGCATCAACGCCTTCCTCTTCCCCGATGTCGACGGCGAGGGCGCGGCCGACCATTTCCAGGTCAACGCGGCGCACAACACGCTGACCGCGGGCGGCTGGACCGGCACCGGCCCCGGCGGCGGCACGGCCAAGTTCGGCCTGCCCGAAGCGCATACCGACTATATCTTCTCGGTGATCGGCGAGGAGTTCGGGCTGATCGCCTGCTCGATCATCGCGCTGGTCTTCCTGGCGATCGTGGTGCGGGTGTTCGTGAAGCTGCTTGACGAACAGGACGAGTTCAAGCTCTACGCCGCATCGGGCCTTGCCGTGCAGTTCGGCGCGCAGGCGCTGATCTCGATGGCGGTGAATACGGGGCTGGCCCCGTCCAAGGGGATGACCCTGCCGTTCATCAGCTATGGCGGGTCGTCGATGATCGCGCTGTCGATCGGGATGGGGTTGTTGCTGGCATTCACCCGGCGCAATCCGTTCCTGACGCGCAGCCCCTATGTAGTCAGGTGGAGCGGGCAATGAGCCGTCACTTCGTCCTCGCCGCCGGGGGTACCGGCGGCCATATGGTCCCCGCCGCCGCGCTGGCGGCCGAACTGACCCGGCGCGGCCACCGCGTCGCGCTGGTATCGGATGCGCGCGGGGTGCGCTTTCCGGGGCTGTTCGAGGATATCCAGACCCATGTCCTGCCCGCCGGGCGCTTTGCGGGCGGGCCGGTCGGCTGGGCCAAGGCACTGCGTGAGATGTGGCGCGGCCGGGCGATGGCGCGCGAGCTGTACAGCACCTTCCGCCCCGCCGCCGTCATCGGCTTTGGCGGCTATCCGGCGATGCCCGCCCTGCTGGCGGCGTTCGCGGACGGAATCCCCACCGCCATCCACGAGCAGAACGCCGTGCTGGGCCGGGTCAACCGGCTGGTCGCGGGAAAGGTCGATGCGATCGCGCTGTCCTATGAGGATACCCAGCGGCTGAGCGCCAAGCACGCCGCCAAGACCCGGCTGATCGGCAATCCGGTGCGCGACCAGGTTCTGGCGCTGCGGTCGCGGCCCTATCCGCTGCTGGAGGAGGACGGCATCTTCCGCGTCCTCGTCACCGGCGGCAGCCAGGGGGCGAGCATCCTGTCCAAGGTGGTGCCCGATGGCCTGGCCATGCTGCCCGTCACCTTCCGGCGGCGGTTGCAGGTGACGCATCAGGCGCGGATCGAGGATATCGACGCGGTGCGCGCCAAATATGCCGAGCATGAGATTCCGGCCGAACTCGCCACCTATCTGCCCGACCTGCCCGAGCAGCTGGCCTGGGCGCATCTGGTCATCGCGCGGGCAGGGGCCTCGACGCTGGCCGAACTGACGGTCGCGGGTCGCCCGGCGATCCTGGTGCCGCTACCCTCCGCGACCGACGATCACCAGACGGTGAACGCGCGCGAGATGACCAAGGCGGGCGGCGCGCGGACCATCGCGCAGAAGGATTTCACGCCGGTCGAACTGGCCAAGCAGATGCAGAAGCTGGGCCTCGACCCGGCGGCGCTGGAGAATGCGGCGGGGCGGGCGCGCGGCTGTGGTCGACCGCAAGCGGCGAGCGATCTCGCCGATCTGGTCGAAAGCCTCGACGCGCCGCGCATGGTCTTGCCGGTGGGCAAATTGCAAAGGACACGGAATTTGGCAGGGATGGGCGCATGAAGGGCGTCGCCACGGATATCGGCACGATCCACTTCGTCGGCATCGGCGGCATCGGCATGTCGGGCATTGCCGAGGTGATGAAGAATCTCGGCTACCGGGTGCAGGGCTCCGACGTGGCCGAGGGCTATGTGGTGCAGGGGCTGCGGACCAAGGGAATCCCGGTCGCCATCGGGCACGGTGCCGACAATCTGGGCGATGCGGCGGTGGTGGTGACCTCGACCGCGATCACCCGCTCCAACCCCGAGGTCGAAGCCGCGCTGGAACGCCGCATCCCTGTGGTGCGCCGCGCCGAGATGCTCGCCGAGCTGATGCGGCTGAAGTCCACCGTCGCGGTGGCGGGCACGCATGGCAAGACGACGACCACCTCGATGGTCGCGGCGCTGCTCGATGCGGGGGGCGTGGACCCGACCGTCATCAATGGCGGCATCATCAACAGCTATGGCTCGAACGCGCGTCTGGGCGCCAGCGACTGGATGGTGGTCGAGGCGGACGAGAGCGACGGCAGCTTCCTGCGCCTCGACGGCACGATCGCGGTCGTGACCAATATCGATCCCGAGCATCTCGATCATTACGGCTCGTTCGACCGGGTGAAGGACGCGTTCGTCGAGTTTGTCGAGAATGTCCCCTTCTACGGCGCGGCTCTGCTCTGCCTCGACCATCCGGAAGTGCAGAACATCCTGCCGCGCGTGCGCGACCGCCGCGTCGTGACCTATGGCTTCTCGGCGCAGGCGGACGTGCGCGGCGTCAACGTCACACCCATCCCCGGCGGTAACCGGTTCGAGGCGATCATCCGCAACCGCGATGGCTCCAGCCGCTCGATCGAGGGGATCGAGCTGCCCATGCCCGGCCGCCACAATGTCCAGAACGCGCTGGCCGCGATCGGCGTCGCGCTGGAGCTGGGGATCGAGGACGCGACCATCCAGCAGGGCTTCGGCCAGTTCGGCGGCGTGAAGCGGCGCTTCACCAAGGTCGGCGAGATCGCGGTGGACGGTGGCACGGCGACCGTCATCGACGATTACGGCCATCACCCGGTCGAGATCCGCGCGGTGCTGGCCGCCGCGCGGGAAGGCGCGCGGGGGCGCGTGATCGCGGTGGTGCAGCCGCACCGCTTCACCCGGCTCGGCAATCTGATGGAGGAGTTCCAGACCGCCTTCAACGATGCCGACCGCGTGCTGGTGACGCCGGTCTTCGCGGCGGGCGAACAGCCGATCGAGGGCGTCGATGCGCAGGCGCTGGTCGAGGGGCTGAAGCGGCGCGGGCACCGCTCGACCGCCACGGTCGCCGATGCCGATGCGCTCGCCGAGGAACTGGCGGGCTCGATCCGCGCGGACGACATGATCGTCTGCCTGGGGGCGGGCGACATCACGAAATGGGCGGCGGGTCTGGCGAGCGCGATCGAGGCGCGCCGATGACCCTGCCCGATACCGCCGGCCGACTGACCCCCGGAGCGCCGCTGGCGCCGCTGGTGTGGTTCAAGGCGGGCGGAGCGGCCGAATATCTGCTGGAGCCCAGGGACGTCGATGACCTGTCGGCGTTCCTTCGCGCGCTTGCGCCGGACGTGCCGGTGATGGCGCTGGGCCTCGGCTCCAACCTGATCGTGCGCGACGGCGGCGTGCCCGGCGTGGTCGTGCGGCTCGGCAAGCCGTTCAGCTATGCGCGGGCAGGGGAGGGGCACCTCGTCACCTGTGGAGGTGGCACGTCGGGTATCCTCGTCTCGTCCAATGCGCGCGATGCAGGCATTGGCGGGCTGGAATTCCTACGCTCGATCCCCGGCACGGTCGGCGGCTTCGTGCGGATGAACGGTGGGGCCTATGGCCGCGAGGTAGCGGACGTGCTGGTCTCTGCCACGGTCGTTCGTCGCGACGGCACGGTCGAGACGCTGGGTGTCGCCGATCTCGAATACACCTATCGCCACTCCAACCTGACCGACGGCACGGTGGTGGTCGAGGCGGTCTTCCAGGGCCATGCCGCCGAGCCGGACGCGATCCAGGCGGAGATGGACCGCATCGCCGCTGCGCGCGAGGCGTCGCAGCCGCTGCGCTCCAAGACCGGCGGCTCGACCTTCAAGAATCCCGACGGGCACAAGGCCTGGGCGCTGGTCGATGCGGCGGGCTGTCGCGGCCTGACCCTGGGCGATGCGCAGGTGTCGGAGAAGCATTGCAACTTCCTGCTCAACCTCGGCGGCGCCACGGCGGCGGAGATCGAGGCGCTGGGCGAGGAAGTCCGGACCAGGGTGAAGGCCCAGTCGGGGGTTTGCCTCGAATGGGAAATCCAGCGCGTCGGGGTGCCGAAGTGAAGGCCGCCACCTCCATCCTCCCCATCGTAGATGGGGAGGGGGACCGCCGCGAAGCGGTGGTGGAGGGGCGAGGGGCTTGCCCCTCCACCAGCCTGCGGCTGGTCCCCCTCCCCAAGCGTAGCTTGGGGAGGAATGAAGAAGACCCCACGCAAACAACAAGGATCGCGTGATGCATATCGTCGTACTGATGGGCGGCTGGTCGGCGGAGCGGCCGGTGTCGCTGATGTCGGGGGCGGGCGTCGCCGATGCGCTGGAGCGGAACGGCCACCGCGTCACCCGGATCGACATGGGCCGCGATGTTGCGGCGAAACTGGTCGAGGCCAAGCCCGACCTCGTCTTCAACGCGCTCCACGGCTCGCCCGGTGAGGACGGCACGGTGCAGGGGATGCTCGACCTGATGGGCATTCCGTACACCCATTCGGGGCTCGCCACCTCGGTCATCGCGATCGACAAGGTGCTGACCAAGCAGGCGCTGGTCCCGCACGGCATCCCCATGCCCGGCGGCCGGATCGTGAAGTCGCAGGAGCTGTTCGCGGGCGATCCCCTGCCGCGGCCCTATGTGCTGAAGCCGGTCAATGAAGGCTCGTCGGTCGGCGTCGCGATCGTCACCGACACCAGCAACCATGGCAACCCGATCGCGCGCGATGCGGCGGGCCCCTGGGCCGAGTTCGAGGAGTTGCTGGCCGAGCCCTATATCCGGGGCCGCGAGCTGACCACCGCCGTTCTGGGCGGCCGCGCGCTGGGCGTGACCGAGCTGAAGCCGAAGAATGGCTGGTACGATTTCGACGCCAAATATACCGACGGCCTGACCGAGCATGTCTGCCCCGCGCAGATTCCGGACGAGATCGCGGAGGCGTGCAAGTCGCTGGCGCTGGAGGCCCACCGCATCCTGGGCTGTCGCGGGGCCTCGCGCTCCGACTTCCGCTGGGACGATGAACGCGGCGTCGACGGGCTGTTCCTGCTGGAGGTCAACACCCAGCCGGGCATGACCCCGCTCAGCCTGGTGCCCGAACAGGGCCGCCATGTCGGCATGGATTACGACGCGGTGGTCCAGGCGATCGTCGATGAGGCGGTCCACTGGTACAAGGACCAGGCGGGATGAGCCGGACGATCAAGCGCGGCACCTCGCCCCGCCGCCCGGCGCCGCGCCGTCGCCAGCCGGTCAAGCGCGCGACGCTTTCCGAACGGTTGCTGGCGAAGCTGCCGGTCAGCGAGGAGACGGTCAAGAAGGCCGTGACCTGGACGATCCTGGGCGGTGCGGGCGCGGCGGCGCTGGCGCTGGCGACCTGGGTCGGGGTGCCCGGCATGATCGGCACCGCCATCGCCGAACAGGCGGGCCATGCGGGGTTCCGCGTCCAGCAGATCGAGGTCACGGGCCTGAAGCGGATGGACCGGATGACGGTCTATGCCGTCGCGCTCGACCAGCAGAGCCGGGCGATGCCGCTCGTCAATCTGGAGGATGTCCGCGCCAAGCTGCTCCGTTACGGCTGGATCAAGGACGCGCATGTCTCGCGCCGTCTGCCCGACACGCTGCTCGTCGATATCGAGGAGCGGAGCCCGGCGGCGGTGTGGCAGGACAATGGCCAGTTGACCCTGATCGACGCGGGCGGCGTGCTGCTGGAGCCGGTGCGGCCCGAGGCGATGCCCGACCTGCCGCTGATCATCGGGCCGGGCGCGAATTTGCAGGAGCCGGGCTATCAGGCGCTGCTGTCCGCCGCGCCCGCGCTGAAGCCGCGCGTGAAGGCGGCGACCTGGATCGGCAATCGCCGCTGGGACCTGACCTTCGACAGTGGCGAGACGCTGGCCTTGCCCGAGGACGGCGCACCGGCCGCGCTGATGAAGTTCGCGGCGATGGACGGATCGCGGCCGCTGCTGGGGCGCGGCTGGTTGCGGTTCGACATGCGCGACCCTGCAAAGCTGGTTGCGCGCAGGCCCGGTTTGAATCAGAATCACGCTTTGGCCGATCCGGCGAAGGCCGGAGGCATGGCGGGCGACGTCGGACCGGGGAACGGCGCGGATGCGGCGGCGGTCGACGGGACATCACAGGGGTAACAGGGGCATGGCGAAGATCGCACCCGAGGGACTGATTACCGCACTGGACATCGGATCGTCCAAGGTGTCCGCCCTGATCGCGCGGAAAGGCGATGGCGGCGAGCTGATCGTGCTGGGCACCGGCCAGCGCGAGAGCCGGGGCGTCAAGCGCGGCTATATCGCCGATATGGGCGCGACCGAGGCGGCGGTGCGCGAGGCGGTCGAACAGGCCGAACGCATTGCGGGCCTGAATATCGAGAATGTCTGGGTCGGCTTCTCGGCCGGGGGGCTGGTGTCCGACGTGGCCGAGGTCGAGTTCGAGTTGGGCGGCCATCAGGTCGAACAGGGCGATATCGACGCGCTGCTGGCGGCCGGGCGCAACTCGATCGATCCGCAGGGGCGGATGGTGTTGCACGCGCAGCCCGCGCTCTACACGCTCGACGGACTGACCGGGGTGAAGAAGCCGCTGGGTCTGCATGCCGACCGGCTGGGCGTGCATATCCATGTCGTCGCCGCCGACGGGTCGCCGGTGCGCAACCTCGACCTGTGCGTCCGCTCGGCGCATCTGGAGGTGAAGTCGATCATCGCCGCGCCGGTCGCGACGGGGCTGGCCTGTCTGTCCGACGAGGAGCGCGAGCTGGGCGTCGCGCTGGTCGAGATGGGGGCGGGGATCACCAATGTCTCGCTGTTCGCCGGGGGCATGCTGGTCGGGCTGTGTTCGCTGCCGATGGGGGCGGCGGATATCACCGACGACGTGGCGTCCGCCTTCGGGACGCGGCGGCAGATGGCCGAGCGGATGAAGTGCTTCCATGGCTCGGCCAATGCGTCCCCGCGCGACAATCACGACATGATCCAGGTCACGCCGATTTCCGCCGAGGATGGCGGCGACACGATGCAGATCACCAAGGCGCAGCTGATCGGCGTGATCCGCCAGCGGCTGGAGCATCAGATGGGCGAGATCCGCAAGGCGCTCCAGCATCTGAAGTTCGAGGGGCCGGTGGGGCGCCAGGTCGTGCTGACCGGCGGCGGCGCGGAGCTGAAGGGTATTGCCGACTATGCGCAGCAGGCGCTGGGCCGCTCGGTCCGCATCGGCCGGCCGCGCGGGCTGGCCGGTCTGCCCGATGCGCATGGTGGACCCGCTTTCGCGACGCTCGCGGGTCTGGCTTTCTATGCCGCGACCGATCCGATCGACCTGCGCAGCATCGCTCCGGTCAACCAGACGGTCCACCGGCCGAGCGGCATGGGGCTGTTCCGGCGATTAATTCAGGCGGCAAAAGCCAATTATTAACGAAAAGCCTTCCAAACTGGACGGTTTTATGTTGGCACCGGGCAGTCCTCTGGTGCACTAACGATCAATCAGGGGCCCGGTCTTAGCGTATCGACCGGGAACGGCGGAGTAATATTGGGATGAGCATCGAATTCATCGCACCCGAGGTCGACGAACTGACGCCGCGCATCGCGGTGATCGGTGTCGGCGGTGCCGGCGGCAACGCGATCGCGAACATGATGCGCGCCGAGGTGCAGGGCGTGGATTTCCTCGTCGCCAACACCGACGCGCAGGCTTTGAAGCAGTCGATCGCGCCGCAGCGTATCCAGCTGGGCGCCAAGATCACGCAGGGCCTGGGCGCCGGTAGCCGTCCCGAGATCGGCCGCGCGGCCGCCGAAGAGACGATCGACGACCTGTCGAAGCTGCTCGAGGGCAGCCATATGTGCTTCATCGCGGCGGGCATGGGCGGCGGCACCGGCACGGGTGCGGCCCCGGTCATCGCCAAGGCGGCGCGCGACATGGGCATCCTGACCGTCGGCGTGGTGACCAAGCCCTTCGCCTTCGAGGGCAATCGTCGCGCCAAGTCGGCCGATGGCGGCATCGAGGAGCTGCAGAAGTACGTCGATACGCTGATCGTCATCCCCAACCAGAATCTGTTCCTGATCGCCAATGCCAACACAACCTTCAAGGAAGCGTTCGCGATGGCGGACGAGGTGTTGCAGCAGGGCGTGCGCGGCATCACCGACCTGATGGTCATGCCGGGCCTCATCAACCTCGACTTCGCCGACGTCCGCTCGGTGATGCAGGAGATGGGCAAGGCAATGATGGGCACCGGTGAGGCGACCGGCGACAATCGCGCGATCGAGGCGGCGCAGAAGGCGATCGCCAACCCGCTGCTCGACGGCGTGTCGATGCAGGGGGCCAAGGGTGTCATCATCTCGATCACCGGCGGCGACGACATGCGCCTGCTCGAGGTGGACGAGGCCGCGAACCATATCCGCGAGCTGGTCGATCCGGACGCGAACATCATCTGGGGCTCGGCCTTCAACCCCGAGCTGGAAGGCCGCATCCGCGTGTCGGTGGTCGCCACCGGCATCGACGCCGAGGTGAAGGTCGCGCCGTCGCCCAGCGAGTCGAACCGCAGCGGCTTCAGCATGGGCGGCATGGCGCGCAAGACCGACGACACGCCCAGCTATCGCCCCAGCGAGCCGGCCGCCCCGGCACCCGCTCCGCAGGCGAGCGTGACCCCGGCCGCGCCGGTCGAACCGCCCGTCGCCGCCACCCCGGCACCCGCCCCGGTGGCGCAGCCCGCCCCGGCGCCTGCCGCCGCGCCGACCACGGCCCCCAAGTCGACCGAGGAAGACGAACTGGTGCTGGGCGCGGACACGATGGTCCCGGCGCCGTCCGCAACGCCCGCCACGCCCGCGAGCCCGGCCGCTCCCGCGGCGGGTGGCGACGATGCCCGTCGCCGCTGGCTGGCCCCGGGCAGCGAAGCGGGCGAGGCTCCGGCCCAGCCCGCGCCGCGCGTGAAGCTGGGCGGCACGTTGTTCGAGCGCATGTCCAACGCCGCACGGGGTGCGCAGCGTGACGAGAATGCGCAGGGCGGCGACTCGTCGCTCGACATTCCGCGTTTCCTGCACCGGCAGAACAACCAGTAATCCCGTCCCGCAAGGGATGGACGAGAGGCCCGCGCGATCCGTTCGCGCGGGCCTTTTTCGTTGGGCGGCGGCTCCGCGACGCCGTTTCCGTCCCGTCATGCCGGTGAGGCTGGGGGCGTCCCGAACCCCGACCCCGCAGCGAAAGGCCGGGCCTTTGCCGGGGCGACGGCGCTGGGGTGTCCCTTGCCGAATGTTCGAGGTGTCACGCCTCGGCCCGATGCCGCAAAAGGCCCCAGCCTTGGCCGGGGCGGCGGTCGGTCGCCGCGCCTGTTGGTCGACGGCGTGGAGCGATCGGGCGCGTCGGGGGCGGGAAGGGCATTGCCGTGCACGGCAAAACGCGCTTTATGCGGATCGGTCCCATGACGTTCCCCTATCTTTCCCGCGCTTCGCTGGCGCTCGCCCTGATGCTCGCATCGGCCCCCGTTCCGCTTCTGGCGCAGGCCATGGTCCAGCCGCTTCCCGGCACGACCGATGCCGACCGGCTGGGCGATGTGATGCGCCGCGTCGCGCAGAACCCGCGCGACATCGACGCGCTGATCGAGGCGGGTGAGCTGTCGATCCGCCTCGACGATCTGTCGGGCGCGGCGTCGCTGTTCGCCCGCGCCGAAAAGGTCGATGCGCGCGATCCCCGGATCAAGGCGGGGATGGGATCGATCCTGGTCCGGTCCGAACGACCGGGCGAGGCGCTGCGCTATTTCGCGCAGGCCGAGGCGGCGGGACTGGCCCCGGCGAAGTTCGCCGCCGATCGCGGTCTGGCCTATGATCTGGTCGGCGATCAGGTGCGGGCGCAGCGCGATTATCGGCTGGCGCTGGCGAGCGAGCCGAATGACGAGATCGTCCGCCGCTATGCGTTGTCGCTGGGCATTTCGGGCCAGCGCGAGCGGGCGTTGCAGGAACTCGATCCGCTGCTCCGCAAGACCGACCGCGCGGCGTGGCGCGCCCGCGCCTTCATCCTGGCGATGGCGGGCGACCTGCCCGAAGCGACGCGCATCGCGGGCACGATGATGCCCGCCCAGCTGGCGCAGGGGCTGCAACCCTTTTTCCAGCGCCTGCCGACGCTGCCCGCCACCGACCGCGCCTTCGCCGTCCATTTCGGCGAGACGCGCGCCACGCCCGAGCGGCTGGCGGACGCCCGGCTGGCCCCCAGCCTGCCGGTGCTGACCCCGGATGCGCCCGTCGCGCTGGCCTCCACGACGGTGGCGACGCCCGCACCGGTGCAGCAGGCGACCACCCGCGACGAGCGCCGCCGTGGCGGTCGCGGTTCGTCGCGCCGCGATCCCGGCGTCGCGACGGCGGCGCTTCCCGCTCCGGTCCGGACCGCGTCGACCGCGATGATCCAGCCCTTGCCCGACACGAACCGCGTCGTGGCCGCCGCCTCGCCGATGCGCCCGGTCCAGCCGCAGCCGGGCTTCACCTCCGCGCTGCCGACCGCGCCCGCCGCGCGCCCGGCGGAACCGGCCGCCGCGCCCACGGCTCCCGTCGCGCTGGCCGCCGCCGAGCCCGCACGGCCGATGATCCAGCCCTTGCCCGCGCCCGCCACGGCGCCGGTCGCCCCAGCACCGGTCACCACGCCGCCGGTCCAGATGGTCCAGGCGGTTCCGACCACGCCCGAGCCGACGCCCGCCGCTCCGCCGGTCCAGCTCGCCAAGGCCGAGACCAGCCCCATGGTCCAGCCGATACCGGTCGAAACCAGCGAACCGACGCCTCCGTCGCGCCCGGCCCGCACGGCGTCGCGTCGTCCCTCGCTCGCCGCCTCGCACGCCTTGCGCGAGGATTCGGTGCTGGCACGGATCGTCGCCAATCTCTCCATCCCCGCCTCCGAACTGGGGGTCGAAGGGCCCGAGCGTCCGGCGGTGGTTGCCGCCAACACGCCGGTATCGGGCGGGGCACAGCGCGTCCTGGCGGAAGCCCGCGCCAAGGCCGATCGCGATCACCAGGCGCGCGAAAGGGCGAGCGAGGCCGCCGAGCCCGCCGCGAAGGAAAGCAAGACGCCGACCGCCGCCGAGCGCAAGGCCGCCGCGGCCAAGGCGGCCGCCGAGAAGAAGGCGCTTGCCGCCAAAAAGGCCGAGGCGGAGAAGAAGGCGGCCGAAGCCAAGGAAGCCGCCGAGGAAAAGAAGCGCGCCAGGGCCAATCCCGAGCGCATCTGGGTCCAGGTCGCAGGCGGCGCGAACGAGGACGATCTGCCCAAGGCCTGGGCCGCGACCAAGGCGAAGGCCCCCGAGCTGTTCGCCGCGCGCAAGGGCTACAAGACCCCGCTGCGCGCGACTCATCGGGTCCTGACCGGCCCGTTCAAGACCGAGGCGGAGGCGCGCGCCTTCGTCAACCAGCTCGCCAAGAAGGGGGTTTCGGCCTTCCCCGTGACCAGCGATGCAGGGCAGGCGGTGACGCGGCTCGACGCGAAGTGAGCCGCTTTGCCCCCTGGGCCTCTTATCCCGACCGGAGCCGGGGCCGGCGCCATGACGAGGCCAAGGGGCTGGAGCGCGGCCCGCGCGACGCGTTCCAGCGCGACCGCGACCGGATCATCCATTCGATCAGCTTCCGGCGGCTGCGGCACAAGACGCAGGTGTTCATGGCGCCCGATGGTGACCATTTTCGCGTCCGCCTGACCCATAGCCTGGAAGTGGCGCAGATCGGGCGGACGATCGCGCGGACGCTGGGGCTGAACGAGGATCTGACCGAGGCGCTGTGCCTGGCGCATGACATCGGCCACCCGCCCTTCGGCCATGCGGGCGAGGATGCGCTGAAGGCGGCGCTGGCCGATCATGGCGGGTTCGACCATAACGGCCACACGCTGCGCACCCTGACCGCGATCGAGCGGCCCTATCCCCGCTGGGACGGGCTGAACCTCAGCTGGGAGACGCTGGAGGGGCTGGCCAAGCATAACGGCCCGGTCCGCCATCCCGGCTGGGCGCTGCGGGAGGCGGATGCGGGCTTTCCGCTCGACCTAGACAGCCATGCCTCGCTGGAGGCGCAGGTCGCGGCGCTGGCGGACGATATCGCCTATGACAATCACGATATCGACGACGGCTTGCGCGCGGGGCTGTTGACCCTGGACCAGCTGCTGAGCGTGCCGCTGGTCGCGCGCGGATGGGACGTGGCGCGGGCGCAATTCCCCGATGTCGCACCCAAGAGGCTGGCGAGCGAGCTGATCCGCTCGCAGATCGGGGTGATGGTCAACGACCTCGTCGCCGAGACGCGGACGCGCATCGCCGATAGCGGGGTGGGGGACGTCGCCGATGTCCGCGCGGCGGGCCGGGCGCTGGTCGGCTTCTCGGACGCGATGCGGGCCGAGGAGCGCGACCTGAAGCGGTTCATGTACGCCAACCTCTACCACCACCCGCGCCAGCTGGCGGCAGCGGATGCGGCGCACGGCATCGTGCAGGGCCTGTTCGCCGCCTATCGCGCCGACCCCGCGCAACTGCCCGAGGAATGGCGCGAGCGTTTGCCCGAGGATGAACCGGCGCGGAGTCGGCATATCGCCGACTTCATCGCGGGGATGACCGATCGCTATGCGGTGCGGTGCTATCGCGAGGAGATCGGCGCGATCGACCTGCCGGACGGCTTCTGACCGGAAGGCGGTGTTTGGGATTGGCGGCAATCGAGGCCCGACAAGCGCTATCGTGCCGTCATGCGACAGCGCTCGACCAGTTGGTTGCGATCTCGAAGACCTGCACATGGTCCGGCCGCCGAAGCGAGCCGTGCGGAACCGCCGCCATTCCGGTCCGATCACGATCTCTATCGGTGGCGACTATGGATTCGCATCGCCTTCCCCTTGACCCTTCTCAGCTATGGCGGACTGTGTGATTTGGGACTGCCCCTGGTCTACGCTCCATTGGCCGTGGTCCCGGCGATCCTCGTCTACCTCGTGATGAAGCTGCACGCATGGCGCGATCGCCGGGCGGGGCGACGGTTCAGCCACTATGACGTGCGCGACTTTCCCCGATAAGGGTCGCACCAGCTCAATGTGATCTAAGTAACTGAATTTGCATGGAACGCGCCGGGGTTCGGTCCTGTTCTTGACCGGTTGGACAGGAGATCGATCATGGCACAGAAGGGCGCAGGCGGTAATCCCGGAGCGGTTACGGCCAAAGGCGGAGACGGCGCGCGTGGCAGCTTGGGGACCGGGCGAGGCGGTGGCACGGGCACCGGCGCGAAGAAGACCGCCTCCGGAAAATCGGACAAGGAGGGCGGGCATTCGGGACAGAAGATCAGCGGTGCGTGAACACGCCTGTCGGTCGCCCCGAATAGGAAACGGCCCGCTCCTCCCACCGGAAGAACGGGCCGTTTCTCTCAAGCCGTAAGGCGGAGATCAGCGAGCGCTGGTCTCGACGCCTGCGCCCAGTGCGCCACGAGCTTCGTCGGTCGTGAAGGCGACCTGGGTGGTGCCGGTCGTGCCGGTCACGCGGTGGCCCTTCACCACGAAGCGGAACGGCTCGCCGCCCGGATAGCGACGGCCCTGGATCACCGGATTGCCGTTTTCGGTCGACCGGGTATAGACATAGGTCTGGCCTTCATGAACGAAGCGCTGCTCGCCCTCGGCGGCGATCGCGCCGACGGTGGGGATGGCGGCGACGGCCGCGGCCAGGATCAGAATGGTCTTGCGCATGATCGAAACTCCCGCTTTTTGCGTTGAGCCGGATCAGGTCCTCTCGCGCTGTAACTTTCGTATACCGAGTTATTGCGGCGCAGCATGGACGGCAACTGCAAAGGGCTGGGGCATGGATGCACTGCGCGCAATCGCTCGCCCGGCCCGCCCGCCAAGCATGATTTGAAGCGCGCGCCCGATTTCGCTAGAGCGCAACGCTTTCCTATCCCCGATCGGACGATGCGATGACCCTCTACACCCGCTTTGCCGCGCATATCGATGCGGCGCTGGACACGCTGGTTGCCGCCGGCACGTTGCCCGGCGGGCTGGATCGCCGCAACGTCACGGTCGAGCCGCCGCGCGACGCGTCGCATGGCGACCTCGCCACCAACGCCGCGATGGTGCTGGCCAAGCCCGCCGGGACCAACCCGCGCGCGCTGGCCGAGGCGCTGGCCGCCGAGCTGGGCAAGCTGGACGAGGTGGACAGCGTCGCGGTCGCCGGGCCGGGCTTCCTCAACATGCGGCTGACCGACGCCGCCTGGCGTGACGAGCTGGCGGCGATCCCGCAGGCGGGGGGCGATTATGGTCGCTCGGCGCGCGGGAGCGGCGTGACGGTCAATATCGAATATGTCTCGGCCAACCCGACCGGCCCGATGCATATGGGCCATTGCCGGGGCGCGGTGGTGGGCGATGCGCTCGCCACGCTGCTCGAATTTGCGGGCCACAAGGTCACCCGCGAATATTATGTCAACGATGCGGGCGGCCAGGTCGACGTGCTCGCCCGCTCGGCGCATCTGCGCTACCGCGAGGCGCTGGGCGCGACGATCGAGATTCCCGAGGGGCTCTATCCGGGCGAGTATCTGAAGCCCGTGGGCGAGGCGCTGGCCGCCGAGTTCGGCGATGCCTATGTCGACGCGCCCGAGGGCGAATGGCTGATCCTGTTCCGCACCCGCGCGGTGGCGGCGATGATGGCGATGATCCGCGAGGATCTGGCGCTGCTCGGCATCCATCACGACCTGTTCTCCTCCGAGGCCGAGCTGCAGGCGGCGGGCAAGCCCGAGGCGGCTGAGGCCGAGCTGCGCGCGCGCGGCCTGGTCTATGACGGCGTGCTGGAAGCGCCCAAGGGCGAGACGCCCGAGGATTGGGAGCCGGTCGAGCTGCCGCTGTTCCGCTCCAGCCAGTTCGGCGACGATCAGGATCGCCCGATCAAGAAGTCGAACGGCGCCTGGACCTATTTCGGCGCCGACCTGGCCTATCACTATCAGAAGGCGCAGTCCGCCGATCAGCTGATCGACATCTGGGGCGCCGACCATGCGGGCACCGTCAAGCGGATCGTCGCGGCGGTCGAGGCGCTGACCGGTGGCAAGACCAAGTTCGACGTCAAGCTGGTCCAGATGGTCCGCCTGCTGCGCGGTGGCGAGCCGGTGAAGATGTCGAAGCGCGCGGGCAATTTCGTCACGCTGGCCGATGTCGTGCGCGAGGTCGGCAAGGACGTGGTCCGCTTCACCATGCTGACCCGCCGCGCCGATGCGCAGATGGACTTCGACTTTGCCAAGGTGGTCGAGGCGTCGAAGGACAATCCCGTCTTCTACGTCCAATACGCCCATGCCCGCATCGCCTCGCTGAAGCGCCGCGCGGCCGAGGCGGGGATCGAGGGGGGCACCGCCGACCTGTCGCTGCTCGATACCGAGGATCTGGCGCTGGTGAAGCTGGCCGCGCAATTCCCGCGCATCGTCGAGACGGCGGCGGCGGCGCGCGAGCCGCATCGCATCGCCTTCTATCTCTATGATCTGGCGGCGGCCTTCCATGCCGCGTGGAACGTCGGCAACGACCGGGTCGATCGCCGCTTCCTGATCGCGGAGAATCCCGATGTCACGCGCGCGCGGCTTTTCCTGAGCGAAGGGATCGGGCAGATTATCCGCAACGGCTTGGCGCTGATGGGCGTCGAGGCCGTGTCGGAGATGAAGTGATGGCGAACGAGATGGACCTGCGCGGCTATGACCAACAGGAGGACGATCGTCTTCCCTGGCTGGAAACCGTCGAGGCGGACGAGCCCGAGGGCGTCGGCATCGGCAAGGTCGTGGCGCTGGTCATCCTGGGCCTCGCCATTCTCGCCTTTATCGGCTTCGCGCTGTACAAGTGGCAGGCGCACACCGCCGCCGCCGATGGCGACGGCGCGATCATTGCCGCGCCCGAGGGCGACTATAAGGTGCGTCCGGCCGATCCGGGCGGGCTGAAGGTCAAGGGCGAGGGCAATACCGCGATCGCCACCAGCGCGGGCAAGCCCGGCGGCACCGGCGCGATCGATCTGCGCGCCGTGCCCGAGGCGCCGATGAACGGCACCCGCGTCGTCCAGAAGCCCACCGAGCCCAATGGCGGCCGCAACGCCGTGGCGCAGGTGCCCGAATCGGGCGGCAAGCTGGTCGCGCCCGCGCCCGTGGCGGCGGCGCGTCCCGCCCCCGCTGCCGCGATCGGCAGCGGGTCGATGGTCCAGCTGGGCGCCTATCCCAGCGAATCCTCGGCCAATGCCGCATGGGACCGCTTCTCCAAGCGCTTCTCCTATGTCGGCGCGCTGGGCAAGGTGGTCCAGCCGGTCGCCTCGAACGGCAAGACCCTCTACCGCCTGCGGGTGAATGCCGGGTCGGCCAACCAGGCCGCCGATATCTGCGGTCGCCTGCGCGTGGCGGGCGAGAGCTGCTTCGTCGCCAGCTGATCGATCACGCCCCTTTCCCGCCCATGCGGGAAAGGGGCCGGAGTGTGCGTTCATGATCCCCGTCATTTTCGGCCTGTCGGGCCCGGTGCTGACCCCCGACGAGCGGGCATTCTTCGCCGCGGTCGAACCGGCGGGCTATATCCTGTTCAAGCGCAACATCGTCGACCGGGCGCAAGTCCGTGCGCTGACCGACAGCTTGCGCGACTTGGCGGGGCGCGACGATCTGGCGATCCTGATCGACCAGGAAGGCGGCCGGGTCGCGCGCATGGGGCCGCCCGAATGGCCTGCTTTCCCCGCCGGGCCGGTCTTTGCGCGACTGTACGAGACCGCGCCGATGTCGGCGATCCAGGCGATGCGCGCCAATGGCCAGGCGCTGGGCCTGATGCTGCGCGAGGTGGGGATCAGCGTCGACTGCGCGCCGCTGCTCGACGTTGTGCAGCCGGATACGACCGAGGCGATTGCCTGCCGCGCTTATGGTGCCGAGCCGATGCAGGTCGCGGCGCTGGGCCGCGCGATGCTGGAGGGGCTGGCGGCGGCGGGCGTCGTCGGCGTAATCAAGCATATGCCCGGCCATGGCCGCGCGCTGGTCGACTCGCATCACCTCCTGCCCACCGTCACCGCGAGCAAGGCCGAGCTGGCGGTCGATCTCGAACCCTTCCGCACGCTGGCCGCCGCACCGATGGGCATGACCAGCCATATCGTGTTCGAGGCCTGGGACGCCGAGCGCCCCGCGACGCTGTCGCCGACCGTGATCGAGCGGATCATCCGGGGGCGGATCGGGTTCGACGGGCTGCTGATGACCGACGATATCGACATGAAGGCGCTGAGCGGTACGGCGGGCGAGAAGGCGGCAGGCGCGCTGGCGGCGGGATGCGACCTGGTGCTCGATTGCTGGGCGCGGATGGACGAGATGGTCGAGATTGCGGGGCGGGTGCCCGCCATCACCGATGTGGCCCGCGCCCGGCTCGACCGCGCGATGGCGAGTGTCGGTCCGGGGGAGGGCGACTTCGCCGAACTGATCGCCCGCCGCGACGCACTGTTGGCGCTGGCGGAATAGGAGCCACCCCATTCCTCCCCATCGAAGATGGGGAGGGGGACCGCGCCCGCAGGGTGTGGTGGAGGGGGGGCGGTGTCAGCCGCCGTCTGCGACGGCGCCCCTCCACCATCGCTACGCGATGGTCCCCCTCCCCAAGCAAGCTTGGGGAGGACTGAAATGGCACTCGGCAGGTTTCCTCATTCCTCCCCAAGCTATGCTTGGGGAGGGGGACCGCCGCGAAGCGGTGGTGGAGGGGCACGGGCGCGCACTTCACCTGGGAGGGATGCTCGTCCCCCCTTCCGCTTCGGAAAGATAAACCCCGCCCGTCTCGCCATGGCTTCGCATCGCCGCTAAGCTGGCGCATGATGACGGGGGAACAGCTGACGCTTGATCTGGACGGGTGGGAAGGGCCGCTTGACCTGTTGCTGTCGCTGGCGCGTTCGCAAAAGGTCGATCTGCGGCAGATTTCGATCCTGGCGCTGGTCGAGCAATATCTGCGTTTCATCGACCGGGCGGGGCGGATGCAGTTGGAACTGGCCGCCGATTATCTCGTGATGGCGGCGTGGCTCGCCTATCTCAAATCCTCGCTGCTGCTGCCCCGCCAGCCCGAGGAGGAGCCGGACCCCGAGGATCTGGCGCTGCGGCTGCAACTCCGGCTGGAGCGGCTGGCGGCGATGCGCGAGGTGGGGGCGCGGCTGATGGCGCGCGACCGGCTGGGCCGCGACGTCTTCGCGCGCGGCGCGCCCGAGGGGCTGGCGGTGCAGCGCAAGGCGCAGTGGCAGGCCGGGCTCTATGACCTGATCGCCGCCTATGGCCGGATCAACGCGCGCACCCGCCCGGTCATGCATGTCGTCGCCGACCGGCAGGTGATGACGCTGGAGGCGGCGCTGGACCGCGTGTCGATGCTGGTCGGCAGCCGGATCGACTGGTCGGCGATCGAGACGTTCCTGCCCGACGGCAGCGAGCGGCTGCGGCGTTCGGCGCTGGCGTCCAGCTTCCTCGCGGTCCTGGAACTGGCGCGGCAGGGCAAGGTCGAGCTGCGCCAGGCCGCGCCCTTCGCGCCGCTTCTGGTACGCCAGCCGCGATGAGCGCCATCGACCCGACCGTGCGCGCGGTGGAAGCCGTGCTGTTCGCCTCGCCCGAGCCGATGAGCGTGGATTCGATCCGCGCCCATGTCGGCGTGACGAAGGGGGCGGCCGACATCCGCGCCGCGCTGGACACGCTGGAGGCGCATTATGCCGGGCGCGGGATCGCGCTGGTCCGGCGCGGCGACCGCTGGCATTTCCAGACCGCGCCCGATCTCGCGCATCTGCTGCGCCGCGACCGCGAGGAAATGCGCCGCCTGTCGCGCGCGGGCATCGAGACGCTGGCGATCATCGCCTATCACGAACCCGTCAGCCGCGCCGAGATCGAGGCGATCCGCGGCGTCGCCATTTCCAAGGGCACGCTGGACGTGCTGATGGAGGCGGGCTGGGTGCGGCCCGCGGGGCGGCGCGAGGTGCCGGGGCGGCCGCTGATCTATGCGACGACGCCCGCCTTTCTCCAGCATTTCGGGCTGACCAGCCGGCGCGATCTGCCCGGCCTGGAGGATCTGCGCGCGGCCGGGCTGCTCGATCCCGTCGATCTGGCGCTGGAGCGGCTGGAGGATGAGGAGGAGGCCGCATCCGATACGTCGCCAGAGGGCGATTGAGCTTTTCTTTGCGTCACGCCCACGTCACAATGAGGCGGCACGGCTCCTTGCTCCCCGTTCGGGGCTTTGCACGCATCGCTGAACCATTGCCGCTGGCGATGCCAAGGCCTAGATAGACCATGAATTCCCAGGAGACGTGCCATGGGCAGCTTTAGCCCGATTCACCTTCTCGTCCTCGCGATCGTCGCCATCCTTCTGCTCGGCGGCGGCCGCTTTTCCAACCTGATGGGCGATGTCGCCAAGGGTGTGAAGAACTTCAAGAAGGGCATGGCCGAAGAGGACGAAAAGCCCGCCAAGCCGTCCGCCCGGATCGAGGCGCAGAAGTCGGCCGAGCCCGCCTTCGACCGTGATGGCGAGCGCGTGCGCGACGATCGCTGATCGCGTCCGCCAGCTGATACCGGACGTCCATGTTCAATATCGACTCCAGCGAGTTCCTGCTCGTCGCCATCGTCGCGCTGGTCGTGATCGGTCCCAAGGATCTGCCCAAGGCGATGCGCGTCGTCGGCTATTGGGTCGGCAAGGCGCGCGGCGTCTCGCGCCAGTTCCGGCAGGGCTTCGACAATATGGTCCGCGAGGCCGAGCTGGAGGAAATGGAAAAGCGCTGGGCGGCGGAGAATGAGCGGATCATGCGCGAGCATGCCGCCGAGGTGCCGCCGGTCGTCGATCCCGCGCCCGATCACACGACGCCGGACCACGCCGCGCCCGATCACACGGCGCCGGATCACGCCGCGCCCGTCCCCTCCTTGCCCGACGCTCATGCGCCCGCGCACGAGGATCACAGCGACCGGCCGGTGATGGTCGAGAAGCCCGTCGTCGCCCCCGCGCCCGGCGATCCCTCCGCGCATCCGGCCCCGCGCCCCAATGAAGGGGCGGCGTCGTGACCGACCATGACGAGATCGACGCCAGCCGCGCCCCCCTGCTCGACCATCTGATCGAGCTTCGTCGTCGGCTGCTCTACTGCATCGTCGCGATCGCGCTGGGCTTCGGCGTGTCGATGTATTTCTCGGAGTCGATCTTCGGCTTCCTCGCCAAGCCGCTGCTGGCGGCCGGGCAGGGCAAGCTGGTCTATACCGAGATTTTCGAGGCGTTTTTCGTCCAGGTGAAGGTCGCCTTCTTCGCCGCGATGATGATCGCCTTTCCGGTGATCGCCAACCAGCTGTGGCAGTTCGTCGCGCCGGGCCTGTACCGCAAGGAAAAGCGCGCGCTGCTGCCTTTCCTGCTGGCGACGCCGGTGCTGTTCCTGATGGGCGCGGCGATGGCCTATTATATCGCCATCCCGATGGCGCTCCACTTCCTGCTGGGCTTTGACGGGGTCGTCGGCGGCGTGCGGCGCGAGGCCTTGCCCGCCATCGGCAATTACCTGTCCTTCATCATGCAGTTCCTGTTCGCCTTCGGCCTGGCGTTCCTGTTGCCGGTGCTGCTGATGCTGCTGGAGCGGGCGGGGATCGTGACGCGCAAGCAACTGATCGGGGCTCGGCGCTATGCGATCGTCGCGGCGACCGCGATCGCGGCGGTGCTGACCCCGCCCGACCTGATGTCGCAGGTGCTGCTCGCGGTGCCGCTCATCATCCTCTACGAACTGGCGATCATCGGCATCTGGTTCACCGAACGGAGCCGGGCCAGACAGGCGCCCGAAGAGGAAGCCGACGCGGCGGCGTGATGTCGGTGTGGATGGTTCTGGAAAGGCCTCGGTGAGAGCCGGGGCCTTTTTCTTTGGTGCTCGCTTGGCCTTCGACTTCGCTCAGGCTGAACGGAGCGAGGGAAGGGCTCCAAGGCCCCAAACGCCGTTCAGCCTGAGCGAAGTCGAAGGCCACGGACTGAACCCCAACAAAAAAGGCCCGGCGAAACCGCCAGGGCCTTTCCTGTCTTCAGCCGGGTGAAGGGCTTACTTGGCGTCGTCCGCCGTCTTGGCGACGGTGTTGCCCGCCGAGCTCACGTCGCGACCCACGCCCTCGACGGTGTTGCATGCGCTGACCAGCAACGCACCGGCGACGATTGCCAGACCCATGAGCTTACGCATTCTCAGTCTCCTTTGTGAAATCCTTGCGCGTCCAATGCGTCAACACGGCATTCGTTCCGGCCCTGTCACGGGTGGCGACACGGGCGGTGAAGCGGCGGAATCTTGGGCTGCAGAAAAGATTAAGGCCTGGAAGCGTCACCGGGGGGGGAGGGTGGACGCTTCCAGGCCTATGGCTTGGATAGCGAGAGCGGGGGGGCATAAGTTCGCTATCCGAAGAGCAGAACCCTCTGCCGGGGCAAGGGTTCCCGGCTTTTTCGCAGTTGCGAATCTTTTTCGCCGATTTTTCAGTCGCGCCCGACGATCGCGATGGAAATCTCATAGGCTCCGGTCAGCGGATCATGGTGCAACGGCGCACGAAGCTGTCGCGCCAGTCCCTCCATCACCCGGCCATAGCGCTTGCCGATCAGGTGCCGCAGCTCGTCGGTCTCGACCAGTGCGCGCGATACGACGCGGACGACCGCGCGGCCTTCCTGCTCGGCGGGCTTGACCGCGACACGGATCTGCGCGGCGGGGTCGCAATTCATCGCCAGCTCGATCGTCTCGGTAACGAGGAAGGCCACCGCGACCGCCACGTCCTGGTTGACCAGAAGCGGCGCGACGTCGAGCGAGATGCCGATCCCGGCGGCGTTCTCCGGCGCGGTGGCGCGGATGTTCGCCGCCAGCTCGCCGATCATCGTGCGCAGGTTCAGCCCGCGATTTTCCTCCAGCTCGGCGAAGTGATGGCGATGCACCACCGCCAGCGCATCGACGCGCCGCTGGATCGAGGAATAGGCGGCCATCGCCTCCGGCCCCGTCGCACCGCGCGCGTGGAAGTTGATCAGGCTGGAGATGACCTGGAGGTTGTTCTTCACCCGGTGATGGACTTCGCGGGTCAGCTTGGTCTGGCGGACCAGCCCTTCGGCCAGTCCGGCCTCGTGGGTGGCGACCGTCTGGGTGATCGCCTCGAACGTATCGGCCAGGTCGCGGATCTCCTGCGCGGGCGCGGCCTCCACCTGCGAGATGTCGAGCGTCTCGCCCGGCTGATAGGCGGCGACGATCCCGCGCAATTGGCGCAGGGGGCGGATGAGCAGGCGGTCGACGATGAACCAGCCCAGCACGACGGCGGCCAGCCACATCAGCAGCGGCAGCGCGAGCGCCACGATCAGCGAGGAGGTGATCGGCGCGCTGGGGGCCGAGGTCCGCAGCACCAGGCCGCCAATGCCCAGCTCGGTCCGGATCGACTTCATCCGCGCGAGCGCGCCCCGGCCGGGCAGGCTGGCCAGCGGCAGGGATTCGCCGTCGAGCTCGATCACCGATGCGACCGCGCTGGTGTGATTGCTCTGGTCGATCAGCGTGCGCAGGAAGGGCAGGGGGAAGAAGGCGCGCGCCTGGGTCCGGCCGTCCTGATGCACGACCGACAGGACCAGGCCCTGTCCGGCCAGGATATCGGCGCCGATCGGAGATCCGTCGGCCAGCACCGGCAATGCGGCGGGCAGCGGGTCGCCGCACAGCGTCTTGCCCGTCCGGTCCGTGATGACGAAGCGAGCGCCGGTCATCGACTGTTGCGCGAACACGCCCTGGGCGCGGGCGCAGCTGGGCGTGTCGAGCGGGTCCTGGCCCAGCGCACGGACCGCCACGCGTAGCGCGGTCATGTCGCCGACCAGTTCGGTGGCGATGGCGCGCGCATCCTCGTTCGCGGCGATGCGCAGGCGGCCGCTCGCCTCGCTGTCGGCCAGCCGGGTCGTCTGCAACGTGGCAAAGACCGCGATGGCCGCCAGAATCAGCAGCGTGCTGCCCAGCACCAGAACGAGCTTCGCGCCCGTGGTCAGACGCGGTGCCGGGACCGGGGGGCATTCGACGGGGTCAGCCGGGGCGGGAATGATGGGGGCGTTGGCCATGCGGCCGGATCGTCAGTCCAGCTTGCTGAGAAGGTCAAGCATCTCGTCAGGAATCTTTTCGTCGACGGTCTTCTGATATGCCTGGCGCAGGGCCGAGCCGGCATCCTTCTCGCCACCGTTTTCGGGCGTCGAGGAAGGCGTCTTCTTGGTCTTGTTGCCCAAACTCAAAATATCCCCCTGCACGACCCACTAGCGGGGCAACCGACGCAATGGCGACCCAATCGCGCCGCCGGTCGGCGTTACGCCAGAGCCATAGTTGATGTGGCGATGAAACCAAATTCGATCTTGTTGGTTCCCGATGCGATACGAAAAAACCGGACGGACGTCCATGCGGCGCGTCGATCGGGGATTTCGGAGAAAACGGCATTGAAAACACGCGCGGCGGCCAGCACATCAGGCTTTCGCGAATACCTCAGGGAGTGATCATTACCCATGTCGCTTGGACAGCAGCTTGCGCCCCATCTTCCCTTCCTGCGGCGCTATGGCCGGGCCCTGACCGGCAGCCAGATGCACGGCGACAAATATGTCCGCGCCACGCTGGAGGCGATCGTCGCGGCCCCCGACCAGTTTCCGCGCGACGTCGATCCGCGCCTGGGCCTCTACCGCATGTTCCAGGGCATCTGGTCGTCGGCCAATTACGACGAGTTGGACAATGACGGCGTCGATGCCGACGGCAATGAGGGCGTGGCGCGCGCCCGGCTGGCGCGGATGACCCCGCTGTCGCGTCAGGCGCTGCTGCTGACCGCGATGGAGGGCTTCACGCCCGAGGATGCAGCCTATCTGATCGATGTCGAGCCGAGCGAGGTCGAGAATCTCGTGTCCGAGGCGCTGGCCGAGATCGAGAAGCAGACCCGCGCCCGCGTCCTCATCATCGAGGACGAGCCGATCATCGCGATGGATATCGAGACGATCGTCCGCGACCTGGGGCATGAGGTGACCGGCGTCGCCGTGACCCGCGACGAGGCGGTGGCATTGGCGATGGAAGACCGGCCCGGCTTGGTGCTGGCCGACATCCAGCTGGCCGACGACAGCTCGGGCATCGACGCGGTCAAGGATATCCTGGCCGAGTTCGAGGTGCCGGTGATCTTCATCACCGCCTTCCCCGAGCGTCTGCTGACCGGCGAGCGGCCCGAGCCGACCTTCCTCATCACCAAGCCGTTCCAGCGGTCGACGGTGAAGGCGGCGATCAGCCAGGCGCTGTTCTTCGACCAGAGCACCGTTCCGGCCGAATAAGGCCGTCGGGACGAAAGATCATCGGTTACGGACCCAAAACGGTCGACAGGCGTTGAGGTGGACATGGCTGATCCCGAACATCCCATCCATGTCTCCAAGGAAGACGCACGGGCAGGATCGACCCCGCATGTGACGCGGTACATCCTGCCCATATCGCTGGTGCTGGTCATCGCGATCTTTGCCTGGCTGGTGCTCCGCTGATCGCGATACGGCCTTCGGGCGGGTCCATTATGGCTTTGGACCGGCTGGCAATTTTGGGCCCGCAACCCTATATTTCGAAACGGTCGCGCATGCGGCCGCTTCCGACGATCGGATTTTCATGACGCAGCCACTGATGCAGGACGATATCGAGGTCGACGCCCCCGTCGAGCACGTCGCCCTGCCCGATTCCGAGTTCAAGACCGAGCTGGCGCGCGTGATTCCCCATCTTCGCGCATTCGGGCGCTCTCTGTCGGGCAGCCGCGACCTGGCCGACGATCTGGTGCAGGAAACGCTGCTCAAGGCCTGGGCGGCGCGCAAGCGGTTCCAGGCGGGCACCAATATGCGGGCCTGGACCTTCATCATCCTGCGCAACCTCTATCTCTCGCAGATGCGCCGCGCGCGCTTCAAGGGCGAGTGGGACGATCTGGTCGCCGACCGCATCCTTGCTGCCCCCGCCAGCCAGGACCGCCATGTCGAGCTGGGCGATATGCAGCGTGCGCTGATGCACCTGCCGCAGCCGCAGCGCGAGGCGCTGATCCTCGTCGGCGCGGGTGGCTTCGCCTATGAGGAAGCGGCGGAAATCTGCAACGTCGCGGTCGGCACGATCAAGAGCCGGGTCGCACGGGGGCGCGTCGCGCTGGAGGCGATCCTGAGCGAAGGCGCATTGCCATCGCGTCGTCTGCACGAAACCGACAGCAGCAAGACCGCGCTCGACAGCATCATGGGCGACGTCGACCAGCTGAGCGGCGGTCGCTAAGCCGACCCGACGAATTTTTCCCGGCCGCTCTGCCCGATGGGGTGGGGCGGCCGTTTTCGTGACATGGGGCCGGGCCGACATGGCATAACGGCCCGAGCGTCGCGGCCGGATCAATGGTGCTGCGCGGGCTCGTCCAGTCGCGCGAGCAGGCGGACCCAATGGTCGGGCAGGCGCAGCGGATCGGAAAAGGCGGCGCGCAGCGCGCAGCCAATATCGTCCACCCGCCGGGGGGCGGGGACGATATGGATAGGTCCGGTCCATGCTTCTGTGCTCGTCATGCCATCATAACCGATGAAGGCTTGACAGGTTGCAAAAATTGTGAAGCTGCTTCGTTAACCTCGGGGAAAGCCTTTTGCGGTGCGCGCGCAAGAGGGTAGAAGTGGCGGCATGAATGTCCCCGCCTGTCCGCAACTGCCCGATGCCCTCGACCGGGCGCGGCGTCATTCCCCCTTTCTGGCGATGCTGCTCGACCGCGAGCCGGAAATCGCAGGCATGGCGAGCGAAGGGCGGCTGGCCGATCTGCCGATGCTCGACCCCACGCTGCCGGTCGGCACCGCGCTGCGGCGGCGGCGGCGCGCGCTGGCGCTGACCGTCGCGCTGGGGGATCTGGCGGGGGTCTATGACCTGACCGAAGTGACCTGCCGGCTGACCGACTTTGCCGACGAGGCGCTGTCTCATGCGATCCGCGCGGCGATCCTGGAGCGGACGCCGGATGCCGAGCCGGTCGGCTTCGCCGCCATCGCGCTGGGGAAGCAGGGTAGCCGCGAGCTGAACTATTCCTCCGATATCGACCCCATCCTGATCTTCGATCCCGCCACATTGCCCCGTCGCCCGCGTGAGGAACCCGAAGAGGCGGCGGTGCGGATCGGCAAGCGGGTGGTCGAACTGCTCCAGGCGCGCGACGGCGATGGCTATGTGCTGCGCGTCGATTTGCGGCTGCGGCCCTCGCCCGAGGCGACGCCGATCGCGATTCCCGTCGAGGGGGCGATCGCCTATTATGAAAGCCAGGCGCTGACCTGGGAGCGCGCGGCGTTCATCCGTGCGCGCGCGGCGGCGGGGGACATGGCGCTGGGCCAGCGTTTCCTCGACGCGATCCGGCCCTTCGTCTGGCGCCGCGCGCTCGATTTCGGCGCGGTGGGCGAGATTCGCGACCTGACCCGGCGAATCCGCGATCACCATGCGCAGGGGCAGGCGCTGGGCCCCGGCTATGACCTGAAGCGCGGGCGCGGCGGGATTCGCGAGATCGAGTTCTTCGCGCAGATCCACCAGTTGATCCATGGTGGCCGCGACCCGTCGCTGCGCGCGCCCGCCACCCGCGACGCGCTGGCGCGGCTGGCCGAGGCGGGGCGGATCGATCCGGGCGAGGCGGCGGCGCTGTCCGACGCCTATGTCCTGCTGCGCACGATCGAGCACCGGGTGCAGATGATCGACGACCGCCAGACTCACCAGTTGCCCAAAAGCGAGGCGCTCGACCGGGTGGCGCATCTGCACGGGCTGGCGGACGGTGCGGCGCTGGTCGCGACGCTGGCCCCGGTCACCGCGCGGGTGGGGCAATGCTATGATGCGCTGGACGCCGACGAGCGGCCGCGGCTGCCGCACGACCCGGTGCTGCTGAGCGAACGGCTGGTCGCGGCGGGCCTGCGCGATATCGAGGCGGCGGCGCGGCGGATCGCGGCCTGGCGTGGGGGCGACTATCCCGCGCTGCGCAGCCCGGCGGCGCGCGAGGCGCTCGACGCGGTGCTGCCCACCCTGGTCGAGGCGCTGGGCGAGGCGCCCGATCCGGATGCCGCGCTGCTCAAGCTCGATTCGCTGTTCGAGCGGATGACGAGCGCGATCAACATCTTCCGCCTGTTGGAGGCGCGGCCGGGGCTCGCCAGCCTGACCGTCGCGATCCTCAGCCATGCCGCGCCGCTGGCGACCGAACTGGCGCGGCGACCGGCCTTGCTGGACGGGCTGATCGACGCTTCCGCCTTCGAGCCGCTGCCCGCGATCGCGGTCCTCGAACGCGCGATGCGGGGCGGCGAGGCGGGGCAGGATTATCAGGACCGGCTGGACCATGTCCGCCGCGTCGTCGGGGAGCTTCGGTTCGCGCTGGGGGCGCAGATCGTGGCGGGGCGCGCCGATCCGTTGGAGGTGGCGGGCGGCTATGCCCGCGTCGCCGAGGCGGCGGTCGGGGTGCTGGCGCAGGCGACGGTGGACGCATTCGTCGCGGCGCATGGCCGGGTGCCGGACAGCGAGCTGGTGATATTGGCGCTGGGCCGGATGGGCGGGGCGGCGCTGACCCATGCCTCGGACCTCGACCTCGTCTATCTGTTCACCGGCGATTTCGCGGCCGAGTCCGACGGACCCAAGCCGCTGGGCGCGACGCTCTATTACAACCGGCTGGCGCAGCGGGTGACGGCGGCCCTGTCGGTGCCGACCCAGGCGGGGCCGCTCTATCCGGTCGACACCCGGCTGCGCCCCTCGGGAACGCAGGGGCCGCTGGTCGTCTCGGTCGACAGTTTCGCGCGTTACCAGAGCGAGGATGCCTGGACCTGGGAGCATATGGCGCTGACCCGCGCGCGGCCGATCTTCGGATCGGCAGCGGCGCGCGCGCATGTCGCGGCGATCGTCGCCGATGTGCTGGGCGGCCGCCGCCCGCCGCGCGATGTGCAGGCCGAGGCGGGCGAGATGCGCCGCGAGATGGCGCGGCATAAGCCGCCGCAGGGGCCTTTCGACGTGAAGCTGTTGCCCGGTGGCCTGGTCGATCTGGAGTTCGCGGTGCATCGTACCCAGCTGGCCGAGCGGACCGGCTTCGCCCCCGATCTTGCGCAGGCGATCGCGGCGCTGGTCGGGCAGGGGCTGATGCCGCCCGCCATGGCGCAGGCGCATGACGTACTGACCCGCGCGCTGGTCGCCTTCCGCCTGCTGGTCCCCGATGGGCAGGAGCCGCCCGTCGCCACCCGCCCGCTGATCGCGCGCGCCATGGGGCTGCCCGATTGGGCGGCGGTGGTTGCCACGCTGGAGGCGACGCGGCAGGAGGTGCTCCACGTCTGGCAAGGAGAATGAAGCGATGGACAAGGGCGATCCGATTCCGGCGGTCACGGTGACCACGGCCGAGGGACAGCCGCTGGCGCTGGGCGAGGTGGCGGGGCCGCTGGTCGTCTATTTCTATCCCAAGGACGATACGAGCGGCTGCACCCGCGAGGCGCAGGACTTCACCGCGCTGGCCGAGGCATTCCGGTCGGCGGGCGTGCGGGTGATCGGCATCTCCAAGGACAGCCCCGCCAAGCACCAGAAATTTGCGGCGAAATATGAGCTGACCGTCGAACTCGCCAGCGACGAGGACGGCACCGCGTGCGAGGCGTTCGGCGTGTGGGGCGAGAAGAAGCTGTACGGCAAGACCTATATGGGGATCGAGCGCGCGACCTTCCTGTTCGATCGCGTGGGGCGGCTGGCGACCAGCTGGCGCAAGGTGAAGGTGCCGGGACATGCCGAGGCCGTGCTGGAGGCGGCGCGCGCGCTTTGACCATGACCAGCCTGGCCGAGGCGTGCGCGGCGGTGCTGCGCGAGAGCGACCCGCTGACCAAAGTGCGGCTGGCCCGTGCGTCGGCGCGCGCGTGGCGGCGCGGCGATCTGGCGCATCGGTTCGACGCGGCGATGCCCGACGCGCCGGGGCGGCCCGCGCGTCCCGAATTGCTGCCGCCCAACCGCATGCCCAAACGCGGGCGCGGCGGATCGGAAAAGGGGCGGATCGCGCTGCTCCATGCGCTGGCGCATATCGAGTTCGCGGCGATCGACCTGGCCTTCGATGCGGCGGGCCGGTTCGGCGCGCAGTTTCCGCGCAGCTTCGCCGACAACTGGATCTCGGTCGGCGCGGACGAGGCGATGCACTTTGCGGTGCTGTATCGGCGGCTGCGGGCGCTGGGCTCGGGTTATGGCGAACTGCCCGCTCATGCCGGATTGTGGGAGGCGGCCGAGGAAACCGCGCATGACGCGATGGCGCGGCTGGCGGTGGTGCCACTGGTGCTGGAGGCGCGGGGGCTGGACGTCACGCCCGAGACGGTCGCGCGGGTTCGCGCCGGGGGCGACGAGGTGTCCGCGCGCATCCTCCAGCGTATCTATACCGACGAGATCCGGCATGTCGGATTCGGCGCCAAATGGTTCGGCTATCTCGCCGCGAACCATGACATCGCGCCCGCCGAGCATTGGCGGATGCTGGTCCGCCGCCACTTTCGCGGCGTCGTTAAGCCACCGTTCAACGACTCGGCGCGCGCCGCTGCCGGTCTGACGCGCGACTTCTATGCGCCCCTTGCGGACGAGGAACCTTCGACGGCACAAGCTGACCGTCTGTAACGCGGTGGGGCTGCGAAACAGCATTGGATGGACGAAAGCCGGGCGATCCCGACAATGGGTGCGCTCGGCCGGAAAATTGCCGGGGTTCGATGAAGCAGCGTCATACGTGGGGTAAATCGATTGCGGCACTCGTCGGAATCCTGACTGTCACCCTTTCCGGCCAGGGCGCCATCGCCGCCACCGGCCGTGCCCCCGCCACCCACAGCCCCGCAGGCCATGCCGCTCCCGCCAAGGCGGTCGGCGGCGAGTATATCCCCGCCAACAGCGCCGAAGCCTCCGCCGACCTGCGCACCGACCAGCAGTTCCGGACCCTGTTCCAGACCTGGAAGAAGATGGACTCGGTCCAGAAGGGCGTGATCGCCATTCCGTCGGTCCAGCCGGTCGAACAGCTCAAGTTCACCAGCAATTTCGGCATCCGTTCCGACCCGTTCCGTGGCACCGCCGCGATGCATGCCGGGGTCGACATTCCCGGCCCGGTCGGCACCCCCATTTATGCCACCGCCGACGGCATCGTCGACCATGCCGGTTGGCAGGGCGGCTATGGCAATTTGGTCGAGATCAACCATGGCAAGGGTATCGCCACCCGCTATGGCCATTTGTCGAAGATCCTGGTCGCCGACGGCGCGCGCGTGACCCGCGGCCAGCTGATCGCGCTGATGGGCTCGACCGGCCGCTCGACCGGCCCGCACCTCCATTATGAAGTCCGCATGGACGGTCATGCGGTCAACCCGGTGCCCTTCCTGACCACCGGCGACTATCTGATGGCGTCGCAGGATCATGCGATCCACCAGATCCCGGTGTCGACCGACGGTCCGGCCGCGCAGGATTGATCGATATTCCTCCCCTGCATGGGGAGGGGGACCATGCTCGGCATGGTGGAGGGGTGTCTCGCTGGCCGGGACACCCCTTCGTCAATCCTACGGATGGCCACCTCCCCTTGCTGGGGAGGAATAGTGCGATCGGGATTGTTCACCCGGCCCCCTGCGCCTATCTGATCCCCATGGCCACCCAGATTTCCGACATCGCGCTGACTCCGTCCGCCGCCGCCCGCGTCGCGGCGATCGCCGAGCGGCAGAACAAGCCCGCCATCCTGCGCCTCTCGGTCGAAGGGGGTGGCTGTTCGGGCTTCCAGTACAAGTTCGGGCTGGCCGACAGTCCCGCCGAGGACGACACGGTCGCCGAGACGAACGGCGTCCGGCTGGTCGTCGACAGTATCAGCCTGGACCTCGTGCGCGGGGCAGAGGTCGATTATGTCGAATCGCTGGGCGGCGCGGCGTTTCGCGTGACCAATCCCAACGCGGCCTCGGGCTGCGGCTGCGGCACCAGCTTCGCGGTCTGACGTGAAGATCACCACCTACAACATCAACGGGATCAAGGCCCGTTTGCCCCGCCTGCTCGAATATCTGGCCGAGGCGGACGCCGATATCGTCTGTCTCCAGGAACTGAAGACCAGCGACGAGACCTTTCCCGCCGCCGAGATCGAGGCCGCGGGGTACGGCGCGGTCTGGCACGGGCAGAAGAGCTGGAACGGCGTCGCGGTGCTGGCGCGCGGTACCCAGCCGGTCGAGCGGCAGCGCGGGCTGGCGGGCGAGCCCGAGGACGAGCATAGTCGCTATCTGGAATGCCAGGTCGGCGATCTGGTCGTCGCCTCGCTGTATCTGCCCAACGGCAATCCGCAGCCCGGGCCGAAATTCGATTACAAGCTGCGCTGGATGGAGCGGCTGGCCGATCGGGCGCGGGCGCTGCTCGCCGAGGAAGTGCCCGCGGTGCTGGCGGGGGATTACAACGTCATCCCGAATGACGACGACACCTTCTCGGTGCCCGCCATGGCCAGCGACGCGCTGATGCAGCCGGAGAGCCGCGCGGCCTATCGCCGGTTGCTGGCGCAGGGCTGGACCGACTCGCTGCGCACCCGCGCGCCCAAGGGCGGGGTGTGGACCTTCTGGGACTATCAGGCCGGGTCGTGGCAGCGCGATGCGGGTTTCCGCATCGACCATCTGCTGCTCAGCCCGCAGGCGGCGGACCGGCTGGTCGATGCCGGGGTCGACAAAAGCTATCGCGGCCGGGAAAAGGCCAGCGACCACGCCCCGACCTGGGTGCGGCTGCGCGACGACTGACGCCGGGCCGGGCCATCCCGGTTAAGGCTGGCCCCCTGCGCGCCGCCCCCGTTTCCAAGGTCCCCGACATTCGCTGGGGGCATTGGATCTGGGGCCGATCGACATTCAGCGCTGCCTTTCCTTCCCTCGCCCCTCGCAGAGGGGAGAGGGTTGCGCAGACTTGGTCTTTGCGAAAGCAAAGGCTTAGTCGGAGCTGGGTGAGGGGTGCATGCGCGCAGCGCGCGAGCCTTTTGGCTCGCTCAACCCCTCACCCAAGCTGCGCTAGCCAGCGAGCTGGCAAGCTCCGCTAACCCTCTCCCCTGTCCAGGGGAGAGGGGAAGAAGAAGCGATAGGTCGGGCGCGCCGGTGAATTTCGCCAACTCTATTGGCATATTTCCTCGGAATTTGGCGGTTTATGCCATATCCAAAAATAGAAAATCCCGGTTTTTCAACGTTTCTACTGTATGGCACGCATAATGCAGTAACTCACCCGTCGGAGCCGATCCGACGCCAAAGGGAGTTACCACCATGTTCGCTTCGCTGCTGATCGCCTCCGCCCTCTCCGCCGCCCCTGCACCGGCCGCGACGCCGTCGCCTTCATCGGCCCGGACGGCGGTGTCGGACACCACCCGCTATTGCATCATCGCGAACATCACCGGCTCGCGCATCCCTCGCAAGATCTGCCGCACTGCGGCCGACTGGATCGCGGTCGAGGGCGAGGTCCCCGGCGTCCCGGTCAAGACCCGCTGATCGCCGCCCCGAGGGAAGGAGAGAAACGATGCTGTTCGCCCTGATCGCCGCTGCCGCCGCCAGCCTGACCGCAGCCCCCTCGCACGAGGCCGAGGTCAAGCCCGTGCCCGTCGCGGCGGCCGTCCCGCCCGCCCAGGCGCCCGGCCTGGCCCCGGCCAAGACGGTCCGCTACTGCTTCCGCAACGTGCAGGAAGACCATATCGTCGTCGGCAAGCTCTGCCGCACCCGTGCCCAGTGGATGTGGCACGGCGTCGACCCGCTCGACTATATCGGCCGACGCAAGTGACCGTGAAGGGCGGGGGCCGCCGCGACCGGGCGGCCCCGCCCGCCGCGATCAGCCCAGATCGCGGGCATAGACATTGTAGGTCTTGTTCACCCGGCTGTTGATCGTCTCGGCGATCGAGCGCATCCCCTGATTGTCGTCGAGGATCCAGCCGATCTCGCCCCGCGACGCGCCATATTTCGTCACCGAGGCGCGGCGGATATATTCGATCATCATGAAGGCCAGCTGGCTGGCCATGCGCGACGACTGAAGCTCCTTGACCACCCCCATCAACGGCACGCGCATCGTCCGCACTTTGGGCGCGCGCAGCCACAGCAGCAGCTTGGCCCAGCCGAAGGGCAGCAGGCTGCCCTTGAGCGGCTTGATCGCCTCGTTCAGGTCGGGAAGGGTGATCATGAAGGCGACCGGCTTGCCGTCCAGTTCGGCGATGCGGATCAGGTCGTTGAACACGATCGGCTTCAGCTTGACGCCGACATCCTTGATCTCGGGCGGGGTCAGCGGGATGAAGCCCCAATTGTCCGACCATGCATCGTTCAGGATGCTCAGGATGATCGCGGCCTCTTCCTCGAACCTGGCCTTGTTCACCTCGCGGACGCGGATGCGCTCGTTCTTCTCGCCCGACTTGATGATCCGCTGGACGATCGGCGGAAATTCCTGCGTGATGTCCAGCTCATAGGTGAAGAGCTGCTTGATCGTCGTGTAACCCGCTGCCTCGATCCAGCCCTGATATTCGGGGCGCGCATGGCCCATCATGATCGTCGGGTCCTGGTCGAAACCCTGGACCAGCAGGCCCGGCTCCTCCCAGACCGACTGCGACACGGGGCCGATCGCGCGGGTCATGCCCTGTTCGCGCAGCCAGCCCTCGGCCGTGGCCAGCAGCGCGGTGAACACCTCCTGCCGCTCGGCATCCATCAGGCCCCAGAAGCCGGTGCCCGGCCCGAACCCCTTGGACGGATCCATCTCGAGCGCCAGCGTGTCGAGATGTGCGGAGATGCGTCCGACGACGCGGCCATTCTCTTCCGCCAGGAAAAGCTGTGCCTTGGCATGGCTGTACCACCCGTTCTTCTCCGGGGTGATCAGGCCCAGAGCCTCGCCCTTCAGCGGCGGCACCCAGTGCGGATCGTTCGCGTACAGACCGAAGGGAAAGTCCACGAAGGTCTTACGGTCGCGCTTGGTGGCGACGGGGCGGATCGAAAGGGCCATGTCTGATCGGGTCCAGCGGAAACGGGAAAACCATGTCCTAACCGTCTGGTTCGATCATGGCGAGTGAGGATTCCGTCATTGCCGGACGTGGGAATGCCACCGTGTCGCCACTATGTGGGGGCAAAGGATAGAGCTATGGAATCGACGCTTTCTTTCGAACGGGCCGTGCCAGCCGCCGCGGCGACGCCCGCCGCGCGTGTCCCGATCGCGGACGACAAGGCGATGCTGCGCGCCGCCGCCGAACTGACCCGCGACCTGATCGCGCCGCGTCCCGGGCTCTATTGGGCCGACATGGTGGGCAGCGCGCTGGTCGGCTATGCCGCGCTGGCGGTGGCGGTCACCGCCTCGTCGACGGGGGTGATCGTCGCGGCGTCGGTCGTGTCGGTGCTGGCGCTGTACCGCGCGCTGCTGTTCATCCACGAAGTCAGCCATATGAAGCATTCGGCGTTGCCGCGTTTCCGCGAGGGCTGGAACGCGCTGGTCGGCGTGCCGCTGCTGACCCCCGCCTTCATGTATGAGGGCGTGCACAATCTGCACCATGCCAAGACCCGCTATGGCACGGCCGACGATCCCGAATATCTGCCGCTGGCGCTGATGAAGCCGTGGACGCTGCCGATGTTCGTCCTGGTGTCCGCGCTGGCGCCGCTGGGTTTGCTGATCCGTTTCGCGATCCTGTCGCCCTTGTCCTGGGTCGTGCCGGGGCTCCGCCGGATCGTGGTCGAGCGTTATTCGGCGCTGGCGATCAACCCGCAGTTCCGCCGCCGCATGCCCGAGGGCGAGGCGCTGGTCCGCTTCAACCGGACCGATGCGGCGGCCTCGATCTGGGCGATCGCGCTGGTGGCGATGGTCGCGACGGGGGTGATCCCGGTGCGCGGCTTTGCGATCGGGTTCGCGATCGGCTCGGCGGTGGCGGTGTTGAACCAGGTCCGGACGCTCGTCGCCCATCTCTGGGAGAATGAGGGCGAGCCGATGACCGTGACCGCGCAATATCTCGACTCGGTCAATGTGCCGCCGCCCGCCTTGCTGCCCGGCCTGTGGGCACCGGTGGGACTGCGCTATCACGCGCTGCACCACCTGTTGCCGTCGCTGCCCTATCATGCGCTGGGCGAGGCGCACCGCCGGATCAGCGCGGCGCTGGAGCCGAACTCGCCCTATCACAAGGCCAGCTACAAGGGCCTGCCGGGGCTGGTCGCGAAGATCGGACTGAGCACCTTCCACCGGGGGAAGTGAGCGAAAGGCGCCGGATGAGGGAAGGGGCGTGCGCTTAGACTTGGCTCGGCGCGAACGGCCTTCCCGATAATCCCATCATCCGTTCAGCCTGAGCGCATTTGAAGGCCAAGGGAAATCCCTGTCCAGCTGCTATCCCTAGCCCGCGCCTCTGACGAAGCTGGGTTGGATCAACATTCAGCATTGCTTCTTCTTCCCTCTCCCCTGGACAGGGGGAGAGGTTAGCGAAGCTTGCTGGCTAGCGCAGCTTGGGTGAGGGGTTGAGCGAGCCCAGAGGCTCGCGCGCTCGCTTCGCGGGCGCCCACCCCTCACCCAGCTCCGACTAAGCCTTTGCTTTCGCAAAGACCAAGTCTGCGCAACCCTCTCCCCTCTGCGAGGGGCGAGGGAAGGAAAGGCATGGTCAAATGTCGATCCTATCTGGCCCCTATTCCTCGGTCCGGAACAGGACCGCTTCGCCGATCAGCAGGAACAGCAGGATCGGCGCCCATGCCGCGAGGAAGGGCGGGTACGCCCCCAGGTCGCCCATCGCCATCGAGAAATTGTCCGCCACGAAATAGGCGAAGCCCAGCGCCATGCCGATCACCGCGCGGACGAACAGTTTGCCCGAACGCGCGATGCCGAAGGCGGCGACCGCGCCCAGCAGCGGCATCAGCATCGCAGACATCGGCGCGGAGAGCTTGTGCCACAGCGATCCCTCCAGCGAGGTCGTGGGCCGTCCCGCTTCGCGGAGGTCATCGATCGCGCTCGACAAGGCGTCGAAGGACATGTTGTCGGCGCTGACGCTGGCCAGGGTCAGCTGCTCGGGCGTCACCCCCCGGCCGACGATCAGCGAGGGGAAGGTGGTGACCTTGCCCGACGCCACCTGGAACCGGGTGGCGGGGCCGATCCGCCAGCCATCGCCGTCGCGCTGCCCGCGCGGCGCACGCACGATCGCCACCAGGCTGCCGCCCGTCCGGTCATAGAGCGTCACGCCGCCCAGCTGGGTCCTGGCGCCGCGCCCCTGGATCAGATCGACCGAGATCAGGTCGTCGCCGTCGCGCACCCAGACATTGGACCTGTCGCCGCTGTCGATGGGCAGCGGGCCATATTGGACTTTCTGCCAGGCGCTGAGCGTCGCGCTGGCGCGCGGTACGATCCGGTCGTTGAAGACGAAGCTGACCACCGCCACGCCCGCGCTGGCGATCAGCAGCGGGGCGAGCACCTGATGCGCGGACATGCCCGCCGCCTTCAGCGCGATGACTTCCGAATTCTGGTTCATCGTGAAGAAGGTCAGGATGGTGCCGAGCAGCACCGAAAAGGGTAGCAGGAACGAGATGATCTGCGGCGCGCGCAGCGACACGTAACGCCACACCTGCGCCTGGCCGTTGCCGGGCGCGGCCAGCACCGCGCCGGACTCGCTCAACACGTCCAGCGTCTGGAGCACCAGCGCCACCGCGAACAGGATGGCGAAGGTGCGGATCAGGAACATCTTCGCCATGTAGATGGCGATCGTCCTGGACGGGAAAATGTTGGACAGGCTCATGCCGTATAGGCCTTTTTCCGGCGGCGGCCGGGCAGCCAGCGGCCGATCGCCTTGGCGATCTTGGCCACGCCGCGCTCCAGCGCCCCGATCGGCTGGCCGCCTGGGACATAGGCGGTCACATAATACATCCAGAGGACCAGCCCCGCAAAGACCGCGAACGGCCCCCATAGCGCCAGCAGCGGATCGACCTTGCCCAGCGCGCCGATATCGGCGGCATATTGGTTCACCTTGAAATAGGTGACGAGCATGACGATCGACAGGAAGACGCCCAGCGCCGAGGTCGATCGCTTGGGCGGAATGCCCAGCGACACCGCGAGCAGCGGCAACAGGAACATCGTCACCACCTCGACCACGCGGAAATGGAATTCCGCCCGGCTGCCCGCGCGTGCCTCGGCGCTTTGGGCATCCTGGCCGTGGCGGGCCAGTTCGGGAAGGGTGAACTCCAGGTCACGGCCGCCGCGCTGGCGGAAATTGTCGAACTTGGGCAGGTCGATCGGCAGGTCGTGGCTGGAGAAGCTCAGCACGCGCGGCGCCTTGAACTCGGGCCGGTTGTGGATCAGCGTGCCGTTGGTCAGCCGGAAGATGATGACATTGGGATCGTCGGTCGCCAGGAAGCGCCCGCGCTGTGCCGTCACGCCGATCCAGTCGCCCTTTGAGGTGTTGGCGTGGACGAAGATGCCCGACAGGTCGCGGCCATTTTCGCGGCTCTCCTCGATGCGCAGCGTCATACGGTCGCCCAGATGGGTGAACTCGCCGACCTTGATCGAGGCGCCCAGCGCGCCGGTGCGCAGCTCGTAGCGCAGCCCCTCATAATAATAGCGCGCGATCGGCTGGATATAGCCGACGATCGCCAGGTTCAGCGCGGCGAGCACGATCGCGTACATATAGGGGACGCGCAGCAGCCGCGTATAGCTCATGCCGACGCCGCGCATCACGTCCAGCTCGGACGAGGTGGCCAGGCGACGAAAGGCCAGCAGGATGCCCAGCATCAGCCCGATCGGAATGCCCAGCCCCAGATATTCGGGCAGCAGGTTGGCGAGCATCCGCCACACCACGCTGATCGGCCCGCCTTCGGTCGCGACGAATTCGAACAGGCGGCGGATGCGATCGAGCACCAGCAGCATCGCCGAGATGATCAGCGTCGCGAACAGCGGCAACGCGATCAGCCGGGCCATGTAGCGATCGATGGACTTCATGCGGGGCATCACTCGCGCGATAAAACGGCCATGGCTATACGATCGGGGGAAGGGCGCGTCACCCCTTGTTTGCGATGGATCGGCGTGGCCTTCGACTTCGCCCGGACCGAACCGAGGTCGCGTGCGGGACGGGGCAGCAAAAACCGTTCAGTCCGGGTGACATCGAGGGCCATGCCCCACCCCGGCTCAAGCCGCCGCGCTGACCGACCCGTCCCCGACATTGCGCGCCAGCGCCGCCGCCACCGCCCGTTCCAGCCCCACCAGGGTAAAGGGCTTGCGCAGCACCTCATAGCCCTCGAACCCGGTCGCCTGCGCATCGCCCGCAAAGCCTGTGACGAACAACACCGCGACCTCGGGGTAGCGGGGACGGAGCGCGGCGATCATCTCCGGTCCGGTCTGGTGCGGCATCAGCACGTCCGACACGATCAGCCTGATGTCGGCCTGGCGCGCCAGCATCCCCTCGGCCTCGCGCGGATCGCCGCAGGGCAGGGGATCATGCCCCAGCTCGGTCAGCGCGGCCATCGTCGCCGACAGCACGCGCGGATCGTCCTCGACCACCAGGATGCGCATGCCGCCGGTGTCCTCGGCGTCCGGCGCGGGGGCGACCGGCTCGGCCACGGGGGCGGGGGCGGTCGCGGCGTGGTGGCGCGGGAAATAGAGATGGACCGTGGTGCCCGCGCCGGGGGCGGTGCGGATAGTGACGTCGCCGTCCATCTGGCCGACCAGCCCGAAAATCTGGCTGAGCCCCAGCCCGGTGCCCTTGCCCGCGGGCTTGGTGGTGAAGAAGGGCTCGAACACCCGTTCGGCGACCTCGGGCGACATGCCCGCGCCGGTGTCGGTCACCGACAACAGGATATAGTCGCCCGCCGCCGCGCGCGGCAGCTCGTTTGCCATCACATGCGCCTCGGCGGTGCGGATGGTCAGCTCGCCGCGCCCGTCCATCGCGTCGCGGGCATTCACCGCGAGGTTCAGGATCGCGTTCTCCATTTGCGTCCGGTCGCCGAACAGCATCCAGCCGGTCGTCCGGTCCTCGACCGTCACCTTCACCCCGTCGCCCAGCGTCCGGTCGAGCAGGTCGCGCATCCCCGCCACCAGTTGCCGGGGCACCAGCGGCTCGGGGGTCAGCGCCTCCTCGCGGCTGAACATCAGCAATCGCCGGGTCAGCGCGGCGGCGCGGTGCGCGCCCTCGGTCGCGCTGTCGAGATGGCGGCGGACATCCTCCACCCCGTCCGCCCGGCGCGCCAGTTCCAGCCCGCCCAGAACGACCGCCAGCATATTGTTGAAATCATGCGCGATCCCGCCGGTCAGCTGGCCCAGCGCATCCATCTTCTGCACCTGGCGCAGCTTGGCTTCCTGGAGCTTCAGCTCCTCGGTCGCGGCATCGACCGCGTCCGCCAGTTCCTCGGCACGGGCGCGTTCGGCATGCGCCTCGGCGCGCGCCTCCGCCCGCTCGCCGACGGCATGGACGATCATCCAGGCCAGCAGAATCGCGCCGAGCGCCAGCGCCAGCCCGAACAGGCCCAGCCCGCTGGCGATCCGGTTGGAGTGCAGCACCGTGTCGCGCGCCGCGGCGGTGCGCTGTTCCAGCAGGCGGCGCTCGCCCGCGATCAGGACGTTGAGCGTCCGGTTGATCTGCAACAGCGCCTCGGCCCGCCGCGCCTGGTGATAGAGCGCATAGGCCTGGCGATCGCGGTGATAGGTGGTCGACAGGGCAATGGCCGACAGCTCGCGCCCGCGTGCCTCATAGGCGGCGCGCAGCTGGTCGACCAGCCGCTGCTGCCGGGAATCCTCGACCAGCATGTCCAGCCGGTCGAGCTGCGCCGCCGCCAGCGACCATTCTTCCGAATAGATCTGCCCGATCTTGTTGTCGCCCGAGATGACGTACCGCCCCAGCGACGCCTCCGACCGGGCGATCGTGCCCTCCACGGTGCGGGCCAGAATCATCACGTCATAGCTGCGGCTTTGCAGGTCGAGCGCGCGGTCCCGCTCGCGATTGGCATGGCCCAGCGTGACGATGAGCAGGACCAGCGTCGCCGCGCCGGTCAGCGCCATGGCGATCAGCGCAAAGGTCCGCCACCGGCCGACCCTTCCCTGGTCCTCCTGTTCGATCACGGTCGCCACGCTATCGCAAGCATGGGATATTGCAAAGCCGCCAGGGGCATAGGCCGATCAGGCGAGAACGCCGACCGCCTGCCCCGCCGCCCGGAACATGCCCAGCACCGTCTCGATCTGTTCGGGCGTATGCTCGGCGCAGATCGAGCAGCGCAGCAGGAAGGTCCCCGCCGGGGTCGCGGGCGGGCGCGCCATGTTGACGTAGAGACCGCCGTCGAGCAGCGCCTGCCACATGATGACCGCCTGTTCCTGATCGTCCAGGATCACCGCGACGATCGCGCTGTCGCAGTTTTCGGTGCCGAGGCGGAAGCCCATGGCCTTCAGCCCGCCATGCAGCGCGCGCGCGTTCGACCACAGCCGCTCGCGCTTTTCGTGCGCGGTCATCAGCTTGCGGATCGAGGTCGTCGCGGTCGCCACCACCGAGGGGGGCAGCGAGGCGGTGAAGATATAGGGGCGGCAGGCCAGGCGCACCGCCTCGAACTTCGGATGGTTGGACACGACGAAGCCGCCGACCGTGCCGACCGATTTGGAGAAGGTGCCGACGACGAAATCGACCTGGCCTTCCAGTCCCTGCGCCTCGTAAACGCCGCGCCCGTTGGGGCCGAAAAAGCCCATCGAATGCGCCTCGTCGACCAGCACCATGCACCCGTGCTTCTTGGCGACCGCGACCATTTCCTTCAGTGGGGCGATGTCGCCCAGCATCGAATAGACGCCCTCCAGCACGACCAGCTTCGCGGGCTCCTTGGGCAGTCGGCCGAGCCGCTTGTCGAGATCCTCGACCGAATTGTGGCGGAAGCGGACGATCTCGGCATTGCCCTGCTGGCAGCCGTCATAGATCGAGGCATGGCTGTCGGCGTCGAGGATGACATATTCCCCCTTGCCCGCCAGCGTCGAGATGATGCCGAGGTTCGCCATATAGCCGGTCGAGAAGACGATCGCGCCGGTCGTGCCGTAGAAATCGCGCAGCGCCTGTTCGACTTCCATATGGTCGTGGAAGGTGCCGTTGAGCATCCGGCTGCCGTTCGTTCCCGAGCCGAACTGATCGAGCGCCGTCTTGCCCGCCGCGATCACGTCCGCGTCGAAGGTCATGCCCATATAATTATAGGTGCCGAGCAGGATCGTGTCCTTGCCCCGGATCACGGCCTCGGTGGGCGACTTCACCTGTTCCATCACGATCGCGAAGGGATCGGTGACGCCCGAGTCGAGCAGCTTCTGCCGCTCGGCGATCAGGCCGTCGAACTTGGACAGCAGGTCATGCTCGGGGGCGACCGTCTCGGGGTCGGCGGGCAGGGCGTGGGGCTGGGCAGCGGCTTCGGTCATGTCGGTGTCCGTTTGGAGGCGATCAGGCTTGCTTCAGCTTTTCGACCGCGTCGACCAGCTGGCCGACATTCTCGATCTCGGCCTGCATGTTCATCGTGATGATGATGTCGAATTCGTCCTCGATCGCGGCGACGAAATCCATCACGGTCAGGCTGTCCCACTCCAGGTCGCCCTGGAAGGTCGTCGCCTCGGTCAGTTCGACACCCTTTTTGTTGAAGGGCGCGATCTGGGCCGCGACGGTGTCGAAAATGGCTTGGCGGTCGCTCATGATGATCCTTTCGAGGGGGCCAGTGGCACCCAAATGCGGCGGCTTTTCGACCGCGTGATGGCGTTCGCTATAGCAAGCCGTTGGCGCGATACCACCGTGCCGTATCCGCCAGCCCCTTGGAAAGCGCGATGGCCGGTTCCCAAAGCGCGGGGTCGGGGCGGCGCGCGGGGTCGGCGGTCCAGTCGGGATGGCAGAGATAGCCGACCCGGTCGGGGGTCAGCTTGGCGCCATTCCCGCGCAGCTTGCGGTCGATCTTCGCGCCCAGGCTCAGCAGCGCCTTGGGCAGGTGGAAGGTCATCACGCGCTGCCCCACCGCCGCCCCGATCGCGGCGGCCAGGTCGGCATGGGTCAGGACCTGCCCGTCATCCACCTCCAGCACCGCGCGCGGGCCGTCGGTGGCGACCAAAGTGGTCAACAGCCGCGCGAAATCCTCGACCGCGACCAGCGATAGCTTGCCCGGCGGCGGCATCAGCGCGAGGCCCAGCCTGGCGGCGCGGAACATGTCGCGCATCTCCATATCGCCGGGGCCATAGATGCCGCTCGGCCGGACGATCGTCCAGTCGAGGCCGCTCTCCGTCACCACATCCTCGGCCTGACGCTTGGACCAGCCATAGACGGACAGGTCCGGCTCGCGAGCCGACAGCGAGGAGACATGGACGAAGCGCCGGATGCCCGCGGCCTTCGCCGCCTCGACCATGGCGCGGGTGCCGTCGATATTGCCCGCGACGAACCCTTCGCGGTCGGGCGCGTTCACCACGCCCGCGATATGCAGCACCGCGTCGGCGCCCTCGACCAGCGTGGCGAGGCTATCGGGCTTGTCGAGCGCGCCTGCGATCCAGGTGATCCCGGCGCGCGACGGTTGGGCGCGGCGGGTGAGGGCGCGCAGGGCAAGCCCCGAACCGGCGGCACGGTCGACCACCGCGCGACCGACGAATCCGGTCGCTCCCGTGACGGCGACGATCATAGCAGGGCCAGATGGTTGCGATGGATCAGCGCGGCGCGCGGGGCATGGCCCAATATCCGCGCCTGCTGGTCCGACCGCGTGCCGATCAGCGCGCGCGCCTCGGTCGAATCATATTCGCTGAGGCCCCGCGCGATGGTGCCGCCCGGCCCCTCGACGGTCACGAGATCGCCGCGCGCGAAATGACCCTGCACCCCGGTCGCGCCCGCCGCGAGCAGGCTGCCGCCCTCGGCCAGTGCCCTGGCCGCACCCGCATCGACGATGATGGCGCCGCGCGCGGTCAGCCCGCCCGCCAGCCATGCCTTGCGCGCGGGTGCGCTCTTTTCGGCGATGAAGATGGTGTGGCGCGCAGGGGTCGACAGCGGATGCTCGATCCGCCCCGACGCGATGGCAAGGTGGGCGCCCGCGCTGACCGCGATGCGCGCCGCGGCGATCTTGGACACCATGCCGCCCGAGCCCATGCCCGAGGCGGAGCCGCCATCGGCCATGCCGCTGACCGCGTCGATCCGATCGACCCGTTCGATATGGCGCGCGGCGGGGTTGGTGTGCGGGTTGCTGTCGTACAGCCCATCCACGTCGGAGAGCAGCAACACCCCGTTGGCGCCCGCCGCCTGACCCACCCGCGCGGCGAGCCGGTCATTGTCGCCGAACCGGATTTCCTCGGTCGCGACGCTGTCATTCTCGTTGATGACCGGCACCACGCCCAGCCCGAGCAACCGCCCCAGCGTCGCGGCCGCGTTCAGATAGCGGCGGCGATCCTCCAGATCGTCCAGCGTCACCAGCATCTGGGCGGCGGTCAGCCCTTGCGCCTGGAGCAACTCGGCCCAGGCCTGGCTGAGCGCGATCTGCCCGGTCGCGGCGGCGGCCTGTGCGTCTTCCAGGCTCGCGCGGCCGCCCTTGGGCAGGCCGAGTCGCCGCGCACCCAGCGCGATCGCGCCCGAGGAGACGATCGCGATCTGCTGGCCTGCACGGACGCGCGCGGCGATGTCGGCGACCAGCCCGGTCAGCCAGTCGCGACGGACTTCGCCTTCCGGGGTGACGAGGAGGGCGGAGCCGACCTTGACGATCAGCCGCTGGCAGGTGGTGGGGGGGAAGATCATTGAGAAATGGTCATAGGATAGGAATGTCGTGAGCGCTGGTCTCTGCGAGGCACGTTTCCCTCCCCCAACCCCTCCCGCCTGCGGGAGGGGAGAGGTTGTGGGGCAAGCGTTCGACCTTGGCTCTCCCCTCCCGCAAGCGGGAGGGGATGGGGGAGGGCAGGGTGTCTCACCGAGCCAGCCGCCCGCACCGTCAGGCCAGCGGCGACCACGTGATCTCGTCCTCGCCTTCGTCGCCCTCCGGCACCGAATCCGGCCCCGGCCCGATCGCCTCGAGCAGCTTGTCGAGCACCCAGTCGACGCCGATCCCGGCCGCGCCCGACAAGGGGATCACGTCCGCGCCGCTCGCCTCGGCCAGTTCGGCCGACAGCGCCTCGATCAGCTCGTCGTCCAGCGTGTCGATCTTGTTGAGCGCGATGATGTGCGGCTTTTCCGCAAGTCCGCCGCCATAGGCTTCCAGCTCGTCGCGCACGATGCGGTAGCTTTGCGCGACATCCGCGTCATTGGCGTCGACCAGATGCAGCAGCACGCGGCACCGCTCGATATGGCCCAGGAAGCGGTCGCCGATCCCGGCGCCGTCCGCCGCGCCTTCGATCAGGCCGGGAATATCGGCGACGACGAACTCGCGCTGGTGATGCCGTACCACGCCCAGCTGCGGCCGGGTGGTGGTGAAGGCATAGGCGCCGACCTTGGCCTGCGCGTTCGTCACCGCGTTGATGAAGGTCGACTTGCCCGCATTGGGCATGCCCACCAGACCCGCATCGGCCAGCAGCTTCAGCCGCAGCCAGACCCACGCCTCCTCGGACGGCCAGCCGGTGCCGTGCTGGCGCGGCGCGCGGTTGGTCGAGGTCTTGTAGCTGGCATTGCCGCGTCCGCCGTCGCCGCCGCGCAGGAACACCTCGCGCTGGCCGACCTTGGTGAAGTCGAGGAGCACCTCGTCCTTGTCCTCGGACAGGACCTGGGTGCCGACCGGCACCTTGATGACCAGATCGTCGCCGCCGCCGCCGGTGCGGTTCGACCCCGACCCGCCATGGCCGCGCGGCGCGCGGAAATGCTGGGTATAGCGGAAGTCGATCAGCGTGTTCAGCCCGGCGACCGCCTCGAAGATGATGTCGCCGCCCTTGCCGCCATTGCCGCCATCGGGGCCGCCATATTCCATGAACTTCTCGCGCCGGAAGGAAACGGCGCCGGGGCCGCCCGCGCCGGAGCGGACGAAGATTTTGGCCTGATCGAGAAAATGCATGGCTGCGCTCTTAGTCCGGGCCGCGCCAAGAGGCCAGCCCGCCCGTCATCCTGCCCGCCATTCACGCCACCAGCACGGCGCCGCCGCACCGCACGCCGTTGATCGTCACATCGGCCTGGCCGACATGCAGGCCCATCAGGTCGCTCAGATTGCCGATCAGCAGGTCCAGCGTCGGGGCGACCGGCAACAGCGCCGCGCCGACCGCGCCCGTCAGTCCGCCCAGCCCGATCGGGATGCCCAGCGGCACCAGTTGCAGGTCGACCTGCCGGATCAGCGACTGGGCGATGCCGCGCACCGCCGAATTGGCGGTGACCGTCCTGGTCGTCGCATTGGCGATATCGGTCTGGTCGAAACGGATCTGCTGCCATGCGGTGTCGCTCGCCAGGTCGATCCGCGCATGGCCCATGACCTTGGCGAGCGGAATCTGGAGCAGCGTCGCCGCGCCGGTGATTGGCGCGCGGTTCATGTCGTCGAACAGCGTGCGGTCGACCTGCGCGACCGCCAGCGTGCCGGGCGAGGGGAGGCTGTCGACCGTCACCGCCGGGGTCGTGCCCGTGCAGCGCACCGCGTTCAGCCGCGCCTGGGCCGAGGCGGTCTCGACGAACAGCGGCAACTGGATATTGGCGAGAAACGGCACCCCGATCTGGGTGTCGACCAGCAACCGCTGCTGCGCGGTGCGGACGGTCGTCGACCCGTCGCGCGTCACCGCCAGCCAGGGCGAGGCGGCGGGCCGCTCGCCGATCGCCAGCAGCACCCTGGTCGACACCAGTCCGGGCACCGACGCGCCCAGGTCCAGCGCCACCTGCCGCCGTCCATTGGCGATGGCCAGCGATTCGCGCAGCATCGAATAGGCATCGACCCCGATCAGGTCGCGCGTCGTCGCCGATGTCGCATCGCCCAGCGGCCCCAGGTCGATCAGCCGGGTCAGCGGCACTGGCGATCCCGGCACCCGCAAGGCCAGGCGGCGCAGCAGCGTGGCCGTGCCCGCCTGGCCCGTCGTGTCGGCCATGGCGTTCAACAAGGTGGGCAGGGTGACGTCGGCGGCCAGTATCTCGTTATAGCTGGCGCTGGTCAGGTTCAGCCGCGTGCCGAGCGCCTTGATCATGGGCAGCAGTTCGATTCGCGTATCGACCAGCGCCCGGTAATCGAGCAGCGACAGCGACAGGTTGCTGCCTGCCAGGCCGCTGAGCAGCGCGCCGGGCAGCCCGTCCTGGACCTGCGCCAGCCGGGTGCCCAGCGAGAAGGCGGCAAGATCGACTCGCCGCGCCACCGCGCTGGCCGCGACGGGGCGCTCGGCATCGCCGGTCAGCACCCGCCCGAAGAACAGCCGCACCGGCTGGCGCAGCACCACCCGGATCGCCCCGCCATCCGCGCCCGTCGCGAAGCGGTTTTCCGGCGCGATCGAGCGGTCGGCGCGATAGGTGCCGATCGCCAGCGTGCTCGACACATGGACCAGGCCGTTCGCCGCGAGCAGGCGCTGCACCGCCTCGGCCCGCCGCTCGGGGCTGGAGGCAACGGCGGCGAGCGCGGCCTGGTCCGCCACCCCCTGCAATTTGCGCTGCGACAGGGTGAGCATGCCGATATCGACGCCCAGCGCCGCACAGCCGATCAGCGCCATGGCGGAAATCGCGGTCAGGATACTGACGCCGCCCCGCCGGTCGTCGCGGAGCCGTGCCCTCACAGGCCGCCGATCATCGCCACGCCCCGGGCCGACAGCATGCGTCCCGGCGTCGGCACGAAGGGTAGGTTCAGCAGAGGATCGTCATGCGCATCATAGCGGATCGAGACGGTCAGGATATTATTCTGTTCGACCGCGATGATCTCGCCCCGTTCGGGCCGAAGCGTGCCCGCCGCGCCGAGCAGCCGCCGGGCGGTATCGACCGCGATCGTCCGGCGCTCGCCCGCATCGATCCCGGCCAGCGCGGCGCGGGCGGCGTCGTTGGCGGCCTGCTGCACCATATGCGCGGTCAGGAAATAGTCGGCGAAGCTGACGATCCCCATCAACAGCCCCAGCAGGATGGGCAGCACCAGCGCCAGTTCCACCACCGCCACGCCCCGACGATCGCGCCCGAGCGAAGAGGTCGGGAGAGAGAGCCTAAATCGGAGCGCCCAGGGTGAGGGCTGCGAACGGGCAATATGGACCATCGATTTCCCCTGACGGCTGATGGATATAGCACATCAGGGGCGTTGATCCTTATCAATCGCCTAAATCTATCCCACTGACCCCGTGAATTTTTGGGCATGCTCGCAGAAGCGACCATATCGGGCAGGAATCGCGTCGTTGCGCGCGGATAACGTGTTCAAAGCGAGAATGGTTAACGCGCGCGGCCTCTCGCATGGAGGACATGGCCCATCCCCCGAGTCGGGGTGATTCGGACGGTGCCCGGCTTCGCCTCTCCGGTGTGGGAAAGGCGAAGAGGTTCAGGCGGCGAGGGGCATGGACGCCCGTCGGTCGTCATCCAGGTCGAGCGCGTAGTGGATGCTGGGCGACAGCGTCGCGCGCGCGGCGGAGGCGCGGGCCATGCGCTGTCCGCTCGGGCGGAAGCCCAGCTTCGTCAGCACCTGCCCCGAGGCGGGGTTGTCGGCGAAGTGCCAGGCGCCCAGCCGCCGGATCGGCAGGGCATGGCGCGCCATGTCGACGACCGCGCGGCCCGCCTCGGTCGCATAGCCGCGCCCCCAGGCCGCCGGGGTCAGCCAATAGCCGAGTTCATGCCCGGTATCCCCCGTGATGATCGCGATGCCGCCGATCAGCTCGGGCGCGCCGCCGCGATCCAGCGCGGTGATCAGGAAGCGCGGCTCGGTCGCGTCGCAGGGCAAGGCCAGCCAGCGCTCGGCATCGGCCTGCGTATAGGGGTAGGGAACACGCGCCGCCATCCGGGCGACGGCTTCATGGCCGATCGCCCGGGTCAGGGCACCGGCATCCTCCGGCCAGGCTGGCCGTAACAACAATCTTGGGGTCCGCGCGAACATCACTCGACAACTCCTCGTCACGCCCGGCGCCTGTGGCACGCCCCGATGACGGGACGGAGACAGGCGCGGGGGCGGTGGAGGGAGCATGAAAAAAAGGGAGCCGGGGTGACCCGTCTCCCTTTTTTGCTGGTTCCTGCGCGGAACCCGGGTCACCCTGGTGGGCAACCCGGCGCGGTTGCCCGATTATTCGGCCGCTGCGGCCAGTTCGACCGAGCAGAATTTACGGCCCAGCTTGCCCTCGTGGAACGAGACGCGGCCATCGACGAGCGCGAATAGGGTATGGTCCTTGCCCATGCCCACGTTGCGACCCGGATAGAACTTGGTCCCGCGCTGACGCACGAGGATGTTGCCGGCGATGGCTTCCTGGCCGCCGAACTTCTTCACGCCAAGGCGACGGCCGGCCGAATCACGACCGTTACGCGACGAACCGCCTGCTTTCTTATGTGCCATTGCGAACTACTCCTGGATTTCGTTGGGTGGCGCGGCTGAGATTCAGGCGCCGACCGACACGATCTTCAGGATCGTGTGCTGCTGACGGTGGCCGTTGCGACGACGATAGTTGTGGCGACGACGCTTCTTGAAGACGATGACCTTGTCGGCCTTCGCCTGTGCGATGATTTCGGCGGCAACGGTGATGCCGTCGACGGCCTTCAGCTCCGAGCCTTCGCCCGCCAGCAGAACGTCACCCAGCGTCACCGACGCGCCGGCTTCGCCCTCGATCTTCTCGACGACGATCTTATCTCCGGCGGCGACGCGATACTGCTTGCCGCCCGTGCGCACGACTGCGAACATGGCTCTTATCACTTCCCAAATGCATGGCTCCCGCGCGGGAATGCCCGTCGGGAAAGAAGGGTCAGCTAGGCAAAGGTGGCCCGATTGTCAACCAAGGATTGCAGCTTTTGATGCCGGGTCAGGGGTTCCGCGCACCCCAAATCCCCGATGCCGCAGCCGACTCAGTGGCGATGTTCGCGCCGTAGCAGATAACGCCCATCGGCATAGCCGGTGAACAGGCCGGGAATCGCGGGATGCTCGATCGGTTCGTCGCTGTCGTCGTGCAACAGATTCTGCTGGCTGACATAGGCGACATAGCTCGATTCGGCATTCTCCGCGAGCAGGTGATAGAAGGGTTGGTCCTTGGCGGGCCGGATCTGCTCGGGAATGGCGTCATACCATTCGTCGCTGTTGGCGAAGACGGGGTCGACGTCGAAGATGACGCCGCGAATGTCGAACATGCGGTGGCGCACGACATCCCCGATCGCGAAGCGCGCGGTCGCGATCATCGGCGCGTCCACATCCAGGCGCGAGGTCAGGGGCATCATGTCGGTGGCGTCCATATCGCCCGATTTAATGTCTTTATCGCGCCGCACAAGTTTAGGCGCTTGCAATGCGCAAAAAGCTGATCTAACAGCGCGCCTCCAATCGATCAGCCCCGAAGGCCAACCGGCCTTTTTCGGATCGTCCTCGCGGAGAGGTGGCAGAGTGGTCGAATGCACCGCACTCGAAATGCGGCGTGCCGGCAACGGTACCGAGGGTTCGAATCCCTCCCTCTCCGCCATGATCCGTTGTAATAATTGGGTTTTTTTGAAGGTTGCGCCTCGCAACCCAAGTTTCAACCCAAGTTGAGCGGCGGATCGGTACGAACCGTTGTGACTTTGCGCGGACCCCGCATGGGTCGCGCTGCGGCATGTGCACTGTCGTATTGATCCTTGAGTCGTCGCCGCCTCGATGCTGGCCAAACCCGTTTCAGACGGATCGAACAGTTTACTTGCGAGCCCGCTCAACTCTTGGGCAGCATGAGACTCGAGGTAACTTTAATTCGTTGTCAGTTGGCCCCTGTTCCGCCTGGGCGTCGCGTTGTAGGCACACGCTCTGGTCGTCCAGATAGTTTTAATGGATCCCGTCCTTCGCCGCTGGATTTCCGTCTTGAGGAGGCCGCCCGACCGCTCTGGACCAGACCCAGTCTTCCGCGTTCGCTGCGGCAAACGTCTGGTCCCGACAATACCTGCCGTTCGCCCTGGAAAAGGCCAGCGACCGAAACATCCCAAATGGATGACGGTCTGCGTCGTCTTCAAACCTTGTGCCGCGAACCGACGCGTCGGAACTCTGGCGATCGAGCGGCCCATCAGCTTCGCCTGCCGATCAGATTATGTATCGGAAGGGCGTTCATGGTGGAGAGCGGCCTGTCCGCTTTCGAGCGACACACCGGGGTAAGCTGCCGTTCGTTCAGCAGTGAGGGCAGGGGGCTCGAACGCCCGCATCTCGGACGATCATGGTGACGATGGAAGTCCTGAATGCCGGTTTACGGTCAGCACGCTTACGAGCGAGGCACTCCTGGCGACCGCGACGGAACTACTCAATCTCGAGCACAGAAAGCGAACACCCGAGCGAGCGATACGCGCGTGTAAGACCCGTTACCAAAAGGTCATAGATTCCGCGTTGATGTTGAACTAATCTGCTTCAAAGGCGGGAGCTTGGTCAGCATCAAGATGACGGGGGTGGAGGAAAAAGACGCGGCAGCGACGAAGCCGTCCGCGCTCGCCGAAGCGATGACTGCGCTTCTGAAGGACCACGCGGGCCTCGGCATCCGACTGAAAGAGGTTCCTTTCGACTGGACGTCTGGGATGCACCGGCTTTCCGGTAGCTTCCACTACATTACCTTCGCTGATGGCGTTCCTACGGTTCAGGAATTCGTCGAGTACCTTTACGACTGCCTGATCCCGTACTGTCTACCAAAGAGCAAAGTCCGGGATGCGCTACAGGGGATCGACCCCACTCTCGATTATCACCGCATCATCAGACTTGGCGACGATGCGAAAAGCTTGTTTATTAAAGCAAAAAATCAACTCGAGTCCGGCGGAGAGCCGGGAGAGTTAATCCTATACGCTTTGCTGGAATGGGTGCTGAAGGCACCGCGCTTGGTCTCGAAGATGTACCTGAAGACCAATAACAACATGCCCGTGCACGGCACGGATGGTATCCATCTTGGCTATGACGAAGCCAAGGACCTCCTGACCGTCTATTTTGGCGAATCCAAAATATATCAAAACTTTTCGTCAGCGGCTGACGCTGCGTTCGCCTCCATGGCCGAGCTCCTGGCGAATACCGGTCAAATCTCTCGTGAAATTGAGATCCTGAACAATCTGTCTGACATCGACAGCTTGGACTCAGTATTTCGAGCGAAGATCGCGGAGTATATAAACCCATATTCAATGTCGCAGCTAACGCTGCAAAAGCGTATCGTTCACGCATGCCTGCTTGGCTTCGAATACTCCGCTTACAACCGCATCCTTGCACTCGAACCCAGCAAAGTCGCCTCGGCATTCGAAGAGAAATACAAGAAGAGGATCGGCAGCGCCTGCCGCGTGATCGAGCGTCACTACGGCAAGCGCTTGCCCATCACCACGAACCTGCATCTCTTCCTTCTGCCGTTCCCGTCTCTGCAGGTCTTCAGGGCGGCGTTCTATGAGAAGCTCGGAGTGACGGCATGAGCTTTGTGGACGGGCTTTGTGAAACGATTAGCGGCGATCCACGCTTTGTGGCCGACTATGAGGCCATACTGCGTCAATCAATTATGGGCGGCGCGGGCTTTGCTGACGGTCACGCGCTTGAAGAGGAAGTCTTGCGGCGGCTCCTTCAAAGCGCCACAATATTTGCGCAATCTGAGGAAGCAGAATGGCGGCAGCTTGCCTACCGCATCAGCGTCGGATCGCTGGCTTATAGCGACACTCTCGCTGGGATCAGGAGTGCGTCGAGACTTATCTTGGCGCGCCTTGGAAACTATCCCGCGATTAAATTCGCATTCAAGGGCGAGACGGAGCCGCGGACGCTCACTGAAGGGGTTTTTTACGAGATCCTCGGCCGTCAGCTGGACAATACCGTCCGCATCGGCGAGCGCAGCGCCGTCCTTACCGACATGCAGCGGGCGGTTTGGGATGCCTTGGCATCTGGCTCCTCGCTGGCGCTTTCGGCACCCACCTCAGCCGGCAAGTCGTTCGTGTTCCTGGCGTATATTGAACAGCTTAAGCGAATGCGTCCGAACGCCAACCTGGTCTATCTTGTGCCGAGCCGCGCGCTGATCAGCCAAGTTGCCACGGATTTGCGCTCGGCAAGCCTCGATAAGGCGTTTGATGTTACGACGGTGCCGATACCTGCAGCGCCAACTGTTTTAGGTACGCCGATCTATGTGCTCACGCCGGAACGGCTTCAGGTGCTGTTTCATACGGCTCCTGGACTCAAGTTCGACGTCGCCATCGTAGATGAGGCGCATCTTATCGGCGAGGGCTCCCGGGGAGTGGTCCTGCACTCAGTTTTGCAGGACCTTCAGCGCCGACACCCCGAGGTGCAGTTCCTGTTCTCGTCTCCGCAAGTTCGGGATCCGGCCGTCTTCGGCACGGTGGTCGGCCGCGAGGGCGTCAAGGTGGTCAAGACTAAAGACTCCCCCGTCGCCCAGAACATAATCCTACTGAACCGCAGAGCTGGCGACGATAAGAAGATCGAAATGCTGCTGTGGCGGGACGGCAATAAGACGCCGCTTGCCGAGATTGATGCCGCGATCCCGATCTACAACTCTCATGATGGCCTCGTGTATCTGAGCTGGGCTCTTGGAAACGTATCCCAAAGCCTCGTCTACGCTGTCGGTCCTGCGGCATGCGAGGATATTGCCTTTAAGATAAAAGAGTTATCGCGAGACCCGGCGGTCGCTGAACTGGTGCTTTCCTCCGGACCTGATGAGCGATCGGTGCAGGTTCGCAAGGAGCTGACTGCCTTTGCGAAAGAGGCGGTCCATCCGAGCTACGTGCTTGCTGAAACGGTGGAGGGCGGCGTCGGCTTCCACTACGGTCGCATTCCTCCGCTGCTGAGGAACGCGGTTGAAAGTGCCTTTGCTGACGGGCATCTCAACTACATCGTCTGTACAAGCACGCTGCTGCAAGGCGTCAATCTGCCCGCGCGCAACGTGTTCATGCAGAACCCCCATAAGGGGGAAGAGAACCCGATTGAGCCCGTCGATTTTTGGAACCTTGCGGGGCGTGCCGGCCGCCTTGGCAAGGACTTCCAGGGGAATGTCTTTCTCGTTGACTACGACGAATGGGATTCGAGTCCGCTCTCAGGACCGAAGGACGAGCCCATCAAGCCATCGCTTGAGGTCGCCCTGACCGACACATCGGCCGAGTTGCTGGAGTATATTGCGGCGACGGACCGTCCATCAGGTGAGTCTCCGCATCTGGAGGCCGCCTTCTCAAAGCTCCTACGCGACCATCGGCAAGGGCAACTTGACGACACCTTTGACCGCGTCAGCGGATTGTCGCCGCAGACACGGGCGAGCATCACCTCCGCCCTGGCCATCGCTGACAATCAGATCGGCTTGAAAGTTGAAACGCTGGCGGCGAGCCCGCAGATTTCGGGCTACCGGCAGCAAGAACTCTACGATTACATGATCGAGAAGATCGGGAAAAAGGGTCCCGACTATCTGATCCCTCTGCATCCGAGCGCTGGGTGGAAGGATGCGCTCGACAAGTTGCGACCAGTTTTTGCCCGCGTGCATAAATATCTTGAACTGAAGAGCGGTCAGCATCATCGCTACTGGGCTCCTCTGGCTCTTCGTTGGATGCGCGGTGAGCCGCTGCCGATGATCATCGAGGAGGCAATCAGGTACCATAAAAGCCAGGGAAAGAACCGGTCCAGCCGGACGGTCATCCGAGAGGTGCTGACGGATGTGGAAAGCAGTCTCCGGTTCAAATACGTGAATATGCTGGGCTGCTACGGAGCTGTGCTGAAAGAGGCCCTGATCGCAACCGGGCACGCTTCTCACATCGTGAGGATACCGTCCCTCACTCTGTATCTGGAGCTTGGAGCAGCATCGCAAACGATGATCCAGTTTATCGGCCTCGGCCTCTCTCGCCACACGGCGCACATCCTGTCCGGTCTGACGATCAACAGAGATATGGATTTAGGAGCAGCACGACGCTTCCTCTCCCAGCTAACACCCGAGACCGCAGGGCTATCGCCGTACGTGGCTGGTGAACTTAGACGAGTGCTTCAAAATGTGTGAACACGCGCTTTAATTGAGGCGGAGCTTGGGAAAGAAGTTATGGGGGAACTAGTTCGCCTGCCAGCGGCGGTGCAGCTGTAGGGTCACGCCGCGGCGAACGCACACTCCTGCGGCTGAGATGGCTTACTACCCGCATGGGGCGGATCGCATCCATTCTGTACCCGCAGCGCTTGCCTCGATGCTGGAAACGCTCGTAGCCAGTTCGCCCGAGCTGGCCGACGATCTGGGCTATCGCAAACTGCTTGGCTGGGCACGGCGACCCGCGGCACCCTGAGCACACCAGGCAGCTCCAAGCTCGGATACCGGCAAGGGGCCTTATCGCCTAGCGTCCGCTAACCTCTCAAATCAGGCAAATTCGACCGTTTTGGGCGGTTCCAACAAGGGTTGGTACCTAAATGAACGAGCGGCCGGAGTCGGTGGGCGGACCGGGGACCCAACACGACTGCTTCTGGGTCGTCGAGCTGCTCCTCGTTTTGCCGAACTTGGTCTTGAATAGCTCGACGATTGCCCAAGCTTCTCCTTGGCGGGTGATCTTTGGCGATTGCCTCCCGGAAATCGGCGATCGCCATAGGCGGCATCTCGAAGGATCCGACAAATTGCCAATGGGGCGGCATCTTGAGCATCGTGGATCGCTATACATGCGCGGCGGCGCTTCCTCATCTCGGCAGGTTTCCCGGAACGACAGCTTCCGCGACCCGAAGGTCGAACACCGCAAGATCGTTCGGCGCGACGACGCCGGCGGCGTCGGACCATTCGACACCGCTTTGATCACGCTCGGGGCTGATATCGCGCGGCAAGCCGATCAGCATCGCCGGCTCGCCGAACGAGCGCGCCCGTTCCTGCGCGATCTGGAGGGTTTCGAAGTCGCGTTTGGTCCTAATCGGCCGCACCCCCAGGCGGGTGACTAGCGCTGTGAGAAATGCTCCTTGGAACGGTGCCGCCTCCGGCGGGCGCGGCTCAAGAATCGACGGGCCGACGAGCGCGGCTGAAGCCGCTAGTTCTATCATTGGGCGGGCCGGGCGTCGGTCGGGCGGCGGTGCCGGAAGGTCAAGCTGTGGCGATACATCCCCCCCTTCCCGCTCACGCTCGTCCCTGAACTGACGTTCGCTAGAAGGAAATTCTTCGGGAGCATGGTCGACCTTGACGGTTAAGCCCTCCTCTAGCGGGAGTTCGCGCGGGTCGGGCGGCGGGACCGGTCGCTCAGGAGAGGGACCTGGCGTGGCCCTGACCTCAACCGTCTGATCTTCCTTTGCCGCACGAAGGATCGCGTCGGCGTTATCGACGCCGAAACCGACCGCGATGCTGTCCAGCCAAGCGCGCGTAATCACGCGTTGATGGTGCTCGGCCTCGTCGGGCGAGAAAGGTGCTTGCTCGACCGGAGGATCCCATAGGATGGTCACCGGCGTATGAGACCGTGTGTCCGTTGACCAGAGCGTCGCCGCCACCCACTCGTCTGGCCGATAACTCCGGCCAGCGACCGTGCTGGACACACGCCCAAACTGCTCCTTGCCCTTTCTGATGCAGCTAGGTGGGTCCCCGGTCAGGAAGTCCGTTCCCGACAAGCTACCTTTCGCCTCGCAGAGCACGAATTTGCGACGGCGTCGGTCCCAAGCAAGCCAATCTGGGATATCGCCATCGGAGGAGCGGGACACAGTGATAGAATGCGGTAGAGCGATGCCATTCCGGGTGAGCGAATTGAACCGGGTCAGGCCCAGATGGTGAGTTAGCAGCGCCCGGGCAACGAACCTCCCGTACAGCCCTGAATACGAGCGGCGCAGTTCGGTGCTAACCGCGAGGTCATCGGCCCATCGCAGATTGTGCAGGTCGATGGCGCTCAGATGGCTTTGGAACAAGGTGAGCCAAGCAGGAACCATAGCTCCACCCTGCAACGTCTCTTCCGCAGCGGCGCGCGCGATCCACCATAACGAGATCGGAGCCGTGCCGATCGCCTCCGTACCCGTGCTATCGACCACCCGATGCGTCGCCCAGCGATACGGCATATCTGCTCCCTATTCTGACCCTTCGGCCTGTTGCGCCTATGTTATGATGGACCTGGAACGGGGCGAGCAAGAGCGGTAGAAGCGGGCTGCACCACGGTATGGTGGACGGGTCGCCTCTTCGATGAAGTGCTATTTCCAAGACTGCGTCAATGATCACAGCTCGAAGGAGCATGTGCCGCCGAAAAGTTTTTTCCCGGAAGACCAGCGTGTCCAGCTTCTGACGGTGCCGTCGTGCGACAAGCACAACACAGCCAAAAGCAACGATGACCTTTACGCGTTGACTCATATCGCGATGGCCAGTTCGCCAGCGAACCGCTCGCGGGAGGTTTGGCTGAAGCGCATCGCGCCCCAACTCGAGCACAATAACCGGGCGTTCGCCAAAACAGTATTGAAGGACTCGGGCGTGGTAGACGGTCAACGACGTTACATCGTCGACCGGAAACGAATGGACGGATTTTTCGACGCGGTATGCTGTGGCTTGATCTACAAGCTGAAGCGCCACTCGCTCCCGTCCGGTTATAAGCAGAATCATATCTATCACAATTTTATGATCAATCACGAAATTGATCGCACGGTCGCGGACACTATCGATGAGTTCTACCGGGACCCGCCGTTAGCTCTTTTCGAGTTTGGCACTCCGGATCTACGTAACACTCAGATTTACCGGGCGTCGATCTTTGGAGAGCCCGATGCGTGGAAGAACATTTCGGTCGTGCATACCTTTTACGGGGTTTTTAAGGTCACTACGCTGCTGACCATAGAACATGCCGGCACCCTCGAGGGCTGGACGCCCTATCGGTCGTAAATCGATCCGCGGCCTGACCCGCCGCTGCGCGGCTGCGGTGGACCTGCGATGGGCCGCGCGCATACCCGCCCATTTTTCAGGGGAAGCGTCCGATTGCGCCCATTTTTACGGTGAAAACTGCTGCTCAGGCCGACTATGGACAGATATGAGACCGCCCTGAATGAACGTCGGAAATTGGGAAGTGGAAGGGGCACATTGAACGGCCGAATATGGGTCTTCGGGAGCTTTAGGACGGAACGGCAGTGACTGCCTTGCCGCGTTCGGAAGCGGTGCACCGGCAGTCACGCCCCGCCGCAAGCGACTTGTAAAGGTAGAGCCTCGGGCATCGCTTCAGGTCGAAGCAATATGGTATGCCATCCACCATGCCGTCGGACATCATCAGCCTCTATTCCGCGTCCGCTGTCACGCCCGAGATGCAACAATTTGCTGACGAGGTCGGGGCGCTCGATAATCCGGGAGTAACTAGGCTCTACCTCGACGTACGTCGTGAGTTTCGCGAGACGCTGAAGCGTTGCAAGCGGATCTCGCGTGGATCGGGCGGGATCGTCTCCACGGGCAACAGGATGTTCTGGGGCTCCGTCCTGTTCACGCGCATCGTGGTCACCGCGAAGAGCATGGACAGAATGTTGCCCGATCCGAAGCCTGGCGAGCACTGGGACTTCAGCGCCGCCGCTTCGCTGGCGCGCAACCTCTTCGAGGCCTGCCTCGTCCACCACTGGCTATGCGCCGCAGGACTTGACGAGGACGAGCGCGCCGCCCGTTTCATTTTGTTTCACCTACACGACCACGGTTCTCGAATGCGCTTGCTCCCGGATGAGGACTTCGATCCGGAGGTGCTCGAAGACCTTACCCGACGCTTTGACTCGAACCCGGTGCTGTCGACCTGGGACGAGAAGCGCCGGCGGGTGGCGCTTCGGGGCGAGCGCACGCCATTCATTCAGGACGACGTGCTGGCGGAGATGGGGTTCGACCCGGTCGCGTTCAGGATGACCTACCGGTTCTTCTCGCAGCACACGCACACCGGCCCGATCTCTTTCTACAGGATGCTGGAGCATGATCGCGGGACGGGTGTCGAGACCCGGCACGAAAAGCGATACATGCTGATCGCGATGGGCTTCGCGATCGACTTTTTAGGCCTCGCCGCGGCGACCCAGCTGGATATAGTTCCCGACGCGGAGACGCGGCCGCCGTTCCTCACGGACGCGCAGGTCCGGGCAAACGTCGAGCGAGAGCAGGGGCGTACGTCCCGCAGGGGTCGATGAGGATGGCCGGCAGGCGTGAAGGCATCTGCAGGCTCACGGGCGAGCCCGGCCGTTTCGTCGACGCGCATATTCTGCCGAAGGCCCTGACCTATCCAGCCGAGAAGGGGTTGCCTTTCGCTCAGGCAGGCGATGAGCATCCGCCGATCAAGCGTTGGAGCAGTTGGTATGATCCGGCGATCGTCACCCGTGCCGGTGAGGACATCCTCGCCGAATACGACAACTTCGCCGTGGCCGAACTTCGCACGCATCGACTGGTGTGGAGCGGCTGGGACGGCGCCGACGCGCTGGTCTCCGATGACTACGTGCCAATGCCGCCGATGCCCGGCATTCCGGGGGGCGGGCTGCGAGTGATCCACGGCGTGGACGGGCCTAGGCTGAGGCTGTTCTTCCTCAGCTTGCTTTGGCGCGCCGCCATTAGCCGTCTCCCTGAATTCGGGCAGATCGACATCCGCTCGTCAGACCTGCGGCGGCTCCGGCGCATATTGCTGGCGCGCGACCCGGCACCGCTGTCGTTCTACCCGATTTCGCTGCACCAAATCGTAGCGCGCGGCGCGATCCACAATCACACGCCGGTGGCGGAGCGTAGGCCGCTGAACATCGGGCGCCTCGACGGGCCAACGTTGCCAATCTTCCGCTTCTACTTGGACGGCTTGGTGGCCCACATCCATCGGCCTGGAGCCGAGCGCCACATCGCGCCGCTGATGGATCGAATGCTCGGCGGTGGCGAGCCACTCGTCGTCACGACGACGGACTTCGACTCTTCGCGGCAGCGGGAGACGGTCGCGGGCATTCTCGCGGATACTTCGAGACGCTGGCCGGACAGGCTGTCGCGCATTCCTGGCTTCGCTGATTCGGCTTCGACCTGAGCCCAAGAATCTAGCCAGCTGAGATAGTTCGCTGAATCGATAGAGCTCTCTAAAGGCTGTTGGGTAACCCATTTGACTGAGCGCCAAGTCGCGAGCCCTTTCGAAGGGCCTCTGAACGGCCACATCTAGGTTCGCCCGGTTGCACCCGCGTCGCCAAGAACGCTGTCCGGGGTGCGTCGTGGGCCTCTATGATGTACATGAGGTCAATGGCAGGCATTGACAGGAAACTCAGACGCGCGAAGGGCAGGACTGCGGCGGAACGCCCTGTCATGCACCCGCTTCATGAGCCCGTTAAACAACAGCTCGAGGAATTAGCCAAGCTAAGCACCCTTGCCAATCAGGTTTCGATGGAGCTGACGGGGCGTCAAACGACGAAGATGGGTCGTCTCGCTTCGATGGTATTTGCCAAGTGCTGCGCCCATGCCAACTCGATCGTCACGATCGCGCAACTGTCTCAAATGTTCGACCATCATGCGATGATGGCACTCGCGCGCATGGTCGTCGAGGGCTCGACTATGATCGCCTACCTGCTCGATCCCGTTGATGAGCTGGCCCCCATTTCGACCGGACGGATTCAAGCCTAAGAAGGAGGCTTGGGGCTATCCCCTAAGCATAGGCTTATGTCCGTGTCCGAAATCATCACCGACGGCGGTCGTCGCCGTCACTGGAGCACGCCTGAGAAGCTGAGGATCGTCGAGGAGACGCTCGATGGTCGCGAGAGCATATCGGTGGTGGCACGCCGCAACGGCGTGGCGCCGAACCTGCTGTACCGCTGGCGGCGGCTGATGCTGGAGGGCGGGAGCGTCGCGGTCGCCGGCGACGACGACGTGACCAGCAATCGCCAGGTCCGCGAGATGGAGACCCGCATCCGCGAACTGGAGCGCCAGCTCGGCCGCAAGACGCTGGAGGTCGAGATCCTGAAGGAGGCGCTGGAGCGCTCACGCCCAAAAAAAGCGAGCTTGCTCATGCACTCGCCGTTGCCGGAGACTATCCGGTGAGCCTGGTCGCCAAGACGCTCGGGGTCGGGCGCTCGACGGTGTACGACCGCCTGACCGGCCGCACCCGGACGCGCGGGCCGTACGCCAAGGCCGACGACGCGGACCTGCTGCCCCGCATACGCCAGATCGCCGCGCAGCGGCCCACCTACGGCTACCGCCGCATCGCGGCAGTCCTCAATCGACAGCAACGCGCCGAAGGACTGGCGCCGGTCAATCACAAGCGCGTCTATCGCATCATGGCCGCGGACCGCCTGCTGCTGGCGCGGCGCTACACCGAGCGGGCCGACTATGGCCATGACGGCGTCGTGGTGGCGATCCGCTCGAACCTGCGCTGGTGCTCGGACGGCTTCGAGTTCACCTGCTGGAACGGCGAGGTCGTGCGCGGCGCCTTCATCATCGACGCCCATGACCGCGAGATCATCGCCTGGCGCGCGATCGCCAATGCGGGCATCAGCGGCTCGGACGTGCGCGACATCATGCTGGAAGCCGTGGAAACCCGCTTCGGCGGTATGCGCGCGCCCGTGCCGGTCGAGATGCTGTCCGATAACGGCTCGGCCTATACTGCCCGCGAAACACGCACCTTTGCCCGGCAGCTGGGCCTCAAACCCTGCTTCACGCCCGTTCGCAGCCCGCAGTCCAACGGCATCTCGGAGGCCTTCGTTCATACCCTCAAGCGCGATTACGTCCGCGTCTCGCCGCTGCCTGATGCTCCCACCGCGTTGACATCGCTTGCCGGATGGATCGAGGACTACAACGACAACCACCCCCATTCAGGGCTCAAAATGCGTTCACCGCGCGAACATCGCGCACTGGTTTCTGCAACCGCCTGAATCCGTCCGGTGAAACGGGGGCCAGATCAGTTGATGAGGAGGAGGACAGGTTCCGCTATCTCCTGCTTAAGCTGCATGACACAGTGAACAGGCTGCACCTCGTTAGTGCGTTGGAGGGCGAGGCCGATGATCTCCGGGAAGGACGCAAGCAGCTCGTCGCACAGTTGCAGGCTCACCCTCGGTTCGGGAACGTGCCGAAGCATCGGCGCGAACGGCTGATGACGGGCGAGGAAATGTTCGTGGTCGGGATGCGAGCCGTGGCCGTTAAGATGATGGGCTGGGATGAGCGCAAGTTTGGCGGCACATACTCGTACCTGTCCGCTCATGCCCACTCCTCTCCAGTGAGCTTTATGCGCATGGAGGAGCACGAAATCGACTATTTCACGCCTAGCAGGAAGCAGATGGAGCTGCCGGCCTTTGCGTTTCTTGTAGCGACGGAATGCCTCCGGCGATCCATGCTGCGGATGGTAGGGAGGCACCCCGAGGCGATCTCGCAGTTCCCGGCCGATGAGCTGGCCCGCGCGCGGAAGGAGGATGCCGAGTCGCCGCTGTTCAGTAATTCGGCGCAGTCGTGAGGTGGAGAGTGCTCCGCCACGCGTTACACAGCACCTAGGCCCCTGCACTAGGGAGAAGCCCATGTTTCGAAGCCATCGGGCGACACCCATCGTCATATCAAGCTCCGGCCGAGCTTCATCGGATAGAGGACACGAAGTGTGCAGGAGATGCGGGTAGCCGATTTCCCGGCCCCGGTCGCCAGCTGGCAAGCTGATCTTTGCGAAGCCAAGTATGTGCGCCGGCTGCTTCCGGCATGAACGAACGGCTGAAAGTGGGG